>NZ_JBBEGL010000038.1:0-212 GCF_037400275.1 Actinomycetospora aeridis | reverse complement strand
CTGTGCCGACACCACCACCGCGCCAAACACGACGCCGGCTGGACCATCACCCAACCCGCCCCCGGCCACTTCCAGGTCACCACCCGCGCCGGCGCCCGCTACACCACCCGACCCCGCCGCATCACCGACCCCCTACCCGCACCCCACCCCGCGGCCACCGGGCTACCGCGACCCCTGCCCCTCCACGAACAGCACCACGACGACCCGTACGA
>NZ_JBBEGL010000037.1:0-223 GCF_037400275.1 Actinomycetospora aeridis | reverse complement strand
CCGCAGGTGCAGCGCGCGGCGGATCGCGTCGGTGGCGGTGCGCTGACGCCGCCCGACATCCAGCGGCTCCGATTTCGAGCCGAGCACGACCGGCACGATCTCGGCGTCGCAGGCCCACCGGCGCACGGTGGCGGCGTCGACGGTGAAGCCCGAGTCCAACGTCCCGAACCCGCCGTTCTGTTCGGCGAGGGCTTCGCAGAGAAAGCGGTGGTCGATGGTGACC
>NZ_JBBEGL010000036.1:0-250 GCF_037400275.1 Actinomycetospora aeridis | reverse complement strand
GTTCGAAGCTGACCGTGACCGCGCGCAGCCGCCCGGTGAAGCACAGCCCGTTGTCCGAGAGCAACCCGGCGGGCAGCCCGTGCCCGGCGACCGCGGTGCGCATCGCGGTCCAGGCCAGGCTGGAGGTCAGCGCCTGGCCGAGCTCGATCCCCACGCAGAACCGGGAGTGGTCATCGATGATGTCGACCGCCCAGTACCCGTGGCCGTCGGCGAGGTGGTGCATCGCCCCGTCGATCTGCCAGAGCTCGTT
>NZ_JBBEGL010000035.1:0-300 GCF_037400275.1 Actinomycetospora aeridis | reverse complement strand
CGTCGCCGACCGAGCCGACTGAGGGGGCGGCGCCGGTCTCGGCGAGACGTTCGGTGAAGGCGATCGAGGTGTACTGGGCTGCCGGCGTCGGAGTGGTGCACCAGCCCACCGAGCTCGGTGATGTCTTCCTGCCGACGTGTCCACACGGCTTGCTCGAGGGCGTCGAGCACCAAGCTGGTGCGCATCGTGGTGGCGGCGCGCCACCCGAGGATGCGCCGGGAGTAGGCGTCAAGGACGAACGCGACGTAGACCATGCCCGATCACGTCGCGACGTAGGTGAAGTCCGCGACCCACAACCGG
>NZ_JBBEGL010000034.1:0-317 GCF_037400275.1 Actinomycetospora aeridis | reverse complement strand
TCCGGCGTAGCCGATCCGCCCGCCGCGGTTGACCTCGCGCAGCAGCGCGCCGGCGGGCAGGTGGGCGTCGGCGGGTTCGACCTCGAGCACGGGTAGCACGGTGGGCGCGCCGGGCCGGTATCGCTGGGCGGGTAGGGCGCCGTCGAGGGCCTGGTGGGGCCGGTAGGTGTTGTAGTGCTCGGTGAACTCGGCGAACAGTGCGCGGGCCTGGGTCATCGTCGCTGGGGCCGGGCGGCGGGCCAGCCAGCCCCGGGCGGTCTGGTGCAGTCGTTCGATCTTGCCGCAGCAGCGGGGGTTGTAGGGCCTGGAGTGGGTCA
>NZ_JBBEGL010000033.1:0-381 GCF_037400275.1 Actinomycetospora aeridis | reverse complement strand
AGCCGCAGCACAACGTGGAGGGCACGACGACCCGGTCGCCGGGCCGGAAGGCCCGGACGTCCGAGCCGACCTCCTCGACGACGCCGACGCCCTCGTGACCGAGGACCCGCCCGTCGCTCATGCCGGGGAACGTCCCGCGGATCATGTGCAGGTCGGTGCCGCAGATCGCGCTGATGGTCAGGCGGACGACCGCGTCACCCGGGTCCTGAATCTTCGGGTCGGACACCTCGTCCAGCGAGATCTGTCCCGGTCCGTGCCACACGACGGCCTTCATCAGCCGATCCCCTCTCGTCGGACTGCGTCTGTGCCGGCTGGAGGGTGAACCGGTGTGCTTGGCCTACCCGGCTCGGGGGCGTGCCCAACCGGCGCCACGGGCTCGCG
>NZ_JBBEGL010000032.1:0-588 GCF_037400275.1 Actinomycetospora aeridis | reverse complement strand
GGGGCCTGTCAAGTTGTCTGTGTAAGTTGATCTATGGGTCGGTCAGCTGAGGTAGGGGCCGATGCGGTCGGGATAGGCCAGGGCGAGGGCGCCGAGGGCTTGTTTCCAGCCCACGACGGTGCTGCCCTCGACGAGCTTGCCGGGGGCCTTGCGTTGGTGGCCGGGGAGGCCGGCCTCCTTGGCTCGGGCGCGAGCTCGCTTGTCTTCGATGTCGCGGATGGCCAGCCAGAGCAGCTTGATCACGGCGTCGTCGCTGGGGAAGTGACCCCGATTCTTGATGATCTTGCGGAGCTGGAAGTTCAGGGACTCGATCGAGTTCGTGGTGTAGATGATCCGCCGCAGCTCGGGCGGGAACTCCAGGAACGGGATGAATCGCTCCCACGCGGCCTGCCAGGTCGCGACCGCGGCCGGGTAGCGCCGCCCGAACTCGCTGTCGGCGAACGCGGCCAGCTCGGTTTCGGCGGCCTCGACGGTGGGGGCGGTGTAGATCGGGCGCAGCGCGGCGGCGACGCGCTTGCGGTCGGTGTAGGACACGAACCGCATCGCGGCGCGCAGCAGGTGCACCGTGCAGGTCTGCACCGTGGTCTG
>NZ_JBBEGL010000031.1:0-592 GCF_037400275.1 Actinomycetospora aeridis | reverse complement strand
TCCCCGACGAGGTCATCGACGAGCAGGCCATCGTCTGCTCCGACGTGTTCCCCACCGGCTGGTACGGCGCTCGCCTGGCCGAGGTCGGCCGCGGCGACACCGTCGCCGTGTTCGGGGCCGGCCCGGTCGGACAGCTCGCCATCGCCTCGGCCTGGAAGCTCGGCGCCGGCCGCGTCCTCGCCGTCGACCAGGTCCACGACCGGCTCGAGCTGGCCCGCGGCCAGCACGCCGAACCCGTCGACTTCTCCGCCGAGGACCCGGTGGAGGCCCTGCGCGATCTGACCAACGGCGTGGGCCCGGACCGGGTCATCGACGCCGTCGGCGTCGACGCCTACCCCCCGCCGTCCGGTGAGGCGTCCGAGGAGGAGCAGCGCGAGGCCTCGCAGGGCGGCGAGCTCACCTGGCGGCACGGCACCCGACCGTCCCAGGCCGCGCGCTGGGCGGTGGACGCCGTCGCGAAGGCCGGCACGATCGGCGTGATCGGGGTCTACCCACCCGGCTTCGACGCCTTCCCCATCGGCTCGGCGATGAACCGCAACCTCACCGTCCACCTCGGCAACTGTCCCCACCGCTCGGTGATCCCACCGCTGCT
>NZ_JBBEGL010000030.1:0-722 GCF_037400275.1 Actinomycetospora aeridis | reverse complement strand
ACCCCGGCCCAGAACTTCGCGCCCTCGCCGGCCTGGACCCAGATCCCGAGCACGTGCTTGATCCCGTCGAGATCCACTCCGACGGCGATGTAGGCCGACCGGTTGCGGACCTGGTGGCCGTCGCGGACCTTCACCACCAGCGCGTCGAGGTAGATGATCGGATAGATCTCCTCGAGCGGCCGGGCCTGCCAGGCCTTGACCTCCTCGAGCACCGAGTCGGTGACCTTGGAGATGGTGTCGTGGGAGAGCTCGGTGCCGATCGTGCGCTGCAGGTGGTGCCCGATGTCGCGCACGGTCATCCCGCCCGCGTACAGCGAGATGATCATGTCGTCGAGGCCGCCGGCGCGCCGCGCGCCCTTGGGAACCAGCCGCGGCTCGAACGACCCGGCCCGGTCCCGCGGCACCGCCAGTCCCACCGGCCCGACCTCGGTCGCCAGGGTCTTGGGGGTGTGCCCGTTGCGTGAGTTCGGCGAGCCCCGCCCGGCCGGGTCGCCCTTCTCGTAGCCCAGGTGCTCGGTCAGCTCGGTCGACAGGCCCCGCTCGAGCACCGAGCGCACCAGTTCGGGCAGGAACCCGCCCTCGCCGGTCAACGTCAGCTCCCCGGCCGAGGCCCGCTCCATCACCCCGTCGAGCAGCCCCGCCTCGAGCATGTCGTTGACCGCGGCCCGCGCCGGATCCACGTCATTACCGCTGCCACGGTCCTCGGTCATGGTCATCTGTGT
>NZ_JBBEGL010000029.1:0-813 GCF_037400275.1 Actinomycetospora aeridis | reverse complement strand
ATCTCGGTCGGGCCGCCGTGGCCCCAGAATCTGATGTGGTGGGCGTGGCAGCGCCGCGGTCGTCGGGGGCAGCCGGGGAACGCGCAGCCTTGGTCGCGGACGGTCAGCGCGCGGCGGATGGCGTCGGGGACGGTGCGGGAGCGGCGGCCGATGTCGAGGGGTTCGGAGCGACTGCCGAGGATCAGGGGGATGACGTCGGCGTCGCAGGCCAGCCGCCGCAGGGTGGCGGCGTCGACCAGCTGCTGGTCGTCGAGGACGCCGTGGCCGACGGCGCGGCGCAGCCAGTCGTGGTCGATGGTGACCGCGATCAGCGCCCGCCCCGCCCCCGCTGCCGTGCCCGCGGTGCTGGCAGCCCGGGCGGGCTGCTCGGGTTCGGGGCGCCGCGGCGCCGGGATCAGCCCGTCCCGACCGTCCACGGGCTCGGTCGGCTCGGTCGGCTCGTCGGTCGGCTCGTTGTGGGTCCAACCGGCCGGTTCGGGGGTGGCGGGCTGGTCGGGTCGGGGTTCGTGGCGGGTGTCGGTGATCAGCCCGCCGGGGCCGAAGGCGTGGGCGAAGAGCTCTTTGAGCGCTTCGGCGCGGCGCACGGCCACGTCGCGGTGGTCGTCGGGCCCGGCGGGGCGCGACATGACCTCGAACCCGTCGTCGATCATCGTGGCGGCGATGACGTCGCTGAGGCGGGCGCGCAGGTCCAGGGTGCCGTTGCGGTGGCGCAGCAGCTGCACGGTGTCCGGGCCGTCCTCGTCGGGTGTCGGGGCGGCGCCGTCGGGGTCGAGGTGGGCCAGCAGCCGCTGCGCGGCCCGGGTCAACCCGGCC
>NZ_JBBEGL010000028.1:0-924 GCF_037400275.1 Actinomycetospora aeridis | reverse complement strand
TCAGTGGTGTGGCCTGCGCGTTCGCGGGTCCAGATCGCCATCTCCAGCGCGTCGAGGGGGAGCTCGGTGGGCATCGAGGACGCGCAGCGCCACCCGACGATGCGCCGCGAGTACACGTCGGAGACGAACGCGGTGAACACCGTGCCCGACCAGGTCGGCACGTAGGTCAGATCGACCACCCACAGCTCGTTGGGCCTGGTGGCGGTGAAGTCTCGATCGACCAGATCCGGGGCCCGCCCGGCGCGATGGTCCGCGCGGGTGGTCCACACCGCGCGGCCGCGCCGGACCCCGCGCAGCCCGAGCGAGCGCATGAGCCGCTTTACGGTGCAGCGCGCCACCGGCTGGCCGTCGGGGCCGGTGACACCGTCGCGGCGCAGCTGGGCGTGCATCTTGCGGGCCCCGTAGACCCCGCGGCCCTTGCTCGGATCCCAGAATGTCGCCTCGATCTGCTCGGCGAGCGCGGCGTCGGACAGCGTGCGCCGCGCCGGCGGGCGGGTCTTGGCCGCGTAGTAGCCGCTCGGGGCGACCGCGATGCCCTCACCGGTGAGGGCACGGCAGATCGGCTCGACCCCGAACCGGGTCTTGTGCTGATCGATGTAGTCCACGATCAACGGGTATGGCGGTCGAGCTCCGCCGCCGCGAAAAACGCCGACGCGGTCTTCAAGATCTCGTTCGCCCGGCGGAGCTCGGCGTTCTCCCGGCGCAGCCGCTTGAGCTCCTCGGACTCCGCGGTCGTCGTCCCCGGGCGCAGGCCGTCGTCGATGTCGGCCTGCTTGCACCATCCGCGCAGCGTGTCCGGGACGATCCCCAACTGGCCACCGATGCGCTTACACGCCTCGTTGACCGACAACCCGGGCTCCTGCTCGCGGGCCTCACGCACCATGCGCTTGGCCCGCTGACGCATCTCCTCGCTGAACTTCCTCG
>NZ_JBBEGL010000027.1:0-1135 GCF_037400275.1 Actinomycetospora aeridis | reverse complement strand
CTAGTGTCCTGAGTCAGAAATTCGTCGGCAGTAGTTGGCGATGCTGCTCAGGATGTCGTCGGCGGTCTTGGTCCAGACGTAGGGCTTGGGGTTGTCGTTCCAAGTCTTGATCCAGGACCGGATGTCGGCGTTGAGCGCAGACACCGAGCGGTGCGCTGAGCGCTGCAGCTTCTTGGTGGTCAGCTCGGCGAACCAGCGTTCGACGAGGTTGAGCCACGAGCTGCTGGTCGGGGTGAAGTGCAGGACGAACCGGGGGTGCGCGGCCAACCAGCGCTTGATCGCCGGGGTCTTGTGGGTCGAGGCGTTGTCCAGGACCAGGTGGACCTCGAGGTCGTCGGGCACCTCGGCGTCGATCTTGCGCAGGAACTTGCCGAACTCGACCGCACGGTGGCGCGAGTGCAGTGAGCCGATGACCTTGCCGGTGGCCAGGTCGAGCGCGGCGTAGAGGCTCGAGGTGCCGTGACGGACGTAGTCGTGGCTGGCCCGCTCGGGGGTGCCGGGCAGCATCGGGAAGGTCGGGGCGGTGCGGTCGAGCGCCTGGACCTGGGTCTTCTCGTCCACACACAGCACCAGCGCCCGCTCGGGTGGGTCGAGGTAGAGCCCGACGATGTCGCGGACCTTGTCGGTGAACTGCGGGTCTTTCGACAGCTTCCAGGTCTCGGTCTTGTGCGGGGCCAGCCCGAACGCCCGCCAGACCCGCGAGACCGTCGACTGCGACATCCCCAGGTGCGCGGCCATCGACCGGGTCGACCAGTGCGTCGCGTCCTTCGGCGCGGACTCCAGGGTCTTCGTGATCAGTTGTTCGACCTCGGCGTCGGAGACCGACCGCGGCCGGCCCGGCCGCGGTTCGTCGACCAACCCGTCGAGACGGGCCTCGACGAACCGATCCCGCCACCGCCGCACCGTGCCGCGATCGAGCTCGAAGCGCGCAGCGATCTCGGTGTTGGAGCCGCCCTCGGCCGCGGCCAGCACGATCCGGCTGCGCATCGCCAACCCGGCCGCACTGGTCCGCCGCCGCGACCACGACAGCAACTGCTCGCGCTCATCATCGGACAGATCGATCGGCAACGGCTGTGGTCCACGAGCCATACCCCACACTAACAACCGGCGCGGAACTTTCGACTCAGGACACTAG
>NZ_JBBEGL010000026.1:0-1362 GCF_037400275.1 Actinomycetospora aeridis | reverse complement strand
CCTACGACTGCGAGCATCGTGTGGTCGCCGCCGGTCGGGTCTGACCCTTGTTATGACCGGCCCTGCGGGTGCCTTCGCGTTGACGTGTCGGCTCGGGCGGCGGCGACGCCCTGCCCGCTGACCGGGTGGGCAGTGACCTCATAGGAGCCTGACGCAACCAGGTCCCATCGCAGTCCTGTCCGCCCGCCCGGCCAGCGGAACCGGAGACCGGGATCTGTGAAGGAGACCCACGGCCGTGCCCAGCATGAAGCTGCGCCGCGACGATGTCATCGTCGGCGTCGACACCCACAAAGACGAACACGTCGCTGTTCTGCTCGACGGACTCGGCGGGCGTCTCGCCGAATTGTTCATCCCGGCCACGATCGCCGGGTTCGACACGCTGTTGAGCTTCTGCCGCGAGCATGTCGGTGCAGAAGGCACGATCGTCGCCTTCGGTGTCGAGGGCACCGGCTCCTACGGCATCGGGCTGGCCCGCTTCCTGCGTCGTCACGGCCTGACTGTCCACGAGGTGCACCGGCCGCCGCGCAAGGGCGAGCGGCGGATGTCGGGCAAGAGCGACACCATCGACGCCGAGCACGCCGCCCGCCAGGTTCTCAGCGGCCGTCGCCACCCGGTCCCCAAGGCCGCGGCCGGCGCGGTCGAAGCCCTACGGCTCATCAAGGTCGCCCGGGACACCGCGGTCAAGGCCCGGACCAGCGCGATGATCACGTTGAAAGCCACCCTCGTCACCGCGGTCGACGAGCTGCGCGCCGAGCTCGAGCCGCTCAGCGACCACAAGCTCATCACCGTCTGCGCCGCCCTCGAACCCGGCGGCGAGCTCGACGACCCCGAAGCGGCGATGCGCCATGTGCTGCGGTCGCTGGCGCGTCGGTGGCTCGAGCTGCACGAGGAAATCAAGACCCACAGCCGCCATCTCAAGGTCCAGACCAAGGCGGCGGCGCCGCGGCTGGTCGATGCGGTCGGCGTCGGTCTCGACATTGCTGCGGAAATGCTCGTGACCGCGGGCGACAACAGCGATCGGGTCCGCTCGGAATCGGCGTTCGCGAAACTCTGCGGAGCGAGCCCGATCCCCGCGGGTTCTGGCAAGACCAATGGGCGTCACCGGCTCAACCGGGGCGGCAACCGGCAGGCCAACGCCGCGCTCTACCGCGCGGTCATCGTCCGCATGCGTTGGCATCAGCCCACCATCGACTACGTCGCCCGACGCACCGCCGAAGGACTCTCGAAGCGAGAGATCATCCGCTGTCTGAAGCGCTACCTCGCCCGAGAGATCTATCGACTGCTCCCGCCGCCGTCGGTGACTCGCGAGGCTTCCGCCGGTCCGCTTCCTCGAGCCGCTTGAGGGCTTGCGATCTATAGGAG
>NZ_JBBEGL010000025.1:0-1503 GCF_037400275.1 Actinomycetospora aeridis | reverse complement strand
GGCGCCGAGGTTGCGGCTCAGGGTGGGGCCGTGGCGGGCGTGCTCGAGGGTGTGGTCGAGGTCGCCGGTGTGCGCGGAGTGGCGGCACGAGGGCGCGATGCAGTGCCGGTCGCGGGTGCGGGTCCAGCGGTCGATCTCGGTGCTGGGGCGGCGGTGCCGGGCCGCGTCGGGGTGGACGTGGTCGTCGGGGGCGCCGGGTGGGCGGGCGCGTAGGTCGGGCAGCCGGGCGCGCAGTTCAGCGAGCAGCGCGGCCCAGGCGGGGTGCTGTCCGGGGTCGAGTTCGGGGTCGGGGGCGGCGAGCAGCGTCGTCGGCACCTGGAGTTCGACGATGGCTGGTCCGTGCCGCCCCCGCCGCGCTCGGCGGCGGGGGCCGGGTGGTCGCCCGGGTGGTCGCTCGGCTGGTCGTTGCGTGTCGGTGAGGGTGGGGCGGTGGCGGGCGAGCAGGACGTGGTCGAGGCGGCCGTCGGGGTCGGTGAGCACGATGCGCCATTCGCCGCGGCGGTAGCGCTCGAGCAGGCGGCGGGCGGTGGGGGCGGTGAGGGTGCCCCAGCGGGGGACGTGGGCGGGCAGGTCGTCGAGGCCGAGCGCGGTGGTCAGGCGTAGCCGTAGCTCCACGGTCCCGTCGCGCACCCCACCCGCCGAGGCGCTCCCGATGGGCACGGTGTCCGGGGGACCAGCGCCGTCCTCGTCGCCGTCCTCGTCGCCGTCCTCTCCGTCGGTGTCGTCGCCGGGGGTGGGCTTGTCGCCGCCGGTGCCAGGGCCGGTTGACGCATCGTCGGTCGGCTCGGCGTCGGTCGGCTCGTCGGTCGGCTCGTCGCCCGATCCGTCGCTGTCCGGTTCGTCGCGGTCCGGCTTGTCGCTGTCCGGTCCGTCGCTGTCCGGTCTGTCGCTGTCCGGCTTGTCGCTGTCCGGCTTGTCGCTGTCCGGCTTGTCGCTGTCCGGCTTGTCGCTGTCCGGCTTGTCGCTGTCCGGCTTGTCGGTGCCCGGCTCGCCGTTCGGTCCGTCGGTGTCCGGCTTGTCGCCCTCCGGCTCGTCGTCGTCTGGTCCGTCGTCGACCGGCTCCTCGCCGCCGCCGTCGGGTCCGCTGTCGTCGGGGCCGCTGTCGTTCGGCCCGTCGTCCGGCCCGTCGTTGCCAGGTCCGTTGCCAGGTCCGCCGTCGGGTCCGCTGTCGGGTGCGCTGTGGGGTGCGCTGTGGGGTGCGCTGTGGGGTGCGCTGTGGGGTGCGCTGTCGGGTGCGCTGTCGGGTCCGCTGTCGGGTCCGCTGTCGGGTCCGCTGTCGGGTCCGCTGTCGGGTCCGCTGTCGATTCCGCCGTCGGGTCCGCCGTCGGGTCCCCAGTCCGGCCCGTTGTCCGGCCCGTCGTCCGGCCCGTCGTCGGGTCCGTTGTTGTCGGGGTGGAGTTCGGTGGCGAGCAGGTCGATCAGGGCGTTGTCGTCGAGGCCGGCGGCGGTGCCGGAGCCTGTCAGATGGCCTGTGTACAAGATCGTCTCTGACGAGGACGGAGG
>NZ_JBBEGL010000024.1:0-5362 GCF_037400275.1 Actinomycetospora aeridis | reverse complement strand
GTGTGGGGGTGGTCGGGTGTTCCGGCGGTGTCCTACTCTCCCACGACCTGGCGGTCGCAGTACCATCGGCGCTGGAGGGCTTAGCTTCCGGGTTCGGGATGGGTCCGGGCGTTTCCCCTCCGCTGTGACCACCGGAACACCCCACCACCCCCACCAGGCTGTGGGCCTGTGGGGTGGGGTGTGTGGTCGTTGGGATATGCACAGTGGACGCGAACTTCTCTGTTCGTTACGCAGTTGCTTGCCGTGACCCTTGATGGGTGTGTGGGCAAGTCCTCGGCCTATTAGTACCAGTCCACTGAACGCCTTGCGGCGCTTACATGTCTGGCCTATCAACCCACTGGTCTGGTGGGGGCCTTAACCCTCGAAGGGGTGGGAGACCTCATCTTGGAACAGGCTTCCCGCTTAGATGCCTTCAGCGGTTATCCTTTCCGAACGTAGCCAACCAGCCGTGCCCCTGGCGGGACAACTGGCACACCAGAGGTTCGTCCGTCCCGGTCCTCTCGTACTAGGGACAGCCTTCCTCAAGTCTCCTGCGCGCGCGGCGGATAGGGACCGAACTGTCTCACGACGTTCTAAACCCAGCTCGCGTACCGCTTTAATGGGCGAACAGCCCAACCCTTGGGACCTACTCCAGCCCCAGGATGCGACGAGCCGACATCGAGGTGCCAAACCATGCCGTCGATATGGACTCTTGGGCAAGATCAGCCTGTTATCCCCGGGGTACCTTTTATCCGTTGAGCGACACCCCATCCACCTGGTGGTGCCGGATCACTAGTCCCGACTTTCGTCCCTGCTCGACCCGTCGGTCTCACAGTCAAGCTCCCTTGTGCACTTGCACTCGACACCTGGTTGCCGACCAGGCTGAGGGAACCTTTGGGCGCCTCCGTTACTCTTTGGGAGGCAACCGCCCCAGTTAAACTACCCACCAGGCACTGTCCCTGAACCAGATCATGGTCCGAGGTTAGATGCCCAATTCGACCAGAGTGGTATTTCAACGTTGACTCCACGACCACTGGCGTGGCCGCTTCCCAGTCTCCCACCTATCCTACACAAGCCGAACCGAGCACCAATACCAAGCTGTAGTGAAGGTCCCGGGGTCTTTCCGTCCTGCCGCGCGTAACGAGCATCTTTACTCGTAGTGCAATTTCGCCGAGTCTGTGGTCGAGACAGCGGGGAAGTCGTTACGCCATTCGTGCAGGTCGGAACTTACCCGACAAGGAATTTCGCTACCTTAGGATGGTTATAGTTACCACCGCCGTTTACTGGCGCTTAAGTTCTCAGCTTCACCTTACGGTTAACCGGTCCCCTTAACGTTCCAGCACCGGGCAGGCGTCAGTCCGTATACATCGTCTTGCGACTTCGCACGGACCTGTGTTTTTAGTAAACAGTCGCTTCCCCCTGGTCTCTGCGGCCCCACCCCGCTAACCCGCAAGGGGTTTCACGGGACAGGGCCCCCCTTCTCCCGAAGTTACGGGGGCATTTTGCCGAATTCCTTGACCACAGTTCGCTCGAACGCCTCGGTATTCTCTACCTGACCACCTGTGTTGGTTTGGGGTACGGGTCGCGTAGGAACTCGCTAGAGGCTTTTCTCGGCAGCATGGGATCACTCTGCTTCGCCTCAACCGGCTATGCGTCACGTCTCAACCGTCATGGCCCGCGGATTTGCCTACGGACCGGCCTACACGCTTGCACCAGCACTACCACTAGCTGGCGGAGCTACCCTCCTGCGTCACCCCATCGCTTGGCTACTACCAGGCGGGGTCCCGCGCTCCCCCCGAGGTGCTCCCGAAGGAGACACCCGAGGTTCGGGCGGTTAGCACACCTGGATTCGCCAGGGACGCGCCTACACGAGCACGGGAATATCAACCCGTTGTCCATCGACTACGCCTGTCGGCCTCGCCTTAGGTCCCGGCTCACCCTGGGCGGAAAAACCTGGCCCAGGAACCCTTGGTCATCCGGCGGCAGAGTTTCTCACTCTGCTATCGCTACTCATGCCTGCATTCTCACTCACACGGGCTCCACGGCTGGATCACTCCGCCGCTTCACCGCCCGCATGACGCTCCCCTACCCAACACCACCACCACCACACGCCTCGAGGGCTGCGGAGTGTTCACGTGGTGTTGCCGCGGCTTCGGCGGTGCGCTTGAGCCCCGCTACATTGTCGGCGCAGGACCACTTGACCAGTGAGCTATTACGCACTCTTTCAAGGATGGCTGCTTCTAAGCCAACCTCCTGGTTGTCTGGGCGATCCCACATCCTTTCCCACTTAGCGCACGCTTAGGGGCCTTAGCCGGCGATCTGGGCTGTTTCCCTCTCGACGACGAACCTTATCGCCCGCCGTCTCACTGCCGCGCTACACGCTCACCGGCATTCGGAGTTTGGCTGACTTCAGTAAGCTTGTAGGCCCCCTAGGCCAACCAGTGCTCTACCTCCGGTGAGTACCACGCGACGCTGCACCTAAATGCATTTCGGGGAGAACCAGCTATCACGGAGTTTGATTGGCCTTTCACCCCTACCCACAGCTCATCCCCCAGGTTTTCAACCCTGGTGGGTTCGGGCCTCCACGCCGTCTTACCGGCGCTTCACCCTGGCCATGGGTAGATCACCCCGCTTCGGGTCTAGAGCACGCGACTACCACGCCCTGTTCGGACTCGCTTTCGCTACGGCTACCCCACACGGGTTAACCTCGCCACGTACCACTAACTCGCAGGCTCATTCTTCAAAAGGCACGCCATCACCCCGCTATACAGCTAAGGCTCTGACGGCTTGTAGGCACACGGTTTCAGGTACTATTTCACTCCCCTCCCGGGGTACTTTTCACCTTTCCCTCACGGTACTTGTCCGCTATCGGTCATCAGGGAGTATTTAGGCTTACCGGGTGGTCCCGGCAGATTCACAGCGAATTACACGGGCTCGCTGCTACTCGGGCCCGCCACAACGCGTGACCATGGTGTTTTCGCCTACGGGGGTCTCACCCTCTACGCCGACGCGTCCCAACGCCTTCGACTAACACCACGAACACCCGCACCGGTCCGGCAGAACCAGTACATGACGCCCCACAACACCCCACCAGCAACACCTGCCGGCTCTCACACTGGTGAGGTTTAGCCTCTTCCGCTTTCGCTCGCCACTACTCACGGAATCACTGTTGTTTTCTTCTCCTGCGGGTACTGAGATGTTTCACTTCCCCGCGTTCCCTCCCACCGTCCTATACATTCAGACAGCGGTGACACCCCATGACGGGTGCCGGGTTACCCCATTCGGACACCCTCGGATCAACGCTCGGTTGACAGCTCCCCGAGGACTATCGCGGCCTCCCACGTCCTTCATCGGCTCCTGATGCCCAGGCATCCACCGTGCGCCCTTGACAACTTGACCAACACACACATCAAGAAATCACGACACAAATGTGCACAGAAACAAAAGATGCTCGCGTCCACTGTACAATTCTCAACGACCACACGAACCGAGGCCGCACCCCACCCACAGGCGAAGCCGGCCCCGACCGTCCCAGAAAGAGCAGCACTCAAGCTGTCCTCTCAGGACCCAACAGTGTGCTGTCTTCTCTCACGAGAAGAAGTCCGGTGTTTCCACATTTTCTCGAGCAACCCTGTCCCGAACCCGAGCAGAACCCGGGACGGTACTGAGGCCCCCCACCACCACCCCCCGGGACACAGGACATCCGCCTGTGAACACCCAGACACGTGGTGGTGTTCGGTGAAGCTCCTTAGAAAGGAGGTGATCCAGCCGCACCTTCCGGTACGGCTACCTTGTTACGACTTCGTCCCAATCGCCAGTCCCACCTTCGACCGCTCCCCCCCACAAGGGGTTGGGCCACGGGCTTCGGGTGTTACCGACTTTCGTGACGTGACGGGCGGTGTGTACAAGGCCCGGGAACGTATTCACCGCAGCGTTGCTGATCTGCGATTACTAGCGACTCCGACTTCACGGGGTCGAGTTGCAGACCCCGATCCGAACTGAGACCGGCTTTACGAGATTCGCTCCGCCTCACGACTTCGCAGCCCTCTGTACCGGCCATTGTAGCATGTGTGAAGCCCTGGACATAAGGGGCATGATGACTTGACGTCATCCCCACCTTCCTCCGAGTTGACCCCGGCAGTCTCCCATGAGTCCCCGGCATCACCCGCTGGCAACATAGGACAAGGGTTGCGCTCGTTGCGGGACTTAACCCAACATCTCACGACACGAGCTGACGACAGCCATGCACCACCTGCACACCAACCACAAGGGAACGCCCATCTCTGGACGCGTCTGGTGCATGTCAAACCCAGGTAAGGTTCTTCGCGTTGCATCGAATTAATCCACATGCTCCGCCGCTTGTGCGGGCCCCCGTCAATTCCTTTGAGTTTTAGCCTTGCGGCCGTACTCCCCAGGCGGGGCGCTTAATGCGTTAGCTGCGGCACGGAACCCGTGGAATGGACCCCACACCTAGCGCCCAACGTTTACGGCATGGACTACCAGGGTATCTAATCCTGTTCGCTACCCATGCTTTCGCTCCTCAGCGTCAGTATCGGCCCAGAGACCCGCCTTCGCCACCGGTGTTCCTCCTGATATCTGCGCATTTCACCGCTACACCAGGAATTCCAGTCTCCCCTGCCGAACTCTAGTGATGCCCGTATCGACCGCACGCCCAGAGTTAAGCCCCAGGTTTTCACGGCCGACGCGACACACCGCCTACGAGCTCTTTACGCCCAATAATTCCGGACAACGCTCGCACCCTACGTATTACCGCGGCTGCTGGCACGTAGTTGGCCGGTGCTTCTTCTCGACCTACCGTCAACCCATCCAAAAGATGGGCCTTCGTCGATCGCGAAAGAGGTTTACAACCCGAAGGCCGTCATCCCTCACGCGGCGTTGCTGCGTCAGGCTTCCGCCCATTGCGCAAGATTCCCCACTGCTGCCTCCCGTAGGAGTCTGGGCCGTGTCTCAGTCCCAGTGTGGCCGATCACCCTCTCAGGCCGGCTATCCGTCGTCGCCTTGGTAGGCCATCACCCCACCAACAAGCTGATAGACCGCGGGCCCATCCCCCACCGAAAAACTTTCCACCACCCAGCATGCACCAGGAGGTCCTATCCGGTATTAGACCCAGTTTCCCAGGCTTATCCCGAAGTGGAGGGCAGGTCACCCACGTGTTACTCACCCGTTCGCCGCTCGTGTACCCCGAAGGGCCTTACCGCTCGACTTGCATGTGTTAAGCACGCCGCCAGCGTTCGTCCTGAGCCAGGATCAAACTCTCCAACAAAAAACATTGGAACAAACAGTCCCAGCAAAAACACCCAACCCCCACTGGCAAACAAGGGCTGAGCGACTCAAAGAAACCCCACGACACCACACACTCCCC
>NZ_JBBEGL010000023.1:0-5601 GCF_037400275.1 Actinomycetospora aeridis | reverse complement strand
GTGCTGTCCGCCGACACGTCGTGCGTCCGCGCCGGATCGGTGCTGTCGACTGCGGCACGTGGAGTATTCCTCGCGGCACCACAGCCGGCGGTCGTCCACAGCGGGCCCGGCTATCCACAGATCATCATCGGGTGCTCACGCCTCCTCGGAATCCTCCGGGACGCTTCGTCGTGCGAGCCGGAGAATTGCTCCGACTCACGACGAGCGGAGTGCGAGATGAACGAGACGACGGTGACGGTGACGGGCAACGTCGCCAGTGACGTGATCGCCAAGCGTGTGGGCCCCAACCAGGAACACCTCGTCGTCAACTTCCGGGTGGCGAGCTCGGCCCGCCGGTACGACAAGGCCTCCGACACGTGGGTGGACGGCGACCGCTTCACCGCGTCGGTGACCTGCTGGCGCCGCCTCGCCGACGGAGCCCGCTCGCTCGTGAAGGGCGACCCCGTGGTCGTGACGGGGCGCCTGTCCGTCCGCGAGTTCGAGGTCGAGGGCGTGCGGCGCTACATGACCGAGATCAGCGCGACGGCGGTGGGGCCCGACCTGGCCCGGTGCAGGGCCACGGTGCACCCGTGGCGGGCCTCCGCGACGGAGGGCGTCGAGGTCGTGTCCGCCGGGTCGGACGGCGCGCGCGACGACGATGCCGACACGGGAGCCGAGGCCGAGCTCGGCGGTCCCGGTATCGATCCTTCGGCACCCGGCGGACCGGGCACCGACGACGTCCCGGTGACGGCCGAGGAGCCGGTGCCGGACGGCGCGACGGTCACCGGCATCGCGGCCGGCGAGCGCCGTCGCTCCGGTGCCGCTCGCGTCAGCGCCTGAACAGGCCCCGGGGCCGGTGGACGCCGAGTCGTGCCAACTACCATCGTGGGCGTGGCTGAGTTCATCTACACCATGAAGAAGGTTCGCAAGGCCCATGGTGACAAGGTCATCCTCGACGACGTCACGCTGAACTTCCTGCCCGGCGCGAAGATCGGTGTCGTCGGCCCCAACGGGGCGGGCAAGTCGAGCGTTCTGAGGATCATGGCCGGACTGGACCAGGCCAACAACGGCGAGGCGTACGCGGCCCCGGGGGCGAGCGTCGGGATCCTGCAGCAGGAACCCCCGCTCAACGAGGACAAGACCGTCCTCGGGAACGTGCAGGAGGGCGCCGGCGACGTCGCCGTGAAGCTCGCGCGCTACAACGAGATCGCCGAGCTCATGGCCACCGACTACTCGGACGAGCTGATGGAGGAGATGGGGGCCCTCCAGGAGGACCTCGACAACTCCGACGCCTGGGACCTCGACTCCCAGCTCCAGCAGGCGATGGACGCGCTGCGCTGCCCGCCGGGTGACTCCCCGGTGACGCACCTGTCCGGCGGCGAGCGCCGGCGTGTCGCGCTGTGCAAGCTGCTGATCAGCAAGCCGGACCTCCTCCTGCTCGACGAGCCGACGAACCACCTCGACGCCGAGAGCGTGCAGTGGCTCGAGCAGCACCTCGCGAGCTACGAGGGCGCGGTCCTGGCCGTCACCCACGACCGGTACTTCCTCGACAACGTCGCGGGCTGGATCCTGGAGCTCGACCGAGGACGCGCGATCGGCTACGAGGGCAACTACTCGGTGTACCTCGAGAAGAAGGCCGACCGCATCGCGGTGCAGGGACGCAAGGACTCCAAGCTGCAGAAGCGTCTGAAGGACGAGCTGGCGTGGGTGCGTTCCGGAGCCAAGGCCCGGCAGGCGAAGAGCAAGTCGCGTCTGGCCCGCTACGAGGAGATGGCGGCCGAGGCGGAGAAGACGCGGAAGCTCGACTTCGAGGAGATCCAGATCCCGCCCGGCCCGCGTCTGGGCAACGTGGTCGTCGAGGTGAGCCACCTCGACAAGGGGTTCGACGACCGGCTGCTGATCAAGGACCTGTCGTTCTCCCTGCCGCCGAACGGCATCATCGGCGTCATCGGGCCGAACGGTGTCGGCAAGACGACGTTGTTCAAGACGATCGTCGGGCTCGAGAAGCCGGACTCCGGCGAGGTGCGGGTCGGCGACACGGTGAAGCTGTCCTACGTCGACCAGGGGCGTGAGGGGCTCTCCGGCACCGACAACGTCTGGAAGGTCGTCTCCGACGGGCTCGACTTCATTCAGGTCGGCAACGTCGAGATGCCCTCCCGGGCCTACATCTCGGCCTTCGGCTTCAAGGGGCCGGACCAACAGAAGCCGGTCAACGTCCTCTCCGGTGGCGAGCGCAACCGCCTGAACCTCGCGATGACCCTGAAGCAGGGCGGCAACCTGCTGCTGCTCGACGAGCCCACGAACGACCTCGACGTCGAGACCCTGTCGTCGCTCGAGAACGCGTTGGAGAACTTCCCCGGCTGCGCCGTGGTGGTCTCCCACGACCGCTGGTTCCTCGACCGCGTCTGCACCCACATCCTCGCGTGGGAGGGGACGGACGACCACCCGGCGTCCTGGTTCTGGTTCGAGGGCAACTTCGCCGACTACGAGCAGAACAAGATCCAGCGGCTCGGTGCGGACGCGGCACGCCCGCACCGCGTGACCCACCGCAAGCTGACCCGGGACTGAGGACCGGGACGAGGTGGAGGGGTCGGCGCGGCGGTCCGCGATCCAGGGGCTCAGTGCGAGCGCGATCCTCGAGGTCGCCGAGGGCCTGCGCTGGACCGACCCACAGCTGAGCGTCGCGCTGGCCGAACACGTCGCGAGGTCGGCCGGCGAGGATGCCGGAGCGCGCAGCGCCGCCGAACGTTCGGCGGTGCTCGCGCTCGGGCAGTCGGACCGCGCGGCGGCGCTGATCCTGCGCGCCGTGCCCCAGCTGGAGGACGCCGACCGGGCGGGGCGGTCCGCCGACGCCGCGGTGCTGCGCTGCGAGCTCGCGCTCGCCGCGGTGCGCTGCGACGAGCTCGACGCCGCGGAGGCCCTCCTCGGACCCCTGGCGGCGGGTCAGGTGCTGGACACCGGGGTGCGTGCGGACGCGCTCGTCGCGTGGGCCGCGGCGCGCGCGGCGCGGGGCGACGTCGCCGGGGTCGACGCCGCGGCACGGCAGGTGGACGACCTCGTCGGGAAGCCGTCGGACGACGTCCGCCGCCTCGCCGTCCAGCGGTCCCGTTCGCGTGCCCGCCGCGTCATCGGTGACGCCACGGACGCCCTCGCCGTCCTCCGGAACGCGACCATCGGCGAGGCCGTCGTCGACGGGGGCCGGGAGACGGCCCTGATCGTCGCGGACCAGGTGGAGCTGCTCGCCGAGCTCGGTCGGGTCGCGGAGGCGCGCGAGCTGGGCGGCCCCTTGCTCGCCGCGACGCCCCAGGCGACCACGGCGCTCGCGGTGGGACGGGTGCGCTGCGTGCTGGCGCGGCTCGTCTCCCTGGCGGACGGCGACGTCGACACCGCCGGACGCCTCGCGCGCGAGGCAGAGGCCGACCTCGTTGCGCGCGGCCACGAGGCCCAGGCCGCGGAGGCCGTCGAGGTGCTCGCCGAGGTCGCCGCGCACCGGGGCGACAGCCGCCACGCGCTCGACGAGCTGCGGCGGGCGCACGGCTACGCGTCGTCGGCGCGGGAGGAGACGACCCGGGCCCGGATCGCCCTCGCGGTGGCGCTGTCGCGCACCCAGCACTCCGCGCCTGCCGACGGGTCGCCACCTGCCGTGGTGGAGCCCGTCGACACCGGCCGCCGGCACCCCGACCCGTCGCCCGACTCCGCCCCGCCGGTGGTCCTCCCCGACGGGGGCGGCCCGTCGCTCGACTCCCTCGGCGTCGCACCCGACGCTCCTGGCCTCGGAGCGTCGACGGGCGACGGGACAGGGTCGGCGCAGGGTGAGGCCCCGGTGCGCGGGTCGGCCTCGGAGTCGGCGGCGGAGGGGGCGGAGGAAACGGCTCCGGAGGTCCGTCCGGGCCGGCGCCGGGCGCGGTACCGCGACAACGCGGATCCCGGCGAGGCACTGGCAGCGGCGTTGGCGGCCGCCCGCGGGGGCAGCCTGGACCCGTTCGCCGCCCCGGCGAGCGCGACGCCGATGCCTGAGGGCGGGTCGTCCGACGACGAGCCCTCGGCAGCATCGACCGGCCTCGAGGCGATCGAGTGGTCCGACACCGCCCCGGACACCGATACCGACCCCGGGTCCGACGCCCGGAGCAGGCGTCTCGCCCGGGCGCGCGCCCGGTGGGAGACCGGCGAGTCGTGGCTGTCGCGGCGCCCCGGAACTCCGGGTGACGACGCCGCCGCCACCGAGGGGGCCGACCAGCCGGACCACCGCGGCGGCCGGCGCCGTGTCGGTCCCGGCGTCGGGGACGACGCCGAGCGCCGGACGGATCGCCACCGCCGGCGCGACGAGCAGCGGTCGGAGGACCGCGTGCCGGACCCCCTGACGGCCGCAGGCCCGGCGCGCCGTGACGCGGACGGGGCCGGGGAGACCGAGGGGGCGACCCGGCGTCGGGCGGGCCGGGAGGACGACCAGCCGCTCGGGCGCAACGGCGACCACCCGCCCTCCCGGAACGGGCACGGCGCTGTCGGGGGCGGCCGGGTGGTGCGGGACGCGGTGCCCGATGCCGACGGTGGCGGCTCGACCGGGCCTCGGAGCCCATGGCCCTACGGCGGGGCGCAGGACAGCGGGTACGGCAGCGTGCTCGAGAACGGGCGGCCGCACCGCGATCCGTCCGCCGGCACGTCGGCCGTCGTGGGCGATCGTGCTCCACACGGGCGCGACGGCCGGGACGGGGAGCCGGTGACGATCGCCGCGCGCTGGGGCGACGCGCTCCGCGACGGGCGACCCGCCGTGCCCACGTCACCGTCGGTGTCGTCCGCGCCGGACGGCGTCGACGACGAGTACCGGCGGGAGCTGGCCCTCACCCTGGTCGACCTGCTCAGTGAGTACCAGGACGCCGCGCCCCCGACCGCCGCAGCGCCGTCGACGACGCCGCCGACGCCGCCGACGATGACGACGCCGCCGCCGCCGGACGGACGCGCACCGAGCGGTGCGACGTCCGCGCCCGAGACGCGGCGCGGTGGAAGACCGGCAGCACGAGGGCCCCGCAACGGGGTCCCGTCGGCGCGACGGGCGGACGACTCGGGGCCCCGGCTGGCCGACCTGCTGGCGGACGCCATGGACGCCTACCACTCGGCGGAGCCCGCAGCGGACGATCGGCGCGCGCGTCGCTGACCCCCGGCCGGCGCGCGAGCTCGTTGTCCGTGCCGACCTGGCTCGTGCGGCGACGGCGGGAGCGGCCGCGCGCACCGGAGAGCAGGGCTCCGGTGACGGACGCGGGGTGGCGAGGAGACGGTGGCCCGGGTGCCGGGCGCCCGCGTCGCCCACGGCAACGGCTCCGGACTGTTGGCGGACCCCACGCCGGCGCGAGCCTCGCCCGCCGGTGTCGCGCCCGGGCCTCCGTGCCGGTCCCTCGCGCGAGGCGTGGTGGGCGGTGGAGGAGGTCGCGGCGGGCTCGAGCACCACTGGAGGGGTGCTGACCTGCGCCGATGATGTTCGACCACCCCCCGTGACGGGCGCCCTGATCGCCCGTGTACTGTTCTCCATGTCGCCAGGACACAGAGGTTGAACCCGGTCCGGTCGACGCAGTAAGATGGGAAGGTCGCCTTCCGGAAGGCTCGCTCGGTGAGTGGGTTGGTATGGTG
>NZ_JBBEGL010000022.1:0-7464 GCF_037400275.1 Actinomycetospora aeridis | reverse complement strand
GGCGCTGCGCCGGGGAGAGTCACGGCGGCGGCGTGAAGGGAGTGTAGGTCGCGCCCAACCGGTCGTGCACGTCAGGATGTAGGCGCCCGAAGGGGCAAGCCCGCTCCGCTCGTCGGCCACGCCGTCGGACTGTCGAGCAGATGCTGCCGGAGCAGGTCGGTGATCCAGATTGATTCGTGCTGGGCGACGCCGCGCGGTTCATGGCCGGCGGAGGACGCCTCGCGTGGCATCGGTCGGGTGACCCGTTGGATCACGACGCTCGGACCGGCGAGCTCTGGCGCGCCGGAGCGCGCGCAGCGTCGCCCGTGCGAGGCGTCGTGCGAGGTTGACTGCCAGTACCGTGCCGCTGGCCCACGGCAGGACGAGCAGGATGATCTGCACCGCGGCGAGCACGGCAGCGGCGGGCCGGAAATCTGCACCGGCCCCCGCGAGCGTGACCGCGTGCTGCTCGAGCGCCGCCCACGCGGACGGCGCGAGCTCGGGGGCGAGCACGATGAACAGCACGATCCACCACGCCAGGAACGGGACCACGAGCGCCACCCAGGCGGTGACCGTTCGCCGGACCCACGGCCGGAGCTCGCGGACGGCCGCCGGTGGTGTGCGGCGGGGGTGCAGCAGCGAGGTGAGGACGGGGCGCATCCGGGCGAAGAGGTCGGGCACCCCGACGAGGTCGGCGAGGACGTAGTAGCCGTCGAGCCGCAGCGAGGGCAGGAACTGCCATGCCGTCTCGAGGTGCAGCAGCGCCACGGTGGCGAGCAGCCACGGCGAGCCGGTCGCGAGGTACGCAGCCCCGAGGGCTGCCATGGCGATAGCGTTGAAGTAGACCCCGCCGAGGTCGGTCCGCAACCGTCCCGCTCGCGAGAGCCGGTAGGCGTCGGTGACCGTGCTGTAGAACGCGGGCCAGACGATGTAGACGCCCACGCCCATCGAGCCCGGGACCGCGCCCCCGTACCGGCAGGCGGCGACGTGGCCGCTCTCGTGGAACACCCCGACGAGGGCCACCGTCCCGAGCAGGGCGAGCGTCGACGTCGGGTCGGCGACCAGGTGGTGGCCGCTCGCGACCAGTCCGGACCAGCCCGAGCGCGCGACGAGCGCGACGTCCACCGCGACGAAGGCGGCGAGCAGGACGGCCACGGCGGCGGGGTGGAAGAGCGGGCGGAAGGTGCCCGCGATGCGCCACACCAGGTGCTCGGGGACGAGCGCGCGGCGCATCCGGAGCATGAGCAGGTGGTCGCGGCGCGGCGATCGGTCCGCCGGGACCGGCACGGCGGCGCAGGTCTCCCCCGGGGCGGACGGCACCGTGATCACACCCGCCGGGGCCAGGCGGTGCTCGACGAGGAACGCGACGCGGTCGCGGCCCTGTCCGCCGCCGAGGTCCTCCGGGAACTCCTCGGCGAGCACGGCGGCGATCGCGGCGAGGTCGCGGGACCCGTCGGCCAGGGACGCGACCCGGTAGAGCAACGACGGGAGCTGGGCGACCTGCCCGTCGCCGCGGCGCAGGAGGTAGCGCGGTTCCCGGAACCCGGAGCCCTGGTAGGGCCCGAGGAGCTCGACACCGGGAGCGCGTTGCGGCAGCCGGGCGGCCGGATCGGCCGCCGTGTCGTCGCTGGTGGTGGTCACGTCTTGTCCCCGATCCCCATGTCGCGCGGCGTCGCGCGAAGATGAGAGGGGCGGGGCGGGGCTCACGCGTCGAGCCCCGCCCCGCCCCTGCTCAGGTCGAGCCTCAGCTCTCCCAGTTCTCCGAGCTGTCGGAGTCGTCCGAGTACTCGGAGTTCGACTCCGAGTTGTCCGAGTTGTCGGCGTCGCCGCCGTCACCGCCGTTGCCGCCGTCACCACCGTCGGCGTCGCCGGTGTCCCCGGTGTCACCCGAGTCGCCGGCGTCGCCGGACTGGCCGCCGTCGCCGCCGTCGGCGCCGGCGTCGTTCGACTGGTCACCGTCGGAGAAGTTCGCGGCGTTCACCGCGAGCCCGCCGGAACCGCCGTCGGCGTCGCCGCTGTCGCCCCCGTCACCGGAGTCACCGCTGTCGCCGCTGGTGGCCCCGCCACCGTCACCGGCCTCGCCGCCGTCACCGGCGTCGCCGCCGTCACCGAGCAGGAATGCGGTCATGACCGTACGCGCGGGCAGGAGCTCCACGACCTGGTCGTCGAACTCGATGCTGTGCTGCTCAGGCATGCAGACCTTTCCTGTTCCACATCGCCCCACGGGACCGTGGGACACAGAGCGAAGATCGCCCTGCGTCCACAGGCTCGGTCGAGGAACGGTTCCCGCACACCGTGGGCGAGAACACCGTCCGTCCCCGCCCTCGGTCATCCGGTTGCGGACGACCGATTGACCACCACCGATCGGACCGAAGCTGTCCTGCCACGCGCCGGGCAGTCCACGAATGGGGGACAACCGGGAAATAGGCCTGATCGGCTCCGGTCGCGGTCACGCCGGATCTGTGAGAAGGGGCGGGACTGATGCCGGTCGGCCGGCGACGGCTCCTTGGGCCGCGACACCGCCCAACGAAGAGCCACACCGGCAGGAGCGTCCAGGTGCGCACGCCTGCGGCGACCACGACGACCAGGGCGTGCGCCGCACCCCGGGGGCTCGGCGCAAGCAGGTCCGCGACTCCGGGCCGGCAGTGACCGAACCGGCTTACGGCCGCAGGGTCGAGGACGACGAAGGAAGGGGCTGCGCCGGTGAGAGGGCCGAGCGTGTGGGGCCGTCCCACATCGGCGCGGGCTGCCAACCATCGTGACCGGCGAGCCCACAAGGCACGCGCGACGTCACGTGAAGACGACAAACGAGCGTTGTTCGGTGCGCGCTGCAGTGGCTGGTGGTGCGTGACCTGCAGGAGATCGAGACTGTGACGTTCTGGAAGAACGGTCCCGAGATCGAGACCGGGGAGATGCGCACCGAGGACATCGGCACCGAGGTCTTCCTGCTGCCGGCGGCGACGCACGTCGAGAAGGCCGGCTCTTTCACCAACGCCAGCGGCTGCTGCAGTGACGCCACCGGGCCGTCGAGCCGCCCGGCACGTCAACATCATGGACACCAAGACCGGCACCTGCGACGGCGTCGCGGGACGGCGGCCGCGGGGGCCGGCGCTGCTCGCCTTCGCAAACGAGTACCGACGGCGGGCCGGCATCGCCGTCGACTGACCAGCGCGCTGCTGAGAGCCCTGTGTCAAGCCACCGACGCGAGCTGTTGTTGGAGTCCGCGGTGGAGGTCGGGCTCGCAGGTGTTGTGGTTGGTCCAGCAGTGCGTTTCCCCGCTGGCCCTTCGAGCGGGTCGCTGTCGACCGGCGGGATCTCCGGCGCGTCTCCTTCCTCGAGGTGTCGGCCCGCGCCGCGTCGCCGGTCGGAGGGGAGCCGCTCGGTGCGACGCGGTCACGTCGCGATCGCGAGGTCGTCCGCAGCCGTGCGCTCGCGGCGTTCGTGGCGGCGACGCCGGAGGAAGAAGAGGAGGATCATGACGCTGACGACCGCGGCGTAGGCGCACCAGATCGAAGTGAAGCTGCTGGCGAGCAGGATCTGCGTGGCAGTCAGGCCGATGAGGTTGGCGATCCCGAAGGCGACGATCCAGCGGTAGCCGGAGCAGAGCGCCGCCCCGACGACGGCCACCACGTAGGCGACGGCGAACAGGCCGACCAGCGATCTCTCGTTCTCGTAGGCGATGCTGTGGTCGACGATGCGGCAGGTGACTGGTTCGGCGACGTCGACCCAGAACAGGTAGACCCCCGCGGCGATCCCGAGCAGGAGGAACGGGGCGATCAGCAGCTGGCGGCGCCGTGACGGTTCGATGAGCAGCACGCCCAGTGGCATCAGCGCCGGGAGCACGCCCTGGGCGTAGAGCAGGTAGAAGTACGCCGCGCCGGCCCCGACGCCGGGGGAGACCTGGCCCTGTAGGCCCAGCCAGACGAAGCCCTCGGCGAACTGGTGGATCGCGAACAGCAGGGGCAGCGAGGCGAACACCACCTCCCGGGGCTCGCGGACCTGGGCCAGTGTCGCGATGCCCACGGCGCCCACCACCGGGCTGCCGACGAAGTTGGCCGTCGCGGAGAAGCACATCGTCAGGTCTGTCCTCGGGGTCGGGCTGGGTCGGGCTGGCGGGTGTGCCCGACGACGGCTCGCCGCGAACGTCGGCCGTTGTTCCTCGGGAATCGCGAGGGCGGTCTGGTTGCGGTGCCGGGAGGAACCGATCGGGGGCCGAGAGCTGCCCCGGGCGCTGACGGCCCGGGTCGGCTGCTGGTTTCTGCTGCGGGCCACCCCGCTCGTCGTTCTGGCGGCGCCGTCGGCGACGAGCAGTCGGACCGGTTGGTCGACGACCGCGGGTGACCGATCGGCCGCGGCGCAGGCGGGCGACCACGCGATGGGTGAGCAGGACCGCATCAGAGCAACGGCACCGGCCAGGACGGCGGCGTCGGCGACGGTGGCCGCGCGTCCGAACCTGGCGCCGCGTTCACCACGGCCGCGATGTCGAAGGGGCGAGCTGGACGAAGGTGCGCGGCGGTGAGGAACAGCAGGACCGCCTTGATCGTGGTGCCACGTGTCGGCCCTCGGCCCGACGAACCAGCTCGTCGGCGCCTCCTTCGGCGACGGTGTCGAGCGGGCTCAGAAGTCGTGGCCGAGGTCGGTCGGGGTGCCGTGACGTCCGGGCAGACGCTGCAGGTGGACCTGGCGGACGAGGCGGATGGCTGGCCGGATCAGGAGCTCGATGCGGCCGACGACGAACAGCCAAAGCAGTTCGTGGTGACCGAGGACGAAGACCAGTGGTCGGGGATCGGTGTCGGCGGTGCCCACGGACGGGTCTCCTTCACCATGGATTCGAGCCGGTCGTCGCGGGGGCGTGCGCCTGGAGGCAGACAAGACTGCTCGTCTCCTCGGGGTCGCCGGATGCGTGAGCGTCGAGGACGAGTGAGCGGCTGAGCAGCAGGGGTCCCGCGGCGAGTAGGACGCCCCTACCGGGCGGTCAGCGGCTCCGAGCCCTGAGGTTCGCCCCGACTCACTTGAGCCCGCGCCTCACCGGCGGTTGCCCGCCCGCCCGCGGGCGGGTCGGGAACGGCCGGGAGTCGACGCGTCAGCGGGCGGCCAGGGCGTCGTAGGCCACTCCGGTGGCGGCGGCGTAGACGAGGTGGTGCCACGCGTCGGTGGCGGCCGCCGAGGCTCCGTAGCGCGGGGTCGGTGACCCCAGTCCGAGCGCGGGCATGATGACCTGCTCGGACCCGAGGACCGCGACCAGGTGCAGGAGGGAGGCCAGCGGGCCACGTTGCCCGGCTAGGTCGAGCGCACCGCGACCCAGGCCCCAGGCGGTGCCGTAGCCCCAGTGCGCGAGCGTGTTGAGCTTCTGCTGCGCGGTGTCGTCGGCGGGCCGCACCCCGGTGACCTCGGCGACCGCCTGCGCGGGAGTCGAGCTCGCACCCCGATCGTTGATCTTCATTTCGACGGTGCTGGACACGGTCATCGCCGCGGTGCCGGCGAGGCCGGAGAGCAGACCGCGACCGACCGCGAGGCTGACGCGGTCGAGGAGGCGGGCGTGTCGATGGGTGCGCACAGGCGGAGTCCTCTCGTTCGAGTGGTCCCGACGAGCCCCTGGGTGGAATCGCGGATACGGGAACCGGGTCGGATCGCCGCAGGGCGGGTAGAGCAAACCGCGATGGGGTCCGGCCCGGGTGGCTCGCCGGCGGGCGCGGTGACCCACTTCGATCGCTGGACGCAGTTGTCTTCCGCCGCCGCCCCGAGCGTGGCGGGGCAGCACCCCACCACTCCAACCCAGGGCCTACAGCCCCCCGGCCGTCTCGGATTGCGGCCACGCCCGCTGAACGGCGGCCCGACGAATCGGTAGGGCGCTACCGATCGGCGGTACAGCCGGAGCGCTCCGTGTTCCGCCCTGAAGCGCTGGTGTCGCATGCGGGGTGCGTGTCTCCTATCGCAGGACGCTGAGCAGCGTCCGGGCGCCCACTGAGTGGTCAAGTCTCTGGGCCGTGGTGGTTTCCAGGAACGGTGCCCCGTCTTTTTACCGGTGAGGCAGTGCCCCGGTGTGCAACCCGAACAGGTCGACTCGATGGTCGCCGCGATGAAAAGGCCGCAGCACAGTTGATCAACTCTCGAACCCGTTGCTCGGGAGCGTGCAGAGATGTTGCGCGAGATCGTGGTCGCCGTGCCCGGCGCCGCCCACGCCGGCATCACTCTGCCCAGGGCGCCTCGCTGGCCGCCGTCCACCGAAGCCCACGCACCCGGGCAGTCGGCGGAGGAATCTCAGGGGTACTTTCTGGTTCGATCTTGCTTCGCTAGGTGCGCGATCAGCTCGCGACCACCCGCGAGCGACGGCCCACAAGCTCAGCCTGCGCGCGGACGGCCGTGCGCGCTACGGCCACTCCGCGTCAGCTCAAGATTTCCTTGTCGCGGCCCTTCGCTCGATGGCTTCGTCCACCAGCCATTGGGCGACGTCGACAAGCTTCATGTTCGTCTGCTGCGACGACTGGACGAGCATCTCGAAGGCTTCGTCCGGATCGAGGGTGAAGCGCTCCATGAGCACGCCCTTGCCTTGTCCGATGACGTCGCGAGAGGCCACCGCAATTCCGAGGTGAGCGGCGTGGTCGGCGCCGTAGAGCAGCGCGCCGACCTGGGTGGCGAACAGCCCTGCCGTGACGACCGCGGTCGCGTCGAAGGCGTCGCGCTGTCCGGAATACAGGTTGAGCGCGGACCGAACTCCACCCCGTTCGCTAACGACCGAGGTCGACAGCATCGAGTGAACGCCGGCTTCCACTGCGTAGGGCGCGAACCGGGGCCAGCGATGAGCGTCGGAGCCCTGCAAATCGCGGGCGAGCAGGCATCCGTCGGCCGGTGGATCGAGGGCGGCGCTGATGCACGGCCCCTCTTCCAGCCGGTTCTGGAGCTGGTCGAGCTCGTAGACCGCGTGGGTGGTGGCGTGACTCGTCTGGATCTCGCGGTTGTTGGTGCGCGAGAGTCCACCACCGGTAGCCGCCGGAACCAGACCGACGGCCGAAACGATGAGCTGGCTCAGCAGGGTGTCCCGATCACGGATGCTTCGCATGTCTATCAAGCCCTGTGCCGCATCACGCATCGTGTGGACAAGATTGATGTCGGGCGTGCCCATCAGGTGCGGGCCCCTCAGACGAAGGTGCTCCTGAACCCGTTGGCAGGACGCCGAGGGGCAGGCTGGTCAAGGGCCATATGGTTGACGCCTTCTCCCCACGGTACTTGCGGTTCGCTTGTTGTCCACAACCGAACGCCCACGAATCTTGATCTTGCGAGGAGCCCACGGCCGCTATGTCGGCGGCGTCCGCTGTGCCGGCATCCTGACAACGCCGCCGTCGGGGAGAGGCCACGTCTTGACCACCACTTCCCGGTCCCGGATACATCTCTGGTGCGGGTCTCCTGAGGCCGGTGCTCTGGTCCAGGGCGGAGCGCTGGCCGCCGGAGGAACCTGAGCATGTCGGAGTCAGTCGTCCGGGCAGA
>NZ_JBBEGL010000021.1:0-9185 GCF_037400275.1 Actinomycetospora aeridis | reverse complement strand
AGGGCCGTGCGCAGGACCACCTCGAGGACCTCGAAGATCACGAAGCCGGTGCCGAGGAGCACGAGCGCCACGAGGACGATCGCCGCGAGCCGGCGGGTGCCGTCCGCCCGATTGGCGGACTCGGCGAAGTCGCGGACCCCGGCCAGTTGGCCCTCCACGGTGAACGACGCCGGCCCGACGTGCTCCATCCGGTCGAGGTGCGCGGCGAAGGCGCGGGCCTCGGGATCGTCCGGATCCAGGCCGATGAGGTCGTCGGCGAAGCGTCCGGGCGGGCCGACGGACTCGTCGTCACCCGTGCCCGGTGTCCCCGGAGTGCCCCCACCTGGGCCTTTCGACGCACTCATCACCCCACGGTAACGCGCACCACTTCCCGTCGGGCCTACCCTGGTGTCATGAGCACGGACACCTCGGCGACCTCGGCGGCGCCCACGAAGCTCGACGCACAGCTGTGCTTCGCGCTCCACGACGCCTCCCGCGCGATCGCGGCGTCCTTCCGCCGCGGTCTCGCGCCCCTGGGGCTGACGTACAGCCAGTACGTCGTCCTGCTGGTGCTCTGGGAGAACGGTCCGACCACCATGGGGCGGCTCTGCCGCGAGCTCCACCTCGACAGCGGCACGCTCTCGCCGCTGCTGCAGCGCCTCGAGGAGCGGGGCCGGGTCGTCCGCCGCCGCCGCCCCGAGGACGAGCGCACCGTGGAGGTGACCTGCACCGCCGAGGGCGACGCCCTGCGCGAGCCGGTCCTCGCGATCCAGCGCCGCGTCGGGGACGAGACGGGCCTCGACACCGCGGACATCGACCGGCTGCGCACCGAGCTCCAGGCGCTGGCCGACCGGCTGCGCACGGCCGACGAGACCGGCGTCACCGGCGGGAGCTAGTAGGTTGCCGCCGTGGCGAAGTCCCCGGCGGAGGAGATCGACGTCGACGGCCTGACCGTCCGCGTCACCAACCCCGACAAGGTCTACTTCCCGGACCGCGGGATCACGAAGCGGCAGGTCGTCGAGCACTACGTGGCGGTCCGTGAGCCCCTGCTCGCGGTGCTCTACGAGCGCCCGACGCACCTCAAGCGCTTCGTCGACGGCGTGACCGGCGAGTTCTTCTACCAGAAGCGCGTCCCCAAGGGCGCTCCCGAGTGGGTCGACACCGTCGAGGTCCGCTTCCCCAGCGGCCGGCCCGCGACGGAGATCTGCCCGACCCGCACGGCCGTGCTCCCGTGGGCGGCGAACCTCGGCACCTTCGACTTCCACCCCTGGCCCGTGCGCCGCGGGCAGGTCGACCAGCCCGACGAGCTGCGGATCGACCTCGACCCCCAGCCCGGCACCGACTTCGCCGACGCGGTGCGCGTCGCGGGTGTGCTGCGCGAGGTCCTCGACGACGCCGGCCTGCACGGGCGCCCGAAGACCTCCGGCGGGCGCGGCGTCCACGTGCTCGTGCCGGTGCGCCCGGAGTGGGACTTCGTCGGCGTCCGGCGTGCGGTGATCGCCCTGGCCCGCGAGGTGTGCCGGCGCATCCCGTCGGAGGCCACCGTCGACTGGTGGAAGGAGGAGCGCGGCGAGCGCGTCTTCCTCGATTACAACCAGGCCGCCCGCGACCGCACGATCGCGTCGGCGTGGTCGGTGCGCGGCACGCCCCGGGCGACGGTGTCGATGCCGCTGCGCTGGGAGGACCTCCCCGACGTCGACCCCGACGACTTCGACGTCCTCACCGCCGCCGGCGTGCTCGCCGAGCGCGGCGACGCCCTGGCGGGTCTGCACGACCACCCCGGGAGCCTGGCCACGGTGCTGGAGTGGGTCGAGCGCGACCAGCGCGACCACGACCTCGGCGACCTGCCCTACCCGCCGGAGTACCCGAAGATGCCGGGCGAGCCGAAGCGGGTGCAGCCGAGCCGGAGCCGGGCGGACACGACGGGCAAGACGGTCACCTGACGAGCTGACCCGGTCGCCGGCGCGGGACCCACCGGCACGTCACGAGAGCCGGCGCTTGACCTCGGAAGGAAGGTCGTCGTACGGCAGAGCGAGCGTCCGGGACACCTCGAGGACCGGACCGAGGTCCTCGACGAGCGTGTCGAGGGCCGAGGCACGTCGACGGACGACCGGGTGTGAGCACGCCGGGGCCACGAGGAGGGCCTCGGAGGAGCGCAGCGGCGTCGTCGGCCAGAGCGGGGGAGGGCTCGCCGGCGACTCGCCCGCGGCCAGGGCGGCGATCGCTTCGGCGAGCTCTGCGAGCTCGGTCACCGGCTCGGGACCGACCGCGCACGAGCCGGTCGCCGTCTCCGCCAGGTCGATCAACACCGACTCGAATCGATCGACCGGAGAGCGGGGAACGTGGTGAACCCGGCACGGCCGCACCGCACCATCGAGGGTCAGCGCGACCTCGGGGCGTTCTGTGAGCACCGAGGAGAGGCCGCCCTCGATGTCGTCGGAGTTGAGGACCGCCTCGAGACCCTCCACGGCGTCGACCGGGAAAAGGCGGTCGGACTGCTGCATCCAGATACCGAAGCGTTCGGGCAGGAACCAGCGCTCGCCGTCGATGGCGATGCTGCGCACGTGCACGACCGGGACCGGCCGGACCCGTCCACCCTCGCGGATGACGAGCCAACCGTGCCGACCGTGACGGCACGTCGTGGACGCCGCACGCTCGTGCGCCTGGTGCCGCACCCGCGCGAGGAGCGCGAGGTGCTCGTCCTCCTCGTCCGACGAGGCGGACAGCTTCGCTGCGCGGACCAACGGCGTGGCAGGACTGTGAGACAGGTTGTCGATGACCTGGGCGAGCAGGGCCTCCTCGTTCACTGGCAGGGCCGGCTTCGGCTGGGAGCCGGCGAAGAGATCGAAGACGTCGTCCCACCGTCGGGGACCGGGCTCCGACCAGCGCGTCGTCTGCCAGCGCGCGGCGGCAGCGTGCAGCGCCACGGAGTCGACACCGGCCTCGCGCAGCGCCAGGGTCGCCGAAGGGTCGTAGCGGACGAGCGCAGTGAGGACGTCCTCGTTGGTGACCGGACGGCGATGACCCCACGAGTCGAACCACTGCGGAGCGAGCAACGCCAAGCTCGCCAAGGGCGTGCACGGCCTCGCCGTGCTCGTGGAACCCGCCTGTCGGTGGAGCTCGTGGACGGCTGCTCCGAGATCGACCTCGGCGTCGCCTCGGTCCACCCCACGATCGCGCGCGGTCCTCGCCGTCTCCTCGACGAGAGCCGTCAGTTCCGCGTCGTTCTCCCAGCGCTTCTGGCGACCGCCGTCGTGGATGAGCAGGCGCAACCGTGGGTGGAGTGCCACCAGCACCCGGCTGTGGCGGCGTTCGAAGTCCGACCAGCTGAACGCGACGTTCGCGCCGCGCTCGTCCTCTCCCTCGACGCCCTCGGCCTCGATGGCGAACAGGGCAGTACACGCCGACGCGGCGATCGCCTCCTGGAGCCGTCCGCGGAGCAGTCGCTGGTCGATCTTCTCGTCGCCGCGGAGTGCGAGGTCCTGCACGTCGAGCCAGCACCGCAGACCGGCCTCGCTCAGCAGCTGATGCAGCCGATGGGCTTCGTGCTCGTAGGCCCGGTGGCGATAGCTGATGAAGACATCGAACTGCGCCTCCGACCACTGCGGTCGGTACGGCTCCTCGAGGCGGACGCCGACCAGGGTCGTTCCTGCTGTCGGCTCCCCGCCGGATTCGTCGCCGGACCACACGCGTGCCGACGACCACCAGAGCTCGTGGAGAAACGTGCTGATCAGATAGAGGCGGGCGTCGACGTCAGGGAGCGTCCGACGGAGCTCCTTCATGTGCTCGGACAGCTCGAGCAGGGCCTTGTGCGGTTGGTCCCGGACCTCGATCTGACACAGCAGCACGTTGGTGGCCGACGCGGCCGGCTCGAGCGTCTCGACGACGGGAGCGACAATTGCCCAGTCGTCGGGATCCTCGTTGTACGCCAACGTCACGGACCGACCGGTGACGTCGTGGACCCAGCCCTCGACCGCCCACGCCTCGTCGGTGGTGATCCCCCGCCACACGCTGTTCGCGTCACGGGCGGCACGGAGGTGCCCGGCGCGCCGTACGTCGAGCACCATCGTCGGCATGGTCCCCCCGGTCCACGAAATGCCCCGATTCAGCCGAGAAGCTAACCGAAGGTGAGTGCAGCGCGGGTACGAGCAGCCAGAACTGCCCAATCGGCGTAACGAGATGACCCTGACAGCTATCCGACAGGTCGCAGTCCGGTGGTCGAGGACGGCGAGCGTTCGGCGAACGAGGAGCCCGCGGTGAGTGGTGTGGACGTCGTCGCGCGCCGCCTCGCGGCCCAGCACCTCGATCTCCGTCTGCCGGCCTCCTCATGGCGTCGCGCCGCGCGGTCCGGCCTGCAGGACGGTGCGCCCCGGTCGGTCGTGCTGGCCCTGCACGCCCGGGCCGAGGGCGTCACCCCGGACGCGTGGGAGGACCCGGCGTTCGCGCAGGTGTGGGGACCGCGCGGCGCGGTGTTCGTCGTCCCGGTCGAGGATGTCGCGGCGTTCACCCTCGGCCTACTGTCCCGGGACGCGAGCGTCCGCGCCTCGGCCGAGCGCGATGCTGACGCCCTCGCCGCCGCGCTCGGCGCCGACCGGGTGCGCAAGCGGGAGGCCCTCCCGGCGGTCGGTGGCCGCGTGGCGAGCCTGCTGGCGGCGTCCACCACGGGTCGCATCCGCCTCCGCTGGGACGGGCGCGACACCCTCGTGTGGGTGGTGCCCGCGCCGGACGTTGAGCCGGAGACCGCGCGCACGGAGCTGGCGCGCCGTTTCCTCGACGCCTACGGGCCGTCGACGGCGGACGGGTTCGCGAGGTGGGCAGGGCTCCCGCCGGCGGAGGTGCGGGCGACGTGGTCGCCCGGCGCGTCGTCGCCGACGACCGACACCGCGACGCCCTCCGGCGTGCGCCTGCTGCCGCCGGGCGACCCGTTCCTGCTGTCGCCGGACCGGGAACTGCTGGTGCCCGACGACGCCCGCCGCCGGGCCGTCTGGCCGCGGGGCACGCCGCAGCCGGGCGCCCTGCTCGTCGACGGGGAGTTCGCGGGGACGTGGCGGCGTCGCGGTCACCGCGTCGACGTCACGCCGTTCGGGCCCCTGACGCGGGGAACCCGGCGGTCCGCCGAGGAGGAGGCCGCCGGGTTCCCGCTCGATCTCGCGCGCGAGGTCGAGGTGCGCTGGCTCGCCGGCTAGGCGGCCTCGACCTTCGGCAGGATGTCGTTCTTGATCCGCTTGAGGTCGTCGAGCGTCTTCGACACCGGGACGTCGGTGAACGGGGGCCAGATCAGCGGCATCGTCAGGCCGGCCTCCTTGTAGGCCTTGAGCCGGTCGGTGAGCTGCTTCTCGGTGCCGACGAGCAGGTTCGACGCGACACCGCCCGCGGTGCTCTGGTCGGTCTCCTCCTCGGTGATGACCGTCCAGATCATGCTGCAGATCTCGAGGTCCTTCGACCGCTTCGGGCTGCCGATCTCCTCGAACTGCTCGTCGATCGCGGTGAGCCACTTCGCGAGGCCCTCCGGCGAGTCCTGGATGCCGATCCAGCCGTCGAGGTCGTACTTCGTGATGCGCTTGGCGGACCGCAGCGGGTCCTTGAGGCCGCTCATGAAGATCGGCGGCCGCGGCTGCTGCAGCGGCTTGGCGCCGAACCCGCAGCGGTCGAAGTCGGCGAACTCACCGTGGTACTCGAAGAGGTCGTTGCCCCACACGCCCTGGAGCACCTCGATCGTCTCCCGCACGTGCTTGTGCCGCTTCGGGAAGATGTCCGCCGCGCTCGCGGCGGCGAACTCCTCGGGCATCCAGCCGGCGCCGAGGCCGACGTTGAGGCGCCCGCCCGAGAGGTGGTCGATGGTGGCCAGCTCCGCGGCGAGGACGCCCGGCGCGCGGAAGGGGGTGTCGATGATGCTCTGGCCGATGCGGACCTTCGACGTCCTCGCCGCGAGCCACGGGAGCAGCGGATAGCCCTGGAACCACTGGCCGCGCGCCTGCACCGGCAGGGCGTGCGGCAGGTTGTCCATCATGCCGAACGTGTACTGGAGCTCCTCGCGGTCCGAGGCCTCCGGCACGACGATCCGGTCGAGCGTCCAGACCGAGTCGAAATCGAGCTCCTCGGCGAGGTCCGTGAGGTCCTCGAGCTCTTTGATCGTCACCTCGGTGCGGAAGTTCGGCAGGTAGAGAGCGAGCTTCATCGGGTTACGGCCTCCTCGCCGTGCGTGTAAGGCGGGTCACATAGCGCTGAGAGAAACGCTCCCGCACCGATCGGTGTGACGCAACTGACCAGCTGAAGAGGATCGGCCGTTCGCCGAGCGTGTCCGGACGACTACCGTCCGGCCCCGTGACCGACGGCGTGCGCGTCCACGGCGACCACGGGCCGCCCGTGCTCCTCCTCCCGGGCGGGGCCGCGCCGGCGGAGGGCTTCTTCCCCGGGATGGTCGAGGGCCTCGTCGCCGATCCCGGCTGCCGGGTGATCGTCCACGACCGGCCCGGCACCGGCTCGTCCTCCGTCCCGGGGACGCTGGCGGGCGCCGCGGACCACCTGCACGAGGTGCTCGTCGACCTCGGCGCGGGCCCCGCGGTCGTCGTCGGGCAGAGCCTCGGCGGCGCCGTGGCCGCCCTCCTGGCCGCCGCGCACCCGCAGGACGTCGCGGGCCTCGTCCTGCTCGACATGACGCCGGTGAACGACGCCGCGATCAGCGCGCAGGTCGAGCGCCGGGCCGCCACGACCGCGCGGGTGGCCGCGGTCCCGGTGCTCGGTCCCGCGCTGATGCGGGGCGCGACAGCCGTGATGGCCCGCAGCATGAAGCGGGGGCTGCGTCCGGACTGCGCGGAGGCGGTCGACCGCACGCTGGAGCTCGACACCGACCAACTCGCGCGGTCCGTCGAGGGGCTCACCGACCTGGCCCGGGGGTGGCGCGACGACGCTCTCCCGCGGGTGCCCGCCGCCGTCGTCACCGCCGACCGCAAGCCCGACGCCCCGGTGCGGCGCGCCCACGAGCGTCTCGCGGCCGTCCTGGACGCCCCCGTGCTGACGTGGCCGGGAGCCACCCACAGCGTGCACCTCGACCACCCCGACGAGGTGCTCGCCACCGTCCGCGACGTGGTCGGGCGCTCGGCGGCCCGCTAGTCGAGCGCGCCCGGCGAGCCGTCGTCGCGCACGATCCCGCCGCCGTCCTCGGCCCACGCCCGCAGGCCGCCGTCCAGGGCGACGGCGTCGACGCCGGCGTCGGCGAGCGCCTCGGCGGCCCGCGTGCCCCTGCCGCCGCCGCGACAGGTCGTGATCACCGCCCGGCCCGCGAACTCGGCGGGGTCGAGGTCGCCCAGGGGCCGGTGGACGGCCTCCGGGGCGTGGCCGGCGGCCCACTCGTCGGTCTCGCGGACGTCGACGAGGACGGCCTCGCCGGCCCGGAGGCGGCGGCGAGCCTCGGTGGGGTCGATCGCGGACATGGGCGTCAGGGTCCCGCTCCTGCCTGGACACTCCTCGATCGGATCAGCATGATGAGACGCCGATCACATCAGGAGGGGGCAGCGATGGCGGAGTCGGACGAGGGCGGGTCACCCGTCTTCCGGTTGATCTACCAGAGCCACAGCCGCATCCCGAAGACCGACCGACCGACCGTCCTCGCCGAGATCTTCAGCCAGGCGCGGTCGCGCAACAAGGGCGCCGAGATCACCGGCGCCCTGCTGATCACCGATCACTACTTCGCCCAGGTCCTCGAGGGCCCGCAGGGGAACGTGGAGGAGCTCTACGGGCGGATCAGCGCCGACCCCCGCCACGAGCGGCTCGCGGTGCTGGACTCCGGGACGGTCGACCACCGCGCGTTCGGGCGTTGGTCCATGGCGCAGGTGTCGTCGGCGGGCCACGCCGACATCCCGCTGCACACCAGCAACGGGTCGATCCACCCCGCGGCACCGAAGGACCTCACTCCCGAGCAGAGCAAGGTCTTCACGACCATGCGCAACGCGATCGGCGCAGACACCGTCTGAGCTCGCCCGGTGCTGGGGTTGCCGCGGAGGTTGTGAGCGAAGGGCACTTTCGTTCGGATAGACCGGCGAGGGGCGCCTTTCGCCGGAATCGGTGCGCCCGCTCAGGGAGGCGAGGGGTGGACCCCCGGGCTCCGTGGTTGTGATCGAAGGGCACCTTCGCTCGGAGAGGTGGGCGAGGGGCGCCTTTGGACGGAATCGTTGCGCCGGCGCGGCGGGGCGAGCGGCACGTTCGGCATGATCAACGGCCCTCAAGGGATGTGGTTCGTGCCGGTCGCGGAATTCGCGGAAAGAATCTTGGGACAGTTGTGCGGAAGGGGCCCGGGACTGTCGGGGGTCGGGGCTAGATTCGAACACATGAGCGAACAGGTGGGTGGTGTCGAGCGGGAGGTCCTGGACCGCGCTGACGCTGCCGTGCGCGCTCACCGCCGCGGGTACTACCAGCGCCTCGAAGCCGTCGCCGAGCTCGACGAGTCGGGTGTGGCCGGCCGGGCCGGGTACCGCACGACCTACGGGTTGCTCGCGGATCGGGACCACCTCGGCCAGACGGAGGCGAAGCGGCTGGTCGCCGAGGCCCAGGATGTGTGTCCACGCCGGAGCATGGCGGGCGAACCGCTGCCGGCGCGGTTGCCGGCCACTGGCGACGCGCTGCAGGCGGGGTTGATCGACCCGGGACATGTGAAGATCATCCGGGAGACGATGCGGAAGCTGGCGGGGCTGTCGGGGCGGTCGGGGGTGGCGGCGCCGTCGTTGCCGGATCTGGTGGTGATCGAGGCGTCGTTGGCCCAAGCCGCGCGGGCGATGGCGCCGCACATGCTGGACAAGCTGGCCAAGCAGATCATCGACCGCTGCGACCCCGACGGCGCCGCCCCACCCGAGGGTGGGGCCTCTCGTGACGAGTTGCTGGTGGTGCGCCGCCGGGACGGGTCGCTGGCGTTGAAGGGTGCGATGCACGATCCGATGGACGCCGAGGCGTTCATCAACGTCATCGCCGTGCTCTCCGCCCCGGCCGGTGCGGAGGATCAGCGTCCGCTGGGGCGGCGGCAGATGGAGGCGTTGCACGAGCTGGTCCGCGACGCCCGCCGCCCCCACGGCCTGGCCACCGAGACCGAACACGGGCAGGCCGACACCACCGCCGACACCGACACCACCGACAGCACCGCCGACGCCGCCGAGGACAGGGAGCCCGCCGCGGCCGACGACTCGGGCGAGAGCAACACGAGCGACTCGGGCGAC
>NZ_JBBEGL010000020.1:0-24826 GCF_037400275.1 Actinomycetospora aeridis | reverse complement strand
GTTCGCTCACATGGGCCGGACCTCGCGGTGAACCTCCACGGGCGGGGGCCGGAGAGCCACGCGCGGCTGGAGGCCCTGGAGCCCCGGCGGCGGATCGGGCACGCCGCACCGGGCTGGGACGGCCCCGCGTGGGTCGACGACCCGGCCGTACCCGAACGTCGCCGGTGGTGCGACCTGCTCGTCGCCGCCGGCCTCGCGTCCGACGCCGACCCGGACGACCTGCACCTCCCCGGCCGCCGCGCCGTCCCGGGCGGACCCGTCGTCGTGCACCCCGGCGCCGCCTACGGGTCCAAGCGGTGGCCGGCCCCGCGCTTCGCGGTGTGCGCCGCCGCCCTCCAGGCACAGGGGCACGCCGTCGTCGTCACCGGGGGCCCCGACGAGCGGCGCCTCACCGCCGAGGTCGTCGCCCGCGCGGGCCTGCCGCCCGACGCCGACCTCGGCGGTCGTACCGACCTCACCGGGCTGCTCGACCTCGTCGGCGCCGCGGCGCTCGTCCTCGCCGGCGACACCGGCATCAGCCACCTGGCCACCGCGCTCGGGACGCCGTCGGTGACGCTCTTCGGCCCCGTGCCGGCGTCGCAGTGGGGGCCGCCGCCGGGTGGCCCGCACGCGGTGCTCGGCGACGACACCGTCCGGCGCGGCGACCGCTTCGCCGACGACCCCGACCCCGCCCTGCTCGCCGTCCGGCCGGAGGACGTGCTCGCCGCGATCCCCTCGCCGCTCGGCGCCGTCCCCGCCTAGCATCACCCGCCGTGAGGCTGCGCTACGAGCTCCTCGGCTGCTCGCTGCACGGGCATGCGCTCGTCGGCACCGACGCGGCCACGGTGCGTGCCCAGGACGCGCTCCTGGTGCGCGAGGACGGCGCCGGTCTGCGCTGGTACCGCTGCCTGCGCTGCGACGCCTGGGAACCGCGTCCCGAACCGGCCACACCTTCCCGCGACACCGTCCCGGGGCCCGACGAGATCGACGTGCCGCTGCGCGGGCGCCCGCTGCGCGACCGCTTCGTGCTGCGCCTCATCGCCCTCGACCGCGCGCTGCACGTGGTCGGCCTCGCGCTGTTCGGCATCGCGGTGCTGCTCTTCGCCGCCTACCGCGAGGCGTGGGGCCCGACCGCGGGGCAGATCGTCGCCGTCCTGCAGGGCGCGCTCGGCGGTCCGGTCGGGCACGGCGGCCCGACGCTGCTCGTCGAGGTCGAGCGGGCGTTCGACGTCCCCTCCGCCACGCTCTACTGGCTCGCGGTCGCCCTGCTCGCCTACGCGGTGCTCGAGGCCGTCGAGGCCGTCGGGCTCTGGTACGCCCGGCGGTGGGCGGAGTACCTGACCTTCGTCGCCACCACCGTGCTGCTCGCCCCCGAGATCTGGGAGATCAGCCACGGGCCGACGCCGACGAAGATCGTCGCGCTGGTCGTCAACCTCGCCGTCGTCGTCTACCTCCTCGTCGCCAAGCGGCTGTTCGGGCTGCGCGGCGGCGGCCGGGCCGAGGAGGCCGAGCGAGCGCACGACACCGGGTGGCCGGCCGTCGAGCGCACCGGCCCGGGACCACGAACGACTGACCGTGGGCTGACGACGGGCTGAAGACTCGTCACATCGCCGTGAAGATCGCCCGCGACGGGTATATGCAGGAACCGTGAGCACCGCGCCGGGGACCGACTCGGCCCGACCGGGTGATGGCCCCGCCGACCCACCGGCCCTCTCGGTCGCTCCCGACCCCGACTGGCACGACGCCCCCGGCCACTGGTCGGAGGTGCTGGGACGCGTCGGGCTCGGCGCGTACGGCGTGGTGCACCTGCTGCTCGGCTGGCTCGCCGCCGAGATCGCGGCGCTGGGCGCCCGGGGCTCGGTCGACCAGCGCGGCGCCGTCGCGATCGTCGCCCACGGGGGGCTCGTCGGGTGGTTCGTGCTGCTGGTGGCGACGGTGTGCCTCGTGACGTTCGCGGTCTGGCAGGTGCGGGCGGCCGCCGTCGGCTTCCGCTGGGTCGAGCAGCGGGGGCTGCGCCTGCGCAAGCGGATCGGTGCGGCCGCCAAGGTGGTCGGCGTCGGCGGCGTCGTCTACGTCGCCGTGCGCTACCTGCTGCGCGCGCCCGGGGACGGCTCGGACCTGCAGTTCCTCACCGCCGAGGCCTTCGGCCTGCCCGGCGGGCGGCTGCTCGTGCTCGCCGCGGCGGTCGTCGTGCTCGTGACGGCGGTGACGACGGCGTTCACCGGCATCCGGGCGACGTTCCTCGGCGACCTCGTCCCCGAGAAGCTCACCCCGGGCCTGCGCCACACCGCGCGCTGGCTCGGCGCGGTGGGCAACCTGACCCGCGCGGTCGCCTTCGCCGCCATCGGCGTGCTCGGGGTCGTAGCCGTGCTCGACGACGACCCGGACCGGGTCGGCGGGCTCGACCTCGCCCTGCGCACCCTGGCCGACCACACGCTCGGCACGGCGGCCCTGGCCATCGCCGGCGTCGGCTTCGCGGCGTACGGGCTGTACTGCCTGGTCGACGCCTACGCGCGCCATCCCTGAAGCTCCCCCTCGTCCGCCGCCACCGGCCCCGGCACGCACGCCCCCGCCACCGCGCCGGCGGCCACGATCGCCGCGCACACCCAGGCGGTGGGCACGAACCCGGCGAGGAAGTCGGCCGGGCCGTCGTAGCCGCCGTGCGGGGCGAACACCGCGACGAGCACCGCGAGGCCGAGGACGCCGCCGAGCTCGCGCAGCGTGCTGTTGACGCCCGCGGCCTTGCCGACGTCGTCGGGACCCAGCCCGCCGAGCACGGCGTTGGCCGCCGCCGGCATGGCCAGCGACCCGCCGACGCTGGAGACGACGAAGCCCGGCACGAGGTCGACGTAGGCCAGGTCGGGCGCGGCCGCGGCGAGCGCCACCCACGCCGTGCCCGCCGCCGTGAGCACCAGCCCGACGGTCAGCGGCACGCGGTTGCCGATGCGGTCGGCGAGCATCCCACCCACCGGCCCGAGCACGAACAGCATCGACGTCCACGCCATCAGCCCGAGCCCGGTCTGCAGCGGCGTGAAGCCGAGCCCGACCGCGAGCAACTGGCTGTAGAAGAACACCCCGCCGAAGATCGACACGAACAGCCCGACGGTCGCGAGGTTGCCGGCGACGAACCCGGGGGCGCGGACCAGGCGTGCCGGGAGCAGCGGCGCGACGGCCCGGCGCTGGCGGGCGACGAACGCCCCGCCGAGGACCCCCGCGGCGACCAGCGAGCCCACGACCTCGCCCGACGTCCACCCGGCGACGTTGCCGCGGGTCAGGGCCCACACGACGCCGAGGGCGGCCCCGGCGAGCAGCACCACGCCCGGGGTGTCGAGCGTCCGGTCCCCGCCGTGCGACTCCGGCACGACCGCGAGCACCAGCGGCACGACGACCAGGCCGATCGGCACGTTGAGCCAGAACACGAACTCCCACCCGACGAGGTCGGTGACGACCCCGCCGAGCCCCGGCCCCGCGAGCACCGCCAGGCCCGTGACGCCCTCCAGCACGCCGAGGGCGCGGCCGCGCTGCTCGGGCGGGTACGCCGCGCCGACCAGCGTCATCCCGAGCGCGGTGGCCGCCGCGGCGCCGACGCCCTGGACGGCGCGGGCGACCACGAGCGTGCCGACGTCCGGGGCGAGCGCGCAGCCCGCCGACGCGATGGTGAACAGCACCAGGCCCGCGGTGAAGACGCGCCGGCGCCCGAAGCGGTCGCCCAGCGCGGCGGCCGGGACGAGCAGCACGGCGAGGGTCAGGTTGTAGGCGTTGACCGTCCATTCCAGCGACTCGACGCTCGCGCCGAGGTCCTGGCGGATGGTGGTCAGCGCGGTGGAGACCACCAGCGTGTCCAGTGCGGCCATCAGCGAGGTCACCGACACGAGCAGGAGCACTCCGGTGCGCTGTCGCGGGTTCATCGACCCGTCCCCCTCGATGAGGATCGGCGGGGCCGTTCCCCGCCCTCACCGTGTGAGACTCGGTAGCCGGGTAGGACTCATCGGTCCGATCTCAGGATTTCTCTGACGTACGTGAGCACTTTCCGGGCCTCCGGGCCCGGAAAGTGCGCACATGGCGGCGCTGTGACGCCCGCCGGTGCCGGTTGTGGGGACGAGGCGTGGGGTACGCCCGGGCGGTGCCCTTCCCCTCGTCGACCCGCGCGCCGGTCGCGCCGGCCCGGTCGGTGGTCCGGTCGGTCGCGGAGACGCTGCGCGGACGGGACCTCGCGGCCGTCGCCGCCGGCCTGACCTACTTCGCCGGGCTCGGGGTCGTGCCCTGGCTGCTGCTCGCCGTGTGGGGCGCGGCCCTGATCAGCTCGCCGGCGACCGTCGCGACCCACCTCGCCGACCTGCGCCTGCTCGTCCCGCCGGAGATGGGCGCCCGTCCGGTGTGGGACGCGCTCGTGCGCGCCGGGCTGGGACTCGGCCCGTGGGGCGCGCTGATCACGATCCTGCCCGCCACCTTCTACGGCGAGGGCCTGCGCCGCGCCTGCCTGCGTCTGGCGCCGCGCCACGACCGGTTCACGGGCTGGCGCGCCCGGCTCGCGCTGCTGCCGCTCGTGCTCGCCGTGCCCGTCCTCGCGCTCGGGGTGTTCGCGAGCGCCCCGCTGCTGGGCGACCTGGCCCGCGCCGGGGGCGTCGGCGGCACGCTCGGGCAGGTCGTCGTCGCGTTCCACCTCTCGTTCGTCGTGCTCGGCGTCGTCATCGCGTGGGGCTTCCGCGTCGTCGCGCCCGGCCGCCTCGGCTGGCCCGCCACCCTGCTCGGGGCGTTCGGCACCGCCGCCGTGCTCGCCGGCTTCCTCCAGGGGTTCCTGCTCTTCCTCGCCCTGCCGATCGACCTCGGCATCCCGTTCGGCGGGCTCGACGTCGTCGGCGCGACGGTGGCCGTCGCGCTGTGGCTGTTCGTGCTGCACGTCCTGCTGCTGGTCGGGTGGGCGACGACGGACGCGCTGGACCGCCGGTGGCGCGAGGCTCCAGCGGCCGCACCGGCGGACGCATCCACGCCGGTGCTCGCCGGAGCCGGACGGTGACGGCGGTGTCGGCCGTGTCGGCGGCGACGTCGGCGGTGTCCGCCTACGTCAGCGGCCTGCCCCGACGCCACCTCGCGCCCTGGCTGCTCGGGGCGGGCGCCGTGGCCGTGCAGATCGCCTTCCCGCTGACCGGCGGCGGCACCCCGACGCTGACCGTGCTCTCGGTCGTGCTCTTCGCCCTGGCCTCGGTCGGGCACGCCCTGCTGACGCGCGGGCCCGGCGCGGCCGTCGGGCTGGTCGTCGTCGCCGGGGGCGGCGGGCTGGTCGTCGAGGCCGTCGGGCTCGCCACCGGCCTGCCGTTCGGGGAGTACCGCTACACCGACGCGCTGGGCCTCTCGGCGCTCGGCGTGCCGCTGGTGGTGCCCGCGGCGTGGACGATGATGTCCTACCCGGCGCTGATCGTCGGGCGACGGCTCGCGGCCGCGCTCGGCCGGGGACGCGGCGCGACGACGCTGCTCGGCGCGTGGGCGCTGGCGAGCTGGGACGTCTTCCTCGACCCGCAGATGGTCGACGCCGGCAACTGGTACTGGCTGGACCCGACCCCGGCGCTGCCCGGCGTGCCCGGCATCCCGGTCTCGAACTTCGCAGGGTGGCTGCTCGTCGCGCTGGTCATGATCGCGGCGCTCGACCGCGTCATGTCCCCCCGCCCGGCCGCCGACGACCGGCTCCCGCTCGCGCTGTGGCTCTGGACGTTCCTGTCCTCGACGATGGCCGCCGCGGTGTTCTTCGGACGCCCGAGCGTCGCGCTGGTCGGCGGCGTACTGATGGGCCTGGTCGGCGTGCCGCTGATCGTCGTGCTGCGCCGTCACGGCAGCGGCGCCCCACCCCGCGCCGCGGTCCACCGGGTCGCGGCGTGAAGTTCTTGTCCATCGGAGCAGCCTTCGGGTCGGCCCTCGCCGGCGCGTCGCTCGCCCTGACCGTCGACAACCTGCGCCGCCTGCGCGTCCCCGACCCCGCCGCCGCGCCGCCCCGCGAGCGCGTCGCCGTGCTCGTCCCCGCCCGCGACGAGGAGGACCAGATCGGCGGCTGCGTGCGGGCCCTGCGCGCCGCCGTCGACGGCTGGCCCGTCCCGGCCGAGATCCTCGTGCTCGACGACGGGTCCACCGACGCCACCACGGCGCGCGCCCGGGAGGCCGGCGCGCGGGTGCTCGACGGGGACCCGCCCCCGGACGGATGGCTCGCGAAGCCCTGGGCGTGCCGGCAGCTCGCGGCGGCCACCCGCGCCGACGTGCTGGTGTTCGTCGACGCCGACGTCCGCGTCGCGCCGCACGGGCTCGCGGCCACGGTCGACCTGCTGCGCACCGGCGGGCTCGACCTCGTCAGCCCGCACCCGCGGCAGGTCGCCGTGTCACCCAGCGAGCGCCTGGTCCAGCCGCTGCTCGCCTGGTCGTGGCTCGCGACGCTCCCGCTGGGGATCGCCGAGCGCTCGCCGCGCCCGACGCTGACCGCCGCCAACGGCCAGCTGCTCGCCGTCGACGCCCGGGCCTACCGGGACGCCGGCGGCCACCCGCGGGCCGAGGTGCTCGACGACATCGCGCTGCTGCGCGCCCTGAAGCGCCACGGCTACACCGGCGTCGTCGCCGACGGCACCGGCGTCGCGTCCTGCCGGATGTACCGGGGCGCGGCGGAGGTGCGGGCGGGCTACACGAAGTCGCTGTGGGCGGCGTTCGGCACCCGCCCGCGGGCGGCCGCGGTGATCGGGCTGCTGGGTCTCGTGCACGTGGTGCCGGCGCTCGCGGCACTCGGCGGCTCGCGGGTCGGGCTCGCGGGCTACCTCGCGGGCGTGGCCGGCCGGGCGCTGGCGGCGCGGCGCACCGGCGCCCGGGTCGGCGACGCCCTCGCCCACCCCGTCTCGGTGCTCGCCCTCGCCGCGCTCACCGCGGACTCCTGGCGGGCGCGGCGCGCCGGCACGCTGCGGTGGCGGGGGCGACCCGTCACACCGGCCGCGGCGTGAGCGCCGTCGTCGTCGGCGCGGGTCTCGGGGGCCTCGCCGTCGCGGCCCGGCTCGCCGCCGGCGGGCACGACGTGACCGTGCTCGAGCAGGCCGACCGGGTGGGCGGCAAGCTCGGGACGCTCGAGGTCGGCGGGTACCGCTTCGACACCGGCCCGTCGCTGGTGACGATGCCGCCCGTGCTCGAGCGGCTCTTCGCCGAGACCGGGGCGCCGCTGCGCGAGGTGCTCGACCTGCAGCACCTCGACGTCGCCGCGCAGTACCGCTTCGGGGACGGCACGACGCTCGACCTGCCCGGGGCCCGCTCCGACATTCCGGACGCCCTCGACAAGGCGCTCGGACCCGGGACGGGCGGGCAGTGGTCGGCGTTCCTCGCCCACGCCGAGCGGGTCTGGCACGCGACCCACGAGCACTTCCTCGAGTCGCCGGTGTCCCCCGCCGGGCTCGCGCGCCTGTCGCTGCGGGTGCGCGACCTGCGCGCCGTCGCGCCGTGGCGCAGCCTGCGCGGTGTCGGCGCGCGGTACCTGCGCGACGAGCGGCTCGGGATGCTGCTGGACCGCTACGCCACCTACTCGGGCTCGGACCCGCGGCGCGCCCCGGCGGCGCTCGCGGTGGTGCCGTACGTGGAGCAGGAGTTCGGGTCCTGGTACGTCCGCGGCGGGCTGCGGGGGCTGGTCACGGCGGTCGCCGACCGGTGCCGCGCGCTCGGGGTGACCGTGCGGACGGGTGCGCGGGTGGCGTCGGTCGACGTGCGGGACGGTCGCGCGGCGGGGGTGCGCCTGGCGTCCGGGGAGCGGCTGGGTGCCGACGTCGTCGTCGCCAACGCCGACGCGGCCACCGTCTACGGGCCCGGCGGGCTGCTCCCGCACCGTCCCTCGGCCCGCCGGCTGGCCCGCACGACGCCCTCGTCGTCGGGGTTCGTGCTGCTGCTCGGGCTGGCGGGGCGCGACCCGGCGACCCCGCACCACCGCGTGCTCTTCCCGCCGACGCGCGCGGCCTACGACGCCGAGTTCGACGCGTACCGGGCCGGGCGGCCGGCGTCGTCGCCCGCGGTGTACGTGCACGCGCCCGACGACCCGGCGCTGCGTCCGGACGACGACTCGGAGACGTGGTTCGTGCTGGTCACCGCGCCGCGCCACGATCCGGGCGGCGGTGTCGACTGGGACGCGCCGGGGCTCGCGGCGCGCTACGCGGATCGTGTCCTCGCGCTCATGGCGCAGCGCGGCGTCGACGTCCGCGACCGCATCCGCCACCGCGTCGTGCGCACGCCCGCCGACCTGGAGCGCGAGACGCTCTCCCCCGGCGGGTCGATCTACGGGACGTCGTCGGACGGCGCGCTCGCGGCGTTCCTGCGCCCGGCGAACCGCTCCCCGGTCGAGGGGCTGTACCTGGTCGGCGGCTCCGCCCACCCCGGCGGCGGCCTGCCGCTGGTCACCCTGTCCGCCGAGATCACGGCCCGCCTCGTATGTGAGCGAACTTCGGGCCTATAGGCCCGAAGTTCGCTCACATGGGCCGGTCAGCGCAGCCGGCGGAACACCGTCACCAGCACCTGGGTGAAGCCGACGACCGCGAGCACCGCCGCGATGGCGACCGCGATCGTCGCCACCGGCAGCTGCGGGCTCACCGCCGTCCCCAGCAGCCCCAGCGCCGTGACGATCACGCGCGACGGGCGCTCCCACACGCTGACCACGCCCACGTCGGGCAGCCGCGCCGACGCCCGCACCGACTCCTGGAGCAGCGTCAGCGTCCCCACCCCGACCGCGAGCCAGCCGGGCGCGCCCGCCAGCACGAGCGCGGTCAGGAAGGCGACGTCGCCGATCCGGTCGACGAGCGGGTCGAGCACGCGGCCCCAGTCCGTCGCCGTGTCCGTGAGCACCGCCACCGCGCCGTCGAGCCCGTCGAGCAGGGCGCAGAGCACCGCCGACACCGCCCCGACCACCGGCAGCCCGCCCAGCACCCACAGCGGTACCGCGACCCCGCACAGGCACGACAGCATCGTCAGCACCCACGGCGGCACCCGGCGCTCCGCCAGCGGGCGCACCAGCACGAACACCACCCGCAGCCACCCGAGGACGAGGCCCGACGGCTCGATCCCGCCGTGGGCCGCGGACCAGCGGGCGAGGAAGCCGGGCAGCGAGCTCACTGCTCCCGCACGACGTCGGCGGGGTCCTTGTCGACGCGCAGGCCCTGGTAGCGCGGGTGGCGCAGGCGCCCGTCGGTGGTCCACTCGCCGAACCCCACCGCGCACACGAGCTCCGGGCGCACCCAGTGCTGCCCCTTCTCGCGGACGGCGTCGACGAACGGCGACTCGTCGACCGCCAGGCCGTCGAGCCGGTCGCGCAGCATCGCCAGCGTGGCCGCGTCGTAGCCGGTCCCGACCTTGCCGGCGTAGCGGAGCTCCCCCGCGGACCAGTACCCGACCAGCAGCGCCCCGAGCCCGCGACGCGCTCCGGACGGGTCGGTCCAGCCGCCGATCACGAACTCCTGGTCGCGGACGCACTTGAGCTTGAGCCAGTCGCGACTGCGCCCGCCGACGACGTACGGGGCGTCGCTGCGCTTGGCGATCAGCCCCTCCCAGCCGCCGGCGCACGCCTCGGCCAGCAGGTCCGACGGGTCCCCCTCCAGCGCCGGGGACCGGAACAGCGGCGGGTCCATCGTCACCACGGCGTCCAGGATCCGGTGGCGGGTGGACTGCGGCAGCCGCGTCACGTCGATGCCGTCGAGCACCAGCAGGTCGAACAGGTGCGCCTCGACGTCCACGCCGGTGCGGCGTGCGCGGTTCGGGTCCTGGAGGTGCATGCGCGCCTGCAGGCTCGAGAACGTCCCGTCGGCGGCGGTGATCTCCCCGTCGAGGACGAACCGGTCGGGCCCGCCGTCGGCCAGCGCCTCGACGATCTCGGGGTAGCTGCCGTCCATCGACTTCTGGTTGCGCGACCACAGCCGCGGCGTCTGTCCCCGCTCGCGGGTGGCGATGACGCGCACGCCGTCGAGCTTGCGCTCGAACACCCACCCGGCCCCCGGCGGGTGCTCCTTCGACAGCGTCGCGAGCATCGGCGCCCGGAACCCGGCGCCGTCCGCCCGGCGCAGGGCGCGCTGCTGCTCGGCGGGGAGGTCCCACACGTCGTCCGGCACCTCGCCTTCCTACCCCCTACCGTCGGGCGCCATGAGCGAGCAGCGCAACGAGGCCGCGAACATCGAGCAGCGCTACGTCGCGGAGTACAACGAGGAGGAGGCGCTGGTCGAGGGACTGGACCCCGCGGAGTCCCGCGAGCGGAAGACCACCGAGCAGGTGAAGGCCGCCGGCGACGACGTCGAGGAGCAGGTCGACGAGATGACCGACCCCGAGCGGTGACCGGCCGGTAACCCGGCGCGTGGCGGTGCTCGGTGGCCTGTGCCACGATCCTGCGCCATGCGGTATCTGGTGACCGGCGGTACCGGGTTCCTGGGCCGGACGGTGCTCACGCGCCTGCTCGCCCGCGACGACTGCGAGGCGGTGTACGCGCTGGTCCGTGAGGGCTCGCGCGACCGGCTGCTGCGCCGTCTCGCCGACACCCCGGGCCACGACAAGGTCGTGCCCGTCGTCGGCGACCTGACGCGGCCCCGCCTCGGCCTGCACGACGCGGAGATCGACGGGCTGAAGGGCCGCGTCGACCACGTGCTGCACCTCGGCGCGGTCTACGACATCACCGCCGACGACGACACCAACCGCGCGGCCAACGTCGACGGCACGCGCGGCATCGTCGAGCTGGCCGCCCGGATCGACGCGGGCTGCCTGCACCACGTCTCCAGCGTCGCCGTCGCCGGCGAGTACGAGGGGACGTTCACCGAGGACGACCTCGACGTCGGCCAGCGTTTCGACAACCCGTACCACGCGACCAAGTACGAGGCCGAGCGCATCGTGCGCGAGGAGTCCACCACCCCGTGGCGCGTCTACCGCCCCGCGGTCGTGGTCGGCGACTCGCAGACCGGCGAGATCGACAAGGTCGACGGCCCGTACTACCTGCTCACCGCGATCGCGCTGCTCGGGCGCCTGCCGGCGGCGCTGCGGTTCGCCATCCCCGAGCTGGGCGCCACCAACGTCGTCCCGGTCGACTTCGTCGCCGACGCGATGGTCCACCTCGTGCACCGGCCCGGCCTCGACGGGCGCGCGTTCCACCTCGTGCACCCGCGCCCGCAGCCGCTCTCCGAGGTCTACAACGCCCTCGCCGGTCCGCTGGGCGCCCCGAAGTTGCTGGCGACGATGCCCGACGCCGTCGGCGGCCTCCTGCAGCGCGCGGCCGGCGCCGCGAGCACCGTCCCCGCCCTCGCCGCCGCCCGCGACATCGTGCTGGCCGAGCTCGACATCCCCCCGGAGGTCCTGCCGCACCTGACGTTCGGCGCCCGCTTCACCGCCGAGCGGACGAACGCCGCACTGGTCGGCAGCGGCATCGCCAGCCCCGAGATCGGCGACTACGCCCCGGCCCTGGTCGCCTGGTGGCGCGAGCACCTCGACCCCAACCGCCACCGCCGCCCCCGCGAGGGCGGCGCGCTGCAGGGTCGCCGCGTCGTCATCACCGGCGCGTCGTCGGGGATCGGGCGGGAGACGGCGTTCAAGGTCGCCCGCGCCGGCGGGGTGCCGCTGCTCGTCGCGCGCCGCACCGAGGAGCTCGAGGAGGTCAAGGCCCAGGTCGAGCGCGACGGCGGCCAGGCCTGGGTGTACTCGTGCGACATCACCGACGAGGAGTCGGTGGAGGCCCTGGTCAAGGCGATGATCAACGACCACTCCGGGCCCGACACCGGCATCGACATGCTGGTCAACAACGCCGGTCGCTCGATCCGCCGCGGCGTGCGCCTCGAGCTGGAGCGCTTCCACGACTTCGAGCGCACGATGGCCATCAACTACTTCGGTGCCGTGCGCCTGACCCTCGCGCTGCTGCCGCACATGCTGGAGCGCCGCTTCGGGCACATCGTGGACATCTCCTCCATCGGCGTGCAGACCGGCCCGCCGCGCTTCTCCGCCTACGTGGCGAGCAAGGCGGCGCTCGACGCGTGGGCGTCGATCGTCGCGACGGAGGTGCTCGGCGAGGGCGTCACGTTCACCACGGTCCACATGCCGCTGGTGCGCACGCCCATGATCGCCCCGACCCGCATCTACGACGCCTTCCCGACCGACTCCCCCGAGGAGGCGGCGGACAAGGTGATGCACGCGCTGGTCGACCGGCCCAAGCACGTCGGCACGCTGCTCGGCACGTGCGGCGCGGTCGCCGGCGCCCTCACGCCGCAGCTCAAGGACGCCGTCATGCACGTCGCGTACCGGGTGTTCCCGGAGTCAGCCGCGGCGCGTGAGGGTAGTGACCGTCCGAACCACGACGACGCGCGCACGCTCGCCACGGGTCCGCTCTCGCGCGGCGCGCAGGCCATGGCCCGACTTCTCCCTGGAGTGCACTGGTGAAGACCCCGTTCGGCACCCCGACCGAGCTCGCGACCGGGCTGCGGCTGCTGACCGGAGCGGGCGTCGTCGCCCCGGTGGCGCCGCACCGTGCCGCGATGTTCCCGACGGCGCTCTACCGCTACGGGTTCACGCCCACCACGGCGTTCCTCGTCGGGCGCTGGCGCCACCCGGAGCGCGTCGCCGTCGTCGACGACCGCGGCACCGTCACCTTCCGCGAGATGAACGAGCGCACCGACCGCCTGGCCCGCGCGCTCGCCGACCGCCGCGTCGGCCCCGGCAGCCGCGTCGCGGTGCTGTGCCGCAACCACCGCGGCCCCATCGAGACGATCCTCGCCGTCAGCAAGGTCGGCGCGGACGTCGTCCTGCTCAACACCGGGCTCTCCCCCGCGCAGATGAAGGCGGTGGCCGAGGAGCAGGAGATCACGACGATCGTCGTCGACTCCGACCTCGCCGACCGGCTCGAGCAGGTGCCCGGCGACGTCAAGCGCATCACCGCCTGGACCGAGGGCGTCGGCTGCTGGGGCGACGACACCCTCGAGGGCCTCATCAGCGCGGACGGCTCGAACGCGCTGCCGACGCGGCCGCCGCAGGGCAAGACGATCGTGCTGACCTCGGGCACCACGGGGACGCCGAAGGGCGCCGAGCGCCCCTCCCCCAACGGCATCGGCGTGGTCAACGCGATCCTCTCGCGCATCCCGCTGACCGCCCAGGAGCCCGCCCTCGTGTGCGCGCCGCTGTTCCACACGTGGGGCTTCGCGGCGTTCCAGATCGGGTCGCTGATGGGTTCGACGCTCATCCTGCGCCGCAAGTTCGACCCCGAGGACGCGCTGGCCCAGCTCGCGCAGCACCGCTGCACCTCGATGTTCGCGGTGCCGGTGATGCTGCAGCGCATCCTCGAGCTCGACGACGAGGTCAAGGCCCGCTACGACACCTCCGCGCTCGCGACCGTCACCGCCACCGGCTCGGCGATGCCCCCGGCGAAGGTCACCGAGTTCCTCGAGACGTTCGGCGACAAGCTCTACATGCTCTACGGCTCCACCGAGGTCTCGTGGGCCTCGATCGCGAAGCCCGAGGAGCTGCGCTCGGAGCCCGGCACCGCGGGTCGCCCGCCGGTCGGTACCACCGTCAAGATCCTCGGCGACGACGACCGGGAGCTCCCGGCCGGCGAGACGGGGCGCATCTTCGTCGGCAACGACATGCTCTTCACCGGCTACACCGGCGGGCGCGGCGAGACCGAGGTCGTCGACGACATGCTCGGCACCGGCGACCTCGGCCACTACGACCGCCACGGGCTGCTGTTCATCTCCGGCCGCGCCGACGACATGATCGTCTCGGGCGGCGAGAACATCCACGCCGGCGAGGTCGAGGGCCTGCTCGCGGACATGGACGGCGTCAAGGAGGCGGCCGTCATCGGGGTGGACGACGACGAGTACGGCCAGCGCCTCGCCGCCTACCTCGTCCTCGAGCCGGGCGCGAAGGTCGACGCGGACGGCGTGCGCGACCACGTGAAGAACCACCTCGCCCGCTTCGCGGCGCCCCGCGACGTCGAGTTCCTCGACGAGCTGCCCCGCAACAACACCGGAAAGATCCTCAAGAAGGAGCTCGGGTCCTCCGCGTCCTGATGGTGTCCTCCTGATGTTCGGCAGACTGGTCGGGTGACGTCGCCGGCCCCCCACCTGCGCACGCCGGCCCACCAGGTGAGCCCGCGTGCGCGGTTCTGGTGGGCCGTGCGCTCGGGTCTCGGCACCCTCGTGCTGCTCGTGCCGCAGGCCGCGGTGGCGTGGTTCCTGCCCGAGCTCGCCCGGCTGATGGTGCTCACCGGCGTCGCGACGGTCGTGCTCGGCGTCGCGCACCTGCTCGTCGTGCCGCGCCTGCGCTATGCGCGGCACCGGTGGGAGGTCACCGGGGATGCCGTGCACACCCTGTCGGGCTGGCTGCGCCTGGAGTGGCGGATCGCGCCGATCTCGCGGGTGCAGACCGTCGACACCGACCGCGGGCCGCTGCAGCGCGCGTTCGGGCTGTCGTCGGTGACGGTGACGACGGCGTCCTCGTCGGGCGCCCTGACGATCGACGGGCTCGACGCCGACGCCGCGGTCACCCTCGCCGAGCGGCTCACCCGGGCCACCGAGCACCTCGGCGGTGACGCGACGTGAACGAGGACCCCTGGCTGCGTCTCGACCGCCGCATGCTCGTCGTCCACCCCGTGGTCGACCTGGCGAAGCTGGTGCCGGTGCTGCTCGTCATCGCGATCACCGGCGGCTCCACCGACGACCGCTGGCGGCTCGGCCTCGGGGTCGCGCTCGCCGTGGCGGTGCTGGTGTTCGGGGCCTCGCGCTGGTTCACGACGACCTACCGCATCGGCGCCGACCGCGTCGAGCTGCGAACCGGCCTGCTGCGCCGCCACCACCACGCCGTGCACCGCGACCGCATCCGCACCGCCGACCTGACCGCCAACCCGGCGCACCGCCTGTTCGGGCTCGCGGTGGTCCGCGTCGGTACGGGGCGTCGCGAAGGGGGTGACGACGCCGAGCTCACCCTCGACGCCGTGCGGCGCGGAGAGGCCGAGCGGCTGCGCGCCCTGCTGCTGGGCGAGGCGCTGCCCGGACAGGCGGCTGCCCCGGAGCTGGCGAGGCTCCGCTGGTCCTGGGTGCGCTTCGCCCCGCTGACGTTCTCCGCGCTCGCCGTCGTCGGCGCCGTCTGGTTCGGGCTGCTGCGCCTGGCCGAGGAGTTCTCGTTCCGTCCCGGCCGGCAGGTCATCGAGGAGACCGCGGGGCGCGCGCCGATCTGGCTCGGCGCGGTGGCGCTGCTGGTCACGGCCGTTGTCGGTGCGGCCGTCGTGTTCGTCGAGGGCTGGTGGGGCTACCGGCTCACCCGCGCCGACGACGGCGGGCTCGTTGTGCGCCGCGGGCTGCTGACCCGCCGCACGCTCTCGCTCGAGGGGCGGCGCATCCGCGGGGTGGAGCTCGACGAACCGCTGCTCGTGCGCCTCGGGCGCGGCGCGCGCCCGCTCGCGCTGACCACCGGGCTGCGCTCCGACGGGTCCGGCGAGCACGTCGGCGCCGTGGGGCCGGCGATGCCGCGCCGGGAGGCCCACCGGGTGGCGTCCGGCGTCCTCGGCCTGGTCGAGGAGGACGCCACCCGCACCCCCCTCGTGCGCCACCCCCGTGCCGCCCTGACGCGCCGCGTCACGCGCTCGCTCGGCCCGGCGCTGGTGGTCGCCGTGGTGCTGCTGGCCCTGCCCGAGGCGCCCGCCGACGGCGTCGTCGTGCCGATCCTGCTGGTGGGGGCCGCGCTGCTCGCGGTCGACCGCATCCGGTCGCTGGGTCACGCGCTCACCCGCGACCACCTCGTCGCGCGCCAGGGCGCCTGGGTGCGGCGCACCGTCGTCCTGCGCCGCGGTGGTGTCATCGGCTGGCGGCTCGAGCAGAGCCTCACCCAGCGCCGCGCCGGGCTGGTCACGCTGCACGCGGTGACCGCGGCCGGGCGCGGCCGCTACGAGGTCCTCGACGTCGACACCGCCCGCGCGCTGGAGCTCGTCGACGACGTCACGCCGGGGCTGCTGGCCCCGTTCGTGATCGACGGCGGAGAGGCCCGTTCGTTGGTACGCCGTTAGGGTCAGGGACGTGAGTGCCCGGCTGGTGTGGATCGACTGCGAGATGACCGGCCTCGATCTGCGGAACGACGCGCTGATCGAGATCGCCGCCCTGGTGACCGACGCGGATCTCGTCCCGTTCGGCGAGGGGGTCGACGTCGTCATCCACGCGTCCGACGCGTCGCTGGACGCGATGCCGGACGTCGTGCGCGACATGCACGCGAAGTCGGGCCTGACCGACGAGGTGCGGCAGTCGACGGTGACGATGGCCGAGGCCGAGAAGCTCGTCCTCGACTACATCCGCGAGCACGTGCCCGAGGGTCGCTCGGCGCCGCTGTGCGGCAACTCGATCGCCACCGACCGCGGCTTCATCGCCCGCGACATGCCCGAGCTCGACGGCTACCTGCACTACCGCATGGTCGACGTCAGCTCGATCAAGGAGCTGTGCCGCCGCTGGTACCCCCGCATCTACTACGCGCAGCCCGAGAAGGGTCTCGCGCACCGCGCGCTGGCCGACGTGCGCGAGTCGATCCGCGAGCTCGAGTACTACCGCCGCACGGCCTTCGTGCCGATGCCCGGCCCGAGCACCGAGGAGGCCCAGGCCGCGGCGTCGTCGGTGATCGCCGACGACCGTGCCGGCGTGCAGGCTGCCGAGGCCACGGAGAAGGGCCCCGCCGGCGGTCAGGCACCGCCGCCCGCCGGCTGATCCCGCACGACGCACCGGAACCCGAGGTGGCTCATGCCCGTGTCGACGGGCTGGGGCCGGCGGGCGGCGGGGCGGTAGCGCGCGCAGTACTCGTCGGCGCAGAGGAACGAGCCGCCCTTGACGACGTGGCTGGGCTCGGCGGCCCCGTACCAGCGGTCGGCCGTCCACTCCCAGACGTTGCCGGCCATGTCGACGAGGTCGTAGCCGTTGGGCGGGAAGGTGCCGACCGGCGTCGTCCTCCCGTACCCGCGCTCGGCCCGCCAGGGGAACGCCCCGTGCCAGTGGTTGGCCATGCCGTCACGGTTCTCGTCGCCCCAGGTGTAGGCCGCGCCGTCGAGCCCGCCGCGGGCCGCGGCCTCCCACTCGGTCTCGGTGGGCAGCGCCCGTCCCGCCCAGGCCGCGTAGGCCGCCGCGTCCTCGTGCGCGACGTGCACGACGGGATGGTCGGGCCGGTGGGCCAGCGACGAACCACGACCCTCGGGACGCCGCCACAGCGCGCCCGGCATCCACGCCCACCACTGCGCGAGGTGCCGCAGGTCGACCGGCCCGTCGGTGCCGACGAACACCATCGAGCCGGGCTGCAGGTTCTCCGGCGGGGCGCCCGGGAAGTCGGCGGCGTCGAGGGGACGTTCGGCGACGGTCCGGTGGCCGGTCTCGCGCACGAACCGCGCGAACTGCGCGTTCGTCACCGGGTGCCGCTCGATCCAGAACCCGTCCACGCTCGCCAGGCGGGCCGGCGCCTCCTCGGCGTGGTGACGGTCGGAGCCCATGGTGAAGGTCTGGGCGGGCACCCGGCGCAGGTCGGCCGTCATGTGAAGACGCGCTCCCAGTCGTCCTTCATGCTGATCACTGTCCACCCCTCGCGCGCGGCTCGCGCCAGCAGCTCCTCGGCGCCACCGGAGTCGGCGGTCTCCCTCTCGGCGTCGTCGTGGCGCACCACCAGCCGCAGCGCCGGGAGCCCGACCCCGGCGAACTCGAGCATCGGCAGGTCGCCGTTGGCGTTGCCGATCGCGATCACCGGGCGGCGCCCGATGCGGCTCCAGATGCGCACCGGCTTCTCGGGACCGTCGTCGAAGAAGTCCATCTCCGCGCGGTAGAGCAGCCGGCCGTCGCGGTAGTCGATCCCGAGCGCGCTGCCGATCACCCGCTCCGGCGGCACCCCGTAGAGCTCGGGGGCGATCGGGCGCATGAAGTCCCGGTCGCCGCCCGAGGCGATGTAGACGGTGAAGTCGTGCGCCTCGAGGTAGCGCAGCAGCTCGACCATCGGCACGAAGCCGCAGGCCCGGTACGGGCGCCCGAGCGTCGGGTGGTCGGCCTCGGCGAAGAACGCCCGCACCGCGCGGTCGTACTCCTCGACCTCGACGGCGTCGAACGCGCTCGTCACCGCCGCCTTGAGCAGGCCGAGGTCGGTGTCGTCGCCGCGGTAGTGCTTGACCATCGCGGCGCCGAGCCAGCGGGTGTCGCGCTCGTAGGCCGCCTGGTAGGGCTGCTGGTCGCGCAGCGACGGGTCGGCCGTCGCCAGGACACCGAGGCGCCGGACCAGGAAGTCGAGCTGGATCGGCATCGGCTTCTCGCACCACAGCGTGCCGTCGTTGTCGGTGACTACGATCCGTTCCTCGGCCGGGATCACCTCCGGCGAGGACGGGTCGGTGGTGCGGCGGACGAAGTCCTCGATCGCCCGCCGCGCCGGCCCGTCCCGCCAGGACGCGAGCACTCGTCAGTCCTTGGCGAGGAACGCGTGCAGCTTCTCCACCGCGTGGGTGATCGTGAAACTGGCCGGTTCCTGGCGCGGCGGGAACTCGCGGAACGTCTCGAGGAACGCCGACACGATCCCGCCGCCGTAGAGCGCGATGTAGTCGTGGTCGAGGAACCAGTCCCAGTAGGTGTTCGACGTGGCGTCGGCGCGCTCGAACGGGTCGGTGCGCAGGTTGAACAGCTTCGGCACCCGCAGCACCGTGAACGGCTCGGCCCAGATGCCGAGCGTGCCCTCCTTGCGCTGCTCCTGGAACACGATCTTCCAGTTCTCGAAGCGCAGGCCGAGGACGTCGCCGTCGTCGGAGAAGTACACGAACCCGCGACGCGGCGAGTGCTCGACCTCGCCGGTCAGGTAGGGCAGCAGGTCGTAACCGTCGATGTGGACGCGGAACCCCTGGTGGCCGGTCTTGAGCTTCTCGACGATGTCGGGCTCGCCGGCCGCGGACAGGAACGTCGGCAGCCAGTCGTGGTGCTGCACGATGTCGTTCGACACCACCCCGGCCGGGATGTGGCCGGGCCAGCGGATCACCTCGGGCACCCGGAAGGCACCCTCCCAGTTGGTGTCCTTCTCGCTGCGGAACGGGGTCGTCGCGCCGTCCGGCCAGGTGTTGGCGTGCGGGCCGTTGTCGGTGGAGTAGATGACGATCGTGTCCTCGGCGATCCCGAGCTCGTCGAGCAGGTCGAGCAGCTGCCCGACGTTGCGGTCGTGGTCGATCATCGTGTCGTGGTACGGCGACTGCCAGAAGCCTGCCTGCCCGAGGCTCTCCGGCTTGGTGTGCGTCCGGAGGTGCATGTGGGTCATGTTCATCCAGCAGAAGAACGGGGTGCCCGCCTCGTGCTGCGTGCGGATCCACCCCGCGCACGCCGACGTGAACTCGTCGTCGACGGTCTCCATGCGCTTCTTCGTGAGGGCACCGGTGTCCTCGATCCGCTGCTTCCCGACGCGCCCGTACTTGGGGTCGACGGTGTCGTCGTCCTCCTCGGTCGCCCAGCAGTGCAGGACCCCACGCGGGTACAGGAACCCGTGCAGCCGCGGGTACGCGTCCTTGCCGGGGTAGTCCGGCAGCTCCGGCTCCTCCTCGGCGTTGAGGTGGTAGAGGTTGCCGAAGAACTCGTCGAAGCCGTGGACGGTCGGCAGGTACTTGTTCAGGTCGCCGAGGTGGTTCTTGCCGAACTGTCCGGTGGCGTAGCCCAGCGGCTTGATCAGCTCCGCGATCGTCGGGTCGGCGGCGTCCAGCCCGACGTCCATGCCGGGGAACCCGACCTTGCTCATGCCGGTGCGGTAGACGCTCTGCCCGGTGATGAACGCCGCGCGACCCGCGGTGCAGCTCTGCTCGCCGTAGGAGTCGGTGAACCGCATGCCCTCGGCCGCGATCCGGTCGATGTTCGGGGTGCGGTAGCCCATCAGCCCGTCGCTGTAGCAGGACAGGTTGGTGATGCCGATGTCGTCACCCCAGATGACGAGGATGTTCGGTTTGCCACCGGGCATGGGTCCTCCTCGGGCTGGGCGTGCGCCCGACGCTGCCCGGACGCCGCCCGCTTCGCCTCGCCCGGTGCGGGTGAGATCCTCAGCGCCGCCGGCGCCGCAGCATCAACCCGATCAGCAGCCCGATGATCAGCGTGATCGTCAGGGCGGCCCACTGCGGCATGACGACGACCGGCAGGAGCAGCCGGATCGTCACCAGATCCCGGTTCTCGAGGATGAAGATGATCGCCAGCACGGCGAGCAGCACCGGGAGGAACCAGCGGGCGCGGTACCAGGGCGTCGCGCTGGTCGTCCGGGTGGCGTCACGGGGCGGGGTGTCGGTCATGCGCGGACCTCCGGCGGGCGGCTCTCGGGACGAGCCTCCCGCCACCGCGGCCCGACCGCCTCACCCGTGACGCATGACGAGCGGCGTCCCGCACCGCGATGATGTGTCCCGACGAGGCCGCGCCGACCCCAGGAGAGCTCGATGAGCCCCGACCGCGACGAGCTGCGCACCGTGCCGGGCGCCCGGTGAGCGAGCCGCTGCCCGGGCCGCGGCGGATACCGCTGTGGGACGTCGCGGCGATCACGGCCACCGTCCTCGTCGTCGGCCTCGTCGCGGTCGCCGTCTACGCCGCACGCGGCGCCCTGATCCTGGTGTTCGTCGGCTTCTTCCTCGCGACCGGGCTCGAGCCCGCCATCCGCGCGTGCGCCGCGAAGGGCCTGCGCCGCGGGCTGGCGCTGGTGCTGGTCGTCGTGGCCCTGCTGCTGGTCGGCGCCGGGCTGCTCGCGGTGCTCGTCGTCCCGGCGGTGCACGAGATCGGCGCCCTCACCGAGCAGCTCCCGCAGCTGCTCGCCCGGCTCGGGCAGCGAACCGGTGGGGCCGGCACATCGCTCGGTCAGGTACTGAGCGACCCGGCGCACCACCAGCAGCTCCAGCAGGCGCTCGGCGCCCTCGGGCCCGCCATCACCGCGACGGTGACGACGGTGTTCGGCGTGCTCGGCGTGGTGTTCGGCAGCGTGTTCTCGGCGCTGACGGTGCTGGTGCTGCTCGTCTACTTCACCCTCGCCATGCCCCGCATCCGCGCCGGCATCGACCGGATGCTCGTCCGTGAGGACCGGATCGCGACCGCCGACCAGGCGCTGGGCCGGATCGGCGGCTACGTGTCGGGGCAGCTGATCGTCTCCGGGGTCGCCGGCGTGGTCTCGTTCCTGTTCTTCCTGGTCGCCGGGGTGCCGTACCCGGCGCTCCTCGGGATCGTCGTGGCCGTGCTCGACGCGATCCCCCAGATCGGGGCGACTCTCGCGTCGGTCGTCGGCATCCTCGCCGCGCTCTCGGTGAGCGTGGGGCTCGCCGTCGCCACGTTGGTGTTCTTCATCGTCTACCAGGGGGTGGAGAACTACCTCGTCGCGCCGCGGGTGTTCTCGAAGGCGATCGAGCTCTCCCCCGTGGCGGCGTTCGTGGCCGTCCTCGTCGGCGGCTTCTCGGGCGGCCTGCTCGGGGCGATCACGGCCCTGCCGCTCACCGCGGCGGGCAAGGTGGTCATCCGCCAGGCGATGGCGGAGCGGCGAGGCGCGCTCGGCTCGCCGCCGGACGCGGAGGGCCGGCCCGCTCCGGACGCTCCCTCGAGCCCCTGAACGGGGACCTCCCCCGAGGCGAGGCCGCCCGCAACCGGCTGGCACCCGGCTTGTAGGCTGGTCACAGCTCACCGGGGACGCCCGGAGGGTTGCCATGGTGGGTGTAGCTCAGTTGGCAGAGCACTGGGTTGTGATCCCAGGTGTCGCGGGTTCAAGTCCCGTCACTCACCCGGAAGGCGGCGGGGCCACCCGCCGTTGGATCGGGATCCAGGCTTTGCTAAGGTCTCCGATCACGCGCCGTTAGCTCAATGGGCAGAGCAAGTGACTCTTAATCACTGGGTTCGGGGTTCGAGTCCCTGACGGCGCACCCAAAGTTGCAGGTGTCGGGCCTGCGGTGCTTGTCTCCCGGAGATCGACCGGCCGTTTACCGGCCGGAAACTCCTCCGAGTCTCGTCCGGGAGACCCTCGATGGCCCGTCCGCCACTCCCCCTCGGTACCCCCGGGGCGATCACGGCCAAGGAAGAGTCGCCCGGGGTCTGGGTGGCCCGATGCCGCTTCCGGGATCACGACGGTGTCACCCGCCGGCTCTGGAAGCAGGGGCCCTCGAAGACGGCAGCACGAGGGGCGCTGCACCACACGATCCAGGACCGTCAACGCGGCGCCGGCGGTGGCAGCTCGCTCACCCCCGCGTCGCGGTTCTCGGACGCGGCCGAGCTCTACCTCGCGAAGATCTACCGAAAGCGCGAGGACTCGACATACGCCCTGTACGCCTACCACCTCGAGCGCACGGTCCTACCGGCCCTCGGCGCGCTCCAGCTGCGCGAGTGCACCGTCGCGCGCTTGGACGCCTTTCTCGAGGCCCTCGAGCCGCGCTACGCGCCCGCGACCCGCCGCACCATGCGCTCGATCGTCAGTGGGGTGCTCCAGGTCGGCGTGCTGCACGAGGCCCTGCCGGCGAACCCGGTCCGCGAGCTCGACCGCATCGAGCAGCCCAAGGGTCAAGCCAAGAAGAAGCCGCGTGGTCTGACCGTCGACGAGCGCCAAGCGCTGCTGGGCTGGTTCGACGGCACCTCGGACGACGCCCGAGTTCGGCGTCTCCAGCGAGTCGCTCGAGCCGCTGAACTGCCAGAGCTCGTCCGGCTCTGCCTCGGTACCGGCCTGCGGATCGGAGAAGCGCTCGCCGTCCGTCGGCTCGACGTGAACCTCGACGGCGTGCTGGTTCGCGGCGATCACGGACCAATGCGGGTGCCCGTCGTCACCATCGCCGGGAACGTGACGTGGGTGAAAGGCAAGGGCCTCGTGCGCCACGACGGCAAGAGCGAAGCCGCCCTCCGCGTGATTCCGCTCCCCCAGTTCGCCGCCGATCTCCTCCGCGAGCGCCTGATCCAGCCCGGAGACGAGAGCTGGCCTCTCTTTCCGGCCGCCGGCAGGGACGGGCGGATCACCTATCGCTACCCGTCTAACGTGAGGAGGACCCTGCGGTCGGTCCGCGAGGAAGTCAGCCTCGGCTGGATGACGCCGCACACGTGGCGCCGCACCTACGCGACCATCCTCGACGATGAGCTCGCGATGACTGACCGCATGAAGGCCGACCTCATGGGCCAGGCCCAGTTCCTCAAGGACACCTACGTCAGCCGCGGAGAACTTCATGTCGGCGCGGCAGTCCTCCTCGATGCGGCCCTCGACGCCTGACGAGTGACCGCGGTCGACACAGACAGGCCTTTGACCAAGGGCTTGTAAGAAGGCGCTAAGGTGTGTCTCAAGACTCCTACCTGCATCTTTGTTCTCACCTGCGTGTCTCCGGGGACCCCACGACTCTCTTGTGGCCTCTAGTTCGCACCACGATCCGCACCACGGCGAACATCACGAGGCGTGCGGCGACACGGACGCAGCACCGGACTAGCTCACCAAGAGCGTCGATTGGCGCGGGCCACCTGGTCCCAGCTGCACCCGTGCAGACGCAGCCAGATCCTCGACGGTTTCATCGTCTTCGGCCAGTTCTGTCGGAGGGCACCGAAGAGGTCCAGCGCGACGCAACTAGCGGGTGAATCGGCGTGCCGTGCTCGAGAACTCGTCGACGGCTGCTCGGGTCTCCTCGCGAGCACGTCGGAGGGCATCGGGCAGCGCAGTGGGATCGGCACGGCTCGCCTCGTCGTCCGGCTCTTGAAGCTTCGCGTGGTGCGCATCGATGGCCATGAGGACTGCATCGGCTGCTTCTGCGAGCTCGTCGGGTCCGCTGAGCCTGATCAACGCCACAGCGACCCCGGTGCGGTCGTACGCGAGGTTGTAGTCGGTGATGATCGACTGAAGCTGTTCTTCCTTTGGTGCCCTACCGCCCTGCCTCTGGGTCTTCCGGGAGACGTCGTTGAGTGACGCACCTAGACGAAGAGCTGTCGCGGCTGCCTCGACGAGACGGCCACATCGCTCGATGCGCTCCTGGCGGTTCCGAGCGCGGGAAGCGAACCGGGCGCGCGCCGGCTCTAGAAGCACACCGAGCAAGACGCCTGCGAGCGCGAAGATCCCAGCGGTCAACTCAGCGGGCCTACGTCTCGGACTCGGCGGCCTCGCGGCTGTCGCGCCGGTTCGCGTCGTTCGACGACGTCAGGAGGGCGAGGAGCGACGCTCCCGTGACGATCGCGGCGATCCACCCAAGGACCGCCGACGAGAACACGATGGCGAGCACGATCAGCGGCACCGAGATGACCGCGCCTACGAGGAGCTGCGTCTTCGGGCTGGCGTTGTCCTCGGCCTCACGCTGCACGGTTGCCCTGCGCTCGGCCACCATCTCCCGCTGCTTGGCCTGCGCGTCCGCGACCGACGCGGTTGACGGGAGCAGTCCTCGCGCCACCAGCTCGTCGCGCTCGGCGTGCTCCATGAGCGCCGCCGTGTTCCGTGCCGTGCTCCGGATGTTCGCGCGCTTACCCATGCCGTCCCCCCGGGGTCGTGGATCTCCCGCACGAGATCGCCGTCCTGTTGCTCCGCGTTACGGCGGGGCTGTCGGACAACCCGTCTAGCCTGCTCCGCATGTCCCACGCGAGCGACAGTGCTGCTCAGCGAGACGCGGAGCCGGAGATCCTCGCCCGCGCGTCGGAGTACTTCGAGAAGACGCTCCGACCTCGGAAGATCACGACTCCTGAGGGCGGGAAGGTTCAGCTCGACGGGATATCAGACGACAACTCGGTGATCCTCGAGGCACATGCGCACCAGGGCGCGCTGCGTGGCGCGCAGGCGAAGAAGGTGCTCACGGATGCACTGAAGCTGGTCTGGGTTCGGTCGTGGGTCTCTCCCTCTGAAGCGCCCCGGGTGTGGTGGAGGCTCTGATCCCACGGGAAGGTGGCGATCGTGCCGGCGC
>NZ_JBBEGL010000019.1:0-30256 GCF_037400275.1 Actinomycetospora aeridis | reverse complement strand
GGGCCGGCCCTGGTTCACCCCACCCTGGATCGTCGACACCGACCAGACACCCCGACCCGGCGGCCGACCCCACGTCCCCCTCTGAGCCGTTGCCCTCCGCGCTCCGCATCGGTAAGAGCTGCGGTGTGGACGATCTCGGCCAGTATCTCCCGCCGCTCACGCCCGATGTCGTGCGCGCCCGCCGGCAGACCATCGGCTCGCTGCTCTCCCGCAGCGCGCGCAAGCACGGCGCCAAGGTGGCGGTGGTGCACCGGGACACCCGGCGGACGTTCGCCGAGCTCGACGGCGACGCCAACCGGGTCGCGAACGCGCTCGCCGCGCGCGGCGTCGTCCGGAACCAGCGGGTCGCGATCTTCTCCCACAACTCCTACGCGTTCGTCGTCGCGTACTTCGCGATCGCCCGCCTCGGGGCGATCTCGGTGCCGGTCAACTTCAACTTCGTGGCCTCCGAGGTCCGCTACGTGCTCCAGGACAGCGGTGCGACGGCGGCGATCGTCGAGGACGCGCTCGTCGACACGTTCGGGGCCGCCGAGGTCGCGGTCTCGCTCGGCGTGGTCGTCGGCCACAGCCCGGGCTGGACCACGTTCGACCGGCTGCTCGCCCACGACGACGCGACCGAGCCCGACGTCGAGATCGGTGACGACGACCCGGTGCAGCTCCTCTACACGAGCGGCACGACTTCGGCGCCCAAAGGTGCGATCATGACCAACCGCAACCTCATCGCGCAGTACGTCAGCGACATCGTCGACGGCGAGTACCACCGCGACGACGTCGAACTGCACGCGCTGCCGCTGTACCACTGCGCGGCGCTGCACGACTTCCTCACGCCCGACGTCTACCTGGGCGCGACCAGCGTCGTCGTCGACGCCGCCGACCCGGACACGATCCTGCGCACCGTCGAGGCCGAGCGGATCACGAAGATGTTCTGCCCGCCGACGGTGTGGATCCGCCTCCTGCGCTCACCCGCGTTCGACGAGCACGACCTCTCCTCCCTGCGCAAGGGCTACTACGGGGCGGCGATCATGCCGGTCGCGGTGCTCGAGGAGCTGGGCCGGCGCCTGCCCGACATCCGCCTGTTCAACTACTACGGCCAGACCGAGCTGGCGCCGAACGCCACCGTCCTCTTCCCGGAGGAGCAGATCGCGAAGGCCGGGACGGCCGGTCGGGCGAGCCTGAACGTCGAGACCCGCCTGCACGACGAGGACGACCGGTCGGTGCCGGTGGGCCAGGTCGGCGAGATCGTGCACCGGACGCCGCACGCGATGCGCGGGTACTGGGGCAAGCCGGAGGCGACCGCCGAGGTCTTCAAGAACGGCTGGTTCCACAGCGGCGACCTCGGGGTGATGGACGCCGACGGCTACCTCACGATCGTCGACCGCAAGAAGGACATCATCATCACCGGCGGCGAGAACGTCGCGAGCCGCGAGGTGGAGGACGCGATCTACGCGCACGCCGCGGTCAGCGAGGTGGCCGTGTTCGGGGTGAAGCACCCCGAGTGGATCGAGGCGGTCGCCGCCGCCGTGGTCCTGCGCGACGGGGCGAGCGCGGCGCCGGCCGAGATCGTCGCGCACGCCCGCGAGCGGCTGGCCGGCTTCAAGGCCCCCAAGTACGTGGTCCTCGTCGACGAGCTCCCGAAGAACCCGAGCGGCAAGATCCTCAAGCGCGAGCTGCGGGACACGTACGCCGGGCTCGCCGAGGCGTGAGCGCCGACCGCGGGCCGGTCCCGCGCGAGGACGCCGCGCGCAGCGTCCGGTTGGTGGCGGTGGCGTTCGGCGTGACGGTGGTGGTCACGCGGCTCTACCTCGCGCTGACCGGCTACCCGCAGATCGGTGGCGAGGTCTACCACCTCGCGCACGCGCTCTGGGGCGGTCTGCTGCTCCTCGTCGGCGGGCTGGCGGCGCTTGCGTGGAGCAACCGGTGGGTCGCCCCGACGACGGCGGTGTGCGTCGGCGTGGGATCGGGGCTCTTCGTCGACGAGGTCGGCAAGTTCATCACCCAGCGCAACGACTACTTCACCCCGCTCGCCGCGCCGATCATCTACGCGGTGTTCCTGGGCGTGCTCGGGCTCGCGATCCTGGCGGGCCGCGCCCGGCTCGACCGCCCGCGCGTGCTGGCGTACTCGGTGGCGATCCGGTCGAAGGACCTCGCCGACGGCCCGCTGCGCCCCGACGACCGGACCGCGCTGCTCCGGGACGTCGATGCCCTCGCGGACGACCCGGCCCGCCCCGACCTCGCCGCCTACGCCACGGCTCTGCGTCCCGTCGTGGAGGCCGCCCCGACCGAGGCGCGGGACCGCACCCGCCCGCTCGTGGCCGGGCTCCGGCGCGTCGAGGCCGCCCTCGTGCCGCGCTGGGTCCACCGGCTCCTGCTGATCGCGGGGTCGGTCGTGCTCGGGCTGGTGTCGCTGGTCGGTCTCGTCGTCCTGGTCGCCCTGTGGAGCAGCGACCCCGACGTGCAGATCGTCCTCGACGACCGGACCCTCCCGCCCGGCAGCAGGCCGCCGGTGCTCGTCGTCGCCTCGGCGGGGGAGGCGGTCGTCGGGGTCCTCCTGCTCGTCGCGGCGGCGGCGCTGTTCCTCGGTCGCGACCGCGTCGGGGTCCGGCTCTGCCGCGCCGGGCTGCTCCTGGCCCTCGCCGGCGTGAACGTCGCGCTGGGCTACCTCGACGCCGAGCTCGTCGTGCTCGCCGTCGTCGCCGAGCTCGCGGTGCTGGTCGTCGCCGGCCGGTACCGGACCCGCTTCCTGCCGGCGGGGCCCCGGGCCGGAATGCGTCGGCCGGAGGCGGGGTTCTCGCCGACATGACCGATGAGAAGGTCGAGCTCAGCCCGGCGGACTGGGTGCGCGGCCAGACGGAGAAGATCCTCGAGACGGGAACCACGGAGGGCGTGGAGATCCTCGGCAGGCCGATCGTGCTCCTGACCCTGCGCGGCGCGAAGACCGGCAAGCTGCGCTACACCCCGGTGATGCGCGTCGAGCACGACGGCCACTACGCCGTCGTCGCCTCGAAGGGCGGGGCGCCGGAGAACCCGGTGTGGTTCGAGAACATCCGCGCACACCCGGACATCCGCCTGCAGGACGGCGCCGAGACGCAGGACTACACCGCGCGCGTCGTGTCGGGCGAGGAGCGGGCGCAGTGGTGGGACCGCGCCGTCGAGGCGTTCCCGAACTACGCCGAGTACGCGACGAAGACCGACCGCGAGATCCCGGTGTTCGTGCTCGACCCGCGCTGAGTCACGCCGGGCGGTCGGTGCCCTCCCGCCGCGCCTGCTCGTGGGCCGCGGCGTCGGGCGCCGGCCGCCGGGTCCACCCGGACGCCGACCAGCCGTCGAGCCAGCCCGGCTGCGCCAGGGTGGGCAGGAGCGCGCGCCACGTCGTGCTCATCCGCTCCCACAGCGACGGGCCGTCGGGCTGGACCTCGGTGAGGTAGTGGTGCCCGACGACCGTCGAGAGCAGCGTGGCGCTCACCGACGCCGGGTCGGTGCCGGGGTGGACCAGCCCCTGCACGCGGGCCCGCTCGAGCAGCGACTCGGTGTCGGCGCGCCACCCCTCGACCCACTTGTGGCGGTCGGTCTCCATGCCCGGGTCCTCGCGCATCACACGGAGCCCACCCCGGACGATCGGGTCGTGCACCAGGCGCGCGACCTGGGCGTCGTAGACGACGAGCAGGGTCTGGAGCGGGTCGAGGCCGCGTGCGGCGATGCGCGCCGTGACGTCGTCCCACGAGGAGTGCAGCTCGTCGACGACCGCCCAGCCGAGCGCCGACTTGTTCGCGAAGTGGAAGAACAGCGCGCCCTTCGTGCGCCCGCCGTCGGCGGCGACCTGGGCGAGCGCGGTCGCGTGGTAGCCCTGCGCGGCGAAGCGGCGCGCGGCCGCGAGCAGGAGCTCGCGCCGGGTGGCGCGGGCCCGGGCCTGCAGGGGAGCGGTGACGGCCTGGTCGGACCACCGGGACACCGGGAGCTCGAACCACTCCGGCGTCATACGGCGAGTATGCGGACCGGCGGCGACGTCGGCAGGCGAGGCCGTTGTCGGTGCGGTGAGCGGCTCCTCCGTGATCAGGCAATCCGGGCGATCGCCGCATAACCCCCGGTCGGACGCGCGCCCGGACTCGGCGTGGGCCAGTCGACGATGTCGACGAGGCCGGGTGGGACGAGCTCGAGCCCGCCCAGCAGCTCGCGGATCTCCTCCCGCGTCCGCAGCACGACCTCGGTGGCGCTGCCGCGGTAACCGTCCTGGATGGCCCGCGTCCGCGCCGCCAGCTCGGGGTCGTCGTGGTCGGCGCTGCCGTGGCTCATGACGTGGACGCTGCCCGGCGCCGTCGCGGCGCGGTAGCGGGCCAGGACGGCGGGCAGCTCGGGGTCGGGGACGAAGTGCAGGACGGCGACGGTCAGCAGCGCGATCGGCCGGGCGGGATCGAGCAGGTCGTGGACGCCCGGCGCGGCGAGGACGCCCTCGGGGTCGCGCATGTCGGCGCGCGTCACGCTGACGTTCTCCAGACCCCCGATCACCTCGTGGGCGTGGGCGACCGCGACGGGCTCGAAGTCGATGTACGTCACGCGGGCGTCGGGGTCCTGGGCGAGCGCGATCTCGTGGACGTTGCCGGCCGTCGGCACCCCCGACCCGAGGTCGAGGAACTGGGTGATGCCCTGGGACAGGCACCACTCGACGGCGCGGCGCAGGAAGTCGCGGTTGGCGCGGCAGACGTAGGCCATGTCGGGGTTCTGCGTGAGGATCTTCGCTGCCTGCTCGCGGTCGACGGCGAAGTTGCACGCCCCACCGAGCAGGTAGTCGTAGATCCGGGCGGCGTTGGCCCGCTCGTAGTCGATGCCGGCCTGCAGCGCCTGCTCGGCCTCCCGCCACGTCCCGCCCGCGTCCGTCACGCCGCTCTCCCCGCTGCCTCGACCGTGGGAACGATCTTCTCATCGCGCGCGGCCGGCCGGACCGTCACGACGACGAGGATCGCAGTACCCGGTGCGGTGACGACTCCGCGTGACGAGAAGGTGTCGGATTCCGGACACCAGGGCCATCCGGGCGACATCGTTACCACATCGACCGTTGACGCACTACGCAGGGTGTCCGAATCTCGTTCCACGACCTTGATTCCTCGTGGAAGGGACAGTGACGTGACCGGAGTGATGACCGCCCCCTCGGCGGCCAACCGCACGCGGGCGCGCCGCGGGCTCGCGGTGTTCCTCACCCTCGCGATCGTGTTCGAGGCACTCTGCCTCACCGCGCTGCTGACCACCGGCCAGGCGTGGTGGATCTTCGTCCTCATGTGGAGTGTCACCCTCGCCTCGGTGATCGCGCGCCTCGTGATGCGCGAGGGCTTCCGCGACGTGTCCTTCCGCTTCGGCGGCGCGCGCTCGGTGCGCTGGATCGTCGTCGGGCTCCTGCTTCCCCTCGTCGTCGGTGCGCTGTCGTTCGGCACGGCGTGGCTGGTCGGGCTCGTCCCGTTCGCGCCGCCGGAGGGCGGCTTCTGGGCGCTGCTCCTGGGAACGGTCACGGTCGGCCTGGTGCTCAACCTCGTCTGGGCCGCGGGGGAGGAGATCGGCTGGCGCGGCTACATGCTGACCCGCTTCATCGACGCCGGCATCCCGCGGCCCGTCCTGACCCACGCGATCGTGTGGGGCCTCTGGCACCTGCCGCTGATCCTTGCCGGGCTCATCTACACCGAGCACCCGGTGACGATCATCGCCGCCCTCGTGTTCATGGTCAGCGTCGTGCCCTACGGCTGCATCCTCGCCCGGGCGCGCCTCTCGACCGGGTCGGTCTGGCCGGGCATCGCGGCGCACGGCGCCTACAACAGCATCATCCAGGGCGCCTTCTGGCCGGCCGCGGCCGCCGGGGGCGCGAGCGCGGCGGTCTGGGTCGGGATGGAGACCGGCATCCTCGTCGCGGTCGCCCTGATCCTCGTCGGTCTCGCACTCTGCGCCGGGACCTGGACCTACCGGCGCACGCCCGACGAGCTCATGGCGGGCCCGCGGGAGGGCTGACCGTGAGGTCGACGGCACGGGGCCCGTCCTCCGTCGGGGGCGGGCGGTACACCCTCGGAGACCTGATCGGGCGCGGTGGCGCCGCCGAGGTGTTCCGGGCGCGCGACGAGCTGCTCGGCCGCGACGTCGCCGTCAGGCTGTTCCCGGCCGGCGTCGGCGGGGCCGACGAGTCCCGCCGCGGGCGCGAGCTCTGGGCCCTCGCCGGGATGAACCACCCCGGCCTGGTCACGATCTACGACGTCGGCCGGGAAGGCGACCACGCCTACCTCGTCATGCAGCTCATCGAGGGCGAGTCGGTCGCCGGCCACCTCCGGTCGGGACCCTTGCCGCAGGGTGATGTGGTGGCGCTGGGCGCCGCGCTGGCCGACGCCCTGACCTACGTCCACCGTCGCGGCGTGGTGCACCGCGACGTCACGCCGGGCAACGTCCTGCTCGACACCCACGGCCGCCCGCGCCTGACGAACTTCGGTATCGCGGGGCACGCCCACGGCACCGACGTCACCCCGGCCGGCCAGCTGTTCGGGTCGGCGACCTACCTCTCGCCCGAGCAGGTGCGCGGCGAGCAGGTCGGCCCGGCCTCCGACGTCTACGCGCTGGGCCTGGTGCTCCTCGAGTGCATCACTGCGCGCCGCGAGTACCCGGGCGACCTGCTCGAGTCCGCGGTCGCCCGCCTGCACCGTGCGCCGGAGATCCCGCCGGACCTGCCGGCGCCGCTGGGCAACCTCCTGCGGGCGATGGTGGCAAGTGACCCGACGGAACGGCCCACCACGGAGCAGGCAGCGCTCGCCCTGCGGTCGATGACTCGCGAGGGTGGCGTCGGCCGCGAGACCGCCGTCCCGGCACCGGCCCCCGGCTCCGCGGCGATGGACGCTCAGGTGACCGCGTACCACCCGACCCTCGTGGCGGCCGACGTCTGGTATCCGCTGGTGGCGTTCGTCCATCGCGCCGAGGTCTTCCGCGATCCCGCGACCGGGCGGCGCATCGACCCGGTGGAGGAGGTCGCCGCTCGCGCGGCGCGCGCCGTCGCCGACGTGGCGGCGCCGTACGGCGGGACGCCGGGGTCGCGGCGGTTCCGTCTCGTCCGCGGTGACGAGGTGCTCCTGCAGCCGTGGCTGGACGACGGGGAGGTCGACCCGCCGGACGCGGTCGTCCGGTGGGAGGAGCCGATCGAGCAGGTCGACTTCCGCATGCGGGTGTCCGGGCACGTCGGGCGTCAGGTGAAGGCGGGTCTGCGGATCTTCCGCGGCGTCGTCCCGCTCGGCGAGGTCGAGTTCCTGACGACGGTGAGCAGGTCGGCGGAGTCCGCGGAGAGCCCGCTGGAGCCGACCCCGATGCGCCGGTTCCGCAGCGTCTTCGTCTCCTACTCCCATGACGACGAGGAGATCGTCGAGCGCGTCCTCGACCACTGCCGGATCAGCGGCGACCGGTACCTCCGGGACCGGACGGAGCTCGGGGCCGGGGAGCGCTGGGAACCGCGACTGTTCGAGATGATCCGCGAGGCCGACGCGTTCCAGCTGTTCTGGTCGCACAACGCCATGCGCTCCGACTTCGTCCAGCGGGAGTGCGCCTACGCGCTCGGTCTCGGGCGTGAGCGTTTCGTCCTGCCCGTGTACTGGGAGGAACCCCGACCGTCCGACCGATCGCGCGGTCTGCCGCCCCGGGCGCTCGACGAGCTGCAGTGGACCCGCCTCGGGCGGGTGCCCGTGTCCGCGGAGGTCGGGTCGCGGCCCCGGATCGTGGTCGACCCGGAGCCGTCCGCCGCATCGGCCACGTCCGTGGCGTCAACCGAGGCCGGCGTCGCGCGAGCCCCTCGCGCGCCGGGGCCGGTGGCGGGCCCGACCGGGGCGTTCCCGGTACCGCCGCTCGGCGGCGCGTCGGCGCCTCGAGCGTCGCCCCGGCCCGCCGGCTCGCGTCGCCGGCGCGTCGTGATCCCGCTGGTCGTCGCCGCCGCGCTCGTGCTCGCCGCGCTCGTCCTCCTCTCGTTCCTGGTGCGCTGACGTCGCGCGAGGCCGCCCGTCCGGGGTCAGTGGTAGGGCTTGTGCGGGATCGCGGCGTCGTTGGTCTGCTGCTCGAAGTCGACCCAGATCGCGCCGTCCTCGATCTTGCAGGCGTAGGTCGGGATCGGGTCGACGGCGGGGACGCCCGTCGGGACGCCGGTGTGCAGGTCGAAGCGCGAGTTGTGGGCCGGGCAGATGAGGGAGTCGTCCTCCTGGAGGTAGCCCTCGTTGAGCGGCTGCTGCTGGTGGGTGCAGGTGTTGTGCACCGCGACGGCTTCGTCCTCGTAGAGCCGGACGACGCAGATCGGCTCGCCGCCCATGTGGCAGAGCATCATGTCGCCCTCCTCGAGCTGGTCGAGGTCGGCAACGGCTTCCCAGGCCATGGTGGTGGTTCCTCTCGGTGAGCTAACCGGACGATCGGCGCGACCGGGGTGCCGGCGCGGAGCCGCGGACCTCGATCCAGCCGTTGCGCACGCGCGCGGGCAGGACGGGCTGGGGGTGGTGCGCGGGTCCGCGGACGATGCGGCCGTCGCGCAGGTCGAACACCGAGTAGTGCAACGGGCAGGCGATCGTGCAGCCCTCGACCTCGCCGCGGTGCAGGAGGGCGCCGGCGTGGCTGCAGACGTCGTCGATGGCGTGCACCTCGCCGTCGCGCCGGAAGAGCAGCACGTTGCGGCCCTCGACCTCGACCCCGGTGACCGCGCCGTCGCCCAGGTCCTCGTCGGCGACCGCCTTCACCCAGCGCTGCGGGCCGGTGTTCGTCGCGACGCGGTTGACCATCACCGCGCGGCCCTGCACGAGGTGCCCGCCGATGTAGGCGGCGGCGACGGTGACCGTGAGGCTCGCGGCGCCGAGCGCGCGCCCGGTGCGCCGGTGCCCGGAGAGCCGGGCGGCCAGCGAGACGCCCTGCAGGACGGTGCCGGCCCCGTTGAGGAGGCCGTGGAACAGCCCGACGCGGCGGTCCTCGTTGTCGCTCACGCTCCAGTCGGCCACGCCGGTGGCGGCCGTGGCGGCGGCCGCGGCGATCCCGGCGGCGGACAGCGTCGACGACGGATCGAGGCGGCCGCCGTCGGCCGGGGTGTCCTGGCCGGCCATGTCGAGCAGCAGGGTGGCAGACCAGAACCCGATGGGGAGGTCGGACAGCGCGGGGTGCAGCGAGTGCCCGAGCCAGCGGCCCCCGTGCATCAGCTCGACGACGGGGTTGGCGCGGAAACGGTCGTAGAGCGGGTCGACGGCGGCGCTGGCCTGCTCGTTGAGGCGCGACAGCCACGGCCACCGGGTGATCTCCGCGACCGCGCGCTGGTGCCACGCCGTCGCTCCGGAGTCCGCCATCCGCCGCCCCCTGCGCTCGATCACCGGTCCGTCCGTCGGTCCCGCGTGAAGGAGCCTGGCACCTCGTTGTGATCTCCGCCATAACCTCGGTGGACGAGGACTGTCCCAGATCGGCACACTCGTGGCGGTGGCGCGGTCGTCCTCGGGGGAGTCCGTCCTCGAGCGCGTCGTGCGCGTCCTCGAGGCGTTCACGCCGTCCGACCGCGCGCTGACGGTGGGGGAGCTGGCCCGGCGGGCGGGGCTGCCGGCGGCGACGGCGTCGCGGATGGTCGCGGACATGGTGGAGCACGGGCTGCTCGCCCGGGACGCCGATCGACGGGTGCGGGTCGGCACTCGGCTCTGGGAGCTCGCCTCCCGCGCGTCGCCGACGCTGTCGCTGCGCGAGCTCGCGATGCCGGTGCTCGAGGAGCTCCACGCCCTGGTCGGCCACCACGCCCAGCTCGGGGTGCTCGACGGCGAGCAGGTGCTCTTCGTCGAGCGCCTCTCGGCGGAGCGGGCCGTCGTCAACTACACGCGGATCGCCGCGCGGCTGCCCCTGCACGCCTCGTCGTCGGGCCTGGTCCTGCTGGCCCACGCCCCCGCTGACCTGCAGGAGCACGTCCTCGCGGGCCCGCTGGCGCGGTTCACCCCGCACACGCCCACCGACCCCGGCGAGCTGCGGCGACGCGTGGCGGCCATCCGACGGGACGGCTTCGTGGTGTGCTGCGGCTACCTGCACCCGGAGGCCACGGGCATCGCCGTGCCCGTGCGCGACGAGCACCGGCAGGTCGCCGCCGCGGTCTCGGTGATCGTCCCGAACGACGACCGCGCCCGGGACCACGTCGCGCCGCTCGCGGCGGCCGCCCGGCGCATCGAGCAGCGGCTCGCCGCCCATTGAATGGGATCGCCGTTCCCGCAGCCACGGCGTCCTCGCATCCTCACCGACCATGGATCGCCTCGAGGTGCGGGAGAAGGTGCGCGCGGCCGACGGCGTGGTCGCGCTGACGCTGGCGCGGCCCGACGGCGGGCGCCTGCCCGACTGGGCGCCCGGCGCGCACGTCGACCTGACCCTCGCCGCCGGCCTCACCCGCCAGTACTCGCTCTGCGGCGACCGGTGGGACGCCCACTCCTACCGGGTGGCAGTGCTACGCGAGCCCGACGGCCGCGGTGGCTCCGCCCACGTGCACGACGAGCTGGCCGTCGGCGACGTCGTCGGCTTCGGCGGGCCGCGCAACCACTTCCCGCTGGTGCCCTCGACGCGCTACCTGTTCGTGGCGGGCGGCATCGGGATCACGCCGCTCGTGCCAATGGTCGCCCAGGCCGAGCTCGTGGAGGCGGACTGGACGCTGCTCTACGGCGGGCGCTCGCGGGACACGATGGCGTTCCGCGACGATCTCGCCGGCTACGGCGAGCGCGTCACCGTGCACCCCGAGGACGAGGCCGGACTGCTGCCGCTCGCCGCGACCGTGGCCGGCCTCGACGCCGACACCGTCGTCTACTGCTGCGGCCCGGGGCCCCTGCTCGCCGCGATCGAGGACGCCACGGCGCACCGGCCCCGGCACCTCCTGCGCACCGAGCGCTTCGTGGCCGCCGAGCTCGGCGCGCCGGTGCGTGACGAGCCGTTCGTCCTCGAGCTCGCCCGCACCGGCGCCGTCGTCACCGTCGGCCCGGAGCTCTCGGTGCTCGACGCGGCCCGGCAGGCCGGGGCCACCGCGCTGTCCTCCTGCGAGCAGGGCACGTGCGGCACGTGCGAGACCCCGGTGCTCGCCGGCGTGCCCGACCACCGCGACTCGATCCTCGCCGGCCACGAGCGCGCCGCCGGGGACTGCCTGTTCCCCTGCGTCTCGCGTTCGTGCACCGACCGCCTCGTGCTGGACCTGTGAGGGAATCATCGTGACCGCCGTCGCCACCGTCCCGACGCTCGACGTCGACCCCTTCTCGCCCGAGGTCCTCGAGGACCCGCTGCCGATGCAGGCGGCGCTGCGCGACGCGGGACCGGTCGTGTACCTCCCGCGCTACGACCTCTACGCCGTGGCCCGCTACGCCGAGGTCCGCGCGGCGCTCGTCGACTGGCAGCGGTTCCCGTCGAGCGCCGGGGTCGGGATGTCGAACTTCAAGCACGAGACGCCGTGGCGACCGCCGAGCCTGCTGCTCGAGGCCGACCCGCCGCACCACGACGCCCCCCGCGCGGTGCTCTCGGCGATCCTCGGGCCGCGGGCGCTGCGCCGGCTGACCGACCGGTGGTTCGCCGACGCGGAGGACCTGGTCGCCGGGCTGCTGGACGGTCGGGGCGGTGTCGTCGAGCTCGACGGGATGGCGGCGCTCGCCGAGGCCTTCCCGCTGCGCGTCTTCCCCGACGCGGTCGGCCTGCCCCCGGAGGGCCGCGAGCACCTGCTGCCCTACGGCGACCACGCGTTCAACGCCTTCGGCCCGGCGAACGACCTCGTGGCCAAGGGCGCGCCGCGGGTCGGCGAGCTCTCGGCGTGGGTGGCGGCGCAGTGCGCGCGCGAGGTGCTCACCGACGACGGCTTCGGTGCCGCGATCTGGGCGGCGTCGGATCGCGGTGACATCACCCCCGCGCAGGCGCCGCTCATCGTCCGCTCGCTGCTGACGGCCGGTGTGGACACGACCGTGCACGGTCTCGGCGCCGTGCTGCACGGGCTCGCGACCCACCCGTCGGCGTGGGCGACCCTGCGGGCGCGCCCGGAGCGGGCACGCGTGGCGTTCGACGAGGCCGTGCGCTGGCAGTCGCCGGTGCAGACGTTCTTCCGGACCGCCGAGGGCGACGTGCCGATCGGCGACACGGTGGTCCCTGCCGACCACAAGATCCTGATGTTCCTCGGCGCCGCGAACCGCGACCCCCGCCACTGGGACGACCCCGACCGCTTCGACCTGGACCGCGACCCCTCCGGGCACGTGGGCTACGGGATGGGCCTGCACCAGTGCGTCGGCCAGCACGTCGCGCGTCTCGAGGGCGCGGCGCTGCTGACGGCGCTCGCCCGGCGGGTGGAGCGGATCGAGCCGGCCGCCGCGCCGACGAGGCACCACAACAACACGATGCGCGCCTTCGCCTCGCTACCCCTGCGCCTCACCCTGGCACGCGCGTGACCTCGATCCAGCTCTCTCCGCCGAGGTGCACGGTGTTGCGGCAGAGGTACGGCGGGACGGGCAGGTCGAACTGGACGTAGCCCTGGCCCGGGTCCTTGCGCAGCAGGTCCGTGCGGCTCCCGAGGTCGAGGCGCAGCCGCTCCCCGGGGCGCAGCACGACCGGGAACGGGGTCAGGCTGAAGCGCAGCACCACCGGCTCGCCGGGGACGAGGGGTTCGCGGCGCCCGGAGTCGATCGCGATCTCGGTCGCGGTGGAGCGCTCCTCGTCCTCGGTGCGCGCGACCGGCCGGATCGCGCCCATCGAGAGCTGGTGGAGCGCGCCGTCGGTGTCGACGCGGGTCAGGCGGGCGAGGACGTACGAGTCGATCTCGTTGGCGCTGAACGACAGGCGCACGGTGACCGGCCCGGCGAGGCGGAGCTCGTCGGTGACCGGCAGCTCGAAGGTCAGCAGCTGGTTGGCGATCTCGTCGAGCCCCCCGACCACCGGCACCCCGCGGGGCACCGCGGCCCAGGAGTTCGCGCCCGCCGCGGCGGCCCCCGGCGTCAGCCGGTGGGTCTCGTGGTCCGCGCCCGCCGACTCCAGACCGAGGCGCACGACCTCGCCGTCCGGCGGCGGGAAGTCGCCGGCGGCGGCGAAGTCCCCTTCTCCGTCGACCCAGTACCGCACGGGCGGCTGCTCGGCGTAGCCGTTGTCGAGGCCGTGCAGGACGTGGTCGAAGAACGCCAGCGCCTCGCCCTGCCAGGCGTACACGGGCAGGTCGTATTCGGGCGGCCCCATGATCAGCCACTTCCGGCCGGCCGGGGTGCCCGCGTGCTCGAACAGGTCGTAGGCGCCGAACTGGTGCAGGTTGAGGTAGCCGAGGTTCTGCACGACCGTGAACGGGACCTCGATCTCGCCGAGCACCGGTGACGGGCCCTCCGGGATCGTCGACTGCTCGCGGGTCTTCTCGTCGAACATCCAGTGCGCGTAGATCGCGCGGACGAACTCGTCGGGGGTCGCCGCCATGAACTTCTCGAACATCGTGCCGACGTTGCGGTGGACCAGCTTCTCGAGCAGCGGGTGCAGCGGCCCGTTGGTGAGATGGCTGATCAGCGCGCGGCGGTCCGGGGTGACACGGGCGTCGTCGCGGGCGTCGGTGAAGTTCGCGCCCATCCACAGCGCGAAGAAGAAGCTGCCCGGCACGCCGCCGAACTGCACGAGGTGGCGGAAGTAGTCGGTGCAGATCTCGTTGGCGAAGAACGCCCGGAGCGCCGGCGGCTTGCGGGCGGCCACCTGGAGCTGGGTCAGGCCGTAGTACGAGGTGCCGAAGAGCACGACCTCGCCGTTGCACCAGGGCTGCTCGGCGGCCCAGGCGATGACCTTCTCGTGGTCGTCGACGTCCTGGTCGGCGAGGAACATGACCTGCTCGCCGCCGGAACGCCCCATGCCACGGCGCTCGACGATCACCGGGCAGTACCCGCGGTCGGTGAACACGGGCGGCGACCCGATCTCGTTCGAGCCCGTCGGGATGCCGGCGGTGTGCGTCTCGGTGCTGTAGGCGGCGAACGCGACCACGGCGGGGTACCGGCCGGGCGTCGCGGGCGTGTAGACGTCGGCGTGCAGGCTCGCGCCGCCGCTGACGGGGATGCGCTGGTCGGCGAGGACGCGGTTGCCGAGCCCTTCGGCGGCGAACGCCCGGGGCGTCCACCCCGCGTACTGGCGTCCGGCGGTCGAGCCCTTCAGCGGGATGTGCGGGGTCACGGTGGTGCCTCTCGGGAGTGGTCGGACAGACCGGTCAGCAGCGCCGTCAGCACGGCCTCGGCGCGCGGGCGGAACTCCTCGCCGCCCTGGGCGAGGGCGAGGACGGCGACGCCGGTGGACGTCGTCTGGAGGGCGTCGAGTGCGGTCGGGGTGACCGGGACGCCGAAGGCCGTGAGCAGCGCGGCGCCGAGCGGGGCGATCCCGCGCCCCAGCTCGGCCATGCTCGTGCGGACGGCGTCGTCGAGCTCGGCGCTCTGGGTCAGGGCGAGCAGGACGCGGGTCTGCTCGGGGGCGACGAGGACGTCGAGGAGGGCCGCGAGCTTCGCCTGCGCGTCCCCGGCGTCGGCGATCGGGGCGAGGGCCGCGACGCGCTGCTGCACGGCCTCGCGGGCCACGGCGGCCAGCAGATCGTCGCGGGTCGGGAAGTAGTAGGTCAGGTGGCTCTGGCGCAGCCCGGCGTGGCGGGCCACCCGGGGCTGCGTGAACGACCCGAGCCCGCCCTCCCGGACCACGTCGAGTGCGGCGCGGACGATCTCACCGCGCCGGTCGGGCACGCCCGCACCTCCCTGGTTGGTAGTCCTACCAAAGCACCCAGGGGTCGAACGGTCAACGACGAACGTCAGTCGGCGGGCCGTCCCAGGAGCGGCCGCACCAGCGCGCGGATGGCGGGGGAGGGGGCGAGGCCGAGCTCGGCGCGCAGGAGCGTCCGGAAGGTCTCGTACTGGTGCAGGGCCTCGGCGCTGTTGCCCTCGGCGAGGTGGACCTCGATCACCCGGCGGTGGGCGCTCTCGCGCAACGGCTCCTGCGCCACCGCCTCCAGCCCGGCCCGCAGGGCGTCGGTGTAGAGCCCCTGCTCGCACGCCCGGGCGCACCGGTCCTCGAGGGCGTGCAGGCGCAGCTGGCGGTGGCGCTCCCGCTCGACGAGCACCCACTCGTCGCACCAGCCCGGCAGGAGCTCCCCGGCGGCCATCGGGGCGGCCGCGGTGGCGGGGGAGGGCTCGGGGTCGTCGAGGGCGTAGAGGTCGACGCCGGCGTCGCGGTGCAGGGCCACCGTCGTCGCGTCGGCCTCGACCAGCGCGGCCCGGTGCGGGGCCGGGACCTTCCACAGGGTGGAGCGCAGCCGCGTCAGCGCCTGCCGGTCGGTGACCTCGGGCCACAGGGTGCCGGCGAGCTGGTGGCGGCGGACCGGGCGCCGGGCCAGCGCGAGGAACGCGAGGACCCGCTCCGCGGTCGGCGTGAGCCGGACGTCGTCGTCACCGACCCGGCACGCGAACCGTCCCACCAGGAAGAGCTGCGCCAGGCAGGGCGCAGGCACGTCGGTCGTCATCGCCGCCGTTCCCGCCGGGCGTGGGCCCGGCTGTCGCGTCAGGGGATCGGTCCCGCCGCGGGACCGAGGGCGGCGCGCCTGAGGGGTTCAACCGCGCGGGACCCACCCGCGCGAGCGGGGGGACGGGGCGGGGGTGCCCACCGGGGACGCGATCGAGACACGACGGGGACGGCTGTGGCGACGGCTGGGGGGACGGCGCGGGGACGGGCGTCTCGGAGGCTCCCGGGACCGCAGTGCCGACCCTCGAAGGGAACACCGTGTTCTTCCACGTGCAGCGCCTGATCAACGAGATCGTCCCGGACGAGCCGGACCCGGCGGCCGCGAACGCCCTGCAGGAGGGGCTGGGCGGCCAGTTCGGCGAGATGCGCACGATGATGCAGTACCTGTTCCAGAGCTTCAATTTCCGCGGCGCGACGGCCAAGCCGTTCCGTGACCTGCTCTACGGCGTGGGCACCGAGGAGATCGGCCACGTCGAGCTCATCGCGACGACGATCGCCCGTCTCGTCGACGGCTCGCCCCGCTACCAGGGCAACCCGACCCACCTGGACGAGCCGGGCGAGGGCGGCGCGACGCCGCTGTCGATCGCGCTCGACGGCGGCAACATCCACCACTGGCTCGTCGGTGCGCAGGGTGCGCTGCCCGTCGACGCGCAGGGCGACCCGTGGACGGGCAAGTACGTCTACGACAGCGGCAACCTCCCGCTGAACCTGCTCTACAACCTCATGCTCGAGTCGACCGGCCGCCTGCAGAAGTGCCGGCTCTACGAGATGACGGCCAACAAGACCGCGCGCTCGACGATCGCCTACCTGATCGTCCGCGACCAGGCGCACGAGAACGCGTACGCCAAGGCGCTGGAGAAGCTCGGCGTCGAGTGGAACAAGCTGCTGCCGATCCCGAAGACGAACGCGGAGCGCTTCCCCGAGGTCGCGACGCTGCTCGAGCAGGGTCTGCAGAGCAAGCAGTACACCTTCAACATCGACCAGCTGAACGAGGCCTCGAAGGTCTACAACGGGCCGTCGCCGTCGAAGGACGGCACGGACCTGACCACCGAGCAGGCCCCGGAGGGTGCGCCGATGGAGATCGCCGTCGAGCGTCCCGAGGAGTTCGGCCCCGGCCTCGACAGCGAGCTCATGGAGCTCATCCAGGCCACCGGCGAGATGGAGAACAACACCCCGCCCGGGCAGTACGGCCCCACGGGCTGAGCGACCCCGCCGTCGCCGGGCCGACCTCCCGCCCCCTCGCGGGCCGGTCGGCCCGGCGGCCCGCCCCCCGCCCGACGGAGTGCCCCCGACCGGAGAGCCGATGACCGTCGCCTCACCCCCCGAGACCGCCGCCGGACCGTCGGCGTCACCGCCGCGTGCTCCCGGCCGCGTCCGCCGGCTGCTCCCGCTGCTCGGGCCCGCCGTCGTCGCGGCGACCGCGTACGTCGACCCCGGCAACTTCGCCACCAACACCGTCGCGGGCGCCTCCCACGGCACGCTGCTGCTCTGGGTGATCGTCGCCGCAAACCTCATGGCGGTCCTGGTGCAGTACCTGACCGCCCGGCTCGGCCTCGCGACCGGGCGCAACCTCCCGGAGCTGTGTCGCGAGCACTACCCGCGCCCGGTCAGCAGGCTGCTGTGGGTGCAGGCCGAGGCGGTCGCGATCGCCACCGACCTCGCCGAGGTCGTCGGCGGCGCGATCGCCCTGAACCTCCTGTTCGGGGTGCCGCTGCTCCCCGGCGGCCTCGCCACGGGCCTCGTCGCCTGCGCCCTGCTCGCGGTGCAGCAGCGCAGGCCGCGGCGCTTCGAGCTGCTCGTCGTCGCGCTGTTCCTGGGCATCCTCGTCTGCCTCCTCACGACGCTCGGCCAGACGTCCCCGGACGCGGCCGCCGTCGCGGGCGGGCTCGTGCCCGGCCTCGCCGGCACCGACAGCCTGCTGCTCGCCACCGGCATCCTCGGCGCGACGGTGATGCCGCACGTCATCTACCTGCACTCCGACCTCACCCGCGACGCCCGCCGCCGGGCCGGCGGCACGGCCGCCGCGCTGCGGGGTCAACGCCTCGACCTCGCCCTGGGCATGGGCACGGCCGGCGTGCTGAACGCCGTCATGCTCGTCGTGGCGGCGACGGTGTTCTTCCAGCCCGGGGTGACGGCGCCCGAGGACCTCGAGGGGGTGCACGCCGGGCTCGGCGTGCTGGCCGGGCCGCTCGCGGCCACGGCCTTCGCGGTCGCGCTGCTGCTCTCGGGGCTCGTCTCGTCCGGCGTCGGCACCTACGCCGGCCAGGTCATCATGTCCGGCTTCCTGCGCCGCCGGGTCACGCTGTGGGTGCGCCGCGGCGTCACCCTCGCCCCGGCGCTCCTGCTGCTCGGCCTCGGCGCCGACCCGACCCTGATCCTGCTCGTCTCGCAGGTCGTGCTCTCGTTCGGCATCCCGTTCGCGCTGGTCCCGGTCCTGGACCTCGGGCGGCGGCGCGGGCTGATGGGCGAGCTCGCGGCCCGCCCGGCGGTGACGGCGGTGGCCGGCGTCCTCGCGAGCGTGGTCATCGGCGTCAACGCCTGGCTCGTCGTGTCGGTGCTCGCGTGACCTCTGGCCCGGGGGGCGCGGTCCTCCTGCTCGCGGCGTGGGTCGAGGGGGACGCCCTGCGCGTGCGGCTCACCGCCGCCGACGACCTCGCCGGCCCGACCCACCCCGTCGGCGTGGCCGACGGCGTGGACGACGCGTGCGCGCTCGTGCGGCGGTGGTTGGAGGCGGTCGAGGGTCGGGAGGTCTCCTGAGACCCCCGCCGCGAGCACGGGAGCACCCCTGCGGCACCCTCGGTGAGACCAGGACCACATCGGTGTGCTCCGGTGGCTCCCGCCCAGCCCGCAGGGGGTCGCGACGCCCGGGGGCCGGACCGGCACGCCGGGTGATGCCCGACGGTTGATGGGGCCGCGGGCAGGATGGGTACGGATCCGTCATGACCGGTACGCCGGAGGAGGCGACGATGGACACCGAGACGAGCACGATCGAGGAGACGACCCAGGACATGGCCCAGAGCACGGCCGAGAACCAGGCCACGGACCACCCCGAGGGACTGACCACGGTGCCCGAGCTCGTGGGCCTGCCCGCCGCCGAGGCCCACGACAAGGCGCTGGACGCCGGAGTCCTCGCCGTCGGCCGCAACGCCGTGCACACCGGTGCCGGGCGTGGCCACGTGGAGGACCAGGAGCCGGCGCCGGGCGAGAAGCTCGAGCGCGGCACCGAGGTCGGCATCTGGATCCAGGGCGGTGCCGCCCGCACGCCCACGGGGCCCGACCCCGACGACGGCCCGTACGGCTCCGGCGGCGGGGGCGGCGTGCGCCCCGAGCCCAGCCCGGTCGGCCCGGCCGGTGGCGGCTTCAACGGCTGAGCGCACGAAGGGCTGAGCCCCGGCGGCCCGGCGGCGACGCGGTGTGATCCGCGTCGGCCCGCTGGCGCCGGACCGGAATGCGGTTGACGATTCAACCGTGTACCACGTGTCGCTGCACTACTCCGGGCGCCCGGCGCTCGGGGCCTTCGTGAGTCCCGAGGACCTCGAGAACATCCGCGCCCTCCGGGCCGCGGGGCGTGCCGGTGCGGTCCCGGTGCTCGACGCGCGGGCTCGGCCGATCGTGGTCCGCCCCGAGCGGCTCGTCGTCGACCCGCAGGTGCTCGGCTACGGTGCGGACCCGCTGGGTGACCGCCGGAGGAGTTCCGCCGGGGTGGCCTGAGCCGGTCCCGCCGCCCGGTCGGGGTCGAGGTCGACCCCGGGGGGACCGTGGACGCGGACGAGGTGCTCGCGGGCGTCGCCCCGCTCGTCGCCGAGGGGGCCGTCCCCGGCGCGATCGTCGGCGTCCGGCGCCGCGACGGCGCCGCTGCCTCGATCGACCTGGCCGCCGCCGGCGTCACCTCACCGGGCGGCGACGTCGCGCTGCGGACCGACGCCGTCGTCCGGCTGAGCTCGAACACCAAGCCCCTCATCGCGGCGCTGGCCCTGTGCCTCGCGGCCGACGGCCTGCTCGCGCTCGACGAGCCGGTCGACCGCCTCGTGCCGGAGCTCGCGCACCGGCGGGTGCTGGTGCGGCTGGACGGCGAGGACGTCGTGCCGGCCCACCGCCCGATCACGGTCGAGGACCTGCTGACGATGCGGATGGGCTTCGGCTTCGCCGTCGACGAGGGTCCGTGCCCCGTCCTCGACCGCGCCGTGGCCCTCGGCCTGGGCTTCGGCCCGCCCGACCCGCGCGGACTGCCGGGTCCCGCCGAGTGGCTCGCCCGCTTCGCCGGCCTGCCGCTGCTCGACCAGCCCGGAGCGGCCTGGCGCTACGAGCTCTCGTACGCGGTGCTCGGCGTCCTGCTGGCCCGAGCGGCGGGACGCCCGCTCGGTGAGGTGCTCACCGAGCGGATCCTCGCCCCGCTCGGGATGACCGCGACCGGGTTCGTCGCCGACCCGACGCGGCTCGTCCCCGCTTTCGCCCGCGACGAGGACGACGCCCTCGTGCCGTTCGACGGCGTGACGGACAGCCACTGGCTCGCGCCGCCCGCCTTCCCCGACGGCCGCGGCGGGCTCGCCGGGACGGCCGGGGACCTGCTGCGCTTCGCGGGGATGCTCCTCGACGACGGTGGTGGGCTGCTCGACCCGGCCGCCGTCGCCGCGATGACCACCGACCACCTCACCCCGGCCCAGCGCGTCGCACCCGGCGCCGTGCCGTTCCTCGACGGCGGCGGGTGGGGGCTCGGTGTCGGTGTCGTCGGGACCGCCGCCGGACCCCGCTACGGCTGGGCGGGCGGGCTCGGGACGCTCTGGTACTCGTGGCCCGACCACGACCTCGCGGCGGTGCTGGTGACCCAGGTGTTCCCGCCGACGGCGTCGGTGTTCGCGGCGTTCACCGCGACGGTGGAGCGGGCTCTCGTCCGCTGATCAGGTTGCCAGGGCCGGCAGCGGGTTGCGCCACGGCACCGGGTCGGGGCGGGCGGGGCGCCAGCCCCACGGGCCGGAACCACGCCGGGTCGCGCGGTGCGCGCCGTCGCCGCCGTCGCGCGGCACGGGGGAGGGGCGCCGGGTCCGGGGCCGGACCGCCGGTCGCTCCGGGAGCTCGGGGACGACCGGAGGGAGCTGGGTCACCGGCTCGTGCTGTGGTGCGGGGTCGTGCTGTCGTGCGGGGTCGTGCTGTGTCACGGGGTCGTCCTCCGGGACGGGGGCAGGGACGTGTCGTTCGGGTGCCGGGCTCCACGTCGTTCCGGGACGCGGGAAGGGTGCGTAGGTGGTCCCGACCGCCGGCGGGCCCGGCACGCTGCGCAGGGCGGGCTCGTCGGTGAGGGCGGGCCCGTCCGAGGCCGCCGGGGCCGTGGCCCGGGCCGGCACGGTGCGCTCGACCTCGCGCCACCCGCCGGGGACGACGCCGCGGCCCGAGCGGCTGCGCAGGCGCCGCCGGGTCTCCGCGGCCGACGGCGCCACCATCCCGTCCAGCGCCGCGGCGCCGACGAACACCAGCCCGTTGACGAGCCCGAGCACCAGCAGCCCGAGCCCCATGAGTGACCCGGGGTCGACGACGTCGGCGGGGTCGGGGCGGTCGAGCTGGCCGCCGTAGGGCAGGGCGACCGACGGGACGAGGGCGGTGGCCTCGGTGGCTCCGGTGGCCTCGGTGGCTCCGGTGCCGGCCCCGGGGAGGAGGAGCTCGCCGGCCACGCGCCGCGGATCCGGCTCGGCGACCGCGGACTCCAGGAGCACGAGGAACAGCGCCGCGAGAACACCGGTGAGGAGGACCGACACGACCGCGCGAAGCGTCCGCCGGGCGTGGGCGTACGGCGCGTCGGCTCGCGCGTCGTACGACATCGATCCCCCCGGGTTGCTCGCTGACCGTGGTCTACCCCCTCACCCGTCACACGCGTAACCCCAGACGCCTTCTTTCCCCGATGGTGTGCGGCGTGTCGGCTGGACGCGGCGGGTCAGGGCGCGCCCAGCAGCTCCCGGCACGGGTCGAGGCCCTCGACCGCGAGCGTCCAGCCCGGGCGCTCCCAGTCCGCGGGCGTGAGGCGGGCGCGGAGCAGCAACGCCGGCCGGCCGCGGCGGACGTGGCGTTCGACGCCGTCGGGCGTGTAGCCGAGCCGGTCGGACACCTGGCGCGAGGCGGCGTTGTCCGCGAACGCGCTCGTGCGCGCCGCGCGGGCGCCGAGGTGGTCGAAGGCGAGCGCGACGACGGCGTGACGCATCTCGGTGCCCAGGCCCCGACCCTGCGCCGCCCGCGTCAGCCACGACCCGCTGCGCACCTCGCCCAGGACACCGAAGTCCCGCGCGGCGAGCGTCTGCATCCCGAGCACCCGGCCGCCCTCGCGGACGAGGAAGTTCACCGTCCAGCGCGTCGGGCCGAGCTCCGCCCGGCAACCCCAGGCGTACTGCATCACCCCGCGGGCGAAGCCGGGGTCGTCCGCCCCGTCGGTCCACGGCTCGAGGAACGGCATCTGGTCGGCGGGGTGCACCCCGTCGAGCGCCCGGTCCGCGAGGGCCGCGAGCCCGACGTCGTCGTCGGGACGCAGCTCGAGCCGCGGCGTGCGCAGCACGAGCCCGGCCAGCGGCCAGTGCCGCAGCGGGTCGGCGGGGTCGGGTGCCATCCACGCTCATCCTGGCCCGTCCCGGCGCCCACGGTGGTGCTCCGTGCGCGCGTCTGGCATCAAGGACACCCGTGGGTGACGCGATCTGGCCCGGCGAGGTCGTCCGCGACGCCCTCGGTCTCGTGCTCGGGCCCGACGAGGAGGCCGTGCCGGTGCGCGACGTCGTCGGCCTGGCGCTGCGCCGCAACCCACGACGCGCGCACCTCCCGGTCGCCCGTCTCCTCGGCAAGCACGTCCCCGTGGCCCCCGCCGACGTCCGGGCGGCGGCCGACGCGCTGGCCGACCGGGTGCGCCGCGTGCTCCCGGTGCACGGTGCAGCGCCGGTCGTCGTCGGGTTCGCCGAGAACGCGACGGCGCTCGCGCACCTCGTCGCCGACGCCCTGGACGCCGAGCACGTCGTCCACACCACCCGCCGCGTCGTCGCCGGCGCGGCGGTCCTCGCGGCGTTCGACGAGGCGCACAGCCACGCCCCGCGCCACGTCCTCGTCCCCGACGACCCGGGCGGCTGGACCCCGGACCGTCCCCTCGTCCTCGTCGACGACGAGCTCTCCACCGGGCGGACCGTCGCCGCGACCGTGCGCCGGCTGCACCGCCGCCTGCCGCGGTGCCGCTACGTCGTCGCGACGCTGGCCGACCTGCGGGGTCCCGACGACGACGCGATCCCGCGCCTCGCCCGCGAGCTCGGCGCCCGGGTGGACGTCGTCGCCGTCGCCCGAGCCGGCGTGAGCGCCCCTGCCGACGTCCTCGACCGTGCCGCCCGGGTCCTCGGCGCCGAGCCCGACGCGACGGCGCGGCCGGCGGGCGGTCCGTCCACGACCGCGGTGTCCCTGCCCCTCGACGGGGCCGCGGAGGGCGCGCGGCACGGGCTCGACCGTGCGGGCCGCGCGGCGCTGGACGGGGCGGTGCCGGCGGCGGCCGACGTCCTGGCGCGCGCGCTCGGTCCGCGGCCCGGCCGGGTGCTGGTCCTGGGCTGCGAGGAGCTGCACTACCTGCCGGTCCGCCTGGCCGAGGCCCTCGCCGGGCTCGGGCACGACGTCGAGATCGGGGCGACGAGCCGTTCGCCGCTCCTGGCGTGGGACGTCCCCGGCTACCCCGTGCGGTCGGCCCTCGCGTACGCGGCGCACGATCACGCCCTCGGGCACGCGTCGGAGCGCTACGTCTACGGGGTCGGGGCGGGGCGCTACGACACGGTCGTCGTGGTCGTCGACGCCGCCGCGCGGACCCCGGCCCTGCGTGGCGCCGACGGGCTGCTCCCACGCCTCGCCGCCGTCGCCGGGCGTGTCGTCGAGGCCGTGGTGCCGTGCCGCCCGCCGCGACCTGCCGCCGGCCCCGTCGTGGCCACGCGCCGGGGTCCCGGGTTCGGCACCTTCGCCCGCGACGAGGTGGGCTGGCTGCTCAGCGACCTCGCCGGCCACGCGCTGGAGACCCCGCTCGCGGCGCGGGAGGACGCGATCGCCGCCGGGACCTCCTACGCCGCGACGCTGCCCGTCGAGCGGGAGCCGAGCGCGGGCTACGCGCGGGTGGTGACGCGGGCGCTCGACCGGTCCGCCGGGCCGGTGGCGGCAGCGGTGGGTGTCCTCGCCGACCGGGTGCTCGCCCGGCGCGGCCCGGGCGCCGTGCTGGTGTCGCTCGCGCGCGCCGGCACGCCGGTGGGGGTGCTGGTGCGTCGCTGGGCCGCGCGGGTGCGGGGGGTCGCGCTGCCGCACTACGCGATGAGCGTGGTCCGCGGCCGGGGGCTCGACCGCGCCGCGCTGGATGCCCTCGTCGCCGCCCACGATCCCGCCGCGCTCGTCCTGCTCGACGGGTGGACGGGCGCGGGCGGGATCGTCGACGAGGTGCACGCCGACCTCGCCCGCTACGCCGGCGAGACCGGCACGGTCGTCGACCCGACCGTCGCCGTGCTCGCCGACCCGGCCCACCGCGCCGAGATCTACGGGACCCGCGACGACCTGCTCGTGCCCCAGGCCTGCCTCAACGCGACGGTCTCCGGGCTCGTGTCGCGCACCGTCGCCCGCGCCGATCTCCTCGGCCCGGGCGCCTACGACGGCGCCGCGTTCTACGCCGGGCTCGCGGCCGGCGACCGGACGGCGGCGTTCCTCGACGCGGTCAGCGCCTGCTTCCCGGTCAGTGCTCCCACCGCCGGCGCCCTCCTGGCGGCGACCCCGCCCGATCACCGTGGCGCGCGCTTCCTGGCGGCGCTCCAGGGCGACCGGGCGGGCGATCCTCGCCGGCTGCGGGGTGGGGTCGGCGAGACGCTGCGGGTGCTCCTGCGTCGCGACCCCGCGGCGGTGCTCCTCGCGCCGGACGCCGGGCCGGATCTCGACCCGGTGCGCCGGCTCTGTGCCGAGCGGGGTGTGCCGACCCGGCCGCTCCCGGGCCACGCGGGCGGGATCGCGTCGCCGTACCGCTGCGTCGGCGTGCTCCGGGCGCGATGACGGTCCTCGCCGCGACCGATCTCGACCGGACGCTCGTGCACTCGGCGCGAGCAGCCGGGACCGTCGTCCCCGGCACGGTCGTCTGCCTGGAGCGCCGTGGAGACGTGCCCACCGCGATGCTCTCCCGCCGCACCGCCGAGGACCTGGCGGCCCTCGACCGGCGGGCGCTGTGGGTGCCGGCGACCACCCGATCGGTGACGCAGTACCGGCGCCTCGCCCTGGGACGCCTCGGCGCGCGCCCGCGGTACGCGGTGTGCGCGAACGGTGGGGTGCTGCTGGTGGACGGCGTCGCCGATCCGGGGTGGGAGGCGGAGGTCCGCCGGCGCGCGGCGTCGGCGGCGCCGATCGGCGAGGTCGCGCGGCGGCTCGGGGCGTCGCGGCAGGTCGACGGCTGTTTCCTGGTCGCGCGCACCACCGACGCCCGGCTCGACGGGCTCGCGCCGTGGTGCGCGGGGCGTGGCTGGCGGGTGGACGTCGACCGGGACAAGGTCCACGTCCTGCCGGTGTCGCTGACGAAGGGCGCGGCGGTCGCCGAGGTCCGCCGCCGCACGGGGGCGGCGCACCTCCTGGCCGCCGGCGACTCCCCGCTCGACGCCGACCTGCTCGCCGCCGCCGACGCGGGGATCCAGCCGGTCGACGGTCGGCTGTACGCGTCGGGCTGGCGTGCCGACCACATCGCGGTGACCAGCGGCCGTGGCGTCGCGGCGGGGGAGGAGATCGCCGCCTGGCTGCTGGCTCAGGCCAGATGAGTCCGGGGACGCTCCCGGCGCACGCCGTCGACGATCACGTCGAGGCGCTCGTCGTAGAACGCCACGAGCCCGGCGATGCGGGCGACCGCGGCCGCGGGGTGGTCGTAGGACCAGGCGAGGTCGTCGTACCGGCCCGTGGGGGTGCGCACCGACCAGTACCGGCTGGTCACGCCCTTGTACGGGCACGCCGTCACGGTCGGTGAGAGCTCGAGCCGGGAGACGTCGACGGCCGTGGGGTCGAGGTAGGCCCGGGTCGGCAGGCCGGTCTCGAAGAGCAGCACCGGGGCGTCGGACTCGGCGAGCACGATCCCGTCGAGCTCGACCCGCACGCGGCGCCGCGAGCGGAGGGCGTCGACCCGGACGTACGGGCTGCGGGGGTGGACGTGGACCTCCTCGTCCTCCTCGAACCAGGCGTCGAACGCGGTCCAGGTCAGGGCGAGGTGCCCGTCGTCGAGGACGCGGTGGTCGGGGTCGGCGGCGAGGGCGTCGGGGTGGACGTCGTCGGCAGGGAGGATCCAGCGCGGGTACCAGGGGTGCTCCCACAGGTACCGCGCCGTGGTGGAGTCGACGACGACCCGGCCGCCCAGCCGGGCCCGCACCCGGCGCGGGCAGGGCTCGACGTGGCCGACGGGGACGGCGGGGCCCGGGACGCCGCTCATCGGCGCACCGCCGCGGACATCAGGTGCCGACCAGGGCGACGAGGTCGTCGGCGGCGACCGCGACGGGCGGGAGGGCCAGCATCGCGCGCTGCGCCCGCCGCACCTCGGCCCGGACGTCCCCGTCGGCGAGGACCGCGGCGCAGGTCGCGGTGACGTCGCCGGGTCCGCTCCGGCGTCCCAGCCCGAGCTCGCCGACGCGGTCGGCGTTGGCCTCCTGGTCGCCGAACTGCGGCAGCACGACCATCGGCGTGCCGGTGCGGACGGCCTCCCGGATGCTGTTGTAGCCGCCGTGGGTGACGAGCAGGTCCGCGCACGACAGCAGCAGCGGCTGCGGCACCCAGTCCAGGACGTGCACGTGCTCCGGTGCCGGGGCGCCGTCGGCGACGGGCAGGCCGCCGGTGGCGACCACCGCCTCGCAGTCGAGGTCGGCGAGCCCGTCGACGAGGGCGCGCAGGGTCCCGGACGGGTCGACCGGCGGGCCATCCCCCGGTGGTCCGCCCTCCCGGCCGGCCATCATCGGCAGCGCCGTCCCGATCGTCGCGAGCACCAGCGGACGCCCGGCGGGCAGCTCGCCGATCCACGCCGGCAGGACGTCCCCGCGCGCCACCTCGTCGTCCTGGCGGTACGACCACGCCGGCGCGACGCCCTCCGCCGCGAACGACCAGCCCGGCGGGAGGCAGTCGAGGCGCCCGTGACGGTGCAGGTCGGCGCCGGTCACCGGTCCGACACCCAGTTCCGCGCTCCGGGCTCGCAGCGCGTCGTCGACGAGGGCGGGGCCCATCCGCTGGCCACCGCCGGACGGGGCCGCGACGTGCGGGATCCCGCGCTCCTCGGCGAGGAGCAGCCCGGCCAGCTCGGTGCCGTCGCGCAGGACGAGCTCGGGGGCGAGCCGGTCGGCCACGGGTCGCAGCGCCCGCACGGCGTCGGCGACGTGGGGGCCGGCGAACAGCAGCGGCATGATCACGTCCATGTCCGGCGGGCCCGCCAGCTCGGCCAGCGCGGGGCGCAGCGTCGCGACGGCCGCGGCCATCGGGGGCATGGCGGGGGCGACCTCGAAGCCCGTGAAGACGTCACCGAGCTCCTCGGGGCACGCGACCACGACCTCGTGGCCCGCGGCGGCGAGCGCGCGGGCGAACGGCAGAACGGCCCGCGCGTGCGAGGGCGATCCGGTGACGGTGGCGAGGATTCGGCGGGGTGCGGCCACGATCATGGACGCTAGGCGCGCCCCGGCGGCTCCGCAGGGCAGGGCACGTTGAGCGCGACGAGCGCCGCGGGCCCGTGCGGCGCCGGGCGGACGACGGTGCGCGCGGCGCCCTCGAGGCGGGGGAAGACCGCCCGGTAGTGGTCGAGCGGCAGTCCCAGCAGGTGGCAGAGCAGCAGCCGGAGCAGGGTCTGGTGCGCGACGACGAGGACCCGCCCGTCGGGACGGGCGGCCACCTCGGCCGCGAGCACGGGCAGGGCCCGCTCGACCGCGTCGCTCCCGGTCTCGCCACCCGGCAACGGGCTGCTGGACGGTTTCGCGAGGAAGGCGGCGAGCGCCTCCGGGAAGAGCGTCTCCATCTCCTCGCGGGTGTGGCCGTCGCCCTCGCCGAAGTCGACCTCGACGAGCCGGGGGTCCGTGCGCAGCGTCAGCCCGGCGGCGTGGGCGGCGGGCAGGGCGGTGTCCCGCGCACGACGCAACGGCGAGGTGATCACCGCGTCGAGCCCGGCGCCGGCGGCCCAGCGGGCCAGCCCCTCGGCCTGCCGGTGCCCGCCGGGGGCGAGCTCGACGTCGGTGCGTCCGGCGTAGCGGTTCTCGGCGTGCCAGCGCGTCTCGCCGTGGCGCGCCAGGACCAGGTCGGTCACGCCGCACATCCTCCCGCCCGGGTGCCGCTCACCACGGGACCTCCCGCCCGTCGCGGGTGAACGTGCCGGTCGGGCCGTCGGGCGGGAGATCGACGGCCCACAGGATGCTGTCGACGCCCTCGTCGAGCGGGCGTCCGCCGGCGCCGCCCATGTCGGTGGCGACCCAGCCCGGACACACGGCGTTGACGAGCACGCCACGACGGCGCAGGTCGGTGGACAGCTTCACGGTCAGCATGTCCAGGGCCGCCTTGCTCACGGCGTAGGCCGGGGTGCCGCCGGCGCCGCCCGTCTCGCCGAACGAGCCGGAGCCGCTGGAGACCATGACCACGCGGGCGCCGCTGCGGAGCTGGTCGCCGAGGGCGACGGTGGTGCGCCAGGCGCCGAGGGTGTTCACCGACAGCGCCTCCTCGGCGACCGCGAGGTCGGCGCCGATCGCGGTCTGCCACGTGTCGTAGTGGACCGCGGCGTTGTTGACGAGGATGCCCAGGCCGTCGTGGTGCTCCCGCACCCAGGCGGCGAGGTCGTCGACCGACTCCTGCCTCGACACGTCGAGCTCACGGACGACGACGTCGCCGTCGATGTGCGCGGCGGCGCGAGCGCCCTTCTCGGCGTCGCGGGCGCCGAGCACCACGGGATGTCCGCGTTCGGCGAGGCGACGCACCACGCCGAGGCCGAGGCCCCGATTGGCGCCGGTGACGACGGCGAGCTCGCGCTGGGTCGGTGCGGTCACCGCCGCATGCTGGCGTGGCGTCCCCCACCCGGGCAACGGTGATCGATTGTCCACGGCCGATCGTGGGAAGCTGAGCCCCGTGAGCGCGCCGGGGCGGGAACCCGGCCCGGGGGAGGCCCGGGCCTCGGCCGGCCTCGACGAGGAGGCCGACCGCTGGCTCGTGGGCAGGGTCCGCGACGGCGATCGCGGCGCCTACGAGGAGCTGGTGCGCCGGCACCGCGACCGCATCTACCGGATCGCGCTGCGGATGCTCGGCAACCCCGCCGACGCGGACGACGTCGCCCAGGAGGTCGTCATCCAGCTGTGGACGGCCCTGACGGGCTTCGGCGGCACGTCGGCGTTCACCACGTGGCTCTACCGGGTCGTCGTCAACCGCTGCCTGAACCACCGTCGGGGACAGCGCACCCACGACGAGCTCGCCGACGCCGACCACCCGGGGGTGCCGGGGCCGGAGCGCCGGGTGCTCGCGGGCGAGGAGCTGCAGGCCGGGCTGCGCGCGATCAGCGGGCTGCCCGAGGACCAGCGGGTGTCGCTGGTGCTGGTGCAGCTCGAGGGCCTGTCGTACCGCGAGGCGGCGACCGTCACGAAGACCAGCGAGGCGACGGTGCGCGGGCGGCTCGCGCGGGCACGCGCCACCCTGATGTCCGAGATGAAGGACTGGACATGACCTCCACCGATGCGCGGCTCCCCTGCGGGCGCGAACCCGACGCGCTCGTCGCGCAGGTCGCCGACGGTGCGGGCGATCATCGCGACGCCCATCAGCGCGACTGCCCGTACTGCCAGGCCGCGCTCGCCGAGTTCGACCGGCTGTGGGCCCCGGTCCGGGCGGTCGCCGACCACCGCCCGCGGGCGCCCGAGGGGCTGCTCGACGAGGCGATGCGCCGGATCCGTGGCGTGGCCTCCGACCCCGACTTCGGCAGCATCTCCGACGTCCGCGGCCGCACGCGGATCAGCGCCCAGGCGGTGGAGTCGCTCGCGCGGCACCTCGCGTCGCGCGTGCCGGGCGTGCGGGTGGCGCTGAGCCGGCTCGTCGCCGCGGGCGGGGGAGCGGAGACGAGCCTCATCGGGGGACCCGAGGTCACGGCCGGCGTGGCGGGCTCGTCGACGGTCGTCTCGATCACCCTGGCCGCGGACCTGGGGGAGGACCTCATCGCGCTCGGGGACCGCATCCGGGCGGTCGTCGCCGACGGCATCCGCGCGTCCACGGGGCTCGAGCCGGTGGCGGTGCTCGTCCACGTCGACGACGTGCTGTTGTAGGAGGCGTGACGCAGCCCGACCTGCCCCTCTGGGAGATCGTCCAGACCTACCACCCCGTCGCGCGGGGCTTCCACGCGCTGTTCGCGGAGGCCGGGCTCACGCCGAACCAGTTCGGGGTGCTCGCGGTGCTGCGCGACGAGGAGGGCACCGGGCGGGGGTCGACGCAGGCCGAGCTGGCCCGGCAGGTCCTCCTGCGGCCGCAGAGCATGGGGGAGCTGATCTCCGCCCTGGTCACCCGGGGCCTCGTCGAGCGCGAGGGGCCTGGCGGGCGGGGCCGCGCCACCGGGCTGCGGCTCACCGCGGCGGGGCGGGCCTCGCTGGCGGAGGCGGAACCGCGCGTGGAGGCGTTCAACGCCCCGGAGGCGCTGGGGCTGACGGCCGAGGAGTCGGCGACGTTGTCGGCGCTGTTGCGACGTGTGCGGGACGCGCTCGACGGGGCGGTCGCCGGGCGCCCGTGATCGCCGCCGGTGGTGTCAGAACGGTGGTGGCCCGGTGTCGACGGTGGGGGTCGGGGGGTTGGT
>NZ_JBBEGL010000018.1:0-43233 GCF_037400275.1 Actinomycetospora aeridis | reverse complement strand
GACCACCGGACCCAGGGCGTCCGGGGTGACGAGGACGATCTCGTGGTCGGGCAGCGCCCGGCGCAGCAGCCGCAGCGCGGGCACCGCCACCAGCAGGTCGCCGAGGCCGAGGTCACGCAGGACGACGGCCTGCGGCCTGCTCACCGTGCGGCGTCGCCCAGCCCCTCCCGGAGCTGGACGAGGGTCTTCGCGAGCAGCCGCGAGACGTGCATCTGCGAGATCCCGACGTGCTCGGCGATCTGCGACTGCGTCATGTTCTTGAAGAACCGCAGCATGATGATCGTCCGCTCGCGCTGGGGCAGCTTCTCCAGCAGCGGGGCCAGCGACTGCTGGTACTCGACCTGGTCGAGCGCCGCGTCGGCCTCGCCGAGCAGGTCGGACACGGTGCCGGAGTCGGGGTCGTCGACGAGCATCTCGTCGAGCGATCCGCTGCGGTAGGCGTTCGACGCCTCCAGGGCCTCGAGCACCTCCTCCTTGCCGATGTCGAGGTGCTCGGCGAGCTCGGCGGCGTTGGGCGCGCGGCCCAGCGTCTGCGACATCTGCGACATCGCCGCGGACAGCGTGACGTTGAGGTCCTTGAGCCGGCGCGGTACGCGCATCGACCACGCCTGGTCGCGGAAGTGCCGGCGCACCTCGCCGGTGATCGTCGGGACCGCGTAGGACAGGAAGTCGGTGCCCCGCTCGGGGTCGTAGCGGTCGACGGCGTTGATCAGCCCGAGCGTCGCGACCTGCTCGAGGTCCTCCTCGGGCTCGCCGCGCCGCGAGAAGCGGCGCGCGATGTGCTGGGCCACGGGCAGGTGGCCGCGTACGAGCTCGTCGCGCAGCGCCAGCCGCTGCGGGGAGCCCTTCTCCAGCGCGGCGTGCTCGGCGAGCTTGGGCATGAGGTGGTCGTACTCGCCCCGCGAGCCCGAGCGCTTGCCGTTGCGACCGGAGTTCCGGTCCCGCGCCGTCTCGTCACCGTCGGTGGCCTTGTCACCGGTCGCGCCGGCGGTGTCGGTCATGGCAGGGATCGCGCTCACATCCGTGGAGTCGGGAGTGGAGGGAGTGGGGGAGGGTCGGGTGGCGACGCGCGGGCCCGCGGCGGGCGGCGTCACGGACCCGCGGTCTCGGGCCGGCGGTCGTGCAGGACGGCGACGGCGGCCAGGTCGGCCGGCTCGGCGAGGTCGGCCGGCTCGGCCCGCTCGGTAGACGGTCCGTCGTCCAGCACGTCCTCGACCGGGACGTCGGCGGTGGTGCGGTCCATGATCACCCGCAGCGCCAACCGGTGCGCCTCGCCGTGCCCCGCGGGCGCCTCGGCGAGCACGCGCACGTCGTCGGCGAGCACCGTGAGGACGCGCCACGCGAACGTGTCGGTCGGCAGCGTCGTGGGCCCGACGGTGGAGACCGACGCGGTCATCGTGATGCGGTCGTCGTCGACCGCGAACGTGACCGTCAGCTTCGTGGCGGGTCGGGCCAGCGCGGCGAGGCAGGTGCACGCCTCGTCCACGGCGAGCCGCAGGTCGTCGACGACGTCGAGGGGGAACTCGGAACGTGCGGCCAGGTCACCGGCCACGGTGCGCACAGTGACGAGCGCCTCCGGCACCGGCAGGACACGCACTTCCACGTCGCGCGGCGCGCCGGGGACACGGTCCACGGGGGGCAGCGGGCGGATCAACGGAGGTTCCTCCTGGTCGGTCTCGCCTCCAGTGGGCGTCGGACGGACCGGCGAGGTTCCGGTCTCCCGGCGTGTACCCGGGGCCCTTGCCCACAAACCGATGCCCAGGTCAGGTCATGCTCTGCGGGGACGGCGCCCCCGTGGTGTGCTGCCGTGCCGTGAGCGCCCGGCCCCGTGTCGATCAGCCGAGGGCGGTGCTGTTCGACCGCGACGGCACCCTCGTCGTCGACGTCCCCTACAACGGCGACCCCGCCGCGGTCCGGCCGATGCCCGGCGCGGCCGACGCCCTCGCCCGCGTCCGGGCGGCCGGGGTGCCGGTCGGGGTGGTCAGCAACCAGTCCGGCGTCGCCCGGGGCCTCCTCGACGTCGCGCAGGTGGCGGCCGTCAACGCGCGGGTCGAGGAGCTGCTCGGCCCGTTCGCGGTGTGGCGCTGGTGCCCGCACGGCGCCGAGGACGGCTGCCCCTGCCGCAAGCCCGCTCCCGGCATGGTGCTCGACGCGGCCGCCGCGCTCGGCGTCGCGCCGGGGGACGTCGCCGTGGTCGGGGACATCGCCGCCGACGTGGGCGCCGCCGACGCCGCCGGGGCGCGGGCGGTGCTCGTGCCGACCCCCGCGACCCGCCGCGAGGAGATCGACGACGCCCGGACGCGCGGGCGGCTCGCCGACGACCTCCTCGGTGCCGTCACGCTGCTGGGGTTCGGGGACGGGCAGTTCGGGGGCAGGCAGTTCGGGGGCAGGCAGTTCGGGGGCGAGGAATGAGCCGCCGCGTCCTCGTCGTGCGCCTCGACAGCGACGGCGACGTCCTGCTCGCCGGCCCCGCGATGCGCGCCGTCGCGGCCGGCGCGGACGAGGTCGTCGCCGTCGTCGGGCCCCGCGGGCGGCAGGCGGCCGGGCTGCTGCCGGGGGTCGACGCCGTCGCGGTGTGGCGCTGCCCGTGGGTCGACGCCGAACCGCCGCCGGTGACGCGCGAGGACACCGGGGCGACGGTCGCGATGCTGGCGGCCCTCGACGCCGACGAGGCCGTCGTGCTGACCTCGTTCCACCAGTCGCCGCTGCCGACCGCGCTCGTGCTGCGGCTCGCCGGTGTCCCGCGGATCACCGCGGCCTCCGTCGACTACCCCGGCAGCCTGCTCGACGTCCGGCTGCGTCCCGGCGAGGACCTGCCCGAGGACCTCCCCGAACCCGAGCGCGCCCTGGCGATCGCCGAGCGCGCGGGCTACGCGCTTCCCGCGGGGGACGACGGGCGCCTCGCCGTCACCGTCGACGCCGCCGCGCGGCAGGAGGCCGCCGACCTCCTCGCCCCCCACGGCGTCGGCGGCGGGTACGTCGTCCTGCACCCCGGCGCGTCCGTCCCGGCCCGCGCGTGGTCGCCGCACCGTGCCGCCGAGGGCGTCGCGGCACTCGCGGCGGCGGGCCACCGGGTCGTGGTGACGGGCGCACCGGGGGAGACGGCGCTCACCGCGCAGGTCGCCGGGCGCGACGGCGTGGATCTCGGCGGGCGGACCGGGTTCGGGTCGCTCGCGGCGGTGCTCGCCGGCGCGCGGGCGGTCGTGGTGGGCAACACAGGACCCGCCCATCTGGCCGCCGCGGTGGGTGTGCCGGTCGTCTCCCTCTTCGCCCCCGTCGTTCCCCCGGAACGGTGGTCCCCTTACGGAGTGCGACGGATTCTGCTCGGTGACCAGGGCGCTCCGTGCCGCGGGACACGGGCCCGGAACTGCCCCGTGCCTGGTCATCCGTGTCTCGACAGCATCCGCGGTGCGCACGTCGTCACGGCCGTCGCCGCGCTGATCGACGGAGAGTAGTAGTTCGGTCGACGGAGTTTATGGGCTCCGCGCGGTACCAATACCTCGCCGGTGACCTTCCTGGCCCCCTCCGCATCGCCGGTCGCCCCGGCGCGGACCGTGCTGCACTGGCACGTGCACGGCTCCTGGACGACCGCGTTCGTTCAGGGCCGGCACACGTGCCTGCTGCCGGTGCTGCCCGAGGGCGGACCGTGGGGCGGGGGGCGGCCGGCGGCCTGGGACTGGCCCGACCGCGCCGAGGAGGCCACCCCGGAGCAGCTGCGCGAGCGCGCCGACGAGATCGACGCCGTCGTGCTGCAGCGCCCCGAGGAGATCGAGCTCACCGAGCGCTGGACCGGTCGGCGACCCGGCGTCGACCTCCCGGCGGTGTTCGTCGAGCACAACACGCCCAAGGGCGACGTCCCGACGACCCGGCACCCGATGGCCGACCGCGACGACATCCCGGTCGTCCACGTCACGCACTTCAACGCGCTGATGTGGGACACGGGACGGGCGCCGGTCCGCGTCGTCGAGCACGGCGTGCTCGACCCCGGTGACCGCTACACCGGCGAGCTCGACCGCGCGGCCGTCGTGGTCAACGAGCCGGCCCGGCGCGGCCGCGTCACCGGCACCGACCTGCTGCCCGCGTTCGCCGACACCGTCGGTCTCGACGTCTACGGGATCGGCAGCGGACGCCTCGGCGAGGCCGTGAGCCATCCCGACATCGCGATCGGGGGCGACCTGCCCCAGGACCGCCTGCACACCGAGATGGCGCGTCACCGCGTCTACCTGCACCCGGTGCGCTGGACGTCGCTGGGCCTGTCGCTGATCGAGGCGATGATGCTCGGGATGCCGGTGGTCGCGCTGGCCACCACGGAGGCCGCGGTCGACGTCCCGGCGGCGGCGGGCGTCGTCGCCACCGACCTGCGGGCCCTGCACGAGGGCCTGCGCACGTTCCGCGACGACCCGGTGCTCGCCCGCGAGGCGGGCACCGCCGCCCGCGCCGCGGCGCTGGCCCGCCACGGCGTGGGCCGCTTCACCGACGACTGGGAGCAGCTGCTCACCGAGGTGATCGACGGGCGGGTCGACGGCGACCCCGCACCGCGGCCACCGCACCTCGTCAGCGCGGTCTGACCGCAGGCCGACGACCGCACCCACCAGGGAACGGGTCCAGACCAGGGCCGTCCCCCGACCCCGTACGTCCCGGCCGGCGCGCCTCGGCGCCGCCCCCTCGATCAACGGACCCGGCGCGCCCTCGCGCGCGCCGGGGGAGGAGAGCGCATGCGGATCGCGATGGTGTCCGAGCACGCCAGCCCGCTCGCCGCGTCGAGCGGGCTCGGCGGCGTCGACGCGGGCGGCCAGAACGTCGCCGTGCGGGCGCTGGCGCTGGCGCTGGCCGACGCCGGCCACGAGATCGTCGTCCACACCCGCCGCACCGACCCCCGCACCGCCCGCCGCGTCGCGCTCGCGCCGGGCGTGACCGTCGACCACGTCGACGCCGGCCCGGCGCGCGAGCTGCCCAAGGACGATCTCGTCGAGCACATGGCGGCCTTCTCCGACGAGCTCGCCGCCAGCTGGCGCGCCGAGCGCCCGGACGTCGTGCACGCCCACTTCTGGATGTCCGGCATGGCCGCGCTGCCCGCGGCGCGCCCGCTCGGCGTGCCGGTGGTGCAGACGTTCCACGCGCTCGGCTCGGTGAAGCGCCGCCACCAGGGCGCCGACGACACGAGCCCGGCCGAGCGCGTCGCCGTGGAGAGCGACCTCGCCGCGTCCGTGGACCGGGTGCTCGCCACCTGCCGCGACGAGGTCGACGAGCTCGTCGCGCTCGGCATCCCCGCCGAGCGCACGACCGTCGTGCCCTGCGGCGTGGACGTCGGGCACTTCACGTCCGGGTCGGCGCGCCGCGACGGCCCCTTCCGGGTCCTGACGGTCAGCAGGCTCGTGCCGCGCAAGGGTGTCGACACCGTCATCGCCGCGATGGCGCGCCTCCCGCGCGACGCCGAGCTGGTGATCGCCGGCGGACCGCGCCCCGAGGGCCTCGACGACGACCCCGAGGTCGCGCGGCTGCGGACGCTGGCCCGGTCGGCGGGCGTCGCGGACCGCGTGTCGTTCCTCGGCGCCGTCGGGCACGACGCGCTGCCCGCGCTCTACCGCGACGCCGACGCCGTGGCCTGCGTGCCCGCCTACGAGCCGTTCGGCCTCGTGCCGCTCGAGGCGATGGCCTGCGGGCGCCCGGTCGTCGCGGCCGCGGTCGGCGGGCTCGCCGACACCGTCGTCGACGGCGTGACCGGCCACCACGTGCCCACGGGCGACCCCGGCGCCGTCGCCGCCGCGCTGGAGCGCCTGCGGGCCGACCCGCGCCGCGCCCGCCGGATGGGCCGCGCCGGGCGTCGTCGCGCCGAGACCGAGTACGGCTGGGACCGCGTCGCGGCCTCGCACGAGCAGGTCTACGGCGCCGTCGCCGCGGCCGTCCCCGCCCTGACCAGCCTCACCACGGGGAGCCCCGCATGAGCCAGGAGATCGTCCACCGCCACCTCGGCGGGCTGCGCGGCACCCTCGACGGCCTCGCCGGCGAGTCCGCGCGCATCGACCGCTGGGGCGTCGAGCTCGCCACCCGCCTGCGCCACGGCTCGCGCCTGCTGGCCGCGGGCAACGGGGGCAGCGCCGCCGAGGCGCAGCACCTCACCGCCGAGCTCGTCGGGCGCTACCGCGGGGAGCGCGAGCCGCTCTCGGCGATCGCGCTGCACGCGGACACCTCGACCCTCACCGCGCTCGGCAACGACTACGGCTACGACGAGGTCTTCGCCCGCCAGGTCCGCGCCCACGGGCGTCCCGGCGACGTGCTGATCCTGCTCTCGACGAGCGGGCGCAGCCCCAACCTCGTCGCCGCCGCCGAGGCGGCCCGCGCGCTCGGGCTGACCGTGTGGGCGCTCACCGGGCCCGGCCCCAACCCGCTCGCCGACGCGGCCACCGAGGCGCTCTGCCTGCCGGGGGAGACCCCGTCGGTGCAGGAGGCGCACCTCGTGACCGTGCACCTGCTGTGCGAGGTCGTCGACCGGGTGCTGGCCCCGGCGCCGCGCGGCCGTGGCGCCGAGGAGCTCGTGCCGTGAGCCCCCGCACGCGCGCCTCGATCGTGGTGGTCGGCGACTGCCTGCGCGACGTCGACGTCCTCGGCGCCGTCGAGCGGCTCTGCCCGGACGCCCCCGCGCCGGTGCTCGACGAGTCCGACCGGCGGGAACGTCCCGGCGGGGCGGGGCTGACCGCCCTGCTCGCCGCGCGCAGCACCGCGCGCCCGGTGCGGCTGGTGACGGCGCTCGGCGACGACGCCGACGCGATGCGGGCGCTGCTCTCCGAGGTGGACGTGGTGGCCGTGCCCGGCGAGGGCACCACCCCGACCAAGACCCGGATGCTCGCCGAGGACCGCGTGCTGCTGCGCGTGGACTCGGGCGGCCTCGGGTCGTTCGCGGTGTCCGACGAGGCGGTCGACGCGATCGCCGGCGCCGGCGTGGTGCTGGTGTCCGACTACGGGCGCGGCCTGACCGCCGACCCCGCGGTGCGCGCCGCGCTCACCGCGGCGGCGGCGCGCGTTCCCGTCGTGTGGGACCCGCACCCCCACGGCGCCCCGCCCGTCCCCGGCGCCACCCTCGTCACCCCGAACATGTCCGAGGCCCGTTCGTATGTGAGTGAACTTGGGGGCTATAGCACCGAAGTTCGCTCACATGGGTTCCCCCAGGAGCCCACCGAGCTCGGGGACGCGCTGCGCGAGCACTGGGGCGTCGACGCCGTCGCCGTCACCGCCGGCCGCGACGGCGCGGTCCTGCGCAGCGCCACCGGCACCTCGGTGACCCCCGCCGCGCCCGCGGCCGGCGGCGACCCCTGCGGCGCCGGTGACCGGTTCGCCGCGAGCGTCGCGGTCGCCCTCGCCGAGGGCGCGGCCGTCGACGACGCCGTGCGCCGGGGTGTCGCGGACGCCGCCGCGTTCGTCGCCGCGGGCGGTGCGTCCGCGCTCGACGAGCAGGCCCCCCGACCCGAGACCGACGTCGTCGCCGCCGCCCGGGCCCGGGGCGCCACCGTCGTCGCCACCGGCGGCTGTTTCGACCTCCTGCACGCCGGGCACGCCCGGACCCTGGCGGCGGCGCGCCGCCTCGCCGGCGAGGGCGGCGTGCTCGTCGTCTGCCTCAACTCCGACGCCTCGGTGCGCCGGCTCAAGGGTCCCGACCGGCCCGTGGTCACCGAGGCCGACCGCGCCGAGATGCTCACCGCGCTCGCCGCCGTCGACGCCGTCGAGGTGTTCGACGAGGACGACCCCCGCGCGGTGCTCGACCGCCTGCGCCCCGACGTCTGGGTCAAGGGCGGCGACTACGCCACCGACGACCTGCTCGAGACCCCGCTGGTGCACAGCTGGGGCGGCGAGGTCGTCGCCGTCCCGTACCACGCCGGCCGGTCGTCGACCCGGCTGCTGGCCCGTCTCGAGCCGACCTCCGCACCCGTTCTCGAGGGAGACCCGTCATGACCAACCCCGGCACCGTCCTCGTCACCGGCGGCTCGTCCGGCCTCGGTGCCGCCGTGGCCGACGCCGTCGCCGCCGCCGGCGGCACCCCCGTCGTGCTCGACCTCAAGGCCCCCGACGCCGGGCACGCCTTCGTCGAGGTCGACCTCGCCGACACCCGCGCCGCCGAGAGCGCCGTCGCCCGCGCGAGCGAGCAGGTCGGCGGCCTCGACGCCGTCGTCACCGCCGCGGGCATCGACCGCTGCGGCAGGCTCGTCGACGTCGACGCCGGCGAGTGGGACCGCGTCATCGCGGTGAACCTGCTGGGCACCGCCGCCGTCGTCCGCGCCGCCCTGCCCGGGCTCGAGGCGCGTCAGGGCAAGGTCGTCACCGTCTCCTCGACGCTCGGGGTCAAGGCCGTCTCCGACGCGACGGCCTACTGCGCGTCGAAGTTCGGCGTCGTCGGCTTCACCCGGGCGCTGGCCGCCGAGACGGCCGGGCGCGTCGGCGTGACGCTGCTCGTGCCCGGCGGCATGTGGACCCACTTCTTCGACGACCGCCCCGACCAGTACAAGCCGGGTGCCGACGCCAAGCTCAACGACCCCGCGCAGACCGCCGACGCCGTGCTCTACGCGCTGACCCGCCCGGCGGGCAGCGAGGTGCGCGAGCTCGTGGTCACCTCGTCGGAGGAGGGCTCCTACCCGTGAGCCGGTCCTCAGCGCAGGTCGGCGGCCGCCGCGTCGGCGTCGGGGTAGGTGTCGAACAGCTCGGTCAGGCCGGTGAGGCTCAGCGCCCGACCGGCGGTGCGCGGCACCCCGGCCAGGCGCAGCTCGCCCTCGCGGGCGATCGCGGCCTCGCGCTCGGCGATGAGCAGCGCCAGCCCCGCCGAGCCCATGAACTCGACGCCGGAGAGATCGAGCACCACGTGCTTCGCGCCGGCGTCGACCTGCTCGGTGATGGCGCTGCGCAGCGGGGCCGCGGAGGCGGTGTCGACGTCGCCCACCGGGCGCACCACGGCCACCTGGGGACTCAGCAGGCTCGCGGAGACGCCGATGGTGTCGGGCGCGGGCTGGTCTGGACCGTCAGCGGCCATCGGCACTCCCGGGACGAGCGGCTCACCCCGCCGGTGACAGGGCGGGTGGCGACAGTACCGAGGAGGCCTACCCAGCGCCGGGCGGCGGGAACGCGTGCCGCCGACCGCACCCGTGCGTGTTCCCCCGGAAGGACGGATCGCTGATGGCCGCCCCCGAGATCGAGCGTCCCGGGCCGCCGCTGGAGTCCGCGCCGCTCGCGGCCGAGCTGCCCGCGCGCCTGGCGGAGGTGGCGCCGCGCGTGGTCGTGCTCGGCGACACCGTGCTCGACCAGTGGCTGACCGGCCCGTCGCGCCGGCTCTCCCGCGAGGCGCCGGTCCCGGTCGTCGAGGTCGACCACACCCGCGGCTCGCCCGGCGCGGCCGCCAACACCGCGGCCAACCTCGCCGCCCTGGGCGCGCGGACCGAGCTCGTCTCCGTCCTGGGTGACGACGCCGACGCCGCCACGGTGCGCGAGCTGCTCACCGGCTACGGGGTCGGCACCGACGGCGTCGTCACCGACCCGAACCGGCCGACCGCCGCAAAGCGGCGGGTGCTCGCCGACGACGCGCTGGTCGCGCGCTTCGACACGGCACCCCGCTCCGCGCCGGACGACACGGTGCGCGAGCAGCTGCACGCCGCGCTGCGCCGCGCCGTCGACGGCGCCGACGCGGTCGTCGTCTGCGACTACGACGGCGGGACGCTCGACGGCGTCGTGGACCTGCTCGGGACGCCGGGGGAGCGGTCCTTCCGTCTGGTCGTCGACGCCCACGACCCGGCGCGCTGGGCGGCCGCCCGCCCCGACGTCGTCACCCCCAACGCGGGGGAGGCGGCGCTGCTGCTGGGCCGCGAGCTCGGCGGGCCCGACCGGGTGGCCGCCGCCGAGGCCGCCGGACCCGACCTGCGGGAGCGTTCCGGGGCTGGCGCGGTCGTCGTCACCCTGGACCGTGACGGGGCCCTGCTGCTGCCGTCCGATCGCGACGCGCCGGCGCACCGCACGTTCGCCCGCCCGGCGCCGGAGGCCAACACGTGCGGCGCGGGCGACACGTTCACCGCCGCGCTCGTGCTGGCCCTCGCCGCGGGCACCCCGGCGGCGACGGCCGTCGAGCTGGCCCAGGCCGCCGCGGACGTCGTGGTGGGACGGCCCGGGACGTCGGTGTGCGGCACCGGCGAGCTCGCCGAGCGCGTAGCCGCCGCCGAGGGCCCGCTGCTCGACGCGTCGTCGCTCGCCGCGCTCGTCGACGAGCAGCGCGTCGCGGGCCGGCGGGTGGTGTTCACCAACGGCTGCTTCGACGTCGTGCACCGCGGGCACGTCGCGTCGCTCAACCAGGCCAAGCGCCTCGGCGACGTGCTGATCGTGGCGCTGAACTCCGACGCCTCGGTGTCCCGGCTCAAGGGCCCGTCCCGCCCGCTGAACCCGCTCGCCGACCGCGCCGCGGTGATCGGGGCGCTGAGCTGCGTCGACCACGTCACCGCGTTCGACGACGACACCCCCGCCGAGCTGCTCGAGCTGCTCAGGCCCGACGTCTACGCGAAGGGCGGCGACTACACGCCGGAGATGCTGCGCGAGACGGCGACGGTGACCGGGTACGGCGGGCGCGTCGTCATCCTCGACTACCTGCCCGACCGGTCGACGAGCGCGATCGTGGAGCGGATCCGGGGTGGCTGACGTCGACGTCCTCGTCCCCACCCGGGGCCGGCCGGTGGAGCTCGCGACCACCCTGGCCGGCCTCGCGGCGCAGACCGGGGTGGACTTCTCGCTGACGATCTCCGACCAGTCCGACGGCGACGCCTCCTGGGAGACGCCGTCGGCGTGGACGGTGATCCGGTGGTTGCGGCGGCGCGGCGTCGAGGTGGCGCTGCACCGGCACCTCCCCGCGCGGGGGATGGCCGAGCAGCGCGCGTTCCTGCTGTCGTGCGCCACGGCCCCGGCGGTGCTGTACCTGGACGACGACGTGTGGCTCGAGCCGGGCGCGCTGGAGCGGCTGCACCGGGCGCTGGGGGAGCTGCGCTGCGGGGTGGTGGGCGCGGCGATGCAGGCGCTGGGGCACGCCGAGGACCGGCGGCCGCACGAGGTGGGGTCGTTCGAGACGTGGTCCGGTCCGATCACGCCCGAGAGGCTGGAGAAGGACGGCCCGGGCTGGGACCGCTGGCGGCTGCACAACGCGGCGAACGGGCTGCACCTGGCGGAGTCGCTGGGCCTGGACGGCCCGGGACGCCCGGTCCCGCCGGCCGACCGCTTCGTGCCCTACAAGGTGGCGTGGATGGCGGGGTGCGTGCTCTTCGACCGGGCGGCGCTGGTCGAGGCCGGCGGATTCGAGTTCTGGCGCGACGTGCCCGCCGACGCGCACGGCGAGGACGTGTACTCCCAGCAGCGGGTGATGGCGCGGTCCGGGGCGGCGGGCATCCTCCCGCCCGGCGCGTACCACCAGGAGTCCCCCACGGCCCTCCCCGACCGCGGCATCTCAGCCGTAGACGCCCTCCCCATGTGAGCGAACTTTGGGCCTATAGGCCCAAAGTTCGCTCACATACCCCGGGCGATGGAGCCGTTCCGGCCGTGCCTGCGTCGAACGTCGTATGGACGAACTCGACGAATGGCAACGCCTCCTGGGCCGCCAGCACCGCATCGTGACGCGTGGCCAACTACTGGCACAGGGCTTCACCGACGACGGCATCCGGGCGCAGGTGGAGGCGCACCGATGGCAGCGGGTGCACGAGGGTGTCTACGCGCTCTTCACGGGCCCGCTGCCGCCGGAGGCACGCCGGATGGCAGCGCTGCTCGCGTGTCGCGGTGGAGCGATGCTCAGCCACGAGACGGCCGCGGAGCTCCACGGTTTCGTGAAGCCCGACGACGATCGACCGATCCACGTCACGGTGCGATACGGCTGCTCTGCGTCACGGCTCGACGGCGTCAAGGTGCACCGCTCACGGGCCTTCGCGCACATCGGGCTGCCCGGCAGCGATCCGCCGATGACGAGCCGGGTGCACACGGTCCTGGACCTCGCACTCGCCGCCCCGGACGCGACGGAGGCCGCGCGGCGAGCCCACCTGTACGCGCTCGACGCGGGCGTGCACCCGCAGGCCCTCGAACGTGCGGCGGAGCTGCGACGGCCCGCGCGGTACCGGCGCGCCGTCGCCGACGCCGTGACGCTGTTGCGCGATGGTGTGTTGTCCGAGCTGGAGCACCGGTACTTCGTCGACGTCGAGCAGGCCCACGGCCTGCCCGTCGGTCGTCGCCAGGCACCCGTACTCGTCGATGGCGTCCGTCGGTACGAGGACATCGAGTACGACATGCCCCGCGGGACCGTGACCGTGCGTCTCGACGGGTTCGGTACCCACCGCGACCGGCGGACGGCCCTCATCGATCGACGGCGCACCGTCGCCGCCGCCGTGGCCGGTGGGGTCTCGGTGCCCTTCGGGTACGAGGAGGTCACGAAGTTCGCCTGCCGGACCACCCGCGAGGTGGAGGCCCTCCTGCGTGCCGCCGGCTGGGAGGAGCCGCTGCGGCCGTGCGGAGGATGTGAGCGAACTTCGGGCCTATAGGCCCGAAGTTCGCTCACATAGGGATCGGGCCACCGCCAGGACGCGGGGGTCGGTGAGGAGAGCCTCGAGAGGCCGGGAGAGCGGGATGCGCCAGTTCGGGTAGGCGTCGACCGTCCCGGGCAGGTTCGGCTGGCGCACGTCGCCCAGGACGTCCGTGAACGCCGCCAGCACGACCCGCGAGCGCGCCGTCGCGAGCAGCCGGTGCATCGCCAGGATCACCGCCCCGGGATCGGACGCGTCGACCCCGAACCCCTCCGAGGCCAGCAGCTCCAGCAGCTCCTCCCGGTCCCGGGCGGACCCGGACCGCGCCGCGGACACGTCGTCCAGCAGCCCCGCCTCCGCGCGGGCCCGCACGTGCTCGTCGTCCAGGAACCCGGCGGCCGTGGGCAGGTCGTGGGTCGACACGCTCGCCAGCGTCTCCGGGTGCCACTGCCGCGGCGGCAGCAGGGCGCCGTCGGCGGAGCGCTGGAACCACAGCACCGCGCACCCCAGCATCCCGTGCTCCGCGAGCCCCTCGGTGACCTCGGGTTCGACGGTGCCCAGGTCCTCGCCGACCACCACCGCCCCCGCCCGCGACGCCTCGATCGCCACGACGGCGAGCATCGCCCGCGCGTCGTAGTGCACGTACGCACCCTCGCGCGCCCCCCGGCCCGGCGGGATCCACCACAGCCGCCACAGGCCCGCGACGTGGTCGACGCGCAGCCCGTCGGCGTGCCGCAGCACCCCCCGGATCATCGAGCGCAACGGCGCGTACCCCGAGCGGGCGAGGGCGTCGGGACGCCACGGCGGGAGGGCCCAGTCCTGGCCCTGCTGGTTGAAGTCGTCGGGCGGCGCGCCCACCGAGACGCCCGCGGCCAGCGCGTCCGCGAGCGTCCACGCGTCCGCGCCGCCCGCCGAGCAGCCGACGGCGAGGTCGGCGATCAGCCCGACGGCCATGCCCGACCCCGCCCGGTGCGCCGCGGCCAGCTGCGCGTCGGCGAGCTGCAGGCACCAGGCCCAGAACAGCACCCGGTCGGCCAGCTCCCGCCGCGCCGCGGCCACCGAGGAGTCGCCGACGTGCCCCAGCCCCGCCGGCCACGTGTGCAGGTCGCTGCCGTGGCGCTCCGCCAGCGCGTACCAGGTGGCGACGTCGCGCAGCTCCGGGGCGAGCGCGTCCACGTCGGTCGGGGCGGAGGCGTCGTGGGGCCGCAGCAGCTCCAGCGCCGCGCTCTTCGCCGCCCACACGGCGTCGTGGTCGACGAGGTCACCCGAGGGCGGGCGCAGCGCGTCGACGGACTCCCGCACCGACGACGGCGCGACCGCGTAGGCGGGGACGTCCGGGACCCGCACGTAGAGCGGGTGCAGGAACCGGCGGCTCGACGGCGAGTACGGCGACGCCTCGACCTCCGGGGCCAGCGCGAGCGCGTGCAGCGGGTTGACCAGCAACGCGCCCGCCCCCTGCTCGGCGGTCCCCGACAGCAGCGACCCCAGGTCGCCGTAGTCCCCGCACCCCCAGGAGCCGTCCGACCGCACCGCGTAGAGCTGCACCATCCAGCCCCACGTCGGGGGCGGGGGCGCGAGCGCGGGCGGGGCGACGATGAGCGCGACGTCCTGGTCGCGGCACGCCAGCCGGTGGTAGCCGACGGGCAGGTCCGGCGGCACCGACGACACCGACCGCTGCGTGCCGTCCTCGAGGGTGACGACGCCGTCGGCCGGCAACGGACGCGTCGATCCCTCGTCGACGACCACCGTCGCCGGCAGCGCGTCCGCGTCCACCGACCGCACGGCCGCGAGCGCCGACGCGAGCGCGTCGGGCGTCGTCGCGTCGACGTCGAGAGCCTTCAGGACGTCGACGACGACGCCCCGGTCGACCTCGACCTCCTGCTCGTCGGCGTCGCGGTAGCGCACCGCGATGCCGTGGGCGGTGGCGAGCTCGGCGAGCTCCGGCTCGACGGGCTCGGGCACCGGCGTCTCCCTGGGGGCGGAGGGGATCGAGGCTGGGGGGTGGAGGGACCGCAGGATGTCAGGCCGACGGCTGCCGGCGCGGGGCGGGCGGCAGCTCCTCGGCCCCGGCGGAACGGCGCCGGGCGCGGGCGGCGACGTCGTCGGCGACGGCGCGGGCCGCGGTCCCGGGACGGCGGACGTGCTCGAGGGCGGCGACCGCGGTCTCCGCGAGCCCGGCGAGGGTGGCGGCCCGGCGGGCGCTCCACCCGCGGGCGAGCAGCGCGGCGGCCAGCTCCCGGGCGGCCACGACGTCACGGCGGGCGCGGCCGGCGAGGTGGCGCAGGTCCGACGGCGCCTCGGGACGACCGGGGTCGACGTCGACGGTGACCGCGCGGGCTTCGGCCGGGGCGGGACGGGGGATGGGCAGGGTGTCGGGGGCGGCGGCCGGCGGGGCCATCGGGGTGAGGTCGGGTTCGCGGAGCACGGTCACCTTTCGTGGAGGTCTCGACCACGGGATCGGCGTGCGCGATCACCACGAAACGTGACCCTCACGCCGGCAGCAGCAGCTGCTTCTCCCGGACCACGGGCAGGGACAGGGTGCGGTAGCCACCCTCGTCGAACAGCACCACGACCGACTCGTCCGCGACAGTGGTGACCGTCCCGCGGCCCCAGGTGTCGTGCCGCACCGCCTCGCCGGGGGCCGGGTCGCCGTCGGCGGAACCCGCCCGGCTCCCCGGGTCGCCCGGGACGCCCGCGTCGCAGTGGTCGCAGCGGCCACACGCGTCGTCACGGACGTCGCCGAGCACCTCCAGCAGTGTGCGGCGTCGGCACCCGGTGCCCTCGGCGAACCGGCGCACCAGCTCGACCTTGCTCTGCTCCCGCTCGCGCCGGCGCGCGACGAGGGCGGCGGCGTCCGCGGCCAGGTCCCCGAGACCGTCGAGGTCCCCGGTCAGCCCGATCCCGGCGGCGAGGCGCCGGCCCGGCAGCGAGCGCACGGCGCCGAGTGCCACCAGCGCCGGTACCGCCCGCGCCAGGGCGGCCTTCGACAGGCCGGACGCGCGCGCCAGGTCGTCCTGGACCACGCCGTCGGGGTTCTGCGCGACGGCGGCGAGCACGGTGCGCAGCGCACCGGGCCGGGCGTCCCGGCCGGAGGCGAACAGCTTCGGCCGACCGAGGTCCTGCGGGCGGTGGAACAGCACGGCGCGGGCGGGCTGCCCGTCACGACCGGCCCGCCCGCTCTCCTGGTGGTAGGCGTCGATGGAGGTCGGGGTGTCGCCGTGGACCACCCAGCGCACGTCGGGCTTGTCGATCCCCATCCCGAACGCGCTGGTGGCGACGACGACCGGCACCTCGCCGGCCATGAACGCGTCCTGCACCCGCGCCCGCTCGGCGGCCTTCATCCCGCCGTCGTAGGCCTCGGCACCGATCCCGGCGGCCCGCAGACGGTCGCGGACGAGCGTCGTGTGCGCCCGGGTGGTGACGTAGACGATCCCGCTGTCGCCGAGGTCGACGACCTCGCGCACGACGCGCTCCCACTTCGCGATCTCGTCGTGGACGAGGTGGCCCGCGAGGTGGATGTTGGGCCGGTCGGTGTCGCGCACGACGATGCACGCGTCCGGCACCCCGAGCAGGTCGAGGATCTCCTGACGCGCCGGCACCGACGCGGTCGCGGTCAGCGCCAGCACGCGCGGGGTCCCGAGGCGCCGCCGGGCGACCGCGAGGCCGAGGTAGTCGGGCCGGAAGTCCGGTCCCCAGTCGCAGACGCAGTGCGCCTCGTCGACGGCGAGCAGGGTCGGTGCGCCGGCGGCGAGGGCGTCGAGGACGTCCTCGCGCGCCAGCTGCTCGGGCGAGGTGATGAGCACGTCGATCCCACCGGCGCCGAACCGCTCGAGGACGGCGTCGCGGCCGGACACCGTCGAGTTGAGCGCCTCGGCGCGCAGGCCGGCGTCGGCGAGGTGGGCGACCTGGTCGTGGTGCAGCGACAGCGTCGGCGACACCACGATCGTCGGGCCGCCCAGCACCAGGCCGGTGACCGCGTACACCGCGGTCTTGCCCGCGGCCGGGGGCAGGACGGCGAGGCAGTCGTCGACGACCGCGCCGAGGACCGCCTCGCGCTGGCCGTCGCCGAGCTCGGCGCCCTCGCCGAGGACGCGGGCGACGGCCGCGTCGACGGCGTCGAGGGTGGGGGAGGGGACCGGGCCGCACGGGCCGGAAGCGTCGGGCACCGGCCGGTGGTAGCCGGGGTGGCCCCGCCAGAAACGGCGTTCGTGGGGGACGGGACGGGGGTACGCCCCGCCGGTGGATCTGGTGCACGTGGAGCCCTACGGACCGGGCCTGGGCCGCCGCCGGCGCGGCAAGGGCTGGAGCTACTACGACCGCGAGACCGGCGCGGCGGTGACCGACGCGGATCACCTCGACCGCATCCGGAAGATCGTCATCCCGCCGGCGTGGCAGGACGTGTGGATCTGCGCCGACCCGGTCGGCCACATCCAGGCCGTCGGCACGGACGCGGCCGGACGTCGGCAGTACCGCTACCACGAGGCGTGGACCGCGCAGCGCAACCAGGAGAAGTTCGTCCGGGTCGCCCGCCTCGGCCACGTCATCGACGACGCCCGCCACGAGATCGCGGCGCGGCTCACGACGGGACGGGGCCTCGGCCGGGACCGGGTCCTGGCCGGGGCGGTCTGGATGCTCGACCTCGGCGTGTTCCGCGTCGGGGGCGAGGAGTACGCCAGCGACGACTCGCCCGGTGACGCCTCCTTCGGCCTCGCCACCCTGCGCCGCGAGCACGCGATCGCCCGCCGCGACGGCGGCGTCGAGTTCCGCTACACCGCCAAGTCCGGGGTGCCGCGCCGCGTCACGCTGCACGACGAGCACGTGCACGCCCTGGTCACCTCGCTCAAGCGCCGTCGTGGCGGGGGCGAGGACCTCCTGGCCTTCCGTCGCGGTGGGCGCGGCGGAGACCGCGGGCCGTGGCACGACGTCACCGCGCAGGACGTCAACGACGCCGTGCGCGAGCTGATCGGCGACGAGTTCACCGCCAAGGACCTGCGGACGTGGAACGCGGGCGTGCAGGCGGCGGTCGCCCTCGCCGGGGAGTGCGACGACGGGGGCGCCCCGCCGCGCGCGCAGCGCAAGCAGCAGAGCGCGGTGACCCGGACCATGAAGGCCGTCGCCGAGCAGTTGGGCAACACGCCGGCGGTCTGCAAGCGTTCCTACGTCGACCCCGTGCTCGTCACCCACTTCGAGAACGGCCGCACGATCGCCGACGCCGTGCGGGAGGCCGCCGGGCAGGACGACCGCGAGCTGCGCCGCCACGTCGAGCGCGCGGTGCTCGCGCTGCTCGACGAGCGGGGTGCGGTCACGCTGACGGCCGCGGCGTAGACGCCCGGCCGATCGGGGCGGACCGTCAGACCGCCAGTTCCGCCCAGACGGTCTTGCCGTCGCGATGGGCCTCGACGCCCCACGTCGCGGCCACGGCCGCGACCATGGCGAGCCCGCGTCCGCGCGGCGACGTCGGCGGCGGGAGGTGGACGTCGGGCAGCGGCACGAGATCGAAGTCGCGCACCGTGACCCGCAGGGACTGCGCCCGGCGCTCCACCTCGACCACGGACCGGCTCCCCGCGTGCTCGACCGCGTTCGTGACGAGCTCGGTGACGACGATCTCGGCGGCCTCGCGCGCGTCCTCGTCGACGGTCCAGAGCCCGCAGACGCGCCGCACGTGCTGACGCGCGTCGCCCGGGGCGCGCGCGTCGACGTCGAAGCGCCACCAGCCGCGGACCAGCTCGGGTCGGTCGTCGATGTGGTCGAGCGCGGACGGCACGTCCGGGTGGACGGGGACGCGCTCGGCGACCCGGGAGCTGACGAGCAGCGCGGCGAGCGTCACGTCGGGCGCCGCCACGGCCAGCCGCACGTCGGGCCACTCACCGGCCTGCGCGGCGGCCTCGCTGAACGCGTGCACCGCGCCCGAGTGCGTCAGCGTCACCCCGGAGACGTCGGCGACCACCGCGCCGTCGCGTCGCAGGAGTGCGCAGAGCCGCGCCACCAGGGGACGGGCGGTGCTCACCGAGAGCGGGCCGGACAGCGCCACGACCGTGGGCGAGGAGCCCCGGTCCCCGCGCGCCTCGGACGGCGCGCCCGACCACAGGTCGGCCCCGCTGTCCCCCGTCTGCTCGAGGGGCAGCTCGATCCTTGTGTCCACGACTCACCTCCGGCCCCTGGTACCCCCGCCCCGGGGAGGCCATGCGCGCGTCGCGGTCCGCGTCGCCGGGCGTCCGCGACCGCGCCGACCGACGCGCCGAGCGGAGCCGGACGCGACATGATGGGCGCATGAGCGAGGAGGACGACCGACCGTCGTCGGCACTGGCGGCGGCCGCGGCGTCGGGCGCCGGGGAGGGCGCGGGCACCGGCGACCTGGTGTCGTCACCGGGCGCGGTGATGCGGGTGGCCGGAATGATCGGGAAGCTCGTCGAGGAGGTCCGGGCGGCGCCGCTGGACGAGGCCGGGCGGTCCCGGCTGGCCGACATCCACGAGCGGTCCATCCGCGAGCTCGAACAGGGACTGGCCCCGGAGCTGCGCGAGGAGCTGCACCGCATCACGCTGCCGCTGTCGTCGGAGGCCACCCCGTCGCAGGCCGAGCTGCGCATCGCGCAGGCCCAGCTGCTCGGGTGGCTCGAGGGTCTGTTCCACGGCATCCAGAGCGCCGTGCTCGCGCAGCAGATGGCGGCGCGGGGGCAGCTCGAACAGATGCGTCAGGGCCGCGGCCGTGCGGCGACGAGCGGGGACGGTCAGTACCTCTAGCGGGACCTCTAGCGGGCCTCGTAGACGACGGTGCCGATCTCGGCGGCCGCGGGGGTGTCCTCGCGACGTCCGCCGCGCAGTGCGACGCGGCGCTCGTCCTCGGTGAGACCGCCCCAGACGCCGTAGGGCTCGCGGGTGGCCAGCGCGTGGCGCCGGCAGGGCTCGATGACCGGGCACGCGGCGCAGACCTTCTTGGCCTCGGACGCGCGGTGCTCACGCCGCGGGCCGCGCTCCCCGTCGGGGTGGAAGAAGAAGCTGGAGTCCATGCCGCGGCACGACCCGTGGAGCTGCCAGTCCCACTCGTCGATGATGGGTCCGGGCAGCAGTCGGATATCAGCCATGACGGTCCTCCCAGTCGGGGCGTCCGGCCGGGGGAGCTGCTTTCCCCGGAATCGGAGCGGCGAGGCCGGTATCCCCTGCGGTCGGGGACCCCAAACACCCCTGAACGGCCCAGTCGGACCCTCGATCGTGGGGTCGATGCCCGTCGGCGACGACTGTGATGCGCCGGCCGCGTCGTGAACGGGTGCCCACGGGGGGTGACGAGTAGGCTCGTCGCGTCGGCAAGTACGTTGCCGGGGGATCGACGACGGGTGCGCACCGTGCTCAGCGCACCCCGAGCACACCCGACCTGACCGGAGGGGGACCAGACGCCGTGGCCACCGATGACGACCTCACCGCTGAGGACCCGCTCGGCGTCGACGTGCAGCGGTCGAACGGCGCGTCGGTGATCCGGCTTGCTGGTGAGATCGACATGCTGACGACGCCGGCGCTGCGCGCGAAGGTGAACGAAGAGCTCCAGGGCAAGCCCACGGTGCTCGTCCTCGACATGCTCTCGGTCGAGTTCCTCGGTTCGAGCGGGCTCGCACTGCTCGTCGAGGCGCTCGACGAGTCCCGCAACAGGGACGTCGCGCTGCGTCTCGTCGCGAACTCGCGGCCGGTGAGCCGGCCGCTGCAGGCGACGGGGCTGACCGACCTGTTCGCGCTCTACCCGTCGGTCGAGGCCGCCCTCGCCGGATGACCGGCGCGGGGGCCTGCCGTCCGCATCGTCTGCGCCGCTACGGTGGCCCCGCCACCGTCCTCCTCACCTGCCGCGAAACGGAGATCAGCAGCCGTGCAGACGCCGGAACCGCAGCAGCGTGATCGTTCCTCCACCGTCACCGATCCGGGCGCAGGCTCGGGCGGCCTGGCCGAGACCCCGACGCCCGTCGAGGTCCGCGTGCACGCCGACCCCGCGCTGATCCCCTCGGTGCGCGCGGTGGCGGCCGACCTTGCTGCGCGAGCCGACTTCGACCTCGACGCCGTCTCCGACCTGCGGATGGCGGTCGACGAGGCCTGCTCGGCCCTGGTGCCGCTGGCCCGCGAGGGCGGGCAGCTGCGCTGCGGGTTCGCGATGGCCGAGGGCCGCATCGACGTCATCTGCCGCGTGCCGGTGACGGGCGAGGCCGCGCTGCGCCAGGACACCTTCGGGTGGCGGGTCCTGACCACGCTCACCGACGACGCCCAGGTGCTCGACGCCGACCCGGAGTGGCTCGGCATCCACCTGCGCAAGCAACGGCTCAACCCGTGAGCGAGCCGGCGCGCGCGCTGTCCGACGCCGCCGAGCAGTCCTCCGGATCCACCTCGGGATCCGTCTCCGGCTCCACGGAGGAGCCGTCGTCGCGGGGTTCGTCGAAGCGCAACGAGGACTCCTACGAGCACCTCGTGCCGATGCTCACCGAGCACGCCGGGCTGGCGACCGACGACCCGCGCCGCGAGGTGCTGCGCGACCGGCTCGTCGAGGGCTATCTGCCGCTGGCCCGGCACATCGCGCGCCGGTTCTCCCAGCGCGGGGAGCCGCAGGAGGACCTCGAGCAGGTCGCGACCGTGGGACTCATCCACGCCGTCGACCGCTTCTCGCCCGAACGCGGCTCGGACTTCCTGTCCTACGCGGTGCCGACGATCACCGGCGAGGTGCGGCGGTACTTCCGGGACAAGGCGTGGTCGACGCGCGTGCCGCGCCGGCTCAAGGACCTGCGCCTGGCCATCGGGTCGGCGATGCCCCAGCTCTCCCAGGAGCTCAACCGGGCACCCACCGCCGGCGAGCTCGCCGAGCACCTCCAGCGCAGCCGCGAGGAGGTCCTCGAGGCCCTCGAGGCGGCGAACGCGTACCGCTCGAGCTCGCTGGACGACATGCTCGTCGACGACCCGTCGAGCGGGCGCCTCGCCGACGTCCTCGGGTCCGCGGACGCCGAGCTGGAGCAGGTCGAGCACCGCGAGACGGTGCAGCCCGCGCTGCGCAAGCTCCCCGAGCGCGAGCGCACGATCGTCATGCTTCGCTTCTTCGGCGGCATGACCCAGACCCAGATCGCCGAGCGCGTCGGGGTGTCCCAGATGCACGTGTCGCGCCTGCTCACCCGCACCCTCGCGACCCTACGCGCCGACCTCTCCGACCCCCCTACCCCGTAGCGGGACCGACGCACGGGGTGTGTCAGCGTGGCGGCCACGCTGACGAATTCAGGACAGCACGCCGATAGGGTCAGGAAGGCCCCCACGATCATGTGCTGACGGGCAACCGCTGGTAGCTCCGCAGCAACAGCGAGCGCCGCCGGACTGCCCCGGCCTCCCGGTGCAGCGTCGGCATCCGCTGGGCGAGCGCGGCCAGCGCGACCCTCCCCTCGAGCCGGGCCAGCGGCGCGCCGAGGCAGTAGTGGATGCCGCCCGAGAACGCGAGGTGCTCACCCCGCGTCGGGCGGTCGAGGTCGAACACATCGGGGTCGTCGTGCACCGCCGGATCGCGGCCGGCGGCCCCGAGCATCGCCATGACGACCGTGTCCGGCGCGACGTCCCGGTCACCGATCCGGGTGGTCTCGTGGGGCGTCCGGGCCGTGAACTGGATCGGCGCGTCGAAGCGCAGGCTCTCCTCGACCGCGTCGGCGGCCCGTCCCGGATCGGCGGCCAGCCGCGCCCAGGGCTCGCGGGCGTCGGTCATCGCGGCGACGGCGTTCGACAGCAAGGTGCTCGTCGTCTCGAACCCGGCGAGCAGCAGCAGCGCCGCCAGGCTGATCGTCTCCTCGATGCCGGCGTCTTCGGCCGCGAGGTGGCTGATGAGGTCGTCGGCGGGGTCGTGGCGGCGCTTCTCGAGCAGGTCGCCGAGCAGCCCGCGCAGCTCGACGATCGCGGCCTCGAGCCGGTGCAGCGCCCGCAGCGAGCGCACCCCGCCCAGCGCGGCGGCCACGGCGCGGCCCCACTGCGCGAACGCGCCCGCGTCGGCGTCCGGGACCCCGAGGATCTCCGCGATGACGGCGACGGGCAGGGGCGTCGCGACGTCGGCGACGAGGTCGAACCGCTCCCGACGCGCGGCCTCGTCGGACAACCGTTCCGACAGCGCGACCACGAGCGGCTCGTAGCCGTTGACCCGCGCCGGGGTGAAGAAGGTCCCGACGAGTCGCCGCAGCCGCGTGTGCTCGGGCGGGTCCATCCCGAGGAACGAGAGGTCGACGGGCTCGAGCAGCGGGTCGCGCTCGCCCTCGACGGCGCCGCCCAGCGAGCCGCCGCTGCGCGTGCGGACCATGAACCGGCGGTCACGGACGAGGTCCCGGCACATCGCGTGGGTGGCGACGACGAGGACCCCGGCGCGGCTCGCATACGGCTGAGCGGCCTCGCGCAGCTGCCGCTGGACGGGCGTGGGGTCGTCGATCCACGGGCGGTAGAGCAGACGGAGGATGGGGTCGCCGGCCAGCGCCATCGCCAGCCCCCCGGCCCGCACGACGGCCAGCCGTGCGCCCAGCCGGACGTCGCGGCGCAGGTCCATGACTCCGATCCTGGCCCGCGCGACCGTGACGAGGAAGCCGGTGATCGTGGCGGCTTTCCTGACGTCCAACGTCAGCGTGGCCGCCAGGCTGGAACACCACGCACCACGCACCACGCCCCTGCACGGCGTGTCGCGTCGGCGAGCGTGTGGCGATCCGGGCGTGACACGCCAGGAAAGCCGCATTCCTCGCACTACCGCAGCGCGTGCCGCCCCTCATCGTCGCGGCGGGCGCGGCCCTGGCGCGCGAGGTACTCCAGCAACGGGACGGCGACGCGGCGCGTGGTGCCCAGCGCCTGGCGCGCCTCGGACAGCGTGAACGGCGAGGGCAGGTCCGCGAGCCTCGCCACCGCGGCGTCGGGCGCGTCGGGCGCCAGGTAGATCCCGTCGCCGACCCTGAGCAGCGCCCCCGCCTTCACCGCCGCCCCGAGCTCGCGGGTGCGCAGGCCCAGCTCGGCGAGCCGGTGCGCCTCGGGCGCCCCGAACGGATCGGCGGCGAGGTCCGAGCGGACCGTCGCCACCGCCGACCGCACGGCGTCGGGCAGCCCGCCGGCCTCGCGCGGCCGGATGCGCCCGCCGGCCGCCACGAGCGAGGACGCCCCGGGCTCGGCGAGCACCAGGTCGAGCAGCCGGGGTTCGGGCAGGTCGAGGGCCTGCGCGGCGGCCTTGGCGGGCAGGCCGGCGTCGAGCGGTTGCTCCTCGGTGTGCCGGGCGACGGCCGCCACGAGCCGATCGGCCAGCGACGGCAACCAGCCGGGGTCCACCACCCACCCCGCCACCCCCGGCACGCCGTCGGGGATCGACGCCCCCAGCGCCACCAGGTCGTCGCGGCGCATGAGCCGCCGGCGCGCCAGCTCCGCGACCGCGTCCGGCGCGCCGTCGGCGGCCGCCAGCTCCCCGGCCCGGGCCTTCGCCGCCCCCCGCCGGCGCAGCGCGGGCGGGCGCACGTCGAGCACCGTCACCCCACCCAGCACGCGGTGCGCCCCGGGGTCGCGCAGCAGCGCGTGGTCGCCGGGCCGCAGCGGCAGCGGCTCGCGCAGGGTCAGCCGCACCGTCCTCGTCTCGTCGGAGTCGGGCGCGTCCGACCGGGACAACGGCCGCACCCGCGCCGCCACCGCCGCCGAGCCGACGTGCAGCATCACCTGCCGCGGGAGGTCGACGGGCTCCCCGCGCCCCCGCGGTGGGCCAACGCGGACGTCGATGACGTCGCCCCGCAACCACCGCCCCGGCGTCGTCAGCGCGTCGCCGCGCCCGACCTCGTCGAGCCCGACCCCGCGCAGGTTCAGCGCCACCCGTGCCACCGCCCGCACCGGGTCGACGCTCTCGCCCAGCGCCTGCAGGCCCCGCACCGAGACGGTCCGCGACCCCAGCGCCAGCTCGTCGCCCACCCGGATCGTCCCGGCCCCGAGGGTCCCGGTGACGACGGTCCCCGCGCCCCGCACGGTGAACGCGCGGTCCACCCACAGCCGCACGTCGGCGTCGACGTCCGGCGCGGGCAGGCCACCGACCAGCGCGGACAACGCCGAGCGCAGGTCGTCGAGCCCGGAGCCCGTCGCCCCCGACACGCACACCGCCGGCAACCGCCCCAGCGACGACTCCCCGAGGTGCTCCAGCGCCTCGTCCCGCGCCAGCTCTGGATCCGCCAGGTCGCTGCGGGTGACGACGAGCAGCCCGTCGCGCACCCCGAGCGCGTCCAGGGCATCGAGGTGCTCGGTCGACTGCGGCATCCACCCCGAGTCGGCGGCGACGACGAACATGGTGGCCGGCACCGGCCCGACGCCCGCGAGCATCTGCGTGACGAACCGCTCGTGCCCGGGCACGTCGACGAACGCCACCGGCTCGTCGGCCCCGGGCAGCGTCGTCCACGCGAAGCCGAGGTCGATCGTCATGCCCCGCCGCCGCTCCTCGGCCCAGCGGTCGGGCTCCATCCCGGTCAGCGCGCGGACCAGCGTCGACTTGCCGTGGTCGACGTGCCCGGCGGTGGCGACCACCCTCACGGCAGCACCGCGCGCACCGCCGCGACCAAGCGCGCGTCCTCCGACGGCGGCACCGAGCGCAGGTCGAGCACGCACCGGCCCTGCTCGACCCGGGCGACGACCGGGTCGCGGCCCGCGCGCAGCAGCGCAGCGACGGACGACGGCAGCGCCACCCCGGCGCTCGGCAGCTCGACCCCCGGCGCACCGCCCCCGCCGACCTGGGCGAGGCAGTCGAGCGCGGAGGCCGGCGGTCCGATGGCCGCCGCCAGCGACGCCGCCCGCTCACGCAGCGACGACAGGTCGGTCTCCAGCATCGCGCGCACCGGCGGCACCGGCCCGCGCAGCGTCGCCTCGAGCGCGGCCAGGGTCAGCTTGTCGACGCGCAGCGCCCGCGCCAGCGGATGGCGCCGCAAGCGGTGCACGAGGTCGGCGTCGCCGAGCAGCAGGCCCGCCTGCGGACCGCCGAGCAGCTTGTCACCCGACGCCGTCACCAGGTCCGCACCCGCGCGCAGCTCGGTCGCCGCGTCCGGCTCGTCGGGCAGCAGCGGGTGCGGCGCGAGCAGCCCGGACCCGATGTCGGAGACCACCGGCACGCCCAGCCCGGTCAGCTCCGAGACCGGCACCGACGACGTGAACCCCGTGACCACGAAGTTCGACGGGTGGACCTTGAGGATCATCCCGATGTCCGGGCCGACCGCGTCGGCGTAGTCGGCGCGGTGCACGCGGTTGGTGGTGCCGACCTCGCGCAGCCGTGCCCCGGTCGACTCGAGCAGGTCGGGCAGCCGGAACCCGTCACCGATCTCGACCATCTCGCCGCGCGCGATGACGATCTCCCGGCCGGCGGCGAGCGCCGTCGCCGCCAGGATCAGCGCGGCCGCACCGTTGTTCGTGACGTGCACGCCGCCCGCGTCCGGCACGGCCGCGGCCAGGGCCGCGAGAGCGCCCGCCCCCCGACGACCCCGGCCCCCGGAAACGAGGTCCAGCTCGACGTCGGTCGTGCCCGCGGCGGACACGAGCGCGTCCTGCGCCGCCGCCGACAGCGGCGCCCGCCCCAGGTTGGTGTGCAGCAGCACCCCGGTGGCGTTGACGACCGGCCGCATGCTCGCCGCCGTCGGGGGGAGCGTCGCGACGGCCTCGTCGGCGACCGCCTCCGGCGCGATCTCCCCGGCCCGCGCCCGCTCCTGCGCGGCCACGACGATCTCCTTGACGCGCGCCCGCCCCAGCGTCGCGAGCGCCGGCTCCAGGCGTGCGTCCGCGAGCACCGTGTCCGTGCGCGGCACCCGCCGACGGTGATCGTCGTTCACCGGCTCATTGTGCGCTCACAGCCCCACCGCCAGCGCCCCCACCGCCGTCAGCACCCCCACGCCGACGACCACGCCGGTGACCGCCACCAGCAGCCGCCGCGGGAACGCGTTGCGCACCATGAGCAGCGACGGCAGGCTCAGCGCGGGCAACGTGATCAGCAGCGCCGCGGCGAGCGGACCGGGCACGCCGACCGCCAGCAGCGCGGCGACCACGGCCACCTCCGCGCCGGTCGGGATCGGCAGCAGGGTGCCGGCCACGGCGAGCAGCACGACGCCGACGACGGCGAGCGCGATCCCCGTTCCCGAGAGCCACGACGCGCCGACCGGGAACAGCACGCCCCGGAACGCGCCGAGGGCGACGACGAGCAGCAGGTACTCGGGGAGCAGACGGATCGCCAGCCCGCCGAGCGCGGCCAGGAACCGCACGACCAGCGGGCGCTCGTCGACGGGCTCGTCGTCCGGGACGACGTCCACGACCGGCGTGCGCTCGGCCCACCACCGCCCCAGCGCCACGGCCCCGACCACGACCGCGACACCGGCGACGGCGCGCAACACCGTCCACTCCCACGGCAGCACGAACGCGCAGAAGACGAGGACGACGGGGTTGAGCGCGGGGTTGCCGAGCCAGTAGGCGAGCGTCGCGGTCAGGTCGGCGGCCCGGCGGCGCAGGCCGACCGCGAGCGGTGCCGCGCAGCACGAGCACATCATCGACGGCAGGGCGAGCGCACTCCCGCGCACACCGCCGCCGAGGCCCCGGCCGAAGAGCCGCGCGAGCCACGCCCGGGGCAGCGCCGTCTGCACCGCCGCGGCGAGCACGAGCCCGACGACGAGCGCCGGCCAGATCGCGAGGAAGTAGGTCCCGGCGAACCGCAGGCCCGCGGAGAGCGAGACCCCGGACTCCCCACCGGCGAGGATCGACGGGCCCAGCGAGTGCGAGCCGGCGACCGACGGCACCTTCACCCAGTACGGCGCCCACTTCGCCCACACCAGGCCGCCGAGCACCAGTACCGCGAACCCCAGGGCCACCGCCCACCGCGGTGGCTCGGTCCGTCGCGTCCCGATGTGCGTGTCCGCCACGGCCCGGATCGTCACACGACAGGGGCCGAGCCGCTCATCCGTACGTGAGCACTTCCCGGTGCCGGAGGCCCGGAAAGTGCTCACAGGGGTCAGGCGAAAGCGCGGTCCGGCGGCGTCGTCGAGGTCTGCGTGCTGGCCTGGCGCCGCGCGATGCGCTCGCGCTGCGGCACGACGATGTGGGCCGGGTCGTTCGCCGACGCGATGCCGGCGTCGAACACCCCGAAGCGGGTCAGCGCGGAGCCCGCCATGAGGGCGAGCCCTGACAGTGCCGCGGACCAGCGGCGACGCCGACCGACCAGCGCGCCGAGGGCCCCGGCCACGAGACAGGTCTTCGACGCCGTCATCAGCGTCCTCGCCCGGCCCTTCTCGTAGACGTCGGCGAGCAGGCCGAGGTCGTGCTCCATCTTCTTCTCGATCGCGAGCTCGGTGCACGCCCCCGCGATCGCGAGCCGCTGGGCCGGCTCGTTGTCGCGCACCGAGGCGAACACCAGGCCGAACCCGCCGCCGGCCACGGCGGCACTTGAGCCGAACAGCACCGGCAGGTGGCGGTGCGCCTCGTGCCAGGTCGGCACCGCGGTGTTGGAGAACAGCACCGCGGTGTAGGTCGCGAGCGCGGGCCCGAGGGCGGCGGCCGCGACGCCGGTGACGTCGCCGGTGCGCCGGAACCAGCCGGTGACCTCGGTCGCGGCCGTGGCCGCGGCGAACGTCGCGAACGGCGAGAGGATCCAGGTGCCCACCGAGAGCGGCGAGGTCGGCTTGAACACCCGCAGCATGTGGAGGAAGCGCCGCGGGCGGTGCAGGTCGTGCACCAGGAACACGGTGCCGCCCAGCGCGCCGGCGGCCGCCCCGATCCGCCCGGCCCGGCGCAGCGTCGGCCGCCCGGTGACGCCGGCCATCGCGGCGAGCACCGACGACGACCCCGCCAGCCCGCCGAGGAACAGGTACAGCGGGACGTCCGGGTTCTTCCACACCGGCGCCTTGATGATCGGCCGGCCGTAGTACGAGCGGAACTCGGCCTCCGGGACCTGGAGCTGCTCGCCGCGCTTGCCGCCCCCGCGCCGCGGCTTCACCGCGTCGTGGTCGATGCGCGCGCGCTCGGGCATCTCGGCCGGGTTGGCGTCGCTCACTTGCCTCGACCTCCGGTGAAGAACGCGGCCACGACCGCCGCGCCGAGGCCCACCGCGGTCAGCGCCGCGTTGCGCCACATCTCGGGCAGGTCGCGGGTGGTGACGATCGGGTCCGGCGGCAGGCCGTAGACCTCGGGCTCGTCGAGCAGCAGGAAGAACGCCCCGTCGCCGCCGACGCCGTCGTCCGGGTCGCGACCGTAGAGCCGCGCCTCCTCGACGCCGCGCCCGTGCAGCTCGGCCAGCCGCGCGTCGGCCGTGGCCTGCAGCTCGTCGAGGTCGCCGAACTGGATCGAGTTCGTCGGGCACGCCTTCGCGCACGCCGGCTCGAGGCCCTCGCCGAGCCGGTCGTAGCACAGCGTGCACTTGTGGGCGCCGCCGTCGGACTCGCGCACGTCGATGACGCCGTACGGGCACGACGGCACGCAGTAGCCGCACCCGTTGCAGATGTCGTCCTGCACGACGACCGTGCCGTACTCGGTGCGGAAGAGCGCCCCGGTCGGGCAGACGTCGAGGCAGCCCGCGTGCGTGCAGTGCTTGCAGACGTCGGACGACATCAGCCAGCGGACGTCGCGCTCGTCGTCCGGGGTCTGCTGGCCGTGGGCGCCGCCGTCGGGCAGCAGGGCCAGCAGGTCGACCGTGCCCCCGTCGGGCGGGGCGGTCGCGGCGTCACGGGGCGGGGCACCGCCCAGCGCCGGCAGCCCCGACGGCAGGTGTCCCGTCGTCGCCGTCCCGTGGGGGCGGACGTCCTCGATGAACGCGACGTGCCGCCAGGTCGAGGCGCCGAGGTCCCCGGTGTTGTCGTACGACATGCCGGTGAGCCGGTAGAGGTCGGAGGCGTCGGTGCCGTCGTCGGGGACGAGGTTCCACTCCTTGCACGCCACCTCGCAGGCCTTGCAGCCGATGCACACCGAGGTGTCGGTGAAGAAGCCGACGCGCTTGGGGTGGTCGCCCGACCAGCCGGCGTCGGTCGTCGGGTCGGGCAGCGGCCCGGACAGCGAGGTGGCGGCGCCCGAGAAGGCGTCGAACAGATTCGTCACTACGTGATGCCTCCCGGCTCCACCCCGGCCTTGCGGCGGTACGACTCCACGAACTCCAGCAACGCGGGGCCGCGGGGGCGCCGTCCGGGCTGGATGTCGCAGGTCGCCACCTTCGACTCCTGGATGTGGACGTTGGGGTCCATGACGACGCCGAGCAGGTCGTTCGCCGGGTCGCCGACGGACAGTCCGTTGGACCCCCAGTGGTAGGGCAGCCCGATCTGGTGCACCACCTGGTCCCCGATCCGCAGCGGCTTCATCCGCTCCGTGACGAGCACGCGGGCCTCGATGGCCGTGCGTGCCGAGATCAGGGTGGCCCACCCCAGGTGCTCGAGGTTGCGCTCCTGCGCGAGCGCGGGGGAGACCTCGCAGAAGAACTCCGGCTGGAGCTCCGAGAGGTAGCCGAGGAAGCGGCTCATGCCGCCCGCGGTGTGGTGCTCGGTGAGCCGGTAGGTCAGGAACGTGTACGGATAGACCTCGCTCATCGCGGGGTTGATCCGGTTCCACGCCCGGTCGATCCGCTCGAGCGCCGGGTTGTCCTGCTGCTCGTGCAGCAGGTTCGCCACCGGCGACTCCACCGGCTCGTAGTGCGTCGGCATCGGCCCGTCCGCGAGGCCGGCGGGCGCGTACAGCCACGCCTTGCCGTCGGTCTGCATGATGAAGGCGTCGGTGCCGGCCAGCGCGTCCTGCCGGGTCGCGCCCTCCTCGGGCACGTAGGTCGGCGGCTTGGTCGCCTCGAAGTCCGGGATGTCGTGCCCGGTCCACTTCCCCTGCTCGGCGTCCCACCAGACGTAGGCCTTGCGCTCGCTCCACGGACGGCCCGCCGCGTCGGCGGAGGCGCGGTTGTAGAGCGTGCGGCGGTTCGCTGGCCACGCCCAGCCCCACTCGGCGGCGACCCAGTCCTGCTCGCTGCCGGGCCGGCGGCGGTCGGCCTGGTTGACGCCGTCCTGGTACACGCCGGTGTAGATCCAGCAGCCCGCCGTCGTCGACCCGTCGGCCTCGAGCTGCGTGTAGCTCGAGAGGTGGTTCCCGTCGGCGTCGTAGCCGTTGATCTCGGCGAGCACCGACTCCGGGTCCGGCTCCTCGTGCACGCCGAACGTCGGGTAGTCCCAGGTCAGGTCGAGGATCGGGCGGTCGCGGTCCTCGGTCGACCCCGCCAGCTTCTCCCGGATCCGCTTGCCCAGGTGGAAGTAGAAGTGCAGCTCGGAGCGTGCGTCGCCGGGCGGGTGCACCGCCTCCCGGCGCCACTGGAGCAGCCGCTGGGTGTTGGTGAACGTGCCGGCCTTCTCGGTGTGGTTCGCGCAGGGGAGGAAGAAGACCTCGGTGCCGATGTCCTCGGTGCGCAGCTCCCCGGTCTCGATCTCGGGCCCGTCCTTCCAGAACGTGGCCGTCTCGATCATCTGCATGTCCCGGACCACGAGCCAGTCGAGGTTCGCCAGGCCGAGGCGCTGCATCTTGCCGTTCGCGTGCCCGACCGCCGGGTTCTCGCCGACGACGAAGTAGCCGAAGGTCTTCCGGTCGATCTGGTCGCGCACGATCCCGTAGGTGCCGTGGTCGCCGGTGAGGCGCGGCATGTAGTCGAACGCGAAGTCGTTCTCGGCGGTCGCCGCGTCGCCCCACCACGCCTTGAGCAGGCTCACCATGTAGGCGTCCATGTTGCCCCAGAAGCCGGTCTTGGCCGCGTCGGCGTCGAGGAAGCTCTGCAGGCTGTCGTGCAGGTGCGCGTTCGGCATCGGGATGTAACCGGGCAGCAGGTCGTAGAGCGTCGGGACGTCGGTCGACCCCTGGATCGACGCGTGCCCGCGCAGCGCCAGGATGCCGCCGCCGGGACGCCCCATGTTGCCCAGCAGCGTCTGCAGGATCGCCGCCCCGCGGATGTACTGCGCGCCGACGCTGTGGTGCGTCCAGCCCACCGAGTACACCCACGCCGTCGTGCGGTCGCGCCGCGAGTTCTCGGTGATGGCGCGGGCGACGGCGAGGAACTCGTCGACGCCCATGCCGCACACCTGCGAGACGGCCTCGGGCGTGTAGCGGGCGTAGTGGCGCTTGAGCACCTGGTAGACGCAGCGCGGGTGCTGCAGGGTCTCGTCGCGCTGCGGGGACGCCGTGGCGTGGGCCGCGTCGCCGGCCCCGCCGGCGGTGTCCGAGGCCATCGCGGCGTGGTGCTCACGCTGCTCGGACTGCTGCTCGGACTGCTGCTCCGACTGCTCCTCGGACTGCTCCCGGAGCTCGGGCTCCCAGTGGTCTCGCATCCCCGCAGCCGGCGCCTCGTACTCGACGCCCTCGAGCTGCCAGCTGATCGGGTCGTAGCGCCCCGTCTCGGCGTTGTAGCCCGAGAAGATGCCGGCCATGTCCTCGGTGTCGACGAAGTCCTCGCCGACGATGTCCGCGGCGTTCGTGAACGTCGTGACGTACTCGCGGAAGTCCTTGCCCTCGGTGAGCACGTAGTTGATCAGCCCGCCGAGGAACGCGATGTCGGTGCCCGCGCGGAACGGCACGTGCAGGTCGGCGACCGCCGACGTGCGCGTGAACCGCGGGTCGACGTGGATGACCGTGGCGCCGCGGGCCTTCGCCTCCATCACCCACTGGAAGCCCACGGGGTGGGCCTCCGCCATGTTGGAGCCCTCGATGACGATGCAGTCCGAGTGCTGCAGGTCCTGCTGGAAGTTCGAGGCCCCTCCGCGGCCGAAGCTGGTCCCCAGACCGGGGACGGTGGCGCTGTGTCAAATGCGCGCCTGGTTCTCCACCTGGATCGCGCCGAGCGCCATGAACAGCTTCTTGATGAGGTAGTTCTCCTCGTTGTCCAGCGTCGCGCCGCCGAGGCTCGAGAACCCCAGCGTGCGCCGCAGGACGCGGCCCTCGTCGTCGGTGTCCTGCCACCCGCGCCGGCGGGCGTCGATCACGCGGTCGGCGATCATGTCGAGGGCCGTGTCGAGGTCGAGGTCCTCCCACTCGGTGCCGTACGGGCGCCGGTAGCGCACCGTCGTCACCCGCGACGGCGAGGTGACGAGCGACGTCGACGCCGAGCCCTTCGGGCACAGGCGCCCACGCGAGACGGGGGAGTCGGGGTCGCCCTCGATCTGGGTGACGCGCCCGTCGCGCACGTAGACGTTCTGGCCGCAGCCGACGGCGCAGTACGGGCACACCGACTTGACGACCTCGTCGGCCTCCGCGGTGCGGGGACCGAGGGCCTGCGTGCGCGGGCTCTGCACGGCGGCACCGCGTCCGAGCGGGTCCGGGCCGGTGGCCTGGCGGAACATCGGCCACTCACCCAGCCAGGTGCGCACACCCATGCAGGCTCTCCTCGCGACGTGGTGGTCCTCGTCCTCGGGCACGGCGTCTGGACCCGGCAGGCGTGGCAGTGCTGTGGCGGAGGCGGACGGGAATCGAACCCGCCTGGCCGAGATACCCGGCCACTACGGTGTTGAAGACCGCGGGGGCCACCAGGCACCCTGACGCCTCCGCCGAGCAGCCTAGGTGGGCCTCCGGGGGCACGCAGGGTGGGGCCGCCGAGGTTCAGGGCGTCACCCGCCCGGGGAACAGAGCCGCTCATGTGGACGGCGAGCGACACCCGGCTGGTCGTGACGGCGGCGGCCGTCGTGGTGCTGGTGATCGTGCTGATCACCTCGCGGCTGCGGTTGCACGCGTTCCCGGCGCTGATGGTCGGGTCGCTGCTGCTCGGCCTCGCCGCGGGCCTGGGCCCCGAGAAGACCGTCGAGTCGTTCACCGACGGCGTCGGCGGCACGCTCGGTGACGTCGGCATCGTCCTCGGCCTCGGCACGATGCTCGGCAAGCTGCTCGCCGACTCCGGCGGTGCCGACCTGCTCGCGAGGACGATCCTCGAGCGGTCCGGGCCCCGCGCGCTGCCGTGGGCGGTGGCGGGGCTCGCGATGGTGCTCGGCATCCCGCTGTTCTTCGAGATCGGCGTCGTGCTCGTGCTGCCCGTCGTGTTCGTCGTCGCGGTGCGGTTGCTCCCGCCCGGGTCCGACGGGCGTGACGAGCAGGGCCGCTCGGCGATCCTGCGCGTCGGGATCCCCGCGCTGGCCGGGCTGTCGGTCCTGCACGCGTTCGTGCCGCCGCACCCCGGCCCGCTCGTCGCCGTCGACGCCCTGGGCGCCGACCTCGGGCTGACGCTGCTCGTCGGCCTGGTCCTCGCGATCCCGACCGTCGCCGTCGCCGGCCCCTTCTTCGCGAACTACGCCTCGCGCTGGGCCACGGCCTCCCCGCCGCCCGGGCTGGTCAGTACCCCCGCCCTTGCCGCCGATTCCGAGCGAAGGGCACCTTCGCTCGAAACAGCCGCCGAGGGGGACCCCTCGCCGGAACCGGGGTCCGGCGAGGCGATCCGGCGAGGGGCGCCCTCCGCCAGCTCTACCGAGCGAGGGGACCCTTCGGTCGGAACGGCACGCAGCCCCGGCCTCGCCGCCACGCTCATCACCATCCTGCTGCCCGTCGCCCTGATGCTCCTGCGGACCGTCGCCGACGTCGTGCTGCCCGACGGCGGGCCCAAGAGCGTCGCCGAGTTCGTCGGCGAGCCCGTGGTGGCACTGCTGCTCGCCCTGCTCCTGGCCCTGTGGACCTTCGGGTTCCGCCGCGGGCTCTCGGGCTCCGGGGTGTCCTCGCTCGCCGCGGCCGGCCTCGTCCCCGCCGCCTCGATCCTGCTGATCATCGGCGCCGGCGGCGGGTTCAAGCAGGTGCTCATCGACTCCGGCATCGGCGACGCGCTGGCCAAGGCGGCCTCGGGCCTCGGCATCCCGGTGCTCCTGCTCGCCTGGTTCGTCGCCGTCGTCATCCGGCTCGCGACCGGGTCGGCGACCGTCGCCACGGTGACCGCCGCCGGCATCGTCACCCCGATCCTCGCCGTCGACCCGACGGTGAACCCGGTCCTCGTGGTGCTCGCCATCGGCGCCGGCTCGGTGTTCTTCTCGCACGTCAACGACGCCGGGTTCTGGCTGGTCCGCGAGTACTTCGGCATGTCGGTGCGCGACACGTTCCGCACCTGGTCGGTGATGGAGACGATCGTCTCGGTGGTCGGGCTGATCATGGTGCTGCTCGCGAGCCTGGTCCTGTGACCAGCGCGGATCTCGTCCTCGGCGTCGACATCGGCACCACCGCCACCAAGGCCGTCGCGTTCTCCGTCGACGGCGTCGACCACGGCCACGGCGAGGCGCCCCACCACCTCGACGAGCCCGAGCCCGGCGCCGCCGTGCAGGACCCGGAGGCCCTCGACGAGGCCGTCGGCGACGCGATCCGCGACGCCGTCGCCGGCCTCGACCCCGGCCGCGTCGCGGCGGTGTCGTTCAGCTCGGCGATGCACGGGCTGCTCGCGCTCGACGCGGCCGGCGACCCGATCTCCCCGCTCGTCACCTGGGCCGACAGCCGCGCGGAGGGCGCCGCGCGCGAGCTGCGGGCCCGCGACGGTGCCCTCGCCCTGCACCGGCGCACCGGCACGCCGATCCACCCCATGAGCCCGCTGGTGAAGCTCGCGTGGCTCCGCCGCGCGCGCCCGAGCCTGCACGCCGCCGCGCACACGTGGGGCGGGATGAAGGAGCTCGTGCTGCTCCGTGCCACCGGCGCGCGCGTCACCGACACCTCGTGCGCCTCGGCCACCGGCCTGCTCGACGTCGCCACCGGCGCCTGGGACCCCGAGGCCCTCGAGATCGCCGGCGTCACCCCCGACGCGCTGGGCACGCCCGTCGCCCCGAACGCTGTGGTCGGGCGGCTGCGCGGGACCGGTTGGGGCCTGCCCGCCGGCGTCCCCGTCGTCGCGGGCGGGGGCGACGGGCCGTTGGCGAACCTCGGCGTCGGCGCCGTCCGGCCCGGCGTCGCCGCCTGCTCGATCGGCACCAGCGGCGCCCTGCGCGTCACCGTGGAACGGCCCGCCGTCGACCCGCGGGGCCGCGTGTTCTGCTACGACCTGGCCGACGGGCGCTGGGTGGTCGGCGGGGCGATCACCAACGGCGGCCTCGTCCTCGACTGGGCGCACGAGACGCTCGGCCGCGACGTCGACGACCTGCTCACCGCGGCCGCCGAGGTCCCGGCCGGCGCCGACGGCCTGCTCGCCCTGCCCCACCTGCTGCCCGAGCGCGCCCCGCACTGGGATCTCGGCGGCGCCGGCGCGCTCGTCGGCCTGCACCGCCGGCACACCGCGGGCCACGTCGCGCGCGCCCTGCTCGAGGGCGTGTGCCTCCAGCTGCGCCTCGTGCTCGACGCGATGCGGGAGGCCGACCTCGCCGTGCACGAGGTGCGCGCCACCGGCGGCTTCGCCCGCAGCCCGCTGTGGCGCCGCATGCTCACCGACGCCCTCGACCTGCCCGTCGGCTTCCCGACCGTCGACCAGGGCTCGGCGTTCGGGGCCGCGCTGCTGGGGATGCAGGGCGTCGGTCTGCTGCCGCCGGGACCCGACGCGCTGGTCGCCGCCGCCGAGCGGATCCCCCTCGGCGAGACCCTGCGCCCGGGCGACGACGCCCCCGGCTACGCCGCGCGCCTGCCCCTGTTCGAGCGGGCACACGACGTGCTGGCGGAGCTGGATCAGTCGGCCGCCGGGTCCGCGGCGTCCGCCACCGCCTCCAGCTCCACCAGCGCGTCCTCGAGGTAGCCGAGCAGGTGCTGCAGGTGCGGCACCGCCCGGCGGTCGCCCGTCACGCCGATCTCCATGTCGTCGGCGTACGACATCACCGTGATGTTGAGGGCCTGCCCGTCGAGCGGCACCGAGATCGGGTAGATCCCGTCGAGCTTGGCGCCCTCCCAGTACAGGGGGTCCTTCGGGCCGGGCACGTTCGAGATGATCAGGTTGAAGCCCTGGTTGATCGCCGACGTCCCGGGCACCAGGCCCAGGCCGATCGGGGCGGCGACGACGGCCGAGAGCGCGGCGATCGTCATCGGGTCGCGGCCCTGGAGGTTCTCCTTGGCCGCGAGCCCCGACTGCCGGATCTTCCGCAGGCGCTCGGCCGGGTCGGGCTCGTCGGTCGCGAGGTTCACGAGGATCGCGCCGAGGGCGTTGCCGGACCCCGAGTCCTCGAGGGCGACGGGCAGCGCGGCCACCAGCGGCTTCTCGGGCAGCCCGTCGTGCGCCTCCAGGTAGTGCCGCAGCGCGCCGGCGCTCATCGCGAGCATGACGTCGTTGACGGTGGTGCCGGTGCGCTCGCGCACCCGCTGGATCCGCTTGAGCGGCCACGACTGCGCCGCGAAGCGCCGGGCCCCGGTGATCGGGACGTTGAGCATGGTGGGCGGCGCCTCGAACGGCAGCGCCAGATCGTGCTCGACGAGGCCACGGTAGAGCGACGACACCAGCGCGGGGCCGACGTTGAGGCCCTGGCCGACGGTCTCCGCGAGCGTGCCCGCCGTGCGCAGCGCGCCGCCGACGTACTCGCGCGCGGCACCGAGCGTCCCGGTCGGGGCGGGCGCCTTCTCGCCGACGGGGCGGCTGCTGCGGCCCGGGCGCGGGTCGACGGCCCAGAAGGGCGCCATGTCGCGCTCCTCGGGGTCGGTGCTCAGGGCCTTCTCGAGGTGCCGCATCGCGCGGACCCCGTCCATCATCGCGTGGTGGATCTTGCTGTAGACCGCGAAGCGGTCGCCCTCCACGCCCTCGATGAGGTGGAACTCCCACAACGGACGGTGCCGGTCGAGCAGGCTGCCGTGCAGCCGGGACACGAGCTCGAGCAGCTCACGGATGCGCCCCGGCCGCGGGAGCGCGGACAGGCGCACGTGGTACTCGATGTCGACGTCGTCGTCGGTCGTCCAGGCCCACTGGCCGAGCGTCGACAGCCCCCGGGTGGCCCGCCGGCGGAACAGCGGCGCGATGTCGACGTCACCGGAGACGAGCTGCCGGTGCAGGTCGGCGAGGTAGTCGGGCCCCGCGCCCTCGGGCCGGTCGAAGAGCATCAGCGACCCGACGTGGGTCGGCCGCTCCCGCGACTCGGCGAGCAGGAACATCGCGTCCCGGAACGACATGGTCGCCAACTCGGTCCCCTCCCGACCCCTGGCACGCTCCGCCGAACGTGTCCGTCGTCAGTGTGACCTACTCGTCGGTCACTGTCGCGCGTGCCGCCGCAACGCCGCCGCCAGCGAGGCCAGGTCACCGACCTCCTCGCCGCCGCTGCGCCGCACCGCCGCCCCGATCATGAGGTTGTAGCGCAGCCCCTCCTCGCCGCCCTGGCGCAGGTCGCCGCGGTAGGCGATCACCGGCTTGCCGTGCGCCGCGGCCCAGGCGACCTCGACGACCGTCCCACTTACTCGGGGGGCTCCTGGTCGAGGCAGGCGACGACGAGGTCGGCCTCGTGCTCGATGGTGTCGAGGTGACGGGCGCCGAGCGCGAGCCACGTCTCGGGGCCGGAGCCCTCCGGCTGGACCTTCCACGGGTCGAGGACCTCGACGTGCTCCTCGATCAACGGCAGCAGCGTCGTGTCGTACCAGGTCTTCGTCGACTCCGCGAAGCCGTACGGGCTGGCGACGTAGGCCTTCACCGCTCCTCCTCGCGGCGGGCGCGCTTGCCGCGGGCGATCTCGGTGCCGAGCGCGTCGAGCCGCTGCTCCCAGAAGTGCCGGAAGGGCGCGAGCCACCCGTCCACCTCGCGCAGCCCACCCGCGTCGACGGAGTAGAGCCGTCGCGTGCCCTCCGCGCGCACCGACGCCAGCCCGTTCTCGCGCAGGACCCGCAGGTGCTGCGACACCCCGGGCTGCGAGATGCCGAACTCCTCGCGGATGTGCTCGACGACGGCGCCCGACGCCAGCTCACCGTCGGCCAGGAGCTCGAGGATCCGCCGGCGGACGGGGTCGCCGAGCACGTCCATCGCGTGCACGTCGCCGACCATATCAGCGACGGCTGATAGAAGACCCCTCCGCGAAGCACCGGGCGATGCCCAGGGTCGTCGACCACCCGGCCCGGGTCAGCACTCCCCGACGAGCCCCGCCGCGATGTCCCGCGCCCGGCGGAGGCGGTGCACGTCGCCCTCCAGCCCGCCGCGCACCATCGCCCCCTCGAGCAGCAGCGACAGGTGCTCGGCGACGACGTCGGCGTCGTCGCGCGGGGCGAGGGCGTCGCGCAGCATCTGCTCGACCTCGGCCTTCTGCGCCGCGACGAGCGCCCGGCCGGGGTCACCGTCCGAGAGCTCGCCCGCGGCGTTGAGCAGTCCACAGCCACGGAAGTCGGCCGCACCTTCCGCGTGCTCGACGTACGCGTCGAGGACGGCGAGCGCCCGGGCCCCCGGGGCCATGTCGTCCCGCAGGCGTCGGCGGTACAGCTCGCGGAACTCCTCCTGGCGGCTCTCCAGGTACGCCGCCACGAGCTCGGCCTTCGACCGGAAGTTGTTGTACAGGCTCATCTTGGCGACGCCCGCGTCCGCGGTGATCACGTCGATGCCCGTGCCCGTCACACCCTGCGCGTAGAAGCGCGCCGATGCCGCCGCCAGCAGCTTGGCCCGGGCCGATCCTCGTGCGCTCATGCTGGGTAGACTAGTCTACCTAACATGAGCTTCCTCGACCGGAACGTCCTCGTCGACGGTGTCCGCCTCGCCTACCGCGACCGGGGCGACGGCGACCCCGTGGTGTTCGTGCACGGCACGCCGTCGTGGTCCTACGAGTGGCGCCACGTCGTGCCCCACGTCGAGGCGGCCGGTCACCGGGTCATCACCTACGACCTGCTCGGCTACGGCGACTCGGAGCGCCCGCTCGACCGCGACACCTCGGTCGGGGCCCAGACCGACCTGCTGCTCGCGCTGCTCGACGAGCTGGGCGTCGAGAACCCGAGCCTCGTCACCCACGACATCGGCGGCGCGATCGGCCAGCGGGTCGCCGTCCTGCACCCCGGCAGGGCCCGACGCCTCATGCTGATCGACACCGTCAGCTACGACTCGTGGCCCTCGGAGACGTGGCAGGAGATCATCCGCACCCGCCTCGAGAGCTACGCGAGCATGCCGGCGGACGAGTTCGAGGCGATGCTGACCCGCCAGCTGACGATGACCGTCGCCGACGAGGCCGTCATGACCGGTGACGACCTGCGCGCCTTCCTCGCCCCGCACCGCACGGCGCTGGGGCGGACGTCGTTCTTCGAGCACCAGGTCCGCCACTACGACTCGACCGACACCGAGGAGCTGACCGACCGGCTGGGGGAGATCGACATCCCGGTGCGGATCGTCTGGGGGCGAGGCGACCGCTGGCAGCCCGTGTCCTACGCCGAGAAGCTCGCCGCCGACATCCCCGGCGCGTCGCTCGTCGTGGTCGACGACGCCGGGCACTTCCTCATGGAGGACGACCCCGAGCGCGTCACGCGCGAGGTGCTGGACTTCCTCGCGGGGCCCTGACGGTTGCCGTTCCGGCAAGAATCCTCGCCGCGCGGCCGCCGCCGGGACACGGTGTGCGCATGACCGACACCGGTGACGTCTTCACCCACGACCAGGAGGCCGAACTCTGCCGACGGCTGCTCGGCGAGCGCGCCCACGGGCTCGACACGCTGATCGGGAGGGTGCGGTGACCGACGACTTCGGCCGCGCGGGCTGGGAGCGGCGCTGGACGCAGGTGCTCGAGGCCGACGCGCCCGCCGCGGACCGGCGGGTGCCGAACCCGTCCCTGCTCGCCGAGGCCGCGCACCTCCCGGCGGGGGTCGCGCTCGACGCGGGCGCGGGCCACGGCTCCGAGGCGCTCTGGCTCGCCGCGCGGGGGTGGCGGGTCACGGCGGTCGACTTCTCCGCGACCGCGCTCGCGCACGCCCGGACCCGCGCGGAACGCGCGGGCGTCGACGTCGCCGGGCGCATCGACTGGGTCGAGGGCGACCTCGGCGACTGGACCCCGCCCCCGGCCGCCTTCGACCTGGTCACGTGCCTCTACGTCCACGTCGCCGGGTCGGTGACGGCGATGGTGCGGCGGCTCGCGGGCGGGGTCGCTCCGGGCGGGAGGCTCCTGCTGGTCGGGCGCCCGGGCGCCGTGGGGCAGACGCAGCTCACGGTGGACGACGCGCTGGAGGCGCTCGACGAGGAATGGGAGATCCTCGTGGCCGAGGACCGCGGCGCGGACGCGGTGGTCCGGGCACGCCGCCGGCTCTGACCCCGCCCCGGTGCTCCGGCGACGGCGCCGGAGCCGGACGCCTGGTGGTCGGTCACGTCTGCGGCGTCCGCCGTCATCCGGGCCCGCGGCAAGGTGCCCCCGGCAGGACTCGAACCTGCAACCGTCGGATTAGAAGGCCGATGCGCTATCCGTTGCGCTACGGGGGCCCGGCGCGCAGCGTAGCCCGACCGGACGCCGACCCCACGAGCGCGACCTACCCTGGTCTCGTGGCCACGACGACCCCACCGCCCGCCGAGGCGCCGGAGACCGCCTCGACCGAGCGGCCCACCACGACCGGAGGCCTGTTCGCCTCCCAGGTCGGCCCGCTGCTCGCGGTGGCCGCGGTCGTGGCGCTGGCCCTGAGCACGTTGTCGGGGGCGGCGGCCTTCGCCCGGCTCGGCCTGCCCGACCCCGGACCGGTCACCGTCTACGCCCTGCCCGTCGTGCGCGCCCTGAGCCAGACGGCCGCCGCGGCGACCATCGGCTTCCTGCTGCTCGCCGCCTTCTTCACCCCGCCGGCGGCCACCGGCTGGCTCTCCGCCGACGGCTACCGGGCGGTCCGCGTGGCGTCGTGGTCGGCGGCGACGTGGTCCGTGGCGGCGCTGCTGATGATCCCGCTCAGCGCGGCCGACGCCTACGGCCGACCGGTGTCGCAGATGCTCGACCTGCGGGTCCTCACGGTCGCGGTGCCCGGCATCGAGACCACCACCTCCTGGGCGCTCACCGCCCTGCTCGCGCTGGTGACGCTCACCGTGACCCGCGTCGTCCTGGGGTGGGGCGCGGCGGTCGTCGGTTTCGCGGTCGCCCTCGCCGGGCTGCTCCCGCTCGCCCTCACGGGCCACTCGGCCGGCGGCAGCGACCACGACGTCGCCACCAACAGCCTCCTGCTGCACGTGATCGCGGCGGCCCTGTGGATCGGCGGGCTCGTCGCGCTCGTCACCCACCTCGTCGCCGGGGGCCGTCACCCGGCGGTCGCCGCACGCCGGTTCTCGGCGGTCGCCCTCGTCTGCTGGGTGGTCCTGGCGGTGTCCGGTCTGGTCAACGCGCTGGTGCGGATCACCCCGGCCGACCTCGTGACGAGCACGTACGGCGTCCTCGTGCTCGCCAAGGTCGCCGCGCTCGCGGCGCTCGGGGGATTCGGGGCCTGGCACCGCCGACGCACCCTGCCCGCCCTCGCGGCAGGGGACCGGGGCGCGATCGTGCGCTTCGCCGGGCTCGAGGTCCTCCTCATGGGCGCGACGATGGGCATCGCGGTGGCGCTCGGCCGCACGCCGCCACCGGCGGCGCCCGAGCCGCAGCCGTCGCGGATCGAGGCCCTCGTCGGGTACGCGATCGACCGACCCCTCACCGCGCCGGGCCTGCTCACCGAGCCGCGCTTCGACCTGCTGTTCGGCACCCTGGCGCTCGTCCTCGACGGGCTCTACCTCGCCGGGGTACGGCGATTGCGGGCGCGGGGCGACGCCTGGCCCGTGGGCCGCACCCTGTCCTGGCTGGGCGGCTGCCTCGTCCTGCTCGTCGCGACCTCGTCGGGCATCGGGCGCTACGCCCCGGTGATGTTCAGCGTGCACATGGGCCAGCACATGATGCTGAACATGCTGGTGCCGATCCTGCTGGTGCTCGGCGGGCCGGTGACGCTCCTGCTGCGCGCCCTGCCCCCGGCGGGCGCCGGCGCCCCGCCCGGACCGCGCGAGTGGGTGCTCGCCGCCGTGCACTCGCCGGTGGCGCGGGTGCTCACCCACCCGCTCGTGGCCCTGGCCCTGTTCGTCGGCAGCTTCTACGTCCTGTACTTCTCGGGCCTGTTCGACCTCGCGCTCCAGTCCCACTGGGCCCACATCGCGATGAACATCCACTTCTTGCTCGTCGGCCTGCTCTTCTTCTGGCCGATCGTCGGGATCGACCCGAGCCCGCGGCAGCTGCCGCCGATCGGCCGGCTGGGCCTGCTGTTCGTCGCGATCCCGCTGCACGCCTTCTTCGGGATCGCGGTGATGACCTCGGCCACGGTGATCGGCTCGAGCTTCTACCAGCAGCTCGAGATGCCCTGGATCGACCGCCTCGCCGACCAGACCGCCGGCGGTGGCCTCGCGTGGGCCACGGGCGAGGTCCCGATGCTCGTCGTGCTCATCGCCCTGCTCGTCCAGTGGTCGCGCGCCGACGAGCGCACGGCACGTCGGGAGGACCGGCGCGCCGACCGCGACGGCGACCAGGAGCTCGAGGCCTACAACGCGATGCTCCGTTCCCTCGCCACGACGGGGCGGCGGGCGCCGGCTCCCGACGCCGACGTCGCCCGTCCCGACGGCGATCCCGTCCCCGAACCTGACCCCGACGCGGACGCTGACCTGGGGGAACGCCGGACCTGACCCCGGCTGCCCTGGGCACTCCGGGGCATCGCGTACAGTGGTGAAGCACCCGGGGAACGGACGCCGAACAGCGGCCGGCCGGGAGCCGACCGAGGCCGGTTGCCTCGGGTACAGTCGAAGACGGCGATCGCTCCGAGGCCTTTCGGGGCCGAGCAGATCGCCCCCGCCCGACAGCGGGACGGACCGACCGGGACCCCCGGAATCGGACCGGAGAACGAGTCGGGTACAGTGGTGGTCACCGCGAGGAACTCGGCCGAATCGGCTGCGGCGAGGCGC
>NZ_JBBEGL010000017.1:0-78771 GCF_037400275.1 Actinomycetospora aeridis | reverse complement strand
CGCAAGCTCTACCTCGACGCCCGATTCGCCGGCCTGACCGTCGGGCTGCTGCGCGACAAGGGACGCCTGCACGTCTACTACGGCTCCAGCCGCATCGAGACCTTCTCCATCGGCGCCACCCACCCCCACCCCCGCCGATGACCCACCTGTCAGGCATCTCCCCGGCACGCCCTGTCAGGCATGTCCCGGGTATTGACACACCTCCGGGGCGCTCACGAGGTGGACAGCGCGCTCCTGATCTCCGGGGGATGGGGTCGCGACGGTCCCGACCGGCACGTTGCGCATGATCGACGGGTCGAGCCGCCTGCGGGACGTGCCTCTCGCGCGGGCGCGCGGCGGGCGGGGGTGATCACGGGCGGCGTGTGCACCTTCGGGGCGCTCAGGAGGTGCCAGCGCGCTCCTGATCTCTGGGCGCCCGGCGTTGTCGGGGGTCCGTTGCATGCTCCTCAACGGGACGACGCGGAGGAGGAGCCATGGGTAGGCGCAAGCACGACGGGCAGCGGCGGGCGGCGAAGGTGGCGGCACGGCGGCTGCGGCGGACACGCCCGCCGCACACCCGGGCGACGCGGGGAGCGGAGTCGCGGGTGGCGGCCCCGCTGCTGAGCGACTGCGAGCTCCTCGAGCAGTTCCCGGACGCGTTCGCCGACGACCTCGACGACGACGAGGACGAGCTCCGGGAGTGGGACGACTGGGAGGACCTCGACGATCTCCAGGACCTCGAGGACGACGAGCCCGACATGATCGATCTTCTCGAGGACGACATCCGCGGGGTGGTCCTGACGACCGTGGTGCAGCGCGATCCCGAGGTCGCACGGGCGTTCGTCGACGGTCGCGACCGGCAGCTGATCGACATCTTCGTCGGCGCCTGGCTCGCGAAGGCCCGGCGGCGGTTCCCGGACCCCGAGCTGTCGGCGCGGGCCGCCGCGTGGGTCGCCGAGAGCTTGGGCGAGAGAGGACCGGCGGTGGCCCACGCCGCGCGGACACTCGGGCCCGATGCCGCCGTGGTGCTGCGCGAACACTTCCTCCGCGTCCCCGACGACATCGCCGTGGCCCGGATCTGGATGCTCTCCGCCGTCGTGGTCGTCGGGGGTGCCGGCGGCGTCCAGTGGCTCGACGACCCGGACCAGGCCGGTCGGGGGAGTGGTCGCAGGTCCTCGCGTCTGACCTGACACCCTGCCCCCGAGAGCCCTCGGGAGGGAAGCGATGGTCAAGCGGCGCGACGGCCAGAAGCGGGCGGCCAAGGTCGCGGCGCGCCGTCGTCGTCGCACCGGTGCCACGACGGGCCGGCAGCCGCAGAGCCCGGAGCAGTGGGACGCCGAGCCGGCGGACGGCGCCGACGACGATGCCACCGACGCGATGCTCGCGACGACGTCCGAGGCGCTGCGGGGAGTCGTCGCGGCGACACTGGAACAACGCGACGCGGACATCGCGCGCGCGTGGCACGCCCGCCTCGTGGACGCGGACGAGCACGTGCGCGACGAGGACGACAGGTCTCCCGGGCAGTGGTTCGCGGACCTCGCGGTGACGACCCGCCTCCTCCAGGTCGGGCGGCAGGCGGACGGCGGTGACCTCGCGCGCCGCGCCGTCGGCTGGGTGGCCGAGCTCGGCGAGTCCGCCCCGGCCGTCGAGCGTCTCGGCGTCGCCCTGCTCGACCAGCCGCAGGACGTGGCGGCCGTCGAGCCGTGCATCGTCGAACTGGGCGACGACTACCTGCCGGCGATGGTCTGGCTGCTCACCGGAGCGGTGGCCGTCGCCGGCGACGGCGACGTCCGCTGGCTGGACGCGCTCGATCCCGGGGAGTGAAGCTCCCTCACCGCGGGAGCGCCCGTAGGGAGATCAGGAGAGCGAGGAGCACCTCCTCGCGCAGGCGAGGTGCTCCTCGCTCTCCTGATCTTCGAGGTGCCCGGCGTTGTCGGGGGTGTGGCGCATCCTCCTCGCAGGGCGACCCCGAGGAGGAGCGATGGGCAGGTGCAGGCACGACGGACAGCGGCGGGCGGCGAAGGTGGAGGCCCGGAGGAAGCGGCGCACTCGTCCGCCGCGCACCCGGGCGACGCGGGTCGCGGTGCGGACACCGACGACGCCCGTGGTGCCGCCAGTGATGCCCCGGCGCACCGATGCCCCCCTCGGCGACGGAAATCCGTACATCGCTGCGGACGATCGGGAGGACGAGCTCGACGACGACTGGGACGACCCTTGGGACGACCCTTGGGACGACGAGGAGGTCGATGAACTCGAGCTCCACTTGCGGCTCGAAGCGGTTGATCGTCTCTGCGCGGAGCTGCGTGACCTCGTCGGAGCGACCGTCGAGCGACAGGACCCACACGTCGCGAGCACGTTCGTGGCCACCAGGATTCGGACGGCAGCAGGCCACCTGCCGGGTGACAGCCCGGACCCCGCCGATGGTCGCCTCGATGGCGCCCAGGTGGCCCTGACGCTCCAGGTCTGGCTCGCGGTTGCCGGAAAGACGCAGCCGGACGTCGGTCTGGTGAGCGAGACCGTCACATGGGTCGCGGACGTGCTCGGGAGGTCGGGCTCGGAGGTCGAGCCGGGGATACGGGTCATCGAGGTGGCGAGCGCCCCGGCCGGCACCCCGGGCCTCCGAGCGGACACGGGCGACATCGCTGCACTCATCTGGATCCTGGCTGGAGTCGTGGCGGTCGGTCGGGCGAACAAGGTCCTGTGGCTCGCCGGCCTGAACGCGGTCGGTCAGCGCGGCGATCGCTGACTCCGCGTGCCCCTCGCCACCGCGTCGCCGCGACCCCGTCGATGCCTCCGAACCGGTGATCTTCCTGCGCCCACGGCCCCCGTCACGCAACGCAAGGGGCACCCGTGACTCCTGTGACGACCCCGGATCCGGGCGACACGCCGGGCCGCCGGAGGTGAGCAGCGAGGACGGTCGGAGGCCTCGGGGAGGGGCGGCGCTGTCGGGGGGCGCGTCTAGTCTGGGGTGGCTCCCGCCGACCACGTCCCGCAGCACGCGGGGCCGGTCGGCGGCACCCCGATCCCGCCCTGGAAGGGGAGGTCCCGCGACGTGACCGGCGATTCGTTCGTCCACCTGCACACGCACACCGAGTTCTCGATGCTCGACGGTGCCGCGCGGTTGGACGACCTGTTCGCCGAGGCCGCGCGCATGGGCATGCCCGCCCTGGCGATGACCGACCACGGCAACACCTTCGGCGCCTACGAGTTCTGGAAGAAGTCGAAGGCCCACGGGGTCAAGCCGATCATCGGCATGGAGGGCTACCTCGCGCCCGGCAGCCGCCACGAGCGCAAGCGCGCCACGCTGGGCGGCCAGGTCATCAGCGACGACAACCCGGGCCAGATGTACACCCACATGACGCTGCTGGCCGAGAACACGGAGGGGATGCACAACCTCTTCCGGCTCTCGAGCCTGGCCAGCCTCGAGGGGTACTACTACAAGCCCCGGATGGACCGCGAGCTGCTCGAGACCTACGGCAAGGGCATCATCGCGACCACCGGGTGCCCGTCCGGCGAGGTCGCGCGCTACCTGCAGCAGGACGACTTCGACGGCGCGTGTCAGGCCGCGAGCGACTACCGCGACATCTTCGGCGCGGACAACTTCTTCTGCGAGCTGATGGACCACGGCATCGAGATCGAGCGCCGGGTCCGTGACGACCTCTACGACCTCAAGAAGAAGCTCGACCTGCCGGGTCTCGCCACCAACGACCTGCACTACACGTACGCCAAGGACGCCAAGCCGCACGAGGTCCTGCTCTGCGTGCAGACCGGCAAGACGATGAACGACCCGAACCGTTTCCGGTTCGACGCGCAGGACTTCTACCTCAAGAGCGCGCAGGAGATGCGCGCCCAGTGGGACGGTGTCTTCCCCGAGGCCTGCGACAACACCCTGGCCATCGCCGAGCGGGTGAACGTCGAGTTCACCGAGGGACGCGACCTGCAGCCGGTGGCCCCGGTGCCCGAGGGCGAGACCGAGGGCAGCTGGCTGGTCAAGGAGGTCGAGCGCGGCCTGCACTGGCGGTTCCCGAACGGCTTCTCCGAGCAGTACCGCAAGCAGGCCGACTACGAGGTCTCGGTCATCATGCAGATGGGCTACCCGGGCTACTTCCTGGTGACGGCCGACCTGCTGAACTACGCGCGCTCGGTCAACCTGCGCGTCGGGCCGGGCCGCGGGTCCGCGGCGGGGAGCCTCGTCGCCTACGTGCTGGGCATCACCGACCTCGACCCGATCCACCACAAGCTGATCTTCGAGCGGTTCCTCAACCCCGAGCGCGTCTCCATGCCCGACATCGACATGGACTTCGACGAGCGCCGGCGCGGCGAGATGATCCGCTACGTCACCGAGAAGTACGGCGAGGAGAAGATCGCGCAGATCATCACGTACTCCACGATCAAGGCGAAGGCCGCGATCAAGGACTCCGCGCGCGTGCTCTACGGCCAGCCCGGCTACGCGGTGGCCGACCGCATCACCAAGTCGATGCCGCCCGCGGTCATGGGGAAGGACATCCCGCTGTCGGGGGTGTTCGACCCCAGCCACAAGCGCTACTCCGAGGCCGCCGAGATGCGGGCGCTCTACGAGTCCGACCCGCAGGTGAAGGAGATCGTCGACACCGCCAAGGACCTCGAGGGCCTCAAGCGGCAGTGGGGCGTGCACGCCGCCGGCGTGATCATGTCCAAGGAACCGCTGATCGACGTCATCCCGATCCAGCGGCGCGAGGCCGACGGCGCCATCATCACGCAGTTCGACATGGGGGTCTGCGAGACCCTCGGGCTGCTGAAGATGGACTTCCTGGGCCTGCGCAACCTCACGATCATCGACGACGCGCTCAACAACATCACGCTCAACGGCAAGCCCGCGCTCGACCTCGACAACCTCGGGCTCGACGACAAGGCGACCTACGAGCTGCTCTCCCGCGGCGAGACGCTCGGGGTGTTCCAGCTCGACGGCGGCCCGATGCGCGACCTGCTGCGGCGCATGGCTCCCACCGAGTTCGACGACATCTCCGCGGTCGGCGCGCTCTACCGGCCGGGTCCGATGGGCGCCAACGCCCACAACGACTACGCCGACCGCAAGAACGGGCGGCAAGAGGTCACGCCGATCCACCCGGAGCTGGAAGAGCCCCTCAAGGAGGTGCTGGGCGAGACCTACGGCCTGATCGTCTACCAGGAACAGGTCATGGCGATCGCCCAGGTGCTCGCGGGCTACTCGCTGGGCAAGGCCGACCTGCTGCGTCGCGCCATGGGCAAGAAGAAGAAGGAGATCCTCGACAAGGAGTACGAGGGTTTCGCGCAGGGCATGAAGGACAACGGCTACTCGGCCGCGGCGATCAAGACGCTGTGGGACATCCTGCTGCCGTTCTCCGACTACGCCTTCAACCGCGCCCACTCTGCGGCGTACGGCGTCGTCTCGTACTGGACGGCCTTCCTCAAGGCCAACTACCCCGCCGAGTACATGGCCGCGGTGCTCACCAGCGTCCGCGACGACAAGGACAAGGCGGCGATCTACCTCGCCGAGTGCCGCAAGATGGGCATCACGGTGCTGCCGCCCGACGTCAACGAGTCGGTGCTCAACTTCGCCCCGGTCGGCGTCGACATCCGCTTCGGCCTCGGCGCGATCCGCAACGTCGGCTCCGGAGTCGTCGACGCGATCGTCGAGACCCGGCGCGAGAAGGGCGGCTTCTCCGACTTCTCCGACTTCCTGCGCAAGGTGCCGCAGCAGGTCTGCAACAAGAAGACGGTCGAGTCGCTGATCAAGGCCGGGGCCTTCGACTCGCTGGGCCATCCGCGCAAGGGCCTCGCGCTGGTGCACGCCGAGGCCGTCGACGCGGTGATGACCACGAAGAAGGCCGAGGCCGACGGGCAGTTCGACCTCTTCTCGGCCCCAGGATTGGACACCGTCGACGGTCCGGACGAGGACACCGTCGACACGACCGGCATGTTCGACGTCAAGGTGCCCGAGGGGGAGTGGGAGCCCAAGCACCGCCTCGCCCTGGAGCGGGAGATGCTCGGGCTGTACGTCTCGGGTCACCCGCTCAACGGCATCGAGCAGGTCCTCGCCAGCCGGGCCGACACCCAGATCACGAAGATCCTCGAGGGTGACGTCGCCGAGGGCGCCCAGGTCACGGTCGGCGGCATCCTCGCCAGCGTCACGCGGCGCGTGAACAAGAAGGGCGAGCCCTGGGCGTCGGCGCAGATCGAGGACCTCGCGGGCGGCATCGAGGTGCTGTTCTTCCCGCGCACCTACGCCGCGGTGTCGATCGACGTCGCCGAGGACGCGATCGTGCTGGTCAAGGGCAAGGTCAACAAGCGGGACGACCGCGTGAGCCTGTTCGTCGAGGACCTCGCGGTGCCCGACCTCTCGGGCGGCGTCGGCGGGGCCCCGGTCAAGGTCGTGATCGAGAGCGCGCGGTGCACGCCCGAGCGGGTCGGCAAGCTCAAGGAGGTCCTCGTCGCCCACCCGGGCCCCAGCGAGGTCCACCTGACGCTGCTGGCCGCCAACGGGGCGAGCCACGTGCTGCGCCTCGACGACGGGCTCAAGGTCACCAACTCGGGGGCGCTGATGGGCGATCTCAAGGCGCTGCTCGGGCCCCGCTGCCTGGGCTGACTCTCGCGCACCACACCCCTGACCTGGGACGCTCGACGGTCTCGACATCGGCTCCCAGGAGGACGGCCATGACCGGTCGTGTGGTGCACTTCGAGCTCCCCTACGAGGACGGCGACCGCGCCCGCGCGTTCTACCGCGACGCCTTCGGCTGGAACACGATGGTGATCCCGGAGCTCGACTACACCGGGGTCACCACCGGCCCGACCGGCGAGGACGGGACGGGCAAGGAGCCCGGCTTCATCAACGGCGGCATGTTCGCGCGGGGCGAGCAGGAGCCGCGCGGACCCGTACTGGTGATCGACGTGCCCGACCTCGACGCCGCCCTGGCCCGTGTCGAGGAGCTCGGCGCCACCGTCGTCACCCCGACAATCACCGTCGGCGACATGGGGTTCGCCGCCTACTTCCGCGACCCGGAGGGCAGCGTCGTCGGCGTGTGGCAGACCGCGGGTGCCTGATCCGGACGGCCGCGGCGTCTACGTCGCGCTCGGGAGCTCGTTCGCCGCGGGCCCCGGCATCCCGCCGCAGGTCGACCGCGGCGCGCTGCGCTCCGGGCGCAACTACCCGAGCCTGCTCGCCGAGGAGATCGGGCTGCCGCTCGTCGACGTCTCCTGTTCCGGCGCGACGACCGCGCAGCTGCGCCACGACCGGCAGCCGACCCTCACCGGCCCGGTCCCGCCGCAGGTCGAGGCGGTCACCGCCGACACGACGCTCGTGACGATCACGGCGGGCGGCAACGACATCGGCTACCTCGGCACGCTGATCTCCGCGGCCGTGCGCGGGACCCTCACGACCCGGCTGCCCTGGCTGCCGGGGCCGGTGCGCCGGCGCCTGGACCTCACCGTCGAGGTCCCGCCCCCGGAGACGTTCGCCGAGGTCCGGGCGTCTCTGACGGCGCTGGTGGACGACGTCCGCCGGCGCGCGCCGCGCGCCCGCGTGCTGCTGGTCGACTACCTCACCGTCCTCGGCACCCACGCGACGCCGGCGACCGTGGCGCTGTCCGCCGAGCAGATCGATCAGGGCCGGCACGTCGCCGCGGGCCTCGCCGCGAGCTTCGCGGCCAGCGCGACCGACGCCGGCGCCGACCTCGTGGTGGTGTCCGCGGCCAGCGAGGACCACGGTGTCGGCGCGCCCGATCCGTGGGTCGGCGGCCTCGCCATGGGCGTTCCGGGGTTCGGGGGCCCGCGGCCGTTCCACCCGACCGCCGCCGGGATGGCGGCGGTCGCGGACCTCGTCGCGAAGCGGCTGAGCACCGGTCCCGGGGCTTGACCCGGGCCCGTGACCCGGCGCACGGTCGGGGGATGGCCGCCCCCACGCAGGACACCCGCAGCTCCGACGACCAGATGACGGCGTTCCGGCCCTCCCAGGAGGGCATCGTGATGCCGCAGCCGCCGACGTTCGCGACCAGCGCGGAGGAGCGTCTCCACCGCAAGCAGCAGCTCGCCGGCGCCTTCCGCATCTTCGGGCGCTTCGGGTTCGGCGAGGGGATCGCCGGCCACATCACGGTGCGCGACCCCGAGGACCCGCACATGTTCTGGGTCAACCCGTTCGGGATGAGCTTCCGGCACATCCGGGTCTCGGACCTCATCGCGGTGAACCACGAGGGCGACGTCGTGCACGGCACGAAGCCCGTGAACCAGGCCGGGTTCGTCATCCACTCCGCGGTCCACCACGCCCACCCGGAGGTCGTCGCGGCCGCGCACGCCCACTCGGTGCACGGCAAGGCGTGGTCGTCGCTCGCCCGCCCGCTCGACCCGATCACCCAGGACGCGTGCGCGCTCTACGAGAACCACGGTGTCGTCACCGAGGGGCGCGGCGCCGTCGTGCTCGACCCCGAGGTCGGGCGCGCGCTGGCGACTGGGCTGACCGGGCGGAAGATGGTGTTCCACCAGAACCACGGGATCTTCAGCGTCGGCGACACCGTGGCCGAGGCCGCGTGGTGGTTCATCAACACCGAGCGCAACTGCCAGGCGGCGCTGCTCGCCGAGGCCGCCGGCACGCCGACACAGATCGACCACGTGAACGCCAAGTTCACCGCCGAGCAGACCGGCTCGGCCTACGCCGGCTGGTTCTCGTTCCAGCCGCTGTGGGACGAGGTCGTCCGCACCGACCCGGACCTGTTCGACTAGTCGTGCCAGAGTGAGCGGGTGATCGTCGACGCCCACGTCCACGTGGCCCACCTCGCGCGGCTGAAGGTGCCGTGGGAGCAGTGGATCGGGCCGGCGGGCACCGGGGAGGCCTGGTCGGCCTGCTACGACAGCGACGGCGCCGCGATCCCGGAGAAGGTCTCGGCGCTGTTCGCGGGCGCCGGGGTCGACCGCGTGCTGCTGTTCTGCGAGTACTCGCCGAAGGCGACCGGGTGGCAGACGATCGAGGACATGCTGCCGCTGGTCGACGCCGACGCCGACCGGTTCCGCATCGTCGCCAACGTCAACCCGCACGTGCACCACCCGGTGGTCGCCGAGCTCGACCGCCAGCTCGACCTCGGGGCGGTGGCCCTCAAGGTGCATCCGGTGCACGCGGGGATCGCCCCGAACGACCGGGAGCTCTACCCGGCCTACGCGCGCTGCCTCGAGCGCGGGGTGCCGGTGATCGTGCACACCGGCCCGTCGGTGTTCCCGGGCGCCTCCGGCCGCCAGGGCGACCCCGTCCTGCTCGACGACGTCCTGCGCGACTTCCCGGGCCTGACGCTCGTGCTCGCCCACGGCGGACGGGGCTGGAGCTACGACGCGGCCGCCTCCCTGGCCCTGACCCGCGAGAACGTCTGGCTGGACCTCGCCGGCCTCCCGCCCCACAAGCTGCCCGTCTACTACGAGCGGTTCGGGTTCCCGCGCGTCGCGGCCAAGTCGGTGTTCGGCACCGACGCCCCGTCGGCGGATCCGGCGCGCAACATCGCCGCCATCCGCGGGCTCGGGCTCGACGACGCGCTCACCGACGGCCTGCTCGGCGGCCACGCGCTGCAGGTCTACCCCGGGCTGGTCGACCCGCCCTCGCGGGTGTAGCCGCCGCGGTCGCCGTGGGGTAGCGTCCCGAACGGGACCGATCGGTCCGGGACCGCACGGTCCCCCTCCAGGGCGACGAACGAAGGGCTCCGCGGTGGCACGCACACCGGCACCCGGCACGCGGGACCGCATCCTCACGACGGCGTCGCGCCTGTTCTACGAGCACGGCGTGCGCGCCGTCGGGATGAACCAGGTGATCACCGAGGCGGGCACCGGGAAGAACCTGCTCTACTCGCACTTCCCGACGAAGAACGACCTCGTCGCGGCCTACCTCGAGCGGGCCCGCGACATCCGGTCCGCGCAGGCCCGTCGCGCGCGGGACGCCGCCGACGCCGACCCGCGCGCCCAGCTGCTCGCCCTCGTCGAGGAGGTCGCGAGGAGGACCGCGCGGCCGGACTTCCGCGGGTGCGCCTTCCGCAACTACCTCGCGGAGTTCCCCGACGACGCCGACCTCGGCGCCGTCGACGCGCCCCCCACCCCGGCGGGCGTCGCCCGAGACGTCCTCGCCGGCACGCACCGCGAGCTCGCGGACCTCGTCGCGGCCCTGGGCGTCGCCGACCCGGACCGGCTGACCGAGGAGCTCTGGCTCGTCGTCGACGGGCTCTACCTCCAGGCCGCGTACCGCGACCGCGTCGACGCGCGCGTCGGCGTCGAGGTCGCGACCGACCTGGCCCGTCGCCTCGTCGACGAGCGGGTGTCATGAGCGCGAGCCCCCGCACCGTCCTGCTGATCACCTCGGCCGCGGCGTTCCTGGCGAGCCTCGACCTGTTCATCGTCAACCTGGCGTTCCCCGCCATCCGCGCGGACTTCCCGGGCAGCGACCTCGGCGCCGTCTCGTGGGTCCTCAACGGCTACACGGTGGTGTTCGCGGCGTTCCTGGCCCTCGCCGGCCGTCTCGCCGACCGCGTCGGCCACCGTCGCGTCTTCCTGGTCGGCCTCGCGGTGTTCACGGCCGCGTCCGCGGCGTGCGCCGCCGCCCCGTCGGTCGGTCTGCTCGTGGCCGCCCGCGCGGTGCAGGCGCTGGGCGCCGCGCTGGTGACCCCGACGTCGCTGTCGCTGCTGCTCGCGGCCTTCCCCGCCGAGCGCCGATCGCACGCGGTGGGGGCGTGGGCGTCGATCGGGGCCGTCGCCGCGGCCCTCGGACCCCCGCTGGGCGGGCTGCTCGTCGAGGTGTCCTGGCACTGGGTGTTCCTCGTCAACGTGCCGGTCGGCGTGGTCGCGCTGGTCGCCGGGCTGCGGGCGCTGCCCGCGGGGGCGTCGCGCCGGGAGTCGGGCCTGCCCGACGTGCTCGGCGCCGTGGGCCTCGTGGTCGGGGTGGGCGCGCTGGCGTTCGCGCTGGTCCGCGCCCCCGACCTCGGGTGGGGCTCGGTGCCGGTGCTCGCGGCCCTCGCCGTCGCGCTGCTCGGGCTCGCCGGGGTCGTCCTGCGCTCGCGTCGTCACCCGGTCCCGGCGCTCGACCTCGCCGTCGTCCGGACACCGGTCGTCGGCTTCGCCGCGCTGGCGATGATCGCCTTCACCACCGGGTTCGCGGGGATGCTCGTCGCGAACGTGCTGTTCCTGACCGGGACCTGGGGCTGGTCGGCACCCGTCGCGGGGCTCGCGCTCGCGGTCGGCCCGGCGGTGGTCGTCGTCGTGTCGCGGTTCTCGGGACACCTCACAGGACGTTTCGGGATCGGGCGGGTCGTGGTGGTCGGGGCGCTGGTGTTCGCCGCCGGGCCGACGTGGTGGGCGGTGTGGCTCACCGCCGCGCCCGACTACGTCCTCGGGATGCTGCCGGGCCAGATCGCGACGGGGCTCGGGGTCGGCCTGATCCTGCCCGCGCTGTCGTCGGTGGTCGGGGCGGCGCTGCCGGCGCACCGCTGGGGCACCGGCTCGTCGCTGATCACCACGGCACGCCAGGTCGGGTCGGTGCTCGGGGTCGCGCTGCTGGTCTCGGTGATCGGGACCCACACCACCGGACGGCCCGAGGAGCTCGGCCTGCTGCGCGCCGGGTGGGTGGTGCTGGCGCTCGCCGGCGTCGTCGCGGCGGCCTTCGCGGTCGCGCTGGCCCGGGCGGAGCGGGCGGCGGCACGGTCGGCCCGTGAGGAGGAGCCGGACCCCGACACCACGGCGGATTGCCCGGCCGGTCGGGCGGGGTAGACAACTCCCATGGCCATCGCAACGACGAACCCCGCCACGGGGGAGACCGTCCAGGAGTTCGACGCTCTGACCTCCGAGCAGCTGGAGGAGAAGCTCCAGCGCGCCTGGGACGCGTTCCGGAGCTACCGCGACACGACGTTCGAGCAGCGCGCCGGCTGGCTGCGTGCCGCGGCGGACATCTTCGACGCCGAGAACGAGCGCCTGGCCGAGCTCGCGACGCTCGAGATGGGCAAGACCTTCGCCGCGGCGAAGGCTGAGGTCACCAAGTGCGCGCTGGGCTGCCGCTGGTACGCCGACCACGCCGCCGAGGACCTCGCCGACGTCGAGTGGCCCAAGCCGAAGTCGGCGCCCGAGCACGCGCGCATCTTCACCCGCTACCAGCCGCTCGGGCCGGTCCTGGCGATCATGCCGTGGAACTTCCCGTACTGGCAGGTGCTGCGCTTCGCCGCGCCCGCGCTGATGGCCGGCAACGTCGGCCTGCTCAAGCACGCGTCGAACGTGCCGCAGGTCGCGATGGCCATCGAGGACGTCCTGACCCGCGCCGGCTTCCCGGAGGGCGCGTTCCAGACGCTGCTCGTGGGCTCCTCGGTGATCGAGGGGATCATCGACGACGACCGCGTGCGCGCCGTGACGCTGACCGGCAGCGAGCCCGCGGGTCGCGAGGTCGGCGCCCGCGCCGGCCAGAACGTCAAGACCAGCGTGCTCGAGCTCGGCGGCAGCGACCCGTTCATCGTGATGCCGTCGGCCGACCTCGACGCCACCGTCGAGGCGGGGGTGTCGAGCCGCCTGCTCAACAACGGCCAGTCGTGCATCAACGCCAAGCGCTTCATCCTCCACGCCGACATCGCGGACGAGTTCACGCAGAAGCTGGTGGCGAAGTTCGAGGCGCTGACCGTCGGCGACCCGATGGACGAGAACACCGACATCGGCCCGCTCTCCGGCGCGCAGTCGCTCGAGGAGCTCGACCAGCAGGTCCAGGACTCCGTCGCCTCCGGGGCCAAGCTGCTGACGGGCGGCAAGCCGGTCGGCGGTGCCGGCAACTTCTACCCGCCGACGGTCCTCGCCGAGATCCCGAAGGAGGCCCGCGCCTACTACGAGGAGCTCTTCGGCCCCGTGGCCCTGGTGCACCGCGCGACGGACATCGACGACGCGATCCGGATCGCCAACGACTCCGACTTCGGTCTGGGCGGGAGCGCCTGGACCAACGACGAGGACGAGAAGATCCGGTTCGCCACCGAGGTCGAGTCGGGCATGGTGTACGTCAACAAGGTCACCGAGTCGACGCCCGAGGTGCCGTTCGGCGGGGCGAAGAACTCGGGCTACGGCCGGGAGCTGGCGAGCTTCGGGCCGCAGTCGTTCGTCAATGCGAAGACGATCTGGATCCAGTGAGCTCCAGGCCGAGCGCGGCGGCCGCCCGGCGCGTCCCGTCGGCCCAGGTCGTGTGCCGCCCGTGGAAGACCTCCGCGGCGCGGTGCCCGATCCAGGGCGACGGGAGCAGCGCGTCGGGCAGCCCCGGGTCGAGGAACGGGAAGCGCCGCCAGGCGTCGACGAGCCGGATCTGGGCGGCCAGCGTGGCGGTGTCGTCGGCGGGTGCGAGCTCGGCGAAGCCCGCGACGAACTCCGCGTAGCGCGCCTCGAGATCGGCGAGGTCCCACGCCCGGGTCGCGAGCTCGACCGCGGTGAGCTCGCCGTGGTACTCGCCGGTGACGACGTGGGCGTCGGTGGGGCCGTTCTCGGCGAGCACCTCGCGGACCTCGTCGAGCCGCCCGGTGTCGGGGGAGACCCACATGCCCGCCGCCGGCGAACCCAGCCCGGCCCAGGCCAGCCGGGTGCGCAGGCGGTGGCGCCGGGCGCGCTGCTGCTCCGGGACACTGGCGACGACGACGAGCCAGCGCCCGTCCCACGCCGTCCGTGCGCGTCCGTGCGCGTAGATGCGCGCCGCGCCCTCGGTGAGCAGGTCACGGCCCCAAGGCGTCAGGTCCCAGCGCACGCGCCGCCCGACCCGCTCGGAGGCGAGCATGCCGTCGGCGGCCGTGCGGGCCAGCGCCTGGCGCGCCGACTTCTCCTCGACGCCGACGAGCCCGAGCACGTCGACCACCGTCTGGGTCCACACCGGCTCACCGCCGGGCAGGACGACCTCGCCGAGCACGGTGACGAGCAGGGACCGCGCGCTGGTGGCCGCGACCTCGCGTCGCCGCGAGAACGGGTCCGGTCTCGCGTCGGGGGAGCTCTCGTCGGCGGTGGACATCACCGGTGATCCTAGGGCCCGCTCCGACCTGCGCCGTTACGGTGCGCGGGTGACTGCGCAGAGGACAGGAGGCCGCACGCTCCGGGACCTCGACCGGGCCCACGTCTGGCACCCGTACGGCCCCATGCCCGGGCGGACCGACCCGCTCGTGGTCCGCTCGGCACAGGGCGTGCGCCTCACGCTCGACGACGGGCGCGAGCTCGTCGACGGGATGTCGTCCTGGTGGGCCGCCGTGCACGGCTACCGCCACCCGGCGCTGGACGACGCCGTCGCGCGGGCCACGGGCGCGATGAGCCACGTCATGTTCGGTGGGCTCACCCACGACCCGGCGGTCGCGCTGGCCGAGCGGCTCGTCGCGCTGACCCCCGAGCCGCTGGAGCACGTGTTCCTGGCGGACTCCGGCTCGGTGTCGATCGAGGTCGCCCTGAAGATGTGCCTGCAGTACCAGCGGGCGCGGGGGCGCCCGGGCCGCACGCGGATGATGACCTGGCGCGGCGGCTACCACGGCGACACCTTCGGCGCGATGAGCGTCTGCGACCCCGAGGGCGGGATGCACGCGGCGTGGAGCGGCTTCCTGCCGCAGCAGGTGTTCGCCGACCGACCTCCGTCTTCCTACGACCCCGCCTTCGACGAGCACCTGCGCGCGGTGGCGGAGTCCCACGCCGACGAGGTCGCCGGCATCGTCGTCGAGCCCGTCGTGCAGGGCGCCGGCGGCATGCGGTTCCACGACCCCCGCCACCTGCGGGTCCTGCGGGAGATCGCCGACCGGCACGACCTCGTGCTGGTGTTCGACGAGATCGCGACCGGGTTCGGGCGCACGGGGACCCTGTTCGCCGCCGAGCAGGCCGGCGTCGCACCGGACGTGATGTGCCTCGGCAAGGCGCTCACCGGGGGCTACCTGACGGCCGCGGCGGCACTGTGCACCGCCGCCGTCGCCACCGCGATCAGCGAGGGCGAGGCCGGCGGGCTCATGCACGGGCCGACGTTCATGGCCAACCCGCTCGCCGCCACGGTGGCGGCGGCCAGTATCGACGAGCTGCTGCGCCGCGACTGGGCCGGTGAGGTCGCGGCCCTCGGCGCGGGCCTGCGCGAGGCGCTCGCCCCGGCGCGCGGGGTCGACGGCGTGGTGGACGTGCGCGTGCTCGGCGGCATCGGCGTCGTCCAGCTCGACCACCCCGTGGACGTGCCGGCGGCCCAGGCCGCCGCCGAGGCGCACGGGGTCTGGCTGCGCCCGTTCCGCGACCTCGTCTACGCGATGCCGCCCTACGTGACGCCGGCCGACGACGTCCTCCGCATCGGGGAGGCGATGGTCGCGGCGGCCACCGCTGCGTGAACGCTGCGTAACGGTCGTGTGAGACGGCCATGAGACCGACATGAGACGGTGTGACGCGTACGTCCGAATCGCCGGATTCGCTCAGATTCACTCGTCCGGCCCAGCAAGTCCGACGGACAGGCACGGACCGAGCGTGGTCGTTCCGACGCAGATGTCCAGCTCCGGGCCACATCACACCCGGACGTGGTACCGCGGGTACCGCTTGACCCGGTTCGATTCGAACGGAGCGTCACGATCAACTCCGTGACGGTCGAGCGGGCCGCCGACGGTAGGGCAGAGTGATCACAGCGCCCCCGGCACGCGGCGATGCGGCCCTGTCGGTGACGCCGGGTGACCGGCGGCGCGGCGCCCCACACATCCCCGGTGATCGCCCCCGATCACCCCCCGCCGGGCCGGTCCACGGCCCCCCGACGGAGGACCCATGACCACCGGAGCGACCACCGTCCCGTCCTCGGACGCGGACACCCCGAGCTGGCGCGAGAAACTGCGCGCCGACATCCCCGCCTCACTCGTCGTCTTCCTCGTCGCCGTGCCCCTCTCGCTGGGCATCGCCGTGGCCTCGGATGCCCCGCTGACCGCGGGCCTCATCGCCGCGGCCGTCGGCGGCATCGTCGCCGGCGCCCTCGGCGGCTCCCCGCTGCAGGTCAGCGGACCCGCCGCCGGCCTCACCGTCGTCGTGGCCGACCTCGTCGGCCGCTTCGGCTGGGGCGTCACCTGCGCGATCACCGTCGCCGCGGGCGTCCTGCAGGTGCTCTTCGGCCTCACGAAGACCGGGCGGGCGGCCCTGGCGATCTCGCCGGCCGTCGTGCACGGCATGCTCGCCGGCATCGGCGTGACGATCGTGCTCGGTCAGCTGCACGTCGTCCTCGGCGGGGAGCAGCAGGACGACGCGATCGCGAACATCCTCGCCCTGCCCGGCCAGCTGCTCTCGCTGCACGGCCCGGCGACCGCGCTCGGCCTCGCCGTCATCGCGATCCTGCTGGCCTGGCCGCGGCTGCCGGCGAGCCTGCCCGGCTGGGTGCGCGGCATCCCGGCGCCGCTGCTGGCCGTCGTCCTCGTCACCGTGGTCGCGGCCGCGTTCACGCTGCCCGTCGAGCGGGTCGAGATCGGCGCGTCGGTGCTCGAGGCCATCACCCCGCCCGTGCTGCCCGAGGGGCAGTGGGGCGCGTTCGCCGTCGGCGTCCTGACGATCGCGATCATCGCGAGCGTCGAGAGCCTGCTCTCGGCGGTGGCCGTCGACCGGATGCACGGCGGCCAGAAGTCCGATCTCGACCGCGAGCTCATCGGCCAGGGCGCGGGCAACACGCTCTCCGGCCTGCTCGGCGGCCTGCCGATCACCGGCGTCATCGTGCGCAGCTCGACCAACGTCGCCGCGGGCGCGACGAGCCGCGCCTCGGCGATCCTGCACGGCGTCTGGATCGTCGTGTTCTCGGTGGCCCTGCTCGGGCTCGTGCAGCAGATCCCGATGGCGGTGCTGGCCGGTCTCCTCGTGGTGATCGGTGCGCGGCTGGTCAAGCTCGCCCACATGCGCGAGCTGCACCGTCACGGCGAGCTGCCGGTCTACGTCGTGACGATCCTCGGCGTGGTGTTCACCGACCTGCTCACCGGCGTGATCGCGGGCCTCGTGCTGGCGCTGCTGCTGGTGCTGCGACGGGTGGTGTGGGCGTCGATCGAGGTCCAGGAGCCCGCGGCACCCGCCGGCGACGGCACCTGGCACGTCGTGGTCGAGGGCGCGCTGTGCTTCCCGTCGATCCCGCGCCTGGCCCGGCGCCTCGGCCAGGTGCCGGCGGGAGCGCCGGTGGTCGTCGACCTGGTGACCGACTACCTCGACCACGCCGCCTACGACCACCTCTCGGAGTGGATCGAGCGCCACGAGCAGGGCGGCGGGCACGTCCGCGTCGACGAGGTCGGCACGATGGGCCTGCTCGACCGGCGCGGCGCCACCAACGGCGGGCCCGGCGACCGCCGCCCCGGCCCCGTGCCGCGGTTCCTGTCGCCGTGGTCGGTCTGGCAGGAGGGTCACGACGCCCGGTACGGCACGGGCGCCGGACACGGGCACGAGCAGGACGGCGCCGACGACCCGATCCTCACCGGGCTGCGCGAGTACCACCGCCGCGCCGCCGGCCTCGTCGCGCCGTACCTCTCGGACCTCGCGGACGGGCAGGCCCCGTACGCCCTGTTCCTGACCTGCTCGGACTCGCGGGTCGTCCCGAACGTCCTCACCTCGAGCGGGCCGGGGGACCTGTTCACCGTCCGGAACGTCGGCAACCTGGCGCCGGTGGAGGCCGACGACTCGGTCGGCGCGTCGGTCGAGTACGCCCTCGAGGTGCTCGAGGTCCCGACGCTCGTGGTGTGCGGGCACTCGGGGTGCGGCGCGATGACCGCCGCGCTGCGCGGTACGGGCGGCGACGGGGTCCTCGGGCGGTGGCTCGGCGGCGCCGGCGAGAGCGTCGAGCGCTGGCGGGCCGGGCACGCCGTGGCCACCGAGGCGGCGGCACGCGGCGCGTCGGACGTCGACCAGCTGGCGATGGTCAACGTCGCCGTGCAGCTGGAGCGCCTGGCCCGCCATCCGGCGGTCGCCCGGGCCGTCGCCGAGGGCCGCGTGCGCCTGGTCGGGCTGTACTTCGACATCGCCACCGCGCGCATGTCGGTGCTGGAGGACGAGCGCTTCGTCCCGGCGTCGCGCGACCGTCTCGGTGCCGGCGCGTCGGCCACACCCGGCGACCCGGTGACCTCCGCCATCCCGATCCCGGCCGTCGACCCCTCCTGACCACCACCCCACGTGCGTACTTTCCGGTGCTACAGCACCGGAAAGTACGCACGTAGGGTGGCCGCCGTGAGCTGGCTGGGTGCGTGGCTGGAGGAGACGGCGACGGCGCGGGCGCAGGCCGGCCTGCGGCGCACGCTGCGCCCGCGCGAGGCAGGCGACCCCGTCGTCGACCTCGCCTCCAACGACTACCTCGGCCTCGCCCGCGACCCGCGCGTCGTCGAGGCCGGCGCCGCCGCCATGCGGACCTGGGGCGCCGGGTCCACCGGGTCGCGGCTGGTCACGGGCTCGACGCGGCTGCACGGCGAGCTCGAGGACGCCCTCGCCGACTTCACCGGCAGCCCCGCGGCGCTGGTGTTCTCGTCGGGCTACACCGCGAACCTCGGGGCGGTCACCGCACTGTCGGGCCGCGGCGCGCTGGTGGTCTCCGACGTCGCCGCGCACGCCTCGCTCGTCGACGCCGCCCGGCTCTCCCGCGCCCGCGTCGAGGTGGCGCGCTGCACCGACCCGACGGTCGTCGACGCCGTGCTCGCCGCGCGGGAGGAGCCGCGCGCGCTCGTCGTCGTCGACGGCGTGGACAGCGTCGACGGCGGGATCGCGCCGCTCGCCGAGCTCCACGCCGTGTGCCGCGCCCGCGACGCCGTGCTGCTCGTCGACGACGCCCACGGCCTCGGGGTCCGCGGGCCCGGCGGGCGCGGGACGCTCGCCGGGGCGGGGCTCGCCGGCGCCCCCGACGTCGTGCTCACCACGACCCTGTCGAAGTCGCTGGGCAGCCAGGGCGGGGTGGTGCTCGCCGACGCGGCCGTCGTCGAGCACCTGGTCGACACCGCCCGGCCGTTCATCTTCGACACCGGCCTCGCCCCGGCCGCGGCGGGCGCCGCCCTGGCCGCCCTCGGGATCGTGCGCGCCGAGCCCGAGCGCGTCGCCGCCCTGCACACGGCGGCCGCCACGGTGGCGGCCTCGGCCCGCGACGCCGCGCCCGGCCTCGACGTCGCGGCTCCGACGGCCGCGATGGTGCCGGTCGTGCTCGGCGACCCGGAGCTCGCCGTCGCCGCGGCCGCCGCGTGCGCCGAGCACGGCCTGCGTGCCGGGTGCTTCCGCCCGCCGTCGGTGCCGCCGGGGACGTCGCGGCTGCGGCTCACCGCCCGCGCCGACCTCACCGCCGACGACCTCGCGCTCGTCGACCAGGTGCTGCACAAGGTGCTCGGCGAGCTCCTCTGACGACCTCGCAACCCTCCTGACGGACCTCGCCGACGCCCGGATGGGTGTGCGGTGGCTGCGCCGTCTCACCCAGCGTCGTCAGCGGATGCACGCAACGTGTCGCGGGGACGCCCGGGGGGTATCCCTCCTGTTGCACACGCCACGCGACCAGGGAGGACTGGTGACGTCCCTGCTGCCCGCGCGTCCGGCGTTCGGTGCACCGCAGTCCCGTCACACCCTGCTCGTGGCCGACGCCGTCGACCAGGGCCGGCGGGGCGCTTCGACCTGGGTCGAGCAGGAGCTCTCGCTCGGGTCGAAGGTGTTCTACAAGGGGTGGGTGCCCGCAGGTCAGCGCGCCGACCAGCACTGGATCACCGGACCGGCCGGCCCCCGTGGTGCCCGCGACGCGCTCGTCACCGGTCAGCTGGAGTTCCTCGACCTCCCGACCGTCGTCGAACGCTCGGGGGCCACGGCCGGCGGCGTGCTCGAGCTCTACGCCGACGAGGTCGAGCGGGCCCTCGGCGACCTGTGGCCGACCGTCGCGATGACGCAGGAGAGCCCCGAGCTCCCGATGGCCGACCACCCCGACCTCGTCGCGGAGTACGCCCGCTGGGAGGCGGGGTTCGAGGACCTCACCCGGCGCCTGCCGGTCCGCATGCTCTGCCAGCTCTGCGTCGCCGCCGAGAACGAGACGGCGGTGTGGGAGACCGTGGCGGTCCACCACGGCGACGTGGTCGACGGCTTCTGGTCGGCTGCCCGGGACGACGGGCACTGGGCGCCGAGCGGCGACCTCGACGCCCACGTCGCCCGTCGTTTCGGGGCCGCGGTGCACGGGGCGATGCGGGCCGCCCGCGACCGCGCGGACGGGCCCGACCTGCACCTCGACCTCTCCGGGGTCGACTTCATGGACGTCGCCTGCGCGGACATCCTCATGCTGGCCGCGCGCTCCGCCCCCCTCGACCAGCACCTCGTCCTGCACGGCGCGAGCCGCTTCCTGCGGCGGCTGTTCGACGCGGTGGGGCGCCCGGCGTCCGTGTACCAGAGCGAGGACGCGCCGTGACGCGGGGACCGGGAGGACGGGGAGAGGGCCTGCGCCATCTCGGCCTGCTCTTCGACGGTCCCGACGACCTGGTCGCGGGCGCCCTGCCGGTGCTCCGCGAGGCCCTCGACGGCGGCGACGACGTGGTCGTCGCCGCCGACCGCGCGACGGTACGGCGCCTCCGCGAGGGCCTCGGTGCCGACGCGGAACGGATCGCGTTCCCGGTGCCGGCGGCGGTCGTCCGCCCGGCGGCCCCCGAGTTCGTCCACTCCGTCCGCGACTGGGTCCGACCCGACCGCCGGACGACGGTGCTGGGCCGGTACCCGGCGACGATGCCCCCGCGCGAGTGCCGGTTCGGGGAGGACGCGCTCAACGCCGTCTTCGGCGACCTGCCCCTCACCCTGATCTGCTGCGCGCGTCGCGACCTCCCCCCGGACCTGCTCGAGGTCGTCCGCCGCGCGCACCCCCGGCTCGCGACGCCCGTCGGGGACACCGGGAACCCCGACTACCGCGCGCCCGCCACGAGCAGCCCGACCCCCGCCGCCCTGTGGGGTGAGGTCGCCGAGCGGGTCGGTGTCGGCGGCACCGCCGACCTCGCCGAGCTGCGCCGCTGCGTCGCGGACGTCGCCGCCCGGGCCGGGCTCGAGGGCGACGCGGTCCGCGCCGCCGTCCTCGCGGTGCACGAGGCGGCGGTACTCGCTGTCCGCCGCGGCGACCCCGCCCACGCCGACCTCACCGTCGAGGTGCGCGCCCGACCCGGGCACACGCTCTTCTGCGAGGTGGCGGGCCCGCGGGGCGTCCCCGCCCCGGAGGGCCTCGGTGCCGCCGACACCCTCGCCCACGTCCGCCCCTTCTGCGCCGGGGCGCACGACGACCCGGCACTGCCGGCGGTCCGGGTCCTGAGCACCGTCTGAGGTCGCACTACCGTCCCGGGGCGTGCGGACCCTGATTGTCACCGGTACCGGGACCGATGTCGGCAAGACGGTGGTGGTCGCCGCCGTCGCCGCCCTGGCTCGGGCGGCCGGTGAGCGCGTCACGGTGGTCAAGCCGGCCCAGACCGGCGTCGCGCCGGGGGAGGACGGCGACCTCGCCGCGGTGGAGCGCCTCGCCGGCCCGGTCGCCACGCTCGAGCTGGCCCGGTTCCCCGAGCCGCTCGCCCCCGCCACGGCGGCCCGACGCGCCGACGCGATGCCGGTGATGGCGGCGCAGGTCGTGGACGCGGTGCGGGGCCTGGACACGGACCTCGTGATCGTCGAGGGCGCGGGCGGGCTGCTCGTGCGCCTCAACGATCTGGGCGAGACGCTCGCCGACGTCGCCGCCGCCCTCGCCGCCCCCGTGGTGCTCGTCGCGAGCGCCGGGCTCGGCGTGCTCAACACCGCCGCGCTAACGGCGGAGGCGCTGGAACGGCGGGACGTACCGCTCGCCGGCACGGTCGTCGGCGCCTTCCCGGAGCAGCCCGACCTCGCCGAGCGCACCAACCTGGACGACCTGCCGATCGTGACCGGCGCTCCGCTGCTCGGCATCCTGCCGGCCGGGCTGGGGACGGCCGGTCCCGAGCGCGTCCTCGAGGCCGCGCGGTGTGGCCTGGGTCCCCTCCTCGGCGGTCGGTGGTCCCCCGATCGCTGCGCGTGAGGCACACTGCGGCGAGCCCGACCCAGCGCGACGAACAGAGCCCGACGAAGGGAGCCGTGCGTGACGGCCGTCGATCCCAGCACCACCGCCGGGGAGTCCGGCGGGGACACCGGACGGGACATCCTCGCGGTGGCCCGCGAGCAGGTGCTCGAGCGAGGTGAGGGCCTGTCCCAGGAGCAGGTCCTGGCCGTCCTGCAGCTCCCGGCCGACCGCCTGTCCGAGGCGCTCGCCCTGGCCCACGAGGTGCGGATGCGCCACTGCGGCCCGGAGGTCGAGGTCGAGGGCATCGTGTCGCTCAAGACCGGCGGCTGCCCGGAGGACTGCCACTTCTGCTCGCAGTCGGGGCTGTTCGAGTCGCCGGTGCGTGCGGCGTGGCTGGACAAGGACCGCCTGGTCGAGGCCGCGAAGCAGACCGCGAAGACCGGGGCCACCGAGTTCTGCATCGTCGCCGCGGTGCGCGGCCCGGACGCCAGGCTCATGGAGCAGGTGCGCGCGGGGATCGCCGCGATCCGCGCCGAGGTCGACATCAACGTCGCCTGCTCGCTGGGGATGCTGACCCAGGAGCAGGTCAACGAGCTGGCCGCGATGGGCGTGCACCGCTACAACCACAACCTCGAGACCGCCCGGTCGCACTTCCCGGAGGTCGTCACCACGCACTCCTGGGAGGAGCGCTGGGAGACCCTGCAGATGGTGCGCGCGGCGGGCATGGAGGTCTGCTGCGGCGGCATCGTCGGCATGGGTGAGAGCCTCGAGCAGCGCGCGGAGTTCGCGGTGCAGCTCGCGGAGCTCGAGCCCGACGAGGTGCCGCTGAACTTCCTCATCCCGAACCCGGGCACGCCGTTCGCGCACCTCGAGGTGCCCCAGGGTGCCGACGCGCTGATGACGGTGGCCGCGTTCCGCCTGGCGCTGCCGCGCACGGTGCTGCGCTTCGCCGGCGGCCGCGAGCTGACCCTCGGCGACCTCGGCGCGGAGCAGGGGATGCTCGGCGGGGTCAACGCGATCATCGTCGGCAACTACCTGACCAACCTCGGACGACCGGCCGAGCAGGACCTCGACATGCTCGAGACCCTCAAGATGCCGATCAAGGCCCTGAACGACACGTTGTGAGCGCCGTGCTCGAGCCGACCGGCCAGACCGACGGCGTCCCCCCGTACTGCGCCTGGTGCGGCGGCGCGCGGGCCGACGGCGACCACGCGGCGTGCGAGCGCCGTCTCGCGACCGTCGACCCGCCGCGGCACTGCCCGGTGTGCGCGCGGCGGATGGTCGTGCAGGTCGACCCGGTGGGCTGGACGGCCCGCTGCAGCCGGCACGGCGAGTCGGCGGGGGCGAACGGGTTCGGATGAGTGCTCCTCCTGTTCTCGACGACGACTTCCTGCCCACCGAGCCCGAGGGCAGGCTCACCCGTGCCGAGCTGCGCGGCGACGTGCCCGCGGCGCTGCGGCTGGCCGCGATCCTCACGGTCGTCGGGCTCCCGCTCGGGGCGCTGTGGGCGCTGCTCGCGCCCGACGTGCACGTCGTCGCGCTCCCGGGTTCGGGGACCGGGTCGCCGGCGGGGGAGGCCGACCACGCGTTCGACGCCGTGGCGATCCACCTGCTGATGGTGGCCGCGTTCGGGGTGATCGCGGGTGCCGTGGCCTGGCGGCGCCGCCACCGGCGCGGCCCGGTGATGCTGGTGGCGCTCGTGGTCGGGGCGCTGGTCGGGGCGGTGCTCGCGGGTCGGGTGGGCGCGCTGTTCGCCTGGGCGTCGTCGCCGGTGCCCGTCCTCGTCGACCCCGCGGCGCTCGGCACGTCCGGGGTGCCGGGGGCGCCGGTGCCCGCGGTGCTGACCAGCCTGCCGCCGTCGCCCGGGCCGTGGTGGATCGCGCTGGTCGCGGGCCTGGGCGCGGCGCTGACCTACGTGCTCGCCGCGATCGTCGACGGGCACGAGGACATGGGGCGGGAGGAGCCCGCGTGAGTCCTTCCGGCACCGCCCTCGACCTGGCGTGCGCGCTGGTGCGGCTCGACACCCGCGGCGGCGGGGAGCGGGTCGCGGCCGACCTGCTCGCGAACCACCTCTCCGACGCCGGGCTCACCGTCGCCGTCCACGAGAGCCGGCCGGGCCGGGCCAACGTCGTCGCCCACCACGGCGAGCAGACCCCGGTGACGCTCACCGGGCACCTGGACACCGTGCCCGCCGACGAGGCGGCGTGGTCGTTCGACCCGCTGGCCGGCGACGTCGTCGACGGGCGGCTGCGCGGACGCGGGGCGAGCGACATGAAGGCCGGGGTGGCCGCCGCGGTCGTCGCGGCCGCCGAGCACGTGCGCGCGGGCGGCACCGGCGTGCAGGTCGTGCTGACGTTCGGCGAGGAGACCGGCTGCGAGGGCGCCCGGGAGATCCCGGCCGACGCGCTGCGCCCGTCCGGCACGCTGCTGGTGGCCGAGCCGACGAACAACCGCGTCGTGCTGGGCCACAAGGGTGTGCTGTGGCTCGAGCTACGGGCGCGCGGCGTGCCCGCGCACGGCTCGCGGCCCGACCTGGGGCACAACGCGCTCGTCGACCTCGCCCGCGCCGCGGTGCGCGTCCACGAGCACGACCGGTGGCCGACCAGCGCGACGCACGGCGCGACCACCGCCAACGTCGGCATGATGCGCGCCGGCATCCAGCCCAACGTGGTGCCCGACCGCGCCGCGCTCACCGTCGACCTGCGGCTGGTCCCCGGCGACACCGCCGACGCCGCCGAGGCCACGGTCGTCGACCTCGCGGGCGTGGCCGTCGAGACCGAGCGCCTCGTCGAGCTGCCGCTCATCGACACCGACCCGGGCCGCGTCGCCCGGGCCGTCGAGCTGCTCGGCGGCGGGGAGCCGCGCTACGCCACCTACTTCACCGACGCGAGCGTGCTCGCCGGCGCCCTCGGCGGCGCGGACACGATCGTCTGCGGCCCCGGCGAGCCGGAGCAGTGCCACGTCACCGACGAGTGGGCCCCGGCGGACCTCATCGGGCCGGCCGCGGCGGCCTACCGGCGCGTGCTCGCCGAGCTCACTAGTTGAGGCTGTGCTCGACCGCGAACTTCGCGGTCGGCGCCCACACCGCGCGCAGCTCGCCGAGCAGCACGGCCTCGCGGGTCATCGACTGGCGCACGAGCTCGAGGCGCTTGATCGGGCAGGTCTGCTCGAGCAGCTCCTGGCGGTCGGCCAGGGGCAGCAGGCAGTCGCCGGCCAGGATGTGGGCGAGCTCGGGGTCGGCGACGTCGGGCGCGGGCTCCTCCGCGAGCTCGGCGGGCATCTCCCCGTCGCCGCCGCCCTGCTGGCGCCACGCGGTGGTGCAGTAGCGGCGGTGGGCGGCGCGGGCGGCCATGGCCAGCGGCGCGAGGTCCTGCTGCTCGTCCTCGTCGTCGTCGGGCAGCCACTCGACGTTCGCGACGAGGTAGGGCGCGGTCGAGTCGTCGACGTCGACGAGCCGGAAGCGCCGGTCGCCCGTGGTCTGGATGTCGAAGCGGCCGTCGGGCAGGCGGCGGACCTCGCGCAGCGTCGCCGTGCAGCCCACGTCGTGCAGGCCGTCGCGGCCGTCGTCGGGGCTCCAGCCCTCGCGGACGGCGACCACGCCGAACTGCTTGCCGGGCAGCGTGCCGGTGACCAGGTCGATCGTGAGCTGGCGGTAGCGCGGCTCGAAGATGTGCAGTGGCAGCGAGGCGCCCGGGAGCAGCACGGTCCCCAGCGGGAACAGAGGCAGCGTCTCGACCACGACGCCCACGCTACGACCCCGGGCGCGTCGGCGCCGGGTGGGTTTCCGCGGCGGGCTCCCCGGGCGGGCGCAGGGCGGCGAAGGGATCGGTCACCCGCAATCCGTGCTCGGAGAAGCGGAAGACCGCGGCCGGGCGCCCACCCGCAGGTCCGGGGGCGGCGGTCTCGCCGGTGGGCACGAGGACGCCGCGGCGGGTCAGCACCCGCTGGAGGTTGGTCGCCGAGACCCGGTGTCCGAGCGCGGCGGCGTAGAGGTCGCGCAGCTCGGAGACCGTGAACGCGTCGGGGGCGAGGGCGAAGCCGATGTTGGTGTAGGAGAGCTTCGCGCGCAGCCGGTCGAGGCCGTCGCGGGTGATCGCGCCGTGGTCGAAGGCCGTCTCGGGGAGGCGGTCGACGCGGTGCCAGGCGGTGTCGTCGGGGACCGTCGGGTCGGCGTCGGTCGGGACGAGGCCGAGGAACGCGGTCGCGATCCGGCGCGGGGGCGGCCCGCGGTGGGGGTCGGAGAACACGCCGAGCTGCTCGACGTGGGCGACCTCGGCGAGGTCGACCTTCTCGGCCAGGTGCCGGCGCACCGAGGCCTCGACGTCCTCGTCGGGCCCCAGCCGCCCGCCCGGGAGGGCCCACCGGCCGCGGTGGGGATCCCGCGCCCGCTGCCAGAGCAGGACGCTCGGCACCGGCTCGGTGATCCGCAGGACGACGGCGAGCACGTCGTGCGCGTACGTCCCCGGCTCCGTGACCTCCACGGAGCGTGATCGTAGGCCGTGTCAGCGGCGGCGCTCCGCAGACGTTGAGTGTCCGTAACGCCACGCGCTCGCCGGCACGGGAGGTGGCGCGCACCACGCCGCGTGACACGGACCTGGCGCGGGGCCGGAGCGGGCGGGTACGGTCGGCCACGTTTTCGACCATCAGGCGAAAACCAGTCGAGCACCGGACCGCGCCGACGGCGACGCGGCCGGGGGAGGAGACGGCGATGACCGTCACCGCTGCCACGGACCTCGTCGCGCCGCTGGTCGCCGGCCCGGACTGGGCGGACGAGGTGCGCAGGCTCGCGCGCGAGCGCGACGCCGTGGTCCTCGCGCACAACTACCAGCGCCCCGAGATCCAGGACGTCGCCGACCACACCGGCGACTCGCTCGCCCTCTCCCGGATCGCCGCGGCCAGCGACGCGAGCACGATCGTCTTCTGCGGCGTGCACTTCATGGCCGAGACCGCAAAGATCCTCGCGCCGGAGAAGACCGTTCTCATCCCCGACGCTCGCGCCGGCTGCAGCCTCGCCGACTCGATCACCGCCGACGAGCTCCGCGCCTGGAAGAGCGAGCACCCGGGCGCCGTCGTCGTCAGCTACGTCAACACCACGGCCGCGGTGAAGGCCGAGACCGACGTCTGCTGCACGTCCTCGAACGCCGTCGAGGTGGTGGAGAGCGTCGACGCCGGGAGGGACGTCCTCTTCCTCCCCGACCAGTTCCTCGGCGCCCACGTCAAGCGCGTGACCGGCCGGGAGAACCTGCACATCTGGGCGGGCGAGTGCCACGTCCACGCCGGCATCAACGGCGCCGAGCTCACCGCCCAGGCGCAGGCCGACCCCGACGCCGACCTGTTCGTCCACCCCGAGTGCGGCTGCGCGACGAGCGCGCTCTACCTCGCCGGCGCGGGCGCCGTCCCCGCCGACCAGGTCCACATCCTGTCCACCGGCGGGATGCTCGACGCCGCCAAGAACACGACGAAGCGCAGCGTGCTGGTCGCCACCGAGGTCGGCATGCTCCACCAGCTGCGCCGCGCCAACCCCGACGTCGACTTCCGCGCCGTCAACGACCGCGCCTCCTGCGGCTACATGAAGATGATCACGCCGGGCGCGCTGACCCGGGCGCTGCGCGAGGGTCGCGACGAGGTCCACGTGGACGCGGCGACGGCACGACGGGCCCGCGGCGCCGTCCAGCGGATGATCGAGATCGGGCAGCCCGGGGGTGGGGAGTGAGCCGCCCGGGCTGGGAGACCGCGGCCGACCTCGTCGTCGTCGGCTCCGGCGTCGCCGGCCTGACCGCGGCGCTGACGGCCCAGCGCGCCGGGCTGCGCGTCGTCGTCGTCACCAAGGACACCCCGGACGCCGGGAGCACCCTCTGGGCGCAGGGCGGGATCGCCGTGGTCCTGGGCGACGTCGTCGGCGACTCGATCGCCGCCCACCTCGCGGACACGGTCGCCGCGGGCGGTGGCCTGGTGGACGAGCACGCCGCCGGACGCATCCTCACCGCCGGCCCCGACGCCGTGGCCGCCCTGCGCGGCGAGGGCGCGGTGTTCGACGGGCACCCCGACCGGCTGGCGCGCACCCGCGAGGGCGGGCACTCGGCGCTGCGGGTCGTGCACGCCGGGGGCGACGCCACGGGCGCCGAGGTCGAGCGGGCCCTGCTGGCCGCCGCGCAGCGCGAGGAGCTCACCGTCCTCGCCGGCCACGCCGCGTCCACCGTGCTCACGGGTCCCGACGGCGGCGTCGAGGGCCTGGAGGTGCGCGACGACGAGGGTCGCGCCGGTCTGCTCGCCGCGCCGGCCGTCCTGCTCGCGACCGGCGGTGTCGGCGGGCTCTACGAGACGACGACCAACCCGACCGTCGCGACCGCCGACGGATGGGCGCTCGCGCTGCGGGCCGGGGCCGCGCTCGCCGACGTGGAGTTCGTCCAGTTCCACCCGACGGCCCTCTACGTCGGAGCGTCCTCGCGAGGCCGGGCGCCGCTCGTCACCGAGGCCCTGCGCGGCGAGGGTGCCGTGCTCCGTGACACCGGCGGGGCGTCGGTGACCGCCGGCGTGCACCCGCTCGGCGACCTCGCCCCCCGCGACGTCGTCGCCGCGGCGATCACCCGCCGGATCGGCGACCTCGGCGCCGAGCACGTCTGGCTCGACGCCACCGGCATCCCCGACGTCGTCGCCCGCTTCCCGACGGTCGCGGCCGCCTGCGCCGCGATCGGCGTCGACCTCGCCCGCGACCCCGTGCCCGTGCGCCCCGCCGCGCACTACTCCTGCGGCGGCGTCGTCACCGACACCCGCGGGCGGACGGGCGTGCCGGGCCTGTGGGCGGCCGGCGAGGTCGCCCGCACCGGCCTGCACGGCGCCAACCGCCTCGCCTCGAACAGCTTGCTCGAGGGCCTGGTCATGGGCCGCCGGGCCGCCGAGGACGTCGCCGCGACGCTGGCCGGCCCCCGTCGCCTCACAGAGCCGGAGGCACCCGCACCGATGCCGACGACGATCGCCGACCGTGCCGTCCTGCAGGCCGCCATGACCCGCGGCGCGGGGATCGGCCGCGACGCCGCGGGACTCGCCGCCGCCTCCGACGCCGTCGAGGCCGCGAGCACCGACCGCGTCCCCGCGACCCGCGCCGACGTCGAGGACGCCGCCCTGACCCTCGCGGCCCACGCCCTGCTCGCCGCCGCGGGCTCGCGCACCGAGACCCGCGGCTGCCACGTCCGCACCGACCACCCGCTCACCGACGACCACTGGCAGCGCGCCTCGGCCACCGTCGTGCTGCGCGGCGACCGCCTGCACGTCGGGACCACCGACGCCCGCCACGGAGGTGCGGCATGACCGCGGTCCTTCCCGAGACCCTCGATCCGGCCGAGGTCGACGCCGTCGTCACCCGGGCCCTCGACGAGGACCTGCGCGACGGCCCGGACGTCACCACCGTCGCGTGCGTGCCGGAGGGCGCGATCGCCGTCGGTGAGTTCCGGACCCGCCCCGCCGGCACCCTCGCCGGGCTCGGCGTCGCCGTCCGCGTGCTGGAGCGGGTGTGCGGGCCGGACCTCGAGGTGCTGGCGGCCCGGGTCGACGGCGACCGTCTCGCGCCCGGCGACGTCGTCCTCGCCGTCCGCGCGCCCCTGCGCACCCTGCTGACCGCCGAGCGCACCGCGCTCAACCTGCTCGGTCAGCTCTCCGGGGTCGCGACGGCCACGTCGGCGTGGGTCGACGCCGTCGCCGGCACCCGCGCGCGCATCCGCGACACCCGCAAGACCGTGCCCGGGCTGCGGGCGCTGCAGAAGTACGCCGTGCGCTGCGGTGGCGGGGTGAACCACCGAATGTCGCTCGGCGACGCGATCTTGATCAAGGACAACCACGTCGCCGCGGCCGGCTCGGTGACGGCGGCGCTGGCCGCCGCGCGGGCGCACGCCCCGGACCTGCCGTGCGAGGTCGAGGTGGACTCGCTGGCGCAGTTCGACGAGGTGATCGAGCTGGGCGTCGAGCTCCTGCTGCTGGACAACTTCACGCCCGACCAGGCGGCCGAGGCGGTGGTGCGTCGGGACGCCCGCGCGCCCGGCACCGGGCTCGAGGTCTCCGGCGGCCTGACGCTCGACGTGGCCGCCGGCCACGCGGCCGCCGGCGTCGACTTCCTCGCCGTCGGCGCCCTCACCCACTCCTCCCCGGTCCTCGACATCGGCCTGGACCTCGCCATGTGAGTGATTTTCGGTGCTATAGCACCGAAAATCACTCACATGGGAACGGTCGTCGTCGGCGGCGGGATCGCCGGGGTGTCGGTGGCCGCGGAGCTGGCGAGCCACGGGCCCGTCGTGCTGCTCGAGACGGAGCACGAGCTCGCCCGGCACACCACCGGACGCTCCGCGGCCAGCTACATCCCCGGCCACGGCGCCCCGCCTGCCCGGGCGCTGGTCGCCGCCTCGAGAGAGCGCTTCGACGCCCTCGCCGACGAGGCCGGCCACCCGTTCCTGCGCCCGCGCCCGGTCCTGCACGTCGCCCACGACGACGACGAGGAACGGACGCTGCGCGAGGAGCTGCTGCCCCTCGACGGCGTCGACGAGCTGGACCCCGACGACGCCGTCGCCCGCTGGCCCGCGCTGCGCCGCGACGTCCTGCGCGCCGCCGCCGTCGTCGAGGACGCCCAGGACGCCGACCCGCTCGGGCTGCACCAGCACTACCGCCGCACCCTGCGCGCCCGGGGCGGGGAGATCCGGACCGGGACACCGGCGACGTCCCTCGCACGCCGCGGGGACGGCTGGCGCCTCGGCACCGGCAGTGACCACCTCGACACCGACACCGTCGTCCTCGCCGCCGGGGCCTGGACCGACCACCTGCTCGCCCTCGCCGGGGCCGACCCGGTAGGGCTGCGCCCGCTGCGCCGCACCATCGCGATCGTCCGGGTCCCCGAGGGCGCCCCGGTCCGCCGGGACGATCCCTTCGTCGTCTCCGCGGGCGAGCGCTGGTACGCCAAGCCCGAGGGTGAGCACCTGCTCGTCTCCCCGTCCGAGGAGACCCCGGCCGAGCCCGGCGACCCGCGCCCCGACGAGCTCGACATCGCCCGCGCCCTCGAGCAGGTCAACGCCGTCACGACGCTGCGCCTGCGCTCGGTCGCGACGAGCTGGACGGGCCTGCGCACCTTCGCGCCCGGCCGCTCCCTGGTGATCGGCGACCGTCCCGCGCACCCCGGCCTGCACCTCTTCGCCGGCCAGGGCGGCTCGGGCATCGAGACCGCGCCCGCCGCGGCCGCCCTCGCCGCCGCCGTGATCCGCGGGCAGGCGCCGCCCGACGACGTCGTGGCCGCCTTCGCCCGCCACGGGACGACGCTCGACGCCGTGCTCACCACCCGCCTCGGGGCCACGACGGAGCCCCGCTAGCCTCGCCCGTATGGGGGATGCTCAGCGGGTGCGGCGCGTGATCGCCGTGCTCCTCACCGGGCTCGCGCTCACCCTCGCGGGGTGCTCGACCGGCGACGCGCCGGCGCCCGCGGAGACGACGTCGCCGTCCGCGAGCCCTCCGGTCGGCACCGGTGACCCGGCCCGCGGCGTGCTCGCGCCCCTGCCGCCCGAGGGCTCGCGCGAGGGGCCGCGCATCTGCGGGCGGACCCAGTCGGTGCCGGTCGCGGGCGGGCGCTACGAGGTCCAGAACAACGCCTGGGGCGCCGACACACCCCAGTGCACCACCGCCTTCGACACCGGCTTCAGCATCGAGGCCCGGCACGACAAGGACTCCGGGCCGGCCGCCTACCCCTCGATCGTCGTCGGCTGCAACTACGGCACGTGCACCCGTGACGCGCCGTTCCCACGCCCGCTCGCCGACCTCGGCGACGTCCGCTCGAGCTGGGAGGTCACCGTGCCCCGCCGGGGCGACTTCAACGTCGCCTACGACGTGTGGCTCGACCCGACCCCCCGGCGCGACGGCGCGAACACCGGCGCCGAGCTGATGATCTGGCTCGACCGCACCGACCGCGTCCAGCCGATCGGCGCCGAGCGCGCGACCGTCGAGATCGGCGCCGCTCGATGGGCCGTCTGGACCGGCGAGAACCAGGGCACGCCGGTGATCTCCTACGTCCGCGAGGAGCCGACCGACACCGTCATCGACCTGCCGATCAGCGACTTCGTCGGCGACGCGACCCGCCGCGGCGTCGTCGAGCCGGGCTGGTGGCTCACCAACGTCCAGGCCGGGTTCGAGCCGTGGATCGGCGGCGCGGGCCTGACCACCGACGCCTTCTCGCTCACCCGGAACGGGGTCTGATCACTCCCGAACGAGGGAGACGGCTCCCGTCACCCACACGCTCACCGTACGTTTCAGCGCGACGAACGGTCGAGCAACGAGGGCGGCGGCGGATGAACGGTCGGAAGCGGGCGACGAGCGGACTGATGGTGGCGATCGCCGCCGTCCTCGCGATGGTGGTGGGCGTCAACCCCGCCTTCGGGACGCCCCGCGGTGACGGGGGCACGCGGGTGTGCGGCAAGACCGAGTCCACGCCGGTGGCGGGCGGGCGCTACGAGGCCCAGAACAACCTCTGGGGCGCGGACACGCCGCAGTGCATCACGGCCTTCGACACCGGCTTCGTCGTCGACCCCGCCGACCACCGCAACGAGGACGGGCCGGCCTCGTACCCGTCGATGGTCTGGGGCTGCAACTACGGCAACTGCACCAAGGACACCCCGTTCCCCAAGAAGGTCTCCGAGCTCGCCGGGCTGCGCTCGTCGTGGACGGTCGAGGTGCCGCCGACCGGCGACTACAACGTGTCCTACGACCTCTGGATGGACCCGACGCCCCGGCGCACCGGCCGCCCGACCGGCCTCGAGCTGATGGTCTGGCTGAAGAACACCCCGCGCGTGCAGCCGATCGGCGAGAAGAAGGCCGAGGTCGAGATCGGCGGCACGACGTGGGACGTGTGGCTGGGCTCGATCGACCTGCCGACCATCAGCTACGTCCGTCAGGAGCCGACGCTGTCGGTCACCGACCTGCCGCTCGACCAGTTCGTCGCCGACGCCCAGCGTCGCGGCGTCGCGAAGCCCGAGTGGTGGATGACGAGCGTGCAGGCCGGCTTCGAGCCGTGGATCGGCGGGCGGGGGCTGGCGACGCGGTCGTTCTCCGCCGACATCGGGACCCCCGTCCCGGCGCCGTGATCAGGTCTCGTCGACGGGGCGCTCGCGCAGGGCGTCGATGAGACGACGGTCCCGCTTCGTCGGACGTCCCGCGCCCCGGTCGCGCACCGCGACCGGAGCCGGGCGCTCCTCGGGCGGCGGGGGCGGCGGGGTGTGGTCGACGTAGCAGGTCACGGCGACGGGCGCGCCGACCCGCTTCTCGATGATCCTGGTGACCTCGACGGTCCGCGGGATCTCGTAGACCCGGGTGCGGATCGTGTCGCCGGGCTTCACCGGCGTCGCGGGCTTGGCCGGGGTGTCGTTGACGCGGACGTGGCCGCCGCGGCAGGCCTCGGCGGCGTCGGCACGGGTCTTCGTCAGCCGCACCGCCCACAGCCAGCGGTCGACGCGGGTGGAGTCCATCGCGTCCAGCATGGCACCCCCCAGCATGGCGACACGGTCCACGGGATAACCGGGGCGATGTGCAGCACGGCATCATGATGTTCCCGACCGACTACGCCATCGACCCGGCCGAGCTGGCCAAGGAGGTCGAGGACCGGGGCTTCGACTCGCTCTGGTTCCCCGAGCACAGCCACATCCCGACGAAGCGGGAGTCGCCCTACCCCGGCGGCGGCGACCTGCCGCGGATGTACATCCACACCTACGACCCGTTCGTCGCCCTCACCGCCGCGGCGGCCGGGACGACCACGCTCAAGGTCGCGACGGGCATCTGCCTGGTCATCCAGCGCGACCCGATCCACACCGCCAAGCAGGTCGCGAGCCTCGACCGCCTCTCGGACGGCCGCTTCCTGTTCGGCATCGGCGCCGGCTGGAACCGCGAGGAGATGGCGCACCACGGGGCGAACCCGAAGACCCGGATGCGCCTGATGGCCGAGCAGGTCAAGGCCATGAAAGAGCTGTGGACGCAGGACGAGGCCGAGTTCCACGGCGAGTTCGTCGACTTCGCGCCGAGCTGGGCCTGGCCGAAGCCGACCCAGCAGCCGCGCCCGCCGGTGTACGTCGGCGGCATGGGCCCGGGCGTCGAGGACCGCATCCTCGACTACGGCGACGCCTGGCTGCCCCAGCGCGTCGGTCCGGACAACATCGACGAGTTCGAGCAGCGCGCGAACGTCCTGCAGCAGCGCGCCGCCGAGGCCGGCCGCGACCCGATCCCGATGTCGCTCTTCGGCGCCGAGAGCTCGTCCGAGGCCCTCGACGGGTACCGCCGCATCGGGCTCGAGCGCGCCATCCACGGCGTCAGCTCCGCCGACCGCGACACCGTGCTCAAGGAGCTCGACGAGCTCGCGAAGGTCATCGGCTGAGGGACGCGGAGGAACAGTGCCGACCCTCGACGTCGACGACGCGCGCCGCCGGTTCGCCGCGGCGCGCGTCGCGCGTCTCGCCACGGTCTCGGGCGACGGGCAGCCGCACCTCGTGCCCGTGGTGTTCGCCGTCGAGGACGACCGCGTCCTCATGGCCGTCGACCAGAAGCCCAAGCGCCACCGCGCGCTCAAGCGGCTGCGCAACATCGACGACAACCCCGCGGTCTCGCTGCTCGTCGACCGCTACGACGACGACTGGAGCGCCCTGTGGTGGGTGCGTGCCGACGGCGTCGCGACGATCTCCGACGCCGAGCCCGAGCTCGCCCGGGTCCGCGCGGCGCTGGGGGAGCGCTACCCCCAGCACCGCGAGGACCCGCCCGAGGGCCCGGCTTTCGTCGTCGAGGTCTCCCGCTGGACGGGGTGGTCGGCCGGCTAGTGCTTGCCGACCTGCAGGTGCTCGACGAACCAGTCGCGCGCGGCGGCGGAGGTGATCTCGAAGCCGGGACCCTGGTAGGCGTCGAAGTGGCCGCCCGGCGCGATCACGATCTTCTTCGGGTGCACCGCGGCCTCGTACGCCGCCGCCGCGATCTCGCCCGCGATGAGCCGGTCGTTCGGCGTCACGACCATCTGCACCGGCGTCGGCGAGATCAGCGGCAGGAACAGGCGCGGCTCGTAGCCCTGGAGCAGCTCGACCGACCGCAGGGTCACCTCGTTGCGCCACGACGGCGCGCGGTCGCGGGCGGTGCGGGTGAACCACTCGTAGGAGTCCGGCGTCGGGAGGGCGGCCGGCGCGGTCGGGTCCTCGGTGACCACCGGCATCATCGCCGGCTCGCCCCCGCGGGCGCGCTCGAGCCGGTCGGCGGCGAACGCCTCCCACGTCGGCCCCCACGCGTCGATGCGCACGAGCGACTCGAAGCCCCGCCGTCCGGAGACGAGCGGCGCCTGCCCGGACACGGCCTTGACGCGCCGGTCGATCGCGCCGAGCACGTAGACGTGACCCCCCGAGTAGCTGGAGCCCCACGCGCCGATCCGGTCGGCGTCGACGTCGTCGCGGCTCTGGGCGTAGGTGACCGCGTGCTGGTAGTCGCGCACCTGCTCCCAGGGGTCGATCTCCTGGCGCGGCTTGCCCGGCGCGGCGTCGGAGGCGCCGAAGCCGCGGTTGTCGAAGACGACGCACGCCAGCCCGGCGGCGGCGAACACCTCGGCGTAGTCGTCGAGGTGCTGCTCCTTGACCGCCGAGAAGCCGTGGGCCATGACCACGCAGGGGTGGCCCCCGTTCGCGTCGCCGTCGGGTGTGTAGAACCACCCGCGCAGCGTCGCGCCCTCGGCGTCGAAAGAGATGTCCTCGCGCATCGTCGCGCTCCCGTCGTCGTCCCGTCGTGACCCTCGTCGGCACCGAGCCTGCTCGCCCGCGGACCTCGTGGCCAGAGCCACCACGGGCAGTGGTTTCCTGGTGCTCCGGATCGGGAAGGGGGTCGACCGCATGAGTGCGGTGATCGACGGGGGTGTGACCACGGAGTCCGCCGTGCCCGGACCTGCCCGCCGGGCCCCGGTCCCGACCTGGAACCTCGTCGTGCTCGGCGGCACCGCGGCGGTCTTCGGCCTGCTCGTGTGGCACCGACGCTGGATCAGTGACGACGGGCTCATCGTCCTGCGCACGGTCCGTCAGATCGCGCTGGGCAACGGGCCGGTGTTCAACGCCGGTGAGCGGGTCGAGGCGAACACCTCGACGCTCTGGACCGCCCTGCTCGCGCTGCCGGGCCTGCTGCCGGGCGACGGGCTGAACTGGTCCGCGGTCGTCCTCGGCGTCGTCCTCTCGGCCGCCGGGGTGGCGTTCGCCCTCGACGGCGCCCGCCGGTTGTTCGGTGGACGGGCGCGGATGGTGCCGTGCGGCGCGCTCGTCGTGGTGGCCCTGCCGCCGTTCTGGGACTTCGGCACGTCGGGCCTCGAGACCGGCCTGATCATCGGCTGGCTCGGGCTCGCCTGGTGGCTCGTCGTGTGCCGCCTCGAGGCCCGGCGAGCGGATCTCGAGGGCCGGGCGTGGCCGGCGGCGGTCGTGCTGGGTCTCGCGCCGCTCGTGCGCCCGGACCTGGCGATCGCGGGGCTCCTGTTCGCGGTGGCGCTCGGGGTGCTCGAGGCCCGCCGCGGGTGGGTGCGGCTGGTCGGCCTGGCCGCCGCCGCGGCGGTCCTCCCCGTCGCCTACGAGATCTTCCGCGCCGGTTACTACGGACTGCTCGTCCCCTCGACGGCGCTGGCCAAGGAGGCCGCGACGCCGCGCTGGGAGCAGGGGCTGAACTACCTCGACGACCTCATCGGCACCTACGGCCTGTGGGTGCCGGCCGCGGTGCTCGCCGTCGTCGGGCTGACCCTCGCGCTCGTCGCGACGTCGCTGCGCCGGGTGTCGGTGCTCGTGGCGCTCGCACCGCCGCTGGCCGGCCTGCTGATCGCCCTCTACGTCACCCGCGTCGGCGGGGACTTCATGCACGCCCGCATGATGCTGCCGTCGCTGTTCTGCCTGGTGCTGCCGGTGATGGCGGTGCCGTGGCGCCGCGACCTCCTCCCCGCCGTGGCCGTGCTCGGCGTGTGGGCGCTGGTCTGCGTGGCCGGGTTGCGCCCCGACTACGGCGAGAAGCTCGGGCCGAATTTCATCGCGAACGAGCGCATGTACTACGTCAACATCACCGGCGTCCCGCACCCCATCACGACCGACGACTTCCGTGGACACCCCGTCGCCCCCGACGGCGCGGCCACCGTCGCCGGCGCCCCGCCCGGGACGCTCGTGCTGCGGGGGCTCGAGGACGGCTGGTCGCTGTTCGGTGAGACCCCGGGCACGCCGTCCACGATCGTCTGGCTCAACCTCGGCGTGACCGGCGAGCTCTCGCCGCTCGACGTCCGCGTGCACGACTCGATCGGGCTGACCAACCCCCTCGCCGCCCACTCCACGAGCGTCCCGAACGGCCGGATCGGGCACGACAAGGAGCTGCCCACGAGCTGGGACACCGCCGACGCGGGGGTCACCGACGCGCGGGGGCTCATCGACCCGACCGAGCTGGGCGCGGCGCAGCAGGCCGTCGCCTGCCCGCGGACCCAGGAGATGCTCGCCTCGGTGCGCGCGCCCCTGACGTTCGATCGGTTCTGGGACAACCTCGCCGGCGCGGTCGAGCGCACGTCCTACCGGTACCCGCGCGACCCGCTCGAGGCCGCGGACTGCCGCACGGGCTGAGGTCGATCGTTCCGCCGTCGAGACGCGACCGAGACCCCGCGCTTCGGCTACCTAGGTAGTCTACGAGCTATGACGGCTCGGGTTCCGCGTGTGACGGCTGCGATCAGGAACCTGCTCGCCGTGTTCATGGCTGCCCCGGACGAGGAGTTCTACGGCCTCGAGCTCGCGCGCGGCGCGGACCTCGCGAGCGGCACGCTCTACCCGATGCTCGCCCGCCTCGAGAGCGCCGGGCTGGTGGAGAGCCGCCACGAGGCGCCGGAGCTCTTCCAGGGCAGCGGGCGCCCGCCGCGCCGGTACTACCGGCTCACGCGGGACGGGACACAGTTCGCGACCGCCGCGCTGCGCCCCCGACATCGCACCTCTCCCGCCGACGTGAGTGTGCGAGGGGTCCGCTGATGAGCAGCCTCGAGGAGCGATACGCACCCACGGTGCGCTTCCACTCCGAGGAGGTGCGGCGGCGTGAGGGTGGTGCAGCGGCGGCGCTCGTACGCCGGGCCTTCCGATTCGCCGCGAGGCATCACCAGGGCGAGACGCGTCTCAACGGTGATCCGTTCCTGGCGCACTCGGTTGCCGTGGCCCAGATCGTGGCCGAGCGCGGGGGAAGCAGCAGGGTCATCGCGGCGGCGCTCGTGCACGACGTCCGGTGGCGCGCGCGGGACATCCCTGAACTGGCGCACCACTTCGGTGACGACGTCGCCCGCCTCGTCCGGGACCTCGCGGCGCTCGGGGTCAGCGAGGTCGCGCTCCCCGGGGCCCATCCGGACGTGCTGCTGCTCAAGCTCGCGGACCGTCTCCACAACCTGCACACCGTCGACCCGCTGTCGCGGGATGTGCAGGTGCAGAAGGCCACCGAGACCCTGCGACTGCTGGTGCCGCGTGCCCGGACCGCCGGCCACGACGAGCTCGGGGAGGAGCTGTTCGCGGCGGCGCACCACACGCTCACGCCCGGAAGGTCGCCGAGGTCGGTGAGGCCTCCGTTCGCGGCCCTCGTGCTGAGGCTGGCTGCGCTCCTGCTGCCGGCCCCGTCCCGAGGGCGCTGGCTGGGGGAGTGGCGCGCCGAGATGTCGGTCCTGCGGACCCGTCGGGCGCGGTGGCGCTTCGCGGTCGACGTCGCGCTCGGCTGTCCGCGCATGGCGCTCGAGACCCGGTGGGCGGGCACGGGGGAGGCGCGGTGATCATCGCGCTCGGCTTCCGACAGCTCCTGTCGCTGCTCCTGCTCGTCGCGGTCGTGTGCTTCGTCGCCGGGGTGTCGGTGGCGCACAGCTCCGCGCCGGCGGTTCCTCCGACCTGCACGGCTGAGACGCGGTCACCGTGCTGAGGCGCCGGTCCACGATCGTCGGCGTCGTTCTCGCAAGCTGATTCGAGGAGGCGTACGGAAGCGTCCGGCGCAGCTCGTCATCACGATCGATCGGACTGTCGGTCCTCGCCCCTACCGTGCCTGCGTTGTCACTGAAGGTGGGGTATGCGAGTGGCTCGCAAGGTGTCCGAGATCCTCTCGCTGATCGAGGCGGACGGTTGGTACCTCGTGGCGACCCGTGGCAGTCACCGCCAGTTCAAGCATCCGATCAAAGCCGGGCGCACCACGGTCGCGGGCAAGCCGAGCGACACGTTGCACCCGCGTACCGAGCAGAGCATCCTCGAGCAGGCCGGCCTGGAGCGGAGGACATCGTGACCGGATATGTCGTCGTGGTCGAGCGCGACGAGAGCGGTGGCTACAGCACCTGGAGCCCGGACCTCCCGGGATGCGTGGCTGCTGCGGCCGACTACGACGAGTGCTTGCAGCTGATGACGGAGGCTGTACGGATGCATGTCGACGGCCTTCGTGAAGACGGCGACCCCGTGCCGCTCCCCACGGCGTACGCAGCGCTCGTCGTTCCAGCTGCCTAGTGCCCCCATCACTCGGTGCTCGTGGGCCCGCCGACGCTCATCACACGCCGCTCCGGCCGTAGAGGCCGTTGAGAAGCCGCTTCACCAGCGACGGTTGGTGCTCCTGGAACTCACCGCGTAGCAAGGCCTGCAACAGCTTGTACTGCGTCTCGTCACCGATCATGGGCCGCCACACCGAGACGAAGGGCTCCCGTCCTCGATGCTCGCCCGCCTCGGTGCCGAGCTGGTCGGACATGCCGTCGGCCCAGATTCTCCAGGTCGCGTCCCCGATCCACCCTGCGCACCGCATTTCGCACTGGTCTTCGCAGAGTCGCAAGTAGGCGCGGACAACCTTCTCGTCCTCAGCGCGCTGAATCATGCTTTGCTCGCCCTTGAGCGCGCTCAGCGACAGCCCGTCCATCAGTGACCACGCTGGACATAGACGGCCTCGAACTGGTCTGCAGCATCGGTGCGGACCGTAGTCCAGGTCCGAACTCCACGACCTTGGGGTCGGCGGTGCCCCAGTGTGATCGCTGCAGGTGCTCCATCGACCCCACCAGGTGAGGGCGACGGAGCACTGGGAGCGATCACTGCATCGCCGTGTGCCCGGCCACGCCGCGACCGGCCCGAGAAGCGCTGTTCACCAGCCCCGCTCGCGCCACTCCGGCAGCTTCGGGCGCTCGGTGCCCAGCGTCGTGTCGTCGCCGTGGCCCGGGTAGACATGCGTGTCGTCGCCCAACTGCCCGAAGACCTTCGCCTCGAGGTCGTCCAGCAGCGACGTGAACTCCGCCGGCCCGGCCGTCTTGCCCGGGCCGCCGGGAAAGAGCGAGTCGCCGGTGAAGAGGTGCCCGGAGCCCGCGGGGTCGCGGTAGAGCAGCGCGATGGAGCCGGGGGTGTGGCCGTCGAGGTGGATGATCTCCACCCGCGACCCGCCGAACTCGACGGTGTCGCCGTCGCCGACGGTGTGGTCGGGCGCCACGGGCAGCTCGGGGGCGTCCTGCTCGCCGGCGTAGGTCGTGGGGGAGAGGGCCTTGACGGCGTCCTCGAGGGACTGCACGTGGTCCCAGTGCTTGTGCGTCGTCGCCAGGCGCTTCACCTTGCCGCGCTCGGCGACGGTGTCGACGGTGTCGAGCAGGCGGTCGATCTCGTTGGCGGCGTCGATGAGCAGCGTCTCGCCGGAGGCGTGGTCGACGAGCAGATAGGCGTTGTTGTCCATCGGCCCGACCGACACCTTGGTGATCGAGACGTCCCGCAGGTCGCGCCGGGCGGCGGGGCCGCCGGGCTCGACGTGGCCGGTGTACTGGTCGAGGAGGTCCACGGCGGGGAGCCTAGCGCCGCACGGGCTTGTGGCCCGCCTTGCGCAGCGCGTCGGGGCTCAGCGTCTCCCCGCAGTCCTCGCAGCGCGGGATCTCGTCCTCGCTCATCACCACGGCACGGTGCCGGCACCCGCCGCCCGCGTCACCGCTCCAGCCCTTCCGGGAGCGCAGCCGCGCCAGGTCCGACGGATCGACCTCGTCCATGGCCTCCATCCTGCCCGCGCACCGTCAGGGACGGGGGCGCCCGCGGCTGATCACGCCTTCCAGGCCGGGTCACGGCCGGCGACGGCCACGACGCGGTCGAGCAGCGGCGCCCCCGGGTCGACCTCCACGAGGGGCCCGAACGCCCCCATCTGACGGCCGAGCGGCGTGAGCTGGGTGAGCGCCTCGAGGACCTCCGCGAGGAGCGCGTCGTCCCACGTCACGGGCTCGCCCACGGCGCGCGCGAGGTCCCAGGCGTGCAGGACGAGCTCGCAGAGCGCCATCGTGCCGACGACCGGCGACGGGAGCTCCGAGCTGGTCATGGTGGTCGTGCCCCGCCAGGCCTCCGGGTCGGCGAAGACGGCCACGAGGTCGTCGCGCGCGGCACCGAGCGAGGCCGGCCAGTCTCCGGTGGCCGACGGCGACCCGGGCTCGGGCGGCGCCCCGCGACCGGCGCCCGCGAGCACGGGCGTCCAGGTCATCATGTGCTCGGCGAGGTCGCGGACGGTCCAGCCCTCGCAGGGCGCCGGCGCGTCCAGGTGCTCGGCGGCGAGGGCCACGAGCTCCTCGTGCGGAGCCGCCGCGGCGACGACGAGGTGCGGGCGGGGCGTGAAGTCGGGGAACACGACGCAGGACGCTAGCCAGCACCGACGGCCCGGGTCATGGAGGAACACGACAGATGCGCGATCCGCGCGAGCTCGGCGGGCACTGGCGCACCGCCCAGCGGATCGCCGTGCACGAGCCCGACGAGCGTCTCGCGCCCTGGGTCGAACGGCTCTGGACGGCCTCCTGGGACTACGCGGAGCCCTACCGCCAGAAGATCGTCCCGCTGCCGCAGGTGCACGTCTCCGTCATCGGTGACGGGGAACCGCGGGTGGTCGGCCCGCGGAGCCGGCACATGGTGCGGGTCCTGGAGGGTCGCGGCTCCGTGGTCGGGGCCGCGTTCCGGCCGGGCGTCTTCCGGGCGCCGGCGGGCGGGCCGGTCACCGCACTGGTCGACCGCGAGTTCGACGCCGCCGCCGTCCTCGGGGAGGGGCCGCGCTGGGAGGGTGACCTGGGCGCCTGGCTGGGGGCCCGTCTACCGACCGGGGCTCCGGCGCGCGCGGCGCAGGAGGCCGGCGACCTCGTCGCGCGGGTCGCCGCGGACCCGGCGATCGCGCGCGTCGACCGGCTCGCCGCGGACGCGGGCCTCGGGATGCGCACCGTGCAGCGGCTCTTCGCCGAGCACGTGGGGCTCGGGCCCAAGTGGGTCATCCGGCGCTACCGGCTGGAGGAGGTCGTGGGCCGGCTCGAGGCCGGCGGACGGGTCGACTGGGCGGACCTCGCCGCCACGCTCGGCTACGCCGACCAGGCCCACCTCTCGCGCGACTTCGCGGACCTGTTCGGCGAACCGCCCACCTGGTACGCCCGGCGATATCCGGCGCACGGCTGACACGGACGGCCCAACCGGTCGCCGCCCCGGACGCCCGACCTGTCGCGCGGCACCGAGGCCGGGCGGCCGTTGTCGGGGGTCGCTCCTAGCATGGAGTGGACCGGGGGAAGAGACGCTCGACGCGGCGTGTTGACACCCCGGCGCGTCTCGCCCCGAGCCTGGAGGCCCCGCACGTGGTCGATCGTCTCGTCGTCCAGGGCGCCCGTGAGCACAACCTCACGGGCGTCGATCTCGACCTGCCCCGCGACAGTCTGGTCGTCTTCACCGGACTGTCCGGCTCCGGCAAGTCGAGCCTGGCGTTCGACACGATCTTCGCCGAGGGTCAGCGCCGCTACGTCGAGTCGCTGTCGGCCTACGCGCGCCAGTTCCTGGGGCAGATGGACAAGCCCGACGTCGACTTCATCGAGGGCCTCTCGCCCGCGGTGTCGATCGACCAGAAGTCCACGAGCCGCAACCCCCGGTCCACGGTCGGCACCATCACCGAGGTCTACGACTACCTGCGTCTGCTCTACGCGCGCGCCGGCACGCCCCACTGCCCGACCTGCGGCGAGATCATCTCGAAGCAGACGCCACAGCAGATCGTCGACCAGGTGCTCGAGATGGAGCCGGGCCGCCGGTTCCAGGTGCTCGCGCCGGTCATCCGCGGGCGCAAGGGCGAGTACGTCGACCTGTTCAGCCAGCTCCAGGGCCAGGGCTACTCCCGCGTCCTCGTGGACGGCACCGTGTATCCGCTCGCAGAGCCGCCGACGCTGAAGAAGCAGGAGAAGCACGACATCGCGGTCGTGGTCGACCGTCTGTCGGTGAAGTCGAGCGCCAAGCAGCGCCTCACCGACTCGGTCGAGACCGCGCTGCGCCTGGCCGAGGGCATCCTCGTGCTCGACTTCGTCGACCTCCCCGACGACGACCCGGACCGCGAGCGCCGCTTCTCCGAGCGGATGGCGTGCCCGAACGGCCACCAGCTCCAGGTCGACGACCTCGAGCCCCGCGCCTTCTCCTTCAACTCGCCCTACGGCGCCTGCCCGACGTGCGCCGGCCTGGGCATCAAGAAGGAGGTCGACCCGGAGCTGCTGGTGCCGGACGACGAGCTCTCGCTCGCCGACGGCGCGATCGCGCCGTGGGCCATCGGCCAGTCCGCCGAGTACTTCACCCGCCTGCTCACGGCGCTGTCGGAGCAGGTCGGCTTCCGCATGGACACTCCGTGGCGCAAGCTGCCCGCCCGGGTGCAGAAGGCGGTGCTGCACGGCTCCGAGGACCAGGTGCACGTGCGCTACCGCAACCGCTACGGCCGCGAGCGCTCGTACTACGCCTCCTTCGAGGGCGTCGTCCCGTTCCTCGAGCGCCGGCTCGACCAGGCCGAGTCCGACAGCGCGCGCGAGCGCTACGAGGGCTACATGCGCGACGTCCCGTGCCCCGCCTGCGGCGGCACGCGCCTCAAGCCCGAGATCCTCGCGGTGACGCTGCGCCACGAGTCGCTGGGCGACCGTTCGATCGCCGACGTCTGCGCGCTCTCGGTGGCCGACTGCGCCGAGTTCATGAAGGGCCTCGTCCTCGGCCAGCGCGAGCAGGTCATCGCCGGGGCGGTGCTCAAGGAGGTCGACGCCCGGTTGGGCTTCCTGCTCGACGTCGGGCTCGACTACCTGTCCCTCGCCCGCGCCGCCGCGACGCTCTCGGGCGGCGAGGCGCAGCGCATCCGGCTCGCCACGCAGATCGGGTCCGGGCTGGTCGGGGTGCTCTACGTCCTCGACGAGCCGTCGATCGGGCTGCACCAGCGCGACAACCGCCGGCTGATCGAGACGCTGTCCCGGCTGCGCGACCTCGGCAACACGCTGATCGTCGTCGAGCACGACGAGGACACCGTGCGCGCCTCCGACTGGGTGGTCGACATCGGCCCCGGCGCCGGCGAGCACGGCGGGCGTGTCGTCTACTCCGGGCCGGTCGAGGGGCTGGAGAAGAGCACGGAGTCGCTCACCGGGGCCTACCTGTCGGGCCGCGAGCAGATCCCGGTGCCGCAGATCCGGCGCCCCGTCGACAAGAAGCGCCAGGTCGGCGTCGTCGGCGCCCGCGAGCACAACCTCCGCGACGTCGACGTCTCGTTCCCGCTGGGCTGCCTGGTCTCGATCACCGGGGTCTCCGGGTCGGGCAAGTCGACGCTGGTCAACGACATCCTGGCCACGGTCCTGGCCAACAAGCTCAACAACGCCCGCCAGGTGCCGGGCCGGCACACCCGCGTGACGGGCCTCGAGCACCTCGACAAGCTCGTGCGGGTCGACCAGTCGCCGATCGGGCGGACGCCGCGGTCCAACCCGGCGACCTACACCGGCGTGTGGGACCACATGCGCAAGCTCTTCGCCGCCACGAACGAGGCGAAGGTTCGCGGCTACGGTCCCGGGCGGTTCTCGTTCAACGTCAAGGGCGGACGCTGCGAGGCGTGCGCGGGCGACGGCACGATCAAGATCGAGATGAACTTCCTGCCCGACGTGTACGTGCCGTGCGAGGTCTGCAAGGGCGCCCGCTACAACCGCGAGACGCTCGAGGTGCACTACAAGGGCAAGAACGTGGCCGAGGTCCTCGACATGCCGATCGAGGAGGCCGCCGAGTTCTTCAAGCCGATCGGCGCGATCCACCGCCACCTGCAGACGCTCACCGAGGTCGGCCTCGGCTACGTTCGCCTCGGCCAGCCCGCGCCGACGCTCTCCGGTGGCGAGGCGCAGCGCGTCAAGCTGGCCGCGGAGCTGCAGAAGCGCTCGATGGGCCGCACGATCTACATCCTCGACGAGCCCACCACGGGCCTGCACTTCGAGGACATCCGCAAGCTGCTCGGCGTCATCAACGGGCTGGTCGACAAGGGCAACACGGTCCTCGTCATCGAGCACAACCTCGACGTCATCAAGGTGTCCGACTGGGTGGTCGACATGGGGCCCGAGGGCGGCAACAACGGCGGTACCGTTGTCGCCCAGGGCACACCCGAGCAGGTCGCGGCGGTGCCCGAGAGCTACACGGGCCAATTCCTCGGCAAGCTCGTCGAGCCCGACGCCGGTCCTGTCCGCAAGAGCCGTGCCCGGAAGGCAGGCTGAGCCCCGCAGACGCCGGCGGGCCCGAGCCGGGCGTCGACCAGCAACAATGACCCCGTGATCCGGCACCTCGGGGCGGTTGCGGCGAGCAGAGCGCTCTCCGCCATCGAGCCCGGCCGCCGGCTCCACCGCCGCTCCGGCACCGTCGCCCTCGGGCGGGACCCGGACGAGGCCCGGTGACCGGCCCTGCGGTCTCGGTGGTGATCTGTGCGTACACCGAACGCCGCTGGCCGGACCTCGTCGCCGCGGTGGCCTCGATCCGGGAGCAGGACCGGCCCGCGGCAGAGATCCTCCTCGTCGTCGATCACAACCCGTCCCTCGCCGCCCGCGCCCGGGTCGTCCTGTCCGACGTCGCGGTGCGGGAGAGCCCCCGACGGCGCGGCCTCTCCGGGGCGCGGAACACGGCCCTCGATCATGCGACGGGCGACATCGTGGTCTTCATCGACGACGACGCCTGCGCGCGGCCCGACTGGTTGGCGCAACTGGTGGCGCCGTACGCCGACCCGAGCACGCTGGCGGTCGGAGGGCTCGCCGTCCCGCGGTGGCCGTCCGGGGAGGCACCGGCCGTCCTCCCCCCGGAGCTCTGGTGGATCGTCGGCTGCAGTTTCACCGGGCAGCACCCTGCGTCGACGGGTGAGGGCGTCGTCGACGTGCGCAACGTGATGGGGTGCTCGATGTCGTTCCGCCGCTCGGTGCTCGTCGCCGTCGGTGGGTTCGCCGAGGACATGGGTCGCGTCGGCGCGACGCCCCTGGGCTGTGAAGAGACCGATGTCTGCATCCGCCTGCGACAGCGCCATCCCGAGGGTCGGATCGTGCTCACCCCGGCCGGCGTGGTCGATCACCGTGTCGGGGCGGATCGGGTCGGGTGGGGGTACCTCCTGCGGCGTTCGTGGTCGGAGGGCGTGTCGAAGGCGGTTCTCGCGCGCCGTGTCGGTGCCGCCGACGGCCTGTCGACGGAGCGTTCGTACGTGCTCGAGGTCCTGCCCGGCGCGCTGCGGCGCGAGCTCCGGTGCGGCGCGCGGGCGTGGATCGGGGGACAGGCGAGCGAGGCGGGCCGCCGGGGGAGCGCCGCGGCCGCGGTCGTGCTCGCCCTCGCGGCGACCGCGGCGGGCTACCTCCGCGGACGGGTGGGGCGGAGGCGGCGGAGCCGATGACCTCGGAGGGGGGAACGCCCGGCGGGGAGTCCACGACCCCCATGACCTCGTGGCGCGACACGTCCGGCGACGGCGTTGCGCTGGCGCTCTCCGTCGGCGGCGCCGCGGTCGTGGGCCTGGTGAGCTGGGTGCTGGCCGCACGGGTCCTGGATCCCGGCGAGCTGGGCACCGCCGCCGCGTTCGTCTCCGCAGTCCTGCTCGTCGCCGGGTGCACCGACCTCAACCTCGGCATCGCCGTCATGCGCTGGCTGCCGCGAGCCGGCGGCGCGAGCCGCACCGTCGTCCTGCGTGCGGCTGGGGCGGTCGCCGTCATGGCGGGGGTCGTCGGGTTCGTCTACGTGCAGCTGCCCGCCGCGTCCCTCGTCGTGGACGCCGCGGCGGGTCCGGGCGGTGACCGCGCGCTCGCCGTCGGGCTGTTCACCCTCACGGTGGTGCTCTACGCGCTGCTCCAGCACCAGGACTACGTGCTCGTCGGGGTCCGGCGGGCCTGGTGGGCACCGGCCAGGATCGGGCTCCTCGGCGTCATCCGTGTGAGCCTCCTGGTGGGGCTCGGCGCAGGGCTGACCACCGTCGGCGTCGTGTGGTCCTGGTTGGTCCCCACCACGGTCGCCGTCCTCGTCGGCTCCCTCGTCATCGCCCGTGCGCTCGTCGCCAGGACCCGGGTCGACGATGCCCTGTACCGGCTGCCGACGCGGCGCGAGGCGGTCGCCTTCCTCGGCCCCACCTACGTGGGGAAGGTCGCGACCGCGGTCCTCTACAACCAGGTGCCGCTGCTGGTGACGTTCCGCTTCGGCGTCGAGCCCGGTGCGGCCTTCTTCGTGGTGTGGCAGGCGGTGACGGTCGTCGACGTCGTCGCGCTCTACTTCGTGGCCCCGCTGACCGCCGCCGTCGCCCGCCACCCGGAGCTCGCCGACGAACTCTCCCGCGCGGTGCGCCGGCGACTCCTGCTGCTCCTCGTGCCGGCTCTCGTCGTCGCGGCCGGCTTCTCCTGGTCGATCCTCGGCCTCTTCGGCCCGTCGTACCGTGCGGCCGCACCGGTCCTCGTGCTGATGCTCGCCGGCTCCGCGTGCCGCCTCCTGGTGATCCACCGGGTCGGCGAGCACCAGGCGCGAGGCCGCGCGCTGCGCTACGCCCGGCTGGCCGTCGTGAACACCCTGCTGGTGCTCGGCGTCGCGCTCGTGGCACCGGCCGGGACGCCGGAGCTCCCGGGCCTCCTGCTCCCGATCGCGGCAGGGTTCGCCCTCGTGCAGGCGGGCTGCGGGGTGGTGGTCGTCCTGCGCCGGAGGGCCGAGCGACCGGGGGCCGACCTGCCGCCCGGCCCGGCACCGCGCGACGGCACGCGGGAGCAGCACGATCGTGCGGACAGTGACGGCTAGGTCCGCTCGTGTGATGACCGGCGGCGGCCGTCGGTCGCTGCCGCCGCTTCTGTCCGGCTGTCGGCTACTAGGAGTATCAACAGAGCCGATCGTCTCGCTACGATTCCCCCGGTTGAGTGGTCGAGGGGGGACAGGGTGGAGCTCATCGGTGCCGGACCCGGCTGGTCCCGGCTCGCCGTGCGACCGTTTCGGGCCGGCGGTCCCGCCCCGATCGTCCGCGTCCCCTGGGCGACCCCGCGCCGACCGCGCGTCAGCGTCGTGATCCCGACCCTGGACGAGGAGGCCAACATCGGATGGGTCCTCGGTCGGATCGACGCGTCCGTCGAGGAGGTCATCGTCGTGGACGGGCGGTCGCGAGACGCGACGGTCGACGTCGCGCGGCGGTCGCGACCTCAGGTGCGGATCCTGGAGCAGCCGTTGCCGGGGAAAGGGGCCGCGCTCGCGCTCGGGCTCTGCGCCGCGTCCGGCGACATCGTCGTCATGATGGACGCCGACGGCTCGATGGACCCGCGGGAGATCCCCGCGTTCGTGCAGTCACTGCTCGGCGGCGCCGATCTCGTCAAGGGCTCCCGGACCGTGAGGGGCGGCGGGTCGCACGACATCTCGGCGCTGCGGCGCTGTGGCAACCGGGTGCTGATCGGTCTGACCAACGGCACGTACCGCCAACGGTGGAGCGAGCTCTGCTACGGCTACGCCGCGCTCTGGACCGACATCGTCCCCGTGCTCGAGCTCGCGGCACTGGCCTGTCCGGCCCCGGGACCCGCTCGGCGCCTGCGCGCCGACTACGGGCACGGGTTCGAGATCGAGGCTCTCATCTTCTGTCGCGCGGCCCGTGCCGCGCTCCGGATCGCCGAGGTGCCCAGCTTCGAGTACCGCCGCCGCAGCGGTGCGTCCCACCTGCGTCCCTGGCGCGACGGATGGCGCGTCCTGCAGGCGGTGACGCGGGAGCGCACGTGGACGTCGGGACACGCAGGTCTTCCCGCAGCGACGGACACCTGATCACCGATCCGGTGCCGGCGAGCCCGCTCAGGACTCCCACACGCTCCACGGCGCGCGCCCGGACGCCCACAGGTCGTTGAGCTCGACGAGGTCGCGGTGGGTGTCCATGCCGTGCCAGAAGTCGTGGTGCTCGTACACGGAGAGCTCGTTGTCGCGCGCCAGCTTGCGCAGGGGCTCGCGCTCGAGGACGAGGTCGTCCTCGTCGGTGAGGTAGTCGAAGACCGTCCGCTCGAAGACGAAGAAGCCACCGGACACCAGGCGGGTCGAGATGTCCGGCTTCTCGTTGAACTCGACGACGGTGCTGTCCACGATCTCCATCTCGCCGAAAGGGCTCGTCGGGTGCACTCCGGTCACGGTCGCGACCCGGGCGTGCGATCGATGGTGGTCCAGGAGGGCGTGCAGGTCCACGGGCCCGATGCCGTCGCCGTAGGTGCACATGAACGTGTCGGCGTCCAGGTAGTCGCGGACGCGCTTGAGCCGGCCCCCGGTGCCGGTGAGCAGGCCCGTCTCGGCGCAGAGGATGTCCCACGGCTCGACGCCCGGCCGGTTGACGAACTCCGGCGCGGAGGCACCGGAGAGGTCGATGCGGAGGTCGGCGAGCTGGGTCCGGTAGGTGAGGAAGAAGTGCTTGACGACCTCGCTCCGATACCCGAGGCAGAGGACGAACCGGCGGAAACCGTAGTGGCCGTAGAGCTTCATGATGTGCCACAGCAGCGGCTGCTCGCCGACGCGGACCATCGGCTTGGGGATCCGCTCGGTCTCCTCGCGCAGCCGGGTGCCCAGGCCGCCGGCCAGGATGACGACCGGGATGTCGGCCGTGGAGGAGTGGTCCGGAGCTGGCATGGCGGTGTCCTCCCGGCGCCGTGGTGACGGGGACGATGTCCCGCGACGGACCCGACGGCCCGTCGTCGCTCGCTACGCCCCCCGGAGCAGGAGTATCGCGCCTGTGGCCGGTGTTCGCTACGCTCTGGAGCCTATCGAGGCCCCACAACGGCGGAACGCTCATCGAACGTCGGCATCACGGGCACAGTCCCCGCTTCATCGGTCACGGTAGGTCGCAAGCACCGCCGGACGAGTGATGGAGGTGGTCGTGGTCGACAGCGATCCGGGCGGCGCTCGACTCAAGGTCCTCTACGTCGCCGGCTGGGGGCGCAGCGGCACGACGCTGATGGACAACGTCCTCGGGGCGCACGACGGGGTGTTCACCGCGGGGGAGATCACCCGCCTCTGGGAGCTCGGTTACCTCGAGGGCCGGCGCTGTGGCTGCGGCGACCCCGTGGTCGGGTGCGCGTTCTGGGCTCCCGTGCTGCGCCGGGCGTTCGGCGACCAGCCTCCCGACCCGCGGCGGTTGGCGGCCCTGCAGCACGGGTCGCTCGGAGTGCTGCGCACCGGCGCGCTCCTCGCCGCGGCACGCTCGGGTCGGTCGACGGACGAGGCCACGGGATACGCCGACATCCTGTCCCGCCTCTACCGCGCCATCGCCGCCACGACCGGGTGCCGGGTCGTCGTCGACGCGTCGAAGCGCCCCCCGGACGCGATCTTGACGGCGATGGCGTCCGGCGTCGAGCCCTACCTGCTGCACATGGTGCGGGACCCCCGGGCCTGTGCCTACTCGTGGCAGCGCACCGTGACCGACCCGTCGGCCGACGGGACGCGGATGCACCGCCACGGACGGCTGATGAACGTCGGGCACTGGGTGAGCTGGAACGTGCTCATCGAACGCCTGACGCAGCTCCTGCCTCCGGGCCGCGTCCTGCGCGTCCGGTACGAGGACTTCATGTCCGCGCCGCGCGACGTCGTCGGCGCGGTCGTGGACTGGCTGGGCGAGCCGGTCACCGACGGCCCGTTCCTCGACGACCGGACCGTCGACCTGCCGCCGAACCACACGATCGCCGGCAACCCGGGCCGGTTCCGCACCGGCGAGGTAGGCGTGCGCCTCGACGACGCGTGGGTCACCGAGCAGGGACGCCTCGACCGGTATGTCACGACCGCGCTGGCGTCCCCCTGGTTGCGCCACTACGGGTACTCGTGGGGGAGGCCGACGGCCCGGAGCGACGTCTCCCTCACCGCGGTATCGCGAGCGGATCGACCGCGGGGGGCCGGAGGGTGAGCGACGCTTTCGGCAGGTGGAACTGGGACGGGGTGGCCGGCGAGGGTGGCTCCGTGGTCGCCCGCCGGGACGGCGGTGAGCTCTACGAGCTGTTCGGCGCACTCGCCCGCACGACGTTCCTGGAGGCGGTCATCGGCGACCTCGCCCCGGGGTCGGTCTTCGAGGTCGGGTGTGGCAAGGGCCAGTGGCTCCAGCTCCTCAAGGAGCGTGGGTTCGACGCGACCGGTGGGGACCGCAGCGCGCACATGGTGGAGCAGGCCAGGAAGGTGGACGGTCGGGTCACGCAGTTCGACGCTGCGGCCATCCCGTTCCCGGACCGTTCGTTCGACAACGTCCTGACGGTGACCGTGCTGCAGCACCTCGCCGACCCGACCCGCGCGATCGCCGAGATCTCCCGGGTCGCGAGGTCCCGTGTGATCGTCCACGAGATGACCCGGAGCGCCGTGCCGAGCGCGCTCAGCCCCGGGACCAGGGCCCGCTCCGCGTCCTGGTTCGAGAACGCGTTCGCCGAGCACGGCCTGCGCCTGCGGCCCGAGCTGACCCGGCGGACCGCGCGGCCGAAGCCCACCAACCTGGCCGGCCTGATGCCCCGGGGGACCGCCGGCGTCCTGTGGCTGCCACGCGCCCTCGGCCTGCTCGCCGCGGTCCACCAGTGGCTGGTCTTCGAGCGCTGACCCGACGGTGGGGTCGTGGGAGCGGCTGCCCCCGGCGACCTCGACCCCGACGGTGAGGCGGCCCGTTCAGGAGAGCAGGAACGGACCCATCACGGCGGCCAGGGTCGCGAGCAGGACCAGCACCAGAAGGACCGCGACGAGGTCGAGCCCGTGCACGACCCGGCGCTGTGTCCTCCGCACCCGGTACTCCGGCCAGACCGCCTCCGTCAGACCCACCCGCGTGCCGAGGACGGCGAGGAACCCGAGGCAGACGATGGTTCCGACGACGGTCATCGGGGGACCTCCCTTCCCAGGACGACGATGTCGCCGTCGTCGCGGAGCGCGCGGTACTGGCCGGTCGCGAGGATCGCGTTCACGGCCGCACGGCTCCAGCCCGGCGGCGCGTTGTGGAGGACGACACCCTCGGCCTCCATGCTCGGCAGGACCAGCACGATGTCCGGACGATCCCGGCGGAGGCATCCCACGACGTCGTCGCCCAGCCTGGCGCACTCGGGCGCCGACCCCACCTGGACGGTGTCCGCGGCACGGGTGAGGCGCATCGGGCCGGTGTTCGCGAGCCGCAGGATGCGCGCGCCCGGAGGGGCGGCGTCCAGCACCTCGCGGCTGACGGCGACCTCGCGCGCCGTCACCCCGAGATAGGCCTCGTTGCCCCCGCGCAGGACGACGAGGGAGGCGAAGAGGGCCACGAGCCCGACCGTGAGCACCACCGGGCCCGCCCGGGGACGGCGACGGGCTGCCTCGCGGATCGCCTCGGCGCCCAGGACGGCCAGGAAGGGCAGCGAGTACAGCAGCACCCGCAGGAGGATCTCGCCGCCGTAGCTCTGCCCGAGGACGAGTCCCGCGGGCACGGCAGCGAGGAGGGCGATCAGCCACGACCCGTTCCGTCGTCGACGCACCCACGCCCCGGCCACGGCGAGGGCCACCGTGGCCAGGGCCATGACGACGCGCCCGGCCTTGATCACGAGCTGGCCGGGGTCGCCGACGAACCTGCCGAACAGCGCCTCCGCGAGGGCCCCGACCAGGTCGCCGAGGTCGCCGATCGCGAGGTCCAGCCGGGACGTCCAGAACTCCCGGGCTCCCAGGACGAACCAGGTCAGCTCGACGACGACCAGCACGACGACCAGCCACCGTCCCCAGAAACGTCCGGCGAGGGCGAGCAGGACCAGCTGGGCACCCAGCGCGAACGGTGTCAGTGGGTGGTCGATCACAACGGTGACCAGGCACAGGGCGACGACGGCCCACGTCAGCAGGACCTGGTCGACGTCGCGGTCCGGCCGCCGGACGGGGAGCAGGGCGGTCGCGACGATGCGGCGCAGCCACGGTGCGCGGGGACTGTCCGGCGCGGGCACGGGCCAGGTGCCCCCCGCGGGGTCGCCGCGGGTGGTGGCCAGCGGGCCGACGAGGCAGGCCAGGAGCGCGAGGGTCAGGACGATGACGGTGGCCTGGGGCGAGAAGTAGTCCTGCTCGATCCAGTTCGCGCCGAGGAAGAGCCAGACGGCGACCCACGGGCCGCGGACCCCGCCGAGCAGGGGACGCGCGATGGCGTGGACCGCCACGGCCCAGACGGCGACGACAACGGGAGGTGTCCAGCGCAGGACACCGTCCAGGGCGAGCCCGCCGGAGGCCTCCGAGAGCCAGGCCCACTGGGCGAAGAACCCCGGCCAGGCGAAGCGGGAGTCCACCCCGCTGGGGATCTGGCCCGTCTCCACGATCGCCTCGATGAAGCCGAGGTGGACCCACGCGCTCGGGACACGGGCCGCCGACTCGACCAACGACGGCAGGCCGGTGGTGCACAGGACGAGGACCGCGGTCGTCCCGACGAGGACCGCGCTGCGCGGACGGGCACGGAGGATCTCGGTGGCGCACGCGACGACGGCGAGGACGATGGCCGCCCACGCCCACAGGGGGAGCACCGTGGCGAGGCCGAGCCCGCCCATGCCGTCGAGTCGGGTAGCCCGGACGACCATCGGCAGGCACGCCAGCGCCGCCAGGGCGAGCACCACCGGCAGGGCGTCGGCCGGGGTCACGGTGCGCTGGGCGGCGGGCCGGTGGGACGTCGCCGGCGCCGTGGCCGGGCGCGATCGCAGCGTGGCCAGGCGGCGGGAGCCCTCGCTCGACGTCGGGATCGCCACGTCACGCTCCTCGGTGTGCAGCGAGCCGGGAGCCGGCGGCGCGACGGAGGCGGGCGACCGGGCCTGCGACGTCGCCGGCGATCACGTCGAGGCGGCGGACACGCCCACCCGGTGCGCGACGCAGCTCACGCAGGAACGCCTTCTGGACCGCGAAGTCCTGGGGGCGGGCGAAGGCGAAGGCGCTGGTGGGCACCAGCCGGGCGGCCGCGAGGCTCTCGCGCTGTCCCAGGAACCCGCCCGAGGCCGTCAGCGCCACGATGAGGTCGATGTCGCCCACGAAGGTCTTCTCGGCGACGAACCCGTCGGTGGCGTCGAAGGCGGAGCGCCGGAACGTCACGCCCGCCGTCTGACCGACAGGGTTCGCCCCGGCGCGCACCACGCGGCGGACGACCTCGCTGCGGGTGCGCGGCCCGAGGAGGCCGCGCAGGAAGCGCGCCGGGACCACGATGCGTCCGTCACGGTCGATCAGGTGCTGGCGGGAGGCGACGACGGCCAGGCCGGGGTCGTCCCGGAGCGCCGCGGCCTGGAGCTCGAGGCAGCGAGGGTGCAGCAGGTCGTCGTCGCACAGGAGCTTCACCAGCGGTGCCCGGGTGAGGCGCACCGCCGTGTTCCAGTTCTCGGTCAGGGGCAGCACCTCCGGGTTGGTCTCGATCCGGAGACGCGGGTCGCGGTAGGAGGCGGCGATCTCCCCGGAGCGGTCCGGGCTGCAGTTGTCGAGCACGACGAGCTCGAAGTCGGTGAACGTCTGCGCGAGAACGCTCTCGATGGCGACCGCGAGGTGCTCCTCCCCGCGGTAGACCGGGATGCAGACCGAGACCGGGGGCGTCATCGGGGACGGATCGCGTGTCGGAGGAGGACGGGCACCACGACGACCACGAGGGCCGCGAGGCCGGCCAGGGGGTGCCACTGGCCGAGACGCAGCATCACCACGGCACCGAGGGCGCCGACGGCGCACCCGAGCGCGGCCGCCACCGCCCAGACGAGCGCCGGTGCCGCGCCGCGGAGGAAGCCGGCGACCGCCCAGCCCGGGCCCAGCAGCATGAACGTCACGGTCGCGACGGCCCGGACGACGCCGGTGACCTCGAGAGCCGCCAGGACGCCGGCGACGACGCCGAGCGCCGCGAGCACGCCGCAGGCCCATCGACGGTGCCTGACCAGCGTGTCGTCGAGCTCCGACACCGGAGCCGCTGCCGTCATGTGGCTTCCCCCCACGAGTCGCGCCCGACGCCGGGGAGTATGGCCCGTGTGAGGCAATGTCGCTACGGTCCGGAGCGAAATGCTCCATCAATGTTGCGCTGCTCAGGGTAAACGAGGCGAAGATCGTCACACACCGCAGTCGGAGGCCCTGAGGGTGCCCACGGCGTCTCGCGTCCGGGGTCGTGGGGGCGTCCCGAGGAACATCGCCGCGCAGTGGTACGTTGTGCGGTGAGCGACCAGCTCGGTGGGTGTTCTGCGTCCATCGAGCGGCAAGTGGAGCCCCCGGCTCCCACCCGTCCGCCGCACAGGCGAGCGGGTTCCGGTCCGGTAGCCGCAGCACGCGAGTGCCGCGGCGACACCGTCTCCCGCAGGGGGACGTGGATCGGTCGACCGTGGGCCCTGCCGCCACCCTCCGTGGCGCGGGGCCCGACGTCCATCGGGGCTCCTCGTGCAGGGTCGCACGGAACTGTCACGGACCCGAGGAGAGCTCATCAGCACAGAGACCCGCATCAACGAGCGCATCCGCGTTCCCGAGGTGCGACTGGTCGGCCCCAACGGGGAGCAGGTCGGGATCGTCCGCATCGAGGACGCCCTGCGCCTGGCCCGTGAGGCCGACCTCGACCTGGTCGAGGTGGCCGCCCAGGCCCGCCCGCCGGTCTGCAAGCTCATGGACTACGGCAAGTTCAAGTACGAGAGCGCGCAGAAGGCCCGCGAGTCGCGGCGCAACCAGCAGCAGACGGTGATCAAGGAGCAGAAGCTCCGGCCGAAGATCGACCCTCACGACTACGAGACGAAGAAGGGTCACGTGACCCGCTTCCTCGGGCAGGGTCACAAGGTCAAGGTCACCATCATGTTCCGTGGTCGCGAGCAGTCGCGCCCGGAGCTGGGGTTCCGCCTCCTGCAGCGCCTCGCCGAGGACGTCGGTGAACTCGGCTACGTCGAGGCGACGCCGAAGCAGGACGGCCGCAACATGACCATGGTCCTGGCGCCGAACAAGAAGCCGCAGAAGGCCCCGCGCCCCCAGCAGGAGGCGCAGCAGGAGGCCCAGGAGCCGGCCCCCGAGCCGGCGGGCTGACACCCGCACGTCCGGCCGCACCCGCCCCCCGGGGTGTGTGCGGCCGGGTTCCCGGGCGCCCGTACCGTCCTCGTCGAGGGGCCGGAACGGACGCCGAACCAGCAGAGCAGGACAGGATCCATGCCGAAGAACAAGACCCACAGCGGCACCAAGAAGCGCATCAAGGTGTCGGGGAGCGGCAAGCTGCTCCGTGAGAAGGCCGGCAAGCGCCACCTGCTGGAGAAGAAGTCGAGCGAGCACACGCGTCGGCTCGCCGGGCAGACCGAGATCGCGCCGCAGGACGACAAGCGCGTCCGCCGGATGCTCGGGATCTGACCCGGCGCTCCACCCAGCACCCCGCATCCCACACGACGAAGGCAGGACCACGTGGCACGCGTGAAGCGCGCGGTCAACGCGCAGAAGAAGCGGCGCACGACCCTCGAGATGGCCAGCGGCTACCGCGGCCAGCGCTCCCGGCTCTACCGCAAGGCGAAGGAGCAGACGCTCCACTCGCTGACCTACGCCTACCGCGACCGCAAGCAGCGCAAGGGCGACTTCCGCCAGCTGTGGATCACCCGCATCAACGCGGCCGCGCGCTCCAACGACATGACCTACAACCGGTTCATGCAGGGGCTGAAGCTCGCGGGCGTCGAGGTCGACCGCAAGAACCTCGCGGAGATCGCCGTGTCCGACCCGGCCGCGTTCACCGCGCTCGTCGAGGTCGCCCGCGCGGCGGTCCCGTCGGACAAGAACGCCGCGGACAAGGACGCGAAGAACGAGGACGCCGCCTGACCGAGGCCATCCTCACCGAACGCACGCCGCGCGTCGCCGCAGCCCGCAAGCTGCTGCGGCGCGCGGCGCGTCTCGAGGCCGGACGCTTCCTCGTCGAGGGTGTCCGGCCGGTGCACGAAGCGTTGACCTGGGCCGACGAGGATCCCCGGCGCGTGCACGACCTCTTCCTCACCGACGCCGTCGCCGACCGGGACCCCACGCTGGAGGACCGGGCGACGGCCCTCGGGATCCGCGTCGCCCGCGTCACCGAGAAGGCCGCGGCCGGCCTCTCGGACACCGTGAGCCCGCAGGGCGTCGTCGCCGTCTGCTCCACGGTGACCGTCGGGCTCGACGCGGCCCTCGCCCCCACCGCGCGCCTCGTCACGGTCCTCGTCGGCGTGGCCGACCCCGGCAACGCCGGCACCGTCATCCGCACGAGCGACGCCGCCGGCGCCGACGCCGTCGTCCTGGCGGGCGACAGCAGGAACCAGGCCGTCGACCCCCACAACGGCAAGTGCGTGCGCTCGACGATGGGCAGCCTCTTCCACCTGCCGCTCGCGGTCGCGCGCGACGTCGACGCGGTCGTCGAGGCCCTGCGGCAGCGCGGCCTGACGCTGCTCGCCGCCGCGGGCGACGGCGAGACCGTCCTCGACGCCTCGGCCGACGCTCTGCTCGCGGGGCCGACCGCCTGGCTGTTCGGCAGCGAGGCCCACGGCCTCGACGAGCGCACCGCGGAGCTCGCCGACCACCGCGTCCGCGTCCCCGTCCACGGCCGTGCGGAGAGCCTGAACCTCGCGACGGCCGCGGCGGTCTGCCTCTACGCCTCGGCGCGCGCGCACCACTGAGGAGAACGCGTTCGACCTGCTCCGATACCATCGACGGGCACCCGAGCACCCCGAGAGCAGCGCAGGAGCGAGACGACCTCGATGTCCGGCACCAACGACCTCTACGACCCCAAGCAGGTCGCGGCGCTCGACCCCGAGACGCTCGACGCCGCCCGGTCGGACGCCTCCGCCGCCTTCGCGGGCGCGTCCACCCTGGAAGCGCTCACGGCCCTCAAGCCCGCCCACCTCGGCGACCGGTCGCCGGTGCTCACGGCGCGCCGCGAGATCGGGGCGCTGCCCCCGCAGGCGCGCTCCGAGTCCGGCAAGCGGGTCAACGAGGTCCGCGTCGCGATCCAGACCGCGTACGACGAGCGCCACGAGGTGCTCTCCGCGGAGCGCGACGAGCGGATGCTGGCCGAGGAGGCCGTCGACGTCACCCTGCCCGGCGACCGCCATCCCCGCGGCAGCCGCCACCCCCTGACGCAGCTCTCCGAGCGGATCGCCGACATCTTCGTCGCGATGGGCTACGAGGTCGCCGAGGGTCCCGAGGTCGAGTCGGAGTGGTTCAACTTCGACGCGCTGAACTTCCTGCCCGACCACCCGGCGCGCACCATGCAGGACACCTTCCACGTCGAGCCCGCCGAGGCGCGCCAGGTGCTGCGCACCCACACGTCCCCGGTGCAGATCCGGGCGCTGCTCGAGCGTGACCTGCCCGTCTACGTCGTCTGCCCGGGCCGGACGTTCCGCACCGACGAGCTCGACGCGACCCACACCCCGGTCTTCCACCAGATCGAGGGGCTGGCGATCGACAAGGGCCTGACGATGGCCCACCTCAAGGGCACCCTCGACGCCTTCGCCCGCGCGATGTTCGGCGAGGAGTCGACCATCCGCCTGCGGCCCTCGTACTTCCCGTTCACCGAGCCCTCGGCCGAGCCGGACGTCTGGTTCCCGCAGAAGAAGGGCGGCGCGGGCTGGGTCGAGTGGGGCGGCTGCGGCATGGTCGACCCCAACGTCCTGCGCGCCTGCGGTGTCGACCCCGAGGTCTACTCCGGGTTCGCCTTCGGGATGGGCCTCGAGCGCACGCTGATGTTCCGCAACGGCCTGCCCGACATGCGCGACATGGTCGAGGGCGACGTGCGGTTCACCTCGGCGTTCGCCGTCGAGCCGTAGCCCCGGCTCCGCCCTCCCACCCCGCAGCTCCAGAAAGGCCCCGCCGTGCGCGTCCCCGTCTCGTGGCTCCTCGAGCACGTCGACCTGTCCTCGCAGGACGACGGTCCCGCGCCGACGGCCGACGCCGTCGGCGAGGCGCTGATCCGCGTCGGCCTCGAGGTCGAGGACGTCATCCCGGTGCCGGCGACCACGGGCCCGCTCGTCGTGGGACGCGTCGCCTCCATCGAGGAGCTCACCGAGTTCAAGAAGCCGATCCGGTACTGCCGGGTCGACGTCGGGCCGGAGCACAACGAGGCCGACGGCGAGCACGCCGGCTCCCGGGGCATCGTCTGCGGCGCGACGAACTTCGCCGAGGGCGACCTCGTGGTCGTGGCCCTGCCCGGAGTCGTCCTGCCCGGTGACTTCGCGATCGCCGCGCGGAAGACCTACGGCCACGTCTCCGACGGCATGATCTGCGCGCTCGACGAGCTGGGTCTGGGCGACGACCACAGCGGCATCCTCGTGCTCCCGCCCGGCACGGCCGACCCCGGTGACGACGCGGCGGTGCTGCTCGGGCTGGACGACGCGGTCCTCGACATCGCCGTGACGCCCGACCGCGGCTACTGCCTGTCGGTGCGCGGTCTGGCCCGCGAGCTCGCGTGCGCCCTCGACGCCCCCTACGGCGACCCGGCGCTGGTCGGCCGCGACCTGCCCGGCGAGGACGGGGACGCCTGGCGCGTGCGCCTGGACCCGTCGTCCGGCTGCCGGCGCTTCGTCGCGCGCCGCGTCACCGAGCTCGACCCGGCCGCCCCGTCGCCGTGGTGGATGCGCCGGCGGCTGCTGCTCTGCGGGGTGCGCCCGATCTCGCTGGCCGTCGACGTCACCAACTACGTGATGCTCGAGCTCGGCCAGCCCATGCACGCCTACGACGCGGCGACCGTGACCGGCGACGTCGTCGTCCGGCGCGCGGGCGCGGACGAGAAGATCACGACCCTGGACGACGCCCAGCGGGCGCTCGACGTCGACGACGTCGTCGTCACCGACGACTCCGGGCCGATCGGTCTCGCCGGTGTGATGGGTGGGGCGAGCACCGAGGTCGGCCCCGGGACCTCGGACGTCCTGCTCGAGGCCGCCACCTGGGACGCGCCGTCGGTGGCCCGCGCGGCGCGACGGCACCGGCTGCCCAGCGAGGCCGCCCGCCGCTTCGAGCGCGAGGTCGACCCCGGCGTCGCCCGCGCCGCCACCGACCGCGCCGCGTGGCTGCTCGCGCACTACGGCGGCGCCACCGTCGCCCCCGGCGTCACCGACGAGGGCGGCGTCAGCGCCCCGGAGCCCGTCGTCATGGCGCTCGACCTGCCCGACCGCGTCGCCGGCACGCGCTACGAGCGCGGCGCCGTGGTGCGCCGCCTGAGTCAGATCGGCTGTGCGGTCGAGGTCGCCGGCGCCGACCCGGGCGACAGCGGCGGCGCCGGGCTGCGGGCGGTGCCCCCGACGTGGCGTCCCGACCTGACCCGTCCGGCCGACCTCGTCGAGGAGGTCCTGCGGCTCGAGGGGTACGCGGGCATCCCGTCCGAGCTCCCGGCCGCGCACCCGGGGACCGGTCTGACGCTGTCCCAGCGCCGCCGGCGCCAGGTGTCCCGCGCGCTCGCCGACGCCGGGTACGACGAGGTCCTGCCCTCGCCGTTCGTCCCGCCGACGGTGTTCGACGCGTTCGGGCTCGACGCCGACGACGACCGCCGCCACGCCCTGCGCCTGGCCAACCCGCTCGACGCCGACCGCTCGCTGATGGCGACGACGTTGCTGCCGGGGCTGCTCGACGCCGTGGTCCGCAACGTGTCCCGCGGTCTGCGGGACCTCGCGCTGTACCAGGTCGGCCAGGTGGTGCGTCCCGGTCCGGGCGACCCGTCCGCCGCACCGTCGCTGCCCGTCGACCACCGCCCGGACGCCGCGGCGATCGCCTCGGTGCTCGACGGCCTGCCCGCGCAGCCGTTGCGCGTCGGCGCGGTGCTCGCCGGCGCGTGGGAGCGCGCGGGCTGGTGGGGTCCGGGCCGGCCCGCCGACTGGTCGGACGCCGTGGAGGCCGCCCGCCTCGCCGGCCGCGTGTACGGCGCCGAGCTGGCCGTCACCGCCGACCGGCACGCGCCGTGGCACCCGGGACGCTGTGCGGCGCTGTGGTTCGACGACACGCTCGTCGGCCACGCGGGCGAGCTGCACCCCAAGGTGCTCGAGGCCCTCGGGATGCCCGCGCGGACGTGCGCCATGGAGATCGAGCTCGACCGGCTCCCGCTCGCCGAGGACCGCCCGGTGCCCGCCGTGTCGTCCTTCCCGCCCGTGCTGCTCGACGTCGCGCTCGTGCTCGACCAGGCGGTGCCGGCCGCGTCGGTGGTCGCCGCGCTGCGGGACGGCGGGGGCGACCTGGTCGAGGACGTGCGCCTCTTCGACGTCTACGCCGGCCCGCAGGTGGGGGAGGGCAAGCGCTCGCTCGCCTTCGCCCTGCGCCTGCGCGCCCCCGACCGGACGCTGACCCTCGAGGAGGCGTCGGCCCGGCGCGACGCGGCCGTCGCGACGGCGTCCGAGCGGGTCGGCGCGCGTCTGCGCTAGGACACCGCGCCGCGGACGATCCAGTCGAGGGTGACTTCGAGGTCCGCCCGCAGCTCCGGCGGGTTCAGGTTGGCGTCGTCGGCGGTGGCGAGCGCGGCGTAGCCCAGCGTGCTGACGATCAGCGCGCGCACGACCCGGCCGGCGGCGGCGTCGTCGAGACCGAGGCGCGCGAGCAGGACGACCATCGCCGCGCCCAGCGCGCGGGCGTGCGGCCCGCGGGCGCCCTGCCGGGCGAGGTAGAGCGGGACGAGGTCGGGGTGCTCCGCGAGCAGGTCGAACGTCGCGAGCATGACCGCGCGGAGCCCGCCGACCGGGTCGGTGTCCGGGGCCGGGGGTGTCAGCGCGCCGAGCACGTCGTCGAGCAGGGCGTCGACCAGCGCGTTCTTGTCGGCGACGTGGCTGTAGAGCGCGTTCGGGGCCACGCCGAGCGCGCCGGCCACCGAGCGCATCGAGAGCCCGGGCAGTCCGCGCTCGGCGAACACGGTCCTGGCCGCCGTGAGCACGGCGTCGTGACTGAGTCCGGCACGCTGACCCGGGGTCCTGGGCATGGACGAACTGTACACCGTCCAGTATGCTGGACACCGTACAGTTCGAGCGATCCCGAGGAGCTCCCCATGACCGAGACCGGAACCGCCGCCGGCGTGCCCTTCATCGCCGTCCCGCCGGAGGGCGGCGCGCGGGCCGACGCGCCCGTCGTCGTCGGCTGGCACCTCATGGACGCGCCGCGCAGCGAGGCCGCGTTCGCCGCGGCGCTGCCGCTGGCGGGCCTGGACGCGTGGCGGATCTACCTCGGCCTGCCGAAGATGGGCGCGCGGCTGCCCGCCGGCGGCATGGACGAGCTCATGGGCCTCGGGTACGAGGACGCGGTCATGCTCATGCACGGGCCGGTGAACGCCGAGGCCGCCGACGAGTTCGACGCGGCGCTGGGTGCGCTGCGCGAGCAGTTCGGGATCGGCGGTGCGCTCGGCCTGTTCGGCGGGTCGGCGGGGGCGGGCGTCGCGCTCGAGGTCACGACGCGGCGCGACGACGTCACCGCGCTCGTCGGGATCAGTCCGATGCTGCAGCTGCGGCCGGTCGTCGCGACGCTCGGGAAGCTCTTCGGGGTCGACTACCAGTGGACGCCGGAGTCCGAGGAGGTCGCGGACCGCATGGACTACGTGGCCCGAGCCGGCGCGCTCGCCGCCACGCCGACGCTCCTCGTGGTCGGCGCCGAGGACGAGCCCACCGCGTTCCTCGAGCCCGCGCAGGAGCTGGTCGCCCGGACGACCGGAGCGTCGGACCTCGTCGTCATCGACGGCATGGGCCACGCGCTCGCCGAGGAGCCGGGTCTGGAGCCGGCGCCGCAGACGCCGCACGCCGCGGAGGTAGACGCGCACGCCGTCGCGTGGTTCCGGCAGCATCTGGGCGCATGAGCACGCGGCAGGTCTCCGAGATCGGCCTGCTGCGGCTCGTCGCGCTGCGGCTCGTCGACGTGGGGCCCGCGGGGGCGCGCACCGACGACGTGGGCGAGGTCGTCCGCCACCTCGGGGCCGCCCAGGCCCAGGTCCTGCCCGACGTGCTGACGTCGCTGGCCCTGCGCACCGCCGGCCGGTCGCGCGACGCCGTGGTCGCGGCGTTCGACGCCGGTGAGATCGTCCGCAGCTGGCCGATGCGCGGGACGCTGCACGTCGTGCCGGCCGAGGACCTCGGCTGGATGCTCCCGCTCGGCACGCCCCGCCCGCGGGTCCAGGCGGCGCGGCGCCGCGGGGAGCTCGGGCTGACGGACGCCGACGTCGAGGGGGCCGGCGAGCTGGCCCTCGCCGCGGTGCCCGCCACCCGCGAGGGCCTGTTCGCGGTGTGGGAGCAGGCCGGCCTGCGGCCGGTGCAGGGCCGGGGCTACCACCTGCTCGGCGAGCTGGCGTCCACCGGCGTCCTGTGCTTCGGGCCGATGCGGGACGGCGAGCCGGTGATCGTCGACGTCGCGCGGTGGATCCCGGAGCCGCGCCGCCTCGAGCGCGACGAGGCGCTGGGGGAGTGGGCGCGGCGCTACTTCCGCTCGCACGGGCCCGCGACGCGCGCCGACTTCCTGCGCTGGACGAACATCCCGGCCGCTGACGTCGACACCGGGCTCGCGCTGGCCCGCCCGGAGCTCGCGACCATGGTCGTCGACGGCACCGAGTACCTCATGGACCCCGCCGTACCCGACCTCCTCGCCGCGCACCGGCGCCAGGCCCTCGGCGTCCACCTGCTCCCGGGCTTCGACGAGTTCGTGCTCGGCTACAGCCGGCGCGACGACGTCCTCGAGCCCGCGCAGTTCGACCGGATCGTCCCCGGGGGCAACGGGGTGTTCCGCCCGACCGTCGTCCACCGGGGCCGGATCGTCGGGACGTGGGCGGTGCCGCGGCGTCGCCTGGAGGTCGCGCCGTTCGACACCCTCGACGCCCGCACCGAGGCGGCGGTCGCCCGGGCGCACGCCCGGCTCCCCGGATGACCGCTCGTCGCCGTTCCTGAGAGCCCGGTGGTCCGATACTGCACCGTTCGGGCGATCACACGACCGGTGACCGCGTGGCAGCGGGTGGTGACCGGCTCGCGGCGTGTCGAGCTCTCAGGTCCGCCCCGGGCCATGATCCGCCTCAATAGCGTGACCTGGCCGTGACCCGGAGGCTCCCCCTCCGCCCGGGCCGCGGTGGCCTCGACCCCGAGCAGCGAGGAGCACCTGCATGTCCAGCGCGCCCGACGACCCGGCCTTCCCCGAGGCTCCCGAGAGCTCGGGCGGTGCCTGGGCGACCGCGGACTCCGTGGTGGGCCGCGGCGTGCTGCTCGTGATCGGCCCGATCATCGTCGCGCTGTTCTGGGTGTTCGGCGCGCTGCCCGCCTGGGGCGCGGCCGCGCTCGGCGGGTTCCTGTGCGCCGTGGCGGTGGTCTTCCTCGCGCGGCTGCGGTCGCGGGGGACCGGTGCGGGCGCCGAGGGTGCCGAGGGCGCCCGGGTCCTCGTCGTCGGGGGCGGCTACGCCGGGCTCGTCGCGGCCCGCGCGCTGCAGGCACGCCTGCCCGGGGGCACGCGCGGCGGGCGGCACCTCGGCCCCGGCGGCTCCTCGACCGGGATCGCCGGCATCACCGTGGTCGACCCGCAGGCGCACATGACCTACCAGCCGTTCCTGCCCGAGGCGGCCGCCGGCGCGATCGAGCCCCGGCACCTCACCGTGCCGCTGCGGCGGGCGCTGCGCCGCTGCGACGTCATCACCGGGTCCGTGGCGGCCGTCGACGACGCGTCGCGGCGCGCGGTGGTCAGCCTGCCCGACGGCGGGACCCGGGAGATCACCTACGACGTCCTCGTCGTCGCGCCCGGCACCGCGCCGCGCCGCCTGCCGATCCCCGGCCTCGACGAGCGCGCGCTGCCCTTCCGCTCGGTCACCGACGCCCTCGCGCTGCGCGAGCACGTCCTGTCGCGGCTGGACGCGGCGGCGTCGACGACCGACCCGGCCGAGCGCCGCCGGCTGCTGACCTTCACGGTGATCGGCGGCGGATTCGCGGGGCTCGAGGTGCTCGGCGAGCTCGAGGACATGACGCGCCGGGCCGCGAAGCACCAGCCCGGCTACGTCGCCGAGGAGATCCAGTGGGTGCTCCTGGAGGCGGCCGGGCGGATCATGCCCGAGGTCAGCCCGGCGCTCGCGGCGCGCGTGCACGCCCAGCTGCTGCGTCGCGGCATCGAGGTCCGGGTCGGGGCCAAGATCACCTCGGCCGAGGGCGGCCGGGTCGTGCTCGCCGGGGGCCCGACCTTCGCGACCGACACGATCGTCGTCGCCGCGGGGTCGGTCCCGAACCCGCTGCTCGAGCGCACCGACCTCCCGCTCGACCCCCGCGGGCGGGTGCGCTGCGCGACGACCCTGCAGGTGCGGGACCGGGCGCACGTCTTCACCGCCGGTGACTGCGCCGCCGTGCCGGACGTGACCGTGCCGGCGTCGCGGGGCGGCGAGCCGGTGACCACCCCGCCGACGGCCCAGCACGCCGTGCGTCAGGCCCGGCTGCTCGCCCGCAACGTCGACGCGTTCCTCGCCGGCCGCCTCCTGCGCGGGTACCGGCACAAGAACTCGGGGGCCGTGGCCGGTCTGGGCCGCCGGCGCGGTGCGGCCCAGATCGGCCCGCTGCGCATGACGGGCTGGCCCGCCTTCCTGCTGCACCGCACGTACCACCTGTGGGCCATGCCGACCGCGGACCGCACCGTCCGGATCGCCCTCGACTGGCTCGTGTCCGGTCTCCTCGGACGCGACCTGGTGGCGGTCGGCCGCCGCGACGCCGCCCCGCTGCCCGACCCCGAGGCCACCCCCACGGTCGCGCCGCCGGCCGAGGCCGAGGAGCCCGTCGCCGGCCCGCAGGCGCCGCTCGAGGTGGCGCCCGCTCCCGCCCCGACCTGGGGCGCGGACCCGACCGCCACGGGGCCGCAGCGCGCGGCCACTCCGACCCCCGAGGTCACGCCGGAGCGCGCGAGCGCGACCGACTCGCAGGGCATCCCGGCCATGCAGATCGCGATGACGCAGTCCGGCGGGTTCGCGACGATCCGCGAGCCGCACCCCTCGCTGCCGTCGTTCGCCGAGCCGTTCCCGGCCGGCTCGTTCTCGTCGTCCGAGGCAACCTTCCGCGACCTGACCCCGTCGCTGTCGTTCGACCGGCCGGCGGACACCGGCTCCTTCCGCGAGCCGCACCCGTCGTTCCCGTCGGAGCCCCGCGCCGACGACGGCCCGCGCGCGCCGTACCCGTCGACGAGCCGCCCGCGCCACTCCCTGCGCGACGACCACCGCAACAACTGAGTCGATTACTGGCTGGTATCCCTCGCTGAGCGAGAGATACCAGCCAGTAACCGTTTCCCGGCCGGGCCCGCGCCCCGCGGCAGGGAGATCACGAGTGCGGTACCCACCTCACGGTCGCCGCTCCGGTCGATGACGCGCTCCTGATCACCGCGAGGCGCGCAGGTCGACACCGTTACCGGCTGGACGGGCGTGGTCGCATGGCCCCGTGCACGTCGAGTTCTCGAAGCGCGCCGACGGCGGCTCGCTGGCGCTGATCGACCGCGGCGACGGCGTCACGCTGCGCCTGCGCTCCTACGAGCGCACCGGCGATGTCCCGCACGACGCCGTCCACTTCCTCGGGGAGCGCGCGCTGGGCATCACCGACGGCCTCTGGGGCTCGATCCGGGCGGGCGCGCTGTTCGAGAGCCTCGAGGTCGTGGGCGGGCGACTGCGTCACGACCGGCGGCAGCGTTCCGACGCCGTCCGCAAGGCCAACGCCGTGCGGCTCATGCTCGCCGAGACCGTGGTCGGCGTCCTGCAGCAGAGCGTCGACCGCGACGGGCCGGCGACGAAGGCGGCGCTCGACGCGGCGTGGGGCATCACGGGCACGGGGCCGAGCCCGTTCACGACCGACCAGGCGGCGTCGGCGGTGCAGGAGCTGCGCACCCTGCGGGACCGCTGGCGCCGGCTCGGTCCGGGGGACACGATCCCCTACGACTGGCCGCCCGACCGGCGGCGACGCTGATCACTGCTTTTGCATGGGTTTCCGGCGACGTGCATACTCATACGCATGCTTGTCGCGGTCGCCGGAGCCAGCGGGTACGTCGGGGGTGAGGTGCTGCGGCTCGCCCTGGGCCACCCCGAGGTCGAGATCGGCGCGGTGACCGCGGGGGAGTCCGCCGGCACGACCCTCGGTGCCCACCAGCCACACCTGCCCGCCCTCGCCGACCGGACGATCGCGGAGACGACGCCCGACGGGCTCGCCGGCCACGACGTCGTGTTCCTCGCGCTGCCGCACGGCCGCTCGGCGGAGCTCGCCGCCCGGCTGCCGGCCGAGACGCTCGTCGTCGACTGCGGCGCCGACCACCGGCTCACCGACCCGGCGGCCTGGCAGCGCTGGTACGGCGGCGAGCACGCCGGCGCCTGGCCCTACGGGCTGCCCGAGCTGCCGGGCGCCCGGGAGCAGCTGCGCCACAGCAGGCGCATCGCCGTCCCCGGCTGCTACCCGACGGCGAGCACCCTCGCGGCCTTCCCGGCGGTCGCCGCCGGCCTGATCGAGCCCGACGTCAGCATCGTGGCGTTCTCCGGCACGTCCGGGGCCGGCCGGGCGGCCAAGGCGCACCTGCTGGGCTCCGAGGTCATGGGTTCGGCCACCGCCTACGGCGTCGGCGGCGGCCACCGGCACACCCCGGAGATCGTCCAGAATCTCGCGACCGTGGGGCCGCAGCCGGTCCGCGTCTCCTTCACTCCCGTCCTCGCGCCGATGCCGCGCGGCATCCTCGCGGTCGCGAGCGCCCCGCTCGCCGACGGCGCGATCACCGAGGAGCAGGCCCGCGAGGCCTACGCCAAGGCCTACGACAGCGAGCCGTTCGTGCACCTGCTGCCCGCGGGCGTCCAGCCGCAGACGAAGTCGGTCGTCAGCTCGAACAGCGTGCAGGTGCAGGTCACGGTCGACCCCGACGCCGGGCGGGTCGTCGTCACGGCCGTCATCGACAACCTCACCAAGGGCACGGCCGGCGGCGCGTTCCAGTCGGTCAACCTCGCCCTCGGCCTCGACGAGACCCTCGGTCTCCCGACCACCGGAGTCAGCCCGTGAGCGTCACCGCCCCGCAGGGCTTCCGGGCGTCCGGCGTCCGCGCGGGCATCCGCGCCCACGGGGATCGCCCGGACATCGCCCTCGTCGTCAACGACGGTCCGCAGCAGGTCGCGGCCGGCGTCTTCACCCGCAACCAGGTCAAGGCCGCGCCGGTGCTCTGGTCCCAGCAGGTGCTGGTCGAGCAGAACCTGCGCGCGGTCGTGCTCAACGCGGGCGGCGCCAACGCCTGCACCGGCCCCGACGGCTTCGGCGACACCCACCGCACCGCCGAGAAGGTCGCCGACGTCCTGGGCTGCGGGGCCATCGAGGTCGCCGTCTGCTCCACCGGCCTGATCGGCGAGCGCCTGCCGATGGACGACCTGCTGAAGGGTGTCGACACCGCCGCGGGTGAGCTCGCCGACGGCGAGGACGCGGGCACCCGGGCCGCCACCGCGGTGCTGACCACCGACACCGTCGACAAGCAGGCCGCCGTCACCCGGCACGGCTGGACGGTCGGCGGCTTCGCCAAGGGCGCCGGGATGATGGCGCCGAGCCTCGCGACGATGCTGGTGGTCGTCACCACCGACGCCGTGGTCGACGCCGCCACCGCCGACGCCGCCCTGCGCGCCGCCACCGCGACGACGTTCGACCGCCTCGACATCGACGGCGCGACGAGCACCAACGACACCGTGCTGCTGCTCGCCTCGGGCGCCTCGGGCGTCGAGGCCGACGCGGACGCGTTCACCGAGGTCGTCACCGAGGTGTGCGCCGACCTCGCGCGCGGCCTGCAGGCCGACGCCGAGGGCGTCACCAAGCGGATCGCGGTCACCGTCACAGGGGCCCGCGACGACCGCGACGCGCTCCTCGGCGCCCGCACCGTCGCCCGCGACAGCCTGGTCAAGACCGCGCTGTTCGGCTCCGACCCGAACTGGGGCCGGATCGCGGCCTCCGTCGGGGCGAGCGAGGCGAAGGTCGAGCCCGAGACCCTGTCGGTCACGGTCAACGGCGTCCTGCTCTGCGAGGCCGCCACCGCGGTCGGCGACCGCCACCGGGCCGACCTGTCCGGGCCCGAGATCGCCGTCGAGGTCGACCTCGGCCTGGGCGACGGGCGGGCGACGGTCCTGACCACCGACCTCTCGCACGCCTACGTCGAGGAGAACAGCGCGTACTCGTCATGACGGACATCGACCAGGCGCTGACCAGCATCCCCGTCCCCGCGGACGTCCCGGACCGCTACCACGAGGCCGCCGCCAAGGCCGGCGTGCTCGCCGAGGCCCTGCCCTGGCTGCAGCGGTTCCAGGGCGCCGTGGTCGTCGTCAAGTACGGCGGCAACGCGATGACCGACGACGCCCTGCGCCGCGCGTTCGCCGAGGACATGGTGTTCCTGCGCCTCGCCGGCATCCGCCCCGTCGTCGTCCACGGCGGCGGCCCGCAGATCACCAGCATGCTGACCAGGCTCGGCATGGAGGGCGAGTTCCGCGGCGGCCTGCGCGTCACCACCCCCGAGACAATGGACGTCGTCCGGATGGTGCTCGTCGGCCAGGTCGGCCGCGAGCTCGTCGGGCTGATCAACGCCCACGGTCCCTACGCCGTCGGGCTCTCCGGCGAGGACGCGCGCCTGTTCACCGCGGCCCGGCGCACCGCGACCGTCGACGGCGAGGCGGTCGACGTCGGCCTCGTCGGCGACGTCGTCGAGGTCAACCCGGCGGCGGTGCTCGACCTCGTCGCCGGCGGGCGCATCCCCGTCGTGTCGACCGTCGCGCCCGACGTCGACGGCGTCGTGCACAACGTCAACGCCGACACGGCCGCCGCGGCCCTCGCCGAGGCGCTGGGTGCGCGCAAGCTCGTCGTCCTCACCGACGTCGAGGGCCTCTACACCGACTGGCCGGACCGCACGAGCCTGCGCTCGCAGATCGACGACGACGAGCTCGAGGCGCTGATGCCGTCGCTGGCCAGCGGCATGATCCCGAAGATGGAGGCCTGCCTGCGGGCCGTGCGCGGCGGCGTGCCCCGCGCCCACGTCATCGACGGGCGGGTGGCGCACTCCGTGCTGCTCGAGGTGTTCACGAGTGCGGGGGTGGGGACGATGGTCGTCCCCGCCGACGGGAAGGAGGCGTGACGGATGACGGCAATTCTCTCGGGTGAGGACCTCCGCCGCCGGTGGAGCGCCTCGCTCATGGACAACTACGGCACCCCGCCGATCAGCGTCGTGCGCGGCGAGGGCGCCCGGGTGTGGGACGCCGACGGCCGCGAGTACCTCGACCTGCTCGGCGGCATCGCGGTCAACCTGCTCGGCCACGCGCACCCGGCGGTCGTCGAGGCGGTCTCCCGCCAGGTGGCGACCCTCGGTCACACGAGCAACCTCGTCATCAACCCGCTGACCGTCGAGCTCGCCGAGCGCCTGCTGGACCTGCTCGGTCACCCCGGGCGCGTCCTGTTCTGCAACTCCGGCGCCGAGGCCAACGAGGCCGCTTTCAAGATCGCTCGGCGGACCGGCCGCCCGAAGGTCGTGGCCGCCGAGAACGCCTTCCACGGGCGCACCATGGGCGCGCTGTCGCTGACCGGGCAACCGGCCAAGCGCACGCCGTTCGAGCCGCTCGTGCCCGGCGTCGAGTTCGTGCCCTACGGCGACGTTGAGGCCCTGCGCGCGGCCGTCGACGACGACACCGCCGCCGTGTTCCTCGAGCCCATGCAGGGCGAGGCCGGCGTCATCGTGCCGGCGGACGGCTACCTGCGCGCCGCCCGCGACATCACCACCGAGCGCGGCGCCCTGCTGGTGCTCGACGAGGTCCAGACCGGGGTGGGCCGCACCGGCCTGTGGTTCGCCCACCAGCGCACCGACGTCGTCCCGGACGTCGTCACCCTGGCCAAGGGTCTGGGCGGCGGGCTGCCGATCGGCGCCTGCATCGGGGTCGGCGCGGCCGGTGACCTGCTCGGCCCGGGCCAGCACGGCACCACGTTCGGCGGCAACCCGGTGTGCTGTGCCGCCGCGCTCGCCGTCCTCGACACGATCGCTGCCGAGGGCCACCTCGAGCGCGCCACCGCGCTGGGCCGCGACGTCGCGGCGCGCGTCGAGGGGCTCGGTCACGGCGCGGTCGACCACGTCGACGCCGTCGGCATCCTCATCGGGATCGCGCTGAACCAGCCGATCTCCGCCCAGGTCGCCGCCGCCGGCCGCGAGGCCGGCTATCTGATCAACAACGCCGTGCCGGAGCGCGTGCGGCTGGCGCCGCCCGTCGTGGTCACCGACGAGCAGCTCGACGGGTTCCTCGCCGTGCTGCCGCAGGTGCTCGACCAGGGTGCCGCGGCGGCCGAGGCGGCGGGGTCGTGACCGCCACGGTGAACACGCGCGTCCGGCACCTCCTGCGCGACGACGACCTCGCCCCGGTCGAGCAGGCCGAGGTGCTCGAGCTCGCCGCGACGATGAAGGCCGACCCGTTCGGCCGGCGTCCCCTGGCGGGGCCGCGCGCCGTCGCGGTGGTCTTCGACAAGAGCTCGACCCGCACGCGGGTGTCGTTCGAGGTCGGCATCGCCGCGCTCGGCGGCACCCCGGTCATGATCGACGGCCGGGACGCGCAGCTCGGGCGCGGCGAGACGATCGGCGACACCGCGCGGGTGCTCTCGCGCTACGTCGACGCGATCGTCTGGCGCACCAGCAGCGAGGAGCGCATCCAGGAGATGGCCGCGCACGCGACCGTGCCGGTGGTCAACGCGCTGACCGACGGCTTCCACCCCTGCCAGGTCCTCGCCGACCTGCAGACCATCGCCGAGCGCCAGGGCGGCACCGCGGGCCGGACGCTGACCTACCTCGGCGACGGCGCCAACAACATGGCGCACTCGCTGCTGCTGGGCGGGGCCACCGCCGGCATGCACGTGCGGGTGGCGGCACCGACCGGATTCACCCCTGACGCCGCGGTCGTCGACGCCGCCCGGGCGCGGGCGGCCGGGACGGGCGGGTCGGTCACGGTCACGGACGACCCGGCCGCCTCCGAGGGCGCGGACGTCCTCGTCACCGACACCTGGACCTCGATGGGCCAGGAGTCCGACGGCCGCGACCGCGCGGTGCTCGCCCCGTTCCGGCTGGACCAGGCGGCGCTCGCCCGCGCGCGCCCGGACGTCACGGTCCTGCACTGCCTACCCGCCCACCGCGGCGACGAGATCACCGCCGAGGTCATCGACGGGCCCGCGTCGGCGGTGTGGGACGAGGCCGAGAACCGCCTGCACGCCCAGAAGGCCGTCCTGACGTGGCTCCTGGAGCACTCGCGGTGACCGACACACGCCACGTGACCAGCCGGGCGGCGCGCCAGGCACGCGTCGTCGCCCTCCTCACCGAGCGTGAGGTCCACAGCCAGTCCGAGCTGGCGGCGCTGCTCGCGTCCGAGGGGGTCGAGGTCACCCAGGCCACGCTCTCGCGCGACCTCGACGAGCTCGGCGCGGTGAAGCTGCGCGGTGCCGACGGCGGCGTCGGGCGCTACGTGGTGCCCGACGACGGGAGCCCCGTGCGCGGGGTCGTCGGCGGCACCGACAGACTGACGAGGCTGCTCGGCGAGCTGCTGGTCTCCACCGACCACTCCGGCAACCTCGCGGTGCTGCGCACCCCGCCGGGAGCCGCGCACTACCTGGCGAGCGCGCTGGACCGCGCGGCCCTGGCCGAGGTGGTCGGTTGCATCGCCGGCGACGACACGGTGTTCGTCGTCGCCCGCGAGCCCCTCGACGGGGCGGATCTCGCGGCACAGCTGCGGACCCTGAGCACCAGGACGACGGCGCGGTCGTCCACCCACGACGAGATCGAGCACGTGAACGAGCAGGAAGAGGGAGAGCAGTGAGCGAGCGCATCGTGCTGGCGTACTCCGGGGGTCTCGACACCTCGGTCGCCATCGGCTGGATCGCCGAGGAGACCGGGCGCGAGGTCGTCGCGGTCGCCGTCGACGTGGGGCAGGGCGGCGAGGACCTCGAGGTCATCCGCAAGCGCGCCCTGGACTGCGGCGCCGTGGAGGCGGCGGTGGCCGACGCCCGGGACGAGTTCGCCGAGGGCTACTGCCTGCCGGCGATGCGGGCCAACGCGCTCTACATGGATCGCTACCCGCTGGTGTCGGCGCTGTCGCGCCCGCTGATCGTCAAGCACCTCGCCGAGGCGGCCCGCGCCCACGGCGCGTCGACGGTCGCCCACGGCTGCACCGGCAAGGGCAACGACCAGGTCCGCTTCGAGGTCGGCGTGGGCGCGCTCGCCCCCGACCTCGACGTCATCGCCCCGGTCCGCGACTTCGCCTGGACCCGCGAGAAGGCGATCGCCTGGGCCGAGGAGCGCTCGCTGCCCATCGACGTCAACAAGCGCTCGCCCTACTCGATCGACCAGAACGTCTGGGGCCGCGCGGTCGAGACCGGCTTCCTCGAGGACATCTGGAACGGGCCGATCGAGGACGTCTACTCCTACACCGCCAACCCCGCCGAGCCGCGCGAGGCCGACGAGGTCGTCGTCGGTTTCGAGGCCGGCGTCCCGGTGACCCTCGACGGCCAGAAGGTCTCGGTGCTGCAGGCCATCGAGCAGCTCAACCAGCGCGCCGGAGCGCAGGGCATCGGGCGGCTCGACATGGTCGAGGACCGCCTCGTGGGCATCAAGAGCCGCGAGGTCTACGAGGCCCCGGGCGCGATCGCGCTGATCACGGCGCACCAGGAGCTGGAGAACGTCACCGTCGAGCGCGAGCAGGCGCGGTTCAAGCGCCAGGTCGAGCAGCGCTGGGGCGAGCTGGTCTACGACGGCCTGTGGTTCTCGCCGCTGCGCCGCAGCCTCGACGCCTTCGTCGACACCACCCAGGAGCACGTCACGGGCGAGGTCCGGATGACGCTGCACGGCGGGCGCGCGGTGCCCACGGGCCGGCGCAGTGCGCAGTCGCTCTACGACTTCAACCTCGCCACCTACGACGAGGGCGACCTGTTCGACCAGTCGCTGGCCAAGGGCTTCGTCCAGCTCTGGGGCCTGCCGTCCAAGATCGCCGCGAAGAGGGACCAGGGCTGATGCCGGAAGGGTCTGCCCTCTGGGGCGGGCGGTTCGCGTCGGGCCCGGACGCGGTGATGGCGGCGCTGTCGAAGTCGACCCAGTTCGACTGGGTGCTCGCGCCGTACGACATCGCCGGGTCCCGGGCCCACGCGCGCGTGCTCCACGGGGCCGGGCTGCTCAGCGACGAGCAGCTCGAGGCCATGCTCGACGGGCTGCGCCGGCTCGAGGCCGACGTCGAGTCCGGGGCGTTCCGGCCTGCGGAGGACGACGAGGACGTGCACACCGCGCTCGAGCGCGGGCTCATCGAGCGGGCGGGCGAGGACGTCGGCGGGCGCCTGCGGGCCGGCCGCTCGCGCAACGACCAGATCGCCACGCAGCTGCGGATGTGGCTGCGCGACGAGCTGCGCTCGGTGGTGCGGGGCGTCGCGGGCGTGGTGGACGCGCTGCTGATCCAGGCCCGCGCGCACCCCGACGCCGCCATGCCGGGGCGCACGCACCTGCAGCACGCCCAGCCGGTGCTGCTGGCCCACCACCTCGGGGCGCACGCCCAGGCCCTCCTGCGCGACGTCGGCCGGTGCCGCGACCTCGACCGCCGGCTGGCGTACTCGCCCTACGGGTCGGGCGCGCTGGCCGGCACGTCGCTGGGCCTGGACCCGGCCGCGGTGGCGCACGACCTCGGGTTCACCGACGCCGTCGACAACTCCATCGACGGCACGGCGTCGCGCGACCTCGCGGCCGAGGGCGCGTACGTGCTCGCCCAGGTGGCGGTGGACCTGTCGCGGATCGCCGAGGAGGTCATCCTCTGGGCGACCGCCGAGTTCGGGTACGTGACGCTCGCGGACGCGTGGTCGACCGGGTCGTCGATCATGCCGCAGAAGAAGAACCCGGACGTCGCGGAGCTCGCGCGCGGGAAGGCCGGGCGGCTCGTCGGGAACCTCTCCGGCCTGATGACGACGCTGAAGGCCCTCCCGCTGGCCTACAACCGGGATCTCCAGGAGGACAAGGAGCCGCTGTTCGACTCGGCGGCCCAGCTCGCGATGGTGCTCCCGGCGATGGCCGGCATGATCAGGACGCTGACGTTCCACACCGACCGTCTCGCCGAGCTCGCCCCGGCGGGCTTCACGCTGGCCACCGACCTCGCCGAGTGGCTGGTGCGCCAGGGCGTGCCGTTCCGGCGGGCCCACGCGGCGGCGGGGGCGTGCGTTCGTGCGGCCGAGGAACGGGGCGTCGGGCTCGACGAGCTCACCGACTCCGAGCTCGCCGCGTGCGACCCGGCGCTGACCCCGGACGTCCGCGCGGTGCTCACGGTGGCGGGCTCGATCGCCTCCCGCGACGCCCACGGCGGCACGGCCCCGAAGCGCGTCGCCGAGCAGCTCGACCGCATCTTCGGCGCGACGATCGAGGCGCACGCCTGGGCCGGCCGCCCCATCGAGCGCCGCTGACCCTGTGTGACGTGGTCCCCGTGTCAGCGGCGTGGCGCCGCAGACGTTGAGTGTCCGTATCTCCACGCAGTCGATCGCGGGCGCGGCGTCCGGACGTCCCGGCGAGCACCGAGCGTTACCGTGGGAGTCGTGGGCGCGGTGCGGGGGATCGGGGTCGTCCTCGTGCTGCTCGGCGTCCTCGCCGGGTGCGCCGAGGTGCCCGCGGCGCCCGTCGCCTCGGTCGTTCCCGCCGCGCCGAGCTCCCCGCCGGCGCCGCCGACCGCCGCCGCCATCGGGCCCCACGGACCGTCGGTCCCGGAGGAGCCCGTCGCGCTGGCCCGCGTCCTCGAGGACGCCCAGGCCACGATCGCCGACCCCACCCGCACGCCCGGCGACGTCGCGGCCGCGGGCCGGACCGCGCAGGTCGCCTACGAGGAGCTCGCCTTCCGCCCCGAGCGGCTGCCTCCCGTCCTCGCCGCGCTGTCCCCGCCGGTCCGCGACTCCACCGACCGCATCGTCGGCGCCGGCCGCTCGCTCCTGTCCATGGCGAAGCGCGGGCCCGGCGAGATGCTCCCGGCCTGGCGGATCGCCGCCCCGCTGCCGCCCGACGAGCTCCGCGCCGCGTACGCCGAGGCCGAGGAGCGCTTCGGGGTCCCGTGGACGGTGCTCGCGGCCGTCAACCTCGTCGAGAGCCGCATGGGCCGCATCGCGTCGCACTCGGAGGCCGGTGCGCAGGGCCCGATGCAGTTCATGCCCGCCACCTGGTCGTCCTACGGGCTCGGCGGCGACATCAGCGACCCCCACGACGCGATCCTCGGTGCCGCCAACTACCTGCGCGCGAACGGCGGCGCCACCGACGCCGGCCTGGACCGGGCGCTGGAGCGCTACAACAACGACGAGCGCTACGTCCGTGCGGTGCGCGCGTACGCCTCCGTGATGCAGGCCGACGAGCGCGCCTACCTCGCCTTCCACGCCTGGGAGGTCTACTTCCGGACGACGTCGGGCCGCGTGCACCTGCCCGTCGGGTACGACGAGGCGGAGCCGATCACGGCCGTCGCGTACCTGGCCCGGACGGGGACCCCGGGCTGAGCCGGGGGAGGATCACCGGCGATGCTGCTCGACCGCTCGGTCCTCGCCGACGACGTGCTCCCGGCCGCCCGCCACCTCCTCGGGTGCGAGCTCGCCTCCGACACCCCGCAGGGCGAGGTGCGCCTGCGTCTGGTGGAGGTCGAGGCCTACCGGGGCGCCGACGACCCGGGCTCGCACTGCTACCGCGGCAGGACCCCGCGCAACGAGGTCATGTGGGGACCGGCCGGGCACCTGTACGTCTACTTCGTCTACGGCATGCACTTCTGCGCGAACATCGTCTGCCTGCGGGACGGGGTGGCGGGCGCGGTCCTGGTGCGGGCGGGGGAGGTGCTCTCCGACGTCGGTGCCGCGCACGCACGGCGCCCGACCGCACGAGGTCGCGACACCGAGCTCGCCCGTGGTCCGGCGCGCCTCTGTGCCCTGCTCGGGCTCGGCCGCGAGCACAACGGCGTCGACGTGCTCGCACCGTCGTCACCCGTGCGTCTGTCCGCCGGCACACCGGTCGCCGACGCCGACGTCCGGACCGGGCCGCGCGTCGGGGTCGCCGCGGGCCAGGAGCGTCCGTGGCGCCTCTGGGTCGCCGGCTCGAGGGCGGTGACGCCGTACAAGGCGGGACGCGCCCGGCCCGACGGTCCCGACTGGTGACGACGTCGGCCAGACTGGGCGCGTGACCGAGCCGCACGTCCTCGACGACCTCGCCTGGCGGGGCCTCATCGCCCAGAGCACCGACCTCGACGCCCTGCGCCGGGACCTCGACGCGGGGATGGTCACGCTCTATTCCGGGATCGACCCGACGGCGCCGAGCGCCCACATCGGGCACCTGCTCCAGTGGCTCACCCTCGCCCGCTTCCAGCAGGCGGGGCACCGCCCGGTCGCGCTGGTCGGCGGGGCGACCGGCCTCATCGGCGACCCGAAGCCCACCTCGGAGCGCACGCTCAACGACCGGGACGTCGTCGCCGGCTGGGTCGAGAAGCTGGGCGCGCAGCTGCGGCCGTTCCTCGACTTCTCCTCGGACGCCCCCAACGCCGCCCTGCTGGTCAACAACCTGGACTGGACCGAGGGCCTGTCGGCGCTGGACTTCCTGCGCGACGTCGGCAAGCACTTCCGGGTGGGCCGCATGCTCGCTAAGGAGGCCGTGAGCAGGCGGATGGAGTCCGACGAGGGCATCAGCTACGCCGAGTTCTCCTACCAGCTGCTGCAGTCCTACGACTTCCTCGAGCTCTTCCGCCGCTACGGCTGCACGCTGCAGACCGGCGGGAGCGACCAGTGGGGCAACCTCACGGCGGGCACCGACCTGGTGCACCGCGTCGAAGGCCGGTCCCTGCACGCGCTCGGGACGCCGCTGATCACGAAGGCCGACGGCACCAAGTTCGGCAAGACGGAGTCGGGCACGGTCTGGCTCGACCGCGAGCTGACCAGCCCGTACGCCTTCTACCAGTTCTGGATCCAGGCCGAGGACGCGATGGTGGGCACCTACCTGCGCGCCTTCACCTGGCTCTCCCACGACGAGATCACCGAGCTTGAGCGCCTCACCGAGGAGAAGCCCCAGGCGCGGGAGGCCCAGCGGGCCCTCGCGCGCGCGGTCACGGCGCTGGTGCACGGCGACGCGGAGGTCGAGCGCGCCGAGGCGGCCAGCCGGGCGCTGTTCGGCCGGGGCGAGCTCGCAGAGCTCGACGCCGCCACCCTCGCCGCGGCCATCGCGGAGATCCCCTCGTACACCGCGACACGCTCGGAGCGGCCGACCATCGTCGACCTGCTGGTGGGGAGCGGGCTCTCGACGGGCCGGGGCGCCGCGCGCCGGACGATCGCCGAGGGCGGGGCGTACGTGAACAACGCGAAGATCGAGTCCGAGGAGTGGGAGCCGGCCGACGCCGACCTGCTCCACGGGCGCTGGCTCGTCCTGCGGCGGGGCAAGCGCAACGCCGCGGGCGTGGAGCTCGCGAGCACCTGATAGGTGCTGGAGGGTTTCCGGGGTCGTGTGGGCCGGGAACTCCGGCTGACCAGCGCTGATGCGCTGATCGACCCCCCGTGCAGGGCGGGTTTCCGGCGTGTGTAGAGTTCACGTCATCGCAGAGCAAGGGGTTGCCCCGGGCCCTGCGGACAACTAAGTTAGGAGCTTCGCCCTCCGGAAGGCTCGCTCGGTGAGTGGGTTGGTATGGTGGTGTGGTTGTCCTTTGAGAACTCAACAGTGTGCTGAATGTTTGGTGTGTTTGTCCTCGTCGGCATCGCATGGCTTTCTTTT
>NZ_JBBEGL010000016.1:0-79968 GCF_037400275.1 Actinomycetospora aeridis | reverse complement strand
ATGTTGGGGCCTATCGCCCCCAACTTCGCTCACATGGGCCGGTCAGCCCACCTGGCGCCAGCAGAACTCGAACACCAGCGCCCACTGGAACGCGCGCTGGGCGTTGTCGGCCGCGCCGCCGTGGCCGCCCTCGATGTTCTCGTAGTACTCGACCCGGTGGCCCTGCTCGCGCATCCGGGCCACGGCCTTGCGCGCGTGGGCGGGGTGCACGCGGTCGTCGCGGGTCGACGTCGTGACCAGCACCGGCGGGTAGGACGCGTCCGCCGAGAGGTTCTGGTACGGCGAGTACTGCGCGATCCAGGCCCACTCCGTGGGGTCGTCGGGGTCGCCGTACTCGGCCATCCACGACGCGCCGGCGAGCAGCAGGTGGAACCGGCGCATGTCGAACAGCGGCACCATGACCACGATCGCGCCGAACAGCTCGGGGTAGCGGGTGAGCATCACGCCCATGAGCAGCCCGCCGTTGCTGCCGCCGTGGATCGCCAGCTGCCCGGCGGTGGTGATGCCGCGGGCGACGAGGTCGCGCGCGACGGCCGCGAAGTCCTCGTACGCCCGGTGCCGGTGCTCCCCGAGCGCCGCGGTGTGCCAGGTCGGCCCGTACTCGCCGCCGCCGCGGATGTTGGCGACGACGTAGGTGCCGCCCCGGGCCAGCCAGCCGCTGCCGACGAGACCGCTGTAGCCGGGCGTCAGGGCGATCTCGAAGCCGCCGTAGCCGGTCATCAGCGTCGGGCCGGGGACGTCGGCGACCCGTCCGACGACGAAGCAGGGGATCCGCGTGCCGTCGTCGGACGTCGCGAAGAACTGCCGCACCTCGAGCCCCGAGGCGTCGAAGCGCGCGGGGGCGGTGCGCAGCACCTCGGGGTCGGCGTCGGTGTCGAGCCCCAGCTCGCCGCGCAGGAACGTCGAGGGCTGGGTGTAGCCGTCGGTGTCGAGGAAGTACTCGTCGCTGGTGTCGGGGTCGACGCCGACCAGGTCGACCGAGCCGAGGTCGGGACCGGCGGGCAGCTCGCGGCGGGCCCAGTCCTGCGACGGCGTCAGCACCTCGAGGCGGGTCACGACGTCGGTGAGGACCGAGAGCACGAGGTGGTTGCGCGTCCAGGCGTGGAAGCTCAGCGACCGGCTCGGCGTGGGCGCGAACAGCACCCGGGCGGTCCGGTCGCCCGCGAGGTAGGCCTCGAAGTCGAAGCACAGCAGGGTGCCCGCCGCGTGCTCGACGCCGGCGACCTCCCAGGGCGAGCGGGTGCGCACGAGCAGCCACGTGCGCTCGACGTCGGTCTCCGCGTCGGGTGGCACGTCGATCAGCACCTGCGTCCCGTCGGGGCGCAGCAGGAACTCCTCGGTGGTGTGGAAGTCGGGGCTGCGGCCGACGAAGTCGCGCTCGTAGCCGGGGGTGTGGTCGTGACCGGCGAAGGCCGACACGTCGGACTCGGCGGCCTCGAAGACGATCTCGGCGTCGCCGACGGACTGCCCGCGCCGCCAGCGACGCATCACGCGCGGGTAGCCGGACGTCGTCAGCGAGCCGGGCCCGAGGTCGGTGCCGACGAAGACGGTGTCGTCGTCGATCCACGAGACCCGGCTCTTGGCCTCGGGCAGGGTGAACCCGTCGGTGATCCAGCCCTTCGTGGGGAGATCGAACTCCCGCACGACGGTGGCGTCGGCGCCCCCGCGCGAGAGCTGCACGAGCGCTCGTGAGTAGTCGGGGTAGCGCACCGCGGCGCCGGCCCAGACCCAGTTCTCGTCCTCGGCGTCCGCCAGCGCGTCGACGTCGAGCAGCAGCTCCCAGTCCGGGTCGCCGGAGCGGTAGCTCTCGAGGGTGGTGCGCCGCCAGAGCCCGCGGGGGTGCTCGGCGTCCTGCCAGAAGTTGTAGAGCAGCTCGCCGCGTCGCCGCACGTAGGGGATGCGGTCGTCGGCGTCGAGGATGGCCCGGAGGTCGTCGCGCAGCGCGGCGAAGCGATCCGAACCGGTCAGCTCGGCCAGCGACTCGTCGTTGCGTTCCTGCACCCAGGCCAGGGCCTCGTCACCCGTGACGTCCTCGAGCCAGAGGTGGGGATCGTCGGCGGCCGGCGTCGTCGGGGAGCTCACCCCGCCATCCTCACCCATCACCCCCGGGTACGGCCCGCGGGTGATCTCATGACGCCGTGACCGGCACCGACGGGCGCGGCTACTACACGCACGCGCAGCAGGGCGAGCACGAGTACGTCGACCTGGGCCGGTTCGTCCTGCGGTCGGGCTACACCCTGCCGGCCGCCACGCTCGCCTACCGGACCCACGGGACGCTGAACGCCGCCAGGGACAACGCGGTGCTCTTCCCGCACATGTACTCCGGGACGCCGTCGTCACTCGACCTGCACATCGGACCCGGGCTGCCGCTGGACCCGGAGCGGTTCTTCGTCATCTGCCCCGGGCAGCTCGGCGGCGGTCTGTCCAGCTCGCCGTCGAACACCCCGGCCCCGTTCGACCGCGATGGGTTCCCGCCCGTGGCGGTCGCCGACGACGTCGTCGCGCAGCACCGCCTCGTCACGGAGCGGTTCGGGATCGAGAAGCTGCACGCGGTGCTCGGCTGGTCGATGGGCGCGCAGCAGACCTACGAGTGGGCCGTGCGCTTCCCGGCGATGGTGCCGCGGGCGGCGGCGTTCGCGGGCACGGCGCGCACCCCCGTCCACAACCAGATCTTCATCGACCTGCACCTCGAGCTGCTGCGCTCCGACCCGGCGTTCGCGGGCGGCTCCTACACGGACTCGGCCGACGTGCGCCTCGGCCTGACCCGCCACGCGCTGGCGTTCTCGCTGCTCGGGTTCACGCCCGAGTGGTACCGCGGCGAGCACTGGCGACGCCTCGGGTACGCGAGCGTGGACGACTTCCGGCAGGGGTTCGTCCGCGCATGGTTCGCGCCGATGGACCCGAACAACCTCGTCAGCCAGGCCTCGAAGTGGCGGCGGGCGGACCTCTCGCCCCACGGCAACGGCTCGCTGCACGCGGCCCTGGGGCGGATCTCCGCGCACTTCTTCGTCGTGCCGTTCGGCGGCGACCAGTTCTTCCCCGTGCGCGACTGCGAGGAGGACGCGGGGCACATGCCGCACGGCGAGCTGCGGGTGATCGACACCCCGGCCGGGCACTTCGCGATGTTCGGGCTCCTCGACGAGGACACCCGGCGCATCCACGCGGTGATGAGGGAGATGCTCGGGAGCTAGTCGCGCCCGCGGCGCAGCAGCTCGCGCCACTCGGCCGCGCTCCAGCGGGCGGGCTCGGTGTCGGCGAGGAACGCGCGCAGCGTGCTCAGCACCGCGTCGGGGTGGGTGTGGAACGGGAAGTGCCCCGCGCCGTCGAACACGGCGAGGCGGCTGCCGGGCATGGCCTCGTGCGCGGTCCGGGCGTGCTCCACCGGGACGATCATGTCGTCGGACCCCCACAGCAGCAGCGTCGGCATCCCGGCGGTGAGGTAGCAGCGGTCGAGCATGGTGACGACCTGGCCGCGCCAGTCGACGACGGCGCGCAGCGTGCGCAGGAACGCGTTGCGGCTGGTGGCGTCGGGGAGGGCGTCGACGATGCGGACGAGGTCCTCCGCGTCGCGTCCGAGGGGATGGTCGAGGCGGGTCAGCGCCCACATCACCGCCGCGGTCGGCGCGCGCACCCCGGGCAGGCCGAGCATCCCGAGGGCGAGCTGGGCACCGGGCAGCGACGCCGCGCGCAGCGCGGGGCTCACGCCCTGGGCGACGCCGCCGGCGCCGACGAGGACGATCCGCTCGGTGTGCTCGGGGTACTGGTAGGCGAACTGCATCGCCACACCGCCGCCGAGCGAGTGCCCGACGAGCGTGGCCCGGTCGATGTCGAGGACCCCGAGCAGGTCGCGCATCCCGTTGGCGTAGGCCGCGACGGAGTAGTCGCCGCGGGGCTTGTCCGAGCCGCCGTGACCGAGGAGGTCGGGCGCCAGGACGGTGTGGTCACGGGCGAGGTCGTCGAGCAACGGCCCCCACGTCGACGAGTCGTCGCCGATGCCGTGGATCAGGAGCACCACCGGCCCCGAGCCCGCCAGGCGGAACGCGCGGCGGTACCCGTGGACGGTGCGGTACTGCAGGGCCCACTCCTCGCCCGGCACGTCCCGCAGGACGGGGCCGGGCGAGGGGGGTCCGGTCGGTGGTCGGCGCAGCAGCACGGCCGGTTCTGCGGCCTCCTCGGTCTCGCGATCTCAGCGGGACCCCGAGGCTAGGCCGACCGTGTGACACCACGTGTCCTGCGCGTTGCCGGCCGGTGACGCTCACCCTGTCGTGCCCGGCTCGTCGTCCGCGGCGGGCTCACCGCTCGCCGTCTCCTCGCCCGCGAGCAGCAGGTAGAGGCGCCGGCGGGTGTCGTCGAGCAGGCGGACCGCCTCGGCGACCTGCTCGTCCCGTCCGACCTGGGCGACCTGCGCCACGGCGCCCGCCAGCCCGGCGCCGGCCTCGCGCAGCGCGCTGAAGCCGTCCTCGGCGGCGGCGGTGTTCCACACGGCGTCGAGCTCCTCGCGGTGCTCGTCGACGTACGTGCGGCCGGCGTCGGTCAGGTGGATCACCGAACGACCCTCGGCCTTCTCGCTGCGCACCAGGCCCTCGTCGGCGAGCTGGGAGACGGTCGGGTAGACCGATCCGGGGCTGGGCCGCCAGGACCCGCCGGAGCGCTCGCCGATCTCCTGGATGATCTGGTAGCCGTGCATGGGCTCCTCCGCGAGGAGGGCCAGCACCGCCGTGCGCACGTCACCGCGCGCGCGGCGTCCACGGTGCCCGCCGCGCGGGCCGCCGGGGCCGCCGGGGCCGAAACCGCCGGGGGCGCCGAAGCCTCCGAATCCGCCGGGGCCTCCCGGCCCGAAGCCGGGCCGGCCGAACGGGCCGCCCCGTCGTCCGCCACGGCGGAACTTCCCGCGCGGACCGCCCGGGAACTCGCCGAACATGGCGTCCCGGCCGAAACCGGGGTGGCGGTGCGGGCCGTGCCCGCGTCCCCGCCCGTGGGTGCGGCCCTCGTGGTCGGGGCCGGCGTCGATGTCCCGGCGGCCGCCGGGGAAATCATGGGTAGTCATGTCGCTCCTCCTTCTTCGTTCGTTCGCGACACTTCAACGATATATCGCGACTGTCGGCAAAGCAAGGCGCCGCCCGAGGAGGCGCGGATCTCAGTGGTGTGCGGCGCGCTCCACGGTGACCGCCAGGGCGGCGAGGAGCTCACGGGCCGAGTCCAGGCTCAGCTCGACGGCGACGCGTGCGCCCGGCCCCCGGTCCGGGTTGAGGAAGTCGATGTTGACGGTGTGCTCGTCGGGCGCGTGGACGGGGTGGTCGTAGTAGACGGTGGCCGTCTCCAGCGGGAACCAGCCGTCGGGGCCCTTGCCGCTGGACTTCGCGAGGGCGAGCTTCTCGGTGCTGTAGGTGCACACGGCGCTAGCTCCCCAGGTGGCGGGCGAGGAAGGATGAGATCTTCTCCCAGCCGTCGACGGCGGCGGCGACGCGGTACGCCGGGCGGTCGACGGAGAAGAACGCGTGGCCGGCGTCGTCGTAGCGGTGGAACTCGTAGGTCTTGCCGTGCTCCCGGAGCAGCTCCTCGAGCTCGTCGACCTGCTCGGGGGAGGGGTAGGAGTCCTCGTTGCCGAACAGGCCCAGCAGCGGGGCCGCCAGCTCGGGGACGCGGTCGGCCAGCGGGGAGACCTGCAGCGGGAAGCCCTCCGGGGGCGTCCCGACGACGAACGCGCCGTAGCAGTCGACCGCCGCCTGGAGGTCGACCTCGATGCCGGCGAGGACCGCCTGGCGCCCGCCCGAGCAGAACCCGATCGCGCCGACCCGGCCGTTGGCGTTGGGCAGGCTGCGCAGCCAGCGCGCGGCGCCGGCGGCGTCGCCGACGAACCGCTCGTCCGGGACGCCGCCCTGCGCGCGGGCGGTGGCGGCGGCGTCGTCGGGGTCGGCGCCGGGGGCCTCCCGGGTGTAGAGGTTCGGGCAGATCGCGTGGTAGCCCATCGTCGCGAACCGCCGGGTGATCTCCTTGGTGCCGGCGTCGTAGCCCGGCATGTGGTGGATGACGATCATGCCGCCGCGCGGCGCGGCGTCCATCGGCCGCACGGTGTAGGCCTCGATCTCGTCGTCCGCGTGCCCGCGGATCGCGATCGTCTCGGCGAGGATGGCGTCGTAGGGCATGCTCCGACCTCCGCTGGTGCGCTGCTGCGTGCCTGTGCGGACGATCAGAGCACCGACGGCCCCGCCGGGCCGACCGGGGGCGTGGTTGCGGGGGGTTCGGCGTGGTTCGGGGTGTTCCAGCCTGGCGGCCACGCTGACGCTCAACGTCAGAAAACCCCCCACGATCACCGCGTGGTGCGCCGCCAGCGGGCCGGACCGTCGCGGTAGAGGTCGCCGCCGCGGAGGTCGTTGACGACGAGCGCGGGGAAGTCGCGGACCTCGAGGCGGTGCACGGCCTCGGCGCCCAGGTCCTCGTAGGCGATGACCTCCGACGACGTGACGCACTGCGAGAGCAGCGCGGCGGTGCCCTCGATGGCGCCGAAGTAGACGCAGCCGTGCTCGAGCATCGCGTCCTTCACGGCCTCCGAGCGGCGTCCCTTGCCGATCATGCCGCGCAGGCCGCGCTCCACGAGCAGCGGCGACCAGGCGTCCATGCGCGACGCGGTCGTCGGGCCGGCGGCGCCGATGGCGTGGCCGGGGCGGGCGGGGGTCGGGCCGACGAAGTACAGCGTCTCGCCGTCGGGGTCGAACGGGAGCCGCGCGCCGGTCTCGATGGCCTCGGCGAAGCGGGCGTGCGCGGCGTCGCGGCCGGTCACCAGCGGGCCGGACAGGAGGACGGAGTCGCCGCTGCGGAGCTCACGCACCGTGTCCACCTCGAGCGGCAGCCGGATCGAGCGCGTGGCGTTACGGACACTGGGCGTCTGCGGCGCCGCGCCGCTGACATCGGGCGAGCCGCTCACAGCGTCACCGTCCGCACACGGTGGGAGTGGCAGTCGAGGTTGATCGCGACCGGGAAGGCCGCGATGTGCGTCGGGTAGGCCTCGATGTGCACGGCCACCGTCGTCACCGTGCCCCCGAACCCCGCCGGCCCGATGCCCGTGGCGTCGATGGCGTCCACGAGCTCGGCCTCCAGCTCGGCCAGCTTCGGGTCCGGCGACGGGGAGCCGGTCGGCTCGCGGGTCAGCGCCTTCTTCGCGAGCACCGCGGCCCGGTCGAACGTCCCGCCCATGCCGATCCCCACCGTCACCGGCGGCGAGGCGCTCGGCCCCGCCGCCTCGATCGTCTCCACCACGAAGCGCCGCATGCCCTCGGCGCCGGCGGCCGGGGTGAGCATGCGCAGGGCCGACATGTTGTCGCACCCGGCGCCCTTGACCAGCAGCGTCAGCCGGACGCCGTCGCCCTCGACGAGGTCGTAGTGGACCATCGCCGGGGTGTTGTCGCCGGTGTTGACACGGTCGACCGGTGAGCGCACCAGCGACGCGCGCAGGTAGCCGTCCCGGTACCCCTCGGCGACGCCCCGGTCGAGCGCCGCCGCCAGCGAGCCGCCCGTGAAGTGGACGTCCTGGCCGATCTCCAGGAAGCAGACCGCGTAGCCGGTGTCCTGGCAGAACGCGATCTGCTCGCGCGCGGAGACCTCCGCGTTGGCGAGCAGCCGGTCGAGCACCTCCTGCCCGATCGGGGACCGCTCGCGCTCCCGTGCCCGCCGCAGGGCGTCGACGTGGTCGCCCCGTAGCTCGTGGTTGGCCTCGATGCACAACCGCCGGACCCTGTCGGCCACTTCGTCGACCGCTATCTCCCGCACGTCGCACGGCTTACCGCACGGTGACGAGGGACGCATGTGCAGCGAGGTCTTCGGGTAGGCGAGGGGACGCCCCGACACACGACCCCGCGACTCCCGCGGGCTCTCAAGGAGGAACACCGGATGGACCTGTCGCGCACCCGAGAGATCTTCGAGCGGCCGGGACCGTTCGCGACGGTCTACCTGGAGGCCGTGCAGGCCGGGGAGAACTCGGCGAAGCAGGTCGAGCTGCGCTGGCGCGACCTGCAGAAGCAGCTGAAGAACGACGGGGCCGACGACAAGACGCTGGCCGCGCTCGACGACGAGCTCGGCGGCGAGCGCCCCGGCTCGGTCACCGGCGTCGGGCGGGTGCTCGTCGCGTCCGCCGACGGCGTGCTGTTCGACGACGAGGTCGAGGCCGTCGACGCGGCCGGCGACATCGCCGTCTGGTCGCCGCTGCCCGAGCTCGGCCGGTACTACCGCAGCCAGACCGGGTCGGTCCGCGTGCTGCTCGCCGTGGTCGACCAGACCGGCGGCGACCTCTACCAGGTGATCGCCGACAACAGCGAGGGCGCCCGCGAGCTCTCCGAGGAGACGATCAAGGGCCAGGCCATCGAGACCGTGCACAAGGCGCGCGGCGGCGGCCCCGGCAACCGCACGCGGCAGAACCGCCACGAGATGGCGTCGTACGAGAACGCCGACGAGGTGGTCAAGGGCATCCGCAGCGCGGTCAAGCAGTTCCGCCCCGAGGTCATCGTCCTGGCCGGCGAGGTCCAGGGCCGCTCCTCGGTGCGCAACGAGCTGCCCGGCGACCTCGCCGACATCACCCGCGAGATCGAGGCCGGCAGCCGCGCCGCGGGCGCGTCGGAGGACGCGCTCGAGGACGCGATGCTCACGGCCGCCGGCGCCGTCGCCACCGAGCGCGAGACGCGCGTGCGCCAGCGGTTCGAGGAGGGCAAGGGCCACGCCAACGCCGTCGAGGGCCTCGAGCCGGTCCTCGAGGCCGCCCGTACCGGCGCGGTGGACACGCTGCTGCTGGTCGACGGCCAGGAGGTGCCGGGCGAGCTCTACGTCGGGTCCTCGCCGGAGCAGATCTCCACCGACCCGGCCAACCTGAAGGAGATGTCGGACACCGAGCCCATCGCCCGGCCCGCCGAGCAGGTGCTGCTCCGCGCCGTCGGCGCGCTCGGCGGCGACGTCCAGGTCCTCGGGGGAGGCGCCGAGCTCCAGGACGGCGTCGGCGCGAACCTGCGCTTCCCGACCGGGAGCTGAGCCCGCCCACTCCTGACACGAACGCGCCGTTCGCTGCTTCTAGCGCAGCGAACGGCGCGTTCGTTGCGTCCGGGGAGGGCGCACGGCAGAGGGCTCAGAGCAGCGCGGCCAGCTCCCGGGCGGCGGTGCGGGCGTCGTCGAACGTCACGTACGGCGCCGCGAAGCCGAAGCGCAGGAGGTCCGGCGGGCGGGCGTCGACGACCACCCCGCGGCGGGCCAGCGCGGCGCACAGGCCCTCGGCGTCGCGCACCCGGACCGCGACGTGCCCGCCCCGTCGCCGGTGCTCGACCGGGGTCACGACGTCGGCGGTGTCCGGCAGGGCCGCGAGGAACGCATCCCCGAGCGCCAGCGACGCCGCCCGGACGCCGGCGAGGTCGGGGCTCCCGGGGTCGTCGAACACCCCGAGCGCCCCGTCGAGGGCCAGCATCGAGAGCATCGGCGGCGTCCCGACGCGCAGCCGTCCCACACCCGGCGCGGGCGTCCAGGCCTCGGTCATGGCGAACGGCTCGGCGTGCCCGGTCCAGCCGGTCAGCGGCGGGTCGAGGACGTCGTGGTGCCGCGCCGCGACGTAGGCGAACGCCGGCGCGCCGGGGCCGCCGTTGAGGTACTTGTAGGTGCAGCCGACGGCGAGGTCGACCCCGAGCGCGTCGAGCTCGACGGGCATCACGCCCACCGCGTGGGAGAGGTCGACGAGCACGACGGCCCCTGCGGCGTGGGCACGCCCGACGACGGCCGCGAGGTCCCACCGCTCCCCGGTCCGGAAGTCCACCGCCGGCACGGCGACCACGGCGGTGTCGCCGTCCGGCGCCATCGCGTCGGGGGCGGCGGTGACGAGCGTGAGCCCGGTCAGGCGCGCGACGGAGGCGGCGAGGTAGCGGTCGGTCGGGAAGTGGCCGCCGTCGGAGAGCAGCACGCGACGCTCCGGACGCAGCCGCGCGGCAGCGATCAGCGCGCCGAAGAGCTGCACCGACGTCGAGTCGCCGACGACCACCTGCCCCGGCGCCGCACCGACCAGCGCGCCCACCCGGTCGCCGAGACGCTGCGGGGTCGCCCACCAGCCGCAGTCCTCCCAGCCGGCGACACCGACCGTCGCCCACTGCTCGTCGACCGCGGCCAGCAGGGCCGACCGCGCGGCGTGGGGTTGCGCGCCGAGCGAGTTGCCCGCGAGGTAGACGGCGTCGGAGCCGTCGGGCGCGCGGGGCAGGGTGAACGAGGCGCGCGCCCAGCCCGGCTCAGGCGAACTGCTCGAGGGCACGGATCTTGTTGGTCGCGTCGAGGGCGGCGACCTTGTAGGCCTCGGACAGCGTCGGGTAGTTCAGGACGGCGTCGACGAGGTAGTCGACGGTCCCGCCGCACCCCATGATCGCCTGGCCGATGTGTACGAGCTCGGTGGCCGACGTGCCGAAGACGTGCACCCCCAGCAGCGCATGCGTCTCGGGGGAGACGAGCAGCTTGAGCATCCCGTAGTCGTCGCCGACGATCTGCCCGCGCGCGAGCTCGCGGTAGCGCGAGATCCCGACCTCGTAGGGGACGGCCTTCTCGGTCAGCTCGGACTCGGTCGCCCCGCAGTAACTGACCTCGGGGATCGTGTAGATCCCGAACGGCGACACCTCGGCCATGGAGGCTGCTTCACCTTTGTGGGGGTGCTCGTCGAACGCGTGGTACGCCGCCTGCCGGCCCTGCTCCATCGACGTCGCGGCCAGGGCGGGGAAGCCGATGACGTCGCCGACCGCGTAGATGTGCGGGACCGCGGTGCGGTAGTGCTCGTCGACCTTGATCCGCCCGCGGGCGTCGGTCTCGAGACCCGCGCGCTCCACCTCGAGCTCGTCGGTGACGCCCTGGCGCCCGGCCGAGTACATGACCGTCTCGGCCGGGATCTTCTTGCCCGAGACGAGCGTGGTCACGGTGCCACGGTCGGACACCGAGACCCCCGAGACCTCCTCGCCGAAGCGGAAGGTGACCGCGAGGTCGCGCAGGTGGAACTTCAGCGACTCGACGACCTCGGCGTCGCAGAAGTCGAGCATCTGCGGGCGGCGCTCGACGACCGTGACGCGCGTGCCGAGCGCGGCGAACATCGACGCGTACTCGATGCCGATCACCCCGGCGCCGACGACGACCATGCTCGACGGGATGTGCTCCATGGTGAGAATGCCGTCGGAGTCGAGGACGCGGCGGTCGTCGAACTCGACCTGCGGGGGCCGCGCGGGCCGGGTGCCGGTGGCGATGACGATCCGGTCGGCGGTGACGACCTGGTGCTCGCCGCGCCGCTCGCCGATCACCTCGACGGCGTGGTCGTGGACGAACCGCGCGGCGCCGGCGAGCAGGTCGACCCGGTTGCGCTGCAGCTGCGCCCGGATCACCTCCTCCTCGCGCCCGATGACGAAGTGGGTGCGGGCGAGCAGGTCCTGCACGGTGATGTCCTGCTTGAGGCGGTAGCTCTCGCCGTAGAGCCCGCGCATCGCGTAGCCGGTGAGGTAGAGGACGGCCTCGCGCAGGGTCTTGGACGGGATCGTGCCGGTCTGCGTGCAGACGCCGCCGATCATGCCGCGCCGCTCCACGACCGCGACCCGCTTGCCGAGCTTGGCCGCCGCGATCGCCGCCTTCTGCCCGCCGGGACCGGAGCCGATGACGACGAGGTCGTAGTCGCGGCGGGGGCCGGGGTCGGTCTGCGTGCCGACGGGCTCGGACGGGGGCTGCTCGGGTGGGTCCACCGGGTGCACGTGCTCACCCTCGCCGCCGCCGCGCGGCCGGGCAAGCGGATCGCCGGTGACGCCTCCGTGAACCCGGGCCGCCCGAGTTGTCCACAGGCGTCGGAGAAACAGGGATCCGTCGGAACCGCCGCTGCGTCGGAACCCGCGTGAGCACCGAACCGCACCCCACCGCGTCCCCGTCCGCCTCCCTCTCCCTGCGCCTGCACGACCCCGGCGAGCTCGTGGCCGCCGTGCCCCACCTGCTCGGCTTCCGCCCCGTGGCGTCCCTGGTCCTGGTCGCGGTCCACGACGACGGCGCCGGCCCGGGTCGCCGGCTCGGCGTCGTCGCCCGGGCCGACCTGCCGCCGCCCGAGCACGTCGCCGCGGTCGTCGCGGGCTGCGCGGGTCGCATCACGGCGACCGGCCCGCAGGAGGTGGCCGCGATCGTGGTGGAGGAGGCCGACGGTCCCGACGGGGCCGACGGGCCCGACGAGCCACCCCGCCAGGACGTCGCCGACGCGGTGCGCGAGGCCTTTGCCGCCCACGACGTCCCCGTGCCCACGCGGCTGTGGGTGCCCCGGATCGTCGCCGACGTGTCGTGGCGCTGCTACCCGCCGTGCGACTGTCGCGGCCGGGTCGGCGCCACGGACGACTCCCCGATGGCGGCCGCCGTCGCGTGGCTGGGCCAGGTCACCTACGGCTCCCGGGCCGAGCTCGAGGCCTCGCTCGCGCCGGGCCCGCCCCGGCCACGCCTCGGGGAGCTCCTGCGCGCCGAGCTCGAGGCGGCCGTCCTCGACCGTGAGCTCGGCGGACCGGCCGCGGCACGGCGCGACCTCGTGGCCGTCGCCGCCGCCCGCGACGAGGTGGCGGCCGGGCGGGCGCTCACCGAGGCCGAGATCGCCCGGGTGGGCGTGGCGCTCGGCGACCCGACGGTGCGCGACATCGCGATGGGCTGGGCGCTCGACCCGGACGAGTCCGTGGCGGCGGCCGCCGAGCAGTTGTGGACGCTGCTCGTGCGGGCGGTCCCCGCGCCGCAGGTCGCCGATCCGGCCGTGCTGCTCGCCTGCTCGCTGCTCGTGCGGGGTGGGTCCGCGCTGGTCGGCATCGCCCTGGAACGCGCGCAGCGGGCCGATCCCGGGCACCGGCTCACCAACCTGGTGGTGGCGCTCCTCGGTGCGGGCGCCGGCCCGGAGCAGGTGCGCGGCATCATCCGTGACGCCGCCGCGGAGTGCGAGGCCCGCCTGCGTGGCCGCAGTGGGTGAGCGCCGGGTGAGCGCCGGGTGAGCGCCGGGTGAGCGTGCTCAGGCCGTGCGGGACGACCGCGCGAAGTCCCAGGCGTCCGCGACGATGCCGTCGAGGTCGGTGTGGGTCGGCTTCCAGCCGAGCGTCTCGCGGGCCCGGGCGGACGAGGCGACGAGCACCCCGGGGTCGCCGGTCCGGCGGGGAGCGACGCGCGCCGGGATCGGGTGCCCCGTGACCCGGCGGCAGGCCTCGATCACCTCGAGCACCGAGAAGCCGGTGCCGTTGCCGAGGTTGCAGACGAGGTGCCCGCCGGCCTCCGCGATCGCCGGGGCGTCGCCGGCCAGCAGGTCGAGCGCGAGGAGGTGGGCCTCGGCGAGGTCGTCGACGTGGATGTAGTCGCGCACGCAGGTGCCGTCGGCGGTGGGCCAGTCGTCGCCGAACACCGCGATCTCGTCCCGCTGCCCGAGGGCGACCTGCAGCACGAGGGGGATGAGGTGGGTCTCGACGGTGTGCCGCTCGCCCAGCGCCGGCGCGTCGCCCGCGGCGGGGTGGGCGCCGGCCACGTTGAAGTAGCGCAGGCTGACTGCGCCGAGCTCGCCCCCGGACGCCGCCGCGTGGGTGCCGATCGCGTGGTCGACGGCGAGCTTGGTGGCGCCGTAGGTGTTGGTGGGGCGGGTCGGCGCGTCCTCGGTGATCGGGGACGTCTCGGGCTCGCCGTACGTCGCCGCCGTCGAGGAGAACACCAGCCGCGGCACGCGGTGGCGGCGCAGGGCGTCGAGCAGCGCGAGGGTGGTGACGACGTTGCCGTGCCAGTACTTCGCGGGGTCCACGGCCGACTCGCCGACCAGCGAGCGGGCCGCGCAGTGGATGACCCCGTCGACCCTGCCGGTGTCGCCCCCGCCGCCGAGGACCTCGTCGGCGACCTCGGCGACGTCCCCCTCGACGAGCCGGGCGCCGGAGGGGACGGCGTCGCGGTGCCCGGTGGACAGGTCGTCGACCACCACCACGTCGTGCCCGGCGTCGAGCAGGTGCTGTGCGCACACACTGCCGACGTAGCCCGCCCCGCCCGTGATCACCAGCGTCATGGGCGCCAGTGTGCCCGGGACGGATTACTGCGCGCGCACCAGCACGGCGTGTGCGACGAGCGGGTCGACCTCGGAGCGCGAGCCCTTGTGCCCGACGCCCACCGCGTCGCCGAAGCGCGGGATGGCCACGACGTCGACGTCGCTGCCCGGCAGCACACCGGCCTTCTTGAGGTGGGCCATGAGCGGCTCGTTGAGCTGGATGTGCTCGGCGATGCGGCGCACCTCGACCTTGCCGCCGCCGCTGCGGGCGAACTCGTCGAGACGGACGAGGCCCGCCTCGTCGGGGGTCGGCGTGCGCGTGGGCGCCGGCACCTCGCCGTGGCCGTCGCCGGAGCGCAGCGACTCGAGACCGGGGATCGGGTTGCCGTACGGCGACACCGACGGCTCGCCGAGCAGCGTGAAGAGCTTGCGCTCGACCGCGTCGCTCATGACGTGCTCCCAGCGGCACGCCTCGACGTGGACGTGCTCCCACTCGAGACCGATGACGTTGACGAGCAGCAGCTCGGCGAGGCGGTGCTTGCGCATGACGGCCACCGCCTTGGCGCGGCCCTCGGGGGTGAGCTCGAGGTGGCGGTCGCCGGCCACGTGCACCAGTCCGTCGCGCTCCATGCGGGCGACGGTCTGGCTGACGGTGGGGCCGCTCTGCTCGAGACGTTCGGCGATGCGGGCTCGGAGGGGGACGACCCCTTCCTCCTCGAGCTCGTAGATCGTGCGGAGGTACATCTCGGTGGTGTCGATGAGGTCGTTCATGTCCACCCCTTTCTACGCACCCATGGTACCGACGACGCCAGAGGTCGAACGGCGGTCACGTCGTGGGGCAGGGCACGATCGTCGCATGGCTTCCTCGCCGGGTCCCCTGCCCACGCCCGTCGTGCCCGTCGCCTGGCTGCGCGACGCCCTGGAGCGTCCGGGAGACGCAGCGGAGCGGGGCTCGACCACCGACAGGCGCCGTCCCGTCGTGCTCGACGTGCGCTGGACGCTGCGCCCGCCGCCGCGCACCGCCAAGGAGCGCAAGGCCGCGGCGCGGGAGGACCCGCCGGGTCTGGTGGAGCACGACGCCGGCCACATCCAGGGGTCGGTCTACGTCGACCTCGACACCGAGCTCGCCGGCCCGCCGGGGCCGGCCGGGCGCCACCCGCTGCCCGACCCGGACGTCCTCGAGGAGACGCTCCAGCGCGCCGGGGCGACGGCGGCGTCGGAGATCGTCCTCTACGACGGCGGCGACGGCATGGCCTCGGCGCGGGCGTGGTGGGTGCTGCGCTGGGCCGGTCTGCGCCCCGACCAGGTCGCGGTGCTCGACGGCGGCTGGGCGGCGTGGGTCGCGGCGGGTGGCGAGGTGTCCACCGCCGGGGGCGGGGTCCGCGCGCCCGGCGACCTCCAGATCCGGACGGGGGCGATGCCGGTGCTCACCGCCGAGGACGCGGCGGGGCTGGCCGCGGGCGAGCAGGGCGTGCTGCTCGACGGCCGGGCCGCCGAGCGCTTCCGCGGCGAGACCGAGCCGATCGACCCGGTCGCGGGCCACGTCCCGGGCGCGGCCAACCTCCCGGCGGCGTCGCTGCTCGCCGACGGCCACTGGCGCGCCCCCGACGACGCGGCGGCCGCGCTGCGCCCGCTCGTCGAGGAGGCCGGCGCGGTCGGCGCCTACTGCGGGTCCGGGGTGAGCGCGGCGATGCTCGTGCTCGGCCTCGAGCACGCCGGCCTGCGCCCACCCGAGGACCCCGCGGGGCTCTACGTGGGCAGCTGGTCGCACTGGTGCGGGACGGGGCGCCCGGTCGAGACCGGCTCATAGGAGGAGATCGACTCCGGGGACCGGTACCGTCGCGCCCGTGACCAGCTCCGGCGCGTCGACCGTGGACCCGGCCCGTGTGGCCGTGGTGTGGGACGAGAGCCTCCTGGGCTACAAGCTCTCCGAGGACCACCCGCTGCACCCCGTGCGCCTCGACCTCACCATGCGCCTCGCCCGGTCGCTCGGGGTGCTGGAGGGGATCGAGCCGCTGGTGCCGTCCCCGGCCCCGGACGCCGAGGTGGAGCGCATCCACGTCGCGTCCTACCTCGACGCCGTGCGCCGCGCCCCGTCCCACGGCGACGACCCGCGCCACCAGCTCGGCACCACCGACAACCCGATCTTCGAGGGCATGCACGAGGCGAGCGCCCTGGTGTGCGGCGGCTCGATCGCGGCGGCCCGCGAGATCGCCGAGGGCCGTGCCGACCGGGCGGTCAACATCGCCGGCGGCCTGCACCACGCCATGGCCGACCACGCCTGGGGCTTCTGCGTCTACAACGACTGCGCCGTCGCGATCTCGTGGTTGCTCGACCACGGCTACGAGCGCATCTGCTACATCGACACCGACGTCCACCACGGCGACGGCGTCCAGACGGCGTTCTACGACGACGACCGCGTGCTGACGATCTCGATGCACCAGCACCCGCGCACGCTCTGGCCGGGCACCGGGTTCGCCTCGGAGCTCGGCGGCGGCAGCGCCTCGGGCAGCGCCGTCAACCTCGCCCTGCCGCCCGGCACGCGCGACGCCGGCTGGCTGCGCGCGTTCCACGCGGTGGTCCCGGGGCTCCTGCGGGCGTTCCGGCCGCAGATCCTGGTCACCCAGTGCGGCGTGGACACCCACCACGAGGACCCGCTGGCCGAGCTCTCGCTCACCGTCGACGGCCACCGGGCGATCTACGGCTCCCTGCGCGACCTGGCCGCCGAGCACAGCGACGGCAAGTGGCTCGCGCTCGGCGGAGGCGGCTACGGCCTGTTCCGCGCGGTGCCGCGGTCGTGGACCCACCTGCTCGCGACGGTGCTCGACCGCGACGTCGACCCGCACCGGCCGATCCCGGCCGACTGGACGTCCTACGCGACGGAGAAGACCCGGCGCCCGCTGCCGACCTCCATGACCGAGGACGCCCCCGTCGACTTCGAGCGGTGGGGCGGGTTCACCGAGGTCGAGGTCGACCCGTTCCTGCTCGAGACCCGGCGTGCGGTGTTCCCGCTGCACGGCCTCGATCCCGCGGACTCCCGCGACTGACCGCTCCCTGACCCCAGCACCCCCCGAGGGCGAGGATGACCGAGACGGCGGACCCCGACGCCATCACCGCAGAGGTCCGGGCGGTGCCCGACGCGCCCTATCCCGCCCACTGGGAGGCTGACGTCGTCGCCTCCGACGGGGCGACGGCCCACCTGCGCCCGATCTCGACCGACGACGCCGACGCCGTGGTCGCCTTCCACGGCCGGCTCTCGGACCGCACGCGGTACTTCCGCTACTTCAGCCCGTACCCCCAGATCCCCGAGCGCGACCTCAAGAACTTCGTCGAGGTCGACCACCACGACCGGGTCGCCCTGGTGCTCTGGCTCGGCCGGGAGATCATCGCCATCGGGCGCTACGTGCGGCTCGCGGAGTCGCCGGCGGCCGAGGTCGCGTTCGTCGTCCGCGACGACCACCAGGGCCGCGGGCTCGGCTCGATCCTGCTCGAGCACCTCGCGGCCGCCGCCCGCGAGTGCGGGCTCACGCGCTTCGTCGCCGAGGTGCTCACCGAGAACCACCAGATGGTGCGCGTCTTCCGGGAGGCCGGGTTCGAGGTCAGCCGCGCGTTGGAGGGCTCGACCCTGCACCTGGAGTTCGACGTCGCCTCGACGTCGCGGGCACGGGAGGTGCAGCTCTCCCGCGAGCAGCGCGCCGAGGCCCGCAGCGTCGCGAACGTGCTCACCCCGCGCTCGGTGGCCGTCGTCGGCGCCTCGCCGGACCCGACGAAGATCGGCCACGTCGTGCTGGCGAACCTGCTGCGCGGCGGGTTCACGGGCCCGGTCTACCCGGTGCACCCGGAGGCCCGGTCGGTGCTCGGGGTGCGGGCGTACCCGTCGGTCACCGACATCCCCGACGACGTCGACCTCGCCGTGCTCGCGGTGCCGCCCGACGAGGTGCCCGGCGTGTTCGACGCCTGCCTCTCGAAGGGGGTGCGCGCGCTCGTCGTCATCACCTCGGGCTTCGGCGAGCAGGGCCCCTCCGGGCTCGCGGCGCAGCGCGAGCTGGTCTCCGACGCCCGCGCCAACGGGATGCGGGTGGTCGGGCCGAGCGCGCTCGGCGTCATCAACCTCGACGCCAAGGTGTCGCTCAACGCCTCGCTCGCGCCGCACCTGCCCCCGCCCGGCCGGGTCGGGTTCTTCTGCCAGTCCGGCGCGCTCGGCATCCAGATCCTCGCCGCCGCCGCCGACCGCCGCCTCGGGCTCTCGTCGTTCGTGTCCGCCGGCAACCGCGCGGACCTGTCGGGCAACGACCTCATGCAGTACTGGGACACCGACCCTGACACCGACGTCGTCCTGCTCTACCTCGAGAGCTTCGGCAACCCGCGCAAGTTCGCCCGTGTGGCGCGCCGGCTGGCGCGGACGAAGCCGGTGATCGCGGTGAAGAGCGGGCGGCACGTCGCGGTGGCCCCGGGTCTCGCCGGCAGCGCCCAGCCGATCGACGAGGCCGCGGTGGGCGCCGTGTTCGACCAGTCCGGGGTCATCCGCGTCGACTCCGTCGACGAGCTCTTCGACGCCGCCCAGCTGCTGGCCCACCAGCCGCTGCCGCCCGGCCCGCGGGTCGGGATCGTCGGCAACTCGACCGCGCTCGGCATCCTGGCCGCCGACGTCGTGCTCGCCCAGGGCCTGTTCCTGGCCCGCGACCCGGTCGACCTGGGGACGGCGGCGGGCGCGGAGGAGCTGCGCGCGGCCGTCGCCGACATGCTGGCCGACGACCAGTGCGACGCCCTCGTCGTCGTGTTCGTCCCGGCGATCACGACCGACCCGACCGATCACGCCCGCGCCCTCGCCGACGCGGTGGCGGGCGCCGACAAGCCGGTGGTGTCGACGTTCCTCGCCTCGGAGGGCGTGCCCGAGGTGCTGACGGTGTCGAACGGGGAGGACGGCGGGCCGCAGCGCGGCAGCATCCCGTCGTACCCGAGCCCCGAGCGTGCGGTGCTCGCCCTGTCCCGGGCCGTGCGCTACACCCAGTGGCGCTCGCGCCCGGTGGGCGACTTCGTCGTCCCCGAGGGCGTCGACGTCGAGGCCGCGCGGACCCTCGTCGACGACATCGCCCCGGCGCCGCGCACGGTGCTCTCCGACGAGCAGGCCGACGCGCTGCTGCGCTGCGTCGGGGTCGTCGTCGCCCCGTTCCGCCGGGTGCGCACGGCCGACGACGCCGTCGCCGCGGCGCGCGAGCTCGGCGGCGCGGTCGTTCTCAAGACCGCCGACCGCAGCTGGCGCCACCGCACCGACCTGCGGGGGGTGCACGTCGGGCTCACCGAGTCGACGGCGATCTCGAGCGCCTACGACCAGCTCGTCGAGCTCTCGGGCACCGACGAGGTCTACGTCCAGGTGCAGGCGCCGCCGGGCATCCCGTGCGTCGTCGAGATCCGCGACGACCCGTCGTTCGGCTCGCTGGTGTCGTTCGGGCTGGCGGGCGTCGTCGGCGAGCTGCTGGGCGACCGGGCCTACCGCGCGACCCCGCTGTCGACGATGGACGCCGCGACGCTCGTGCGCGCGCCCCGGGCGGCCCCGCTGCTCGACGGCTACCGGGGCGCCCGCCGCGCCGACCTCCCGGCCCTCGAGGACCTCGTCCTGCGCATCGGCGTGCTGGCCGACGCGATCCCCGAGATCCGCTCGCTGGTCATCGACCCCGTGCTCGCCGCCGACCGGGGTGCGCACCCCACCGGCATGACGGTCGTCCTCGGCCCGCCGCCGGGGCCGCGCGACGCCGGCCCGCGCCGCCTGCGCTGACGCGCCACGCCCAGGACGACCACCGTCGCGAGCCCGAGGTAGGCGAGCACCAGCACCTCACCGCCGGGCGGGAGGGCGACCGCCACCCCGGTGCGCGCGCCGTCCGCGTCGAGCACGACGCGGTTCACCGTGAGCACGACCAGGTGGACGGCGACGCAGGCGCCGAGCGAGCCGGTGGTTGCCCGCACCGTGGCCAGCAGGGCGCCGAAGACGGCGAGCAGCACCGCGTAGGAGAGGGGGTCCTGGCCGCCCGGCGCGAACGTCGCCGGGGCGGTGGGCAGCCCGAGGACGTCGCCGAGGCCGGCCGCGAGGGCGATCCCGGCCGCGGGGGTCACCACGAACAGGGCGGTGGTGACGGCGGCGGCGACCACCGGCCGCCCGGCCAGCTGCCCGAACGTCAGCCCCCGCAGTGCCGCCTCCTCGGGGAGGGCCTCGAGGGCGAGGGCCACGACGGCGTTGACCGCCAGGAAGCCGGCGAGCGCGCCGACGTCGACGGCGAGCACCCGGGTGCCGCCGGCGACCGCGTCGACGCCGAACACGACGACGGCGCTGCCCAGGACGGTGAGCGTCGGCATGCCGGCGCCGGCCCACCGGGGGCGTGGCAGCCCCGTGGCGCGCCACGCGAGGGCGACCAGCGGCAGGACGACGACCGCCATCACCAGGGGAGACACCCCACCGGCCCCGGTCGCCGCCACGATCCCGACGGCGCCGAGCCCGACCGCGACCGCCGCGGGCCCGGCGAGGGTGCCGACGACACGGACAATACGTTCGTATTGGCGAGTCACGAGGGCACCGTGCCACGCTGGGCCGCCCATGGACAAGACCGCCGGCACCGACGACCCCCGCGACCGCCTCGACGCGGCCGTCACCGCCCTGATCGCCGAGGAGGGGCTCGCCGGGGTCAGCGTGCGCAAGGTCGCCGCGCGGGCCGGGGTGTCGGTCGGGATGGTCCAGCACCACCACCCGACGAAGCGGGACATGCTCGCCGCCGCGGCCGAGGCGGTGAGCAGGAGCTTCGCGGCGCGGACGGAGCGGGCGGTGACCGGGCTGCCGCCCCGGGAGGCGTTGCGCGAGCTGTGCCGGCAGCTGCTGCCGCTCGACGCGGCGCGTGCCGACGAGGGCCGGGTGTGGCTCGCGTTCGTCGCCGCCGCGGCGGTCGACGACGACCTCGCGGCGCGGCACACGCGGGGGTGGCGCGAGCTCGAAGACCTGCTGGCCGAGCTGGTCGCGCGCTGCCGCCACGACGGTGACGACATCGACGACGCCGACCGGGCACACGCCGCCGGCCTGCTCGCCACCCTCGACGGCCTCGCCGTCGGCGGCGTCGTCGAACCCGGACGCCTGCCACCCGAGCGCCTCGAGGCCCTGCTCGCCGGTGCGCTACGCGCCTGTGAGCAGTAGCGCGTGCCGGAGCACCGATTTCTGCTCACGTGCGCGCAGCGCACCTCGAAGGAGTGACCGCGTCGGAGCGGCGTCGGGGTCCGCGCGCCCCTACGGTCGGTCGGACCATGCGCAGCGCACCGGCGATCGTGACCACCCTGCGCCTCGGCCTGCTCGCGGCGGCGGTCCTGCTGGCCGCGGGATGCGGGGAGTCGGGGCCCCCGGAGCCGGGGCCCGGGGTGCCGCCGACGATCCCGACCGCGGCGCCGCCACCGTCGAACCGCCCGGTGCCGGCGGAGCCCGACCCCCTGACCGCGGCGCCGCCTGCGGGCGCGACGGCGCTCCCGACGGGACGCGTGGACGCCTCGGCGCTACCGGCGGGTCTGCCGACGCTCGTGTGGACCCGGGGGGACACCGTCATCGGGGTGTACGGGCGCGCGGGCGGCTGCACGGACGCGCGACTGGCCGTGGTCGACCAGGATGCCGAACGCGTCGTGCTGCGGGTCGAGCAGTTCAGCACCGGGCCGGGCCCGTGCACACGGGAGCTCGTCTACCCGCCGCTAGAGGCCACGCTCGCGGCGCCGCTGGGGGAGCGCCCGGTCGTCCTCACGGGCGCGGTCGTCTAGGACCCGGGAAAGCCGGAAGACCGGGCCGGCCCGACCGTCCCGGTCTCCCGTCGCTGACGGACACCGAGGTCCGCCGTGTGGTCTGAAGAGGGTGGTCTGGTCGGGCCGGGGTGACCCCAGGTGAGTGAGGTCACATCCGGCCCGCGCGGTTCAGACTGCCGTTACCGGCGAGTCATCGTCAATGCGTCGACCCGGTGGCCGCTGCGGGACCGATCCCGTCACGCAGCGTGCCACCGGACCCGTCCGCGTCAGCTGGCCGCGTAGGCCTTGAGCCGGCGGGCGCGGTCGCCGTCGCGCAGCTTGACCATGACCTCGCGCTCGATCTGGCGGACCCGCTCGCGGGAGAGCCCGAACTGGCGCCCGATCTGGTCGAGCGTGCGCGGCTGGCCGTCGTCGAGGCCGTAGCGCAGGCGGATGACGTTCTGCTCACGGTCGTCCAGCGTCGCGATCACGCGGCGCATGTCGTCGTGGAGCAGGCCGGAGATGACCGTCGACTCGGCGTCGGTGGCCTCGGCGTCCTCGATGAAGTCCCCGAGCGGGGCCTCCTCCTCCGAGCCGACCGGCATGTCGAGGCTGACCGGGTCGCGGCTGTGGTCGAGCAGGTCGGCGACCTTCTCGGGCGTCAGCCCCGACTCCTCCGCCAGCTCCTCGTTGGTGGCCTCGCGGCCGAGGGTCTGGTGCAGGTCACGCTTGATGCGGGCCAGCTTGTTGACCTGCTCGACCAGGTGGACGGGCAGGCGGATCGTGCGGGCCTGGTCGGCCATCCCGCGCGTGATGGCCTGGCGGATCCACCACGTCGCGTAGGTCGAGAACTTGAAGCCCTTGCTGTAGTCGAACTTCTCCACGGCCCGGATCAGACCCAGGTTGCCCTCCTGGATCAGGTCGAGCAGCGGCATGCCGCGTCCGGTGTAGCGCTTCGCCAGCGAGACCACGAGGCGCAGGTTGGCCTCGAGCAGGTGCGCACGCGCCCGGCGGCCGTCACGGGCCACCGCGCGCAGGTCGGTGGCGCGCTGGGCGTCGAGGGCCCCGTCGTCCGAGCCGGCCTCCTCGAGCAGATGCGCGGCGTACACACCGGCCTCGATGCGCTTCGCCAGCTCCACCTCGTCGGCGGCGGTCAGCAGCGCGGTCTTTCCGATACCGTTGAGGTAGACGCGGACGAGGTCCGCCGCAGGGCCCTGGGCGTCGAGGTCGCTCTCAGCAGGCACCGAGGGGAACACCGTCTCGGACCCGGTCTGCGGTGCGAGTGTCGCCGTCATTGCTTCCTCCCTGCGCGGCGCGAAGGTGCTGTGGCGCCGCGTCACTAGGTCGAACGCGTCGGGATCGGCGTTCGTTCCCGCCGTGGGCGTCCGGTGACGGGTGCCCGCTGTGTCGTGCGTGACGCATGGCGGGCGCCACTCGCGGACAACGGACGGCGGGGAGCGGAGATCTCCGGCGTTCAGCTCTCGACGATCACCGTGAACGGGCCGTCGTTGGTGGATTCAACGCGCATGTCCGCCTGAAACTTCCCGGTCGCGACGGGTGCGCCACGCTCCCGCAGGGCGGCGACGACGGCGTCGACGGCGGCGCGGGCGGCGTCCGGAGCAGCGGCGGCCGACCAGGAGGGGCGCCGGCCCTTGCGGGTGTCCCCGTAGAGGGTGAACTGGCTGACGACGAGCAGGCCCGCGCCGGTGTCGGCGCAGGAGCGCTCGTCGCGCAGGATGCGCAGCTCGTGCAGCTTGCGGGCCATGGTCGCCGGGGCCTCGGGGCCGTCGTCGCGGTGGACGCCGAGCAGCACGAGCAGGCCGGGTCCGTCGAGCGCGCCGACCACCTCGTCGTCGACGACGACCCGGGCCGTCGTGACCCGGCTGACGACCGCTCTCACGCGGGCACCAGCATCCCGTGGTGGACCAGGTCGCGGACGACGGGCAGCGCGGCCTCGGCGAGCTCGGCGGGGTCGCGGTCGTGGGCGACGGCCAGGAGGTCGACCAGGTCGCGCAGCGGCAGGTACCCGCGGCACCCGGCGAGCAGCGCGACGCCGAGCTCGTCGACGTCGTGACGCCACTGCGGCCCGTCGAGGCGGACGAGCGTGGCGGCCACCGGCTCCCAGCCCTCGTCGGTGCCGACGAGCCCGCGCTCGAGCGCGACGGTGTCCGGGACGCGGAGGCGGGCGTCGAGCAGCGCCGCGCCGGGGTGCGCCGCGAGCCACGCGGTGCGGTCGAGCCACGCCTCGATCTCCGGGCCGAGCGGGTCGTCGTGCGACTGGCGCAGGTCCTCGCACACCACGGTCCCGGCGACGTCGGGGGCGGTGCGCCGCAGCGTCACGAACCCGAAGCCGACCGCGTGCACGCCCTCGGCGGCGAGGAAGTCGAGCCACCGCTCGGACAGCGCGGTCCCCTCGGGTGAGGCTGGGTCGACGCCCGCGTCGCGCAGCCAGGTGCCGACGTGCAGGGCCGGGTCGGCGACGTCGCGCTGCACGACCCAGGCGTCCAGCCCGCCGGGCGCGGCGGACCGTGCGGCCTCGGCGAGCCAGGTGCGGGGCCGCGCGGTCCAGTCGTCGGAGGTGATGAGCCACGACGCGAGCAGCTGCGCGACCCCGCCCTCGGTGAGGTGCGCGGGCAGCGCGCCCACCAGCAGCGCGCTCGCCCCGTCGCCGCCGAGCCCGGAGTCGCGGTAGACGTGGTCGACCTGCGGCGGCCCCGGCACGAACGGCGGGTTGCTGACGATCTGGTCGAAGCGCCGCCCGGCGACCGGCTCCAGCCACGGCCCGGCCAGCAGCTCGGTGTCCACCCCGGAGAGCCCGAGCGTCACGCCCGCCATCTCCAGCGCACGCCGCGAGACATCGGTGGCCGTCAGGTGTGCCGCGTGCCCCGAGGAGTGCAGCACCTGGACCCCGCACCCCGTCCCGACGTCGAGCAACGTCGCGACCGGGCGGCGGACCGTCGCCCGCGCCAGGGACAGCGACGCCGCACCGGTGCCGAGGACGTGCTCACGCCCGGCGGTGCGGTGGGCGGGCGAGACCTCGAGGTCCGAGAGCACCCACCACGGCGCAGCGTCGGGGATGGCCGCGTCGCCGTGGGGGCGCAGGTCGAGGGCGGCGGTCACGACGTCCCCGGCGACGCCCACCAGTCCGGCGGCGACGGCCTCGTCCAGGTCGGCGGGGTCGAGGGCGGCCGCGGCCTCGGCGCGCGGGACGGCGTCGCCGAGCAGGAACAGGCGCACCAGCGTGCTGAGGGCCCCGGCGTCCCGGACGGCCCGGCGGGCCGGGGTCGTCTCGCCCCGGTCGAGGGCGGCGCGGGCGCCCGGACCGAGGAGCGCGGCCACGCCGTCGACGGTGAACCCGCCGCGGGCCAGCGCGGTGCGTAAGCCACGCCACAATCGGGCATGTGAGACGTCGACACCGTCCGTAGTGCGACGTTCCGCGTCCGGGTGGTCGGGTCGGGGCACGGGGGAGATCGTCACACCTGCACCGCAGGTCGGCGCCGCCACCCTGTCCGCGGCCCCTCCGAACGCACCGTTGTCACGGGCGGGGAAGTGCAAGACGCTGCGCACACAGCAAGGGCACCCGGCGTCCTCCCGGCGCCGGCCGGTGCCGCAGATCGACGGGGAGGCACACGCGGATGTCGGAACAGACGGCCACCGAGGGGAAGACGTACCCGCCGGACCCGGAGCTGTCGAAGACGGCCAACGTGCGGCCGGAGATGAAGGAGCAGGACCTCCGGGAGTTCTGGGACGAGCAGGCCAAGGCGCGCCTGGACTGGTTCGAGGACTACGACGAGGTCCTCGACTGGCAGCTCCCGTACGCGAAGTGGTTCGTCGGCGGGAAGCTGAACGCCTGCTACAACTGCGTCGACCGCCACGTCGAGGGGGGCAAGGGTGACAAGGTCGCCCTGCACGTGGTGCCCGACGACGGCCCCGACTCGTCGGAGGCCCGCGACATCACGTTCTCCGACCTCCAGCGCGAGGTCGTGAAGATGGCCAACGGCCTCAAGGAGCTCGGCGTCGGCAAGGGCGTGCCGGTCGGGATCTACATGCAGATGATCCCCGAGGCGGTCGTCGCGATGCTCGCGTGCGCCCGGCTCGGCGCGCCCCACACCGTGGTGTTCGGCGGCTTCAGCGGCAAGGCCGTGGCCGAGCGCTGCAACGACCTCGAGTGCAAGGTCCTCATCACCCAGGACGAGGCGATGCGCGGCGGCAAGGCCGGCGCGCAGAAGACCAACGCCGACGAGGGCCTCGACGCCGGTCCCACCACCGTCGAGAAGATCGTCGTGGTGCGGCGCACGGGCGCGGACATCCCGATGAACGACCGCGACGTCTACCTGCACGACCTCACGGCGAACGTCTCGGACGACCCGCAGAGCTGCCCCTGCGAGCCGATGGACTCGGAGGACCTGCTCTTCCTGCTCTACACCTCGGGCTCGACCGGCAAGCCCAAGGGCGTCGTGCACACCACGGCCGGCTACCTGCTCGGCGTCACGACGACCCACAACCTCGTCTTCGACGTCAAGGACGACTCGGTCTACTGGTGTGCGGCCGACATCGGCTGGATCACCGGGCACAGCTACATCACGTACGGCCCGCTGGCCAACGCGTGCACCTCGGTGCTCTTCGAGGGCGTCCCCGGCTACCCGGGCAAGGACGTGTGGTGGAAGATCATCGACAAGTACGGGGTCACGATCCTGTACACGTCGCCCACGGCGATCAAGTCGCACATGAAGGCGGGCGAGCAGCACATCGAGGGCCACGACCTGTCCTCGATCAAGATGCTGGGCAGCGTCGGCGAGCCGATCAACCCCGACGTCTGGGAGTGGTACCGCGAGCACATCGGCGGCGGCAAGGCGCCGATCATGGACACCTGGTGGCAGACCGAGACCGGGCACATCCTGATCACGCCGCTGCCGGGCATCACCACGCTCAAGCCGGGCATGGCGCAGCAGCCGTTCCCGGGCGTGCGGCCCGAGATCCGCGACGACGAGGGCAACCAGCTCGGCGTCGAGCAGACCGGCAACCTCGTGCTCACCCAGCCGTGGCCCGGGATGATGCGCACGCTCTACAAGGACGACGAGCGCTTCAAGGACACCTACTGGTCGAAGTACTCCGACGCGTACTTCGCCGGTGACGGCGCCAAGTACGACGCCGACGGCGACATCCAGCTCATGGGTCGCATCGACGACGTCGTCAACGTGTCCGGCCACCGCCTCTCGACCTTCGAGGTGGAGAGCGCGCTGGTCGAGCACGCCGACGTGGCCGAGGCCGCGGTCGCGGCCCGCAAGGACGACGACACCGGCCAGGCGATCGTCGCCTTCGTGTCGCTCAAGGGCGACAAGCAGGGCACCGAGGAGCTGGAGCAGGCGCTGCGCGAGCAGGTCGCCCAGTCGATCGGGAAGCTGGCCCGTCCGGCCACGGTGATCTTCTCCAGCGACCTCCCCAAGACGCGGTCGGGGAAGATCATGCGGCGTCTCCTCAAGAACCTCGCCGAGGGCGAGGAGCTGGGCGACACGTCCACGCTCGTCGACCCGAGCGTCGTCGAGCAGATGCAGAAGCAGATGAACGGCTGAGCACGCCCCGTGGGGGAACGAACGGCGCCTTCGCTGCTTCCGAAGCAGCGAGGGCGCCGTTCGTTCGTCCGCTCCGGGCCTGGATCAGCCGTGCGGGGTGCTCAGCTCACGGCGGGCGGCTGGAGGTCGGCGGCGGGCTCCTCCGGCTCCGGGCGCGCGGGAGGTTCCTCCCCGCGCAGCACCGCGAGCTGCTCGGTGATCCGGCCCATGATGCGGTCGGTGGCCTCCTGTAGCGCCTTGCGCCCGATCCGGCCCTCGCGCAGGTCGTCGAGCGCGACCGGAGGGCCGGCGAGCACCCGCAGCGTCGCGCGGGGGAGCAGCGTCGGGCGGGAGGCCGTCGGCGGAAGCAGGTGGTTCGAGCCCCACTGCGCAACGGGGATGACGGGTGCGCCGGTCTCGAGGGCCATCCGCGCGATCCCGGTGCGCGCGGCGCGGGGCCAGCCGTCGGAGTGGTCGGCGAACCCGCCCTCCGGGTAGACGACCACGACCTCGCCCTGCCGCACGGCCTCGACCGCGGCGCGGTAGGCCTCGATGCCCGACGCCTTGCGGTCGACCGGGATGTGCCGGCCCCCGCGCAGCGGCGCACCGACGACCGTCTTGCCCCACAGCTCCTTCATCGCGAGGAAGCGCGGCACGCGGCCCTGGGCGAGCGTGTAGGCGACGAGGACGATCGGGTCGACGTGCGAGAGGTGGTTGACGGCGAGGAGCGCGCCCCCGCGGGTCGGCACCTGGGGCCCGCCGCGGAAGTCCCAGCGCGCCACGGCCATGAGGACCGGCCAGAGGACGTCGATCGCGAACCCGTACCAGAAGCCCCGGTCGGTGCGCGGGTACAGGATCCAGATCGCGAGCTTGCGCCAGAGCCGGATCCCCCGCCCCGACCGTCGGCGGTCGTGGGCCTGGGAGATCCGCCGGAGTCGATCCTGCCGCGCCATGCCCCGGATCATGTCTCGCCGGGCCGCGTCGTGCATGGGTGGACCTACGCAGTGGCGCGCGCGACGGCCGGCGAACCGTCGTGGCCTCTGGTCCGATCAATCGCGGGAGTCGACGGAAGGAGACCACGGTGGGTGCAGGAGCGGCGACGCGGGTGGCCGGGGCGATCGGGGCGTTCCTCGACGGACCGGTGCCGGTGCGCATCCGGGCGTGGGACGGCAGCGAGGCCGGGGCGGCGCCGGCGCCGGGGGTGCCGACGGTCGTGCTGCGCTCGCGCCTGGCGTTGCGCCGGCTGCTGTGGGAGCCAGGGGAGATGGGGCTCGCGCACGCCTACGTCTCGGGCGACCTGGACGTCGACGGCGACCTCGCCGAGGGCCTCTCGGCGATGTGGGCGCTGGTGCGCTCGGGCACGATCTCGGCCCGCCGCCCGGGGCTGCGTGAGCTGCCGGGCCTGGGCGTGGCGGCCGCGCGTCTCGGCCTGCTCGGCCCGAAGCCGGCCCCGCCGCCGGAGGCGATCCGCATCGAGGGCCGCCTGCACAGCCGCCGGCGCGACCGCGACGTCATCGCCCACCACTACGACGCCGGCAACGCGTTCTACTCGCTGCTGCTCGACGACTCGATGGCCTACTCGTCGGGCTACTGGTGCTCGGAGGACAGCACGCTCGCGCAGGCCCAGCACGACAAGCTCGAGCTGATCTGCCGCAAGCTCGACCTCGCCCCGGGCCGGCGCCTGCTCGACATCGGCTGCGGCTGGGGCTCGCTCGCGGTGCACGCCGCCCGCGAGCACGGCGCGAACGTCCGCGCCGTGACGATCTCGAAGGAGCAGCGCGACCACGTCAACGCCCGCATCCGCGCGGAGGGCCTCGCCGGGAAGGTCCAGGTCGACCTGCTCGACTACCGCGACGTCGCCGGGAGGATCACCGCGACCGACGGCCCGTTCGACGCCGTCAGCGCGATCGAGATGGGCGAGCACGTCGGCGACGAGCACTACCCGACGTTCGCGGCGACGATCCACGGCGCGCTGCGCCCCGGCGGGCGGGCGCTCGTGCAGCAGATGTCGCGCGGGGCGAACGCCCCCGGCGGCGGGGCCTTCATCGAGACCTACGTGACCCCCGACATGGTCATGCGCCCCGTCGGCGACACCCTGACCTTCCTGCAGCAGGCGGACCTCGAGGTTCGCGACGTCCACGTCATGCGCGAGCACTACGTCCCGACCATCCGTGCCTGGCTCGCGACGCTCGAGGAGCACTTCGACGAGGCGGTCGCGCTGCTCGGGGAGCGCGGCGCGCGGATGTGGCGGCTCTACCTCGCCGGCGGCGCGCTCGCGTTCGAGGAGAACCGCATGGGGGTCGACCAGATCCTCCTCGCCCGCCCGACCGACCGCGGGCGCAGCGGGATGCCGCCCACCCGCGACGACTGGGCCGTGCGCTCGCGCTCGGAGGCGGGTAAGCCGGGCACGTGAGCTTCGACCTGGCCGCGTTCGGTCTACTGCTCGTGGGTGCGGTGGCGACGGTCGTGGTGGCGTTCGCCCTGACGCTCGTCGTGGCCCGCGCGACCGGGCGCCACAGCGTCGTCGACGTGACGTGGGGTCTCGGCTTCGTGGCCGTCGCGGTCGTCGCCTACCTGGTCTCCGGCGTGCTGGGTGTCGGCGACACGGTGGTCCGCACGGTGACCCTGGCCCTCGTCGCCGTCTGGGGGCTCCGGCTCGGGATCTACATCGGCCTGCGCAACCGCGGCAAGGGTGAGGACCCGCGCTACGCCGCGATGCTCGGCGACGACCACGCGCCGGGCGCGGTGACGACGACCGTGCTGCGCCGGGTCTACCTGCCGCAGGCGGGCGTCATGCTCGTCGTGTCGCTGCCGGTGCTCGCCGCGATGGTGCGGGCGTCGACGGTGACCGCGGTGGTGGTCGTCGGTGTGGTGCTGTGGCTCGTCGGGTTCGTCTTCGAGAGCGTCGGCGACGCGCAGCTCGCGGCGTTCAAGGCCGACCCCGGGAACAAGGGGAAGGTCCTCGACACGGGGCTGTGGCGCTACACGCGGCACCCGAACTACTTCGGCGACGCCTGCGTGTGGTGGGGCGTCTTCGCCGTCGCGGCGGGCCACCCGCTGGCGCTCGTCACCGTCGTCGGGCCGCTGCTGATGACCTACCTGCTGGTGTCCGTGACCGGCAAGGAGCTGACCGAGAAGTCGATGTCCGGGCGTCCCGGGTACGACGAGTACGTCCGGCGCACCTCGGGCTTCCTGCCGCTGCCGCCGGGGTCGCGCCCGGCCCGCGCCACGTGAGGCGCGGACCGGGGCGGTCGGTGTCAGGCGCCGCGGCGCTCGCGCAGCACCTTGAGTGCGTCGTCGGCGTGCAGGTCGAACTTCATCTCGCTGCCGATGACCTCGAGCACGGTCCGGTCGGTGTCGATGACGAAGGTCTTGCGCTTGACGGGCAGCGCCGGCAGCCAGGAGCGCTTGGCGCCGAACTGCTTGGCGACGGCGCCGTCGGGGTCGGAGAGCAGCGGGTAGTCGAACGAGTTCTCCGTCGAGAACGTGTGCTGCTTCTCGACCGAGTCGGCGCTGATGCCGACGCGCTGGCCCCCGACCTCGGCGAACTCCTTCGCGAGGTCGCGGAAGTGGCAGCTCTCCTGGGTGCAGCCGCCCGAGGAGGCGAGGGGGTAGAAGAACAGCACCACCGGGCCGTCGGCGAGGAGCCCCGACAGCGACCGGCGGGTCCCGGTGTCGTCGGCGAGCTCGAAGTCGGGGGCGGTGTCTCCGGCCTTCATGGGTGCTTCCTTCCTCCCGGCCGCGGGCCGGGATCACGGACGTCGTCGGCGGTGTCTTCGTGCCGCCGGCGACCGGGGTTCGATCACGGGTACACGAGGACGTGACCCTCCCGCGCCTCGACCGCGTCCGTCCCGCGACCCGCCGCCCCGTGACCGGGGTGGTCGTCGTCCTGCACGGCGGTCGGCCCGAGGGCCACGACGCCGCCGACGGGCTGCGGCTGCCGTTCCTGCGGATGGTGCCCTTCGCCCGCGCGGTGGCCGCCGCCGGTGCCCGGCGCGGCGTCGACGTGGGGCTGCTGCGCTACCGCTACCGGGGGTGGAACGCCCCCGATCTCGACCCGGTGCAGGACGCGCGCTGGGCGCTGCGCGACGTGCGGGCGCGCCACGGTGACGTTCCCGTGGTGCTGGTCGGGCACTCGATGGGCGGCCGGGCCGCGCTGCGGGTCGGGGGTGACGACGGTGTCGTCGGCGTGGCCGGGCTGGCGCCGTGGCTCGAGCGGGGCGAGCCGTACGCGCAGCTCGCCGGCCAGACGGTGCTGATCGCCCACGGGGACCGCGAGCGGATGACCGACCCGCGGTCGTCGCTGCGGTTCGCCCAGCGCGTCGCGACGGTGTCCGACCGCGTGGCACGGTTCGATGTGCACGGCGACGGCCACGCGATGCTGCGGCGGGCCGGGGCCTGGCACGACCTCGTCACACACTTCGCGCTCGGGGCCCTCGGGCTCGAACCGTTCACCGAGGCCGTCGCGAAAGCCATGGCGGCCGGGGACCCCGAGGGGCTCACGGTGCCGTTGGCGGATCCCTAGCCGGACACGAAGCGCAGCGGAGCTGGACCGTCGAAGGAGTGGTGGCGTGCGGGAACGGGTCGCGGTCGTCGGTGCGGGGGTCTCGGGGCTCACGGCGGCGTACCTGTTGCAGCGCCGCTACGACGTGACCCTGTTCGAGGCCGACGACCGGCTCGGCGGCCACGCGCACACCCACGAGCTCGGGCCGCTGGCGGTGGACTCCGGCTTCATCGTCCACAACGACGTCACCTACCCGCACCTGCTGCGGCTGTTCGCCGAGCTCGGGGTCGCCACCCAGGACTCCGAGATGTCCATGAGCGTCCGCGACGAGGCCACCGGCCTCGAGTACGCCGGGGCGCGCGGCGCGCGGGGCCTGTTCGCGCAGCCGCGCAACCTCGCGAACCCCCGCTACCTGCGCATGCTCGGGGAGGTGCTGCGCTTCCACCGGGCCGCGCGCGCCGTCGTGGACGGGACGTCCCCGCTCGCCGAGGACGTCACCTTCGGCGAGTTCCTCGACGCCGGGCGGTACTCGCGGTTCTTCGTCGAGACCTTCGCCGTGCCGGTCGTCTCCGCGGTGTGGTCCTCGGGCCCGGAGCTCTCGCGGCAGTACCCGGCGCGCTACCTGTTCGCCTTCCTGGCCAACCACGGGATGCTCTCGGTGGGCGGCTCCCACCAGTGGCGCACGGTCGTCGGCGGGTCGCGCAGCTACGTCGAGCGCGCCGTGAAGGGGCTCTCGGCGGTCGAGGTGTCGACGCCGGTGCGGGCGCTGACGCGGTCCGGCGACGAGGTGCTGGTGCGCGACGACGCCGACGTCGAGCGCCGCTTCGACCGCGCCGTGGTCGCGGCCCACGCGCCGGACGCGCTGCGCCTGCTCACGGCGCCGACCGCCGAGCAGACCGCCGTGCTCGGGGCGTTCTCCTACTCGCGCAACGAGACCTGGCTGCACACCGACACCTCGGTGCTCCCGCGGGCCGAGGGCGCCCGCGCCGCGTGGAACCTGCTGCGCGTGCCGGGCGAGGACCGCGTGCTGGTCAGCTACGACATGACCCGCCTGATGCGCCTGGAGGGCCCCGACACCCACGTCGTCACCCTCAACGCCACCGACCGCGTCGACCCGTCGACGGTGATCGCGAAGATGGTCTACGAGCACCCGGCCTACACGCCGGGGTCCGTGGCGGCGCAGGACCGGCTGCCGTCGCTGAACGACGACCGCCTCGCCTTCGCCGGCGCCTACCACGGCTGGGGCTTCCACGAGGACGGCTGCGCCTCGGGCGTGCGCGCCGCCGCCTCACTGGGCGTGACGTGGTGAGCGCGCGCCCGTGTCAGCGGAGTGGCTCCGCAGACACTGGGCGTCCGTATCGCCACACGCTCGCGTCGATCTACGAGGCGGAGGTGACGCACCGTCGCCACGAGCGCCTCGACGCCGGCTTCACCCACCGGCTCTACCTCTGGCTCGTCGACCTCGACGACCTGCCGCGCCTGCCCGTTCTCCTGCGCCCGCTGGCGGGCTTCCGCGCCGCCGACCACATCGGCGACCCGCGCCGTTCGATCCGCGCGAACCTCGACGCGTTCCTCGCCGCCCGGGGGATCGCGCGTCCGGCGCGGGTGCTGATGCTCGCCCACGCGCGGGTGCTCGGGTACGTCTTCAACCCGATCACGCTCTACTGGTGCCGCGACGACGCCGGCGCGCTGGTCGCGGTCGTCGCCGAGGTCCACAACACCTACGGCGGGCGCCACCACTACCTCCTCGAGGTGGACGCGCAGGGCCGGGCCAGCGTCGACAAGGACTTCTATGTCTCGCCGTTCTTCACCGTCGACGGCGAGTACCGGATGCGCGTCCCCGAGCCGGGCGAGACGCTCGCCGCGACCGTCGTCCTGCGCCGCGAGGGCGCCACGGCCTTCGTGGCGACCCTGCGTGGACGCCGCCGCGCCGCGACTCCCCGCGCGGTGCTCGCGGCGGCCCTGCGCCATCCCGCGGTGACGCTGCACGTGGCGGCCGCCATCCGCCGTCGTGGCATCGCGCTCTGGGCCCGCGGCGTGCCGGTCGTCGCGCGCACCCCGGCCGACACCGACCGCGGCCTCGGCCAGCTCGAAGCCGAGCCGCTCACCCGGCACACTGGCGCTCCGTGACCGCCTCACTCACCGTCCGCGTCGCCGAGGCCGCCGACGTGGACTCCCTGCTGGCCCTCGTCCACAGCGCGTACCGCGGACCGTCGGGGCGTCAGGGCTGGACCTCCGAGGCCGACCTCATCGACGGGCCGCGCACCACCCGCGACCTGCTCGCCGCCGACCTCGCCGATCCGGCGATCACGGTGCTCGTGGCGGGGGACCTCGTCGGCTGTGCCGCGGTCACCGTCGCGGACGGAGCCACGACCGCGTCCTTCGGGATGTTCGCGGTCCGCCCCGACGTGCAGTCGAGCGGCGCCGGGACGACGCTGCTGGGGGCCGCGGAGGACACCGCCCGCGCCCGCGGCGCCACGACGATGGAGATGTGCGTGATCGACCGGCGCACCGAGCTCATCGCCTGGTACGAACGCCGCGGCTACGCGCGCACCGGTGAGACGCGGCCCTTCCCGTACGGAGCGGAAGGGGTCGGCGAGCCGCGGGGCGACGACTTCGTGTTCGCGGTGCTCGCGAAGGATCTGCGAGGCTGACACCGTGCCCGAGCTGACCCTCGCCCAGGACGCCGACGCCGACGCGGTCCTGAGCGCCAACCCGCTGGCCCTGCTGATCGGGATGCTGCTCGACCAGCAGTTCCCGATGGAGCGGGCGTTCGCCTCGCCGGCGCTGCTCACCGCGCGTCTCGGTGGCCCGCTCACGGCCGCCGGCATCGCGGAGTACGACACCGAGGCGCTCGTCGCGGCCTTCACCGGCCCGCCCGCCCTGCACCGGTACCCGCGCTCGATGGCCGAGCGGGTCCAGGCGCTCTGCCGCCTGCTCGTCGAGGACTGGGGTGGCGAGGCCGAGCGGCTCTGGGCCGACGCGGGCTCCGGTCGCGAGGTGCTCGCCAACCTGCAGTCGCTGCCCGGCTTCGGCAAGCAGAAGGCGCAGATCTTCACGGCGCTGCTCGGCAAGCAGTGCGGCGTGCGTCCCGAGGGCTGGCGCGAGGCGGCCGGCTCCTACGGGGACGAGGGTTCGCGCCGCTCGATCGCGGACGTCGTCGACCCGGTGACCCTCGGCGAGGTCCGCGACTTCAAGCAGGCGCAGAAGAAGGCGGCCAAGGCGGAGAAGGCGCAGAAGGCCGAGGCGAGCTCCTGACCCGTGCCCGGGTGGCGCCGCGGCGCCGCGGGGTTCAGAGTGGCGCGTGAGGGCACCCGTGGGGGATGGCCGGTGCCCGAGGAGGCGACGCACGTGGTGAACCGACGTCAGGATGACGACGGACAGCCGATCCTGATCACCCAGGCCGCGGTCTCGTACGACGAGGAGTTCGCGGCCCGCAAGAAGCGCTACTCGCTGATCATGGCGTGCCGTATCCCGTGCCTCGTGCTGGCCGGGGTCGCCGGCATCGGCTTCAACCTGCCGTGGGTCGCGGTCGCCTTCATCGTGCTGTCGGTGCCGCTGCCCTGGGTCGCGGTGCTCATCGCCAACGACCGGCCGCCGAAGAAGGCCGAGAAGGCCAACCGCTACAAGCCCGGCCGCACCGAGCTCGGCGCGGTGCCCGACGCGCGGATCATCGAGGCCGCCGAGGTGCTCGAGGGACGCAGCCCCTTCGTCGGGCACAGCGAACGTCCGCGCCAGCCCCGTCAGGACACCGCCGCGCACGAGCCGCCGCGCGTGACCGACCCCGACGGCTCCGACGCCGGCACGCCCCGCACCGGCAGCGAGGGGTAGCGAGGGACGGCCACCGGCCTCCCCGCGTTCACCGGCGCCCGCGATACTCGCCGCGGACCAGGCGATGCGGGGGTGTCGATGACGGTCGCGTTCGCGCGTCTCGCGCGCTGGTTCTTCGCCGGCGCGGCGGTGTGCGCGGTGGTCCTGGTGGTGCTCCTGCCGGTGCTCGAGGGCACCGCGCGGACGGCGACGGCGATTGCGGTGGGTGTCCTGGGCGCGAACCTGCTGATCCAGGGCGTGGTCTGGACGACGCTGCAGCGCCGCTGGTTCGGTCGCCCCGCCGTGCTGCGGCGCACCGCCCGCCGCGGCACCCCCGCGCTCGCCCGGATCGCCGGGGTCACCAGCACCACCAGCTCGATCGGCAACGAGGCGATCCCGGTGCTCGACCTCGATGTCAACGGGCGCCTGGTCCGCCGGCGGGTGCGCGTGCCCTTCCACCACGCCGCCGACGTCCGCATCGGGCGGATGCTCCCGGTCCGCCTCGACCCGGAGGGCTCGCCGGTGATCGTCGTCGAGTGGGACGCGGTGCGCTGAGACGGGCTCAGGTCCCGGACGACGCCGGGCCGAGCGGTGCCGCCAGCACCGGCAGGCGCGTGAGGCCGGGAAGCGGTCCGAGCGTCCACGAGGGGTCCGCCACCGCGAGACGGCCCGGCCCGCCCGACGGCTCGGGATCGGGCAGCGTCGCGGGTGGTGCCTGCATCGCGGGTCGGTCGGCCCCTGGGAACCGGGCGGCGCCGACCTCGCGCCCCCCGCCGTGCCCGCCGTGCCCGCCGTGCCCGGGCGGGGCGACCGCGGGACGCTGCTGGTGCGCGGTGGCGTGCGTCGCGAACGCATGGGCGAAGGTCTGCGACCGCGGCACCCGGTCCGCCGCGTCGGTCGATCCCGTCGACGCCGCGTCCTGTTCCGGTCCCTGGACGCAGCGGCGGGCCGCGTTGATGCACGCGACGCCCTCCTCGGCACGGCGCTCCGACGACAGGTACTCGAGCAGCGCGTGGTCGGTGATCGGGTTGTGCTGCTGCTCGGGGAAGCTGTCGATCGCGAACTGGCGCCCTGGCGGAGCGTTCTCGTAGCTCACCGTGATGCGCAGCGCCGGCACCGGGATGAGGTCGTCGTCGCACTCCCCGTCCGCGTCCGGGTAGACGATGTGGGTGGTGTGGTCCTCGGAGTCGAGGTCCTGGCCGTTCCAGCAGCTCGGGAAGTCGTACACCCGCTGCAGCGCGGACCCCTGCGGGCACATCGGGTAGAGGTCGGTCATCCGCCCGCCCGTGCCGCTGCACGTGTACTTGGCGTTGGCGCCCTCGCCGTCGTTGGTGCCCGCCTTGGCCGAGCCGGTGACCAGCGCGATGTTCAGCGGCAGGGCCTCGGCGCGCCGCGAGCCGTGGCCGTGGAAGGTGAAGTCGACCGCCGTCGGCTCGACGAGCGCACCGACGTTGCCGTCGAGGCTGCCGCCGTCGACGCCGACGTCGGGGCCGGGGCTGCGCAGGTCGCGCAGCACGGGCCAGAAGATGGGGGAGCGGTCGCCGTTGGTGCAGGTCGTCGCCGTCTCCTCGAGGACCTCCCGCTCCGAGGCGAAGTTGGTGCCCTCGTTGCCCGCGTAGTCGTGCACGTGCTGCGCGCCGTTCCGCTTGCCGGGGGTGATCAGGTAGTTGTCCGAGTTCTTGTGGTCGCTGACGGCGCACCGGATCGAGTAGCTGCCGCCGGAGAACGCCCCGCCCTCGCCGCGGAAGCCCTGCCGCACCCGCTGGATCTCGACGTACTCGTTCGCCGCGGCACGCCCGATCTCGTCGCGGCCGGGGAACTCCTCGTCGTCCCCCTGACCCCCGTCCTGACCGCCCTGGTCGCCCTGGCCGCCTTGACCGCCTTGACCGCCCTGGTCGTCGTCCTCGTTGCCGCCGCCGCCGTCTTCCCGGCCGTCGCCGCCGTTGTCGCCGCCGCCGTTGTCGCCGCCGTTGTCGCCGCCGCCGTTGTCGCCGCCGCCGTTGTCGCCGCCGTCGTCGTCCCCGTCGTCGTCGGCGACCGCCACCACGCCGCCGTGCGACACCACCGGGCCGGCGCCGGCCCCGACGGCCACGCCGATGATCAGCACGGCGACCGCCAGCAGGCCCAGGACGAGCACGGGGACCCGGCGCGGTCCGGTGCGGCGCCGGTCGAGCGCCGCCCACGCGCTCTCGTCGGGCCGGACCGGCGGGCAGGACGTCGGGCGCGTGCCCGACGTCCGGCCCCCACCCCACGCCGACCTGCTCATCGTCCTCCGCTCATCCGCCGGTGCCCCGTGTCGCGGACGCTAGCCGCGGCCCGCGCGCGCCGGGTGCGCTTTCGGAGAAGTCGCGGCGCCGGGCCGGGGCGCCGGTACGGCGTCCCGGCCGCCGAGCCACGGATCGGGCCCCGAGGTCGGGACGGCCGGCGACCAGGCACCGCCCGGCACGCGCACCGGCCCGGACGCGGGCCCGGACGCGGGCCCGGACGCGGGCCCGGACGGGCGCGGGAGCGGCCCGGACGGCGGGTGGCCCGGGCGCCGCGGCGGACGCGGCGGCCGTAGGGGCGGCGGGAGGGACGGCGCCGCCGGCAGGGGGTGGGACGGCGTGCCCACCACACGGACCGGCCCGGACTCCGGCTCGCGGCGCGCGGTGCCTCCCGACCCGGCGTCGGGCCCCAGCGGCAGTGACCCCGAGGACAGCGGCCCCGAGGACAGTGACCCGGAGGACAGGGACCCCGAGGACGGGTCGTCCCGCACGCGGGAGCGGCCACCGGCGACCCGGCCGGGCCGCCGGGGGACCGGACGCTCCACCCGGATCTCGGTGATCTCGCCGGGGCTCTCGGGGACCGCCGCGCGCGCCGTGCCGGCGGAGGCCGCGCCGGCGGAGGCCGGGCCGGACACGGCCGGCGCCCGGCCGGCGGCGGCCGCCGCGACGAGCGCCGGCGGCCCCCAGCCGTCGCCCGCGGCGAGGGCCCGCTCCGCACGGCCGCGCCGCACCGGGGGCGCCGTGATGCCGACCCCCCGGCCCGCCGGCCCCGCCCACGGCCGGTCGAGCAGCGGGGGCCACGGCCAGTGCTCCTCGAGCCCCCGGCAGCGCGCGCAGCCGAGCCCGAGCACGAGGCCGAACACGAGGTGCCCGAGCAGCGAGAGCGTCACGGTCGTCACCGTCAGCGGGAACATCAGGCGTTCGCCCCGCGGCGCGACGGCGACGGTGGCGATCAACCCGGTCCACACCGGGAAGACCGCGAACACCACGGCCGCGGCCACCGTGGCGCGCTCGCCCCAGCGGCGCAGGCCGGTGGCCGCGACGAGCAGGAAGAAGACGACGCCGATGCCGCCGCCGTCGCCGACGTAGCGCCACAGGTACCCGACGATCGCGCCCACCGCGGTGGACCCGCCGTCGACGCCCAGGATCCACGTGCCCACGGTGGGGATGAAGTCGCCCCACCAGCCGAGCAGGTAGACCGTGTCGAGCCGCACGGCGTCGTAGACGAGCGTCGCGACGACGCCCCACACCGCGCCCATCAGCACGATGCGGTCCTCGCCGAGGGGGGAGAACACGCCGAGCAGCAGCAGGGCGAGCGTCAGCGGGACCACGACCAGCCCCGCCGTGACGTTCATCGGCGCCAGCCCGAAGACGTGCGCGGAGATGGCGAGCAGGGGCAGGGCGGCGACGACGAGGTGCAGCCCGAGCCGCGCCAGGCGCCCCCGGTGCGCGTCGACGAACGCGAGCGCGTCACGCACGAGGGAGCCCGGGTCGCCGGGCAGCTCCTCGGGCGGCACGGCCACCGCGGGGGACCCGGCCACGCGGGCACGGGTACGGGCCGGGTAGGTCACGAAGGACTCCTCACCGCCGCCGGACCTCGGACGGGAGTCACCGTGACAGCCGGCGCGACGCCGTGGGTGCCGTTTCGCGTGATTGCCCGGACACGCAGGGAGAACGGAGCGGGTCCGCCCGGCGTGGGTCCCGTGTCAGGTCGGTGGGGCATCATGGAGCCATGAGCCAGACCGCGGTGCTTCCCGACACCCGCCCGCAGGGGACCGACCGCACGGGCGACGACGACCCGAAGATGTTCCACTACGTGCGCAAGAACAAGGTGGCCGAGTCGGCGGTCACCGGGTCGATGGTGGTGGCGCTCTGCGGCGAGACCTTCCCGGTCACCCGCTCGCCCAAGCCCGGTTCGCCGGTGTGCCCGAAGTGCAAGGAAATCTTCAACAAGATGCCCAGCGGCGGGGGCGGCGGCGGGGAGTAGACCCACCCGAGCCCGGTCGGCGCCCTCCCTCGCGGCGCGGCCGCCAGCGGCAGGTACTCGTCCGACCCCGCCCCGGAGGGCCTTTGACCACCCGCGCGACCGGTAGCCCGACCAGCACCGATCCCTCGGGAGCACGACCGCTGCGGCAGTGGCAGCGGCGAGCCCTGACCCGATACCTCAGCGAGCGCCCGCGCGACTTCCTCGCGGTCGCGACGCCCGGCGCCGGCAAGACGACGTTCGCGCTGCGCGCCGCGGGCGAGCTGCTGGGCGACCGCACCGTCGACACGGTGACGATCGTCTGCCCCACCGAGCACCTCAAGCACCAGTGGGCCGAGGCCGCCCGCGGCGCGGGTCTCGCGATCGACCCGGAGTTCTCCAACAGCGTCGGCCGCACGTCGACCGACTTCCGCGGCGTGGCGGTGACGTACGCGCAGGTGGCGGCCCACCCGGTGCTGCACATGAACCGCACCGAGGGCCGGCGCACGCTGGTGATCTTCGATGAGATCCACCACGCCGGTGACGCCAAGTCGTGGGGCGAGGCCACGCGCGAGGCCTTCGCCGGCGCCACCCGGCGGCTCGCGCTCACGGGGACGCCGTTCCGGTCCGACGACAGCCCGATCCCGTTCATCACCTACGAGCCCGACTCCGCCGGAGCGCTGCGCTCGCGCGCCGACCACTCCTACGGCTACGCCGACGCGCTGGCCGACGGGGTCGTCCGCCCGGTGGTGTTCCTGGCCTACTCGGGGCAGGCGAGCTGGCGCACCAGTGCCGGCGAGGAGATGACCGCCCGCCTGGGCGAGCCGCTCACGGCCGAGCAGAACGCCCGGGCCTGGAAGACCGCGCTCGACCCCAAGGGCGAGTGGATGCCGGCCGTGCTGCAGGCCGCGGACACCCGGCTGACCCAGCTGCGCCAGGGCGGGGTGCCCGACGCGGGCGGGCTCGTCATCGCCACCGACCACACCACCGCCAAGGCCTACGCGGCGCTGCTGCGCCGGATCGCCGGCGAGGAGCCGGTGGTCGTCCTCTCCGACGACCCGAAGGCCTCGGGGCGCATCGCCGAGTTCTCCCGGACCAACGATCGCTGGCTGGTCGCCGTGCGCATGGTCTCGGAGGGCGTCGACGTGCCGCGTCTCGCCGTCGGCGTCTACGCCACCAGCGCCTCCACGCCGCTGTTCTTCGCCCAGGCGGTCGGGCGCTTCGTGCGCTCGCGGCGTCCGGGCGAGACCGCGAGCGTGTTCCTGCCGAGCGTGCCGTCGCTGCTGGCGCTCGCCAGCGAGCTCGAGGTGCAGCGCGACCACGTGCTCGGTGAGCCCCACCGCCCGAAGGAGGGCTGGGACGACGACCTCCTGGAGCAGGCCAACCGCACCGAGGACGAGCCCGGCGAGCAGGAGAAGGCCTTCGAGGCGCTCTCGGCGGAGGCCGAGCTCGACCAGCTCATCTACGACGGGTCCTCGTTCGGCACGGCGGCGGGCGCGGGCAGCGCCGAGGAGCAGGACTACCTGGGGCTGCCCGGGCTCCTCGAGCCCGACCAGGTGCGTGCCCTGCTGCGGCGTCGCCAGAGCGAGCAGCTCGACGAGCAGGCGGCCCGGGAGCCGGCGCCGGTGACGACGGTCGAGCAGCCGGCACAGCCAGCACAGCCCACCCGCGAGTTCCGCCGCGACGTCGGGGTGGCCGAGAAGCTCAAGGATCTGCGGCGCGAGCTCAACGCCCTCGTCGCCGCGCAGCACCACCGCACCGGCAAGCCCCACGGTCAGATCCACGGCGACCTCCGCAAGTACTGCGGCGGCCCGGCGACCCCGATGGCGTCGCTCGAGCAGATCGAGGAGCGGATCGCGACGCTGCGGTCGTGGCGCTGATCGTCTACGCAGCGTGCTCGCGTGGTGACGTGTGGTGCATATCACACACGGTGGCGATCGCCAGCTGTCGCCGTCGTCGCGCACCGACATCGCGGCGACACAGAGTTCACCGCCGCGTCACGATCGGGTGGTGATCACGCCGCGGGACGGCCGGGCGCGTCGGACGAAGTCGATGGACCGGATGCGCAGCGCGCGTGCCGCCGGCGCTCCGGGCGCCTGATCGTCGAGCGCCACGGGAGAACCGGACACGACGGACACGCGCGCGGCGGCCGGCCCGCCGGCCGTGATCGTGGGCCGCCGCCCGTCATGATCGGGAGCGCACACGACGACGGGCGGGGACCCTCTGGTCCCCGCCCGTCGTGGTGTTGGTCCGCGTCGTGCTGCTGTCGAAGGAACTGCTGGTCAGGCGGCTGTCATGCGCTCTCTCCGGCCTGCATGTCCACCGACAGCTCCTTCAGCTTGGCCTCGTGGGCCCGGGCGTGGTGCCCGCAGAAGAGGAGTTCTCCACCGGAGGGCAGTACGGCGCGCACCTTTGCCGCTGCACCGCAGCGATCGCAGCGGTCCGAGGCGGTGAGTTCTGGCCGGGTCAGGGTGCCGGGCATCGTCATCTCCCTCCGTCGAGGCTTCGGAAACGGAGTCCGAGCCCGCGAGCTCCGGTCGAGCGACCGTCGCTTCTCCACTGTGTCAGACGCTGCCCGCGACCGCTCGTGTTCACGCGGCGCTTTGTCGTCCGTCACGAACCGCTCATCGGTGGTGAGGGACCGCTTGTTCCGGGGTAGGGCCACGGACCACCCGATCGGGAGTCGATCTCGAGCGACGAGTGGTCGGTGATCATCGGGAGGTCCCGGCGCCGGCGTCGTCACGGCGGGACGCCGCCGTCCGGCCGACGTCGCCCACTAGCCTGTGCGCCACCATGCGGGCGGGTGGAGCGGAGGCAGCGGTGGGCGAGGACAGGGGGCGCGCCGCGGGGCTCGCCGAGGAGCTGCGCGGCCGGGGCGTCGCCGGCGTCACCGTCGTCTGGGCGGACAACAACGGCATCCCGCGCTCGCGCACGGTGCCCGTGGCGTCGCTGCCCGACGTGGCCGAGACCGGGATCGGCGTCAGCACCGTCTTCTCGATCTTCGACACCAACGACGGCATCCAGTACGGCGCGCCCGGCCGGGAGACGCCCTCGGGCGACGTGCGCCTGGTCCCCGACCTGGACCGCCTGACGCCGCTGGCCGGTCAGCCGGGACTCGCGTGGGCGCCGGGCACCCAGGTCACCGTCGACGGGACGCCGTGGCCGTGGGACCAGCGCTCGCTGCTGGTCTCGACCGTCGACGCCCTCGCCGACCGCGGCTGGTCGGCGCTCGTGGGCTACGAGCTGGAGTTCGTGGTCTCGCTGCCCAGCGAGGACGGGGCGGTCGTCCCCGCCTACCGGAGCCCGGCGTACAGCCCGCACGCGCTGCTGGAGATCGACGCCTTCGTCGCCGACCTCCTGCGCGACGCGGAGGCCAACGGGCTGCGGATCGGTCAGCTCCACGCCGAGTACGGGCCGGGCCAGGTCGAGCTCTCGCTCGGGGCCGCCGACCCCGTCAGGGCCGCCGACGACCAGCTGCTCGCCCGCCAGACGGTGCTGGCGGCCGCGGCGCGGCACGGCCTGCGGGTCAGCCTCGCGCCCCTGCCGTCGCTGCAGCTCGCGGGCAACGGCTGGCACGTGCACACCTCGCTGTGGCGCGACGGGGAGAACGTGCTCGCCGGCGGGCTGGAGGGCCCGGCGGGGACGGCCGGCGCCGGCTTCGTCGCCGGCCTGCTGCGCGACCTGCCCGCCCTCGCGGCGGTCACCGCACCGTCCGTCGGGTCCCTCGCGCGTCTGCGGCCGGGCTTCTTCGCCGGCGCCTTCGCCTTCTGGGGCATCGAGAACCGCGAGGCGCCCCTGCGCTACGTGGCGGGCTCCGAGCTGCTCGGCACCGACCACGCCAACGTCGAGCTCAAGGTGTCCGACGCCTCGGCCAACCCGTACCTCGCGCTGTCGGCGATCCTGACCTCGGGGGTCGCGGGCGTCGAGGAGAACCTCGTGCCGCCCGCACCGATCGCGTCCGACCCCGGGACCTGGAAGAAGAAGGAGCGCGCCGCCGCGGGCGTCGAGAAGCTCCCGACGACCCAGGCCGACCAGGAGGCGGCCCTGCTCGCCAACGAGCGGATCACGTCCGTGCTCGGCGAGGAACGCCTCGGGGCGTTCCTCGCCGTGCGGCGTGCCGACGCCGCCTTCGCCGCCGACCGCGAGACCGAGGACGTCCTCGCGGCCTGGCGCTGGCGGTACTAGACCCTCGTGGGCGCGGGCGCCGCCGACCGCGCGTGGGTCAGGACCGCGACGGCGGTGCCGAGCCACAGCAGGTCCCAGATCGCCAGGGCCAGCGCGGCCGCGAAGGCGGGCGGCCCGCCGGTGACGATGACCGCCGGGATCACGATCACGAGCATCCAGAGCCCGACGAGGAGGGGCAGCACCCGCGTCCCGCCGGCCCACACCCGCGCCCGGAGCACGGCGATGCCGAGCACCACCATGCCGACGCCGCTCACGATCGGCGCGACCTGGTAGAGCGGCAGCGCCGCGTCCGGCGCGCCGATGTTGGTCAGTTCGGCGGCGGCCAGGCCCAGCTGCCCGATCGCGGTGATCACGAGCCCGGTGAGCGCGAGGGCGCCCCGGCCTGCGGCACCGCACGCGACGACCGCGGCGGCGGCGGCGAGCTCGCCGAGGTGGCACGCGGCGAGGACGGCGCCGAGGAACGGTGCCTCGTCGCCCATCAGGGCGGCGGCGAGGGCGATGAGGACGGCGACGGCCGTCAGGACGACGGCGGCGAGGGCGAGGGGGCGGGCGGCCGCGCGAGGGATCATGCCCGCGGACGCTAGGAGCCCCGCGCACCACCGACATCGGGTGTTTCCCTATCCCGCCTGCTCATGACCGCACCGAGCTCCGCGCGGGACCGGATCCCGAGCTTGCGGTAGGCCCGCGCGAGGGTCGCCTCGACGGTCTTGGGACTCACGGCCAGCTCGGCCGCCACCGACCGGTTCGTCCGCCCCGCGGCGGCGAGCAGGGCCATGCGGTGCTCGGCCGGGGTGAGCCCGTCGTCGTCGGGCTCCGGCACGGGGTGCAGACGTCCGGCCTCGGTGCGCGCCCGCGCCGCCCAGGTCGCGGCGCCGACCCGCGCGAAGAGCGCCGCGGCGGCCTCCGCGTGCTCGGTCGCGGCCCGGCGACGGCGGCGGCGCCGCTCGACCCCGGCCAGGGCGAGCTGCGTGCGGGCCCGCTCGACCGGCACCGGCAGGCGCTCGTGCTCGCGCAGGGCGTCGGCGAGCGCCGCGCCCGCACCGTCGAGGTCGCCGTCGGCGGCCAGCAGTAGCCCGCGGCACCGACCTCCGAGCGCCAGCGCCCACGGACGGTCGAGGGCGTGCCCGGCCCGCAGGAGGTCGTCGACGAGCGGACGGGCCTCCTCGGTGCGCCCGACCCCGACCAGCGCCTCGACGGCGTCCGGGACGAACGGTGCGGCCAGGGGCTCGCCGTAGCCCATGTCGCGGGTCGCGGCGGCCATCGGACCGAGCACCGCCACCGCGGCGTCCGGGTCGCCGCCCGAGAGCTCGGTGAACCCGAGGGTGATCATCGGCCAGACCGTCGCGGCGACCGCGCTGCCCTCGGCGAGCAGCGCGATCGCCCGCCGGGCCTCCTGCCGGGCCTCGTCGAGGCGTCCGGCGTACGCCGCGGCGGTGGCCGTCACCGACGCCGCGATCGCGTGCGCGACGGCCCCGCCGAGCTGCTCGGCCCGCTCCGTCGTGTCGCGCGCGAGGTCCTCGGCGGCGGCGAGGTCGCCGCGCCAGCACTCGAGGATCACGTGGTGGAAGGCCGGGAAGAGCAGGTCCGCCTCGGCGCCGGTGTCGAGGGCCTCCCGGCGCAGGGCCAGGAGGACGTCGCGGGCGTGGTCGAGCTCGCCGGTCCACGACAGCAGCAGTCCGTGGACGAGGCTCGGGCGGGTCATCACCGGCCCGGACGGGCCGCCGCCGGCGGCCTCGCCGGCGAGCGCCCGGTCGAGGCCGGCGCGGTCCAGCCCGCGGCCGGCGAGGAAGGCGGTCATGGTGCGGGTGGCCTCGGCGACGGCGAGCAGGCCCACGTCGCCCGCGGCCGCGGCGTCGGCGGCCAGGTCGTCGGCGAGCCCGGCCGCCTCGGCGATCCGTCCGAGGTTGACGGTGACGTAGACGAGGTCGGCCCGGATCGGGGCGCGGAGGACGTCGTCGCCGGCCGCGGCCAGGGCCGCCTCGAGGTGCGCGGCGGCCTCGGCGTAGCTGTCGGTGTGCAGGTGGACGTGGGCGAGGAGGCGCTCGGCGGCGGCGTCACGCTCGCCGAGCGCGGTGAGGAGCTCCCGCGCCCGGGCGGCGTCACCGGCGGCCAGGAGATGGTCGGCGAGGGTCACGCGACGGCCCGGCGTGTCGCCGCCGAGGCCGAGCGCCAGCTCGAGCAGCTCGGCGGCGGCGTCGGGCGCTCCCCGCGCCCGGGCGCTCGCGGCGGCCGCGTCCAGCTCGGCCTGCACCCGGGCGTCCCCGCCGAGGCTCCCGAGCGCCCGGTGCCGGGCCCGGTCCTCCGGGTGGTCGGTCACGTCGGCGAGACGCCGGTGGGCGGCGCGCCGCGGTCCCGGTCCGGCGTGATCGGCGACCGCGGCGGCCAGCAGCGGGTGCCCGAACCCGATCCGGTCGCCGTCGATCGCGACGATCCCGTCGGCCTCGGCCGGCAGCAGCGCCGCCGGGTCGGTGCCGGCGCGTCGCAGCAGGGTGACCGTCGGCGCCGGGGTCAGGGCCACGAGCAGGAGCGCGTCGAGGCCCGCGGGCGCGAGCCGCGCCACGCGATCGGCGACGAGGGTGCCGAGGCCGGGTGGGAGCCGCTCGTCCGGCCGGTCCCGCACCGCGCGCGCCAGCTCGAGCGCGTACAGCGGCCGCCCGCCCGAGCGGCGCGCGAGCCGGTCCAGCGTCGGGCGGGGCAGGGCCGCGCCGGTGTGCTCGCGCACCAGGTGGTGCAGCGCCGAGGCGGGGAGCGCGCCCAGCACCATCCGGTCGGCCTCCCCGCGGGCGCCGACCCACGCCGGGAGCGGGGCGTCGCCCGCGTCGGCGGTCAGTCCGGCGAGCACCCCCACCGGCCCGGCGACGCGGCGCAGCGCGAAGGCGAGCGCGGCCGCGCTGGACGGGTCGACGAGATCCGCGTCGTCGACGGCGAGGAGCACGGGACCGGTCGCGCGCGTCAGCAGGCCGAGCAGCGCGCTGCCGACGGTGCGGGCATCGACCTCCGCGTGGCCCTCCTGCCCCGGTACCGCGCGCAGGAGCACGGCGTCGACCGCCCGGGCCTGGGGGGCCGGGAGGTCGGGGCCGCCGTCGCGCAGCGGCGGCAGGAGGTCGGCGAGGACGCCGTGGGGGAGCAGGGCCTCGGCCGCCGTCGGCCGGGCGGTGAGGACGAGCAGGCCCCGCGCGCGGGCCCGTCGGACCCCGGCGGCCCAGACCGTCGAGACCCCGCCGCCCGGGGGACCGGACACCGCCAGCGTCGCGGGGTCCGCCGGACCCGCCGGGCCCGCCGGGCCCGCCGCGAGCACGTCGAGGAACGTGTCGAGCCGCGCGAGCTCCGCGTCCCGACCGTGTACGCCCTCCACCGGGGCATCGTGCTGCGTCGTCCGCCCCAGCGGAAGCGCTGGTCAGGCCAGCAGGACGTCGAGGATCGCGTCGTGGACCGCGGGCCGGGCGATGAGCAGGTCGGGGGAGTACGGGTCGTCGGCGCCGAACGGCAGCGGCCGGCCGTCGAGCCGGGTCACGCGCAGGCCCGCCCCGAGGGCCACGGCCGCGGGGGCGGCGTTGTCCCACTCGTACTGGCCGCCGGAGTGCAGGTAGGCGTCGACCTCGCCGTCGACCACGGCGAGCGTCTTGACCCCGGCCGCGGAGCGGGCGACGGTGCGCACCGGGAAGGCGGCGGCGAGGCGGCGCAGCTCCACCGGCGGCCGGGACCGGCTCACGGTGACGCTGATGCCGCGCTCCACGTCGGCGGGGGTGTCGGGCACGGCGGCGACGGTGGCCGAGTCGGCCAGCTCGCCGCGGGCCGGCAGCGCCACCGCCCCGGCGACCAGGGCCCCGTCGACCACCAGCGCGACGTGCACGCCCCACTCGTCGCCACCGCGGCCGTAGCCGCTCGAGCCGTCGAGCGGGTCGACGATCCAGAGCCGGTGCGCCCCGCGACGCGGCGCCGGGTCCTGCGTGCCCTCCTCGGACAGGACGGCGTCGTCGGGGCGGTGGCGCTGCAGCGCGCCGACGAGGAACTCGTGCGCCTCGGCGTCGCCGCGGTACTCGCGGTCGCGTCCCGGCCCGGTGTCGTCGCGGAGCTCCAGCAGGATCGCCCCGGTGGCGTCGGCGAGCTCGCGGGCGAGCGCGGCGTCCTCGGCGACGGTGGGCTCGGCGGTGGCTGCGGAGCTGGTCGGCTCGTCCCTCGCGGCACTCACCCCCCGATCCTGCCCGACGGGTCGCCGCGGCACCGCGCGGGTCGACGTGATCCCGGACGTGAGGGTGGGGTCAGGGCGGGGTCAGGGCGGGGTCAGGGCGTCTCGGCGGCGGCGAGGACGCCGGCGAGCTCGTGCAGCACCGCGGCGCGGGCCTCGTCGGCACCGGGGGCGGTGTCCTCCCGCTGGTCGAGCAGCAGCCGCGCGAGGCTCGCGAGGCTGATCACCTGCGCGGCGAACTCCTCCGGCCCGCCCAGCTCGCCGAGCAGCGCACCCACCGCGTCGAGATCGCCGGAGTCCATCCCCTGGATCAGGGCCACCGAGCGGCGGTGGACCTCGGCGGGGTCGGTGTCGGGCAGATCGCTGCGTGGGTCGGGCTGCACGCGCCCCAGCATGTCAGGGCGTCGGGCACGCGGGCCTACCCACCGCGCCGGCGGCGCTTCTTCTCACGACGCTCCTCGCGGAGCTCCCGCCATGTCTCCTGCCCGGCGTCGAGGACGCCCTTGGTGATGCCCTTGGCGGCGCCCTGGGTCACGTTCTCGGTCATGTGGCCCCCCAGCTCGGCCAGCCCCTTGCCGCCCTTCTCGTGCAGGTCGAGGCGGTTGGTGGCCTCGGCGAACCGCAGGTAGGTGTCGACGCTGGCGACGACGATGCGCGCGTCGATCGTGACCAGCTCGATGCCGACCACCGAGATCTTGACGAAGGCGTCGATGACCAGCCCCTTGTCGAGGATCAGGTCGAGCACCTCGGCCAGCCCGCCCTGGGGCGACCGCCGGACGCCGGGGGAGGTCACGGCGTGGAGTGTAGGAACGACGCACCGAACATGACCATCGTCCGGACGGCCCCGTGCACGCGGCCGACCGCCGACGCGACGGTGATGAGGGACCATCCCGGGCGTGACGGGGGAGACCGGGCGGGCACGGCTCGTGGACGCGGCACCGTGGCTGATCGGGCTCGGGGTGACCGTCCTGCTGCTCGCGGTGTCGGCGCGCTACGGCTTTCACCGCGACGAGTTCTACTACCTCGTCTCGGGGCGGCACCCCGCGTGGGGCTACGTCGACAACCCGCCGCTGACGCCGGCGCTCGCCCGGTGGCAGGCCGCGCTGTTCGGCGTCTCCCCGACGGCCCTGCGCGTCGTCCCCGCGCTCGCGATCGGTCTCTGCGCCGTGATCGCCGGGCGGATAGCGCGCGAGCTCGGGGGCGACCGGGTGGCGGCCGCAGTGGCCGCGGCCTGCGTCGCCGGCGCGGCGTTCCCGCTGGCCACCGGTCACATGCTCTCCACCAGCACGATCGACGTCCTCGTCTGGACGACGCTGTCGTGGCTGCTCGTGCGGGCGCTGCGCGACGGTGGGCGGATCTGGCTCGCCGTCGGGCTGGTGGCGGGGATCGGGCTGCTGAACAAGTCGCTGGTCGCGGCGCTGCTCGGCGTGATGGCCGCCGGCGTGCTCGCGGTGGGGCCGCGGCGGGTGTTCCGCGACCCGTGGCTGGGGGGCGCGGCGCTGCTCGCGCTCGCGATCTGGACGCCGCACCTCGTCTGGCAGGCCACCCACGGCTGGCCGCAGGTGGCGTTCGGGCAGCAGATCGCGACGGTCGGCAACGGCGGGAGCGAGCCCCGGTGGACGTTCCCGCTCTTCCAGCTCATCGAGGTCAGCCCGTTCCTCGTGCCGGTGTGGGTCGCGGGCCTGTGGCGGCTGGTGCGCGACCCGGTGGTCGCGTGGGCGCGGGCGTTCGCGGTCGCCTACGGCCTGCTGTTCGTGCTGCTGCTCGTCGCGGGCGGCAAGCACTACTACCTGGCCGGGCTGTACCCGGTGCTGCTCGCCGCGGGCGCCGTGCCCGTCGTGGCGTGGATGCGGCGGGGACGCCTGCGGGGGCGGGTGGTGGGCGCGGTGCTCGTCGTGAACGTCGTCGTGGTGGCGTGGCTGATGCTGCCCCTGGTCCCCGAACGCTCGCTGCCCGGTAGCCCGCAGGTCGCGGTCTCGCCGATCCCCGCCGAGACGGTCGGCTGGCCGGAGTACCTCGACACCGTGGCCGGCGTGGCGCGGACTCTCCCGCCCGCCTCGACGATCGTCCTGGCGAGCAACTACGGCGAGGCGGGCGCCGTCGAGGTGTCCCGCGCCGAGCCCGCCCGCGCCGACCTGCCGCCCGCCTACAGCGGCCAGAACAGCTACGCCGACTGGGGCCCGCCGCCCGAGTCGGCGACCACGGTCGTCGCGGTGGGCTACGACGAGGCGACGCTGCGGCGGTGGTTCGCCGACGTGCGGGTGGTGGCGCGGATCGAGAACGAGGTCGGGGTCGACAACGAGGAGCGCGGGGCGCCGGTCGCGATCGCCACGGGGCGCCGGGACACCTGGGCGGCGCTCTGGCCGGGCATCCGCCGCCTGGCGTGACGCGCTAACCCGTTCGCCCCGGGCGCGGAAGAACGAACGGCGCTTTCGCTGCTTCGGAAGCAGCGAAAGCGCCGTTCGTTCGTCACCTCGCGGGCGGGCGGAGGCTCGCGGCGAGGACCTCAGTCCAGGTAGTCGCGCAGGACCTGCGAGCGCGACGGGTGGCGCAGCTTCGACATCGTCTTCGACTCGATCTGGCGGATGCGCTCGCGCGTCACGCCGTAGACCTGGCCGATCTCGTCGAGCGTGCGCGGCTGGCCGTCGGTGAGGCCGAAGCGCAGGCGCACCACGCCGGCCTCGCGCTCGGAGAGCGTGGCGAGGACCGACTGCAGCTGGTCCTGCAGCAGCGTGAAGCTGACCGCGTCGACCGCGACCACGGCTTCCGAGTCCTCGATGAAGTCACCGAGCTGCGAGTCGCCCTCGTCGCCGATGGTCTGGTCGAGGCTGATGGGCTCCCGGGCGTACTGCTGGATCTCCAGCACCTTGTCCGGGGTGATGTCCATCTCCTTGGCGAGCTCCTCCGGGGTGGGCTCGCGGCCCAGGTCCTGGAGCAGCTCGCGCTGGATGCGACCGAGCTTGTTGATGACCTCGACCATGTGCACCGGGATGCGGATGGTGCGGGCCTGGTCGGCCATCGCGCGGGTGATGGCCTGGCGGATCCACCACGTCGCGTAGGTCGAGAACTTGTAGCCCTTGGTGTAGTCGAACTTCTCGACCGCACGGATCAGACCGAGGTTGCCCTCCTGGATCAGGTCCAGGAACGCCATGCCGCGGCCGGTGTAGCGCTTGGCCAGCGAGACGACGAGACGCAGGTTGGCCTCGAGCAGGTGGGACTTGGCGCGCTCGCCGTCGCGGACGATCCACCGGAGGTCGCGCCGCATCTGCGTCGCGAGCTCCTGCTGGGCCTCGGCGACCTTGCGCAGCCGCTCCGAGGCGTAGAGGCCGGCCTCGATGCGCTTGGCGAGCTCGACCTCCTCCTCGGCGTTGAGCAGCGCCACCTTGCCGATCTGCTTGAGGTAGGCGCGGACCGAGTCGGCCGAGGCGGTGAGCTCGGCGTCCTTGCGCGCCTGGCGCAGCGCCTCGGACTCCTCCTCGTCCCAGACGAAGTCGCCGGACTTCTTGTCCTCCTCGGTGGGCTCCTCGGTCTCGACCTCGGCGGCCTCGACCACCTCGGCGCCCAGGACGACGACGTCCTCGGTGAGCTCGGAGGCCGCGGCCTCCAGCTCCGAGCCCTCGAGCCCCTCGAGGTCGGCGCCCTCGGGCCCGTCGGCGCCCTCGATCTCCTCGCCCTCGGGCGCGTCGGCGTCGGTCTTGGCCCCGCCGGCGGTCTTGGCGGCGCCCTTGGCGGGGGCCTTCTTGGCGCCCTTCGCGGAGCGCGTGGCGGCCTTCTTCGCCGGCGCCTCCGCGTCGTCGGGAGCAGCGACCACACCGACCGGACCGCCCGCGGCGGCGGCTTCGGGGTCGGCGGCGTCGGCGACGCGGCGGCGGGTTGCGGACTTTGCGGCTGCCACAGACGACCTTTCGTGACGAACGGCTGAACGGCGACGGGACGACGGGCCCGGGTCGCCGGACGGCCACCCGGACGCGGGACGAACAGCGAGGGCCCCGGTCCCTCCCGGTGAACCGCCTCGGCTCCCGTCCATTGTAACGAGCGGGAGCGCCGGACGTCGCACCTCACAGTCGCGGGCTGTGGACGCGCCCCCCGCACGGGGTCGCGGGATCGATTCGGAGGGGCTGCGCAGCGCGATCACCCGGCGGTGGTCCGCACGTCGTTGCGTGGACACCCGGATGTGGTCCGATGCCGCGATGGACCGCACGGTGGCACCCGTCCCGACGGGACCGACGGGGCAGACGGGACCCGCGGACCTCGCCGACCTGGCGGCGGCCGTCGCGGGGGAGACCGCGGCGCTGGCGCGGGCGGTGCGCGAGCGTGTCGTGACCCGCGAGCGCCTCGACACCAAGAGCTCGGCGACCGACGTCGTGACCGAGGGCGACCGGGCCTGCGAGGCGCTGGTCCGCGAGCGCCTCGCCGCGGCCCGGCCCGACGACCTCGTGCTCGGCGAGGAGGGCGGCGGCAGCGGGACCCCGGCCCAGGGCCAGGTCCGCTGGGTGGTCGACCCCATCGACGGCACCGTCAACTACACCCACGGGCTGCCCTGGTTCTCGGTGTCGATCGGCGCCGAGCGCGACGGGCGGATGGTGGCCGGCGCCGTCGTCGAGCCCGTCTCCGGGCGGGTCTGGCGGGCGGCCCGGGGCCACGGCGCCACGTGTGACGGCGAGCCCCTGCGGGTGTCGACGCTCGACGACCTCGCCCTGGCCGTGATCGGGACCGGGATGGGCTACGACCCGGCCCGCCGCGCACGGCAGGCCGCGCTCCTCGCCCGGATCGCCGGGCGGATCGGTGACGTCCGGCGGACCGGGTGCGCGTCGCTCGACCTGTGCGCGGTGGCCGCGGGCTGGCTCGACGGGTTCTACGAGCACGGCCTGCACCCCTGGGACCACGCCGCGGGCGGGCTGATCGCCGAGGAGGCGGGCGCGGTCGTGCGCCTCCCGGGCGCCGACCCCGACGGCCTGGGGGTCGAGGCCACGCTGGTCGCGGCCCCCGCGCTCGCGGCGACCCTCACGGAGCTGCTCGTGGCGGAGGGCGCCGGCGGGGTCGCCTGAGCGGGCCTGCCTAGCTGCTGCAGTCCACCGCACGCAGGGCGGTGAGGGTGGCGTTGTCCGGGACCTGCGCCGGGGCGCCGGAGCCGTCGGTGGCCGTCTGGCGGGACAGGGCCCGCAGCGCCTCGGTGACGGGCTGGGGCGGGGCGATGTCGCGGAAGTCGTCGCCGAGCGCGATGTCGACCTCGCTGCCCGCGCGGCCGTCGGACACGAGCTCGGCGCAGGGCACGACGAGGCTGAGCGTGCGGGCGGCGGCCGCGCCGTCGGTGCCGTAGCGGATCTGGCCGACGCACGAGAGGTCCTGCGCGGGGTAGAACGGGTCGTTGTCCGGTGGGGCGGCCTCGGCGATCCCGAGCTCGCCCAGCTCCGCGGCCGCCAGCTGGGCCTGGCCGCGCTGGCCGGCCCCGTTGAGGACCTTCACCCGCACGTCGCCCGGCGCCGCGGCCTGCTGGTCGTCCAGCGCGTCCGTCGCCTGCGGCGAGCCCGCTCCCGCCACCGGCGAGGCGTTGCACGAGGTGACCGACCCGGCGGTCGAGTTGGTGAACACCACGGTCCACGTCACGATGCTCGCCACGGCGAGCACCGCCACGAGCACCGTCGCCGGGACGAGGTTGCGCCGCCGGTAGACGTCGCGCACCCGCGATGTCCCCGCCTTGACCGTGCCGACCAACCGACGCCCCTCCCCGAGGTGGTTCCCGCCGTCGCCGAGGGTAGTGGTGCCCCGGGGCGGCGCGGACCCTGCCGCTCGGTCCGCGCGGCGCGGACATCACGATCGCGACACTCCGGGCCCGGTCTGCCGGGGCCGGCTGACCGCGGCCGGTCACGTGGGTTACCCTCCCGCCGCTCCGCAGCCGCGCGGACGTCGTCTCGTCCGTGCCGTGGGGACCCCCAACGGTGAGACCCGGGTCACTTTCCGGGTCCGGCACAAACGGTCGCCGTCCCGCGTTGTGCTGCCGCACGACAAAGACGGAACCGGGCAGAAGACCGGGCACGACCGAGGGTGGGAAACCGCTATGGCGACCGACTACGACGCCCCGCGCCGCAACGAGACCGACGAGATGGGCGAGGACTCCCTCGAGGAGCTCAAGGCCCGTCGCAACGAAGCGCAGTCCGCCGCCGTGGACGTCGACGAGACCGACACCGCCGAGAGCTTCGAGCTCCCCGGCGCCGACCTGTCGGGCGAGGAGCTGACGGTCCGCGTGCTGCCGAAGCAGGCGGACGAGTTCACCTGTGGGAGCTGCTTCCTCGTCCACCACCGCAGCAGGCTCGCCGACCAGCGCGGCGGGCTGTTCATCTGCCGCGATTGCGCAGCCTGATCAGCACTGGTCACCGCAGCGCCGCGAGGAGCTCCTCGGGGCGGCGGGTGGAGACGACCCAGTAGGGGGTGGGGTCGTCCGGGTCGAGCACCTCGATCCGGACGGCCGGGCCCACCCAGGGCCGGTGCAGGACGAACGCCTCGGGGTCGAGCTGGGGGCCGAGGGCCTCACGCTTGGCCTCGCCGGTGACGACGTCCACCCGGCCGACCTGCGCGACCGGCAGGTGCGCCGGGCCGGCCCGCAGCTCGCGCGTGGCCGACGCTCCGGCGTCCACCTCGACGCGCACGCGCCCCAGCCAGACCAGCAGCACGACGGCGAGGGGCAGCAGCAGCACGTAGGGCAGCCACGAGCGCACGCCCGGGTAGCCCATGTGGAGCTCCGCGGCGAGCAGCCCCGCCATCAGCAGGACCGGCGGCCAGGACCACCAGGGCACGAGCAGGCGCTCGGCGTAGGCCGCAGGGCCGCCCGGTGCCGTGTCGGGTCCCGGTGAGGGGCGCGGGGTGCTCACGACACCCAGAGTAGTCTCGCCCCCCGTGTCCGAGGCTGTGGTGCAGGTCGACCTCGTCCGCCTCGACGCCGGTCTCCCCGTGCCGGCCCGGGCCCGTCCCGGTGACGCCGGCGCGGACCTCGCGGCGTCCGGCGACGTGACCCTCGCCCCCGGCGAGCGTGCCCTGGTGGGCACCGGCGTCGCCGTGGTGCTGCCCGAGGGCTACGCGGCGTTCGTCATGCCGCGCTCGGGGCTCGCCGTGCGCGAGGGGATCGGGCTGCTGAACTCGCCGGGCACCGTGGACGCCGGCTACCGCGGCGAGATCCAGGTGTGTCTGATCAACCACGACCCGGCGCGGACCGCGACGATCCGTCGCGGCGATCGCGTGGCCCAGCTGGTGGTGCAGCGCGTCGAGGAGACCGAGTTCCGGGTGCTCGAGGGTGTCGACGACCTCGAGACGCTCGCCACCGTCGCACCGTCGGCACGGGGGGCGGGCGGCTTCGGTTCGACCGGGGTCGCCGCGCCGGACGGGACACCGGACAGGCAGCCGGAGGGACAGGGGGAGCAGTCGTGAGCCAGGACGGGGGCGGGGGCCGGCACCGGCACCGCGCCGGGCGCGTCGCGCAGGTGTCGGCGGCCGCGGAGCCCGCGGGCCGGCGTCACCACCAGCGTCAGGGGCCGTGGGACGCCGAGGACGCGCCGCGGGACGGCCGTCTGCGCCTCGACCTGGGGTCGGTGCAGCTCCCGGTCCCGCGCGGCGCCCGTCTGAAGGCCGAGCCCGACCCGTCCGGCCCGCTGCGCGCCGTCCACGCGATGGTGCCCGAGGGGCGCCTGACGGTCAGTGCCTTCGCCGCGCCGCGCACCGGCGGGCTGTGGCCGGAGCTGGTCGAGGAGCTCGCCGCGCAGCTGCAGAAGGAGGGCGCGACCATCCGTCGTGACCGGGGGGAGTGGGGCCGCGAGCTGGTGGCCCGCAACGGCAACACGGTGGCCCGGGTCGTCGGCGTCGAGGGGCCCCGCTGGATGCTGCGCGGCGTCGGGACCGGTCCGGTCCAGCACGCCCTCAAGCTGCACGGGATGCTGCGCGAGATGCTGCGCGGCACCGTCGTGTCGCGGTCGTCGGACCCGCTGCCGGTGCGCTCGCTGCTCCCGCTCGAGGTGCCCGAGGACGTGCCGGACGAGTTCGCCGACTCGCTCGTCGAGTCGATGCCCACCAAGCCGCGCCAGATCACGCGGCCCGAGGGCCCGGTGATCCCGATGATGCTGCCGCAGCGCGCGGGGGCGGGGACGTCGCCTGGTCGTTCCTGAGACACCCCGGTGGGGTGCGATCGGACTATCCTCGAGGGTGTCCGCGGTGGACGGCGCCCGATGGGGGCGTCCGAGCACAGCACCGCGGCGACGTGCACGGGAGCACACATGAGCGCCGAGACCGGATTCCTGCGTCGCATGGTCCGCCGTCTCACCTCCGACGTCGGCGAGCTCGACGCGGACGACCTGTCGGCCGAGGCCGTGCGGTCCGGGTGCAACCGCGCCTGCGACTCGGCCACCGGCGAGGCCGTCACCGTCAAGGGACGCCTGCGCTCGGTCGAGATCTGTCCGCGCGGCTCGGTCGCGACCCTCGAGGCCGAGCTGTTCGACGGCACCGACGGCGTCACGCTCGTCTGGATGGGACGCCGGCGGATCCCGGGCATCGAGCCCGGCCGCAAGGTCCGGGCCAGCGGGCGCGTGGCCGTGCGCGACGGCCGCAAGGTGATCTACAACCCCTACTACGAGCTGCAGCGCGCGCACTGACGCCTCGGGCGGCGGACCTCCCGCCCGTCGGGGGTCGTACCGTGCAGGTGACCCGCCCGCCGTCCCCCGGGAGTCCGCCATCCGACCCGAGACGCGCTCCACCGGCGACCCCGTCGACCCCCCGACCGGGCCGGTCGACCTGCGCCGCGCCGACCCGCCGACGGAGTCGTTCGCCGCCGACCGGCGGGTGGACGGGGTCGAGGAGCCCATCGAGGAGGCCCCCGAGGAGGACGCCCCCGAGCCCCGGACCCCGACGCTGCTCGACCAGATGGGCGGCGTCTCCGGGATCATCGCCTCGGGCGTGCCGGTGGTCGTGTTCGTGGTCGCGCAGGCGCTGTCCGGCAACCTCGTGGCCTCGATCGCGGCGGCCGTGGGGTCGGCGATCGCCGTGGCGATCTGGCGGTTCGTGCGCGGCGACGCGATCCAGCCCGCCCTGTCCGGCCTGCTGGGCGTCGCGGTCTGCGCGTTCGTGGCCTGGCGCACCGGCGAGGCCAAGGGCTTCTTCCTGCTCGGGATCTGGACGAGCCTCGTCTACGGCGGCGTCTTCCTGCTGTCGGTGCTCGTGCGGCGCCCGCTCGTCGGCGTCATCTGGCACCTCGTCAACGGCGAGGGCCAGGAGTGGCGCCGCGACCCCCGGGTGCTGCGTGCCTACGACCTCGCCTCGCTGGCCTGGGTGGTCGTGTTCGGCGCCCGGTTCGTGGTGCAGCGGTGGCTGTACGACTCGGTGTACGCCGACACCTGGCTCGGCTGGGTGCGCATCGCCATGGGTGTCCCGCTCGCCGCGCTGGCGGCTGCCGTCACGGTGTGGGCCATCCGGCGCAGCCGCCAGGCCGCAGCGGGTGAACCCGAGCCGGCGCCCCGCTCCCGCGGCAAGAGATCAACGGGGACTTCGCGCGCCTAGAAGCAGCGAACAGCACGTTCGCTGCGGAACCCGACCTGCCGGCCTACTCCTCCGGCTCGCCGCGCAGGACGCGCTGGATCTCCTCCTCGACGTCCTCGCCCGCCACGAACATCAGCTCGTCGCCCGGTTCGATCGGGTCGTCGGGCTGGGGCACGATCACGCGCCCGCCGCGCAGGATCGCGACGAGCGCCGCCTCGCGGGGCAGGGGGACGTCGCGCACGGCCCGCCCGGCGAGCGGGGTGTTGGCGGGCAGGGTGACCTCGACGAGGTTGGCGGTGCCCTGGCGCAGGGTCAGCAGGCGCACGAGGTCGCCGACCGTGACGGCCTCCTCGACCATGGCGGCGAGCATGCGCGGGGTGGACACGGCGACGTCGACACCCCAGGCGTCGTTGAACAGCCACTCGTTGCGGGGGTCGTTGACGCGGGCGACGACGCGGCGCACGGCGAACTCGGTCTTCGCGAGCAGCGAGACGACGAGGTTGACCTTGTCGTCGCCGGTCGCGGCGATGACGACGTCGCAGCCCTGCAGGCGGGCCTCCTCGAGCGAGGCGAGCTCGCAGGCGTCGGCGTGCACCCACTCGGCCTGCGGCACGGCCTCGGGCTCGACGTGGGCGAGGTCGCGCTCGATGAGCATGACCTCGTGCTCGGCCTCGACGAGCTCGGCGGCGATGGAGCGGCCGACCGCACCGGCCCCGGCCACGGTGATGCGCATGCCTACTCCGCCCTCTCCGGCGAGGCCGCCGCGGCGGCGGTGACCGCGGCGACGGTGCCGCTCACGGCCGCGGCGTAGACGACGTCCTCGGCCTGGAGCACGGTCTCGTCGGTGGTGAGGATGCCGCTGCCGAAGCGGACGATGAACGCCACGCGGCTGCCCGTCGCCTCCTCGAGCTCGGTGACCGGGCGGCCCGACCAGTCCTCGTGGAAGTGCACCTGCATGATCGCGACGGTGCCCGAGGGGTCGCGCCACGCCGTGGCGACGCCGTCGGGCAGCAGCATGCGCAGCAGGCGGTCGGTGGTCCACGGGACGGTGGCGACGGTGGGGATGCCGAGGCGCTCGTAGACCGCGGCGCGCTTGGCGTCGTAGATGCGGGCGACGACCTGGCCGACGCCGAAGGTCTCGCGGGCCACGCGCGCGGCGATGATGTTGGAGTTGTCGCCGGAGGACACCGCCGCGAACGCCTCCGCGCGGTGGATGCCCGCCGCGGTGAGCGTCTCGCGGTCGAATCCGACGCCGACGACCTCCTGCCCGTGGAAGTCGCTGCCGAGGCGCCGGAACGCCTGCGGGTCCCGGTCGACCACGGTCACGTCGTGGCCCAGCCGCTCGAGAGCGAGCGCGAGGGACGACCCCACGCGCCCGCAGCCCATCACGACGATGTGCACGCCCGGCCTCCCCGACTCCCACGACTCCCCGATTGGCGGTGCGCACCGTATCGCCCGGATCGCCTCACCGGGACGCGCCCGCGCGCGGGGACGCGCCTACGCTTCGTGCGTGTCCAAGCTCGCCACGGCGGCCAAGCGTCTCGTGCTCGGCCTGCCGTTCCGCAGCGACGCACTGCAGGGCACCCTGCTGCGCAAGCGCATCGCCCTGCCGGTGTTCGCCTCCGACGCCCTGTCGTCGGTCGCGTACGCCCCGCAGGAGGTGCTGATCACCCTGTCCCTCGCGGGACTGGGCGCCTACGCGCTCTCGCCCTGGGTCGGCGTCGCGGTGATCGTCGTCCTCATCACGGTGGTCGTCAGCTACCGCCAGAACGTGCACGCCTACCCCTCGGGCGGCGGCGACTACGAGATCGCGACCGTCAACCTGGGCCGCTACGCCGGCCTCACGGTGGCGAGCGCGCTGCTCGTCGACTACACGCTGACGGTCGCGGTGTCGGTGTCGTCGGCGGCGGACAACCTCGGCGCGCTCGTGCCGTTCGTCGGCGACCACAAGGTGCTCTTCGCGGTCGCCGCGATCGTCGTCCTCACCGCCGTCAACCTGCGCGGGGTCCGCGAGTCGGGCGTCACCTTCGCGATCCCGACCTACTGCTTCATCGTCTGCATGGTCGGCATGATCGTCGTCGGGGCCGTGCGGCTGGCCCTCGGCCAGGACCTGGTCGCCCCCAGCGCCGGGTTCGGCGTGCTGCCCGAGGGCGGGGGCGACTCCACCGACGACCTCACCCAGCTCGCCCTGGTCTTCCTGGTGCTGCGCTCGTTCACCCAGGGCTGCGCGGCGCTCACCGGCGTCGAGGCGATCAGCAACGGCGTGCCGGCGTTCCGCAAGCCCAAGTCGCGCAACGCGGCCACCACGCTGGCGCTGCTCGGGCTCATCTCGGTGTTCCTGTTCTCCGGGATGATCGCGCTGGCCCGTTCCTCGGGCGTGGTCATGGCCGAGCGCCCCGCCGAGCAGCTGGTGGGCGCCCCGGCGGGCTACCGCCAGGAGACGCTGGTCGCGCAGCTCGCCGAGACGGTGTTCAGCGGGTTCCCGCCGGGCTTCTGGGCTGTGACGATCTTCACCGCCCTCATCCTCGTGCTGGCGGCGAACACCGCGTTCAACGGCTTCCCGGTGCTCGGGTCGATCCTCGCCCAGGACCGCTACCTGCCCCGACAGCTCCACACCCGCGGCGACCGGCTCGCGTTCTCCAACGGGATCCTGTTCCTGGCGTTCTTCGCGGTGGTGCTGGTCGTCGGCTTCGGCGCCGAGGTCACCGCGCTGATCCCGCTCTACACCGTCGGCGTGTTCGTGTCGTTCACGCTGTCCCAGACCGGGATGGTGCGGCACTGGACGCGGCTGCTGCGCACGGAGCGGGACGCGGGCGAGGTGGCGCGGCTGCGGCGTTCGCGGTGGATCAGCGGCTTCGGCACGGCCATGACGGGCACGGTGCTGGTGGTCGTGCTCGTCACGAAGTTCGTGGTCGGCGCGTGGATCGCCATCGTCGCCGGGGTCGTCGCGTTCCTCATGATGCTCTCGATCCGCCGGCACTACGACCGGGTCAGCGAGGAGATCGCCGCCCCCGAGGTCATGACGAGCACGCTGCCCAGCCGCAACCACGCGATCGTGCTGGTCTCGCGCCTGCACATGCCGACGCTGCGGGCCGTCGCCTACGCCCGGGCGACCCGGCCGGACGTGCTCGAGGCGCTGACGGTGAACGTCGACGACGCCGACACCCGCACGCTGGTGGCGGAGTGGGAGGCCCGCGACATCCCGGTGCCGCTCAAGGTCGTCGAGTCGCCCTACCGGGAGATCACGAAGCCGATCCTGCAGTACGTCAAGCGCATCCGGACCGACAACCCGCGGGACGTGGTGACCGTCTTCATCCCGGAGTACGTCCTCGGGCGCTGGTGGGAGCAGCTGCTGCACAACCAGAGCGCCCTGCGCCTCAAGGGCAGGCTGCTGTTCCAGCAGGGCGTCATGGTGGTCAGCGTCCCGTGGCAGCTGGAGTCGTCGAAGCGTGCCGCCGCCCGGCGTCCCCCGGGCGCGCCCGGCTCGGCGCGCCGCGGCTACGAACCCCCACCGGGCGCCGGTGCCACCGGTGCCGCGCCCCCCGACGCCGCCCCGGCGCCCCCGCCACGGAAGACGAAGCCCGAGCCGGCAGGACCGCGATGACCGCCGGGAGACGCAGCAGACAGGGGAGCACGCCGATAGGGGAGCTCGACCCGTCGACGCCGATCGACTGGACCGACCGCCTGCTCGAGGTGGACGTGGGCGCCGTCGCGCACGGCGGGCACTGCGTGGCGCGCCACGAGGGCCGGGTCGTGTTCGTGCGCCACGCGCTGCCCGGCGAGCGGGTGCGTGTCGTGGTCACCGAGGACGGCGGCGGCGCGTTCTGCCGTGCCGACGCGGTGGCCGTGCTGCACGAGTCGCCCGACCGCGTCACGCCGGCGTGCGCCTGGGCCGGCCCGGGCGGGTGCGGCGGCTGCGACTGGCAGCACGCGACGCCGGCGGCCCAGCGGGAGCTCAAGGCCGCGGTGGTGGCCGAGCAGCTCGCGCGGCTGGCCGGGATCGAGCGGGACGTGGTGGTCGAGGAGCTGCCCGGCGGGCCGCTGGACTGGCGCACGCGGATGCGGATGGCGGTCACCGACGACGGCCGGCCGGGCCTGCGGGCCCACCGCAGCCACGAGGTGCTCCCGGTCGGCGACTGCCCGATCGCCGCGCCGGGCGCGCTGGCCCCGGTGCTCGAGCGGGAGTGGACCCCGACCGCCGAGGTCGAGATCGTCCGTGACGCGCAGGGCGAGGTGCACGCGGCCGAGCTGTTCGAGGGCGCCCGGCACCCGGAGCTGGGCGGCGGCACCGCCCACGAGCAGGCGGCGGGGCGCGACTGGGCGCTGCCCGCGGAGGCGTTCTGGCAGGTCCACCCCCATGCCGCCGACGCCGTGGTCGCCGCCGTGCTCGAGGGCGTCGGCGAGCTCACCCCGGGGGCGTGCGCCTGGGATCTCTACGGCGGCGCGGGCCTGATCGCGGCCCCGCTGGCCGAGCGCGTCGGCGCCGAGGGCCGGGTGGTGCTCGTCGAGAGCGACCCGGCGGCGACCGCCGCGGCGGGGGAGTGCCTGACCGACCTGCCCGCCGTGCAGGTGGTCCGCAGCCGGGTGGAGAAGGTGCTGGGCTCGCTGCCCGGCCCGCCCGACGTGATCGTCGCCGACCCGCCGCGCAAGGGCCTCGGCCGCCGCCTGGCCTCCGAGCTCGCGCAGGTGGGCGCCGCGCGGATCGTGCTCGTCGCCTGCGACCCCGCCGCGCTCGCCCGCGACGTCGCGGCCCTGGCCGAGCACGGGTACCGCCTGGACGTCCTGCGTGCCTTCGACGCCTTCCCCATGACCCACCACGTCGAATGTGTCGCAACGCTCCTCGCGTCATGAGCCACTCCGGTACGAAGGACCCGGGACCGTCGAGGGGATCACCGGTGAGCGGCAGCCTCGTCAGCGCAGGACTGGTGCCGGCGGGGCCGGTGAGCTTCCTCGACGGTGTGCGCCTGGTCGACCACCACTGCCACAGCGTCGTCGCCGGCCCGCTCGACCGGCCGGGCTTCGAGGCCCTGCTCACGGAGGGGGCCGCGCCCGCCCCGGGCACGAGCAGCTTCGACTCGGCGCTGGGGTTCTCGGTGCGCCGCTGGTGCGCGCCCGCGCTCGACCTGCCCGCCCACACCGCGCCCGACGACTACCTGGCCCGCCGCGCCGAGCTCGGCCCCGACGAGGTCACGCGGCGGTTCCTGGGCGGTGCCGGGGTCGGCACCGTGCTCGTCGACCACGGCTTCTCCGCCGACGGCCTGCTGCCCCCGGCGATGCTCGGCGCGGCGGCGGGCGCCGCGGTGGGCGAGGTGGTGCGGCTGGAGGCCGTCGCCGAGGCCGTGGCCGACGCGGGCGTCACCGCCGCGGACTACGGCGACGCCGTGGTCGAGGCCGTCGCCGTGCGCACCGCCGACGGGCGCCACCCCGTCCCCGTGGCCTGCAAGAGCGTGCTCGCCTACCGGGCCGGGTTCGACGTCGACCCGACGCGCCCCGAGCCGGACGCGGTGCGGAAGGCCGCCGACGGGTGGCTGCGCCGCCGCGCCGGCACCGGCGAGCCGCTGCGCGACCCGGTGCTGCTGCGCCAGGCGCTCTGGGCCGGCATCGACACCGGGCTGCCGCTGCAGCTGCACACCGGCTTCGGTGACGCCGACGAGGACCTCCACCGCTCCAACCCGGCCCTGCTCGTGGGCCTCGCGCGCCTCGTCGAGCCGCTGGGCGTGCCGCTCATGCTGCTGCACTGCTACCCGTACCACCGGGAGGCCGCCTGGCTCGCGCAGGTGTTCGCGGTCGTCCACGTCGACGTGGGCCTCGCGGTGCCCTACGTGGGCCCGCGGGCGGCCACGATCATCGCCGAGCTGCTCGAGCTCGCCCCCTACGGCAAGGTGCTCTACTCCTCCGACGCGTTCGGCCTGCCCGAGCTGCACCTGCTGGGGGCGCTGCGCTTCCGGTCGGCGCTGGGTGGTCTGCTGGAGCACCTCTGCGCGACCGACGAGCTCGCGCCCGCCGACGCCGAACGGGTGGCCATGATGATCGGGACCGACAACGCACGCCGGGTCTACGGGCGGATGCCGGTGTGACGGTCCGTCCCGGCACGCCCGTCCCCGCCGAGCCGCCGCGTCCCGACCCCGCGCTCCGGGCGGCGCTCGAGGCCGAGCTCGACGACGCCGTCGCGCTGCGCCACGCCCTGCACCGCGACCCACGGCTCTCGGGCGACGAGGCGGACAGCCGCGACCTCGTGCTCGCGGCCCTGGGCGACCTCGCGGTCCCGGAGCTCGTCGCCGACACCGGCGCCATGCTGCGTCTCGGCACGCCCCCCGACGCGGGTCTGCCCGCGGTCGCCGTGCGCGCCGAGCTCGACGCGCTGCCGGTCGTCGAGCGCACCGGCCTGCCCTTCAGCGCCACCGGCCCGGCGGCCCACGTGTGCGGCCACGACGTGCACGTCGCCGCGCTCGTCGCGGTCGTGCGGGCGCTGGGCCGGGTCGGCGCCGACCGCGTGCCCGCCCCGCTGCTCGCGGTGTTCCAGCCGCGGGAGGAGAAGGCGCCCTCGGGCGCGGCCGACGTCGCGGCGGACCCGCGGTTCGCCGCGCACGAGGTCGGCGCGGTGCTGGGCGTGCACGTCCAGCCCGAGCTGCCCCGGGGCACGGTCTCGGTGCGCGGCGGGCCGGTGAACGCCTCCGCCGACGAGATCGAGATCGAGGTGCACGGCCGCGGCGGGCACGGCGGCTACCCCCACCGCACGCGCGACCCCGTGCTCGCGCTCGCGCAGATCGTCACCGCCGTGCACCACATCGTGTCCCGCCGGGTCGACCCCATGGCCGCCGGCGTCATCACCCTCGGGCAGATGGAGGCGGGCTCGGCGCCCAACGTCGTCCCCGAGACCGCGACCGCCCGCGGCACGGTGCGGGCGCTCGACGCGTCCCGCGACGAGCTCCTCGCCGCGCTGCGCGAGGTCGTCGAGAGCACCGCCCGGGCCTACGACTGCTCCGCGACGCTGACGGTGGTGCCCAACGAGCCCGCGGTGGTCAACGACGACGCGCTCGCCCGCACCGTCTCGCGCGCCCTGGGCTCGCGCCGGTCGGACGACCCCGGCACCACCGAGCCCGCCGCCGAGGGCCTCGTGCTCGACACCACGTTCCGCTCCTGCGGCGCCGACGACTTCTCCCACTACGGTGAGGTCCTGCCGTCGTTGATGCTGTTCGTCGGCGCCGCCGCCGCCGGGACCACCCCCGGCGACGGCCCGGGGCTGCACCACCCCGAGTTCTCGCCGGACGACGCGATGGTCGGCGAGGTCGCCCGGGCCCTGCTCGCCGCCGTGACCGCCGCGGGCGCCGCCCTGGCGGCGCCGGTGCCGGCGGCCGCCCCGCCCGCATAGACGCCTCCCCACCCCCCACCCGGAGCCGACGAGTCACCGTGACCGAGATCCAGGCGTTCGCCCGCGAGTTCCTGCGCGACCCCCTCAACGTCGCCGCCCTGTTCCCCAGCTTCGCCCCGCTGTGCCGCCAGGCCGCGGCGCCGCTGCCCGAGACCGGCGACCCGGTGGTCCTCGACCTCGGCGCCGGCACCGGGCAGGTCACCGACGTCATCCAGGAGAAGCTCGCCGGTCGCGGGCGCCACATCGCCGTCGAGTTCAACCCGCGCATGGCCGCGGTGCTCGCCGAGCGGCACCCGAAGGTCGAGGTGATCTGCGACGACGCCCACGCGGTGGTCGAGCGGCTCCTGGCCGAGGGGGTGCGCACCGACCTCACCGTCTCCGGGTTGCCGTGGCTCGCGACCGCGCCGCGGCGGGGCCGGTCGATCTTCGAGCCGCTGGCCCGGCTCGCCGCCCCCGGCGGTGCGGTGACGCAGCTCGCCCACGCCTGGATCCGCTTCTTCCCGGACGCGAAGAAGGTGCAGCGCAACCTCGAGGCGAACTTCGAGGAGGTCGTGGTGACGCGCACGGTGCTCGCGAACATCCCGCCGGCCGTGGTCTACGTCGCGCGCCGACCCCGCCTCTGAGTGACGGACCAGGTGACGCACGCGGACTGCGGGTCCTGCCCGCGTCCGTAGACTGGCGCGCTGAGAAGTCTGGACCGATTCGCCAGTCGAGGTGACCCCGTGACGTTGTTGGACCGTGTCCGCACCCCCGCGGATCTGCGCGGGCTCGACGCGGACGAGGTCGTCGCCCTCGCCGCGGAGATCCGTGCGTTCCTGGTGGACAAGGTGTGCCGCACGGGCGGGCACCTCGGGCCGAACCTGGGTGTGGTCGAGCTGACGCTCGCCCTGCACCGGGTGTTCGACTCCCCGCGGGACGCGCTGATCTTCGACACGGGTCACCAGAGCTACGTCCACAAGATCCTCACCGGGCGCGCGGGCGACTTCGACAGCCTGCGCCAGGGCGGCGGGCTGTCCGGCTACCCCAGCCGCGGCGAGAGCGAGCACGACCTCGTCGAGAACTCCCACGCGTCGACGGCACTGTCCTGGGCGGACGGGCTGGCCAAGGCCGACGCGCTGACCGGGCGCGACCGCTCGGTCGTCGCGATCGTCGGCGACGGCGCGCTCACCGGCGGGATGTGCTGGGAGGCGCTCAACAACATCGCCGCCGCGCCCGACCGGCCGGTGGTCATCGTCGTCAACGACAACGGCCGCTCGTACTCGCCGACGATCGGCGGGCTGTCCCGCAAGCTCACCTCGCTGCGCCTGCTGCCCCGCTACGAGCAGGTGCTCGAGCACGGCAAGCGCGCGGTGCAGCGCATGCCGGTGCTGGGCTCGACGCTGTACTCGGCGCTGCACGCCGCGAAGGCCGGGATGAAGGACGCCCTGAGCCCCCAGCCGCTGTTCGCCGACCTCGGGCTGAAGTACCTCGGCCCCGTCGACGGCCACGACATCGAGGCCATGGAGCACGCCCTGCAGAGCGCCCGCGACTTCGGCGGGCCGGTCGTCGTGCACGCCGTCACCGCGAAGGGTCGCGGGTTCGCGCCCGCCGAGGCCGACGAGGCCGACCTCATGCACTCGCCGGGGCCGCTGGACCCGGAGACCGGGCAGCCGGTCGGGCCCAAGCCCCGGGACTGGACCTCGGTGTTCACCGAGTCGATGCTGGAGCTGGGCCGCGAGCGCTCCGACATCGTCGCGATCACCGCCGCCATGCAGGGCCCCACCGGGCTCGCGGCGTTCGGCGAGGCCTACCCGGAGCGGCTCTTCGACGTGGGCATCGCCGAGCAGCACGCGATGACCTCGGCCGCCGGGCTCGCCGCGGGCGGGATGCACCCCGTCGTCGCGATCTACTCGACGTTCCTCAACCGCGCGTTCGACCAGCTGCTCATGGACGTGGCGCTGCACCGCGCGCCGGTGACGATCGCGCTCGACCGGGCCGGCGTGACCGGCAGCGACGGCGCGAGCCACAACGGCATGTGGGACCTCTCGATCCTCGGGATCGTGCCGGGCCTGCGGGTCGCGGCCCCGCGCGACGCGGTCACCCTGCGCGACGAGCTGCGCGAGGCGGTCGGCATCGACGACGGGCCGACGGCGCTGCGCTGGTCGAAGGGCGCGGTGCCGGCGTCGGTGCCCGCCGTCCGCTCGCTCGGGCCGGCGAGCGGCCCGGGGCGAATCGACGTCCTCGCCGAGCCGCAGCGGCCCTCGCTGGCCGCCCCGCGCCCCACCGCCGTCGACCGGCTGCCCGACGCCGATCTGCCCGACGTCCCCGACGTCCTGCTGGTCACCGTGGGGGCCTTCGGCGAGCTCGGTGTGCAGGCCGCGGAGCGCCTGACCGCGCAGGGGATCGGCGTCACCGTCGTCGACCCGCGGTGGGTGCAGCCCGTGCCCGAGGCGCTGCGGACCCTCGCCGGCGAGCACCGGCTCGTCGTCACCGTCGAGGACGGCGGGCGGCACGGCGGGGTGGGCTCGGCGCTCGCCGAGGCGCTCTCGGCCGACGGCGTCGACGTGCCCGTGCGGCGTCTCGGCCTCGACCAGGAGTTCCTCGCGCACGCCTCCCGCGGCCAGGTGCTCGCGAGGGCCGGGCTCACCGACGCCGACGTCGCCCGCCGGATCACCGAGTGGGTCTCCGGCCGCCCCGTCTCCGGCCGCGAGGCGCTGACCGTCCCGGACGCGGATCTCGCACGCTGACCTGCGGCTTTTCTCAGCGCTCGCTCAGGTGACCTGTGGCACCGTGGAACACGTGCGAGTACTGATCGTGGAGGACGAGCAGGCCCTGGCCGACGCCCTGGCGAGGGGTCTGCGTCGTGAGGGCATGGCGGTCGACGTCGCGTACGACGGCGACGAGGGCAGCGAGAAGGTCGGCGTGACGCGCTACGACGTCGTCGTCCTCGACCGGGACCTGCCGGGACGCTCCGGCGACGAGCTGTGCGCGGAGATCGTCGGTGGCGTCACCCGCGTCATCATGCTCACGGCGAGCGGCACGCTGCGCGACAAGGTCGAGGGTCTCGCGCTCGGCGCGGACGACTACCTGCCCAAGCCGTTCGACTTCCCCGAGCTGGTCGCCCGCGTGCGCGCCCTCGGCCGCCGCGCCACGCCCGCGGTCCCGCCGGTGCTGCGCTCGGCCGACGTCGTGCTCGACCCCGCCAAGCGCACCGTCACGCGCGGCATCACGACGCTCGAGCTGACCCGCAAGGAGTTCGGGGTGCTCGAGGTGCTCATGGCCGCGGGCGGCTCGGTCGTCAGCTCCGAGGAGCTGCTCGAGCGGGTCTGGGACGAGAACGCCGACCCGTTCACCACCACGGTGCGGGTCACCGTGATGACGCTGCGCAAGAAGCTCGGCGAGCCGGGGATCATCGACACCGTCGTGGGCTCGGGCTACCGCGTCCCCGCCGGGACGCCGGCCACCGTCTGACCGTCCGGCCACCCTTCACGGGGTGCTGCACCCCGCCCCGTAGCGTCACCGCGGTGACCCCCGGACCGACTGGAGCCCCCGTGCTGCGCCGCGGCCCGGGGCTCCGCGTCCGGCTGACGATGCTCGCCACCGGCCTGGTGGCCCTGGTGGCCGTGCTGCTGGTGTGGCTCGGCTGGGTCCTGGTCGGCGAGGTCGCCGCCGGTGTCCCGCAGCTCCCGCCCGACACCCCGGTGCTGGTCGACGGCCTGCCGGTGCCGGCGGGGCAGCTCGCCGACGCGCTGACGAAGTCGGCCCGCGTCGAGGTGCTGCGGCTGGGGTCGGTGGCGTTCGCGATGGTGGTCGTCGCCGCCGCGATCGTGTCCTGGGTGCTGGTCCGCCGGGTGCTGCGCCCGCTGCACGACGTCACGGCGACCGCGCGGCGGCTGTCGGCCGAGTCGCTCGACGCGCGCATCGGGCTCTCCGGTCCCCGCGACGAGGTCGCCGAGCTGGCCGCGACGTTCGACGCGATGCTCGATCGCCTCCAGGCGGCGTTCGACGCCCAGCGCCGGTTCGTGGCCAATGCGAGCCACGAGCTGCGCACGCCGCTGGCGGTGCTGCGCACCGAGGTGGACGTGACACTCGCCGACCCGGACGCCGACGTCACCGAGCTGCGGCGCATGGGCGAGGTGCTCCGCGAGGCCACGCGCCGCGCCGAGGACCTCGTCGCGGGCCTGCTGCTGCTCGCCCGTACCGAGGCCGCCGACTCGGTGTCCGCCGACCCGGTCGACCTCGCCGAGACCGTTCCGGGCGCCCTGGACGCCGTGCGCGCCGAGGCCCGCGACCGCGCTCTGCACGTGCGCACCGACCTGGCCCCGGCCGGTGTCGCGGGGGACGCCGCGCTGCTGGGGCGGGTGGCGGGCAACCTGCTCGAGAACGCGGTGCGCCACAACGTCGAGAGCGGCTGGCTGGCGGTGCGCACCGGCGTCGAGGACGGGCACGCGGTGCTCGAGGTGTCCTCGTCCGGGCCGGTGGTGGCGCCCGCCATGGTCGCCGAGCTCTTCGAGCCGTTCCGCCGGGGCGCGGGCCGCACCGGCACCGGCACGGGTCTGGGCCTGTCGATCGTGCGGGCCGTGGCCCAGGCCCACGGCGGGCGGGCCGTCGCCGAGCCCGTCGAGGGCGGGGGCCTGGCGGTCCGGGTGGTGCTGCCGGGCCGCGTGGCTCAGGACTCCTGAGCGGCGGTCCCGGAGGGCGCGGAGGACGCGGACGACTCGGGGGGCTCGGGCGGCTGCGCCAGCAGCGCCTCGGCCAGGAGGGGCGCGGCCAGCTCGGCCTGCCACGGCCGGGCACCGAGCTCCCGCAGGGTGGCGGCCGTCGTGGCGGCGTCGGGTGCCTCCGGCGGCGCCCAGCACAGGCGGCGCACGAGGTCGGGTGTCACGAGGTTCTCCACCGGCGTGCCGGTGCGCTCCGAGAGCCCGGCGAGCGCGGCGCGGGCGGCGGCGAGACGGGCGGCGGCCGCCGGGTCCTTGTCGCCCCAGCGGTGCGCGGGCGGCGGCCCGTCGGGCGCCATCGCGCTGGCCGGCCAGCGGGAGCGCGGCAGCGCGCGGGCGCGCTCGATCGCCGACCACCACCGGTCGGCGAGGCGGCGCTGGGCGCGGCCCCGGAAGACCGGCATGGCGACGAGCTCGTCGCGCCGGGCGGGCTCGCGCAGCGCGGCGTCGACGATCGCCGCGTCCGGCAGGAGGCGGCCCGGGGCGATGTCGCGGACGGCGGCGAGCTCGTCGCGGGACTCCCAGAGCTCGCGGACGACGGCGAGCGCGGCCGGCCTGCGGACCTTGTGCAGCCCGGAGGTGCGCCGCCACGGCTCGGCGCGTGGCGGCGGGGGAGGGGCGAGGCGGACCGCCTCGAACTCCTGCTCGGCCCAGGCGGTCTTGCCCTGGCGCTCGAGGTCGGCGGCGACCGCGTCGCGGAGCTGGATCAGGAGCTCGACGTCGAGCGCGGCGTAGGTGAGCCAGTCGGCCGGCAGCGGGCGGCGTGACCAGTCAGCGGCGCCGTGGCCCTTCTGCAGCCGCACGCCCAGCAGGTGCTCGGTGAGCGGGCCGAGCCCGACGCGCGGGTAGCCGACGAGGCGCCCGGCGAGCTCGGTGTCGAACAGGGTGTCCGGGCGCATGCCGACCTCGGCCAGACAGGCCAGGTCCTGCGACGCCGCGTGCAGCACCCACTCGACACCGCGCAGGGCCTCGCCGAGCACCGCGAGGTCGCCGTCGCAGGCGATGGGGTCGACGAGGAAGCTGCCCGCTCCCTCCCGGCGCAGCTGCACCAGATAGGCGCGGGCGGAGTAGCGGTAGCCCGACGCCCGCTCGGCGTCGACCGCGACCGGACCGTGACCCGAGGCCAGAGCAGCCGCAGCGTCCGCCAGCGCCGCACGGTCGGTGACGAGCGGCGGTACGCCTTCGGCCGGTTCGAGCAGGTCGACGGCGCCCTGGTCATCCGCCGGATCCGTGTCTGCCGTCACGAAGGAGACAGTCTGCCCCTCGTCGCCCGCGTCCGCGGGAGATCCGGGGGGAGCGACCGGCGTGTCGAGGCCCTCCGGCGCCCGGTCACGGGCCCCGCCGGCGTCACCGGCGGGGTCCGTGGACCGCGTGCCCGAGGTCGACCGCCCCGCCACGGCGGGCGCCGACCTGCGTGCCCTCGCGCTCAGCGGATGACGCCGGCCCGCATGGCCAGCGCGACCATCTGCGCACGGTCGCCCGTGCCGAGCTTGCGCCCGATCCGCGAGAGGTGGCTCTTCACCGTCAGCGCCGAGAGGCTCAGCGCGTCACCGATCTCCTTGTTGGAGCGGCCGTCGGCGACCAGCTGCAGCACCTCGACCTCGCGGGCCGAGAGCTCCCGCGGGGTGTTGTCGGTCGCCGGCACGCGGGTGCCCGCCGCGAGCAGGGGAGCGACCGACGGGTCGGCGTAGAGGCCGCCCTCGAGGACACGGCGCACGCCGTCGGTGACCACACCGGGCGACGCCGACTTCAGCAGGTACGCCTGGGCGCCCGCCTGGAAGGCCGCACGGACCGCCGACGGGTCGTCGGAGGCCGCGAGGACGACGACGCGGTTCCAGCCCTGGGCGCGGAGCTCCGCGATCAGGTCGAGACCGCTGCCGTCCGGCAGCCCGAGGTCGAGGATCGCGAGGTCGCACGGCCCGGAGGCCAGGGCTCGCGTGCGGGCCTCGGAGATCGAGGCCGCCTCGTGGACGGTGCCCGCGCCCATCGAGGAGAGCCGCTGCGCGATGGCTTCGCGCAACAGCGGGTGGTCGTCGACCACCAGCACGGTGAACATCTCTTCCCGCGGATGCGGGACCATGGCCGGCGGCAGCAGGCCGCTCGCGACGCCGCGAAGGGCCATGCCTGGGCCCACGGTTGCCACGTTGAGTACCTCCAAGAAGTCGGTCTTGCCCCCCGACATTCCGCACCGGGCCCCCGAACCATCGACCGCGCCGCCGATCGGACGAGGAAGTGCGTGCGAGAGAAGATATCCCCCCGGGCGAGTTAACGAGAGCATCAGGGCCAACTTCGCTCGGTGGAGTTTCCCGCGTTACGCGGTCGCGGTCACCCTTTGGAGTGGACAGACTCCACGAAATCGTCTCGCAGTAACACTCGGTGTAACTACTGCTACGGAGAGTGTCGAGTGGCGCCGACCGTCCCAGGGCGGCTGCAACCAACGCTCCAACGGCTACGCGTGTCGGGCGCAGCCTCGGCAGGCTGATCGGACGTCAGGCTTTGCATCCTCGGAGGGCGCGCGACGGCCTGCAGAAGTGCGAAAAAAATTCCGACATCGATACCGGTGGTACCGGAAAAATGTGTCAGCCGGATCGTCCGGCGCGGCGGGCACCGAGCGTCGTCACGCCCTCGGGAGGAAGTCCCGCGGCGATGGCGAGGACGCCCGCGAACGCGTCGCCGTGCGCGGTCAGGACCTCTTCGGTCGGCGTCCAGGACGCCCGCAGCTCGAGGTCGTTCGCGTGGGTCGGGCCGCTGATGTCACCGAAGCGGACCGACGCGGTCTGCGTCACGGTGCCGCCCAGCGCGGTCCACGCCGCGCCCGAGTCCTCGAGCGCGCCCGTGAGCCAGGACCACGCCACCTCCGGCAGCATCGGGTCACCCGCGTGCTCCGGGTCGAGCTCGGCGCGGACGAAGGTGACCACGCGCAGCGTGCCGTCCCACGCGTCCTGGCCCTCCGGGTCGTGCAGCAGCACGAGGCGCCCCGTGACCACGACGTCGGCGTCGTCGATCTCGCCGGTGCCCGGCGGCATCGGGCCGGCCACCACCTCGGCGCTCCACGCCGCCGAGTAGGGCGCCAGCCGCTGCGGCGGGCGCATGGTCCGGAGCTCGATCTCCGCGCGCGTCTCCAGCTCGCTCAGGGAGTCCACCGCGCGCCGGAACGTCTCGGGGTGGGTGGTGGGCGCCGTCACCTCGATGACAGTAGGCCGAACGGGTTCCCGCGTGTACCTCCCACGCCGAGTGCGGGCGGCCCGGTCGCTCCGGCCCCGTGGGAGGATGGACCCCATCATGAGCAGGGCAGAGATCGCCGGGATCGCCGGCACCGATCAGCACCGTCGCGACCTGCCCGGGTCGTCCTTCCTCGCCGCCGCGCGCGGCGAGCGCCCGTCGCACCACCCCGTGTGGTTCATGCGCCAGGCCGGTCGCTCCCTGCCCGAGTACCGCGAGGTCCGTCGCGACACCGGGATGCTCGAGGCCTGCCTGACCCCGGACCTCGCCTGCGAGATCACCCTGCAGCCCGTGCGGCGCTACGGCGTCGACGCGGCGATCCTCTTCTCCGACATCGTGGTGCCGCTGAAGGCCGCGGGCGTCGGGGTCGACATCGTCGCGGGCACCGGACCCGTGGTCGAGCACCCGGTGCGCTCCGCCGCCGACGTCGCCGCGCTGCCGGCGCTCGACGCCGACGGCGTCGCCCCGGTGGCCGAGGCGGTGCGCCTGCTGGTCCGCGAGCTCGGCGAGACCCCGCTCATCGGCTTCGCGGGCGCGCCGTTCACGCTCGCCTCCTACCTCGTCGAGGGCGGCCCCAGTCGCAACCACGAGCGCACCAAGGCCCTGATGCACGCCGAGCCCGACACCTGGCACGCGCTGTGCTCCGCCCTGGCCGACACCACGCTGACGTTCCTGCGCGCCCAGATCGCGGCGGGCGTCGACGCGGTGCAGCTCTTCGACTCGTGGGCGGGCGCCCTCTCCGAGCGCGACTACCGCGCGCTGGTGATGCCGCACTCGGCACGCGTGCTGGCGGGCCTCGCCGACGCCGGCGTGCCCCGGATCCACTTCGGCGTCGGCACCGGCGAGCTGCTGGGCGCGATGGGCGAGGCCGGCGCCGACGTCGTCGGGGTCGACTGGCGGCTGCCCCTCGACGTCGCGGCGGGCCGGGTCCCGCCGGGCACGGCGCTGCAGGGCAACCTCGACCCGGCGCTGCTCTTCGCCGGCCGGGACGTCGTCGAGCACGAGGTCCGCCGCATCCTCGCCGAGGGTGCCGCCGCGCCGGGCCACGTGTTCAACCTCGGCCACGGCGTCCTGCCGGAGACCGACCCCGACGTCCTGGCGCGGGTCGTCGACCTCGTGCACAGCGCCGAGTGAGCCGCGTCCTCGTCGTCGGCGGCGGGGTCTCCGGGCTCGCGGCCGCCCACCGGCTGCGCACGCTGCTCGGGCCCGACGCCGACATCGTCGTCGTCGAGTCCGCCCGGGCGCTCGGCGGCAAGCTCTCCGCGCTGGAGATCGGCGGGCGCCGGGTCGACGTCGGCGCCGAGGCGTTCCTGGCCCGGCGGCCCGAGGCGACCGAGCGGATCACCGAGCTCGGGCTGGGCGACCAGCTGGTGCACCCCGGCCCGGCCGTGTCGTCGCTGCGTGTCGGCGGGCGGACCGTGGGCCTGCCCCCGCGCACCGTCATGGGCGTGCCCGGCGACCCGGACGTCGCCGCCGGCGCGCTGTCGCCCGCGGGGCTCGCCGCGCTGCGCGAGGACCGGCCCGGCACCTGGGAACCCGGCGGCGACGTCGCGGTGGGCGCGCTCGTGCGCGACCGGCTCGGCGACGAGGTCGCCGACCGGCTCGTCGATCCGCTGCTCGGCGGCGTCTATGCCGGGCACGCCGACGGGCTGGGCCTGCGGGCCACCGTGCCCGCCCTCGCCGCGGCGCTCGACGCCGACCCGCGCTCGCTGCTCGCCGCCGCCCGCTCCTGCCTGCCGGCCCCGCCGGTGGAGGGGGCGCCGCCGGTGCCGGTCTTCGGGACCCTGCGCGGCGGCGTCGCCGACCTGCCCGCCACCCTCGCCCTCGCCGCCCGCGCGGAGCTGCGCCTCGGCCGCACGGTGACGTCGCTGACCCGCACGCCGACGGGGTGGCGCGCCGACCTGGGCGAGGACGACCCGATCGACGCCGACGCGGTCGTGCTCGCCGTCCCCGCGCCCGGCCTGCGGCGCCTGCTCGCCGACCTCGCCCCGGACGCCGCCCGCGCTGTCGGGGAGATCGAGCTCGCGTCCACCGCGCTCGTCGTGCTCGCGCTGCCGGCGGCCGCGGCGGCGCCGCTCGCGGGGCGCTCCGGTGTCCTCGTCGGGGCCGGGGAGCGGCGGCCGGACGGCCTGCCCTGGACGATCAAGGCGGCCACGTTCAGCTCGGAGAAGTGGCCCCACCTCGCGCCGAGCACCGACCCCGACGACACCGCCGTGCTGCGGCTCTCGATCGGCCGCCACGGCGACGCGGCCTCGCTCGCCGCCCTGCGTCGCGACGACGACGACCTGGTCAGCGCGGCGCGCAGCGACCTCGCCGCGCTCACCGGCATCGAGGACGTCCCCGTCGAGTCGGCGGTGGCGCGCTGGCCCGGCGGCCTGCCGCAGTACGGCGTCGGCCACCTCGACCGGATCGACGCCCTCGAGCGGGGCGTGGCCGCGCTGCCGGGGCTCGCGGTCGCGGGCGCGACGCTGCACGGGGTCGGGGTACCGGCCTGCCTCGCCACCGCCGACGCCGCCGCCCGGCGCGTCGCCGACCACCTCGCGGCGGTGGCCCACCCGCCGGGGTGATCGGGAGCACACTGGCCCCATGACCGATCTCGCCGAGCACCTCGGCGCGCACGACGACGAGGCCCGGACCCGCCACATCGTCGACACCCTCGCCGACGCGTTCGCCGACCTCATGACCGCGGCGCCGGCGGCGTTCCGCAACAAGTTCCGCAAGATGGCCGCGGAGCCGTTCGCGTTCTACCGGGGCAGCGCGGCGCTGTACTACGCCGACGTCGCCCGGCTCGACGACCCGTGGGTGGACGAGCGGACGCGCCGCGTGTGGATCCAGGGCGACCTGCACGCCGAGAACTTCGGCACCTACCTCGACGGCGACGGGGTGCTCGTCTTCGACGTCAACGACTTCGACGAGGCCTACGTGGCGCCGTGGACCTGGGACCTGCGACGCCTGGTCGCGAGCGTCGCCCTGCTCGGCTGGTCGAAGGCGTTCTCCGACGCCGACATCGACGCGCTCACCACCGCCTACCTGCGGGCCTACCTCGGCGCCGTGCGCTCGTTCTCCGGCGGCTCCGGCGAGCGGGAGTTCGCGCTGACCCGGTCGACCACCGAGGGCCCGATCCGCGAGGCCCTCCAGCGTGCCCGGGAGCGGAGCCGCCGGGGCCTGCTCGACGCCCTCACCGAGATCGAGGGCGAGGACCGGGTCTTCCGCGCGGGCCCCGGCGTGCGCCGCCTCGACGACGACGAGCGCGCCGAGGTCGTGGCCGCCTACGAGGCCTACCTCGACACGATCCCCGCCACGCGGCGCTGGCCCGACCCCGCGTACGCGGTGCACGACGTCGTCGGGCGCAGCGGCTTCGGCATCGGCAGCGCGGGGCTGCCCGCCTACAACGTGCTCATCGAGGGCCCGAACGAGGCGCTCGACAACGACATCGTGCTCTCGATGAAGCAGGCCGTGCGGGCCGCGCCGAGCCGGGTCGTCGACGACCCCGAGGTGGCGGGCTCGTTCCGGCACCACGGCCACCGCACCGCCCTGTCGCGCCGGGCCCTGCAGGCCCACGCCGACCGGTTGCTCGGCTGGACCGAGCTGCGCGGCGTCGGGTACGTCGTCGCCGAGCTCTCGCCGTACGAGAACGACCTCGACTGGGACGACCTCACCGAGCCCCGCGACCTGCGCGACGTCCTGGTCCACCTCGGCCGGGCCACCGCGCGGGCGCACTGCGTGTCCGACGTCGACGCCGAGCAGGGCCTGGTCACCACCCAGGTCGAGGACGCCATCCTGGCCGTGGTCGGCGACCGGGAGGACGCGTTCGTCGACGACCTCGTCGGCTTCGGGCGCGCCTACGCCGCCGTGGTACGCGACGACCACCGGCGGTTCGTCGAGGCGTTCCGCGCCGACCGGGTGCCCGGCGTCTCGGCGACCGAGGAGTCCCTGTGATCCGGTGGCCGTAGTGGCACGATGGACCGCGTGGCCCGGCTGAACTACGACGAGCTGAACTCGACGATCCGCTACGCCATGTGGTCGGTGTTCCGCACCGACCCGGCGCGCCTGCCCGAGGACCGCGCGGCCCTCGGTGAGGAGCTCGCCGGCGTCATCGACCAGGCCGAGGGCAAGGGCGTCGTGACGCGCGGGCTCTACGACCTCGCCGGCATGCGCGCCGACGCCGACTGGATGGTCTGGACGCACGCTCCCGACATCGAGTCGCTGCAGGCCACCTACACGGCGCTGCGCCGCACGGGTCTCGGCCGGGCGTCGACGCCGACCTGGTCGGGGACGGCGCTGCACCGGCCCGCCGAGTTCAACAAGAGCCACGTCCCGGCGTTCATCGCGGGGGAGGAGCCCAAGGGCTACCTGTGCCTCTACCCGTTCGTCCGCTCGCTCGACTGGTACCTGCTGCCCGACGAGGAGCGGCGCACGATGCTGGCCGACCACGGCAAGGCCGCGCGCGGCTACGCCGACGTCCGCGCCAACACGGTGCCGGCCTTCGCGCTGGGCGACTACGAGTGGATCCTCGCCTTCGAGTCCGACCAGCTCGACCGCATCGTCGACCTCATGCGCGACCTGCGGGCCACCGAGGCGCGGCGCCACGTCCGCGAGGAGCTCCCGTTCCACACGGGGCCGCGCGTGTCGCCGGAGCAGCTCGTCACCTCGCTGCCGTAGACGCTGCCGTAACAGGGGGCACCGTCCGACGTACCGGACGAGCCGTACATCGATCAAGTAGTCGCTTCACGCACCGCGACATGACATATTCCGTGTGTGGCGACCGTCGGCTTCCTGCACGTGGCGGCCGATCACGTCCGGGAGGCCCGCCGGCTGCTCGCCGAGCACGCCCCGGGCGTCGTCGACGTCCACCTCGTGGACCGCACCCTGCTCGAGCCGGGCCGCGACATCGCGACGCGCGTCGCCGCCCGCGTCGGCGAGCTGGTCGGCCGCGACGTCGACGCCGTGGTGTGCACCTGGCCGTACCTGACCGACCTCGTCGTCCGGGTGGCCCGTGAGCGCGGGATCACCGCGGTCGGGGTCGAGGAGCTCATCGCCCCGCGGGACGGGGTGCTCGCCCTCAGCCGGTGAGGGTCAGTCGATGAGGTGCCAGGTGATGAGGTCGTGGATCTCCGCGGCCTGTTCCGGCCCGCGGCAGGTCACCTCGTAGAACGTCCGCCCCACCTGGATGGCGACGGTGTTCGAGAAGATCGGCTCGTCTTCCGCGGACACGTACGAGACCGTGGTGATGCGGCTGTACGGCGCGGTGATGAGCGCCGCCCGGCCGCCGGGGAATGCGGTGTCGAGCAGGATCACGCGGCGGTTGGTGATCCCGCACAGCGCGATGCCGGCGCTGTCGCTGGCGTAGACGCCGTCGATCTGCTCCTCGGGCATGAGGGTGTCGCGGATGACGTCGTACTGCACCGTCTCGTCGAAGCGCGGCAGTCGGGCCGAGAGCGGGTGCGGGCGGCGCGGGTGGTGGTCCTGGGCGGAGCCCGGGCGCAGCGGGTGACCCATCGACGGCATCGTCCTCTCTGACGCTGGCGGTTCCGGCGCGAGGCGCGGTGGCCGTCTCCCGACGCTAGCGATCCTGCCCGGCCACGCCCCCCACCGGTGGCGTCGGACACCGGGTGTCGCGGCCGAAAACCTCGCTGCGGGGGCCTGCGCTGCTCCGTTCGGTCCAGTGTGTAGGCGGGAGGGTCAGGGGCGGCGGTACTCCAGGAGGAGGTGCTGGCCCCAGCGGGCCATCGACAGCGGGCGCACCGCCTCCTGGTGGGTGTCCACCCACTCCCACACGGCACGCAGCTCCGCGTCGTGGTCGAACAGGTCGTCGAAGTAGACGAGCGTGCCGGGCCGCAGGTGGCCCTCGAGCCAGTCGAGCACCTCGCGGGTGCTCGAGTAGAGGTCGCAGTCGACGTTGACGACGAGCTCGTCGTGCGGCGGGAGGTCGCGGCCCGGCAGGGTGTCGGAGAACCAGCCGGGCACGATCTCGACCCGAGGGTCGTCGATCTCCGGGATGCGGCCGGTGGCGAAGCTGCCCCCCGGCGCGTCGGCGTGCCAGTCGCCGGGCAGGCCGTCGAAGCTGTCGAAGCCGATCATCCGAGCGCCGGGCGCGGTCAGGTGCTCGCTCCACCAGCGCAGGGTGCGGCCCTCGTGGACGCCGAACTCCAGGTACAGGGGCCGCGGCGAGCGGAGGCGCTCCACGATCTCGCCGAACACGGCGAACCGGTCGCCGCGGTTGGGCACGTGCGCCTCCAGGCGCCCGATCCAGCTGCCCTGCTCCAGCGCGCCGAGGGCGGTGCGCAGGCCGGTGAGCTGGCGGGGCGAGAGACGGCGTCCCGCGGCGACCAGCAGGCGCCGCGGCTGGACCGGGGCGAGGTGGCGAGCCAGGGCGCGCATCACCCGTCGGGGGCGGTCGCGGGAGGTCAGCGTGGCTGTCATCGGCCGAAAACCGTAGCGATCCTCACGCCCAGCGAACACCGGGGGTGGGGTCCGGGCCCGCCGTCAGCCGGTCGGTTCGAGGCGCAGGCTCACCGAGTTCATGCAGTAGCGCTGGTCGGTGGGCGTGCCGTAGCCCTCGCCGCTGAAGACGTGCCCCAGGTGGGAGTGGCAGGTCGCGCACAGCACCTCGACGCGCGTCATGCCCATCGCGCGGTCCTCGCGCAGGATCACGTTGTCGTCGGCGGAGGGGGCGTAGAACGACGGCCACCCGCAGTGGGAGGCGAACTTGGTCTCGGACCGGAAGAGCTCGGCGCCGCAGGCGCGGCAGGAGTAGACGCCCTCGGTGAAGACCTCGTCGTACTCACCGGTGAAGGGGCGCTCGGTGCCCGCCTGGCGCAGCACCTGGTACTCCTCGGGCGTCAGCTGCTCGCGCCACTCCGCGTCGGACCTGCTGACCTTCGGGGTGCCGATCGAGGCGTCACTGCTCATGCGTCCAGGCTAATACGGCGCGCCACCG
>NZ_JBBEGL010000015.1:0-84546 GCF_037400275.1 Actinomycetospora aeridis | reverse complement strand
CTCCGGTACGCCTGGGCAGCGATGAGCCGGCTGAGTTCTCGATCCGTCAGGTCGTCGGTTCGAGCCCGACCTGCCCCACCGCTCCGGGAACTATTTCCCGGTCGGCGCGGGATCGCCGCGCCCGGGGGAGGCGACCCTCGACGGGATGGGCGACGACGACGTCAGGCAGCACCTCCGGTTCGGCGAGGACCCGTCGTCGAGCGTCGAGCACCTGGTGTGGCACCAGGACCTGATCTGCCCGGGGGAGCGGTGCCGTGGTCGGTTGCGGCGCTTCCCGCCGGGGGAGCTGACCGACGGCGGCCGCTACGAGCAGCGCTCCTGCCCGGAGTGCGGGACCACGACGACGGCGCCCGCGTTCTACGTCGCCCGCCGCGCCCGCCCGTCGTGACCGCCCGTCGTGACGATCAGCGGCGCTGCCGGCGCAGGACCCGCCAGGGCCACCAGGCGATCAGGGCGACGACGATCGACTGGAGCGGCAGCCCGAGGATCAGCAGGCCCACGGCCGCGACGGCCAGGAAGGCCACGCACGCCACGAGCAGGGGCGTCCGCACCGCCCGGTGGACCCGCCGGCCCGTCAGTCGTCGCCGCAGCCCGGGATCGGCGAGCAGTGCCCGTTCGATCTCCTCGAGCTCTTCGCGTTCGCGATCGTCGAGCACGGCCGACACCTCCCCGGGGTCCGGGCCGATCGTGGGCCCGGGCGCGGGGCGGCCGCCTCACCCGCGCCGCGTGAGTCCACTCCGTCAGCGACAACGTTGACGCCACGCGGGACGCCCCACTAGCGTCAACGCCGGCGATGACGGTCCGCGGACGAGCGGGGTCGGTGTGGTGCAGCGGAACGTGCGGATGGCGGACTGGGTGCGCATCCACGCGCGGAACAGCCCGCACCGACCGTGCCTGGTCACCGACGAGGGCGTCCGCTCGTTCGGCGAGGTCGACCGCCGGGTCAACCGGCTGGCGGGCGAGCTGGCCCGCCTCGGCGTGGGCAAGGGCGACCGGGTCGCGCTGTTCGCCACCGACCGCCCGGAGTACGTCGAGACGCTGCTGGCGTGCCTGGCGCTCGGCGCGGTCTACGTGCCGCTGAACTTCCGCCTCGCCCGGCCCGAGCTGCAGACGCTGCTGACCACCGCGCAGGCCAGGGTGCTGTTCTTCAGCGACCGTTACGCCGACATGGTGCGCGCCCTCGACGTCCCCGGGCTGGTGGCGACCGTCGGCTACGACTCGGACGCGGGGGACCACGCCTACGACGACCTGGTCGCGCGGGGCGAGGACCGCGCGATCGACGTCGAGGTGGACGACGCGGACACGGTGTGCCTGGCGTTCACCAGCGGGACGACCGCGCTGCCGAAGGCTGTCGTGCACTCGCAGCGCATGGTCAAGCACCTGGTCACGCAGTGCCTCGTCGACCGGCGGATGACGAGCACGACGTGCCACTACACGGCCTCGCCGCTGTTCCACGTCGGCGGCATGAACTACGTGCTCGCGGGCATCGCCCGGGGGCACGCCTCGCTGATCCTGCCGGCCTTCGACCCGTCGACGGTGGCCCGGTGGATGGCGTCGGGAGAGCTCTCGGACGTCTTCCTCGTGCCGACGATGATCAGCATGCTGCTCGAGGAGGAGGCGGTGCGGACCGGGGACTTCTCCGCGCTCCGCTCGATCGGCTACGGCGGCGCCCCCATGTCGCCGGCGTTGCTGCGCCGGGCCATGGCGGTGTTCGACTGCGACTTCCTCAACATGTTCGGCAGCACCGAGGGCGGGTGCTCCGCGACGCTGGGCCCGGAGGACCACCGGCTCGCCCTCGCGGGGCGCGAGCACCTCCTGGGCTCGATCGGGCGGGCCGTCACCGGTGTCGACCTGCGGGTCTGCGACGACGACCTGCGCGAGGTCGCCGACGGCGAGGTCGGCGAGCTCGTCTTCCGTGCCGACGCCACCATGGACGGCTACCTGGGCCGGCCCGACGCCACCGCCGAGGTGCTCGTCGACGGCCGGCTGCGCACCGGCGACCTCGCCCACCGGGACGCCGACGGCTACCTGTACCTGGCGGGCCGCCGGAAGGACATGATCATCCGCGGCGGGGAGAACGTCTACCCGCTCGAGATCGAGGACGTGCTCACCGAGCACCCGGCGTGCCGCGAGGTCGCGGTGGTCGGGGTGCCCGACGACCACTGGGGCGAGATCGTCCGCGCCCACGTGGTGGTCGGCGACGGGGCGCGCTTCGACGAGGACGACGTCCGGGCCTGGTGCCGGTCACGGCTGGCGGGATTCAAGGTGCCCGCGCTCTTCGTCGTCGCCGACGCCCTGCCGCGCAACGCCGGCGGGAAGGTGCTCAAGCGCGAGCTCAGGCGGCAGCCGTAGTGGGGGAACCATGCTCGACCAGCAGGAGTTCACGCGCGTCCGCATCGCCGTCGACGACGGGATCGCGACGCTGACGCTCGACCGACCCGAGCACGGGAACGCCGTCGACGACGCGATGCACTCCGAGCTCACCCGCCTGTTCGTGCGGGCCCGCGCCGACGACCGGGTCCGGGCGGTCGTGCTCACGGGCGCGGGGGAGGACTTCTGCCGCGGCGGCGACAGCAGCGCGTCGCGGACCTTCACGACCCTGACCGGGCTGACGCCGGTGCAGGAGGCGCGGCTGATCGTCGAGACCCTCCTGGACCTCGAGAAGCCCGTCGTCGCCGCGGTCAACGGGGACGCCCTGGGGCTGGGGGCGATCCTCGCGACGCTCGCCGACGCGGCGGTCGTCGCCCGCTCCGCGCGCCTCGGCGACCGGCACGTCGCGGGTGGGGTGACGGCCGGCAACGGCAGCGCGGCGCTGTGGCCGGCGATCCTCGGCGTCAACCGCGCGAAGCGCCTGGTTCTCGGCGCCGAGGTGCTCACCGCGGAGGAGGCCGTCGCGATGGGCCTCGCGACCGAGGTCGTCGACGACGCGGCCGTGCTCGCGACGGCGACCGCGACGGCCCGGCACTGGGCGGCGTTGCCGCCGTTCGCCCTGCAGAGCACCAAGCGGGTCCTCAACCTCGCGCTCAAGGACGCGGCGGCCCGCGCGCTCGACTACGGGCTCGCCCTCGAGGAGCAGGCCATGGCGGGGCCGGAGTTCGCGGCGGTCCTGGCCGCGCGACGGCGGTCGTGATTCGTCAGCGTCAACGTTGACGTAGGGAGGCTCGCCGACCTACGCTCGGGCCGTCGGCGAGGAAAGGACGTCCCCATGAAAGCGCCGGTCGACGAGGCCGTGGCGATCGCCAACATCCCGTCGCTCCTCCCGATGCTCGTGCAGCTCACGGGCGACGAGCGCTGGCTCGAGGAGCCCTACCGCCCGACGCGCGCCCGGGGGATGAGCGACCACGACGACGCCGGCCTGCCGGCCGCGGTGCAGCAGGAGATCCGGGACGCCGCCGCGGCCGCGATCACCGCGTGGCTCGAGGGCCGGGCGCCCGCGATCCCCGAGCCGTCGGAGGCCCTGCTGCGGCGGATGCTGTCGGTCTCGATGGCCCAGGCCGTCCCCGAGGAGTACGGCCCGATGCTGCGTCAGGTGTTCGGGCTCCCCGCCGAGCGCGACGCCGGGCGGCCCGCGCCGGCCGAGGCGGTCCCGCCGCCCGGGTTCCGGGCGATCGTCGTCGGCGCGGGGGCCTCGGGCATCGCCATCGGCGTCGAGCTGGACCGGATGGGCGTCGACTACACGATCCTCGAGAAGGCGGACGCCATCGGCGGCACGTGGTGGCGCAACCGGTACCCCGGCTGCGGCGTCGACACCCCGAGCCACCTCTACAGCTACTCGTTCTACGACACCTACGACTGGCCGGCGTACTTCTCGCTGCGCGACACCCTCCACGACTACTTCTCCTCCGCCGCGGCCGACCTCGGCGTCCGCCCGCACGTCCGGCTGCGCACCGAGGTGCTCGCCGCGCGGTGGGTCGAGGCGGCGCAGGCGTGGGAGGTCGACGTGCGGGGCCCCGGCGGGGCGCTGCGGACCCTGCGCGCCGACGTGCTGATCAGCGCGGTCGGGGCGTTCGCCCGTCCGGTCTGGCCGAGCGTGCCCGGGCTCGACACCTTCGCGGGCGAGCGGGCGCACACCGGCGACTGGCCCGAGGACCTGGACGTCAGCGGGAAGCGGGTCGCGGTGATCGGCAACGGCGCGAGCGCGATGCAGGTGGTGCCGGCGATCGTCGACGACGCCGAGGAGGTCCACGTCTACCAGCGCTCGCCGCAGTGGATCGTGCCGTTCGAGAAGTTCCACACGCCGGTGCCCGACGCGCTGCGCTGGCTGCTGACGACGGTCCCGCTCTACCGCCTGTGGTACCGGCTGCGGCTGTTCTGGAACTTCAACGACAAGCTCCACCCGACGCTGCAGCGGGACCCGGCATGGCCGCATCCCGAGCGGTCGCTCAACGCGGTCAACGACCGCCACCGCGAGTTCTTCACCGGCTACATCCGCGCCGAGCTCGGCGACCGGCAGGACCTGCTGCCGAAGGTGCTGCCGACCTACCCGCCCTACGGCAAGCGGATGCTGTTCGACAACGGCTGGTACCGCGCGCTGCGGCGCGACGACGTCACGCTCACCGCGGACGGCGCCGCGGAGGTGCGGCCGCACTCGGTGGTCGGCGGTGACGGCGTCGAGCACGAGGTCGACGTGCTCGTCGCGGCGACGGGGTTCGACGTGGTCCGCTTCCTGGGCACGCTGGATCTCCGCGGCCGGTCGGGCCGCACGATCCGCGAGATCTGGGACGACGACGACGCGCAGGCCTACCTCGGCACGGTGGTGCCCGACCTGCCGAACTTCTTCTGCCTCTACGGCCCCAACCTGCAGCCCGGCCACGGCGGGAGCTTCATCGTCGTCCTCGAGCAGCAGACGGCGTACGTGCGCCGGCTGCTCGAGGACATGTTCCGCACCGGCGCCGGCAGCATCGAGTGCCGCCGCGACGTCCACGCCGCCTACAACGCGGAGGTCGACGCGGCGCACGCGTCGATGGTGTGGACCCACCCGGGGATGTCGACGTACTACCGCAACGCGCGCGGCCGCGTCACCGTCAACAGCCCGTTCCGCAACGTCGACTTCCACCACTTCATGCGCGAGTCCGGCCTCGACGACTTCGTGGTCGAGAAGCGGCGGGACACCGCGCACGTGGCCTGAGGGCCTACTCGTCGAACACGAGCCCCGGCATCGAGCCCTCGTCGCGCCACGCCCGCAGGAGGTCGAAGAACTCGAGCACCGGCAGCGGGTGGTTGGCGTTCGCGAGGGCCCGCCGCGACAGGTCGCCCTCGGCGTTGAAGCGGTTGGGCGTGCACGACTCGAGGAACTCCGCGTTGTCGCGGGCGTGCGCGACGCACTCCGCCACCCACTTCTCCTCCGCCTCGGCGTCGACGTCGAAGCACCGCGCCCCGCGCCCGCGCGTCCCGGCGGCGACGTGTGCCGCGTGCAGCGCGTTCTCGTCGAGCGTGTACAGGACGTTGAGCGTCACGGCCGACTGCATGTTGCCGCCGGGGACCATGAAGAGGTTCGGGAAACCGCGGCTCATCAGCCCGTGCAGCGTCGAGAACCGCGTCGCGTACTTCTCGGAGAGGCGCAGCCCGTCGCGGCCGACGACGTCGAACCCGGTCTTGCGGGTGTAGGCCGTGCCGTACTCGAACCCGGTCGCGAACACCAGGCAGTCCAGGGCGTACTCCTCGCCGCCGACCACCACCCCGCGCTCGGTGAGGCGCTCGATGCCGCGTCCGCCCGTGTCGACGAGGGTCGTGTTCGGGCGGTTGAAGGTCTCGAGGTACTCGTCGTGGAACACCGGGCGCGTGCAGAAGTACGCGTAGTACGGCTTGAGCGCCTCGGCGGTCACCGGGTCGTCGACGGTGGCGTCGACGCGCGCCCGCAGCGCCTCCATGTGCAGCAGGTTCGCCCGCTGCGCCTGGTGGTAGTCGGTCCAGCCGTCCCGGACGAGGTCGACGGGCTGGCGGCGGCCGGAGACGATGGCGTTGAAGTTGTGGATGCGCTCCTGCTGCCAGCCCGGCGCGAGGTCCGCGACGACGCCCGGGTCGAGCGGCCCGTTGGCGCGCACCCCGACCGTCGAGGGCGTGCGCTGGAAGACGACGAGATGCTCGGCGCCGCGCGCGAGGGGCGGCACGACCTGCGCGGCGGTGGCGCCGGTGCCGATGACGCCGACCCGCCGGCCCGCGAGGCCGGTCAGCGGGCCCCCGTCCGCCCCGCCGGTGTAGGCGTGGTCCCACCGGCTGGTGTGGAAGGTGTGCCCGCGGAAGTCGTCGAGGCCGGGGATCGCCGGGATCCGGGGCCGGTTGAAGTAGCCGTCGGCGACCATGACGAACGTCGACGCGATCTCGTCGCCCCGGTCCGTCGTGGTCATCCAGCGGCCGGCGCCCTCGTCCCAGCGCAGGCCCGTCACCGTCGTGTGGAACAGCGCGAGGTCGGTGAGGTCGTGCTGCGCCGCGAGGGTCCGGGCGTAGTCGAGGATCTCGCCCGCGCTCGCGTACCGGTCGCGCGGCACGTAGCCGGTCTCTTCCAGGCGCGGGAGGTAGGTGAGGGCGTCGACGTCGCACATGGCGCCCGGGTAGCGGTTCCAGTACCAGACCCCGCCGACGTCCCCGGCGGTGTCGATCAGCCGGATGCGGGTGAAGCCGAGCTCGCGGAACCGGATGGCGGTGAGCAGGCCACCGAAGCCCGCCCCGACGACGACGAGCTCGACCGTGTCCGCGACCGGGGCGCGCGGGACCGGCGCGGTGAAGGGGTCGGCGGCCCAGCGCGCCCGCTCGCCGGTGAGCTCGACGACGGCGGTCCGGTCGGTGTCGACCCGGTGCGCGCGCTCCGCGCGGTACCGCTCCCGGAGCGCCTCGGCGTCGACGCGCTCGGGGTCCACGCCCGCGGAGGCGACGAAGTCCATCGCCTCGAAACCCTTGCCGTCCGGCATGTCCCGGCTCCTCCTCGTCGTCCCCGCTCCGCATCGTCGCGGTGCCGGCCCCGTCGAGTCAACGTCAACGTAGACGCTGGATCTGCCGGTCGACGTCTTGACTTGACCTTGACTTCCCGCCACTGTTTCAACGTCTACGTTGGTGTTGACGAAAGAAGAACGCCATGTCCACAGCCGAGGCACCGGCCTCCCGGGGCCACCAGTCAGCTCGCCGCGCGGGGACCGCCGGCATGCTCGGAACGATGATCGAGGCGTACGACTTCGCCATCTACACCTACCTCGTGGTGTTCACGGCGCCTCTGTTCTTCCCGGCCGACAACCCGTCGAACGGGGTGCTGGCCGCGCTGCTCGCCCTCGGCGCCGGGTTCCTCGCGCGGCCGGTGGGCGGGCTGTTCTTCGGCCGGCTCGGCGACCGGCGTGGGCGTCGCTTCGCGCTGATCGCCACCGTCGTGACCATGGGGACGGCGACGTTCGTCATCGGCCTGCTGCCGACCTACGCGACGATCGGTGTGCTGGCGCCCGTCCTGCTGGTCGCCCTGCGCCTGCTGCAGGGGTTCTCGGCGGGCGGGGAGCTGATGGGGTCGGCCACGTTCGTCACCGAGCACGGCACGCGGCGCAACCACGGCTTCCTCAGCGCGATCACGCCGCTGGGCAACGCCCTCGGTGCGGCGCTCGCCCCGGCCGTCGTCGGCGTCGTCACGCTCGTCATCGCCGACGACATCATGGGCGCGTGGGGGTGGCGCATCCCGCTGCTGCTCTCGCTGCCGCTGACCGTGCTCGTCCTCGTGCTGCGCACGCGCCTCGACGACTCGCCGGAGTTCAAGCGCAGCGCCGAGCGCGAGGAGACGGCGTCGCGGACGCCGGTGCGCGACGTGGTGCGGCAGCACCCGCTGGCGCTCGCCCGGGTGGTCGTGCTCGCCGCGTCGGTGCTGTTCATCGGTTACTTCTCGGCCGCGTACCTGCCGATCTACCTGCAGACCGCGGGCGGGCTGTCGCCCGGCGAGGCCGCCCGGTTCGCGTCGGTCGGCATGATCAGCGCCATGCCGTGCATGTTGCTCACGGGGAAGCTCGTCGACCGCTACGGCCGGCAGCGCGTGCAGATCCTGCTGCTGGTCCTGGCCGCCGTCGTCGTCTTCCCGATGATGGCCGCGGTCGGCGCCCCCGAGGGTGCCGGGGTGCTCGGCGTCGCCGGCTTCATCGTCTTCGTCTGCATCGGCGGGTCGGTCGCGGTGCCCGCGTTCGCGTCGTTCACCGCGTCGTTCCCCACCCGCGTGCGCTACACCGGCGCGGCGCTGGGCTACGGCCTGGGCGGCGCCCTCGGCGCCGGGTTCGGGCCGTACCTGTCCGCCCTGAGCGCTGAGCTGACGGGCAGCCGCTACGCGTCCGCGGCGCTGCTGCTCGTCGTCGCCGCCGTCGGGCTCGTCGTCGCCGCGACGATGCGGGACACCACCGCGGCACCGACCGCGGACCCGGTGCCGGCGGTCGCCGATCCCGACGTGACCCCGGCCTGACCGCGCGCATGTCGCCGACCCTGCGGATGGCCGACTGGATCCGCATCCAGGCCCGCTACGCCCCCGGCGCACGGTGCTTCGTCACCGACACCGGGCACAGCACCTTCGCGGAGGTCAACCGGCGGGTGAACCGGGTGGCCACCGGGCTGGCGGGCCTGGGGGTCGGCAAGGGCGACCGCGTGGCGCTGTTCGCCACCGACTCCCCGGAGTACGTCGAGACGCTGCTCGCGTGCCTGAAGCTCGGCGCCGTCTTCGTCCCGCTCAACCCGCGCCTCGCGGGGCCCGAGCTGCGGACCGTGCTGCACGCGGCCGCGCCGAAGGTGCTCTTCTTCAGCGGGCGCTACGCCGAGATGGTCGCCGCGGTCGACGTCCCCGGGCTCGTCGCGACGGTCGGGTACGACGCCGACGCGGGCGACGTCTCCTACGGCGAGCTCCTCGAGCGCGGCGACGACGTCGAGGTGGACGTCGCCGTCGACGACACCGACCCCGTGTGCCTCGCCTTCACCAGCGGGACGACCGGGACACCCAAGGGCGCCGTCCACTCCCAGTGCTTCGGCAAGCACCTCGCCGCCACCACCGTCGTCGCGACCGGGCTCACGCGGGAGACGTTCCACTACTCCGCCGCCCCGTACTTCCACATCGCCGGGATGTACTGGCTGCTGTCGGGCATCGCCCGCGGCTACGCCTCGCTGACCCTGCCGCGGTTCGACCCGCCCACGGTCGCGCGGTGGATGGCCTCCGGCGAGCTCAGCCAGGTGTTCCTGGTGCCCACGATGATCGACTCGCTGCTCGCCGAGCCGCTCGTGGCGGCCTCCGACTTCCCGTCCCTGCAGACGATCGTCTACGGCGGGTCCCCGATGTCACCCGCACTGCTGCGGCGCGCCATGGACCGCTTCGGGTGCGATTTCATCAACGCCTTCGGCGCGGGCACCGAGGCGGGCATCCAGACGATCCTCGGCCCCGAGGACCACCGGCGGGCGCTCGACGGGCGGGAGCACCTGCTCGGTTCGATCGGCCGGCCCGCGTTCGGCGTCGACCTGCGGCTCTGCGACGACGACTGGGGCGACGTGCCCGACGGCGAGGTCGGCGAGATCGCGACGCGGGCGGACGCGGTGATGGACGGCTACCTCGGGGCGCCGGAGGCCACCGCGGAGGTCCTGCGCGACGGGTGGTTCCGCTCCGGGGACATGGCGCGCCGGGACGCGGAGGGCTACCTCTACCTGGCGGGCCGCAAGAAGGACATGATCATCCGAGGTGGCGAGAACATCTACCCCGCGGAGATCGAGGGCGTCCTCGCCGCCCACCCCGCGGTCCGCGACGCCGCCGTCGTCGGCTGCCCGGACCCGCACTGGGGCGAGACCGTGCGCGCCCACGTGGTGCCCGCGCCGGGCGAGGAGTTCGACGAGACGGCCGTGCGCGAGCACTGCCGCGCGAACCTCGCGGGATACAAGGTGCCCGCCGCGTTCGTGCTGCACGAGGACCTGCCGCGCAACGCGAGCGGCAAGGTGCTCAAGCGCGTCCTGCGGGAGCGGTCCTAGCTCTCGATGACGCAGAGCAGTCCGCGGACCTCGACGACGTCGCCACAGTCGCCCTGCAGGTCCCGCACCGTGCCGGGGTGCGGCGCCACGATCATCTGACGGGCCTTCTCCGCCTCGATCTCGACGAGGTCGGCGTCGGCGGCGACCTCCTCGCCGTCCTCGACGTACCAGTCGACGATCTCGGCGTCGCTCATGCCCATCGAGAGCTGGGGGAGCCGTACCTCGTGGCGGGCCATCGTTCTCCTCGGGGTGCTCAGGCCAGCGCGCGCCGGACGGCGGCGACGACCTTGGCCTGCGTCGGGTAGATCTGCTTCTCGAGCGCGGGGCTGAAGGGCACGTGGGTGTCGTCGGTGGTGACCCGCGCGACGGGGCCGCGCAGGGCGCCGAAGCAGTCCTCCACCACCCGCGCCGCGATCTCGCTCGCGGCGCTGCAGGTGCGGTTCGCGGGGTCGACGACGACACAGCGCCCGGTGCGGCCCACGGAGCCGAGGATGGTCGGCCAGTCCATCGGCACCAGCGTGCGCGGGTCGATCACCTCGGCGCTGACGCCCTCGGCCGCGAGCTCCTCCGCGGCCTCGAGGGCGAGATAGCTCCCGAGCCCGATGCCGACGATGGTCACGTCGGTCCCGGGCCGGCGGATCGCGGCGGAGCCGAGGGGGACGAGGTGCTCGACGTCGTCGGGGATCGCCGGACCGCGGCCCTTGCGACCCCACAGGTTCGCGTCCTCGAAGCACAGCACCGGGTTGTCGTCCCGGATCGCCGACTTCAGCAGGCCGAGCAGGTCCGGGGCGGTGGACGGCACGATGATCTTGAGGCCGGGCACGTTCATGAACATCGGGTAGGGCCTGTCGGCGTGGTGGCCGGCCGTGCCGCCCTGGTAGTAGAGCGCCGCGCGGACCACCACGGGCAGGGTGGCCTGGCCGCCGAACATGTAGCGCGCCTTCGCCAGCTGCGAGACGAACTGGTCCATCGCGCCGAAGACGAAGCTCGCGACGGTCAGGTCGACGATCGGGCGCAGGCCCGCCATCGCCGCCCCCGCGGCGACGCCGACCGAGCCGGCCTCGGCCAGCGGCAGGTCGCGCACGCGCGCCGGGCCGAACGCGTCGAGGGCGCCCGCCGCGGCGCCGAAGACGTTGGCCCGCAGGTCCTGGCCCATCAGCACGACGCTCCCGTCGCGCGTCATCTCCTCGTGCTGGGCGCGGTTGATCGCCTGCAGGAAGCCGAGCTGCCGTGCGCGGGTGGGATTCCTCGCCGGGGGCGCGCTCACGCCGTCACCGCCGAGGGCGCGTAGACGTCGGTCCAGGCCGCCTCGGGCGGCGGGTAGGGCGAGCGGCGGGCGAACGCCACCGCGTCCTCCACCTCGGCGGCGACCTCGTCGCGCAGCGCTCCGAGCTCGTCGGCGGTGAGCACGCCCGACGCCACCAGCCGGTCGTGGAACAGCGTGATCGGGTCGACCGTGTCGAACCAGCTGTCGACGACCGCCTGGTCGCGGTAGGGCTGGGGCACGACCAGCCCGTAGGCGTGCTCGTGGAACCGGTAGGTCTTCGCCTCGACCAGGCTCGGTCCGGCGCCCGAACGGGCGCGCTCGACGGCGTCGCGGCTCGCGCGGAACACGGCGAGCACGTCCTGGCCGTCCACGGTGACGCCCGGCATGCCGTAGCCCGCCGCGCGCATCGCCACGTCGGGCACCGACAGCGACTCCTGCGCGGTGAGGCTGACGGCGTAGCCGTTGTTCTCGCAGAAGTAGACGACCGGCAGGTCCCAGACGCCGGCGATGTTCATCGACTCGTGCAGCACGCCCTCGCTGGCGGCGCCGTCGCCGAAGAAGCAGAGCGCGACCTGCCCGGAGCCGCGGACCTGCGCCGCGAGCCCGGCGCCCGTGGCGACGGGGATCGCGGAGCCGACGATGCCCGACTCGCCGAGGCTGCCGACGGAGAAGTCGGCCAGGTGCATGCTGCCGCCCTTGCCGCCGCACACCCCCGTCGCCTTGCCCAGCAGCTCGGCCATCAGGGCGTCGAGCCGGGCGCCCTTCGCGATCGGGTGCCCGTGGGAGCGGTGGTTCCCCGTCATGAAGTCCGAGGTCCGGGTGGCCAGGCAGGCGCCGACGACCGCGGCCTCCTGGCCGATCGACAGGTGCACCATCGCCGGCAGCTCGCCGGCTCCGAACAGCGCGATCGTCGCCTCCTCGAAGAGGCGGACGCGCTGCATCCGCCGCATCATCTCGCGCGCGAGCGCGGTCCCCTCGGCGCCGGCCAGCTCCGGCGGCGGGTCGGCGGCGGTGCCGTCGGTCATGGCCTGGCCCCTCGTCGTCGGGTGTGCAAGTCGTCAGCATAAACGTTGACGCAGTGCTCGGGAAGGTCCTAGCGTCGATGTCCATGAGCGAGGCATCGATCGTCGCCGAGGGCTTGCGCTTCCCGGAGGGGCCGACCTGGCGGCCCGACGGCTCGGTGGCGGTGGTCGAGATGCAGGGCGAGGCGCTGAGCGTGGTCGCGCCCGACGGCGGCGTGACCGTCCTCGGCGACTGCGGCGGGGCGCCGAACGGCAGCGCGCTCGGCGCTTCCGGGGAGCTCTACGTCGCGAACAACGGCGGGCTCTCAGCGGAGGGGAGGGGGTTCTGGCACGCGCCGCGGCAGATACCGGGCTGCGTGCAGCGCGTGGAGCCCGACGGGACGGTGACGGCGGTCAGCGGCGACCTGCCCGGGCCGTCGCCGCACCGGCCCAACGACCTGTGCTTCGGCCCGGACGGCACGCTCTACGTCTCCGACAGCGCGAACTGGGAGGACCTGCCCGACGTCGCGGCGGGTCACGTCGTCGCCCTCGGGCCGGACGGCGCGGTGCTCGGTGCGCTCGAGGTCCCGGCGATGCCCAACGGGCTCGCCTTCGGCCCCGACGGGCGCCTGTACGTCGCGCAGTCGTTGACGCGCCGGGTCCTCGCCGTCGACGTGCACGGTGGGACGTTCGGGACCCCGGAGAAGGTGCTGACGCTGCCGGGCGGGATGCCCGACGGGCTGTGCTTCGACGCCGCCGGGCGCCTCTACGTCTGCGGCAGCGTCGGCCGGGCCGTCTTCACCTACGTCGGGGGCGAGCTCGCCGAGACGCTCGCGACGGGGGAGGGGACCCAGCCGACCAACTGCTGCGTGGGCGGCGACGGCCGGCTCCACGTCACCGATGCGCGCACCGGACGGCTCGTGGCCTTCGACCTCGGCGTCGACCCGCTCCCGCTGCACACCGGCTCGGTCGGCGTGTCGGCCGGATCGCCCGCCGGAGCCCGGCCGTTAGGGTGACGCGGGCGAGGCCCGGCCACCACCGGGTCCGCCCGTAGCCGAGGGAGGGCGATCGCCCGTGTCCGCGTCACGCCGGCGCCGTACCGCGCCGGACGCCCCGGACAGCGACATCGCCCGGCGCCGGCTCGAACGCCGGACGGCCAGCGGTCGCCGGTCCGACGAGCGCTGGGCCGAGATCCTCGCGGGCGCCGCCCGGGTCTTCCAGCGGCTGGGCTACAGCCCGTCGACCCTGGAGGACGTCGCCCTCGAGGTCGGGGTCAACCGGGCGACGCTCTACTACTACGTCGGCACGAAGGAGGAGCTGCTCGTCGGGCTGCTCCACCGTCCGCTCGAGACGCTGCGCGAGCGGCTCGACGAGGTGGCGGCGCTGCCCGAGCCGGCGCCGCAGCGCCTCGAGTCGGCACTGCGGGAGTACGTGCGCACGATGGCCGAGCTCCCGGAGCTGTTCGTCTTCCTCGCCGAGAACGTGCACACGGTGATGACGGGTCCGGAGGCCGACCGCATCCGCGACAACGCCGACCGCTCGGGCCGCACCTTCGCCGAGATCATCTCCTCGGGCGTGCGGGACGAGGTGTTCCGCGCGGACATCGACCCCGCCGTCGCGGTCCTCGGCATCATCGGCATGTTCAACTGGATGCATCGCTGGTACCGGCCCGACGGTGCCCGCACGCTGCAGGATCTCGGCGAGGACTTCATCGCGATGGCGCTGTCCTCGCTCTCGCCCGCCCGTCCCGGCTGAGGTCCGCGCAGGCCGTCGGCGCCTCCGGTCAGTGCGTCGGGACGTATCCGGCGTGCTTGTCGACGACGTTGTCCATCGGCGCGCCGGCCTCGTGGGCCGCGAGGAGGCCGAGGAACTGGTGGCACAGGTCGTCCTCGAAGCCCCGGTAGTCGCCCGACATGTGCGGCGTCACGATCACCTGGGGCAGCGCCCACAGCTCGCTGCCCGACGGCAACGGCTCCTCGGCGACGACGTCGAGCGCGGCGCCGGCGATCCGCCCGCGGCGCAGCGCCGCGACGAGGTCCGGCTCGACGACCGTGCTCCCGCGCCCGACGTTGACGAACCGCGCCGACGGCCGCATCGCGGCGAACTCCGCGGCGCCGAAGTACCCCTCGGTGCCGGGGGTGTCGGGCAGGACGGCGACCACCCAGTCGGCGTCGGCGAGCAGCGTGAACCGCTCGGCGTGCCCGTGGACGCGCCCGAAGACGGTGGAGGTGTCGCGCGCCGTGCGCCCGACGCCGTGCACCGCGACGCCCGCGGCCGCGAGGAGCTCCCCGATCCGCGTGCCGATCGCCCCGACCCCGAACACGACGGCGGTGGTGCCGAAGAGCAGCTCCGAGTGCCGGTGGGTCCAGCGCCGCGCGCGCTGCTCCTCCAGCGACCGGGGCAGGTCGAGGGAGAAGGCCAGCACCGTGCCGAGTACGTACTCGGCCATGGCCCGGTCGAAGATCCCGCGCGCGTTGGTGAGGACGACGTCGCTCGCGACCATCGCGTCGAACAGCGCCGGCCGGACGCCCGCGCCGCACCAGTGCACCCATGCCAGCTCGCGGGCCAGCGCCCAGTGCCGCTCGAGGCCGGAGCCGCGGAAGGTCCAGCTGACGAACACCTCGGCGCCCGGGAGGTGGTGCTGGAGGGCGGCGTCGTCCGGGGCGAAGGCGACCTCGTGCCGGTCCGCGAGGCTCGCCAGCACGGGGACGTCGTCGTGGCCCGAGGCACCGCCGATCACGATCTTCATGGCGCCTCCGTCACTGGCTCGGTCGGTGACGATCGTCCACCATCAGCTCGAGCCCGTGACGGACACCGGAGGTCCGGATGACCATCGACACCGTCGTCTTCGACGTCCTCGGCACCCTCGTCGACCACGACGGGGGACTGCGCGCCGCCGTCGCCGCCCTCGTGCCGGGCGCCGACGGCGAGCGACTCGAGGCCGGTGTGGCGGACTGGCACCGTCACGTCGCGACCGAGCACCGCCGCGTCGTCGCCGGTGAGCGCGCCTACGTGACGGCCGACGTGCTCGACCGCGAGGCGGCGCTGCGGGTGGCCCCCGACGCGGACGTCGCCGACCTGGAGCGTGCCGCGTCGGTCACCGCCCGCCTGGACGCGTGGCCCGACACCGCGGAGCTGCTCGAGCGGCTCGCCGCGCGGTACGCGGTCGTCGCGCTGTCGAACGCCGACCACGCGACCCTGCTGCGCCTCGACGCGCACGCGGGCCTGCGCTGGCACGCCGCGCTCTCCACCGAGACGGTCCGCAGCTACAAGCCCGACCCGGCGGTCTACCGGGCGGCGATCGCGCACGTGGCCCGCCCGCCGGAGCACGTCCTCATGGTCGCCGCGCACTCCTGGGACCTGCGGGCGGCCCGGGCCGCGGGCCTGCGCACCGCGTACCTGGACCGCCCGGGTGGCGACGCGCCGGCGCCGGACGACGCGTTCGACCACCACTTCGCCGACGTCGCCGCACTGCTGGCGACCTACGGGCGTCAGCCGGCGGCGTCCTGACCCTCCCGGGCCTCGGCGGCCTTCTGCGCCTTCTGCTCGCGCTGGGCCTTCATGCCGGCGCGGACCGACACCACGACCACGAGGGTGAGGGTGATCCACAGCGCGTACCGGTCGACGGCGAGGACGACGTCGACGGCGTGCTGGCCGATCCCGTAGCCGAGCCCCGCGACCAGTCCGGCGATCAGCGCGGCCCCGATCGCGTCGAGGACCAGGAACGAGACCAGCCGCATGCGCCCCAGGCCCGCCAGCGCGAACACCGCCGGCGCGGGGATGCCCGGCAGGGCGGAGAGGACCACGGCCAGGCCCATCACCCACGGCGGCGCCGAGCGGACCCAGCCCACGAACCGCTGGGCGACGTCACCGGGGGCGAACATCTCGACGATCTTCGCGCCCCAACGGCGTCCGGCGAGCCAGAACAGCCAGTCGAACTTGATCATGCCGAAGACGCCGGCGACGATCACCAGCCAGAGCGGGCCCTGACCGATCGCGGCGAAGGCGGCGCCCGCCCCGACCGCCGAGAGGCTGCCGGTGACGGCGGCGAGGCCGATCGGGTGGGACGCGAGCAGGAACGGCCGGAACGGCATCGACGCCAGGTTCAGCGCCACGATCGAGAAGGTCGCGATGATGAGGAACCAGTCGCCCCCCTTCATCGGCCCGTCCCACGGCACGGCCTTGCGCATGGCCTGCCGCGCCTCCTCCCACTCCTCCTCGGTGTAGTCCTCCTTGCGCCAGCGGAAGCGCTTCTTCCTCGCCGGCGCGGACTCCTCCGGGGTGTCCGTCGTGGTGCGTTCGGTGGGAGTCGCGTCGTCGTCGACCGGTTCCGTGAGGTCGTCCCGCTCCGTACCGGCGCCTGCGCCCGTCATCTCCAGCTCCACCCGTCGATCCGGCTCGCTCCAGAAAATCCGACGGTCAGTCGACACCATGCCGCCACGGCACGGTCAAGCCGTCTGCCCGCCGGACGTCATCGTCGCGGCGCGGCGGTCGGGGTGGCCTCGGCCGCCGGGACGATCTCCCGTCCCGCCCTCCGTCTCAGGGAGGAGAGGGGACTGTGAGGCGACGCACGTCCGTACCAATTAGTAGGACTTCCGAGTAACCGACGGGGCGGGTCACCGTGGTCATGACGACCACGATGTTCGGAGGAACACCACCGATGATCTCCCGGAACACCGTGCACGGCGCGGCGATGCTCGGGCTCGGCGCCTACCGGCCGCGACGGGAGGTCGACAACGTCGAGGTGTGCCGGCGCCTCGACGTCGACCCGGAGTGGGTGCTCGCCCGGTCCGGGATCCGGTCGCGCCGCTTCGCGGGCGAGGACGAGTCGCTCGTGGCCATGTCGAGCGCCGCCGGGCGCGACGCCCTCGCCGCCGCGGGGGTGGACGCCGGCGCCGTCGACGTGGTGCTCGTGGCGACGATGTCCCACACGGCGACCTCCCCGCAGGTGGCGACGCGGGTGGCGCACGCGGTGGGGGCGGTGCACGGGGCCGCGATGGACGTCGGCGCGGCGTGCGCGGGGTTCTGCTACTCCCTCGAGCTCGCGGCGTCGCTGATCGCCTCGGGCACCGCGGAGCACGTGCTCGTCGTCGGGGTCGAGCGCATGAGCGACATCGTCGACCCGGCCGACCGCTCGACCGCCTTCATCTTCGGCGACGGGGCGGGTGCCGTCGTGGTGGGCCGCTCCGACGAGCCGGGGATCGGGCCCGTGGCCTGGGGCGCGGACGGGTCGCAGGCCGACCTGATCGTCCAGGAGCCGACCTGGAAGGACGTGACGCCGGGCGAGTTCCCCGGTCTGCGCATGCAGGGCCCCACCGTGTTCCGGTGGGCGACGTCGCGGATGGTGCCGCTCGCGCAGGAGGCGCTGGAGCGCGCCGGGGTGAAGGCCGAGCAGCTCGGGGCGTTCGTGCCGCACCAGGCCAACGCCCGCATCACCGACGCCCTCGTCCGCGCCCTGGCGCTCCCCGAGCACGTGGCGGTCGCCGACAACGTCGTCGACACCGGCAACACCTCGGCCGCCTCGGTGCCGCTGGCGATGCACGGCCTGCTCGCGGCCGGCCGCGCGGCGCCCGGTGACGGCGCCCTGCTCATGGGCTTCGGCGCCGGGCTGACGTTCGCGGCCCAGGTGGTCCGCCTGCCGGCGGTCCTCGCGCCGCCCGCGTCTCCGCCGTCCGGGCGAAGGGCCCCGTCGCTCGCCTCGTAGGGCGAGGGGCGCCCGTTGCCGAACGCCGCGCCGCGCGAACGGGCACACTGCGGGCGTGCTGCGCAGTGCTGCCGCCGGAGGCGTGGTCGTCGACCCTCGCGGACGGGTGGCGGTCGTCCGCCAGCCGGCCCGGACGTGGTCGTTGCCGAAGGGGCACGTCGAGGCGGGCGAGGACGTGCTCGCCGCGGCCCGCCGCGAGATCGACGAGGAGTGCGGGCTCACCGAGCTGGACCTGGTCGACGAGCTGGGGTCGTTCACGCGGCTGGGCTTCCGCCACGGCCTTCCCGAGCGCAAGACGATCACGCTGTTCCTGTTCCGGAGCCCCGAGGCCGAGCTGCGGCCGCGGGACCCGGACAACCCGGAGGCTCGCTGGATCGCCCCGGAGGCGGTCGCGGACACCCTGTCGAACCCGGCGGACGGCCGGTTCTTCCGGCAGCAGGTGCTGCCGCGTCTCGCGGACGGCGAGGCCACGGCGGGCTGAGGGCGCTCCGGTCCCGCTGAGCGGGACCGGACCACGAGGCGTCACGGGAAACCGTGCCACGGTGACGTGCTCCGGGACGTCACCGCCGGACGTCCTCCGAGCCCGAGGGGATGCGCCGTGACGCGAATCGAGGTCCAGCCACCGGTCACGCGAGCCCTGGAGGTCGCCGAGGCGGCCTTCGCCGGCCTGCAGCGCGGGGCCGCCACCGGGGCGTGGGGCGACTTCGTCGACCTCCTCGCCGACGACGTCCGGATCATGATCCCGGTCCCGTCCACCGAGCCCGGCGCGCCGGAGGGCGTGCTGCGCGGCAAGGCCACCGCCGAGGCCATGTTCGGCACCCATCACGAGGAGCAGGTGCGCGGCGCCAGGCTGGAGGGCCACCGCGTCGCCGCCAACGGTCCGCTGGTCGTCGTCGAGGCGCGGGTCGAGGGCAACCTGGGCGGCGAGGACGTCGCCAACCACTTCGTGTTCGTCTTCGAGGTGCGCGACGGGCTGATCGCCTCGATGTACGAGTACGCCTCCTGGACCGCGAAGAGCGCCGAGAGCGGCTGGGGCGACCCGTCGTTCGCCCGCGAGGCCTTCGACGCGCCGGTGCTGCCGGGGCCGGTGCCGGCGTAGCCGTCGAGAGGACCGCTCAGGGGACGACCGCGAGCGCGACGGCGTACACGGCCGTGCCGGCGGCCATGCTGAGCAGCGCGTTGCGCCGCCACAGGTGCACGGCGGCCGTCACCGCGACCGGCACGAGCACGCGCAGGGTGAGCAGCGGCCGGTCGACCGGCAGGTCGCGCAGCAGGTAGACGACGAGGATCAGCATCACGCCCGCGGGCAGGTGGCGCGCGAGGTAGCCGGCGAGCGGCGACGACCGCAGCGTGCGCATCACGGCGAACGGGGCGGCGCGCAGGGCGAGCGTGACGCCCGCCCCGACGGCGACGACGGCGGCGAGGTATCCGGCGTCAGGCATCGGCGGTGCCCGTCGACGTCAGGCGGTACCGCACCAGCAGCACCGCGACGAAGAGCGCCATCGCCACCAGCAGCATCTCGCCGGGCGCGACGAGCCGGGCGACGAGGGCGCACGCCACGGCGAGCAGGGGGCCGGTGGCCTCGCGCCCGGAGCGGACGGCGTCGGTGGCGAGCACGACGAACAGTGCCGTGAACACGAAGTCCAGCGCTGGGACGTCGATCGCGAACCGGGCGCCGGCCAGCGCGCCGACCAGCCCGCCGCCGACCCAGCTGACCTGCAGCATCACCTGACCCGCGACGATCCGGCGCCCGGTCAGGGACGCCGCGGGGCGGCTGGTGGCGAGGGCGTAGGCCTCGTCGATGAGGGCGAAGACCGAGTAGGCGCGCGCGACCCGCCCGCGGACGCGGTGCAGCGGGAAGGACAGGCCGTAGAACGCGTGCCGCCCGTTGACCAGCAGGGTGGTGACCGTGATCGCCGCGAGCGGGGTGCCGGCGGCGGCGAGGGCCACCAGCAGGAACTCCGCCGAGCCGGCGAACACGATGCCGCTGAAGATCGGCGCCCACCACCACGCGAGCCCGGAGCCGACGACGAGCAGCCCGAAGCTGCTGCCGAGCACGAACATCCCGGCCCCCACGGGCAGGACGTCGCGCGCGGCATCGCGGAGATCGGTGGCGGGGGAGGTCCGTCCGTCGAGCACGTCGCAACGGTAGGCCGGACCGCGCGCCACCCGATGGCGAATTCGGGGCGTTGTCACCCCCGATGGCGCATCATCGGTGCGTGGACGCCCTCGATCGCGCAATCCTCGCCGTGCTCCGGGTCGACGCCCGCATCCCGAACGTCGACCTGGCCGAGCGCGTCGGGCTCACCCCGGCGCCCTGCCTGCGCCGGGTGCGGCGGCTCGAGGACGAGGGCGTGATCACCGGCTACCGGGCCGAGATCGACCCGGAGCTCGACGGGCGGGCGTTCGAGGTGCTGGTCAACGTCGACCTCGTCAGCAAGCACCGCGACGTCTTCCTCGCGTTCGAGGAGCAGGTGTCGGCGTTCGAGGAGGTCGTCGAGCTGCGCCGGATGTTCGGGCTGCCCGACTACTTCATGCGGGTCGCCTGCCGGGACCTCGCGTCCTACGAGACGTTCATGACCGACCGGCTGGGCCGGGCCACGGGGCTGGCGAAGATCGACTCGCACCTGACCATGAAGACGATCAAGAGCAGAGGGTGACCCGTCAGGCCTGCGCGGCGACCCGCGAGCTCTCGGTGGGGCCGTCGAGGCCGCGCGTCAGCGTCTCGGTCATGCCCCAGCTGCTGGCCAGGGAGATCAGCGCGAGCAGGACCGTGAACCCCGCGACCGACATCAGGCTGCCGGTCCAGAGCACCAGGATGCCGCAAATGGCCGGCGCGACCCCGCCGACGATCGACGCGATCTGGTACGAGAGCGACGCGCCGCTGTAGCGCAGGTGGGTCGGGAAGAGCTCGGCGAAGTACGCGGACTGCGGCCCGTACACCGCGCTGCGGCAGACCTGCACGACGAGCCCGCCGAGGATGAAGAGCCCGATGACGCCCGTCTGCACGAGCAGGAAGTACGGGATCGAGAACAGCGCGAGCAGGGCCATGCCGGCGAGGAACATCGGGCGCCGGCCGACCTTGTCGGAGAGCAGGCCGAGCAACAGGATCATCGGGATGTCCGACGCCGAGAGTAGCGTGTTCGCCCCGAGGATCGTGCTGCGCTCGTAGTCGAGCTGGGTCGTCGCGTAGGACACGAGCCAGACCGAGCTGATGTAGAAGGTCGCGTTGGTGGCGACGAACGACCCGGCCGCCAGGAAGATGAGCTTCGGGTGCTCCTTGAGCACCTGAAGCACGGGCATCCGGCTCGCCTCGCGCTTCTCCTGGTCGCGCTGGAACACCGGGCTCTCGGCGACGGTCAGCCGGATCCACATGCCAACGCCGATGAGCACGGCGCTCGCGAGGAACGGGATGCGCCAGCCCCAGGACATGAAGGCCGCCTCGGACACGGTCAGGTCGAGCACGAGGAACGACCCGGTGCCCAGGACCAGCCCGAGCGGCACGCCGACCTGGGGCCAGCTGCCGTAGAAGCCGCGCCGGCCGTCGGGGGCGTTCTCGACGGCCATCAGCGCGGCGCCGCCCCACTCGCCACCGACGCCGAAGCCCTGCGCGAACCGCAGGACGATCAGCAGCACCGGGGCGAGGATGCCGATCGTCCCGTAGCCCGGGAGCAGGCCGATGCCGACGGTCGCCACCCCCATCAGCAGCAGCGAGTACACCAGCATCGGCTTGCGGCCGACACGGTCGCCGAAGTGCGCGAACACCGCCCCGCCGATCGGCCGGGCGATGAAGCCCGTCGCGAACGTCCCCAGCGCGGCGATGGTGCCGAGCGCCGGGTCGACCGACGGGAAGAACACCTTGTTGAAGACCAGCGCGGCCGCGGTCCCGTAGATGAAGAAGTCGAACCACTCGATCGTCGTCCCCACCAGGCTCGCGGCGGCGACGCGACGGGGGACGCGCAGGGTCGCGCTGGTCATGACGGGCTCCTCTTCGTCGAGGCGGCCGACGATGGCGTCGTCGGGTGACCGTCATGGAACGGTGGGTGACCGACCAGGGTCAAGGCTTCACCAAGGAACCGTCGGAGGAGTGGGCCGTCAGCACCACACCGACCGTGCGTCATCGGGCGGAGCGCACACCGGGACGGCGTCGGGACCGCGACCGCGGCGACGGTGCTGCGGGCGGCGTCGGACGTCAGTCGATGTCGGCGTCGACGTCGAACGGGTCCGGGCCCGCCCGGCCGGTGAGCTGCTCGAGGATCGCGCTGAACCCGTGGCGTAGGTGCACCTCGGTGGCGTCGCCGGCACGGTCGGCGTCGCCGTCCTCCACCGCGGCGAGGATGTCGAGGTGCTCGCGATGCGACTCCTCGGCCCGCCGCGGGGAGCTGAGCATGAGGTCCCACGGGAAGGCGCGCCAGTTGCCCGCGATGCGCTCGGCCAGGGCCGGCATCCCGCAGCGCTCGTAGAAGAGGAAGTGGAACTCGCGGTTGAGGTCGCGGGCGACGGCCGGGTCCGACCGGTCGGCCTCGAGCAGCCGGCGGGCCCGGGCGAGGTCGCGCCGGGAGACCCGCGAGGTGGCCCGGCGCATCGCGTAGGCCTCGGTGAGCCGGCGGACGACGTAGGTGGCGGTGACCTCGTCCAGGTCCACCCCGGACACCCGCACCCCGCGGTGGGGCTCGGAGATCACCAGGCCCTCGGCCTCGAGCTGGCGCAGCGCCTCGCGGACGGGGGTGATGCTCGCGCCGAATTGCCGCGCGAGATCGTCCTGGGGCATCCGCTCGCCGCGGGCGAGGTCGCCGGAGAGGATCCGTCGGCGCAGCTCGTCGACGATCTGGTCGCGCTTCGTCGGTTGCACCGCGGTCATCGAGCTGCTCCACGCCGTCCCGGCCGGGGGATGGTCCGCCCTGCCTCGATCGCCAGAGTAGGTCAAGCGGGCCGGTCAGATCGCGCGCCCGCCGTCGACGGGCAGCACCACGCCCGTGAGGAAGCGCGCGGCGTCGGAGGCGAGGAACACGGCGGCATCGGCGATGTCCTCCGGCTCGGCGAGGCGCCCGAGCGGGATGCCCGCGATGAACGCCGCGCGGGCGCGCTCGGGGTCGTCCGGTCCCAGGAAGCTCTTGAGCATCGGGGTGTCGGTGGCGACCGGGGCCAGGCAGTTCACCCGGATGCCGTCGGGCGCGAGCTCGAGGGCCAGCACCTTGGCGAGGTGGTTCACGGCCGCCTTGCTCGCGGCGTAGGCGCCGAAGCCGGGGCGGGCCCGTTCGCCCATGACCGACCCGGTGATCGTCACCGCGCCGCAGCCCGCACGCCGCATCGCCGGGACGGCCGCGCGCACGCACAGCCATTGACCCGTGACGTTGACGGCGAGCACGCGGGCGAACTCGTCGGGGTCGGCGTCCAGCGCCGGCGTCGGCGAGGTCGCCAGCCCCGCGTTGCAGGAGAGCACGTCCAGGCGCCCGAATCGCGACTCCGCCAGCGCCATCGCCGCGTCGACCTGCGCGGGGTGGGTGACGTCGACGGTGCCGGCGACCGCGGCGTCGCCCAGCTCCTCGGCCACCCGTTCCGCGCCGTCCCCGTCGCGGTCGGCGACCACCACCGAGGCGCCGGCGTCCACGAACCGTCGCGCGGTGGCCCGGCCGATGCCCGAGGCCCCGCCGGTCACCACCGCCACCCTGCCGTCGAGTGCTCTCATGGCGGGAGTGTGCCTGATCGACTCCAATCATGCATCTTCTCGAAATCATGCATGATCTGTTGACGTCCGGCAGGAATCGTTCCTACGGTGCACGAGCACTGTGTGGTGCCGATCACGCCCGCACAGCCCTCCGGAGCATCCTCGAACGGCGGTGGCGCGATGACGGCGACCCTCGAACCCTCCGCAGGCATCGGCCGACGACGCCGCCGGACCCTGCCCTGGTACGCGTTCGGCCTGGCCAACCTCGCGGTGGTGGTCGTCCTCAGCCTGGTGAGCTGGTACCTGGTGGCCGACCCGGAGTGGAGTGCGAGCGGCATCTACCCGCAGCCGCTCACCGCCTGGATGTTCTGGACGATCATCGCGTTCGTCTGGGCCGCGTTCACCTTCGAGCTCTCCCCGTTCGCGCGGCTGGGCCAGCCCTGGAAGGGGCTCGCGGTCGCGGTGGTCACCGGTGGGCTCGGCGCGCTGATCACCTGGCTGCTCGCGGCCGGGTGGGGCTCGGTGGACGCCAGCTTCGACGGGGCGCGCGCCGAGGGCGCCGGCTTCATCCTCGGCTCGCTGATCGTGCTCTACAGCTTCGTCGTGTACGTGATCTCCGCCGTGAACTGCGGGCACTGGCCGTGGACGCGCAGCGGCCTGCAGCAGCCGTGGCTCGGCGCCGCGTCGTTCGGCGCGCTGGTGATCCCGGTGGTGGTGCTGTACCTGGTCTTCGCGGTGCCGTCGATGGCGACCTGGGCGCCGCCGGACGCCGCGCTGCTCGACCCGTACACCCAGATCGGCTTCTTCTACTGCGTGGTCGTCTCGGCGATCCTCACCGGCGCCGTCCTGGAGAACTGGCCGTGGCGGCTGGCCGGCAGCCCGGGCCGGACGGCGCTCGCGGCGCTGGTCGGGAATCTGGTCGTCGGCTGGGTCCTCTACGAGGCGCTGGTCGGCGTGACCCATCTGGTGCTGGGGTCGGCGAACGTCGCGGCGCTCGGCGAGACGCTGCCGATGTTCGGCGCGCAGGTCGGGGTCTGCTGGGTGTTCTGGATGGTCATGTGGCCGAACGCCTTCGGCAACCGCCCCACCGGCGGGCGCCTCGGCGTCGTCCTCGTCGGGCGCACGGTCATCACGTTCGTGCTCGCCGTGCTGACGTTCGCCCTGTACTACTACGTCCTGGCGGGCGTGGTGCTCCACGAACCCGCGGCCGCCGACGGCGCCACGGTGTCCGGCAGCGCGCTGGTCGGCATGGACTGGCTGATCATCTGGGCGCTCTGGTACGTCGTCGCCGGCGAGTCCTGGGGCCTGCCGCGACCGCACGCCGCCGTCGAGGAGGAGACGTCGTGAGCCGACCCGACTACATCGTGGTGGGCAGCGGGTCGGCGGGCAGCGTGCTCGCCCGCCGGCTGCTGGACGCCGACGCCGGCACCGTGCTGGTGCTGGAGGCCGGCGGCTCCCACGACGACAACGCCGCCGTGCACGACCCCACGGCCTGGCCGTCGCTGTGGGGCACCGACGTCGACTGGGCCTACCGCACCGTGCCCCAGACACACACCGCGGACCGGGTCCACGACTGGCCCCGCGGCCGCGTCCTCGGCGGCACCAGCTGCCTCAACGCCATGCAGTACATCCGCGGGCACCGGGCCGACTACGACGCCTGGGCCGCCGCGGGGAACGCCGGGTGGGGCTACGAGGACGTGCTTCCCCTGTTCGTCGGGCTCGAGGACCACGAGGGCGGGCCGTCGCCGCTGCACGGCGCCGGCGGCCCGGTGCACGTCTCGACCCTGCGCGACAAGGACGCCAACCCCACCTCGACCGCCTTCGTCGAGGCCTGCGTCGAGGTGGGGTACCTCCGCAACGACGACATCAACGGCGCCACGACCGAGGGCGCCGGGTGGAACCCGACCTCCATCCGCGACCGGGTCCGCCAGGACACCTGGACCTGCTTCCTGGCCCCGATGGCGGGGCGGCCGGGTCTCGAGGTGCGCACCGGGGCCCGGGTCACGCGGCTGCTGGTCGAGCGCGGGCGCGTCACCGGGGTGGAGCTCGACGACGGCGAGCGGCTCCACGCCGAGCGCGAGGTCGTGCTCTGCGCGGGCGCGATCGACTCCCCGCGGCTGCTGCTGCAGTCGGGTATCGGGCCCGCCGACGAGCTGCGCGCCGTCGGCGTCGACCCGGTCCACGACCTGCCCGGGGTCGGCCGCAACCTCCACGACCACCTGCTGCTCGGCGTGGTCTACGAGGCCGCCGAGCCGCTGCCGGCGGGGTTGAACAACCTCTCGGAGAGCGTGCTGTTCACCACCAGCACCCGGGGCACGCCCGCGCCGGACATCCAGGTGGCGCTGGTGCACGTCCCGTTCCACTCGCCGGAGTTCACCGCGCCCGCGAACAGCTACACGATCGCCCCGGGGATCGTGGCCCCCTAGAGCCGCGGCGGCGTGCGGCTCCTCGACGCCCACCCGGGCGGCGCGCTGGCCATCGACCCGAACTACCTCGCCGAGGACGCCGACGTCGAGGGCCTGCTCGAGGGGATCGCGATCTCGCGCGAGATCGGCGCCGCCCGGGCGTTCGACCGCTGGCGCCTCCGGGAGGTCCTGCCCGGCCCCGACGTCACGAGCGCGACGGACCTGCGCCGGTTCGTCGCCCGCGCGGCCAGCACCTACTACCACCCCGCGGGCACCTGCGCGATGGGCACGGGCGACGACGCCGTCGTCGACCCGGAGCTGCGCCTGCGCGGACTGGACGGGCTGCGCGTCGCCGACGCGTCGATCATGCCGACGATGGTCTCGGTCAACCCCAACGCGACGATCACGATGATCGGTGCGAAGGCGGCGGCCCTGATCAGCGGCGACGAGCCGTCGTCGACGGGTCGGCCCGGCGAGCACCTCGCCGCGCACTGACGGTCGGTCCGGCCGCCGTCACGGCCGGGAGAGGGTCACCGCCGCAGGCCTCGCCGGGAGATGGTTTGGCCGCTCCCTCGCGCCGCCGAGCCCCGGGCATGCCCCGCAGTGCCGCCGCGCGGGCCGTGGCGACGATGTCCACGGCCTCGTTCGTGACCGTCGCGGCGGCCCTCTCGGCGCTGAACCTCCTCGTCGTCTTCGACGGCCTCGTCGTCACCGTCGCGCTCCCGGCGCTCCAGCAGGCGCTGGGGACGACGGGGTCCGCGACGTCGTGGGTGATCACGGCCTTCGCGGTGCCGTTGGGTGGGACCCTGCTGCTCGGCGGGCGCCTCGGTGACCGTGTCGGGCCGCGGCCGTGCTTCGCCGGCGGGATGGCGCTGTTCGCGCTCGGCCTGCTCGTCTCCGGGCTCGCGGGCAGCTTCGCCGTGCTGATCGCGGGCCGCCTGCTGCAGGGACTGGGCGCGGGGCTCGCCCTGCCGAACACGTTCTCGCTGGCCAGCGCGATCCCCGCGCCCGGTCGCCGGAGTGCCGTGTTCGCCGCGAGCGCGGTGGCGGGCAGCAGCGGCAGCGCGGTCGCCGCGGTGATCGGCGGGCTCCTGGTCGACGGCCTCGGCTGGCGCTCGGTGTTCCTGGTCGCTGTGCCGGTCGCGCTCGCCACCGCGGCGCTGCTGTGGGCGATGCTGCCCGGCGAGGCCCGCGACCGCGGGGTGTCCCTGCCGTGGACCTCGAGCGCCTGGTTCGTGCTGGGCGCGGCGTCGGTGGTGCTGACCATCAGCGAGGCCGGCTCCTGGCTCACCGCCGGGGTGGCCGCGCTCGCCGCGACCGGGTTCATCGTCACCGAACGGCGCCGTGCGCAGCCGCTGATCCCGCGCGGGGTGCTGGCCCAGCCCAGCCTGCGGGGCGCGCTGCTCGGCATGCCGGGGCAGGTCGTCGCCTACAACGGGATCGTCTACGTGGGCCTGCTGTGGTTCCAGGTCGCCCGCGGGCTGTCGCCGTGGCTGGCGGGGCTGGCGTTCGCGCCGGTCGGGGTGGGGGCGATCGCGGGCAGCCGGCTCGCGATGGCGGTGCTGGCGCGCCACGGCTGGCGGGGCGGGGCCGTCGTCGGGCTGCTCGTGTCGGCGGCGGCGCTCGCGGTCCTCGGCCTGGTGCCGGACGCGCCCTACCTCGCGGTCGTGATGCCCGTGCTGATCGTCCTCGGCGCCGCGCTCGCCCTGGCGGTGGTGACCCTCAACGTCGCCGCGGGCCTCGACAGCACCGACGGCGAGCGCGGCGCCGCCTACGGGGTCTTCGAGACCACGACCCACGTGTCGAGTGCGCTCGCCGTGGCCGCGCTCGCCGTCGTGCTCGGCGCCGCGGCGACGTCCGCCGACTTCGCGCGAGCCTTCCTCACCCAGGGCGCCGCGGCAGCGGTGTGCGGGCTCGCCGTGGTGGTGTACGCGGTCGTGGTGCCAGGGCGACGGGCGTAGCTCTCCACCTTGATGTCTCGAGGAAGCCGTCAGTGCACGACACCCACGGCTCTCCGGGGAGACCGACGTGGAGAGCGCACCCGCGGCGGTGCCACGCTCGTCGACCATGAGGGCCGAGGGGGCGCGGCGGGCAGCGCTGCGGGTCGCCGCGGTGGCGCTGCTCGTCGACGGGCTCGGGTTCGGCGTCTTCGTCCCGGTCGCCATCGCGAGCATCGCCCAGGGACGCGGCGTGCCGCTCGTGCTCGGCTTCCCCACCTACGGCGGCGGGCCGTTCGCGGGCTACGGCGTCCCGACGACCGTCCCGCTGCTCCTGGCGTTCGGCGCGGTGTGCCTGCTGCAGGGGGTCGCCGCGGTGCTGGTGTGGCGGCGCCGGCCGTCCGGCGCGGTGCTCACGCTCGTGGCGGTCGCCCTGGGCGCGGTCTTCTGGTGGGGGTTCGCGCTGCCGTTCGGGCCGGTGCTCGGGGTGCTGGCCGTCGTCCTCGTGCTGGTCGGGTGGCCGGCGCTCGCTCAGAGCGAGAGGTGAGCGCGCAGGAACGCGACGGCGTCGTCAAAGGCGGTCCGCGCGGTGTCGGGGTCGCCGCGCCAGAGGTGGTCCGCGCCGGGCACGAGGTCCAGGCGCACGTCCGCGCCGGCGGCCTCCAGCGCCGCGGCGAGGCGCTCGGACTGCCGCGTGGGGACCAGGCGGTCGGCCGTTCCGTGCCGGAGCAGGAACGGGGGCGCGCCGGCGTGGACGTGGGCGACGGGGCTCGCGCGGCGGGCGCGATCCGGGTCCGCGGCCGCGGTGGCGCCGAGCAGCAGGGCCTCGCGGGAGTCCGGGGCCGCGGGGTCGACGGCGCTGATCCCGCCCGCCGCCGCGTCGTCGACGAACGTCGTCAGGTCGGCGGGGCCGTACCAGTCGACGACGGCGCGCACGTCCGGGTCGGCGAGCCCGAGCAGGGCTGCGAGGTGCCCGCCCGCCGACTCGCCCCACAGCGCCACCCGCGACGCGTCGACACCGAGGTCCTCGGAGCGCGACCGCAACCAGGTCAGCCCGGCCGTGACGTCCTCGAGCTGGGCGGGGAAGAGGGCCTCGCCGGACAGGCGGTAGTCCAGCGACGCCACGGCGAACCCGGCCTCGGTGAGGCGCGCGAACGGCGAGGGCGACCAGTCGGCGTACATCGGCCCGAACGACGCGCGCGTGCCCGCCCGCCAGCCGCCGCCGTGCAGGAAGACGACCAGCGGGGCGACCTCCGCGGGCCGGTGCAGGTCGAGCAGCAGCGGGCGGAACCCGGGGACGACCGCGTACTCAGTCGATGAGGCGGACATCGTGGAAGAACTCGTTGCGGAACCGCTGGGCCGCCTCGCCGAGCTGCTCGCCCGACGGGATCACCGGGACCGCCGGCGGCGCCGTGGCCTCGGTGCGCTCGCCGGCGGCGGCGAAGAAGCGCTCGAAGCCGCCGGTGCTCACGCCCAGGGTGCGGGCGCGCAGCGACTCGACGCGGAACGTGTGCCTGCGCCCGGCGGGGACGTAGCCGAAGTCCCCGGTGGTCAGGACGCGGTCAAGGATCTCGCCGTCGGCGTCCTCGATGGCGACGCGCACCTGGCCGTCGAGCACGTAGAAGATCTCGTGGACGTCGTCGTGGGCGTGCACGGGGATCGCGCGGCCGCGTGGGGCCTCCATGGTGAAGACGCCGAACTGCCCCTCGGTCTCGTCACCGGAGAGCAGCACGGTGAACAGCTGGTCGAACAGGTGGGCGCGCTCGCCCTCGCCGGCGGCGAGCACGAACGGCGACGGGCTGCCCGGCAGCGTGCTCCGGGGCGACTCGCCGGGCCTGACGAACTCCGCGGTCATCCGGGTCTCCTCTCAGCAGGTGCGCAGGCGGGGGAGGACCTCGCCGGCGAGGAGGTCGAGCGTCCGCTCGCGGTCGTCGGTCGCCAGGGCCACGACCACCGACTCGGCGCCCGCGTCGCGGTACTCGGCGAGCCGGGCGGCGACCTGCTCGGGGGTGCCGTGGGGCACGCAGGCGTCGACGATGCGCTCCATGTCCTGGCCGTAGGTGGCGGCGAGGGCGTCGAGCGCGCGGCGCCGGGCGGCCGCCGGGTCGGTGTCGACGCAGCTCCAGGCGAAGTAGGCGCCGGTGACCTCGGCGGGGTCGCGGCCGTGGCGCTCGGCCTCCTCGCGCGCGGTGCGCAGGCCGCGAGCGACGCGGTCGGGGCTGCCGAGGTAGGGCATCCAGACGTCGCCGGCGCGCCCGGCGCGGCGCATCGACGCCTCCGAGCGCCCGCCGACCCACACCGGCGGGCGCGGGCGCTGGAAGGGGAGCGGGTCGAGGGTCGCCGGGGCGCCGTCGACGTCGATCGCCTCGCCCGCGAACAGGCGCCCGAGCACGTCGAGGCCCTCGTCGGTGCGGCGCCCGCGCTCGCGCACCGGGACGCCGCAGGCCGCGAACTCCACGGGGTTCTCGCCACCCACCCCGATCCCGAGCTCGAAGCGCCCGCCGGAGACGCGGTCCAGCGTCGTCGCCATCTTCGCGGCGAGCGGCGCCGGGTAGAGCGGCAGCAGGGTCACCGCGCTGAGCAGGCGCACCCGGCTGGTGACCGACGCGGCCGCGGCGAGGGTGACGAACGCGTTGGCCGTCGGGCTCCCGAAGAGCACGTGCTCGCCGGCGGCGACGATGTCGAAGCCCTGCTCCTCGGCCCGCGCTGCGTCGCCCGGCTCCATGGTGGGCGGCATCATCAGGCCGACCCTCATCCGTCGAGTCCCGCCCGCGAGAGCACGGCCGCCGCCATCCGCAGGTGCACGTCGTCGACCATCTCGCCGTCGACGACCCCGACGCCCGACTGCCCGGCCTCGATCACGAGCCGGGCGTGGGCGATCTCGTCGTCGGTCGGAGTGAACGCCTCGTGGGCGAGCGCGACCTGCGAGGGGTGGATGCAGATCTTGCCGTCGTAGCCGAGGTCGCGGCCGGCGGCGGCGTCGGCGCGGAACGCCTCGGCGTCGTGCGCGGCGACGACGGCCTGGTCGAGCAGCCCGACCCCGCCCAGCGCGCCCGCGAGCACGACCTCGCTGCGCGCGTGCAGCACCTCGAGCGACCCCGCGGTGCGCCGTCCGCCGACCGAGGCGATGTAGTCCTCGGCGCCGAAGTAGGCGGCCAGCAGGTCGCCGCCGGCCAGGATCTCGCGGCACCGGGCGATGCCCTTCGCGCTCTCCAGCCCGCCGACCACGGGGAGGTCGAGGCGCGCGCGCAGGTCCGCGAGCTGCTCGGGCGACTCGAGCTTGGGCAGCACCACCCCGTGCGCCGCCGACCCCGTGACCGCCGCGACGTCGTCGGCGTACCAGGGTGTCGTCGGGCCGTTCACACGGACGAGGACGAGGGTCCCGGACGCGGGAAGCTCCGCCACGGCCTTGACCGTCGCCTCGCGCGCGGTCTCCTTGTCGGCCGCGGCGACGGCGTCCTCGAGGTCGACGGCCACCGCGTCGGGGGCCCAGCGCGGCACCTTGGCGACCATGTCGGGCCGCGCGCCGGGCACGAACAGCAGGCTGCGGGGAACCCTCACGGCGCCGGCCGCCGGTGCATCAGGCCGGTGCGCCGGCAGGTGCACACGACCTCGTCGCGCTGGTTGCGGGCGCGGTGGGCGAACACCACGATCCCCGCCTCCGGGCGCTTCCTCGACTCCCGCGCCGACACGATCTCCGTCTCCACCCGCACGGTGTCACCGTGGAACACCGGCGCCGGGAACGCCACCTCGTCGAGCCCGAGCTGCGCGACGATCGTGCCGAGCGTCAGCTCCGGCACCGACAGGCCCACCACGAGCGCGAGGGTGAACATGCTGTTGACCAGCGGACGCCCGAACTCCGTCGTCGCCGCGTACGCGTGGTCGAGGTGCAGCGGCGCCGGGTTCATGGTCATCGTCGTGAACAGGACATTGTCGGTCTCGGTGACCGTGCGACGCGTCGCGTGCTCGACGACGAGGCCCTCGGTGAGGTCCTCGAACCACAGACCACTCACGCCTGCACCGCCGCCGACAGCGTGTCCAGGCTGCCCGGGTCCTCCAGCGCGCTGGTGTCGCTGCGCGCCTCGCCGTGCAGCAGGACCTCGCGCATCAGCCGCCGCATGATCTTGCCGGTGCGGGTCTTCGGCATCGCCGCCGTGACGATGACGCGGTCGGGACGGGCGATGCCGCCGATGGTGTCGGCGACGAGCGCGCGCACCTCGTCGGGGACCTCGTCGGCGCTGCCGCCGGTGACGGTGACGAAGGCGATCGGCACCGTGCCCTTCGTCGCGTCGGGGATCCCGACGACGGCCGCCTCGACGACGCGCGGGTGGGTGGTCACCACGGCCTCGATCTCCATGGTCGAGAGCCGGTGCGCGGCGACGTTGATGACGTCGTCGGCGCGCCCGAGGACCCAGAGGTGCCCGTCGGCGTCGACGACCGCCTCGTCGTTGGTGGCGTAGCGGCCGGGGAAGCGCCCGAAGTAGGTGCTCAGGTAGCGCTCGTGGTCGTCCCAGACCGTGCGCGCGAGGGTCGGGAACGGGCGGGTCATGACGAGGTTGCCCTTGGTCCCCGCCGCGACCTCGTGGCCGTCCTCGTCGACGACCGCGAAGGCGTGCCCCGGCACCGGGGTACCGGCCGAGCCGGCCTTGAGGTCGTCGATGCCGGTCACGGGGTAGGTCCAGGTCGACCCGGTCTCGGTCTGCCCGTAGGCGTTGACGATCGGCACGCCGTAGGTCTCCGAGCCCCAGGTGAACGTCTCGCCGTCGAGCGGCTCGCCCTGCACGGTGATCAGCGCGAGGCGGTCCAGCGGGTGGGCGGCGGCCAGCTCATCGCCGAACTTGCGCAGCATCCGCAGCACGGTCGGCGCGCACAGCACCTGCGTGACGCCGTGCTTGGCGCAGATGTCGTAGAAGCGCGACGGGCCCGGCGTGTCCAGCGCACCCTCGTAGCAGGCGATCGTGGAGCCGTGCGCCAGCCCGCCGATCACGGCCTGGATCGGGAACGTCAGCCAGCCGACGTCGGCGGCCACCCAGTAGACGTCGCCCTCGACCGGGCCGGCCTGCCAGTGCACGTTCGCCCAGGTCCCGAGCAGGAAGCCGCCGACGGAGTGCACGACGCCCTTGGGACGCGACTCGGTGCCGCTCGTGAAGATCAGGAAGGCGGGTTCGTTGGGGTCGAGCGCGACGGTCGGGGCGCCCTCGGGGTGCTCGGCGAGCAGCGCCGCGTACGCGACCTCGCCCGGCGCGAGCGTCACGCCGCGCTCCGTGCGGTCGACGACGACGACGCTCTCGACGGTCGGCGCGTCCGGCAGCGCCGCGCGCAGGGTCTCGAGCAGCTCGACGGGCTTCCCGCGCCGGTAGATCGCGTCGGCGACCACGACCACCTTCGCCCGCGCCGCGGCGAGCCGCGAGGCGACGGCGTCGCGCCCGAACCCGGAGAACAGCACCGTGTAGATCGCGCCGATCTTGTTGCACGCGTGGATCGCGGTGAACGCCTCGACGAGGTTCGGCATGTACACCGCGACGACGTCGCCGTGCCCGACGCCGAGCGAGTGCAGCCCGCCGGCGAGGCGGTCGACCTCGTCGGCGAGCTCCGCGTAGGTCAGCGTGCGACTGTCGCCCGGCTCGCCCTCCCACACGACCGCCGGCCGGTCCGGGGTCGACTCCGCCCAGCGGTCGACGCAGTTGTCGGCGACGTTGATGCGCCCGCCCTCGAAGTAGCGGAAGTCGCCGAGCTCGCCCGAGCGCACGGTCTGCCACGGCGTCAGCCAGCGGTGCTTGCCGGCGACCCAGGCCCAGTAGTCGTCGGGGTCACGGTCGTGCAGGGCGCGGGCCTCGTCGAGCTCGGCGGCACGCTCCGGGGAGCGCCACCGCTCGTCGAGCGGCTGCAGCGGGGCCGAGATCAGTGCGGCGAGGGTGTCGCGGTCGTCCATGATCGCTCCTGCGAAACGGGGACTAGACGGGGCTGACGGGGTGGTGACGGCGCCCGCGGGTGCGGGTCCAGCCGTCGGCGTGCCGCAGGCGCGTGACCAGCTCGCGGCGGAGCTCCTCGCCGGGCACGACGGCGTCGACGACGAGCTCGTCGCCCATGCGCAGCAGGTTGACCTCGGCGCGGTGCTCCTCGACGCGGGCGGCGACGAAGGCCTCGCGCTCGTCCTCGTCGGCGATCTCCGCGATCTTGCCCGCGTAGACCGCGTTGACCGACGCCTCGGGGCCCATCGCGCCGATGAACGCGCTGGGCAGGGCGAGGGTCGCGCGCGGCTCGAAGCCGGGCGCGCACATCGCGTAGAAGCCCGCGGCGTAGGCCTTGCGCAGGACGACGGTGAACTTCGGGACCTCGGCCGACGACATCGCGGTGATCATCTTGGCGCCGTGGCGGATGATCCCCTGGCGCTCGACGGCAACGCCGACCATGAAGCCGGGCACGTCCTGGAGGAACACCAGCGGCACGTTGAACGCGTCGCAGAGGCTGATGAACCGGGCGGCCTTGTCGGCGGAGTCGACGTGGATCGCGCCGCTGCGCACCCGGGGCTGGTTGGCGACGAGCCCGACGACCCGCCCCTCGAGCCGCGCGAACCCGACGACGATCTCCGGCGCCCAGTCGGGCTTGATCTCGAAGAACGAGCCGCCGTCGACGAGCCGGTCGACGACCGCGGCGATGTCGTAGCCGACGGTCGGGTCCTCGGGGACGAGGCCGTCCCAGCCGGCGGCCTCGGGCTCCCGCGGCGCGGCGTCGGGCGGCGGGGCGTCGAAGTGCCCGGGCAGGTAGGAGAAGAGCAGCCGGGCGGCGGCGATCGCCTGCCAGTCCTCGTCGAACACGGCGTCGCCGCAGCCGGACACCTCGGCGTGCATGCGCGCGCCGCCCATCTCCTCGGCGGTGGTGCGCTCGCCGGTGACCTTCTCGGCCACGCGCGGCGACGCGAGGTACATCGACGCCTGCCCGTCGACCATGCCGACCCAGTCGGTGAACGCCGGCATGTACGCCCCGCCGGCGGCCGACGGGCCGTGCAGGCAGCAGATCTGCGGCACCCGGCCGGACAGGGCGACCTGCAGGTGGAAGATCTTCGACGCGCCGCGGCGGCCGGGGAAGAAGCCCATCTGCTCGGTGAGCCGCCCGCCGGCGGAGTCGACGAGGTAGAAGACGGGCAGCAGGTCGCGGTCGGCGCGCTCGAGGATGCGGATCTGCTTCTCGCAGGTCCGCTCGCCCCACGAGCCGGCCTTGACCCCGAAGTCGTGCGCGATCACCGCGACCGGGCGCCCCTCGACCGTCCCGACGCCGGTGACGACGCCGTCGGCCGGCATCCCCGGGGTGCTCGCCGAGGCCAGGACACCGTCCTCGACGAAGCTGCCGGGGTCGAGCAGGACCTCGAGCCGCTCGCGCACCGGGAGCTTGTCCGGCCACCGGCTCGTGTCGCCGCCGCGCCGGGCCCGCTCCGCGGCCGCGAGGACGTCCTCCCCCGAGGGAGGTGCCGGCGTCCCGGGGGGATGGGGCGCCGGCACCTCCCACGCGGGAGGCACGCCGTTGGCAGTCCCGGTCACGTCACGGCACCAGCCGCTTCGCGAGGATCTCGAGCTGGATCTCGTCGGTGCCGCCGCCGATGCGCAGGATGCGGACGTCGCGGTGGTGGCGCGCGATCGGCGTCTCCTCGAGGTAGCCGGCGCCGCCGAAGAGCTGCACCGCCTCGTCGACGATCCACGCCGCCGCCTTGGCCGCGAAGTACTTGGCCGACGCCACCGACCGGTCGGCCTCCGGGTGACCGCGGTCGAGCCGGTCGGCGGCCTTGTAGGTCATGACGCGGGCGGCTTCGAGCTCGATCTCCATCGCGGCGAGGCGGTGGCGCACGGCCTGGCGCGCGGTCAGCGGCTCGCCCGCGACCTCGCGTCCGCGGACGTACTCCGTGACCGTCTCGAGCGCCTCGGCGGCGTGGCCCAGGCCCATCGCGGCGAGTGCGACCCGCTCGAGCTGGAACGCCGACATGATCTGGTGGAAGCCGCGGCCCTCGAGGCCCAGCACGGCGTCGTCTCCGAGCTCGACGCCGTCGAGCACGACCTCGCGGGTGTCCGACGAGTGCCAGCCCATCTTCGCCAGCGGCGCGCCCACCGACAGCCCCGGCGTGCCGGCGGGGACCACGAACGTCGTGATCCCGCGGTGGCCGCCGTCGGGGTCGGTCTTCGCGCCGACGACCAGCACGTCGGCGAGACCCGCGTTGGTGATGTACATCTTCTGGCCGTCGAGCACCCACCCGGTGTCGGTGCGACGGGCGCGGGTGGTGATGCCGGCGACGTCGGACCCCGCGCCGGGCTCGGTCACCGCGATGGCCGCGATCGCCTCGCCCGCGGCCAGGGGGGCCACCCAGCGCTCGCGCTGCTCGGGGGTGCCGTGGCGCACGATGTGCGGGGCGGCCATGTAGGCGCTGACGAGCGCACCGACCGCGATGCCGCCGCAGGCGCGGGAGAGCTCCTCGGCGAGCACGGCGACCGCGGTCGCCTCGCCGCCCTCACCGGCCGAGCCGCCGTGGTCCTCGGGCGTCAGCAGGCCGAGCAGGCCGGCCTCGCCGAGCTCCTTCCAGAGGCGCTCCGGCGGGCGCCCCTCGCGCTCGGCCTCCGCGACGACGGGGCGCACGCGCTGGTCGGTGAAGGCCCGGCACGTCCGCCGGAAGTCCTCGTGGACCTCGCCGAGGTCGTAGGTCACCCACCCGCTCCTTGCTTCGACCGACCGGTCGGGCGAAAGTACCCCACATCACAGACGTTCGGTCAAGACGTGCGAGGGGAACCGGGGGCGGGATGACGACACGGGGGGCCGGGGCGGGCTCGGCGATGGGCAGCCGCGCCGACGAGCAGCGGCAGCGGATCCTCGCCGGCGCCGTGAGCCTCTTCAGCCGCAGCGGGTACCGCGCGGTCTCGATGAACGACGTCGCCGCGTCGGTCGGACTCTCCAAGCCGACGCTCTACCACTACGTGCGCACGAAGGAGGACCTGCTCGTCGCGGTCTACGAGGAGGTCCTCGACGAGAGCCTGCGCAGCGCGCGGCGGATCGTCGCCGAGGCATCGTCGACGCGGGAGGCGGTGCGGGGCCTGATCGTCGAGCGCGTCCGCTACACCTGCGAGCACCGCGATCTGCTGACCATCTGCTTCCACGAGGAGTCGGCGCTCCCCGAGGAGCTCGCCGAGCCGATCCTCGAGCGCCGGCGCCTCTTCGAGCGCGTGGTGCGCGACGCCGTCGAGGCCCACCTGGCCGAGACCGGGCGGACCCTGCCCATGTCGGTCGGCACCTACGTCAGCACCTGCCTGGGCGCGGCGAACTGGACCTACAAGTGGTTCGACCCCGCCGGCCCGCGGACGGCGACCGAGCTCGGGGAGGACGTCGCGAGCGTCCTGCTGCCGATCCTCGACGCGGCCTGACTCGGCGCTCAGGCCGGGAGCAGCGCCTCGTCCTGCACGAAGATGCGCGAGACGGCCGGGTCGACCTGGTTCTCCGCGTGCAGGCGCGTGATGAGGTCGGCGACGGTGACGCCGCGCAGCCCGGCGAGGGTGATCCGCCCGTCGTGGCGGCTCGCGATGCAGCGCTCCACCCGCGGGGCGTGCACCGCGGCGCAGTGCGCGCGCACCTCGTCGGCGAGGCCCGCGACGAGCTCGGCAAGGTCGTCCTCGCCGTCGCGGACGACCTCCACGCAGGCCTGGTACTGGCGGTCGAGCGGCTTCGACATCACCGTGCCGGGGTGGTCGAGGGCCACCTCGATCTCCTCCAGCAGGTGCCGGCGCACCTTGCGCGCGCCCGTGGCCAAGGCCGGGGCGAGCTCGTCGGCGACCCACGTCCGGAAGGTCGCGACGTCGACGTCCGGGCGGCGTCGCAGGAAGAGCAGGTGGCGCAGCAGCCCGTCGCTCCCGTCGGGGGCGGGGTCGGTCGTGTCGACGAGCGTCGCCGAGGCGTCCCCGAGGCTGGGATAGGCGAGCATCTCGCTGAGGAAGTTGATCCCGTCGACCATCTGGAAGTGCGACGCCGCCTGGAACGTCTCCAGGTCCGCCATCTGCGCGAACGTCGCCTCGGGCACGCCGTGGAACTCGTCGGCCTCCGCCGGCGCCGCCGACACCCCGTCCACGGCCGGCCAGCGGGAGCCCGCGAACGACACCAGGTGCAGGAACACGCTGCGCAGGCCCGGGTAGCGGGCGGGCAGCGTGATGTGCACGTCCAGCCAGTACTGCCGGAACTCCGCGACCGTCATCCCCTCCTTCTTGCGCAGGGGCATGACGAGGGTCAGGGCGTCGGGCTGGTCGGTCATGGTGGCGCTCCACGGTGAGGGGAGTCACAGCGTGGCCAGCCACCGCGCCGCCCGGCATGGCCCGGTCCCGCTGACCGGGACACCTGCCGCCGGTCAGCCGTCCCGGAACACCGGGTCGCGCTTCTCGAAGCCGGCCGTGACGGCCTCGACCTGGTTCGGGCTCCCGATCAGCGCGCCGATCTCGGTCTGCTCGGCGGCGAAGCCGGTGGCGAGGTCGACCCGCCCCGCGGTGTCCAGCAGGCGTTTGGCGGCACGGACGGCGTGCGGGCTGCGGCCGGCGATCTCGCGGGCGAGGGCCAGGGCGGCTTCCAGGGGCGCAGGATCGGTCCGCGTGCAGAGCCCCAGCGCCGCGGCCTCGGTGCCGCTCACGACCCGCGCGGTCAGCGTCAGCTCCTTGGCGACGTCGCGGCCCACGAGCTCCGGGAGCACCTGCGTGCCGGTCATGTCGGGGATGAGGCCCCACTTGACCTCCATGACCGAGAGCTTCGCGTCCGGGGCGACGATCCGGATGTCGGCGCCGAGCGCGATCTGCAGCCCGCCGCCCAGCGCGTTGCCCCGGATGGCCGCGATCACCGGGACCTCCAGCTCGGCCCACACCCACGCCGCCCGCTGCCCGGTGGCCCGCGCGGGCCCGGCCGACGGCGGGAGCTGCGCCGACGCCGAGAGGCGCTCGCCGTTCGCCATGGCGCGGAAGGACCCGAAGTCGAGGCCGGCGCAGAAGTCGGGACCCTCGCCGGAGAGCACGACGACCCGCACCGCCGGGTCCTTCCGCAGCGCCTCCCCGGTGTTGACCAGGCCCTCGAACATCGCCGGGTCCAGGGCGTTGCGCTTCTCCGGGCGCGCCAGCCGCACGTCGGCGACCCCGTCGGTGACCTCGACCCGGACGCGCTCGTCACTCATGCGCGCCAGTCAACCAGCGAACGCCCCATCGGCGTGCTCCATGGGAACTTCGCTGCCTCTGTGCGCGCGAACTCCGCGTTGATCACCGAGGCACCCTTCCGTCCCCGCGACCGCCGCTGGCATGCTCGCTGAACGATCGTTCAGGAGGAGGTCGGTGTGGACTTCGCACTCCCAGCGGAGCTGACCCGGCGGCTCGAGGCGCTCGACGACTTCATCGAGCGCGAGATCCGCCCGCTGGAGGAGCAGGACGACAACCAGCGGTTCTTCGACCACCGCCGCGAGTACGCGCGCACCGACTTCGAGAACGGCGGCGTCCCGCGCCGGGACTGGGAGGAGCTGCTCGGCGAGATGTTCCGCCGGGCCGACGCCGCGGGCTGGCTGCGCTACGGGCTGCCGAAGGAGGTGGGCGGCTCCGACGGGACGAACCTCGACATGGCGGTGATCCGCGAGCACCTCGCCCACCGCGGACTCGGCCTGCACAACGACCTGCAGAACGAGTCGTCGGTGGTCGGCAACTTCCCGTTCGCACACATGCTGATGGCGTTCGGCACCGACGCGCAGCGCGAGGAGTTCCTCGAGCCGATGCTCACGCGCACGGCGCGCCTGGGCTTCGGGCTCACCGAGCCCGACCACGGCAGCGACGCCACGTGGATGGAGACCCGCGCGGTCCGCGACGGCGGCGACTGGGTGATCAACGGCGCCAAGCGCTGGAACTCCAACATGCACTCGGCGACCCACGACGTCGTCTTCGCGCGGACGTCCGGGGACGACGGCGCCGCGCGTGGCATCACGGCGTTCTTCGTCCCCACGGACACGCCCGGCTTCTCGGTCGACTTCCACTGGTGGACGCTGAACATGCCCACCGACCACGCCGAGGTGAGCCTGCGCGACGTCCGCGTCCCCGACGAGGCGATCTTCGGTTCCGAAGGTGAAGGGTTGAGCGTCGCCCAGACGTTCGTGCACGAGAACCGCATCCGCCAGGCCGCCTCGGGCGTCGGCGCCGGCCAGTACTGCATCGACCGCAGCGTCGACTACGCCCGCGAGCGGCACACGTTCGGCGCGCCGCTGGCGACACGCCAGGCGATCCAGTGGCCGCTGGTCGAGCTGCAGACCGAGGCCGAGATGCTGCGCGGGCTGGTCCGCAAGACCGCGTGGGAGCTCGACCGCCGCCCGCACATGGAGATCAGCGACCGCGTCTCGATGTGCAACTACCGCGCCAACCGCTTCGTCTGCGAGGCCGCCGACCGCGCGATGCAGGTGCACGGCGGGCTCGGCTACTCGCGGCACACCCCGTTCGAGCACATCTACCGCCACCACCGCCGCTACCGGATCACCGAGGGCGCGGAGGAGATCCAGATGCGCAAGGTCGCGGGCTACCTGTTCGGCTTCGCCGGGCCGACCAAGCGGTGAGCGTCCCCGAGCTGGCCGAGAGTCTCGGCGAGCGCCTGTCGGCGGTCACCGGCACGGCCGTCACCGTCGAGCACCTGCGCCGCCTGACCGCGGGCGCCAGCCGCGAGACCTGGTCGTTCACGGCAGCGGGAGCCGCCGAGCGCCGCGACCTCGTGCTGCGCCGCGACCCGCCCGGCGACGACCGCCCCGAGGGCATGGCGCTCGAGGCCGCGTCGCTCGCGGCCGCCGCGGCGGCGGGCGTCCCCGTGCCGCCCCTGGTCGACAGCGGCAGCGACCCCGCGATCGTCGGCTCGCCCTATCTCGTCACGGGGCTCGTCGACGGCGAGACCCTCGGGCCGCGCATCCTGCGCGAGGAGCGCTACGCGGCCGCCCGCGAGGGGCTCGCCGCGGAGCTGGGCCGCACGCTCGCCCGCGTGCACGCGATCCCGCTCGACGCCGTGCCCGGGCTCCCGGCCGACGACCCCGTCGAGGACCTCCGGGCGACCTACGACCGCCTCGACGAGCCCCTGCCGACCGTCGAGATCGCCCTGCGCTGGCTCGACCGCCACCGGCCCGCCCCGGTCGCCGACGCCGTGGTCCACGGCGACTTCCGCCTCGGCAACCTCATCGTCGCCGAGGACGGGCTGGCCGCGGTGCTGGACTGGGAACAGGTCCACCGGGGCGACCCGCGCGAGGACCTCGGCTGGCTGTGCGTGAAGTGCTGGCGCTTCGGCTCGCCGCTGCCCGTGGCCGGCCTCGGCACCCTCGACGAGCTGCTCGACGGCTACGCCGAGGTGGCCGGTCACCGTCCCGACCCCGAGGCCGTGCGGTGGTGGCAGGTCCACCGCACGACGTGGTGGGCGCTCGGCTGCCGGCGGATGGCCGAGCGCCACCTGTCGGGGGAGACGTCGTCGGTCGAGCTCGCGGCCATCGGGCGCCGGGTCGCCGAGAACGAGCACGACCTGCTGCTCCTGCTGGGCCTGCCCGCCGGGGAGCACACCGCCGCCGAGACGCCGCCGTCCGATCTCACGGGGCGCCCGAGCGCGGTCGACCTCGTCGACGCCGTGACGGCGTTCCTGCGCGAGGACGTCATGACCACCGGCGACGAGCGGACCGCGTTCCTCGCCCGCGTCGCGGCGAACGTGCTCGGCGGCGTCGGCCGGGAGCTGCGGCTGGGTCCCGAGCACGAGCGCCGCCACCGCGAACGGCTCGCCGCCCTCGGGTACGCCGACCAGGCCGGTCTCGCCGCCGCGATCCGCCACGGGGAGATCGACGACACCGACCCCGCGCTGCGGGCGGCCGTCCGGGCCGCGGTGACCGACCGGCTCGCCGTCGCCAACCCCCCGCTACCTGGAGCAGCCCTCGTGAGCGCGATGCGCACCGTGACGACCGGCCTCGGCTTCCCCGAGGGGCCGGTGGCGCTGGGGAACGGCGACGTCCTCGTCGTGGAGATCCGCCGGGGCACGCTGACCCGCGTGGCGCCCGACGGCACCACCACCGTCGTCGCCGAGCTCGGCGGCGGACCCAACGGCGCGGCGATCGGCCCGGACGGCGCGGTCTACGTCTGCAACAACGGCGGCTTCGCCTGGCACGACCGCGACGGCATCACCGCGCCGGGGCACCAGCCCGACGAGTACGTCGGCGGCAGCATCCAGCGGGTCGCGCTCGACACGGGCGAGGTCACCGACCTCTACACCGCCTGCGACGGACGGCCGCTGCGCGGACCCAACGACATCGTCTTCGACGGCGACGGCGGCTTCTGGTTCACCGACATCGGCAAGAGCCGGGACCGCGAGCGCGACACCGGGGCCCTCTACCACGCGCGCCCGGACGGCTCGTCGATCACCGAGGTCGTGCACCCGCTGACGCAGCCGAACGGGGTGGGCCTCGCCCCTGACGGGTCGCGGCTCTACGTCGCCGAGACCGTCACCGGACGGGTATGGGCGTGGGACGTCACCGGTTCGGGACGCCTCGCGCGCACGGCGCAGCCCGTCGGCCCGCGGGGCGCCGCGCTCCTGCACGGGTTCGGCGGCTACCAGATGCTCGACTCGCTCGCCGTCGACGGCGACGGGAACGTCTGCGTCGCCACCCTGATGACCGGCGCGATCAGCGTGATCGCCCCCGACGGCACGCTGCTGCGGCAGGTCCCGGTGCCCGAGCACGACCCGTACGTCACCAACATCTGCTTCGCCGGGAGCGGGTCGCGCAGAGCCTGGGTCACGTCGTCCGGGCGCGGCATCCTCTACGCGCTGGAGTGGGACACCGCCGGTCTCGACCTGGCATTCACGGCATGAAGGAGAGAGCGCATGGCCTGGGACTTCTCGACCGAGCCGGAGTTCGCCGAGCAGCTCGCGTGGATGCGGACCTTCGTCCGTGACGAGATCGAGCCGCTCGAGACCCTCGACCTCGACGGGCCGACGCTCAAGCGGGCGACGGCGCCGCTGCAGGAGGAGGTCAAGGCGCGCGGACTGTGGGCCGCGCACCTGCCGCCGGAGCTGGGCGGGGGCGGGTTCGGCCAGGTCAAGCTCGGGCTGATGCACGAGATCCTCGGGCGCTGCGCGTACGCGCCGTCGGTGTTCGGCAACAACGCCCCCGATTCGGGCAACGCCGAGCTGCTCGCCCTGGGGGCGAACGACGACCAGAAGAAGAAGTGGATGGAGCCGCTGCTCGACGGCACGCTGCGCAGCGCGTTCTCGATGACCGAGCCGAACGCCGGCGCCGACCCGACGCTGCTCACGACCCGCGCCGAGCGCGTCGGCGACGAGTACGTCGTGAACGGCCACAAGTGGTTCACGTCGAACGGTTCGGTGGCCGACTTCCTCATCCTCATGGCCGTCACCGACCCGGACGCGGCGCCGCGGCGGCGGGCGTCGATGTTCGTCGTCCCCACCGACACCCCCGGCGTGGAGGTCCTGCGCGACATCCCGACGATGGAGCACCCCGAGGAGCAGGAGCCCCGGCCGGGCGGGCACGCCGAGGTGATCTACCGCGACGTCCGCGTGCCGGTGGAGAACCTCGTCGGCGCCGAGGGCGACGGCTTCCTGCTCGCCCAGAAGCGGCTCGGTCCCGGGCGCATCCACCACTGCATGCGCTGGCTCGGGCAGTCGCAGCGCGCCTTCGACATGCTCTGCGAGCGGGCGGTCTCGCGGTACACCCACGGGTCGGTGCTCTCGGAGAAGCAGATGGTCCAGGACTGGATCGCGACCTCGACCGCGGAGATGACCGCCGCGCGCCTGATGACGCTGCAGGCCGCCTGGAAGATGGACCAGGGTGGCACCGAGGCGGCGCTCACCGACATCGCGATGATCAAGTTCTACGGCGCGACCGTGCTCTACAACGTCATCGACCGCGCGATCCAGGTGCACGGCTCGCTGGGCTTCACCACCGACCTGCCGCTGGAGTCGATGTACCGCCACGCCCGGGCGGCGCGCATCTACGACGGCCCCGACGAGGTCCACAAGGTCACCGTCGCCCGCCGGGTGCTGCGCGGCTACGAGCCCCGCGAGGTGCCCGGCGAGCACGTGCCGACACGCCGCGAGGCGGCGCGCAGGAAGTTCGCGCACCTGCTGGACGCGGCCGCCGTGGGCCGCTAGTAGTTGTCCCCAACCGATCCGACCCCCGAAGGAGACACCCGGCGATGATCGCTGTGGGAGAGAAGATCCCCGACGTGCCGCTGACGACGGTCGACGCCGCGGGCACCACCGAGTCCGTGCGCTCCGGCGAGCTCTTCGGCTCGGGACGGACCGTGCTGTTCGGCGTGCCCGCCGCGTTCAGCCCGACCTGCAGCGACGCGCACCTCCCGGGGTTCGTGGCCAAGGCCGGCGAGATCTCGGCGAAGGGCGTCGACCGGATCGTCTGCGTCTCGGTCAACGACCCGTTCGTTATGACGGCCTGGGCGAAGGACCAGGGCGTCGAGGGCGTGATCATGCTCGCCGACGGCTCGGCGCTGTTCGCCAAGGCGATGGGACTGGACCTCGACGGCACCGACTTCGGGCTCGGCATCCGTTCGCAGCGCTACGCGTCGATCATCGACGACGGGACGTTGACCTGGATCGACGTCGAGGCCGCGCCGCCGGACCACGAGGTCTCCACCGCCGACGTGGTGCTGACCAAGCTCTGATCACCGGCGGTGGTCCACGATCCGTCGTGCGATCACCGTGTAGCGCGCGACGAGGTCCTCCACCGCGAGCCCGCCCTCCCGCTCACCCGGCTCGTACCACTGTTCCGGCTGGTACCACTGCGCGATCGCGTTGCACGCCGCGACGACGGCGCGGCGGGCGTCGGCGGGGTGCTCGCACCCGAACACCCCGCGCGCCACGCCGTCGTCGACGAGGTCGGCCCACAGCCGGGACGCGGCCGCGCGCATCCCGTCGAGACGCTCGCGGTTGCCGGGCTCGAGGTTGCGCCACTCCGAGGCGGCGATCGTGCTCTCGACCCGCCGGCTGACGCGGTACTCGACGGTCGCGCGCACGAGCGCGTCGAGCCGCGCGGCCGGGTCGTCGCCGGCGTCCTGCAGCGCCTCGTCGCAGCGCCGGAAGTACTCCGCGGTGCTCTCCTCGATCAGCGCCGTGAGCAGGTCCTGCTTGCTCGGGTGCCAGTGGTAGAGCGCCGAGAGCGACAGGCCCGCCCGCGCGGCGATGTCGCGGATCGAGCTGCCGTGGTAGCCGCGCTCGGCGAAGCTCTCGCGCGCGGCCCGGGTGATGGCGTCGCGACCGCCACCGCGGGGCACGGTGGTCATCGCGACAGCCTAGTGGCCCGGTGAACGATCGATCGATAGGTTCGCCGGGCACCACCGCCGCCACGGGACGGAGCCGCACCCCCCATGGACGAGGACGTCCTGCTCGCCCGCCGCGAGGGCGGCGTGCTGACGCTGACCCTGAACCGGCCCGAGCGCCGCAACGCCCTCGACCTGGCCTCCTGGCGGGCGCTGCACGCGCAGCTGTCGGCGGCCCGCGACGACGATGCGGTGCGCGCCGTGGTGATCACCGGGGCGGGCGGGGCGTTCTGCGCAGGCGCCGACCTCTCCGGGCCCCGCGAGGGCCACCCGCTGGACCGGATGCGCTTCATCAACGAGATCGCGCTGATGCTCCACGAGCTGCCGGTCCCGACGATCGCGCACGTCGACGGCGTCGCGGTCGGGGCGGGCTGGAACCTCGCGCTGGGCTGCGACCTCGTTGTCGCCACGCCGACCTCGCGCTTCTCGCAGATCTTCGCCAAGCGGGGGCTGTCGCTGGACTTCGGCGGCTCGTGGCTGCTGCCGCGCCTGGTCGGGATACAGCAGGCCAAGCGCCTCGCGCTGCTCGCCGAGATGATCGACGCCGAGGAGGCGCTGCGGCTGGGCCTCGTGACCTGGGTCGTCGCGCCCGGGGAGATCGGGGCCTTCGTCGACGACCTCGCCGCGCGGCTCGTCGCGAACGCGCCGGTCGCCGTCGCCCAGTCCAAGGCCCTGCTGCACGAGAACGCCGACCGCACGCTGCGCGACGCGCTCGCGAGCGAGGCACGCGCGCAGGCCGTCAACTTCGCGACGGAGGACGCCCCCGAGGCGTTCGCCGCGTTCCGCGACAAGCGGGACCCGACGTTCACGGGCCGCTGGGCCGTGACGTGAGCCTGTTCGACCTGGACGGGCACGTCGCGCTCGTCACCGGCGGCAACTCGGGCATCGGTCTCGGGATGGCCCGCGGGCTCGCGCGGTGCGGCGCCGACGTCGCGATCTGGGGCACGAACGAGGAGCGCAACGCCGCCGCGGTCGACGAGCTCACGGCCCTGGGTGCCCGGGCACGGGCGTGGCGCTGTGACGTCGGCGACGAGGACGCGGTGACCGGGGCGTTCGACGGCGTCGTCGAGCACTTCGGGCGCGTCGACTCCTGCTTCGCCAACGCCGGCATCGGCGGGTCCGGGGCGCGGTTCGTCGACACGACGCTCGAGGACTTCCGCCGCGTCACCCGGATCAACCTCGACGGCGCGTTCCTGACGCTGCGCGCGGCCGCGCGGCACATGATCGAGCGCGGGGGAGGCGGGGTGCTCGTCGGCACCTCGAGCGTGTCGACGGTGCACGGCGCCCCGCGCAACCAGGCCTACGCCGCGACCAAGGCCGGCATGACGGCGATCATCAAGGGCTGCGCGATCGAGCTCGCCCGGTACGGCATCAACGCGCACTCGCTCGTCGTCGGCTGGACCGAGACGCCGCTGGCGTCGCCGACGCTGCACGACGAGCGCTTCGAGCAGGCCGTCATGCCGCGGATGCCGCAGCGGCGCTGGGGTCGGCCCGACGACTTCGCCCGCCTCGCGGTGTACCTCGCCGGCGGGGCCGGAGGCTTCCAGACCGGCGACGAGATCGTCGTCGACGGGGCCTACTCGATCTTCTGACTGGTCCGTCCGGCCTCTGTGAGCGATCTTCGGTGCTATTGCACCGAAGATCGCTCACATACCCGGGCGATCACCTGCCAAGGTCGGCACATGCCGTGGGGACGGACGCCGTCGATCCGCTCGCTCGCGGGCGCACTCGTCGCGCTCGTCGCCGTGTTCGTCGTCCTCGGCCTCGTCACGACCGCCCTCGTCGTGACCACCCCCGGCCCGACGTGGGCCTACGTCGGGCTCGTGGTGGTGGCGTGGGTGCACGTCGCGGCGGGCGTGGTCGCGTGGTGGCAGCGGCCGAGCAACGCGACCGGCGGGCTACTGGTCGCCGGCGGCGGGGCCTGGCTGCTCGCCGACCTCGGCAACACCGGGGTCCCCGCGCTGGCGGCCGTCGGCTCCGTCACCGCGACGACCCCGGTCGCCGTCCTCGTGCAGCTGCTCCTCGCGTTCCCGTCGGGGCGGGTGCGCGACCCGGCCGCCCGCGTGGTCGTGGGGGCCGCCTGGGTGACCGTGCTCGTCCTGCAGGCCCCGGAGTACCTGTTCACGCCCCAGCCGCCGCCCCACCAGCTGCTCGCGATCGCCGACCGGCCCGACCTCGCCGCGGTCGGCGGGACCGTGCAGCGGGTCGTCGGCGCCCTCGTGGTGGTGGCGACGGTCGTGCTGGTGGTCCGGCGGCTGCGCGCGACCGACCGTGAGCGGCGCCGCGTCCTGCTGCCGCTCGCCGCCTACGGGGTGGTCGCGGCGGTCATGGTGCCGCTCGGCGCGGCAGTCGCCGACCTCGTCGGGCTGGACCCGGTGACGCTCGGCGTGGTGCAGATCGTCGCCCTCGCCGGCGTGCCCGTCGCCTTCGTGACGGGCCTGTTGCGCGGCGGGTTCGCCCGGACCGGGGAGGTCGAGGAGCTCGCCGCGTGGCTGGGCGGCGCGGACGGACGCCCGGGGCTGGCGCGCGCCTGCGCGCGGGCCCTCGGCGACCCGACGGCCCAGGTCGTGTTCTGGCTGCCCGGCCCCGGGCACTACGTCGACGCCGCCGGCGCGCCGGCGCCGCTGCCCGGCGCGGGGTCGGGGCGGGCCGCCGTGGAGGTGGAGCTCCGGGGCCGCCGCGTCGGGGCGATCGCCTACGACGCGACCCTCCTGGCCGACCCGGAACCGGTCGCGGCGGCGGGACGGGTCCTGGCGCTCGCGATCGACCGCGAACGGCTGCTCGCCGAGCTGCGCGCCTCCGACGCCGCCCTGCGCCGCTCGCGGCAGCGGCTCGTCGAGGCCGCCGACGGCGAGCGGCGGCGGATCGCCCGTGACCTGCACGACGGCCTCCAGGTGCGGCTCGTCCTGCTCGCCCTCGACGCCCAGCGGCTCGCCGACGACGCCGGTCCCGCGCTGCGGGAGCGTGCCGTCGCGCTGCGGACGGGCATCGACGACGCGGCCACCGAGCTGCGCGGGCACGTGCACGCCGTGATGCCCGCGGCCCTGGTGGAGCGCGGGCTCGCCGCGGCGACCGAGGACCTCGTGGACCGCGTCCCGCTGCCGACGCGCCTCGAGCTCGCGCTCGAGGACGGGACCCTGCCGCCCGCGGTCGAGAGCACCGCGTACTTCGTCGTCGCCGAGGGCCTCACCAACGCCCTGCGCCACGCGCACGCGCGTGCCCTCGCCGTCCGGGTGGTCGCCGCCGACGGCTCGGTCCGGGTCGAGGTCAGCGACGACGGCGAGGGCGGGGTGGGCGGCCCCGCGGGCGGCGGGATGCGGGGCCTGGCCGACCGGGTCGGCGCCGTCGGGGGCTCGCTGAGCGTGGACAGCCCGGTCGGTGGGGGCACGACGGTGACCGTGGAGCTGCCGTGCGGGTCGTGATCGGTGAGGACGAGGCGCTGCTGCGGCAGGGCCTGGTGCACCTGCTCGAGCACACCGGGCACACGGTGTGCGGCGCCGCCGCCGACGCCCCGGACCTCGCGCGGCTCGCGGCCGAGCACGCGCCCGACCTGATCGTCACCGACATCCGCATGCCGCCGGGGAACACCGACGACGGGCTGCGCGCCGCGCTGGCCCTGCACCGCGGACCCACCGCCGTCCCGGTCGTCCTGCTCTCCCAGCACCTCCAGCGCCGCTACGCCCGCGAGCTGCTGGCCGAGCGCCCGTCCGGGGTCGGCTACCTGCTCAAGCAGCGCATCGCCGACATCGCCACCTTCGTGGCCGACCTCGAGCGCGTCGCCGCCGGCGGCACGGTGCTCGACCCCGAGATCGTCGCGCTGATGGCGGCCCGGGCCCGGCTCGACGACGACGCGTTCGGCGGGCTCTCCCCGCGCCAGCAGGAGGTCCTGCGCCTCATGGCCGAGGGCCGCAGCAACGCCGCGATCGGCCGGGAGCTCGGGGTCACCGAGAAGGCCGTGATCGGCCAGATCTCCCGCATCTACGAGGCCCTGGGCCTGCCGCCGACCGACGACGACCACCGCCGCGTCCTCGCCGTGGTGCGCTACCTCGCGGGCTGACCCGCCGGCTCGTCAAGGGAGCCAGGTCCCGCCACGCTCGGGAGCTGGGTCGGTGGGCCGACACGGTGAACGACCGGACGATCATCCTCGTGTCACCGCGCCGCCGGCCACGCCCGGTCACCGTCCCCGTCCTCGCCGCGGCTCTCGCGGTCCTCGCCGTGCTCGCCGCGTGCGCGGGACCGCCGTCAGCGGGGCCGGCACCCTCGTCCGCACCTTCGTCGGCGGCGGTGTCGCCGGTGGCCGCCGCCCCCGCGGCGCCCGAGCCGGTGCTGACGCCCGTCGTCGCCGAGGTGCCGGTCGCGCCCGTGCCGGTGCTGGGTGAGGACGAGCGCACGCATCTCGTCTACGAGCTGGCGCTGGTGAACTTCACGCCGTCGCCGGCCACGATCGAGCAGGTCGAGACGGTCGGCCCGGCGGGCGAGGTGCTCGGCGTGCTCGCGGGCGGTGACCTCGCGGCGCGGCTCAGGCCGACGGGCGGTGAGGCGTACGGGCCGGAGCTGGCGGGCGGGCAGCACGGGATGCTGTTCCTGCACGTCGCGCTGCCGCCCGGGACGCTGGCCCCGCCGTCGCTGACCCATCGGCTCACCGCGCGGATCGGCGGCGCGCCCGTCACCGAGACCGTCGCCCCGACCCCGGTCGACGCGCGCCGGCTCCCGGTCCTCGCGCCGCCGCTGGCGGGGGAGGGGGTCCTGGCCGCCGACGGCTGCTGCGACGCCGTCCGGCACACCCGGGCCGCGCTGCCGATCAACGGCAGCCCGACGCTGGCCCAGCGCTACGCCATCGACTACGAGCGGGTCGGGCCCGACGGGCGCATCTACGCCGGCCCGAGGGAGGACCTGCGCAGCTACCGCATCTACGGCAACGAGGTGTTCGCGGTCGCGGAGGGCACGGTCGTCACGACGCTGGACGGGCAGCCCGAGCAGGTCCCGGGGCGGTATCCCGAGGACATCCCGATCACGCTGGCGGACGGCAACTACGTGCTGCTCGACGTCGGCAACGGGTTCTACGTGACCTACGCGCACCTGCAGACGGGATCGGTCCGCGTCCGGCCGGGCGACCGGGTGCGCGCGGGCGACGTGGTCGGCCTGGTCGGCAACACCGGCAACTCGGTGGCGCCGCACCTGCACCTGCACGTCACCGACGGGCCGTCGTCGGTCGGCTCCCAGGGGCTGCCGTACCTGATCGACGAGTTCACGCTGACCGGGCGGGTCGCGAGCACAACGGCGTTCGACCGCGCCGAGGCCGAGGGCGTCCCCGTGGAGCTGACGCCCGGCATCGCCCCGACCCCGTTCCGCGACCGGATGGTGCTCGACCAGGCCATCGTCACCTACCGGCGGCCCTGACCATCACGCACGTAGGCCGTTCGCACGCAACCTGGGTGCAACCTCTGCCGCTGATGTTGGTGATCGGCTTCACTGTCCCTCACGACACTTCGACCGTGGGCAGAGGCGGGCGGCCGCCCCCGGTCGGCACGGACCGTCGCCCGCAGTGGAGGCAGCAGTGACGCAGACGGCGGAGAGCGGGCGCACCGAGACCGATCGGCGGGTGAGCAGCTGGCTCACCGAGTTCGCCGACGCGCTCTCGGCCGGGGACGGCGACCGCGCGGCGGCGCTGTTCGCGGACGAGTCGTACTGGCGCGACCTCGTGTCGTTCACCTGGAACCTGATCACGGTCGAGGGCCACGCCGGGGTCGCCGACCTCGTGCGCTCCGACGCCGCGCGCCAGGCGTCGCCGGTGAGCTTCTCGGTCGACGGGACCCCGACCGAGGGCGACGGGATCACCGAGGCCTGGCTGAAGTTCGAGACGGCGATCGGGCGGGGCACCGGGCACCTGCGGCTGAACGCCGAGGGCAAGGCCTGGACGCTGCTGACGACGCTCGACGAGCTCAAGGGCCACGAGGAGCCGCGCGGCGAGCGCCGGCCGTTCGGCACCGAGCACGGCGCCAACCCCGACCGCGTCACCTGGCGCGAGCGGCGCGAGGCCGAGGCCGCCGAGCTCGGCTACACCCGCCAGCCCGAGGTCGTCATCATCGGCGGCGGCCAGGGCGGCATCGCGCTGGGTGCCCGCCTGCGCCAGCTCGGCGTCGAGGCGATCATCGTCGAGTCCAACGAGCGGCCCGGCGACTCCTGGCGCAAGCGCTACAAGAGCCTCGCCCTGCACGACCCGGTCTGGTACGACCACCTGCCCTACCTCAAGTTCCCCGAGAACTGGCCGGTGTTCGCGCCGAAGGACAAGATCGGCGACTGGCTCGAGATGTACACGCGGGTCATGGAGCTCAATTACTGGGGCTCCACGACCGCGAAGAGCGCGACCTACGACTCCGCCGCCGGCGAGTGGTCCGTCGTCGTCGACCGCGACGGTGAGGAGGTCACCCTCCGCCCGCAGCAGGTCGTGTTCGCCCTCGGCGTCTCCGGCAAGCCGAACATCCCGGAGATCCCCGGCCGCGACACGTTCCAGGGGGAGGTGCAGCACAGCTCGCAGCACCCCGGCCCGGACGAGTACAAGGGCAAGAAGGTCGTCGTGATCGGGTCGAACAACTCGGCGTTCGACATCTGCGGCTCGCTGTGGGAGGTCGGCGCCGACGTCACGATGGTGCAGCGCAGCTCCACGCACATCATCCGGTCCGAGACGCTCATGGAGTACGCCCTCGGCGACCTCTACTCCGAGCGCGCGGTCGCCTCCGGCATCGACACCTACACCGCCGACATGGTGTTCGCGTCCCTGCCCTACCGGATCATGCACAACTTCCAGAAGCCGGCGTACGACAAGGCCCGCGAGGTCGACGCCGACTTCTACCGGCGCCTGGAGGAGGCCGGCTTCGAGCTCGACTTCGGCGACGACGACTCCGGCCTGTTCATGAAGTACCTGCGCCGCGGCTCGGGCTACTACATCGACGTGGGCGCGGCCGAGCTCGTCGCCGACGGCAAGGTGAAGCTCGCCAAGGGCCAGATCAGCGAGTTCACGGAGAAGGAGGTCGTCCTCGACGACGGCACCCGCCTCGAGGCCGACCTCGTCGTGTTCGCCACCGGCTACGGCTCGATGAACCGCCGCGCCGCCGACATCATCGGCCAGGAGATGGCGGACCGGGTCGGGAAGGTCTGGGGCCTCGGCTCGGACACCACCAAGGACCCCGGTCCCTGGGAGGGCGAGCAGCGCAACATGTGGAAGCCGACCCAGCAGGACAACCTGTGGTTCCACGGCGGCAACCTGCACCAGTCGCGCTTCTACTCGCTCTACCTGGCGCTGCAGCTCAAGGCCCGTTCTGCCGGGATCGCGACACCGATCCACGGCCGCCAGGAGTCGCACCACAGCGCATGACGGGTCACCGCGCCGGACCTGACGAACGAACGGCGCTTTCGCTGCTTCCGAAGCAGCGAAAGCGCCGTTCGTTCTTCCGGTAGGCGCGCGTTCGGCGGGCGGGCCTGGTCCGATCAGGTGCGGGCGGGCACCTCGACGACCTCGAGGACCACGTCGCCGCGGGTGGTGCGGCCGCCGGCGAGGACGATCCGCTGCGCGCTCGGGGCGAGCCCGGGCGCGCCGGTGACCAGGAGGTGGTCGCCGGGGCCGGTGGCGCGCAGGTCGAAGTCGCCCTGCGCGTCGCTCACGGCGCGCCCGGACTCGCGGCCCGCGGGGTCGACGAGCGTCAGGGTCGCGCCGGCCACCGCGCTGCCCGCGGCGTCGCGGACCGCGCCGACGAGGCCGGTGCTGTCCGCCGGGGCCTCGGCGCGCTCGACGCTCTCGGCCGACGCCGCGCTCTGCGGGCGACCGCCCCGCACCAGCAGGCCGCAGACCACCGCACCGACGGCGAAGAGGATCGCCGCCGTCGTGAAGGCCGCCGAGTAGCCGCTGATCGTCGCCACCGCGGGGTCACCGCCCGGCGCCCCGGCGAGCGCCGCCGCGGTGGCCGTGCCGGCGATGCTGGAGAGCAGCGCCGTGCCGACCGACCCGCCGACCTGCTGCATCGTGTTGACCGTCGCCGACGCGACCCCGGCGTCGGCCGGCTGCACGCCGAGCGTCGCGGTGTTGATGCCGGTGGACATCGCGGTGCCCATGCCCAGGCCCATGAGGACCAGCCCGGGCAGGACGCCCGCCGCGTACGTGCTCCCGGCGTCGAGCTGCGAGAACCACAGCATCGCCGCGGTGCCGAGCACGAGGCCGACGATGACCAGCGGCTTCGGGCCCACGCGGGGGAGCAGGGCGTTGGGGACGGTCGTCGACGCCGTGACGATCGAGGCGACCATCGGCAGGAACGCCACGCCGGTGAGCACCGGGCTGAAACCGAGGTTGCGCTGCAGGTAGAAGGTCAGGAACAGCGAGACCCCGAACATCCCCGACGCGAGCACGAGCACGGTGAGGTAGGCGCCGCCGCGGGTGCGGTCGAGGATCACGCGCAGCGGCAGCAGCGGCGCCGCCACCCGGCGCTGGATCAGCACGAAGATCCCGAGGAGCACGACGCCGCCGGCGAGGAAGCCCCACACCATCGGCGAGGCCCAGCCGTCGGTCTCCGCGCTCGCGAAGCCGAAGACGAGCCCGAAGAGGCCGGCCGACGCCGCGACGGTGCCGCCGATGTCGAGCTGGGGGCGACCCTGGCGCTGCATGCTCGGCAGCAGGGTCAGGCCGCCGACGAGCGCGACCGCGGCGAACACGGCGTTGACGTACATGCACCAGCGCCAGTCGACGTACTCGGTGAGCACGCCACCGAGCAGCAGCCCGATCGCCGCGCCGGCGCCGACGATGGCGCTGAAGATGCCGAACGCCCGCGCGCGCTCGCGTCCGGACGGGAACGTGGTCGTCAGCAGCGAGAGCGCGGCCGGTGCGAGCAGGGCGCCGAACACACCCTGGGCGGCGCGGGCGGCGACGAGCATGACGAGGTCGGTCGCGGCGCCGCCGACCATCGAGGCGACGGCGAAGCCGATCAGCCCGGTGACGAACGCGCGCTTGCGGCCGAACAGGTCGGACATGCGGCCGCCGAGCAGCAGGAGGCTGCCGAACGCCAGCGCGTAGGCGGTGATCACCCACTGGCGCTGGGCGTCGTCGAAGCCGAGGTCGACCTGGGCCGACGGGAGCGCGATGTTCACGATCGTGTTGTCGAGCACGACCATGAGCTGCGCCACAGCGATCACCGCGAGGATCGCCCAGCGGCGACCGCCGGGCGCGACGGGAGCGGTGCTGGTCACAGAGGCACGACCATTCTGTCGGGATTGAGGAGGAATGCCCGGCGCTGCGCGGGGCGTTCTCTCGACGCTATGACCTCGAGCGCTGTTGACGTCCAGCCGATTCCCGGGCCGGACCCGGAATCGGCCGGCGGTCCGCGGGGCACGCTGGCGTCATGGAGTACACGAAGCTCGGCATGACGGGACTCGACGTCTCACGGATCTGCCTGGGCGCCATGAGCTACGGCGAGGCGAACGACCGCTGGCCCTGGGCGCTGCCCGCCGACCAGGCCGAGCCCTTCTTCCGTCAGGCGCTCGACGCGGGGATCAACTTCTTCGACACGGCCGACGTCTACTCCGCCGGCACGTCCGAGGAGATCACCGGACACTGGCTGAACAAGATGGCCGACCGCGACGAGATCGTCGTCGCCACCAAGGTCTTCAACCGCATGCGGAAGGGCCCCAACGGCGCGGGCCTCTCCCGCAAGGCGATCATGACCGGCATCGACGCCTCGCTGCGCCGCCTCGACATGGACTACGTGGACCTCTACCAGATCCACCGCTGGGACTACGACACGCCGATCGAGGAGACGCTCGAGGCGCTGCACGACGTCGTCAAGGCCGGCAAGGTCCGCTACATCGGCGCCTCGTCGATGTGGGCGTGGCAGTTCGCGAAGGCGTTGCACCTGCAGGACGCGAACGGCTGGACCCGGTTCGTCACGATGCAGGACCACTACAACCTGCTCTACCGCGAGGAGGAGCGGGAGATGCTCCCGCTCTGCGCCGACGAGGGCATCGGGTCGATCCCGTGGAGCCCGCTCGCGCGCGGGAAGCTGACGCGCGACTGGGACTCCTCGACCACCCGCGGCGAGACCGACGAGTTCGGCAAGACGCTCTACCGCGACACCGACCGGCACATCGTCGAGAAGGTCGCCGAGGTCGCCGAGAAGCGCGGCGTCTCGCGCGCCCAGGTCGCGCTGGCGTGGGTGCTGGCCAACCCGGTGGTCGACTCGCCGATCGTCGGGGCGACCAAGGAGCACCACCTCGCCGACGCGGTCGCCGCGGTCGACCTCCACCTCGACGACACCGAGATCGCCGAGCTCGAGGAGCGCTACGAGCCGCGGGACGTCGCGGGCCACCGCTGAGACGCGTCCGTCGGGGAGGCCGCGCCCGAGGTCACGGTCCTGGTGACGATCGATGTCGAATCTGACATCGATCGTCACCGGAACGGCGATCGCACGGCGACGCGCGGCGTGCCCGGGTCAGTCCTCGCCGAAGTCCCCGCCCGACGAGCCGCCGTCGTCGGAGCCGCCGTCGTCGGAGCCGCCGTCGTCGGACGACGCTGACGAGCTCGAGTCGGAGCCGGAGTCGGCATCCGCGTCGGAGTCCTCCTCGTCCGGCTGCTCCGAGCGCGACTCCTCGCGGTCCTGACTGCGCACCTGCTCGTCGTCCTGGCCGTCGTCCTGCTCGGCGTCGTCCTGCTCGGCGTCGTCCTGCTCGGCGTCGTCTCGCGGGGCGTCGTCTCGCTGGCCGTCGTCCTGCTCCGCGTCGTCCTGCTGGTCGTCGCCGCCGGCGGCCCGCTCGACCGACTGCCGGACCTGCTCGTCGACCTGGTCGCTGATCTGACGTCCCAGCTCGCCGGTGTCCTGCTCGTCGCCCGGCGCCGCCCCGGTGGTCCCGGTGGCCTCGTCGAGCGTGCGAGCGACCTGCTCGTTCGCCGACTGCCGGATGCCGCGAGCCAGGGCGTCACCGTCGGCGGCGCCACCGGTGGCTCCGGAGTCGTCGGCCGTGAAGGCCACCGGGACGATGCCGTCGGCCTCGTCTCCGCTCGGCTGCTCGTCGTCGTCGCGCTGGGCCTCGGGCTCGCCGGTGGTCGGACGGCCGTCGCCGTCGGGCACCGTCGCGTCGCCCTCGTCGCCCGCCGCGGGGCTCCGCGGGTCGAGCGAGGTAGGGACCGACGCGTCGGCCTCGTCCTCCCCGGGCCCGCGCAGCGACCGGGCGACCTCGCGAGGCCCGGAGCCGTCGGACACGGGCGCGTCGACGTCGCCCGGAGCCGTGTCCGCGGCCGGCGTCCCCGTCCGCGGCCCGTCGGTGAGCCCCTCGGCCCGGCCGTCGCGCCCGAGGGGGCCGTCGGCACCGAGGAGACCGCCGCCGTCGAGCACGCCGCCCTCGCCGGGCGCCCCGGCCACGGTGCGGAAGGGGGTCGCCGCGAGCGTCGAGAGGTCGGCCGTGTCGCCGGGAGCCTCGGTGTCGGGGCCGCGGTCGTCGCCGCCGAGGAGCCCGCCGACGGGCCGGGCCACGTCCCCGACGAGGCCGCCCGCGGCCGCGCCCACGCCACCGGCAGTGTCGCCGACGGCGCGCTCGACCTCGGCCGGAGCCTCGCGCACCGGGCGGGTCACGGGCTCGGGGAAGTCGCCGCCGCCACCGCCGCCGGTCGTCGTACCGCCGACGAGCGGGTCGATGAGCGACTCGAGCACGCCGCCGCCGGACGACGGGCGCGGCGGCTCGCCGGAGTCGGGGAGCGCGACGGCTCGGTCGCCCGAGGACGGCTCGCGGGACACCGTGGCCGGGTCGCCCAGCGCCACGGCCGAGGTGTTGTCGCCCTCCGGCGCCTGCTGGCGGGTCGGGTCGGCGACGAGGTCGTCGACCTGCCGGGCCAGGGGCGCGGTGATGTCGCTGGTGTCGGGCACCGGCGCCGTCGTCGCGAGGGCGACGTCCTGCGCGAGCACGTCGACCTGCATCTGCAGGATCTCGACGTGGCGCTGCGCCATGTCACGCTGCGCTCGCAGGTCCGCACCGTTCGCGCCGACCGTCGGCGTCGGGCCCGCGGTCGCGGCGTTGAGCTCGTCGAGGTTCTGCCGGGCCAGCGCGAGGGCGGCCCGCGCCTGTTCCAGGTTGTTGTACGACGCGATCTGCGACTGCAGCAGGAGCATCTGGCGCTCGAGCCACTGCCGCCGGTTGACCAGTGCCTGCACCTCGGCCGGGGGACGCACGTCGTCGAGCACCGCGAGCCAGCGGGCCTCGGAGGCCCGGGCCACGTCGAGCTGGTGCGAGAGCGTCGCGAGGGCGACGTTGGCGTGCAGCAGCCACTGGCCGTCCGGCGCCGGGGCGGTCGGGCGCTGGGCGCCGACGGTCGAGGCCGGGTCGTCGGTGCGGTCGAGCAGCGAGACGCCGCCGCCGAACGCCATCGCGACGACGAGCGTGCCGGCGATGACGGCACGGGCGCGCCGCGGCTCACGGCGGACGCGGCGCAGGGGGACGGGCCGGCGCTTCAGGGCCGGGGGCACGTCGCCCGGGGTCCGGGTCGTCGTGACCAGGCGTTCGCCGGACGAGCCGGACGAGCCGGACGCGGCAGGCTCGGGGGCCTCGTCGCTGCTCTCGGACGCGCGCATCGGCGCCGTGGTCGCGGGGAGCTGGGCGACCTCGGCCTCGGACAGGGTCACGCCGGGCGCGGGCTCGTCGACGGGCTCCTCGGGGGTCGCCGCGGCGGGTGTGACGTCCCCCGCGACCGGTCCGGCTGCCGCGGAGCGGAGACGCGCGGCCCTCGCCGCCGTGCGGTGGGCCGGGCAGCAGAACTTGCGTTGCGGCCCCTTCTCCGGCTGTTCGATCTCCTCGGTACACCCGGCGAGCGCGCACTGCACGGCCATCAGTCCTTACTCCCCCGGAGGTCGATCGCGGCGAGCGATCCCGTCGTCGTCCGTCGACGCCTCACCACTGAGCGCGACATCCACCGCCTGGAATGAGAACAACACGACGTGCAATCGCACAAGCGGCGACTCGGAGGACCCGGAATGACTTCCGAGCGTGACGTCAGGTCACCCTCATGTCGTTGACGATTCTATTGACGGATTGTTGAACAACTCGCACGATAGCCGTCATGAGCCGGTCGGGTCCAGGGTCAGGAGGGCGACGGGTCGGTGAACACCACGCCCGTCGTCGGGGGAGTGCGGGGAGCTCAGTCCTCGAGGGTCTGGCCGTAGGCCTCGAGCAGGTGCGCCTCGGCGCGGCGCAGGTAGTCGTCGAGCGAGCCGGCCGCCTCGAGCAGGCGCCCCTCGGCGACCTGGCCGGCGAGCGCGACGTTCTCGGCCACGTAGGGCTCGTGCATCGCCCGCGCGTCGGCGAGCACGACGAAGGCGAGCCGCAGCTCGGCGACGACCCCGCGCATCTCCTCGTCGATCCGGGCGTTGCGGGCCAGCGCGGCGAGCGCGAGGTGCACGGCGGCGTTGGCGGTGCCGGCGCCGTCCCAGTCGCCCGCCGCCGCGGCGCGTTCCCCGTCGCGGGCGGCCTGGACGACGGCCGACGCCGCGCCGGGGTCGACGCTGCCGCGGGCGGCTGCCTCGCGCAGGGCGCCGCACTCGAGGGAGCGGCGCAGCCCGCACAGGTCGGCGAGGTCGCCGAGGTCGAGCCGCCGGACGAACACGCCGCGATGCCGGTGGTGCTCGACCAGGCGCTGGGCCGACAGGCGCTGCAGGGCCTCGCGGACGGTGTTGCGCGAGACGCCCAGGGCCTCGACGAGCTGTTCCTCGGTGAGCTGGACCCCGGGGCGCAGCGTCCCGTCGAGCACCTGGGTGCGCAGCAGGCCGGCCACCCGCTCGGACGTCGACCCGACCTCGAGGCGTCCGCGCTGCTCGGCGAGGGTGGTCGTCCAGGTGGCGGCAGCACTGCGGGTCACGCGGCGAGCGTACGCGGAACGCCCCATGATCCGATTCCTCGGCAGAGGGATTGTCCGAAGATCCGAGGATCGTGGTCGTCGTGACCGAGGTGGCCCTCCCGACCACGTCGCCGGTGCTCGGCGTCCGCGCGCACGGTGACACCGGCCTGCTCGTCGAGGTCGCCGACGTCGCCCACGCCCTGGCCCTGCACGCCGCGCTGCGGGCCGCACCCCCGCCCGGTCTGCTCGACCTGGTCCCGGCCGCGCGCTCGGTGCTCGTACGCGTCCCGCCGGGCACGGATCTCGCGGCGCTGGCGGCGTCGGTGCGCGCCGTCCGCGTCGAGGCGCCCGCGGCGGGGACCGCCGTCGCCGCCGGCCCGATCGTCGACGTCCCGGTGGTCTACGACGGCGCGGACCTCGCGTCCGTCGCGGCGCTGACCGGCCTGACGCCCGCCGAGGTCGTCGCCGTGCACACCGGGCAGCTCTGGACGGTGGCCTTCGCCGGTTTCGCGCCGGGCTTCGGCTACCTCGCGGGCGCCGACGCGCGCCTGACCGTGCCGCGCCTGCGGGTCCCGCGCACGAGCGTCCCGGCGGGTGCCGTCGGCCTGGCCGGTGAGTTCAGCGGGATCTACCCACGGGCCTCGCCCGGCGGGTGGCAGCTGATCGGGCGCACCGACCACCCGATGTGGCGCCCCGACCGCGACCCGCCCGCGGTGCTCACGCCCGGCGTGCGGGTGCGGTTCTCCGAGCGTGCGTCATGAGCCTCCGGGTCCTGGCCACCGGGGTGCTCGCGACCGTCCAGGACCTCGGGCGGCCCGGCCGCAGTGACCTCGGCGTCGGCGTCTCCGGCGCGGCCGACCGACGGTCCCTGGCGCTCGCGAACAGGCTCGTCGGCAACGGGTCCGACGCGGCCGGGCTCGAGGTCACGGCGGGCGGGCTGGTGGTCCGCGCCGAGGGGCGACTGGTGGTCGCCGTGACCGGCGCGACCGGTCCGGTGCTGGTGCGGCGTCCGAGCGGGCGGTTGCGCCCGGCCGGGCTGGCCCGCCCCGAGGTCCTCGCCCTCGGCGACGAGCTGCGCGTCGGGGCCCCCGATCGCGGACTGCGCTCGTACGTCGCGGTGCGCGGCGGCGTCGACGCCCCGTCCGTCCTCGGCAGCCGCTCGACCGACCTGTTGGCCGGCCTCGGGCCGCCCCCGCTGCGTCCCGGCGACGTCCTCCCGGTCGGCGACGAGACGGCGGGCCCCGTGCCGGCCTCCGACAGCGTGCCCGTGTCGGCGCCGGACGACGGGGAGGTGACGGTGCAGGCGGTCCCCGGGCCCCGCGCGGACTGGTTCTGTGACGACGCGCTGCGGGTGCTCTTCGGTCGGCCGTGGGAGGTCACGCCGGACAGCAACCGGGTGGGCATGCGGCTGCGCGGACCGGTGCTGGACCGCGCGCCCTCCCACGTCGACGTCGAGCTGCCCAGCGAGGGTGTCGCCCGTGGCGCGATCCAGGTCCCGGCGTCCGGGCAGCCGCTGGTCTTCCTCGCCGACCACCCGGTCACCGGCGGCTACCCGGTGGTCGCCGTGCTGAGGGACCGCGAGGTCGACGTCGCCGCCCAGCTGCGTCCGGGGCAGCGCCTCCGGCTCCGGCCCGACCCCGTGCGAAAGTTCTAGGAACGACCCCTTGAGGGATTGTTGAACAATCCCTACGGTGAACCACATCACCCCGATCCGGTCCGCGTCGCCGACGACCCGGGCGCCGATCCGTAGGAGGTCCCTGATGACCGAAGTCCAGCAACCCCGGGGGACGGGGCGCGTCATCGTCGCCAGCGTCGTCGGCACGTCGCTCGAGTGGTACGACTTCTTCCTCTACGGCACCGCCGCCGCGCTGGTGTTCAACAAGCTGTTCTTCCCCAGCTTCGACCCGCTGACGGGGACACTGCTGGCGTTCGCCACGTACGCGGTCGGCTTCGTGTCGCGGCCGCTCGGCGGGTTCGTCGCCGGGCACTACGGCGACAAGGTAGGTCGCAAGAACGTCCTGGTCGTGACGCTGCTGCTCATGGGCGTGGCGACGTTCCTCATCGGCTGTCTGCCGACCTACGAGACGCTCGGAGCCGCCGCGCCGATCCTGCTCGTGGCGCTGCGCTTCCTGCAGGGGCTCGGGCTCGGCGGCGAGTGGGCCGGCGCGGTGCTCATGACCCTCGAGCACGGCGACACGAGGAAGCGCGGGCTCAACGCCAGCTGGCCGCAGATCGGCGTCCCGGTCGGCAACCTGCTCGCGGCCGCCATCCTCGGTGTCCTGAACCTGGTGCTCACCGAGCAGGCGTTCCTGTCCTGGGGCTGGCGGACGGCGTTCTGGGCGTCCGCCGTGCTCATCCTCGTCGGGCTCTGGATCCGCCTCACTGTCTCCGAGAGCCCGGTGTTCGCCGAGGCGGCCGACAGCGGCCGCAAGTCCTCGATGCCGCTCATCGAGGTGTTCAAGCGCCACCCGAGGGGCCTGCTCGTCGCGATGGGCGCCCGCATCGGTACCGACGTCGCCTTCTACACCTTCGTGCTGTTCATCCTCACCTACATCACGACCGAGCTCGACCTGCCACGAAGCCTCGGTCTCAACGCGGTGCTCATCGCGTCGGCGTGCCAGCTGGTCCTCATCCCGTTCTTCGGGGCGCTGTCCGACCGCTTCGACCGCCGGCCCGTGTACATGGCCGGCGCGGTCGGGGCGGGCATCTGGGCCTTCGCGTTCTTCCCGCTGCTCGACACCCGCTCGACCGTGATCATCATCCTGGCCACCGTCGTCGCGCTGGCCACCCACGCGGCGATGTTCGGTCCGCAGGCGGCCTTCATCGCCGAGCTGTTCTCGACCGAGCTGCGCTACAGCGGCGCGTCCATCGGCTACCAGATCGCCGGTGTGCTCGGCGGCGCCGTCGCCCCGATCGTCGCGGTGGCCCTGCTCGACGCGTTCGGCTCGGCGTTCGCGATCTCGCTCTACGTGGCGGCGATGATCGCCATCACGATCATCGCCCTTGCCGTCGCCCCGGAGACCGCGCACGTCGACCTCCAGGACGAGCAGCCCGACGTCGCCGACGAGCCGCGCGTGGCGGCGTCCTCGCACTGAACCGCCGTCAGCCCTCCCCGGCCCCGTCCCCTGTCCGCAGGGGGCGGGGCCTCCTGCTGCGCCCGGTACGGTCCACGGCGTGGCCTTCGCCGTCGCGCTGCCCATCGCGGACCGCCGCGTCTCGCACGACTTCTACCGGGCCGCGTTCGGCCTGGAGACCGTCGGCGAGCTCGGGGACGACGGCCTGCCCGAGCCGCTGCAGTTCGCGCTCGGGGCGGACGTGCTCCTGGTCCTCGTGCCGCGCGGCGGCTTCGGCTGGGTGTCCGCCGGCAACGCGGTCGCCGAGGCCGGCACGAGCGAGTGCCTGCTCTCCCGGCTCGTCCCCACCGCCGCGGACGTCGACCGCGTGACCGAGACGGCCCGCGCCGCCGGGGCGACGGTGCGGACCGAGCCGGGTGACCCCGGCTGGGGGTACTGCAGCACCGTCGCCGACCCGGACGGGCACCTCTGGATGATCCAGACCGACCCGACGGCCTGAGCCCGGCGGAGCGAACGCGCCGTTCGTGCGCATCGACGCAGCGAACGGCGCGTTCGTTTCCCGGGTCGGGGCGTCAGCCGGTGGCGATTCGCAGTCCGGCGCCGGCGAGGATGCGGTCGGCGTCCGTGATCTGCGGGTTGAGCGCCATCAGGTCGCTGACGCTCGTGCCGTACTGCGCGGCGTAACCGCTCAGCGTGGCGCCGTCGGTGATGACGACGACGCCGGCCGGCGGGGCCGGGATCGCCAGCGACTGCCCGGTGCCCATCCGGTCCGGGTCGCTGATCGCGTTGTCCGCGGCGAGCAGCTCCGTCGGCACCCGGTACTGCTGGGCCAGCTCGGACAGGGTCTCGCCGGTGGCCACCACGTGCCGGGTCGCCACCGGCGCGGACGGGACCACCGGGGTGTCGGCCGTCGGGACCGGCACGGCCGTCGGGCCGAGCGGAGCCGGGGTCGCGGGTGCCGCGGCAGCGGTGGCCGCCGGGGGAGCGTCCTCCGACGCCGTACCGAGTGCGCCGGCCAGCAGCCCGAGCAGCAGCGCCGCCCCGGTGACGGCGGCGACGGCGATGGCGATGGCGCGCAGCATCGCGCCCCGCTCGGTGGGGGTGTGGGCGGTCGTGGTCATGATCGGTTCATCTCCTGGGATCGAGTGAGGACGTGGTCGGGCGGGTGACGCGACGTCGCGCGGGGGACCACGGGCCCGGGCCCGGATCGCGGAGGTCTTCCGCCGGCGCCGCACCCGTGCGGCCGTGGTGCGGCGACGGTCGGAGCCGCGTGGCCCGTCGCCGCGGACGACGCCGCCGGACCCGCCCGGCACCGCGAACCCCCGATCGGCGCGGGTGAGCCCCGGGGACGCGCCGAACAGGTGGTCGTGCTCGCGGGCGAGCCGGCGGGTGTCGGGCCCGTGGTCCCGCGCGGAGCCGTCGACGTGGTGCCCGACCTCGTGGGCCAGCACGTCCGCCCACCACGCGGCGACCCCTGGCCGTGCGATCCGGGACGCGATCGCCTCGGCGCGCTCGCGGACCAGGACGACCGTCCCGTCGACCGTGAACGCGAGGGTCCGGGCCACGGCGTCGGCGGCCCGGGCGGTGGTCAGGCCCGCCGCGACGAGCACGCGCCGAAGATCGCGGGCGGTGACCGTCGTCACCGGCGGGCCGCGGGGGTCGTACGGGAGCGACGCCGGGTCGAGGGGGAGGGAGCGGTCGGCGATGGCCCGCAGCGCCGTGGCGACGGACCGCTCGGGGTAGGTGTGCCGGCCGGGGAGGGCGAGGGGGCCGTCGCCGGGCTGGTTCGTGAGGGCACGGTGGATCGCGGCCGCGACCGGGTGTCGGTCCAGCCAGGCGCGGTACGCGGCGCGGACGCGCAGACCGATCACCGTGACGGCGCCGGCGGCCGCCCCGGACGCCGCGAGTCCCGCGGCGACGTCCGCCGGCACGCCGGTGACGAGCAGACCGACGAACGCCGTGCCGCCCACGGCGCCCGCCCCGGCCACGATCCGCCCGCCGGCGCGGACCGCGCGGGCGCCCGGCAGGGGAGCGGCGACCATCTGCAGGCGGATGGCCGGCCGGTCGGTGCGGTCGTGCGCCCGCGCGGTCGCGGTGGCGAGCGTTCGCAGCTCGTCGAGGTAGGCGAGCGCGAGCTCCCGCCACGGGCCGGCCGGCAGCATCCGCGCGATGCGGGTGCGCGCGGCGCCGTGGTCGGCGACGAGAGCGACGAGAAGGCCGACCTGCCCGGCGGCGACGACGTCGGCGACCTCGCGGTGGAGGCGCTCGGGGAGCACGGAGCCCGCGTCGCGGCCCTGCCCGGGCACGACGCGCTCGAGGAGGGTGGCGACGACGTGGGCCGCCTCGCCGTGGAACCCGAGCCACGGCGCGAGCACGGCCTCGGTGATCTCGTGGAGGGCGCCGACGGGATCGCTCGCCCACACGCGCAGGACGTCGCCGTCCCGCCGGTGGGCGGCGTCCGCGACGACGATGCCCCCGTCGACCACGGGCGCCGTGAGGCGGTGGAGCACGATCGCGGGGAGCGGGGAGGCCGTCACCGCGAGGTGACCCCACAACGTCCGCAGCGCGGGCCCGTCCCGCCGGCCCGCGACCAGCTCACCGCCGGCGCGCACCAGCAGGTCGAGCACGCCGTCGAGGGCGGCGGCCACCGGCTCGGCGCGGGCGAGCGCGGACGACCACGCGAGCGCCTCGGCCGGGGTCAGCTCGGGTCCGTGGACGCCGGCCCAGACCCGCGCGGGGTCGACGTCGAGCAGCTCGATGTGGCGCAGCCCGCCCGGCTGCTGGCGGTGCACCAGCAGCTCCTGCTCGTGGGGCAGCGAGACGTATCCGTCGAGGACGTCGCTCCACAGCTCGTCCGCGCCGTCCAGCGAGGGCGACAGCGCCACCGGGACCCGGAGGACCTCGCCGGCACGCAGCGCGAGCGCGTCCGGGCGGTACCACTCGCCGTGGGTCATCGGCGTGAGCAGGTCGCGCCCGGTCCGGGCCGCCCAGACCTCCAGCCAGCGCCGGACGGCCGGCCCGTGGGCGTCGGTCCCGCTGGTGTGGAGGTGGCTGGTGATCAGGATGCCGGCGTCGGTGACGGCCGTGGAGAGGCCGGCGAGGCGCGGTCCCCGCGTGCCGTCCGGGTTCCGGGCCCAGACGTTGACCTCCAGCAGAGCGGGGTGGAGCAGCGCTTGCTGGGTCAGCGCCCGCTCGGAGCCCCGGACGCAGTCGAGGCACGAGCTGCCGAGCTCGGGATGCCGGCTGTGAAGGACGTCGACGGGGTCGAGCACCGCGCCCACGAGCACGGGTCGCCCGCCGACCTCCGCGACGAGGTCGTCCGGAACGCCCTCCCGCGCGACGACGGCTGGAGGCACCCCGTGCTCGGCGACCCAGGCCGCGCGCCACGTCCTCCAGGCCGCGTCGGCCGCGGCGGCCCGGTCGCCGCCGCGCTCGAGGACGGCGAGGTAGCGCCCGATCATCGCGCGCGTCGTGGGGCGGGCGACGGCGAAGTACACGACGGCGGCGTTCCAGAGGTCGGTGCCCGGCCGCAGGGTCCCCCGAGCCGGGTCCAGGTCGACGTCGAGCAGCTCGCCGGCGCGGGCGACGACGGCCTCCTGGAGCCGTCCGACCTGCGCGGTGACCACCGCCGTCCGGTCCGCGGGGGGTGCGGCGGCGATCTCCGGTGCCGCCGTGCGGAGCGTCTCGACCACGTCCCCGCGCATGCCCATGGACACCACGGCGGCGTCGAGCTCGGTCACCGTCCGGACCAGCCCGCTCCAGGCGCCGAGGAACTGGCGGCGGTCGGCGAACCAGGTCGGTGCGGGCGCGGCGTCCAGGAGCGCCAGCAGCGGCGTCCGGTAGGCGGCCTGCGCGCCGATGAGCACGCTGAGCAGCTCGCCGAGCGACCGCGCGCCCCGCCGCGACCGGGGCAGGTCGGCGACCCAGGGGGCGCGCCCCGTCGCCGCCAGCACGAGCGCCAGTGCCAACCGGTCGCGTCGGTTGCGGCCGGGCGGCTGACCGGCGAGCCACGGCGCGTGCTCGAGGAAGCTCCAGTCCTGGCCCGGGACGAACGGCCGCTCGAGCGCCCGGGCGAGGTGGCCGAGGACGCGCCGGACGACGCGTGGGTCGGCGCCGGGACGGGCGAGCGTCGGGAGCGCGTCGAGGGCACCGGACCAGAACGCCGCCGTCGTGGGACCGAAGTCGCCGTCCACCAGCGGGGCCGCGGCCTCGAGGAGCGACCCCTGCGCCGCGGTCGCGTCGAGACGGTCGCGCATCTCGGGGATCCGGTCGCCCAGCCCCGGCGTGCGGTGGAGGACGTCCAGCGCGTCGCCGAGGGCCGCCTGCGCGCCGACGAGCGCCGTCCGCACGTGGTGCTGCCACGACACCGGACGCAGCACCGCGCGCACGGCGACCGCGGTCCTGTCGGCCGCGACGGCGACCGCGCGGCCGACGTCCGCCTCGGCGGCGACGAGCTCGTCCGGTGACGGGCCGAGGAGTCGCCGGTAGCGGACGGCCAGCGCGGCGGCGTGGGCCTCGTGCTCCGCGGGGTCAGCGCCGCCGGCCACGTGGTGGTCGACCTCGTGGGCCAGCACGTCGCGCCACCAGGCGGCGACCGCGGCCTCGTGGTGGCGCCCGGCGATCTCGACCAGCCACTCGTGGTGCACGTGGACGACGCCGCCGACGGTGAACGCGATCATGCGCGCCACCGCGTCGGCGGCCGCGGTGGGTCGTAGACCCCGCCCGACGAGGGCGCCCTCGAGCGCGAGCGTGTCCACCACCCGCAACGGCGGCCCGCGGCTGGTGGGCCGCCGCATCCCCGCGAGCCCGATCGCGCGCTCGGGCAGGGTCGGCAGCACTGCGGCCACGTGCTCCGACGGGAACGGCGTGGCGCCCGTGAGCGCGAGAGCACCGTCCCGCGGTCCGCGCGGCCGCAGGTCGAGGACGACGTCGTCGTCGGCCGCGAGCCAGGGGCGGGTGGCGAGGAGGTACCCGGTGTAGCTCAGCGCGTGGGCGAGCTGCTCGCGACCGTGTGCGCCCCCGGCGATCGCGGCCCGCAGGAGGCGGGCGGCCCGTTCGAGGACCGCCGTCAGGTCCACCGGCGCCGGCGGGGCGGTCCGGGTCGCCTCGACGCGGACGACCCGCCCGTTCTCCACGGTGATGTCGGTGAGGCCGAGGCGCACCAGCATGTCGACGAGATCATCGAGCTCCGGCCCGCGGGCGATCTTCCTCCCGGTGACGATCACCAGCCGCCCCCGGTCGCGCAGGGCGAGCACGAGGTTCACGAGCGCGCCGATCCGCGGACCGGTGAAGGCAGCGAACCCGACGCGTTCGACGACGACCTCGTCGAAGCGCCCGATCGGCAGCGAGGTGGCCGCGACGTCCCCGAGCAGGTCGGGTGCCGCCGTCGCGTCGACGTTCAGGGTCCGGTCGCGGGGTCCCACCACCGGGAAGCCGGCCGCACGGCCACCGCCGACGACGAGCCGGTCCACACCGGCCGCACGGGCCGACGGCGCGGCCCGCCACCGCCGCAGCAGGGCCTGCAGGCGCCACCGCGGCGACCCGATCCCGAGCGCGGCATCGGTCGCCAGGACGGCCGCCACCTCGTCCAGCACCCGCGTGCGGACCGGGGCGTCGAGGGCGGTCAGCAGGGCGGCGCCGTCGGGGGTGAGGGCGTAGCCGTGGGGACGCACCGTCCGGTCCGCGGCGACGAGCCCCAGCTCCCCGAGGGCGACGAGCCGGTTCCTCACGACGTCGCGGCCGAGCGGGGTGCCGGCGGCGAGACCCGCCGTCGTCGCGCCGGGCTCGGCGGCGAGGGTCTCGAGCAGGGAGCGCAGTGACGCGTCCCGCGGCACCGTGCGGCCCGCGTCCGGGTCGACGAGCGTGCGGAACCGCTCCGAGAGGCGGCGTGCCTCGGCGTCGTGACGTCCCGGGCCGGCCCGCCCGGTCACGTGGTGGTCGACCTCGTGGGCGAGCGCGTCGCGCCACCAGAGCGCGACGAACGGCTCGTCGTGGCGGGCGGCGATCCGCGTGGTGTGCTCGTCGGTCAGGTACACCGTCCCGTCGACGGTGAACGCGATCGTCCGGCCGACGACCCGGTGCGCGGCGTCCCGGGTCAGACCCTGCTCCTCGAGTCCGGCCTCCAGCTCGGTGGCGGGGACGATCCGCACCGGGGGACCACGGGCGTCGTAGGGCAGCAGGCGACGGTCGAGCGGCACGGCCCGACCGGCGAGCCGGCGCAGCGCTTCCGCCACGAGCCCGGTCGGGTACGGCGTCGGGCCCGGGAGCGCGAGCGGCCCGTCGGGTCCGTGGCCCCTCTGTTTCTTGCGCGGGTCGTAGGAGGCGAAGGCCTTCCAGGCGCGGCGCAGCAGGTAGGTGACGGGCACGGCGGTCGCGACGCCGACCCCGACGGCGGCCACCACGGGGTGGGGGAGTGCCGCCAGGCCGAGACCGACGAGCCCGAACTGGGTGATGAGGGCCGCGGTCGCGCCCCGGCGGGGCGGGGCGGCCCGGCCGAGGTACCGCTCGATGCCGACCGCGTGCCGGGCGAGCAGCGCGCCGGCCGCGGTGAAGCCGGCGGCGGCCAGCGCCTGGCCGAGGTCTCCCTGGGCGAGGAACTGGGCAGTGAGCAGGGCCCCGCCGCCGGCGAGGGCGACGTTGGCCCAGTTCTGCCCGCTGCGCAGCCGCGGGTCGTTCGTGTCGTCCCACCCGACGTAGCCGGCGGCGGTGGTGCGGAAGGCCGCCCACCCCAGGACCACGTCGGTCCCGGCGAAGACCGCGTTGACGGCCACGCCGAGGACGGCGGCCACCACCGCGGGCCCGGGCTGCTGGGTCAGGTGCAGGGCCCCGTCGACGGCGGCCAGACCGTGGTAGGTGAGGTTGACCCCGAAGGTCGCCAGCACCGCGGACTGCAGCAGACGACCGACGGTGCCGCTGTGCGGCCGCAACCCGAAGTAGGACGAGGCGGTCGCTCCCACTGCCCGCGACACCTTGTCGTGCCACGTCGAGTACTCCGCGACGGCCAGGGCCTCGCGGTCCGCGGCGCGCTCCGCGGCCCGCAGGACCCGCCCGTGGGCGTCACGGACCTCCCGCGCCAGGGGTGTGTGCACCAGGGCGTCGACGATCACGAGGAACTCGTCGGTGGCCGCCCGGACCTGCGCCGTGCGCTCCGCGAGGATCCTGGCGCGCTTCTCCGGGTCGTGGTGGCGGACCTCGGAGGGCAGGTTGCGCACCAGCTCGGACGCGATCCGCTCGACCAGCGCACGGGAAAGCCTCCCGCGCTCGAGCGGCGCTTCGTGCACGACCCGGATCTGCTGGGCCCGCACCCCGCGCAGGCTCAGCACGGCACCACGCACCGCGAACCCGGCGGCGCTGAGCACCGCGCCGACGGTGGCGCCGGCACCGGAACCGACGGTGAGCCCGACCAGCCCGTCCGGTGATGAGAGCGGCCCGCCCGCGAGCGCCCAGGCGAGCGCGCCGATGCCGAGGCCGAGCGCGCTCCCGAGGACGATCCGGGCCCCGCGCGCACGGGTGCGGAACCAGTCGCGAGTCGTGACGATGTCGGCCTCCGCCGCGTCGATGCGGCGTTGCGCGTCCTGCACGGCGCGCAGCGCATCGGCCTGCTGGGCGGGGATGGACGCGGCCAGGGGACCGTGGTCGAACATCGCGTGGGCCTCGCGCGCCGAGAGCAGCGCCTCGAGGGTGTAGGGGTTCCCGTGCGTGTCGCGCAGGGGGGACGGAGCCGGTGGCCCGCGGGCCGGGCGCGTCCGCAGCAGCCGCTGCCACCACCGCGTGACGGTGGGACCCTCGGGCAGGGCCGACAGCCGGCGCTCCTCGGCCTCGCGGGCCCGTGCGTCGGCCGCCTCGTGATCCCGGTCGGCCCGCCGGAGGTCGCGGTTCGTCCTGCGCAGCTCGCGGGAGTCGCGTCCGCGGACCACCTCGAACCCGACGCTGTTGTGCCAGGCCACCGCGCTCTTGATCTGCTCGTGGTTGTCCACGTAGGCCGTCACGTGGGCCTCGATCTGCGCGCGGGTCGCGCCCGGCGCCGCCGGTCGCCAGTCCGGGGTCGGCCCGACGGGGGTGTAGCCGGCCGGCGCGACCGCCCCGGCGGCCCGCTGCTCGGCGAGCCACCGCTCGACCACCTGCTGACGCGCCACCCCGAGGAGGCCGGTGGCGACGAGCTGCGCGTAGAAGCCGTCGGGCGCCGTGAGCTCCGCGAAGGCCCACGCCTGCCCGCGGCGGACGGCCTCGCCGACCATGCCCTCCGCGTTGCGGAACAGGATCCGCTCGACCGTCGCGGCCCCGTGGGCGTCGGTGGCGACGTCGCGCAGGATCGGGAACATGTCGTAGTAGTGGCGCAGGTAGTTGTCGAGCGTCGGCGACTTCACCGAGTCGGTCCCGAACACGAAGTGCTCGGGGAAATCGCGCAGGAGCGCGATCGCCGCCCTGCGCACCGCGACGTCCTTCTGGATGTGCTGGGCCAGGTCGTTCCACGAGATGTCGAACATCAGCCGCGGGAAGGCCTCGCGGTCGCGACCGAGGTCCGCCAGCCGCGCGCCCTCCTGCTCGAGGACCTGCCGCAGCAGCCCGATGTGGTCGACGGTCAGCTCCGTCCACTTCCCGACGCCGAGGTGCGAGAGCGAGACCTGGGCGTCCGGGTACTGGCGCAGCAGCGCGACGAGCGGGCGCAGGTGGCGCTCGTCGGGGGTGGCGGCGACGTACTTCGCGTCGCGGTCGACGATCGCCTCGCCGGCGTCGTTGTGGAGGATGACCACCTGGCCGCTGATCTGTGCGGCGGCGAGCATCTCGCGCAGGTGCGGGCTGTAGCGGTCGGGCACCCCGGCCGTCGTGCGCAGGGTCCCGTCGGTGTCGCGGCCGCGCAGCGTGTCGGCCGCGCGCGACTCACCGAGGTCGATCAGCGTGCGCCGGATCGGCTCGGCCGCGCCGGCGAGCACCTCGGCGAAGTCGGCGGGGGCGACGGTGCCGGCGACGAGATCGGCGAGCTGCGGCGACAGCGCGGTGGGGGCCAGCCGCCCCGCGCGGACGGCCTCGTCGATCCAGGAGAGCGCGGTGGTCAGGCGCCGCATGTAGCGGACGTAGTCGGGGTTCTGGACGTGCGCGGCCTGGGTCTTCAGCAGGCGGGTGACCGCCTCCTTCGCGAGCGTCGTCTCCGCGACGACGTAGGCCAGGTCGGGGTTGAGCAGCAGCGCCGTCAGCAGGTAGCCGTGCGCTCCCGCGATGTCGATGCGCGCGCCGGAGATGCCGGGCAGGGCCCGCCAGCGCAGGTCGTCCGGCAGCGCGCGGATCGCGTCGAACAGCCGGACGTCGGGGAACTTCCCGCGCATCGTGAGCATCGGGTGGCCGAAGGTGATGCCCTGGCGGAGCTCTCCGGTGTTGGCGTAGTAGAAGCCGCCGCCCGCCGTCGCCAGGCCTCGGCCACGCTGGGGGATCGGGGACAGGACGACCCGGCCGGTGTGGCCGGCGTCCCGCAGCCAGCTCAGCAGGTCGGCCAGCTTCGTGTAGCGCGGGTCGGAGTAGTCGCCGTGGTGCAGGTGCATGTCCCAGGTCGCGCCGTACGTCGGGCGGCGCTCGCCGATCGCCTCGGCCACGCGCCGCGGGATCCCGAGGGTGACCAGGCGCTCGGTGAGATGCGCGGCGTCGAGGGTCGGGTCGACGGCGCGGAAGGCCGCCGCGTGGGAGGTCGCGGCCTCCGGGGACGGGCTCTGCCCGGTGGCCAGACGCGCCGCGCGGTGCACCCGGAGCAGGCCGAGGGCGGCGTCGACGACGGTCAGCCGCTGCTGCGGGCCGGACTCCGCGCGGTCGAGCACCTGCGCGACCCGTTCCGCCGCCGCGCCCCACACCGCCTTGTCGGCCGGGAACCATCCGGTCCCGGTGGTGACGAGGGCGCGGGTCGACGGTTCGACCCAGAAGGCGATCTGGCGGTTCCGCAGCCCCTGGCCCGCGGCCTCGTGCACGGCTCCCTCGACCGCGGTCCAGAAGGCCCCGCGGGCGGCGTCGAGCTCGACGGTCCACTCCGTCACGGCCACCTCGGCCTGGTCCCGGGCACGGCGGCGGGCCGCGACCTGCTGGGTGACGACGGCGAGGACACGGTCGGCCGGCGCCGCAGCGGGCATGAACGCCGGGGCGCGGCGCGATCCGGTCGCGGCGACCGCGGCGGCCTCCACCGGGTCGAGCCCCAGTGCGACGGCGGCGCGGACGGCGGCGTCCGAGGGAGAGCTGCCGTCCTCGGAGAGGCGCGCCGCGAGCCAGGGCAGCCAGTCCGCGCGCTCGGCCCAGTCGCGTCGCGCGACGTCCAGGGCGGTCTCGGCGGCACGCACGCCCCTGCGGGCGCGGTCCAGATCGACGCCCGACGACCTCGCCGCGAGGCCCGCTGCGCGGTGCAGGACGAGGCGGGGGAGCGGTGAGAGCCTGCGGAGCTCCCGCAGCCAGCGGCGCAGGAGGTCGGTCCGGCGCTGCAGGCCCTCGACCCGGCGTATCTCGGCGACCAGCCCGGCGGCGTAGGCCCGGTCGACAGCCCGCCACGTCGCGGCGTCCGGCACGGCGCTCGGCCACCGGCCGACGTCCGACGCGTCGTCGATGGCCGGGCCCAGTGCCCGTCCGTGGTGCACGGCCATCGCGCGGAGGTCGTCGTGACGCCCGGCCTCGCGGAGCTCCGCGATCTCTTGTCGTCCCCGCCGCGTGAGCCAGCTCGTCGGGTCGACGACCTCGCCGGGCACCGCACGCTCCGTGAACGTCGCGATCCGGTGCGCGGCGGCCGCCGGGTGGCCGGCCGCGATCAGGAGGGCCTCGGTCACCTCGTGCACCGCGGCGCCCGCTCCACGGCCGAGGTTCACGTGCACCTCGAGCTCGCTGCCCGACCAGGCGTGCCACGACCGCTCGCCGGAGGACGCGGGCAGGGTCGACCAGCGCACCCGGGGGACCACCAGACCGGGGATCCGGCGCGCCAGTGCGTCGCCCGCGGGGGTGCCCGCGCGCGGGTCGAGCAGCTCGCCGGTGAGGCGGACGAACAGGTTCGCGATCACACCGGCCCGGGCGGAGACCCCGGGCGGCAGGGCCGCCGGGTCGACGAGGCCCTCGGCGAGCAGCCGAGCCCGGATCGGCGTCATCGCGGTCCCCGCGACGGCGGCCAGGGGGTCGTTCGCCTCGTCCTGACCGTGGCGGCTCTGGAACCCGCCGGGCGGGACGCCGTGCACCGCGTCGCGCATCCGCCGGGCGAGTGCGACGACCTCGTCGCGGGCCGTCTCGATCGCTTCCGCGGGAGCGCCGGCCTCGACGAGGCCCGTCACGACGTCCATGCGTGTCGCGAGGAGGGCGCTCTCCGCGGCGAGGAAATCCTCGCGGGGACGGTGGTCCCAGGCGCGGACCAGGCGCGCGAGGGCATCCTGCTCGCGCTGCTCGGCGCTGGGGCGGCCGGCGCGGACGTCGGCGATCTCGTCGCGGCGGGTGCCGACCAGCCGCGCGAGGGCCCGGTCGCCCGTCCCGGCACGGTCGGCGGCGGTGATGGCGTCCTGCAGGCGCTCCTCGGCCCGGTCGATGTCACCGCGCCACCGCTCCGTCTGCCGGGCGACGTGCGCCAGCGCCGCGGTCGCGCCTTCGGTCAGGATGGTCGGGGCCAACGGACGGCCGGGCTGCGCCGGAGCTCCCCTCGCCGCGCCGAGCAGTCGCTGCACCTCGACGGGGGTGACGAGCCCCCCGAGCGCCGTCGCGATACGGCGGGCGATCTCGTCGGGTGGCCACGAGGGCTCGACGTCCGCGAGGTGCGCCGCGAGCCACGGCACCAGGGCGGTGCGTGCGCGGTGGGCGGTGAGCGCCTGGTCGCGCGCGCTGACGGCGGCGGCCACGCGTCGCTCGTCGGGGGAGCGCCGATCGGGGGCGGAGCCGATGTGGCGCCGGGTGAGCCGGTAGAGACCGTAGAGCGCGCCGGCGACGGCGGCGGGCAGCGTCAGGCCCGGCCACCACGTGGGGCCGGGCGCCGGACGTGGCCCGACCGAGGTTTCGGGGTCGGTCGAGGGCACCGGTGTCGCCGTCGCGGTGGGCGTCGCGGTGGGCGTCGCGGTCGGGGTGGGGGTCGGGGTCGTCGAGGCCGTCGGGTCTCCGGAGCCGGACCGCTCCTCGTCGACGTGGTCGTGCGCAGCGGTGGCCGGCGGCGTGACCGGGACTACACGGAAGGTCTCGCCGGTGCGGATGAGGTCGAGGTCGGTGCCGGCGAAGCGCGCCGGGTCGGCCTCCGCGATGTCGGTGGGCGTCAGCGCGAGGCGCTCACCGATCTCGGTGAGCGTGTCGCCGCGGCGCACGGTCCAGGTGCCGCCCCAGGTGTCCGGCAGCGCGATCTCCTGGCCCGCCCGGACCCGGTCGAGCTCCGTGATCCCGGGGTTCGCGACGGCGAGCTCGTCGAGACCGACGTGGAGGGAGGACGCGAGGCGGCCGAGCTGGTCGCCCTCGAGCAGGTGGACGTGGTCGGGGCGCGGCACCGTCGCGGGGACGGGCGCGGCCGGCTCCGTCACGAGGGCCACGGCGGCGTTCGCGGTCGGCGGGGCGACCTGGGTGCCACCGAGGGCGACGGCGACCGGTCCGGCGAGCACGCCGCCGGCGATGAAGAGCGCGCCGAGGACCGGGGGCCCGCGGGCCAGGGCGGCGATGATCATCCGTCCGAGGCGCGTGGTCTGCAGGAAACCCGCCGGGCCGCCGTCGTGGTCCGCGGCCGCCCGGTCGCCGGCGGCCGGACCGGGGTCGGGGGAGGAGCCTCCGGTCGGCGGGGTCGAGACGGGGGCGAGGACGCCGTCGGCACCGGTCGGCGTCCGGTCGTCCGCCGGCGCCGGGTCGCCGGGCACCCCGGCGCCCTGGTCACCCGTGCCGTGCAGGGGGGCGCCACGACCGTCCGGGGTGACCGCCCTGGCGAGGGCGCGCACGAGACCCTCCTGCGCCTCGGCGGACCAGGTGAAGCCGTTCTCCGTGGCGAACGAGGCCACGAGGTCGGCGACGTCACCCGGGGTCGTGGCCGCGACGGTGAACAGCTCGGCAAGGGCCTCGGCCCCGACGGCGCCCTGCTCGTCCGTCCGCGCCAGGTCGACGATCACGTCGACGGGAGCGCCGGCGTGGCGCAGGGCGTCGACCAGGGCCGTTGCGTCGTCCGTGCCCTCGAGCCGCGGGCCGTGGCGGGCGAGCAGGTGCTGGTCGATCACGGCGAGGCCCGCGAGCTGGGCGGCCCGTTCCTCGACGGAGCGCGCGTCGCGCAGCACCGCGCCGGCGGCCACGGGCACGAGTGCCGCGAGGTCCTGTGCGGTGAGCTCGCCGGCGCGGGCCCGCTGCCACATCGCGGCGACGTCGGCGGGGAGCGCACCGTGGTCGGCGAGCTGGGTGATCAGGTCGGCGACCGCGGGCAGGCCGACCGCCTCACGCAGCACCGGCACGGAGAACGCGGTCCAGTCGGCCACCGCGCCGCCGTAGAGGTCGGTGAGCACCTCACCGAACACCGCGGTGAGCTCGCGGTCGGACCACACCTCCTGGTCCGCCAACGCGTCGCGGTGGCTCTGACGCCACGCCAGCAGCGGCGCCGGCGTCTCGGTCAGACGGGCCCGGCCGGCCTCGAGGGCGGCGGTCCCTGCGGGGCCGAGGTCGTCGGGGGCCTGGTCGAGCAGGGCGGTGGCGGTGGTGATGTCGCGGTCGAGGAGCTCCTGGTAGAGCGCGTCGCGCTGTGCGGACGTGAGATCGAGACCCGCGAGCAGACCCTCGATCCGGTTGGCCTGGTCCCAGAGTCCCTGCTCCGCGGGGTGGAGGGCCTCGAAGGCCGTGCGCAGCGCCCCGTCGACCATCGCCAGATCGACCGTGCCGTCGTCGGTCGCCCGCAGTCGGGCCAGCACGTCCTCGCGGACCGCGGCCTCGCTCCGCACCGTGCGGCCGGCGTCGGGAAGCCCGTCGCGAGCCGACCGCAGCGCCTCGACGGCGGTGGCGAGGGCCTCCTGGTCGACGCCGGGGCGGCCGCGGAGATGGTCGACGAACGCCCGGAGTGCGGCGGGCTCCAGGGTGGCCAGGGCGAGCGCGCCGGCGCCGGTCGGCTCGCCCCCGCGGGCCAGCAGCGCCTCGGCGACCGCACGGGTGTCCGCGAGCTCGCGCGGGCTCATACCCAGCGCCTCGCCCACCTCGGCGGTCCGGACGATGCTGGTCGTCGCCTCGACCGTGCGCGCCAGGCCGCGGGCGACGTCGTAGTGCAGGGTCCGCTGCGGGATGAGCGCGGCGATCTCCGCGGCCCGGGCGCTCGTCAGCGGCGTGGATCCGGCCTGCTCGAGGAGCGCCTGCAGCGCGGCGTTGTCCGTCACGCCGAGCTCGGGGACCGCCCGCCCGGACCGCGCGACGGCGAGCTGGTGGAGGTCGATGCCGGCGGGGTTCGCCCCGAGCCCCGTCACCCGTGAGGTGCGGAACGTCGGCCTCCCGACGACCGGTGCCGGCGGCGTCGTCCCCTGCCGGGCGACGACGGCGTCGAGATCGATCTGTCGGTTCAGGGCGTCCTGCATCCGGGCCAACGGAGAGCCGTCGGGGAGCGCGGCCGGCGCCTCGGAGGAGAAGACGTAGCCGTCGGCGGTGCGGTAGGCGACGTCGTCGCGGGCGGTGTGCTGCGACCACGACCCGTCCTGGCCGTCGCGTCCGGCCCGGTTCTTGAGCTGGGTGAGCAGGTAGGACGGGACGGGCTCGGTGATGACGACGTGCAGCCCGCCGGCATCGAGGGCCGCCTGCGTCGGCTCGATGTCGGTGCCGCGGTTGAGGCGGTTGGTCGCGATCGTGACCGCGCCCCGCTCACCGGCGCGCTCCACGATCTCCCGGACCTGCTGCTCGCTCATGAACGGGTCGACGAGCTCGTGCGGGATCAGGTCCTCGGTGAGCCGCCGGACGTAGCGCTGGAGCGCGGTGTGCGAGGCCACGACGAGGACCGGCTGCCCGGCGGCGTGGGCCCGCAGCATGTCCTCGATGGCCGCCGCGTGCTTGGCGTCCTGGTCCGCGTGGACCCGCTGCCCGCGGTCGACGAGCCGCGACGTCCCGTGGTTGGGCCGGGGCCGGTAGACCTGCAGTCCGAATCGCTCGCCCAGCACGCCGGCGGAGGGCACGAGCGTGCCCGACATCCCCACGAGCTCGGCGCCGTCCCGCAGGTAGGTCTCGGGCGTCATCTCCCCGAACGGTCGGTGGTCGGGGCTGATGCGGTCCACCATCCCGTCGTGGGCGCGCATCTCGAGCGCCTGCTGGTAGCCGCCGTCGTAGGTACGCCCGGGCAGTGCACGCCCGACGAGGTCGTCGACGAGCACCAGGCGCCCGTCCCGCAGCGACCAGGCCGCGTCCGGGAGGACGTGGTGGGCCCAGGCCGCCCGGTCGGTGCGCGCCCGCAGCGCCGTGTGGCGGGGCAGCGTGAGGTCGAGCCCACCCTCGATCGTGCGCAGAAACTCGAGGCCGCGGCCGTTGATCCGGCCGTCGGTCAGGTGCTCGGTCGGGTGCAGCTGGCGGGCGAGGTCGTCGGCGACGGTGAGGTCCGCCCGCGGGACCCCGCCGACGGCCTCGCCCTGGATGCGCAGGGGCGTCCGACCGTCGTGGTGCATGACCAGGTCGGCCTCGTCGACCAGCCGGGCCGCGGGCGGCTCCGTCCGCGAGCGGAGGGCGGGCCGGGACCGCGCGTTGACGATCGCGTCGAACCCGAGGTCCACGTAGTGGCCGATGGTGACGTCCGCGGCATGGGCCCGTGCTCGCGCGGCGGTGGGGATGCCGCCGCCGAACTCGAGATGGCCGACCGTGAGGCTCGTCCTGAAGCGTGTGTTGAGCGCCGTGAAGAAGTCCCCGTACGCCGCGACGGCGTCGGCCGCGGCGTCGGGGGAGTGCACGACCAGCTCCGTACCGCCGCGCAACGGGGAACCGGTCAGCTCGGCGTGCAGCAGCCGGGTCGCGAGGTAGGCGAGGCCGATCTGGGTCTTGCGGCCGCCGGTCTCCTTCTGGACACCGAAGCCGTCACGCAACGCGACGCCGGCCTCGACCATGCCGTCGGTGACGGGGTCGTGGCGCTTCTGCCCGGGCGCGCGGGCCTCGTTGTGCTCGACGGCGAGCCGGTTCTGCAGCTCGACCACCGCGGCGTGGACACGGTCGGGGCTCGGATCCGCACGCAGGCTCGCGGCGGCTTCGGCGTCGGACAGGCCGTCGAACTCGTCCCGCGCGATGCGCTGGATCTCTGCGGCACGGCCGAGGATCGTGGGGTCGCCCTCGACGACCGTGGCCTGCTCGGCGTCGGGGGCGCGGCGAGCGACGTACTCGGTGCCGGCCGCATCGCGGACCAGCACCACCCGGGCCTGCGCGTGGGTGTCCGCGGCAAGCGCGTCACGGATCGACTGCTCGGGGCGTCCGGTCTCGGCGGCGAGGTCGGCGAGGCTGCGGGCCCCGCGGGCGTTCAGGGTGGCGGAGTCGAGCACCGTCGGGGGAGGCACGCCGGTGTGCAGCGGGTCGATGTCGGCCGCGGGGACGGTCTCGCCGTCGCGCATCGCCGGGCCGTCGGCACCGTCACCGCGCGCGGCAGGTCCGCCGGCGGGGCCGTCGCCGGGCGTCGGGGTCGGGCCGCCGCTCCCGCCCGCCCCGCCGCCGCTCCCGACGGTGCCCTGGACAGGACCGACCGGGAGGCCCGCCGGATCACCGGGAGCGGCGGGGTCGACTGACGGGCGCGCGTCCGGTGCCTCGGCGTGCTGGGCGAGCCGACGCTCGGCGAGCCGCTCGGCGGCGGCGTGGACGTCGCGGGACTGCTCGCGGTACCGCGTCTCGCGCGCAGCGAAGTCGACGGCCGACTCGCCCTCCGCGCGCGTCGGCACCGGGTTCCTGTCGAGCCAGGCGCGCACCCGCCCGTGGATCGCTGCGGCGGACTCGCGGGGTCCGACGCCGAGCAGCGCCCGGTCCTCGCCCAGCTGCTGGAGGGCGGTGTCGAGCCTCAGGAGACCGTGGCGGCCGACCATCCCGGCGCCGTAGGAGGCCTGCCCCAGACCGCGACCGAGCGTGTCCATGGCTGCGGCCCCGCGGGGTGCTGTCCGGACACCGTCCGGCGTGATCGTCCCGGCGGCGGCGGTACGCAATCCGTCGGCGGCGGCGCCGAGTCCGGTCGACACCCCGCGGGCGGCGAGGCGTGCCCCGGCGGTGTACATGGTGAACGGGGCGGCGCCCGCCTGGATCGGGACGTTCAGGGCGCGCTGGGCGCGGGACAGCCCGTCGGCGTGCCGTGACAGGTCGGCGGCGAAGAGGTCGAGGTACTCGGCGTTCGCGACGGCCTCGCGGGGCGTGTAGGTCCGGCCCTCGACCGCGATCCGGGCGTCGGGCAGGGCATCGCGGGCGCCGGAGCGCAGCATCCCCGCCTCGACGCTCACCGCGGCGGCCTGGTCCCGCGCCGAGTGGATGACCTTGCCCAGCGCACCCGAGACGGGTGCCACGACCAGGGCCGCCGTGCCGAGGTCCTCGAGGCCGGTCATCCAGGGATTGGCCTGCACGGGGCGCCCCGAGATCGGGTCGAGGACCTCGCGGCCGTCGGCGTCGAGCTGGGTGCCCGTGTAGCCCTTGCTCGCGGCGTCGAGGTCGCCGGTGACGAGACCGGTGAAGCGGTCGGCGGACCCGGTGAGCTGGTGGATCAGCCCGTCGGTGAACGGGGTCGCGCTCTCACCGGGTTCGAGGGGCTGGAGCAGACCGAGGCCTCCGTCGATGCCCGCGCGGTCGGCGCCCAGGTCGATCAGCGCCGCCGGGATCGGCGTGACCTCGGTCCACAGCGCATCGATCATGTGCGGAAGCATCACGACGGCCTGCCCGGCGGCTTCGTTGACGCCCGGGTTCGTCCGGGCCTCGCCGGCCTCGATGCCGTCGAGATCGTTCAGCGCATCGGTGATCGTCTGCGCGGTCGCGTCCAGGAATCCCATGTTGGCCGCGTCCTGGAGGGTCTCGAGACGCTGGAGGTCGTCGCCGTCGGGGTCGAGTCCCGCCGTCCACGTGGCCCAGTCGCCGGGCTTGCGCCAGGACTGGTCGAACCACGTCCCGACGGGCCCGCGCCGGCCGAGGGGGTCCTCGTCGACCTGTCCGGCGTAGCGCGCGAGCAGGACACCGTCGGCGCTGGAGAGCAGGAGATCGTCGGTGAGCCCGCGCACGCCGGTCGGGTCGTAGGCCGTGCCGTAGGGGCTGCGACCGTCCGCCAGTCCGGCGGCCGTGACGAGCTCCATCAGCTGGTTCGGGTCGTAGGCGACGGCCTCGTGCGCCTCGGGCATGCCCTGGTGCCAGGAGTTCGGGTCGAGCAGGCGCTGGTAGTACGCGTCGGTCAGGGCGCCCGTGGGGGTGCGGAGACCGTCGACGACCGAGCCGACGCGCATCGCCGCGGGGATGTCGGGCATCAGGGTCGAGGGCAGGCGCGCCGTGCCGAGCTGGTTGGTGTCGGCGCGAGGAGCGTCGAGCGCGCCGCCGTAGACGAGCCCGGCCAGCTGCTCGATGGTGCCGAGCCCCTGCTGGTACCCGGTGTCCGCGACGGTGGGATCGAGGCCGGCCTGAACGCCGTTGACGAGGTCGAGCGTGGCGTCCGGGCCCACCAGGCCTGCCAGGTACTCGGGATCCGGGACGACCTCCATGTCGGGGATCCCGTCCTCGGCGAGGAGGCCGAGGTCGAGGTCGCGGAGGGCGCCCTGCTGCGTCCGCAGCGTGGTGAGCAGCGTGTGCCGCTGCTGCTCCAGGGGTGCGGAGTCGGCGAGGATCGCCTCGCGGTCGGCGTTGAGCCGGTCGGCCTCGGCCTGGGTGAGACCGCCGGCCTGCGCGGTGGCGAGCTGGTTCTCCCAGTCGGCGATGCGCTGGTCGAGGGCGCGGTTCTCGGTCGAGTCGGCGAAGGTCGCGAGCGCGTCGGCGGTGTCGATGACCGCCTGCTGCTGCGCGACGATGCCGTCCGCGGCGAGGCGCACGTCCTCCTCGGACGGGATGCCCTGCCGGCGTGGGTCGTCCGCGGCCCAGCCCAGGACGTCGCCGACCACCTCGGGGCTGCGCCCCACGAGGTACTGCGCGTACCCGGGGGCGTCGGTGATCGCGCGCGCCTCGATCCCGTCGAGCAGCCCCTGGGACTCCGCCCACCGACCGAGCGCACCGGGGTGGTCACTCTCGAGGGCGTCGGCGGCGTCGGCGATGGCCTGCTGCTCGTCGGCGGAGACGTCGCCGTCGCTGCGCGCCTGGCGGACCAGCCCGTCGAGGACGGGGAGCTCCGGCCCCAGAGCCGACGAATCCTGATCCCGGGTGACCTGGTTGCGCAGTGCGGTCAGGGCCAGGGCGTCACGCATGCCCTGGGTGACCGTCATGCCCGAGCCGAACCGGTCGGAGACACCGATGCTCGGGGGGACGACCTCCGACCGGGCCTGACCGGGAATCTCGCCCTCGGACAGTGCGCGGCCTGCGCCGCGGGTGTAGCGGTCGTCGAACTCCTCCACGGCGGCGTCCGTGACCGGGGTCCAGGGCATCCGCTCGGTCTCGGGGTCCGAACCCGCGAAGGCCGACGACGAGTCCGCGGCGGCCTCCGACGTGCTCCAGCCGCCGTCGTAGGACAGGACGGTGCCGCGTTCACCCATCCCGGGCGTCCCGGGGCCGATCGGTCCGTCCAGCGTCACGAAGTGCCGGCCGTCCTCGCTGTGTCCGTCGCAGAGACCGCCCGACCCGAAGGCGCACGCGGCGCCGCCGCGGTCGACCGCGTCGGGGAAGAACTGGGTGAACCCGCCCCCACCGCCGTACGTCGGGCGGTAGGTCTGGGTGCCGCCGCCGGGAACGGTCCCCGTGGCCTCGGCCCAGGCGTTGCCGACGGTCCACTCGCCACCGTCGGCCTCGCCGGTCGCGAAGCGGTGGGTGAGCGTCCCTTGCTGGAAGATCGGCTCGGTCGGGTGCGCGTCGTCGAAGGACCGCCCGGACGGAGCGCGCAGGGTGGCGCCCGTGCGGTCCGTGCCGAGGCAATCGCCGACGCAGTGGACCCCGCCGCCCCAGCCGGTGACGTCGGTACCGGTGAGGTCGAGGTGGCCGGCCGGGTCGGTGAGGTTGACGTAGGTCCGCCCGGTGCTGTCGGCCACCGTCGCGGCGCGGCCGTCGGCATGCAGCTGAGCGCGCCGGCCGTCGTCACCGCGCGTCGTGCCGTGGGAAGTGCCCTGGGGTGCGCCGGCCCCCTCGCCCTCGGCGAGCATCACGCTGCAGTGGCTGCAGTCCCAGCGCCCGACGCCGTTCGCGTCGCGGCCATCGACGCTCATGGTCCCGGCCGTGAGGGTCCCGTACTGGTCGGGCCGCCGATCCGGGGCGGCGTCGAACGCGACGTGCTGGAGGCAGGCCACGGTGCACTCCGTGTGCGCCCCCTGGTCGCCGTCGCGCCCGACGAGGTTGGTGGGCTCGAGGTTGTCACCGGTCGCGGTCACGGTGTTGCCCCGGCCGTCGTCGAGGCGGCAGCCGTTGCCGGTGCAGATGCCGTCCGACGGGCCGTCCATCGCGTCCCTGACGGCGGCGATGCCTGTCGGGCCCTCCCCGGTCGAGGTGAAACCGTCCGCCGTGCGGGTGGTGGCGCCGTCGCCGGTGGCGGCCACGTCGCCCGTGGTGTCGATCCCGCCGTCGGGGTCGGGGGTCACGACCAGCGGGGCGTCGGGGTCGGTGTCCCCGGCGTTCTCCGCGGCACCGAGCCGCACCTCGGCCGCCGAGGTCTCGCCCTCGCCGGCGGTGGCCTGCTGTCCATCCCGACCGCTCGCGACGCAGCCCGCGGCGGCGCACCCGGCCGTCGCACCGACGTCGTCCGGGGTGCCGTCGGGGCGTGTGCCGACGAGGTCGACGTGCCCGCCGCCCTCGGATGTGCGGACCTCGCCGCCGGTGCCCGAGTCGATCCCGCCGCCACCGGTGAACTCGCCGGTGCCGCGGTGCGTGTCCGCGTCGCGGGTGAGGGTGAAGCTCGGGCCCTCGGCGGCGGTCGCGGTGGAGACGACGGTGTCGTCCTCGGCGCCGTCCTGTCCCGCCAGCCGCCCGGTGCACTGCGCTGTCGAGCAGTCGACCTCGCTGCCGTCGGGAGTCTCGACCCGGACCGATCCACATCCGTAGCCGGAGCACCGCCCGGAGGACGCGCCGCTGGAGTCGACCGCCTTCGTGCCGCAGAAGTCGCCGGAGCACTCCCCGGAGATCGCCGGGTCCGCCCCGCCGGACGTGCCCGTGGCCGGCGTGCTCTCCACGACGCGCTGTGTCCGCCCGTTGCGGTCCGACCTGTCGGTGTAGACGGTCGTCGATCCGTCGGCGCGCGTGTCGGTGGTGATGGTGGTGCGGCTCGGGCCCGTGTCCTGGACCTCGACCTCGCGTGTCGTCCCCTCGTCCACCGGCCCGTAGAGCGAGCCCGTGCCGGAGCTCGGCATCCCGATGTCGGTGCCGTACTGCAGCGGCGCCATCGGTTGGTCGCGGAGATCGGTGGCCGGAGCGTCGGGCTTGGGGGCGACGTCCGGGACCGTCGTGGCGAGCTCCTCCGGGCCGTCGTGCGTCCCGTCGCGATCGCGTGAGTCGTCGCCACCTCCTCCACCCCCGCCGCCGGGCAGGCCAGGCCCCCCGGGGAGGACGGGCGGCACGGCGACGATCTGCGGACCGGCAGGCGCGGTCCCCGCGCCCTCGTCGGGGACGTCCGTGCCCGCCGGCCGTGTGGCGTCGGCGAAGGAGACCGCGGGGGCGCCCGCGTCCGTGGCGCCGTCGGAGCCGGTCAGCCCCGCCGGGGCCGCGTCCTGCGGGGAGAGGTTCGCAGTACCGCCCGGGAGCAGAGCCGTGAAGCCCGAGGCGGAGGGGACGACAGAGGCAGTGCCGTCGCCGGTCGTCGCCACGGTGTCGCCGCCGGACGAGCCATCCGTCGCTGTCGGGCCGGGGAGCTGCAGGCCGACGGTGGTGGCGCCGTTCGTCGTGTCGTCCTGCGCGCCGGGGCGGTTGTCGTCGTCCGAGAGGAGAGCAGTGAACCCCATCCCAGGAGTGATCCCGGGAGCGGTGACCTCTCCCGCGGCGGTGCCGTCGGTGCCGGGGTCGGTGGACGCCACCTCCGCGCTCGCCGGCGACGAGTCGTCGTGGTGGTCGGTCAGCTCAGTGGTTCGCTGGTCACCGGAGGCCGGGGGCCCGGCACCCGATCCCGTCGCGCCGTCGCCGACCCCGGTGCCCGGCGAGGCGTCGTCGACCACCGGAGCGGACACCCCGTCGGTCGCTGCAGGGGTGGGCGTGGACGGCGTCCCGTCGGTCGTCCCGGTCGAGGTCCGGTCGTCGCCCGTGTTCTCGACCACCGGATCGGCAGAGTCGGCCGACGTCACCGGAGTCGCGGTGTCGGTGT
>NZ_JBBEGL010000014.1:0-98349 GCF_037400275.1 Actinomycetospora aeridis | reverse complement strand
CGCGCTGCGCCGGGGAGAGTCACGACGGCCGCGTGAAGGGAGTGTAGATCGCGCCCAACCGGTCGTGCACGTCAGGACGTGCGGCGCTCGGTGGAAGGCGCCCGCCCAGGGGGCGGGCCGAGGTCGACTCTCAGGAGGCGCCGCTCTTCTTCTCGTGCTCGCCGGTGAGCCACTCGGCGACCTTGACCAGCTTCATGTTGGTGTGCTGGGAGGACTCGACGAGCATCGAGAACGCTTGTTGCTGGCCGATACCGAAGCGTTCCATGAGGATCCCCTTGGCTTGCCCGATGACGTCGCGGTTGTCCAGCGCGAGGTGCAGGCCCTGGATGTGCTGGGCGCCGTGCAGCACGAGCGCGGCCTGGGCGGCGAAGAGCCGCCCGGCGTCAGCGGTGCTCTCGTCGAACACGTGCGGCCGGGCGGCGTAGAGGTTGAGGGCACCGGCGCTGCCGCGCTCGGTGAAGAGCTGGAACGACATCAACGACCCGACATCGCGCTCGAGGGCCGCCGGGGCGTACCGGGGCCAGCGATCGTGGGCCTGGTCCATGTCGTCGACGAGCGTGCGCTGCTCGTACCAGATGGAGTCCAGGCAGGGGCCTTCGCCGAGTTCGTTCTGCAGCTCGTCGAGCTCGCGGACGACCTGGCTGCTGGGGACGTAGGACTGCACCCGGCCGCCGCGTTCGACCAGCGAGATGCCGGCCTGTTCGACGTGCGGGACTGTCTGGACCGCACCGCGCACCACCAGCCCGAGGGTGTGCTCGACGCCCTCCTCCTCGCCGCGTTCGAGCAGCGCGCGGGCGGCCTCCTCGAGGGTGCGCGCCAGATCGGCGCCGACGCGCTCGTCGCTCTCCTGGCTGACGTGTTCGCGCTCGTCGCGCTCCTGTGTGGACGACATACGAAGGCGTTACCCGCTCAGCGGATAGCCCGACACCGTGCCCATCCTCAGGGACGTTGCCACGGGACGCGGGGCAGCGGCCGACCGGCGGTCCCAGAACCTGGGCTACGCCGCCTGGTCGAACGTCGTCCTGAGGATCCCAGGCGTCAACCGCCACCGCGCCACCTCGCCGGCGCCAAAGTGGAGGAAAGGAGAGCGTGCGCGCCGACGTCGTGGGTAACACCCTGCAATCGGGTTGACGCCCCAGCCTCGCCCTCGGTCCCTTCCTCACTCTTCCGGCTGGAGTCGATCATCACCACCCCGCCGCTCGACAGGGCAGGCCCCCGCGCCGGGCTCCGTCACGATCATGCGACGGGCGAGAGCAATGACCGACGGGGCCGGGCGGCGGGACACGCCGACCGATCTGACGAGCATGCGCGACGCCGTGGCGCTCGCCCTCCGCGGACCCGATCCCACCGAGGCGCTGCGCATCGTGTGCCGGTCGACCGCGGATGCGCTGCTCGTCGACGGCACCGCGATCTCGGCCATCAGCGGCACACGTCACCGCGAGACGCTCTGTGCCAGCGACGACACGGCCGCCGAGCTCGAGGAGCTGCAGTACAGCCTGGGGGAGGGACCCTGCTTCGAGGCGTTCGACCTCGGCGTGCCCGTCCTGCTGCCCGACCTGGACGCCGGGGCCGCCGCGCAATGGCCGGTCTACGCCTCCCGAGTCGTCGAACGTTCCCCCGCGCGAGCGGTGTTCGTGTTCCCGCTGAGCTTCGGGTCACTGCCCATCGGCTCGCTGAGCACCTATCGGCTCACACCGACCCCGCTCGACGCCGAGGCCCTCGCCGCCGGGAGCGAGCTGGCCCAGACCGCGGCGTTGGTGCTGCTGGGTCTGCAGGATCCGGCCGGCACCGCGGCCCGTGTCCAGCGTGAGGCTGCGGCGGGGCGACTCGGGGTGCGGGTGATGAGGCACGAAGAGGTCCACATGGCCGCCGGCATGGTCGCCGAGCAGCTCCACGTGTCGACGGAGGCCGCGTTCGACCGCCTGCGCGGGTACGCGTTCGTCGAGACCCGGTTGCTCGTCGACGTGGCCTCGGACGTGCTGGCGCACCGGTTGCGTCTCGACCAGGTGGGCTGAACCGGACACCCGCCGGAACGGGACGCGCCGGTCAGCGGGATCAGGACCGGGCCTGCGGGTGGGGCCGCCACACGGCGCGGTAGTCGTCGGCGAACGTGGCGATGTCGGCCCCGCTTCGGCCGAGGACGGTGGCGACGTCCGTCGTGGTCCGGCTCCCGACGCCCACCCGCGCGAGGGTGTAGAGCACCGAGGTCGCGGCGACGAGCCCGGCCGGCATGCCCGACCGGAGGGCGTGCGCCCAGTACCGGGGCAGGCCGGGCCGGGTGTAGCGGATGGGCCGGCCGAGAGCGCGGGTCAGCGCCTCGGCGACGTCGTCGTGGGTGATCGCCGCCGGTCCGGTGACGTCCCACGCCCCGCGCCGGGGCGCCTGCTCCACCAGGCAGCGGGCGGCAACTGCGGCCACGTCCCGGGCGTCGACGTAGGACATCGCGGCGTCCCCGGCGGGCACGACGATGCGGTCGTGGTCGCGGATGTCGGCGGCGTGCACGCCGGCGAGGTTCTGCATGAAGTTGCTCGCGCGCAGCGTCGTCGCGGCCATGCCCGACGTCTCGAGCCAGCGTTCGATGCGGCGGTGGGGGAGCAGGGGGTTGCGCTCGGCGCCGAGCACGGAGAGCAGGACGGCCCGGCGGACCCCGAGGTCGCGCGCGGCGATCAGGGCCGGCAGCAGGTCCCGGGTGACGTCCACGAGCTCGGGGGGCCGGACCACGAAGACGGCGTCCACCCCGGAGAAGGCGGCGGTCCACGTCGTCGGGTCGGTGAACGAGAAGCGCGTCCACGCCGCGTCGCCGGGGAGGCGCCATCCCGGATCGGCGCGCCCGAGGCCGCGCACCTCGAGGTCGGGACCGGCGTGGACCAGCTCGCGCAGGACGTGCCGGCCGACCGTGCCGGTGGCGCCGGTCACGGCCACCGTCGGTGCCGGCATCGTCAGACGCCGATCGTCGTGCGCACGGTCATCCCTGCCGTCCCTCCCGGTGCTGGTCGCCCGTCCGGTGCACCGGGCATCCCGGATCGACGAGAGCGGCCTGCGCAGGATCGACGCGGTGTCCGGCGTTGGCGAGGACCGAGCACGAGCAGCCGTGCCGGCGGGCCTCCGGTCCGCCCGGAGGAAGACGGCGGACCGGCGACTCGTTGCCGTCGTCCATGCCGCGTCAGGGGGTTGCGCCGGAACGCTCTGCCGGCGGCATGGCGGGTGGCATCGAGGAGACCTCTCTGGTCGGCGGGAGGTCGCACCGCATTCCCTATGTGTACGGTACACAAACCTCACGACCTCTCCGCCGCGCGGCGAAGGGGCCCGACCGGTCGCTCGGGGGGAGTGGCGACCGGCCGGGCCGGACGGGTCGTGCCGTTCGAGAGGGGGTGGCTTCGAACGGCGCCGACCCGGTCTGTGGTGTCGCCGCCGACTCGCCGGCGGCGACCAGGGTCAGAGCCCTCGGCGTCGGCCCGGGACCTCGGAGCCGGCTGACGGACCCCGGAGCACCAGTCGAGGTGCCGTGCCCTGTCGTGGTCGGTGCAGGTCCAGGGTCGACTCGGCGTGCTGGTCGAACAGCGCGGAGGGCACGTAGACGGTGGCAGCCCCCCGGCTCACGGCGAACTCGCCGGGTCTCGGCCCCTGGGCGAGTTCCGTCTCGACGATCACGGGAGAGGGCGCCCCGCCTCCGCTCGGCTCCGCGATCCGCACGCGGAGAGCCGGGACGTCCTCGCGGCGGGTCGCGGCGCTGACCGCGAGCTCCGCGGCACGGGTGAGCACCATGATCTCGTCGTCCTCGGCGTCGACAGGGGGTCCGAGGTGGCGGAGCGGCCTCCTCGGCGTCGAAGCACGTGGGTTGTGCACGACCCGTGCACTGTACACCGAACGGAGCGGCCGACGTCGTCCCCGGAGGTCCTGGAGGAGCGCTGCTCAGTCCTCGTCGTCACCCTCGAAGGCGGGGTCGAGCGGGGCGCCGCGGTCCGGGTCCGTCGCCGCCGCGGCGAAGCGGCCGAGCAGGTCGACGAACACGAGGACCTCCGTGTCGGACCAGCCCTCGAGGGTGAACTGCAGGCGCTGGAGGCGGAACGCCCGGGCCCGCTCGTGGAGCGCGCGGCCGGCGTCGGTCAGCTCGACCGCGGCGCGACGTCCGTCACCGTCGTGCACGTCGCGGACCACCATCCCGGCCTCGGCGGCACGCCGCACGAATCGGCTCGCGGTGCTCGGCGCCACGCCGGCGAACGCGGCCACGTCCGCCACCGTCGTCGGGTGCTGCGCATCCCCGCGCACGCACGCCTCCACGACCAGGACCGTCGAGAGCTCCACGCGACCCAAGCCATCGGGGACCCGCGGGGCGCGCGACGGCGTCGGGGCCCAGACGCGGCGCAGTCGCATCATGGCCGCGTCGAGGGCCTGGAGCTCCCGAGAGGTCACTCCGTGACCTTAGAGGTCCCCGGTGCCACCGCGATGCAGTCCGTCATCAGGCATATGTACTGTACACATGGAGTCTTCGTCGGTCCGCGGTGGAGGTCCTGTGGCGCCTCGATCGTTCATCGACGACGCCCGTCGGTGGTCGGGGTGGCGACGGGCTGCCGCGCACGCCGCGGCAGGTGGACGCGAGCGCGCCGGAACCGAACACCTGCTGCTGTCGCTGGTCGAGGGCCCGCCGGGGCCCGCTCAACGGCTCCTGGCCGAGACGGGCGTGGTGATCGGCACGGTGCGCCGGGCCCTCGAGGCGATCATGGGACCGGACTCGGCTCCGCTCGAGCCCGTCGACCCGGCGCTCATCTGCCCCGGCACGCGAGCGCACGCCGTGCTGCTCCGGGCGTCGAACCTGGCCGGCCGCAGCGGCTCGCCAGCGACGGAGCGCCCGCTGGAGGACGTCCACCTCCTGGCGGCGCTCATCAGCGACGACGACCCGAGTCTCGCGCTGCTCATCCTCGAGCAGCTCGGCGCCCTGCGCCGTCTCCGTCGCCTCGTCCTCGAGTACGACGGCGCGCTGAGATGGCCGGCTGAGTAGGGGGCCCGGGCACCCGCCCCCGCGGAGCAAGGCGGGAACGGGTGCCCGGGTACTCGGAGCGCGGGGTACCAGGCGTGCACCTGGGGCCGTGGTCGCGGTCTCGGCGTCGGTCGCCGCGGATCAGCGGCCGACGCAGACCCCCGGCTGCCTCCGCATCGAGCGGCGGTGTCGCGTGGGTTCCTGTGGTCCGAGCACAGAGCCATGCCGGGGGACGTGACCTTCTCTGCCGGTCCCGCCGTGGCCGACCGTGGCCCTGATGCGTCTGTTGTACGCCGCGTGCGCTTGGTGAACAACAGCCGTCCGGTCACGAACAGGTCGGACGGGCGCTGGTCCAGCTGCCTCGCCCGTGTTGCGTCCGCACGGGCCGCCGACGCACCTGTCGCTGCGGGTCCCTGAGTCCCCGATGCCGGTGAGGTCAGACCGTTCGGATGCGCGCGAGGGAGTCGCCGTCCTTGTCGGTGAACCACAGCCAGCCGTCGGCCGGGTCGGGGCTCTTGATGTCGAACGGGCTCTGGACCTGGGGTGGGCGCCGAAGAAGGACCAGCGCTGCTGCTCGGCGGCCTGCGGGTCGTAGCGCGCGATCGCGTTGCTGGCGGTGTCGACGGCCCACACCTTCCCGTCGCTGTCGAACCACACGCCGTCCGGGGTGCCGAGGCGGTCGTCGGTCCACCACGAGAACGCGTTGGGCCGGTCGAGCCGGCGGGGGTCGAACGCGAGGAGCCCCGGGCGGCGCTGGGTGGTGACCCACAGCCGTCCCGCGGCGTCCATCGCCCACGCCCGGGGCGTTCCCCCGTCGGGTCAGCTCATGTCGGGCGCCCGGACGCGGTCGGGGGCGAACACGCGGCGGAGCATGGGCTCGAAGAACGCGAGGGGCTCCGAGGGGTAGTCGGGGTCGAAGGAGTTCTGGTCGTAGTCCGCGCAGAAGTCGACGCAGGCCTGGTACCAGGGCTGGTCGGCGTAGCGGTCGCGGGCGTGCGGATCGGCGCCGACGTGGTCGAACCAGTAGACGCCCTGGAACACCCCGTGGTGCTGGAGGATCCAGTGGTTGCGCTCCGAGACGTAGGGGCGCACGACGGCGGCGGCGACCTCGGAGTGGTTCGCCGGGGCGATCATGTCGCCGACGTCGTGCACCAGGGCGCAGACGACGGTCTCCTCGTCCTCACCCGCGCGGTGGGCGCGAGTGGCGGCCTGGAGGCTGTGTTCGAGGCGCGTGACCTGGTAGCCGGTGTGTTCGTCCATGGCCCGCAGCCACCCGAGCACGCGGTCGGGGAAGCGGGCGAGCTCGGCTTGCTCGTAGGTCTCGAGCAGCGCGTAGTCGGCGGCGGTGCCGTCGGCCATGGCGGTGAAGCCGACGGTCGGTCGGGACGTGGTCACGCGTCCTCCTGAGCCTGGGCGGCCAGCGGCTGGTGCTCGCCGCGCAGGACGCGGCGCCGCGCCATGAGGTCGTCGAACTCCATGTAGACGTCCTGGAGGTGGCGGCTGCCGCTGGTGGGGTCGTAGGTGAGCCGGCCGTGCAGCACGCGGTGGGAGTGCACGGTGAGCAGGTCGCCGTCGCGGGACGTGAAGGTGGCCCGGTAGCGGCCGGAGTCGATGATCTGCCCGAGGTGGCGGTAGGCGTCGTAGAACGCCTCGACCTGCTCGAAGGGCGCGGCGAGCGGTTGGGCGAGCTGGTTGGAGAACCGGAACAGCCGGACCTCGCCGTCGGTGTCGAGCGCGACCATGGGGTTCTCGGCCCAGGTGTCCTCGTCGTCGCTGAACAGCTGGTAGGGCACGGGGACCCGGGTGAGCGTGTCGAAGTGCTGCGGGGCGTCGCGGCGCAGCTCGGCGAGGGCGGCCCAGCCGTCGACCAGCGTGGACTCGCCGCCGGTGGCCCGGTTGGTGAGGAAGTGCAGCAGCTGGACCGACGGCGGCCAGTTGTAGCTGGGCATGTCGGTGTGGGGCTTGAGCTCGCCCGGGGTGTGGGCGACGTTGTATCCGGCCGGGTCGTGGCGCACGTTGTGGACGCGCTCGAAGGCGACCTCGCGGACGTGACCGATCGTCTGCGCGAAGCGCTCGACCTCGTGGTGCTCGGCGGGGACGTCGGTGACGATCGCGGCGCCGTGCTCGCGGACGGCGTCGAGGTAGGCCAGCTGGCCCTCCGTGCTGCCCACGACCTCGGCGTGCGTGAACCGCGGGGGCTCGCCGGCCTCGGCGGGCCACAGGGCCACCGGCGAGCGTCGGCGGTCGGGGGCGTCGAGCGAGTAGTCGTAGCGGCGCAGCCAGGCGGGGGAGTAGGTGGCGGCCTGGCCGTCGTTCCACAGCACCTCGAGGCCGCGGTCGGGGTCCCAGGAGGCGGCGGTGGGCGCGATGGTCGGCGGGATCGACGCGGTGACCCGGACGACCGTCACGGTGGACACGACCGTGGCCGCGCTGGAGCTCGTCGTCGCCGGGGAGGCCACGGCGGCGATCCCGGAACGGTTCGCGCGCGCCCCCGTCCGGACCGGGCGCATCAGCCTCGCGCTACCCCGGTCGTTCCCGATGCGTCAGGCGCACTACCTGCTGCGCCCGCACGATGATCCGTTCCCGTCGCCCCGGGCGCGGGCGTTCCTCGCCTGGCTCGCCGATCTCGACCAGCACCAGCCCCCGCTGCCGCCCGACGACGGAGGTGATCAGACGGCCACGGGTGCCGGCATCGGGTAGCGGGGGAGCTCGACGGTGTCGACGGGGAGGGAGGGGTCGAAGACGCCGATCCGGGCGAGGGCGCCGCCGATCGGGCCGGCGGCGACGCGGAGTCCGGCGCGCAGGAGCCGACGGTGCCACTCGACGCGGGGGTGCCCGTTGCGGGGGACGAAGTCCAGCGCGCGGTCGGTCTGCGGGCGCAAAATGCTTTCGTAGCGGGCGAAGGCCGCCGGGACGTCGTCGGGCGTCGCGCCGAGCTCGCCGGCCAGCACGTAGGCCCCGGCGAGGGCGCTGGTCGTCCCGGTGCCGAAGGGGCCGGCACACCACGCGGCGTCGCCGAGGACCGCGACCCGTCCCCGGTGCCAGGTGGGGAGGCGGACCTGGGCGATCTGGTCGACGTAGAGCGGCGCGTCGTCGAGCGCGGCGAGGATGCGCGGGGTCTCCCACCCGAGGTCACCGTAGGTGGCCCGCAGGACGGTGACGATGCCGTCGCGGTCGAGCCGGTCGAGTCCGCGGGCGTCGGTGTACATGCTGAGCATGGCGCGGGTGGTGCCGACGTTGTCGGGGCGGAGGTGGACCAGGCGCCCACGACCGCCGAAGAAGATGCGCCACTGCCGGTCGTCGGCGGCGGTGCGCGGGATCGTGAAGTAGGCCGCGAGGAGCCCCAGCTCGTCGACGCGCGCGTCGGGGAACACGAGGTCACGGGTGCGCGAGCGCGTCCCCTCGGCGATGACGACGGCGTCGAACCGGCGGCCCGGACCGTGGGCGAACCGCACGTCGACGCCCTGTCCGTCGTCGTGCAGGTCGACGATCTGATCACCGAAGAGGTACTCGGCGCTGTTCGCGGAGTGGTCGTACAGGAGGCGGGCGAGCTGCCCGCGCAGGATCTCCAGCTCGGCGGTGGGGCTGCTGTCGGTGTCGTCGGTGCCCGCGGGGAAGGAGGCGTACGCGCGGCCGTCCTCGTCGACGAAGGCCTGGCCGGTCTCGCGGGTGTGGTGGGCCCGGACCGCGTCCTCGAGGCCCATCCGGCGGATCACCTCGCGCCCGATCCCGCGGATGTCGACGTTCTGGCCCTCGTCGCGCAGGTGGTCGAAGCGCTCGACGACCGTGACGTCCCACCCGGCGGCGGCCAGCCAGGACGCGGCGGCGGGCCCGGCGATGCTCGCGCCGGAGATCAGGATGCTCGGGGTGCTCATTGACGGGTCCTCCCGCGATGGTGTCGGTCCGCGTGGCTACCCCGGTCGGTAAACAAGTTAACGACTCGACCATGATGAGATGGTCGCCATGACCGACGAGGCGATCCGCCGGGAGCCCGCGCTCGCGGAGCTGGACGACACGACCCTGGCGGTGCGCCGTCTGATCAGCGCCGCGCAGGACCTCACCGTCCGGACGGCCCGTCGCATGGGGACGAACCTCAACGACATGACCGCGGTCATGACGCTCTCCGAGCACGGGCCGATGGGGGTCGCCGAGCTCGCGCGGCGCCTGGGGGTGTCCTCGCCGGCCACCACCGTCCTGGTCGATCGTCTCGAGCGGGCTGGGCTGGTCGAACGGGTCCGCGACGCCGACGACCGCCGGCGGGTCACGGTCACCGACACCCCCGCCGGGCGCGCGGCGACCCTCGAGGCCTGGCTGCCCTCGATCAGGCGGATCGACGACGTCTGCCGATCGCTGTCGGGACCGGAGCAGGCCGTCGCGCGCGATCTGCTGGCGCGGCTCGAGGCCGCGATGGCCTCCGCGGACACCCGGCACGCTTCCCGGGGGCGCTGAGCTCGAGACCTGGCGCCCGCGAGCAGGTCCGGTGGGCTCGACCGCGGACGGTGACGGTCAGCGGACGAGCAGCGCGGCCTGCTCGAGGTCGAGCTCGCGTTGGATGCGGACGAAGGCGGTCCGACCGAAGGGCACCTTGGTTCGGGTAGATCGGCGAGGGGCGCCCTTCGCCGGAATCCGGTCGGCGGGGCGGGACCGCCGGTCGCGCGCCGGGGCGCTGCCGCGGTACGAGGTCAGGCGCCGGGCACCGAGCCGGGCAGGTCGAGGGTCTCGAAGGCGAAGCTGGACTCGCTGACGGCCCGCGCCCCGTCGGTGTGGCCCGCGATGCCCTTGGGCAGGGGGCCCAGCACGATCTCGTCACCCTCGACCATGGCCGGACCGCAGGGCTCGGACCGCCCCGGTCACCAGGTGCTCGTCGCGGGCCCGTCTCCCCATCACGCCTGAACGCGGAACAGCAGCTCGGAGCGTCCGACGCGGATGGTGTCCCCGTCGGCGAGTTGCTCGGTCTGCACGGGGATGCCGTTGACGAACGTGCCGCTGGTCGACCACCGGTCGGACAGCGTGGCGTGCCGACCGTCCCACTCGATCACGAAATGACGTCGGGACACGGAGACGTCGGTGAGCACGACGTGGGCGTCCTTGCCGCGGCCGATGACGTTCGAGCCCTCGACCACTCGGTACGAGCGGCTGGTGCCGTCGTCCAGTGTCAGCAACGCGACGAACTCGTCAGAGCGCACGTCCTTGCCTCCGGGAGGAGCTTCCGTTCCGTCGCCGGACCGTCGATCTCCTGGAGACAACCACCGCACGCCCGACCTTGCAATGATCGGGTGCGCCGTCAGGGATTCGAACCGGGACCCACCGGCCGGTCGATGCCGATCGCCGGCCTGCCGAGAGCCGGCACCACGTCGTCAGGGTTCCCCTCGGTGTCGAGTCGAGGCGTTACCGTGGCGCGGTGAGTGCTTCTGCTTCGAGCGAGGTGCCCGCGGCCGGGTCGCTGGCGCAGGGGGCGTCGCCGGCGACCATCCGGGGAGCGTTGCTGCCTGAGGATCGCGAGCGGTTCGACCAGGCCTGCGGGCTCGCGCTCGACGACGCTCGGCGGGACGACGACATCACTGGGTTGCAGGCGGTGTTGGAGACGTGGCGGCGGCAGGCGATCGCGCAGTCCGATCCGCAGGGGTTCGGACGATGGTGCGGCGCGCAGCGGCGTTCTTCAGCGGCGAGCCGGTCCCGGCCGGCGAGCTGTTCGAGGTGACCCGGGCCAAGGCGGGGATGTAGGCCGGTGTTCCCGGGTCGAGCCGGTCGGCGAGGGCATCGCCGCGGCGCTGCCGGGCGAGTTCCTCGCGGGGTTCGCCGAGCTCCGGACACCTGCTTCGGAGGAGCCTCAGCGCGAGGCCACTGAGGTCGTCCCCCACGGTGTCACCCGCCGACCCGCTCCTGAGCGGATGCTTCAGACTGGCGTGATCGTTCGCCCAGGCAGCCCACGCGGGGACTCGCGCCGCTCCTGCACGATCTGCGGCCGAGCGAAGGAGCAGGAGGTCTGTTGAGCACTCTCGGGAGTTTCATCTGGTCGATCGCCGACCAGCTCCGCGGCCCGTACCGGCCCAACCAGTACGGCAACGTGATCCTGCCGCTCACGATCCTGCGCCGCCTGGACTGCATCCTCGAGCCCGATCGCGACACGGTGCGCGCGCTGGCGGCGGAGTACGAGAACCCGATGCGGCTCCGCGTCGAGGTCAAGAAGGCGACCGGACGGCCGTTCTACAACACCTCGAACTACTCGTTCGCCAACGTGCTGCTCGAGGCGGACGACCTGGCGGACAACCTTGCCGATTACGTCGACCGGTTCTCCGCCGACGTCGACGTGTTCGAGTACTTCGACTTCAAGAATGAGATTCTCGCCCTGGAGAAGGCCGGGCTCCTGCGCGCGGTGGTGACGTCCTTCAAGGGCGTCGACCTTCACCCGCGCACGGTCTCCAACGCCGACATGGGTGATGCGTTCGAGTACATCATCCGCAAGTTCAACGAGGCCGCGAACGAGACCTCGGGCGATCACTACACCCCGCGTGACGCCATCCGGCTGCTGGTCGACCTGCTCTTCGCGGAGAAGGACGTCGACCTGACCGAGGCGGGCATCGTCCGCAGCCTCTACGACCCCACCGCGGGCACCGGCGGGATGCTGGCCCTGGCCGAAGAGCACCTGCTCGAGCAGAACCCCGACGCGCGGCTGACGTTGTTCGGGCAGGAGTACAACCCGCAGTCGTACGCGATCTGCAAGTCGGACCTGCTGGCCCGGGGACACGACGCGACCAACATCGTCTTCGGTAACACCCTCACCGACCCCGCATTCGTCGGGCGCACGTTCGACTTCTGCATGTCCAACCCGCCCTACGGTGTGGATTGGAAGCAGTACGCCAAAGCGGTGACGACGGAGCGCGCGGCGGCCGGCAAGTACGGCCGCTTCGCCCCGGGCCTGCCGGCGACCTCAGATGGCCAGATGCTCTTCCTGCTCCACCTCGCCCACAAGATGAGGCCACCATCCGAGGGCGGTGGCAGGGCCGGGATCGTGATGAACGGGTCGCCCTTGTTCAATGGCGCCGCCGAGTCCGGCCCTTCGGAAATCCGCCGGTGGCTGCTGGAGAACGACCTCGTCGACGCCATCGTGGCGCTGCCGACGAACATGTTCTTCAACACCGGCATCGCTACCTACATCTGGGTCCTCGACAACACTAAGCACCCTGACCGGACGGGACGAGTCCAACTCATCGACGGCTCCGCGTTCTGGACCAAGATGCGGAAGAACCTGGGCGACAAGGGCCGCGAGATCAGCAACAGCGATCGCGCAAAGGTAGTCAAGCTGTACACCGACTTCGTCGACGGCGACCCGGACCGCTCTAAGGTGCTACGTAACGACGAGTTCGGCTACTGGACAATCACTGTCGAGCGTCCGCTACTAGACGAGAGAGGGAACGTGATCACGGATCGGAAGGGCAAGGTCAAGTCGGACTCGAAGAAGCGCGACACCGAGACTGTCCCTTTCACCTATGGCGGCTCGACCGAAGGCGCGGTAGGCATGCGCGAGGTCGTCGAGGCATATTTCGCTGCCGAGGTGAAGCCGTACGTCCCCGATGCTTGGATCGACTGGACCAAGGTCAAGGTCGGTTATGAGATTCCCTTTGCCCGCAAATTCTACAAGTACGTACCCCCACGTCCGCTTGTGGAGATTGACACCGACCTCGAGAAGCAGGTTCTCAAGATTCAAGAGCTGCTCCGCGGTGTCGAGGGATGAGGCGAGAGGTGCGGGGCTACGACACCGCGTGGTTCCACGTTGCTCCGGCCAGCTGGGAAGCGGTGGCGCTTGGACGCCTAGCGAAACCCGTGAAGCGAACGAACGTTCCAGACGCCCGCCTCCTATCGCTATATCTCGGCGAAGGAATCGTCCCCTACAAGACGGACAAGGTTGTTCACGCAACGAGCGAGGACACCTCGGCGTACCAACTAGTTCTTCCCGGCGATCTTGTCCTGAATAATCAACAGGCGTGGCGAGGTTCGGTTGCAGTTTCTCGTTTGCGCGGAATCGTCAGCCCTGCCTACGTTGTATGTCAGCTGTCCGAGAGTCTCGATCGGCGGTTTGCTGAATATCTGTTCTCCTGCTCGGCCGCACGTTTCCCGTATGTCAACTCTTCTCGAGGCGTAGGCGATATCCAACGCGGTCTGGCGTGGCCACTGCTGAAGGCACAAAAGTTCCCAGTGCCACCTTCGGAGACTCAGGCTGGGATAGCGGATTACTTAGACCGCGAGACTGCACGCATCGATGAACTGGTCGCCGAGCAGGAGCGCCTGATCGAATTGCTTCGCGAACGGCTTGATGCAGAAGCGGATGCGCTATTCCAATCCTCGAAGAAGGCTCGTCATACAGTTGTCAAACGAGTGTTACGTCCACTCTCTCGGCCCGCGGTTCCTGGCCTCGGTGTCGTGACGGCGTTCAGAGACGGAATCGTAACCCTCCGAAGTAATCGAAGAGAAGAGGGCTACACATTCTCTAGCGCCGAAAGTGGATACCAGGAGATCCGTCCGGGTGATTTCGTGTTCCACGCACTCGACGGTTTCGCTGGTGCGGTTGGGGTGTCCGACAGCCACGGAAATGCGACGCCGGTGTACCACGTGTGTGAGGCAGTAGCTCTCAGCGACGATTTGACCTACATCGCTCGATTGCTACGACATTTGGGTCGCAGTGGCTTTCTTGCCACGCAAGCTCCGAATGTTCGTGAACGCGCTGTCGACTTTCGGAACTGGTCGACGTTCGGACGATTGCCCATTGTGCTGCCTCCGGCTGAGGAGCAGCGTCGTGTTGCGGCGCACTTTGACGACCAGGTCGCAAAGATCAACAGCTTAATTGACGCAACAGAGCAATTCGTCGAGCTCGCCCGCGAGCGACGGGAAGCATTGATCACGGCGGCCGTGACGGGGCAGATTGACGTTCGGGAGATGGCGTGATGGCGGACCACAACGAGGTGGTCTTCGAGTCCGAGATCTGCGCGTACCTCCACGCCCACGGCTGGCTCTACTCGGCGAACGACACCGGGTACGACCGCGAGCGCGCGCTCCTCCCCGAGGACCTGTTCGCGTGGCTCGCCGAGACCCAGCAGGCGCCGTACGAGAAGGCGCTCAAGGCGGCCGGATCGACCGCCAAGTTCCTCGACGTGCTGACCACGATGCTCGACAAGCCCCTCGAGCACGGGGGCGGGACGCTGAACGTCCTGCGTGAGGGCGTGCAGTACATCGGCGGCGGCCGGTTGAAGATGGCGCAGTTCCGACCCGAGACCACCCTCAACGCCACCACGAACGAGCAGTACGCAGCGATGCGGGTGCGGGTCATGCGCCAGGTCCGCTTCTCCACCGCCGACCAACGCAGCATCGATCTGGTCTTCCTCGTCAACGGCATCCCTGTGGCCACCGTCGAGCTGAAGACCGACTTCACCCAGTCGGTCGACCAGGCGGTCAACCAGTACCGCAAGGACCGGAACCCGATGACCAACGGGCGCCCGGAGCCGTTGCTGTCGTTCGGTCGGCGGGCGCTGGTGCACTTCGCGGTCTCCAACGACCTCGCGGCGATGACCACCCGGCTCGAGGGCGAGAAGACGCACTTCCTGCCGTTCAACGTCGGCCACGACGCCGGCGCCGGGAACCCGCCGGCGCAGGGCGGGACGTCGGCGACGGCGTACCTGTGGGAGCGCGTTTGGCAGAAGGATGCCTGGCTGGAGATCCTCGGGCGCCTGATGATCGTGGAGAGCGCGCAGGAGTGGGACGTCGCCACCGGCACGTCGGTGCGGCGCACAAGCATGCTCTTCCCGCGGTTCCACCAGTGGGAGGCCGTGACCGAGATCGTGGCTGCGGTGCGCGAGGAGGGCGTGGGGCAGCGCTACCTGATCGAGCACTCGGCGGGGTCGGGGAAGACGAACACCATCGCCTGGACCGCCCACCGCCTGGCCCGGCTCCACGTCGACGACACGAAGGTCTTCGACTCGGTGATCGTGGTCGTGGACCGCACCGTGCTCGACGGGCAGCTCCAGGACGCGATCCGCCAGATCGACGGTTCGGGCAAGATCGTCGCCACGATCAGCCCCGAGGACGTCCGTAAGGCCGGCGCGAAGTCGAAGTCAGGTCTGCTGGCGGCCGTGTTGAAGGACGGTGCGCTGATCATCGCGGTGACCGTGCAGACGTTCCCGCACGCCCTCGACGAGATCCGGGCCGACTCGTCGTTGAAGGGGCGGCGCTTCGCGGTGATCGCCGACGAGGCGCACTCGTCTCAGTCCGGCCAGATCTCCTCGAAGCTCAAGGCGGTGCTGACCGCCGAGGAAGTAAAGGAGGTCGAGGAGGGCGGCTCGGTCGACGTCGAGACGATCCTGGCCGCAGAGATGACCGAGCGGGCCGAGTCGCCCAACATCTCCTACCTCGCGTTCACCGCGACCCCGAAGAACAAGACACTGGAGCTCTTCGGCCGCAAGGGTCCCGACGGGAAGCCGGTCGAGTTCCATCTCTACTCGATGCGCCAGGCGATCGAGGAGGGCTACATCCTCGACGTCCTGCGGGGCTACCAGTCCTACGACACCGCCCTGAAGATCGCCGGGCAGGCCGAGAGCGGCGAGGGCGAGGAGGTGGTGGACGAGGCCGCCGCCCGCAAGGGACTGATGCGGTGGGTGAAGCTGCATCCGACCAACATCGGCCAGAAGGTGCAGATCATCGTCGAGCACTTCCACACCAATGTCGCCGAGCTGCTGGAGGGCAGGGCGAAGGCGATGGTGGTGACCGACTCGCGCAAGGCCGCGGTGAAGTACAAGAAGGCGATCGACACCTACATCGCGAAGCGCGCCGGCGAGGACCCGTCCTACACCTACCGGACGCTGGTCGCCTTCTCCGGCACGGTGACGATGGCCGAGGACGAGACGTGGGACACTGACTGGGGCCCGCAGCCGGACAAGGACGACGAGTTCACCGAGGCCACGCTCAACCCCGGCGTGGGCTCGGACCTGGCCGCCGCGTTCAAGGGCACGACGTACCGGATCATGCTGGTGGCCAACAAGTTCCAGACCGGGTTCGATCAGCCGCTGCTCTCGGCGATGTACGTCGACAAGAAGCTCTCCGGCGTCACCGCCGTGCAGACGCTCTCGCGCCTCAACCGCACCCACCGGACCGCGAGCGGCGAGCAGAAGCGCATGACGTTCGTCCTCGACTTCGTCAACGAGCCCGAGGACATCCGGACGTCGTTCGAGCCGTACTTCAGGAACGCCGCCCTGGAGACCGAGACCGACCCGTACGTCGTCGTCCACCTCACCTCCAAGCTCGCCCATTCCGGCATCTATACCCAGGAACAGGTCCATGAGGTCGCCGAGGCCTGGGTGACACGCAAGGGCAACAACGCGCTCTCCTCGGCGATCAGCCCGGCGAAGAACGAGTTCGCCAAGCGGTACGCGGCGGCGATCGAGGCCGACGACACGCTCGCCCGCAGTGAGCTCGACCTGTTCCGCAAGGACGTCTCCACCTACGTCCGGCTCTACGACTTCATGAGCCAGATCGTCGACTACGGCGACCCGTACATGGAGATGCTGTCGATCTTCCTGCGGCTCCTGGAGAAGGTGATCGCCGACGAGTCCTGGGCCGCCGAGGTCGACCTGTCCGACGTGGCCCTGGTCGGGGTCAAGCACAGCAAGGCGACGCCCGTCGACATCGCGCTGACCGGCGACGGACAGCTGAAGGGGATCAGCGGCGCCGGGACCGGGACGCAGAAGGAACCGAAGTACGTCGCCCTGCAGGTCGTCATCGACAGGATGAACGACCTCTTCGGTGCCGATGCCTTCGCCGAGTCCCAGATCCGTGAGTTCGTGCACGGGCTCGTGCAGCGGCTGCTCGACCAGCGCCCCGACCTGATCACCCAGACCAGGGTGAACTCACGCAAGCAGTTCATGGAGTCGCAGGACTTCCAGGCCGCCGTCACCGACGCCGTCGTCGACAACCAGCAGGCCCACAACACCATGGCCGATTACTTCTTCAGTGACGGACCCGGGGTCAGCGCGGTCATGGTGGCCCTCGCCGATGCCTTCTACGAGGCCGCGGTCGACTCTCCGGACACGCCGGGGCGGTTCACCCGCTACTGACCGGCCCTGACGGTGGTGACGTCGAGAGGCTCGTCGTCGGGGGAGGGCTCGCCGGAGGCGAGTCCGGCGGCGTAGCGGACGGTACGTCGGTAAGCCGCGGGGTCGGACTGCAGGATCGCGATGCTGCGCCAGCGCTCGACGACCTCGAGTACGCCACTGAGCTCGAGCGACGTGCGGGCGTCGTCGAGCGCCGCCTGGTACTCGCCGACGAACCTGTCGGCATCGTGGGGGAGCAGCCACTGCTTCACCACCGCCGGAGACGCCCCGGCGAACAGAGGGTGTGGTGCCGGCTCGGGCTGGGCTGCAGCGGTCACGGACCGACGGTAGCGCCGGACTCTGACATCGAGGAGCGGCCGTCCTCGTCTCGTCGCTCCTTCCGGCGTGTGTCCCCCTACGTGCACTGGGTCACATGCGGCGCCGCTCCTAGCGTCCTCCGACGAGTGAGGTGGCTCACGGAAGGAGCGCGCACATGGGTACGACCGCCACTGAGGTCGGTGTGGGGACCAATCTCTTCGTCGCCGGCGAGGTCACCGGGACCGCACGCTGGTTCCTGGACACGGCCGACGTCCTCGCCATCGACGACGACGACCTCGAGGACACCATCGCCTTCGTCCACAAGGGCGGGATGACGTTCCTGTCGCCGATCCTGCCGGACCTGCGCGGGATCGTGTGCACCGCCGGCAGTCGCGAATCGCACCTGGCGATCCTCTGCCGTGAGTCCGACGTCCCGTGCGTCCTCGCCGTCGATCTGTCGGGCGAGGTGACGGACGGGGACCAGGTCCTGCTCGACCTGGGCGACGCCGAGACCGGCCGGGTGGCCGTGACCGGGACGGAGGAGGCGTGACCGCCCAGATCCAGGCCCCCGCGAACGTCGAGGCCATCAACCGCGACCCGTCCTACGAGCCGACGCTCGACGAGTGGAACTGGATCGTCCAGGAGGCCGGGGCCGCGTACAAGCGCGAACTCTCCGCCCGCACGGTGTTCGAGTCGGAACTGTTCGGCATGAACACCTACATCCTCATGTCGATGATGGAGGACTACCTCCGCGTCCCCGAGCGCATCCGCGAGATCCGCAAGCACGGCTCGCCGGCGGAACTGGTCGCCCGCGATCTCCCGGTCGGGAACAAGCGGAGCTTCATCAATCTCGCGGCCATGCCCCTGCACTACCTCACGGGCCGAGAGCTCTTCGTCGACCTCGGCGAGCAGGACCTCTCGCACGGTCTCGAGGACCAGCTCGAGGTCATGCGGTTCTGGCGTCAGGCCACCATCGCGATGCGCACCGACGGCGTGCTGTTCAACATGCACGCCGACCCGCCCAACAGCTCCCACGTCGTGGACGACACCCGCCTCGCCGAGATCCGGTCGCACCTCCAGCCCGCGAGCGGGGCCTCGACGGCCACCATGCGCAAGTTCGTCGCACGCCTGACCTCGTACGCGTTCCTGGAGAACTGCGACGCCCGGACCGCGGTGTGCGACACCGGCCCCTACGTCCTCGAGGACGGCACGATCCTCGCCCTGCGAGAGACCTGCGCCGACGGCGACGGCGACTTCCCGTGGGTCGACGGCATCCGCGAGCTCCTGCCCCACCACCACTTCGTGATCGCGCAGCAGCTGCCCGGCTCCGTGACGATGGACAACAACGTGTGGGGCACCGCCTGGTTCACCCCGTCCGACTACCAGAACCAGCTGCTGGCCTCCCGGGTGTTCGTCAACGACGGCGGCTCGTTGCGTCCCCTCGACGACGCGGACCTCGTGGAGCTGACCAAGGCCATCCGGACCGCACACCGCACGCTCTACGAGCGCCTCGCGAACACCGACCCCGAGGTCAGGAACCTGTACGCGACGTCGATGTACGCGTGGAAGCTCAAGCCCTGGGCGCGGTTGGCCGGGTGCTACGACGCGATCGACTGGTCGGTGACCCCGCGCATCGCCGACTCCTACCAGCGCTTCAGCGACCCGGACCTGGCCCTCTCCCTGATCGGGGGCGTGTTCGTCCCCCAGGACCGCGACAGCTGCTTCCGTCCCCTGGGCGTCAGTGAGGTCAACGAGGGAGACGTGCGATGACACCGACCGGGACCGGGACCCCCTCGTTCGACTTCGGTCGGACCACCGGGGTCGTCCGTCGCTTCGACTCGCCCGAGGACGTCATCTCCTCGATCGACGACGATCTCGAGTCGACGGTGGCGGTGGTGCGCTCGGGCGGGACGACGTTCCTCTCGCCGATCCTGGGCCGGCTCGGCGGCGTCGTCGCCCTCGACGGCACCCTGCGCTCCCACCTGGCCATCGTGTCCCGGGAGTTCGAGCTGCCGTGTCTCGTCGGCGCGGAGCTCCACGACGAGCTCCCGAACGGGACGACGATCACGCTCGACGTGGCCGAGCCGGGAGTCGGGGTGATCACCACCGGTGCCCCCGAGCGGGACGAGGTGCGCGACGACCGTGACGTGAGCAGCGCCTGGTGGGACTACGTCCGGCGCGTCGGCGACGAGATCGCGGTCAAGGACTTCGACCTGAGCGTCACCCGGGCCGACCTCGATGCCCTCATCGCGGAGAAGCTCGACGACGCCCACCTCGACGACCTCGTCGGGCACATGGGTCGCACGCTCAAGCCCGAGCTCACCCGCCGCTCCGGCTTCACCTCCGAGCTGTTCCCGATGCTGCCGTACATGTCGCTGTCGGTGATCGAGGACGTGTCGCGCCTGCCGGCGCGGCTGCGCGAGATCGACGCCGCGATGCCGGCCGAAGAGATCGGACGACGCCTGCGCGAGGCGCCGAACCAGGTCAGCCCACTGTGGATCTGGATGATCGCCTACCACTACCTCTGCGGACGTGAGTGCCTGATCCAGATGGGACGCCTGCGTCCCGACGAGAACATCGAGGACGTGCGCACCGTCGTCGACTTCTGGCGCCGGCTGAGCCTCGCGCACCGCGGGGACGGCACCCTGGACTACAAGGACGCCGGGTTCTCCAACCGCTACCTGCCCGAGCCGGTGGTCGGCGATCTCGTCGGTCGGACCCGGCCGGTGGACGCCGACGCCGCGAAGGCGCTCAAGCGCCTCAACGCGACGATCTCGGGCTACTCCTTCCTCTACTTCTGCGACTCCCGGGTCGGCATCTGCGACTCGGGTCCCTACCCGCACGCGGAGGGTCGTCGCGTGATCGTGCGGGACTACCTCTCGCTCGGCCGCAGCGCCTGGAACTACCCGTGGGCCGAGTCGGTGGACCCGCCGTACGCGGGGGTCACGATGGTGCTGGTCTACGACCCCTCGGTGTTCACCGAGTTCGAGATCAACGACTGGGGCACGACGTTCACCGGGCCGGGCCAGCTCCTGTCCGCGGTGAGCGCCGCCGCCGTCATCGGGGTGCGCGCCGACGGGAGCCGGGAGGTGCTCGCCCCCGAGGACTGGCCGACGCTGACGGCCGACCTGAGCCGCGAGCACATGACGCTCTACCAGCAGTTCGCGGCGATGGACCGTCCGGAGCGGGTCCTCGCCGCGACGCGCATGTACTCGAGCGTCCTGCGGCCCTTCGCCGCGGTGGCGGGGCTGGAGGACGAGCCGGGGTGGTCGCTCTCACCCGCCACCGCCGAGCTCTACCCCGACCCCCTGGACGACGACGACCGGGCGGCGGCGGTCTTCGGGGGCGCGCTGCTCGCCCACGACCGCCCGAGCGCCTTCTCCCCGATCCGCTGACCACGACCGAGGAGCCCTAACCCATGCGTCAGTCGATGCAGATCATCACGCCCTACGACGAACTGCTCTGCCACCAGACGCCCGAGACCTTCGCGACGATCGCCCACGCCGACATCTCCTGGACCGAGAAGATCTGGGGAACGATGTGGCTGGCGGACGGCTCGATCCAGGTCAACTGCGGGCTGGGCAAGTACCACAACCGCAACGTCCTCGACATGTTCGCCGGCATCTCGCGCGGCACCGAGCAGATGACGGTGCGGGCGAGCCGGCGCCTGGACGCCGACCCGCAACGAGCCGGGGCCGGACCGTTCGACTACGAGGTGCTCGAACCGCTCAACGCCGTCCGGTTCACCCTGCGGGAGAACGACGTCATCCCGGTGACGTTCGACCTCGTGGCCACCGGGCTCATGCCGTGCTTCCTCGAGGCCAAGGACGCGCAGCGCGAGCCCCACGGGTTCCGGGTGCAGTCCGACCTCCTGCGCTACCACCAGCCGGTGTCCATCCGTGGCCACGTCGTGGTGGACGGGGAGCGGATCGAGTACACCGACGACAACAGCGAAGGGTTCCGCGACCACTCGTGGGGCGTGCGCATGGACGTCGGGGACCCGGCGCCCGACGTGTACAAGCCCAACCGGCTCGACCAGGACTTCCTGCTGCTCTGGACGCCGATGTTCCTGCGCCGGCCGGACGGCAGCTGCTACGAGATCCAGCACTACCGGCAGATGGTCGACGGGGAGACGACCTACTTCTCGGGGAACATCAACCACCCCGACGGCACGCAGACACCGCTGCACGGTGTCCGTGACGACCTGAAGTTCGACCCGGAGAACCGGCGCCTGCTCGGCGGGAGCGTCACCTTCGACGCCGGGTGGGGGGAGACCCGGACCGTCGAGGTGGAGCCGAAGTCGGACACCGGCTTCCACCTGGGCGGAGCGCTCTACTTCGGGCTCAAGGGCCATCGGCACGGCCAGTGGCACGGCGAGGACCACCTCGACGGCGAGCGGTACGCCGACACCTCGCGGCGGGAGACCGTCGAGGAGCTCCACCAGCTCCGTGACTGCGTGACCCGCGTGCGCGAGGGCGACGCCGTCGGCTTCGCCACCGTCGAGTCCATGGTCATCGGGGCGCACCCGCGCTACGGGCTGACGAAGGAGTCGTCGCTGCTCTAAGGCACGAACGATGAGGAGGGCCCGGGCCGCGCGCCCGCGGCCCTCCTTCTCGTGCCGGTGCTCAGCGCGCCCGCACCAGCAGCGCCAGCTCCATCCGTGACTGGCAGCCCGTCGCCGACAGGACCCGGCTGACGTACTTCTTCACGCTGTCCTCGGCGAGCGAGAGCGTGTCCGCGATCTCCGCGTTGGACATCCCGTCGGCGATGAGCAGCGCGACCTCACGCTGGCGCTCGGAGAGCCGTGCGATCCGGGAGCTCGCCGTCCGCGTCAGCGGGAGGTTGCGCGAGACCGCGGAGAGCTGCGAGCTGAGCAGCCGCAGCGTGGCGAGCTCGCGGGGGCCCACCTTGCCCTCGTCGGGGTCGAAGATGCCGACCAGCGCGCTGTGGTGGCCGGGCAGCTCCACCTTCATCGCGGTGGCCGACGACATGCCCCACGACCCGACGAGGAAGTGGCGCACGTAGGACGTCGCCGACATCGGCAGGCTGCCCGAGGCCCCGAGCTCCAGCAGGGAGGCGACCCCGCTGGAGACCAGCTGACGGGTCGCGGCCGGCGTCCCGAAGATGTCGTGGCGCGCCCAGCGCTCCTGGTACTCCGGCAGCATCTTCGAGGTGTGGCCCTCGGTGAGGGGCTGCGGGTCGGTGAAGACCGTGTGGTGCGTCGCGCCGGCGAAGAACGAGACGTGGCGGACGCCGAGCGAGGCGGTCAGCCCCTCGACCAGGTCCTCCTTGAGGTCCGGGAGCGAGCGCGCGCCGGCGCACGCCTCGAGCACGTCGAAGGCGCACGCGTAGTCGGCCTGCGGCAGTCGGGGGCGCTTCCGGCGCTGCCGGGATGCGGGAGACGGGACCGACCCCCGACTGTCCACCAACGTGGACTGGGTCACACGAACGACGCTACCTAGTTTTCCTCCACGTGAACAGCGGCCGCTTCTCGCGTCGCTGACCTGCCGGAACGCACGGGAGACCCGCCATGGCCAATGCCGCCCAGACCCCACCGAAGTGGGGATCGATCGAGATGCTCCCCCTCCCGGCGCGCTTCAACGCGGCCGTGCGCGACCTCGTCGCGCAGCGGGTCGAGGCCGCCGGACGCCCGTGGAAGGACCTGGTCTTCGACGCGAGCGTCGAGCTCTTCTCGCACGAGGACGCGGTCGCGATCGAGGAGGCCGCCCTCGCCGAGGGTGTGCGGTTCGACTTCTCGGCGACCGTCTCGCTGGAGTCGGAGCCGGAGAAGTACAAGCGCCCCGAGCGGGCCGGCTCGGCGTACTCCGACGGCCCGGTGGTCGACGGCCGGCGCCAGGTCGGCGCCGGCGACAACGTCATCCAGCGTCCGGCGAACGTCCGCGGGACCGTCGCGCTGATCTCCACCACCGAGCAGGTCATGACGTTCCTGGCCGACGGCATGCCGCCCGGGACGATCGCGGTGATCGACGACTCCGGCGGCACGCTGACCGCTCCGATCATGGAGGACTTCACCGGCGTCATCTGCCTCGGCGGCTCCGTGCGATCCCACCTCGGAATCCTCGCCCGCGAGTACGGCGTCCCCACGCTGATGAACGTCGCGATCGACACGCTCGTCGACGGCGACGAGGTCGAGATCGAGGTGACGGCCGACCCGCCGGCCTCGGACGCCTACGAGACCGGCGACACCGGTCACGCCCGCATCTGGAAGATCGAGGAGCGCTGACATGACGACCCGGGCCACCTACGGCGAGCTCCTGACCGCCAACAACTACCTGCGCCAGCTCAGCGACACGACCTACTGGCTGTGCATCACGCGCACGGTCCAGCAGTCGAAGCTCTTCCCGATGAACCCGTACATGCTGCTGAGCTACCTCAACACCTTCTACCGGCTCCCCACGCAGCTGCGGGCGATCGAGGCCGTGACCTCGGCGGAGGAGCTCGGCGACCGGGCGCGCGAGGTCAGCCTCAAGGTCGACACGGTGAACGCCGCGTGGGGGATGCCCGCCTTCTACATGATCGGCCGCGAGATGCTCATGAACTGGGGGCTGCTCTCGCCGTCCGACGCCGTCGACGACGTGCTCGACGTCCTCGACTTCTCGCGCCGGTTCAACCTCGCCTACCACCGCAACGACGGGCACGCGACGAACAAGGAGTTCGGCGACCGCAGCCAGTTCCTGCCCGAGCGCACGCTGCAGGTCTTCGAGTCGGACCTGCACGGGGTCTCGGCGGGCGACCGGCTGCACACCGCGGCGACCAAGCTCGTCGCGCAGCTCTCGCAGTACGCGTTCCTCGCGCACTGCGAGTGCCGGATCGGGCTGCACAACAGCGGTCCCTACGCCATGGGCGAGAACCGCCAGATGATCGTGCGGGACTTCTTCGAGCTGACCGAGGGCGACTACCCCTGGCTCGACGGCATCGCCACGGCCCTCCCGTTCACCAACCTCACGATCCCCATCGTCTTCGCCGACACCGACTTCCACCTCATGGACGACTGGGCGTCGTTCGAGGCCGGCCCCGCCTACGACGCGAACAACATCGTCGCCGTGGGCATGTACACCTCGGACGCCCTGTCCGACGGCTACGTCCCCGTCGGGATGGAGAACGCCGAGACCCTCGCGGAGGCCATGGAGCACTACCGCGAGGTCCTCAACCAGGCGACCGCGGACCTGTGGAAGCGCATCGCCTCGTGGTCGCGCGAGCAGATGATCGACGCCGGCGCGATCGTCTACTCCTCGGTGGCCAAGGACTTCGCCCACCTGGCCGGGGTCTACCGCCAGGAGGACTGGATCGCGCTCGACGACCGGGTCCAGCGCTTCAAGCCGCTGATGAACGACGAGTACGGCCGCGACGACCTCGCCGAGATGGTCGGCCTCCTGGGCTTCCCGCACCAGAAGACCAGCGAGTACACGATGGCGCGCTACTCCAAGCTCAACCAGAACATGCTCACCGGTGTGCCGTACTCGGTGCTGGTCGAGGACGACTACGCCCCGACCGCCGGCGCGGAGCTCTCGGGCTCGAGCACGCTCGACGCCAAGACCGGGCTCTGGACGACGAGCGCCGGGCGCCTCGACCTCGAGGAGTACAACCGCCGGGCCGCGGGCTTCACCCCGGCCGTGCTCTCCGGCGAGAACCGCTACCTCGACGAGGAGTGGGTCAAGCGCCACTACGCCGACGAGCGCGCCCACGAGCTCTACAGGCTCAGCCAGCGCGGCTCGCGGCGCCTCGAGGGACGGGGCGCCGGTCTGCGGCGCGCCGACCTGCCCGAGCTGGGGACCTGACGTGCAGATCGGGGACCTGATCCGCCGCGCCGCGCGGTGGTACGGCGAGCGGCCCTGCCTGGTCGCCGAGGACCGGACGGTGAGCTTCGACGAGTTCGACACCCTCACCGACCGGCTCGGTCATGCGCTGCTGGCCCGCGGGCTCGCACCCGGCGACCGGGTGGCGGTCCTGGTGCCCAACGGCATCGACGGCGTCGTCGTCTACTACGCGCTGGCCAAGGCCGGCCTCGTCCGCGTCCCCCTCAACGCGCGGGAGACCGCCCACGAGCTCGCCTTCAAGATCGAGGACTCGCAGGCCCGGGCCCTGGTGGTGGCCGGCGAGCCGCCGGCACCCGTCGAGATCACCATCGACGCCGCCGAGCTGCCCGGGATGATCGCCGGGGCGCCCGACGGGCCGTGCGACGTCCGCCGCGACCCGGGCGCGCCGCTGCGGCTGGCCTACACCGGCGGCACCACGGGCAAGCCCAAGGCGGTCGTGCTGACCACCCGCAGCGAGCTGGCCGAGGTCGACAACTTCCTCGTCGACCTGCTGCCGAACCTGCGCCCGGACTCGGTGATGCTGCACGCGGCGCCGATCACCCACGGCAGCGGCGCCTTCTTCCTGCCGCACCTGATCAAGGGCGCCGCGAACGTCGTCCTGCCCAGGTTCACCGCGGCGGCCTTCGTCGACGCGGCGGCACGGCACCGCGCCACCACGACGTTCATGGTCCCGACCATGATCGCGATGCTGCTGGAGGACCCGCGGCTGGCCGACGCGGACCTCGCGCTCGAGCGCCTCTGCTACGGCGGCGCCCCGATCGCCACGACCGTGCTGCAGCGGGGGATCGACGTGCTCGGACCGGTGTTCGCCCAGCTCTACGGGCAGGCCGAGGCGCCGCTGGCGATCACCTGCCTGCAGCCCTGGGAGCACACCCCCGAGCGCCTCACCGCCGCCGGCAAGCCGTACACCTTCGTCGAGGTCGACATCCGCGACACGGCGGGGCGCTCGCTGGGGGTCGACGAGGTCGGCGAGGTCCTGACCCGCGGTCCGCACACCATGGACCACTACTGGCGCCGGCCCGAGGCCACCGCCGAGACCATCGAGCCCGACGGCTGGCTGCACACCGGCGACATCGGCCGATGGGACGCCGACGGCTACCTGCACCTGCTCGACCGCCGCCACGACGTGATCATCTCGGGCGGTTTCAACGTCTACCCCCGCGAGGTCGAGGACGCGCTGCTCGCGCACCCGGCCGTGAGCGCGGCGGCCGTGGTCGGCCTGCCCGACGAGACGTGGGGGGAGCGAGTGGCCGCGGCCGTCGTCACCCGGACGCCCGTCGATGCGTCCGAGCTCGTCGAGTACTGCGCCGGTCGCCTGGCCGGCTTCAAACGACCCCGCGCGGTGGAGATCTGGGCGGACCTGCCCACGAGCGCCGTCGGCAAGTCACTGCGTCGCGAGGTCCGCGACCGCATGACCGCCGCCGCCCCCGCCTGAGCGCGGCGACACAAACCCCAGGAGGACCCGAGATGCTCGACCCCGACCAGCTCACCCTGCACACCCTGACGCTGCGGCAGCTCGCCACCGCCGCCCAGATCAGCGAGATCAACGGCCAGGCCGAGGACGCCGTCGCGCCCGCGCTGGACCAGGCGGTCACCGACGGGCTCGTGCTGAGCGCGCGGGGGGCGTACATGATCACGCCCGCGGGACGCGCCCGCCTCGACGAGGTGTACCCGGCCGCGTTCGCCGAGATCCGCGCGTCCTCCGACGTCGCCGCCGCCATGGACTCCTTCGAGTCGGGCGTCAACCGGCAGGTCCTCGAGCTCACCACCGAGTGGCAGACCGTGCAGGTGGACGGCACGCCGACCCCGAACGACCACGGCGACCCCGAGTACGACGCGCGCGTCCTCGACCGCCTCGGGCGGGTGCTCGAGAAGACCCGCAAGGTCCTGGGCCCGCTCGCGGCGGCGGACCCGCTCGTCGAGCGCTTCACCGACCGCCTCGACGCGGCGCTGACCCGCGCCGAGGGCGGCGAGACCGACTACGTCAGCGGGGTGCGCGTCGACTCGGTGCACACCGTCTGGTTCCAGATGCACGAGCACGTCCTGCGCCTGACCGGCCGGGAGCGTCCGGAGTGACGGCCGTGAGAGCGCGGTGGACGCTCACCCTCGACGAGCCCGTCGTCGAGCCGAGCAAGGACCTCGTCGGCGGCAAGGCGTGGAGCCTGTGGCGCATGCGCTCGCTCGGCCTGCGGGTCCCCCCGGCGTTCGTCGTGACGACCGAGGCGTGCGCGGCCTACTACGCGCACGGGCAGACGCTGCCGGACGGGCTCGCCGACGAGCTCGTGGCGGGCGTCCGCCTGCTGGAGCAGGAGCTGGGCCGGACCTTCGGCGGCACGGAGCGCCCGCTGCTGGTCTCCGTGCGCTCGGGGGCGGCGGTGAGCATGCCCGGGATGATGGACACGATCCTCGACCTGGGCATGAACGACGAGGTCGAGGCCGCGCTCGCCGCGGAGGCCGGCGACCCGGCCTTCGCCGCCGAGGTCCACCGCCGCTTCTGCGGCTTCTACGGCCGCCTGGTCCTCGGGTGCACCGAGGAGCTCGACGACCTCCCCGACGTCGCCACGGTGCGCCGGACCGTCGCCGACGACGTCGCCGAGCCGATCCCGGCCGACCCGTGGGCGCAGCTGCACGCCGCGGTCGCCGCCGTGTTCGCCTCGAGCCGGTCGCGGCGGGCGATGGCCTACCGCCGGCGCTGGGGCATCCCCGACGACCTCGGTACCGCGGTCACCGTGCAGGCGATGGTGTTCGGGAACCTCGACCAGCAGTCCGGGACCGGGGTGCTGTTCACGCGCAACCCCGTCGACGGCGCCCGCGAGCCCTACGGCGAGTACCTCCCGTGCGGGCAGGGCGAGGACGTGGTGTCGGGGCGCGTGACGCCGCAGCCGCTGACCCACCTCGCCGAGCGCCAGCCCGCGGTGCACGCCGAGCTGCTCACAGCCGCCGAGCGCCTCGACGCCGAGGGCCGCGACGCCCAGGACATCGAGTTCACCGTCCAGCACGGCGAGCTGTTCCTGCTGCAGTCCCGGCCGGCCAAGCGCACCGCGCGCGCCGCGGTGGGCATCGCCCGCGCCCTGGTGCGCGAGGGGGTCCTGACTCCGGCCGAGGCGGTCCGCCGCGTGACGGCCGAGCAGGTGATCAACCTGCTGCGCCCGGTGATCGACGGCGACGCGGCGAGCCGGGCGGCCGTGCTCGCCACCGGCGCCGCGGCGAGCCCGGGCGTCGCGACCGGCGTCGTCGTCGCCACCGCCGACGAGGCGGCGGCCACTCCGGGCTCGGTCCTCGCCCGGCACACGACCAGCCCCGAGGACGTCCACGGCATGATCGCCGCCGCCGCGGTGATCACCGAGGTCGGCGGCACGACCTCGCACGCCGCGGTCGTCGGGCGCGCCCTCGACGTCCCGTGCGTCGTCGGCTGCGGCGAGGGCGTCGTGGCGTCGCTGGTCGGCCGGACGGTCACCGTCGACGCGACCACCGGCCGCGTCCACGACGGCGAGGTGCCGACCCACGCCGTCGACGAGCGCCACGACGCGGACCTCGCCGAGCTCACGACCTGGGCCGAGGACGTCGCGACGGTGCGCGTCCTGCCCGACGACGCCGACGCCGGCCCGGAGCTCGACGGTCCCGTGGTCGACGGCGACGCCGTCGCCCCGGAGGAGCTGGAGGACGGCGTCCCGGCCGTCCCGCCCGGCACCCGCGCGGTCCGCGGCGCCGTGTTCAGCACGCCGGCCGGGACGCGCGCCGCCCTCGACGCCGGGGTCGACACGATCCTCGCCGCCCGTCGGCTCCCCGTGCTGCTCACCGCGATCGCCCACCAGGACACTGCCGGGAGCACCCCGTGACGACACCCGACACCGGTCCCGACGCCGTGCCCGCGTCGGTCACCCACCGCGAGATCCAGGAGATCCTCGCGACCTTCGCCCGCTCCGGGTGGTCGGCGATGGAGCTCGACGTCCGCGGCATCCGCGTCTCGGTGGGAAAGCACGGTCCGCCGGCGGCCGCGACGGTGACGGCCGCCGCGCCACCCGCGCCCGCCCCCACCGCCGCGGCGCCGGCCCCTGCTCCGGCTCCGGCTCCGACCCCGCCCCCGGCTCCGACACCGGCCGCTGCGGAGCCGGTGACACCCACCGACCGGACGGGTCTGGTAGCGGTGCGCTCGCCCGCGGTCGGGGCCTTCTGGGTCGCCCCGTCGCCCGGGCAACCGCCGTTCGTCGCCGTCGGCGACCACGTCGCCGCGGACGCGCAGCTGGCGATCGTCGAGGTCATGAAGCTGATGAACCCCGTGGTCACGCCGGCGGCGGGCGAGGTCGTCGAGGTGTGTGCCGGCAACGCCGACCTGGTCGAGTACGACCAGGTCCTCTTCTGGCTGCGACCCGATGGGTAGTCCCGCGGCGGAGGCGCCTCCGGGCACCGACGTCGTCCGGCGGCCCCTCCGGCGGGTCTTCGTCGCCAACCGCGGCGAGATCGCGGTCCGGATCGTGCGGACGTGCCGCGCCCTCGGGATCGAGACCGTGGTGGCGACCTCGACGGCCGACCGGGACGGGATGGCGGCCCGCCTCGCCGATCGCGCCGTCTGCGTCGGTCCGGCCGCGGCGGGGGCGAGCTACCTGCACACCCCGTCCCTGCTCTCCGCCGCGCTCGGCACGGGCTGCGACGCGGTGCACCCGGGCTACGGCTTCCTCTCCGAGAACCCCGAGTTCGCCGCGGCCGTGGTCGCGGAGGGACTCGTGTTCGTGGGCCCGCGCCCGGAGGCGGTGGCCGGCGCGGGCGACAAGGCCGAGGCGCGGGAGCTCGCGCGGTCCGCGGGGATCCCGGTGCTGGAGGGCTCGCCGATCGTCGACGGGCCCGACGCCGCGGCCGCGGCGGCCGCCGGCCTGGGCTACCCGGTCCTGCTCAAGGCGTCGGCCGGTGGCGGCGGGCGGGGGATGTCGGTCGTCGAGGACGAGGCCGGCCTGCGCGCCCGCTTCCCCGCCGCGACCGAGGAGGCCCGCGCGGCCTTTGGCGACGGGCGCCTGTTCGTCGAGCGCTTCATCCGCCGGGCCCGCCACATCGAGGTCCAGGTGCTGGGGGACCGGCACGGCACGGTGATCCACCTCGGCGAGCGGGACTGCACCCTGCAGCGCCGCCACCAGAAGGTCGTCGAGGAGTCACCGGCCGCCGGGCTGCCCGACGAGGTCCGCGCGCAGCTGCACCGCGACGGCGTGGCGTTCGCCCGGGCCCTCGGGCTCGACAGCGCCGGGACCGTCGAGTTCATCTACGACGTCGAGCGCGGCGACCACGCGTTCCTCGAGTTCAACGCCCGCATCCAGGTCGAGCACCCGGTGACCGAGATGGTCACCGGGGTGGACCTGGTCGCCGAGCAGCTGCGCTCCGCCGCGGGCGAGCCGATGACCCTGCGCCAGGAGGACATGGCGCCGCGCGGGCACGCGATCGAGGTCCGCATCACCACCGAGGACCCGTCCCGCGACTTCGCGCCCCACCCCGGCACCGTGCGGGTGTGGGAGCCGCCGGGCGGCGAGGGCATCCGCGTCGACTCCCACTGCGAGCCCGGCTACGTCGTCACCCCGTACTACGACTCGCTGCTCGCCAAGGTCGTCGCGCACGGGCCCGATCGCGACACCGCCGCCGACCGCCTCGTCGGGGCCCTCGGGGCGCTGCGGGTGGAGGGCGTGCCCACCACCGCCGACTTCGCGCGCACGACCCTCGACCACCCGGACTTCCGCGCCGCCGCCGTCACCACCGACTGGATCGCGCGCCGCGGCCTCGCCGACCACCTCTCCCGGATGCAGGAGACGACGTGACCTACCTGGACAGCGCGTCCACCGCCGTCGGCGGTCCGCGGCGCATCGAGATCATCGACCAGACCCTGCGCGACGGCCCCCAGAGCTGGTGGGGCATGAAGCTCCGCCGCGACATGGGCCTGCCCATGGCCGAGGAGCTCGACCGCACCGGCTTCCACACCATCGACCTCGTCGGCAGCTCGATCTTCGAGGTCCTCGCCCGGCACTGCCGCGAGGACCCGTGGGAGCAGCTGATCTCGCTGTCGCGGGCCATGCCGCGCACCACGGTGCGCGCGGGGACCCGCAGCAACGGCATCGTCACCTTCGGCCTCACCGCCGACAGCGTCATGGACCTGTGGGTCCAGCGGCTGTGCGCCCACGGCATCGGCAGCTTCTGGATCTACGACGGCCTGTTCAACACCGACAAGATCGGGCGGCTCGTCAAGACCGCGCAGGCCGAGGGCGCCGCCGCCGTGCCCTGCATCCTCTACGCCGACAGCCCGTTCCACACCGACGAGTACTACGCCGCGCGCACCCGCGAGCTCGTCGCCCTCGGCGCCGACGGCATCGAGCTCGAGGACGCCGCCGGCCTGCTCACCCCCGAGCGCACCCGCTCCCTGGTGACCGCGATCGTGCAGGCCGCGGGCGGGGTCCCCGTCGAGATCCACTTCCACAGCAACAACGCGCTCGCGCCCCTGAACTACCTCGAGGGCGTGCTCGCCGGGGCGACGCGGGTGCACACCGCGAGCCGGCCGCTCGCCGCCGGGGTGTCCCTGCCGTCGACCGAGAACACCGTCGCGAACCTGCGCTACGCGGGATTCGACGTCGACCTCGACGAGTCGCACTTCGCCCCCGTCGAGCAGCACCTGCTGCGCGTCGCCGAGTACGAGGACCTCCCCGTCGGGCAGCCCGCCGAGTACTCGCTGTTCCTCTACCGCCACCAGCTGCCCGGCGGCATGAGCGGCACCTTCAAGGACCAGCTGCGGGCGCGCGGCATGGAGGACCGCTTCGAGGAGGTCCTCGACGAGATGTCCCGCGTCCGCGAGGAGCTCGGCTACCCGGTGATGGCGACGCCGTTCTCCCAGCTCGTGGGCACGCAGGCCGTGCTCAACGTCGTCACCGGCAAGCGCTACTCGGTGGTGCCGGACGAGGTGATGATCTACGCGCACGGCTTCTACGGGACACCGGTCGCGCCGCTGGACCAGGAGGTCCTCGACACGATCATGTCGTCGCCGAAGGCGAAGAGCTACACCGACTGGGAGCCGCCGCAGCCGTCGCTGGACGAACTCCGCGAGCGCTTCGGCGGGGGCATCTCCGACGACGAGCTGATCCTGCGGCTGCTGGTCCCCGAGAGCGACGTCGAGGCGATGCGCGCGACGCCGGCGCGGAACCGGGACTTCGCGCCGACGACGAAGGAGATGCGCTTCGTGCGCCAGCTGGTCGAGACGTCCGTGGGGGCCTACCTGCACATCGAGTCCGGAGAGTTCTCGCTGACCCTGCACGGGGACCACTGATGGGCTCGGAACTGGGCGTGGGGCGCCCCACCAAGCGGCGTCCGGGCCCGGTCGGGGGCGGGTTGCCCGTGGCGGACTCCCGGCCGGTGCTCGCCGACGGCGCGGTCCTCGGCGTGCGGTGCACGGTCTGCCGCTATCCCGCCGCGCAGTCCGGCATCCCGTGGTGCCCGTCGTGCTACGGCGCGGTCGAGCCGGCGCGGTTCGCGACGACCGGCGCGGTCTGGTCGTCGACCGTGGTCGCGATCCCGGTGGGGCACCGGCGTCCGCCGTTCGGGCTGGCGTACGTCGACGTCGACGACGGGCCCCGGCTGCTCACCCACCTCGCGGAGGCGCGGGTGCTGCCGATCGGGACCCGCGTCCGCGTGACCGGCACCGACGAGGGCGACCTGGTCGTGGAGGAGGAGTCGTGACCGTGCAGCCCATGGTGTGGGGGGTCGGGACCTCGGCGTACGGGAGCTTCCCGGAGCGCCGCGTCGAGTCGCTGGCGTGGGACGCGGTCGCGGAGGCCGTGCGCGACGCCGGCATCTCCCCGGGCGAGATCGACGCGATCGTCGTCGGGTCGGTGTTCGGGCCGCCCGGTGTCGCGACCCGCGTCCAGCGGGGCCTCGGCCTGCCCGGCGTCCCGATGTGGACGGTCGAGAACGCCTGCGCGAGCGGCACGAGCGCGTACCACGAGGCGGTCGAGGCGGTCCGCCACGGCCGGTTCGGCTGCGTGCTCGTCCTGGGCGTCGACCAGATGTCGACGCTGTTCTCCGGGGCGATCATCCCGGAGGCGACCGACCCCGAGGGCGCCGCGTCCCTGCCCCTGCCGGGGCTCTACGCCCTGCAGGCGCAGCGCTACGTCGGCGAGTTCGGCGTCGCGCCCGAGCAGCTCGCGGCCGTCGCGGTGAAGAACAAGCGCAACGGCCTCGACAACCCCCGCGCCCAGCTGCGGGCCGTGGCGCCGACCGTGGAGGAGGTCCTCGCCTCGCGCATGATCGCCGAGCCGCTGACCTTCCTGCAGTGCTGCCCGACGAGCGACGGCGCGGGCGCCGCGATCGTCGGCGGCGACCGCGGCCGGGCCGGGGACGTGCTGGTCGAGGCGTCGGCGATGGTCTCCGGCGCGCTCTGGGACCACCGCAGCAGCGACGTGTGGGGGTTCGCGAGCGTGTCGCGGGCCGCGGAGAAGGCGTTCGCCCAGGCCGGGCGGCGACCCGAGGACGTCGACCTGCTCGAGGTCCACGACGCCTTCACCATCGGCGAGATCCTCACCCTGGAGGCGCTCGGGGTGGCGCCACGCGGCAAGGGCGCCGAGCTTGCGCCGTCCGGGCACTCCGCGCGGGACGGGGCGCAGCCGGTGAACCCCAGCGGCGGGCTGCTCTCGCGCGGGCACCCGCTGGGCGCCACCGGCACGGCGCAGCTCGCGGAGGTCGTCTGGCAGCTGCGGGGGCTCGCCGAGGCGCGTCAGGTCGCGCGTCACGACGTCGGACTCGTCGAGACGATGGGCGGGGGAGCGGCCGGCATGGACGGCAACGCCTGCGTCGTCACCATCCTCTCGGTCCCGTCGTGACGGGAGTCGCGCCGCGGTACGAAGGATTGCTCGGGTTCCGCGAGGTCGCCGGCCTCCCGACCGTCGAAGGCGGTGTCGTGCGCCCCGGGGTGCTGTACCGCAGCGGCACGCCCCAGTTCCTCACCGGGTCGGCGGCCCGGGCGCTGGTTGCCGATACCGCCCCTGCGCGCGACGGTCGACCTGCGCCTCGTCGACGAGGCGCAGCGCGAGGGCCGTGGGCCCCTCGACGCCGAGGAGGCCGACGCGCTGTTCGCTACGCTCGGCCCCGCCGGAAGGGGTACTGATGGTCGACCGCGAGGGGCCGCGCCGGATCGACGACGTCGATCGGCAGTTGCTCGGGCTCCTGAGCGCGGACCCGCGCGCCTCGGCGCGCAAGCTCTCCCGTGCCATCGGCATGTCGCCGGGCGCGGTCGGCGAGCGTCTCGAGAGGATGCAGGAGCGCGGGGTCATCCGGGGGTTCAGCCTCGACGTCGACCCGTCCGCGCTCGGGTTCGGCCTCGAGGTCCTCGTCGCGATCGAGCTGCGACAGGGCAGCCCGGTGGAGAACACGATCGATCTCCTCTGGGGCATCGAGGAGGTCCAGGCGATCCAGCTCGTCACCGGGCGATGGGACCTCGTCCTGTCGTTGCTGGTGCGCGACCAGCACCACCTGCGTGAGGTGCTGCTCGGCGCCGTGTGGTCGGTCGCAGACTTCCAGCACAGCGAAACCATGATCATTCTTGATCGACGCCAACGGAGTGCGATGGACCCGTCGGCGGGCGAGGCGGAGGGCCCGGCGGGTCTGGTGGGCGGCTTGCCATCGGCGAGCAACGGATCAGTCCAGGAGTAGCTCGCCGGCCGGATCGGCCAGGACGGCGGCCACGCGGGCGAGCACCCGCGAGCCCAGCTCCCCGTCGACCAGCCGGTGATCGAAGGACAACGAGAGCTGCGTGATCTGCCGCAGCGCGATCTCGCCCTGGTACTCCCAGGGTTGGCGGCGGACCGCGCCGAAGCACAGGATCGCGGCCTCGCCGGGGTTGAGGATCGGGGTGGCCGCATCGACCCCGAACACCCCGATGTTGGTGATGGTGATGGTGCCGCCGGACATCTGCTCGGGCGTGGTCTTCCCGTCGCGTGCGGTCGTGGTGAGCTCGGACAGCGATCGTGCGAGGTCGACGAGTGTCAGCGCACCCGCGTCCTTGATGTTGGGCACGATGAGTCCGCGCGGGGTGGCCGCTGCGATCCCGAGATTGACGGCCCTCGTGTAGACGATCTCCTGGTTGTCCTCGTCCCAGTGCGCGTTGATGTCGGGGAAGTGACGCAGCGCCGAGAGCAGCGCCCGAGCCACCAGGAGCAGGGGAGTGACCCGCACGCCGGAGAACGCCCGATGGGCCTTGAGCTTCTCGACGGTCTCCATCATCGGGGTCACGTCCACCGCGACGAACTCGGTGACGTGCGGTGCGGCGAACGCGCTCGCGCTCACCGCGGCTGCTGTCGCCTTGCGCACGCCCTTGATGGGCACCCGCCGTTCATCGCTGGATGTCGAGGGAGGGGCGGCGCCGGCCTCCGCCGAGCCGTTGGAGCCCGAGCTGGAGCCCGAGCTGGAGCCGGACGTCTCGACGTGCCGCCGGATGTCCTCCCGGCGGATGCGATCACCGTCGAAGGAGACCTCGGCGAGGTCGACCCCGAGCTCCTTGGCCAGCATGCGGACGGGTGGTGTCGCCGGCGGCCTGGCTCGACCGGCGGAGCCACCGGCGCTCGTCGGCACGGTCGACGGTTCGGGCTCCGGGCTGGTGGGGCGACGCCGTCGACGGTGGGTGCGCGCGGCACTGGTGCCGTAGCCGACCAGGACGCTGCCGCTGCCTTCGGTCGCCGGCGCCGTCGGCTCCGCGGCGACGTCGGTCTCCTCGCCGCCGGCACCGCCCACGGCCACCGCGATGATGGGGGACCCGACCTGGACCGTCTCGCCCTCGGCCACCAGCAGCTCGGCGACCGTGCCGTCGAAGGGGCAGGGCAGCTCGACGGCGGCCTTCGCGGTCTCGACCTCGACGACCACCTGGTTCACCGTGACCTCGTCGCCGACGGCGACGTGCCAGGCGAGGATGTCGGCTTCGGTCAGGCCTTCCCCGACGTCGGGGAGCGTGAAGGTCTCGGTGCTCACGATGTCTCCGGGAAGCGTGACGTCAGTAGGTGAGGACGCGGTCGACGGTGTCGAGGACGCGGTCCAGGTCGGGGCGGTAGTGCTCCTCGAGGCGAGCAGCGGGGTAGGGGACGTTGAACCCGCCGACCCGCATCACCGGGGCCTCCAGGCTGGTGAAGCAGCGCTCGCCGAGCATGGCGGCGACCTCGCCCCCGAGGCCGCCGAAGGTCGGGGCCTCGTGGACCACGACCGCGCGCCCGGTGCGCCGCACCGAGGCGACGAGGGTGTCGGTGTCGATCGGGGAGAGCGAGCGCAGGTCGATGACCTCGAGCGAGCGGCCCTCCTCGGCCGCGGCGGACGAGGCCGACAGGCACGTCTCGACCATCGACCCCCAGGTCAGCAGGGTCGCGTCGGTGCCCTCGACGACGGTGCGGGCCGCGTCGGGTGGGAGCACCAACGGATCGTCGGCGTCCTCGGCGACCTCACCCTTCGACCAGTACCGGCACTTGGGCTCGAAGAAGATCACCGGGTCGTCGCACGCGATGGCCTGGCGCAGCAGCCAGTGCGCGTCCTGCGGGGTGGCCGCGGCCATGACCCGCAGGCCGGCGGTGTGGGCGAAGTACGCCTCGTTGGACTCCGAGTGGTGCTCGACCGCGCCGATGCCCCCCGAGGCGGGGACCCGGATCACCACCGGGACGGTGACCCGTCCGCCGGAGCGGGCGTGCAGCTTGGCCAGCTGCGAGGTGATCTGGTTGAACGCCGGGTAGATGAACCCGTCGAACTGGATCTCGCAGACGGGTCGGTAGCCGCGCATGGCCAGCCCGATCGCGGTGCCCACGATGCCGGCCTCGGCCAGCGGGGTGTCGATGACCCGGTCGGCGCCGAAGTCCTTCTGCAGCCCGTCGGTCACGCGGAAGACGCCGCCGGACAGGCCGACGTCCTGACCCATCACCATGACCTCCGGGTCGGACTCGAGGGCATGGCGAAGTGCACGGTTGATCGACTGAGACAGGGTGAGCATGACGTCCCTCCAGCCCCGATGGGTGATGTGGAGCTCGGGCTCGGCCCGGTGGGTGGCAGCGGTCGGGAGCGGATCGGCGGTCAGTCGACGAAGGAGGCCGCGTAGGCGGCGTAGCTCGCCCGTTCCTCGGCCAGGGCGGGCGTCTCGAGAGCCAGGGTGTGCTCGAACATCGCGTCGGCTTCGGGGTCGGGCATGGCGCGACAGACCCTGCGGACCTCGGCGGCCAGGTCGGCGGCCTCCGACTCGAGCTCGGTGAAGAACCCGTCCGGTGCCCAGTCGCGGGCCTCGATCAGCCGTTGCAGCCGGTCGAGGGGATCGAGGGTGCGCCAGTGGTCGAGCTCGGCGTCGCTGCGGTAGCGCTTGGGGTCGTCGGAGGTGGAGTGGCCGGCCATGCGGTAGGTGACCGCCTCGATCAGCGCCGGCCCTTCCCCGGATCGCACGCCGTCGGCGGCGCGGGCGGTGGCGGTGTGGACGGCGAGGACGTCGTTGCCGTCGACGAGCTGGGTGGCCAGCCCGAAGCCGGCCGCGCGCTGGTGCAGCGGCGCGCCGAACTGGGCGGTGGTGGGCGTGGAGATGGCCCACTGGTTGTTCTGGCAGAAGAACAGCACCGGAGCTGAACGGGTCACCGCCCAGTTGAACGCCTCGTTGGCCTCGCCCTCGCTGCTCGACCCGTCACCGAAGTAGGTCATGACGACCTCGTCGGCGCCCTCGAGCTGCGCGCCCATCGCGTAGCCGACCGCGTGCGGGAGCTGCGCGGCGAGAACCAGGGTGTAGATGTGGAAGCGGTACCGCGCCGGATCCCACCCGCCCTGGCGGACGCCGCGCCATTGCGCCAGCAGCTCTTCGGGGCCGATCCCCCGGCACATCGCGGCCGCGTGGTCGCGGTAGGACGGGAACACCCAGTCGCTGTCGCGCAGCGCCCGGATCGAGCCGACCTGCGAGGCTTCCTGGCCCCAGGACTGCAGCCAGAGCCCGAGCTCGCCCTGCCGCTGGAGGCTGTAGGCCTCGGCGTCGAGGCGACGTGCCAGGACCATGTCGCGGTACAGCCCGCGACACAGGTCGGCGTCGACGGTGGCGGCGGCCGGGTCGTCGGCCAGCTCGCCGTCGGGGGTGAGCAGCTGGAAGGGCGTCACCGTGACTCCTCTACCGGGGGTGGTGGTGAGGGGCGGCCGGGTCGGTCGCGGGGTCGCCGCGGGCTCGAGACCGCCGTTGTGTCGTGCGGGTGCTCTCATCATTGAGCATCGGGTGCCCGAGTGTCCAGAGAGTCAGCTTGCTAATGATCGATCGTGCGGTGTCGGACGCTTCTGCTGATCGATCGTGCGCACGGCGCCCATCGCCGTCATCAGGGAGACGGTGGGATCCCCGATGGCCGCCGGGTCCGCCCCACCGACGCGCTCGGCGATGCGGGTGCCGATGCCGGTCGTCGAGTCGCCTGCGTTCCCGAGCTCCGCGAGTACCGACGCGGTGGCCGCCTCGAGGACGAGGGCGGCGTCGTGCTCGCCGAGGTGGGCCAGGCACAGCGCGGCGGAGAGCACCGCCGCCGCCGGGTTGGCGCGTCCGGTGCCCGCGATGTCGGGCGCGGACCCGTGGACGGGCTCGAACATGCCCGGGTTCTCCCCGGTCGGGTCGATGTTCCCGCTGGCGGCCAGCCCCAGCCCGCCCTGGAGGGTCGCCCCCAGGTCGCTGATGATGTCGCCGAAGAGGTTGTCGGTGACGACGACGTCGAAGCGCTCCGGGGTCAGCGGGAGGTGCTGGCACATGGCGTCGGCGTGGACGTAGTCCTGCTCGACGTCGGGGAACGAGGTACCGACCTCGTCGACGACGGTGGTCCACAGCTTCCCCGCCTCGACCAGGATGTTGGTCTTGTGGCACAGCGTCACCCGCCGCCGTCGTGCCTGCGCGAGCCGGAACGCGTAGTCGACGCACGCCCGGGTCGCGGGCGTGGTGGTGATCGAGTTCTGGATCGCGGTGGCGTGGTCGGTGCCCTGGTGGACCGTCGACCCGCCGCCGGCGTAGAGCCCTTCGGTGTTCTCCCGGATGATCACGAGGTCGCACCGCTCCGGCGTGAGGTCGCGGATCGGGCTCGTGACCCCGGGGTAGAGCCGCACCGGGCGGACGTTGACGGCGTGGCGCAGGGCCACGCGCAGCGCGACGACGAGGCCGCGCTCGAGGACGCCGGGCGGCACCCGGGGGTCCCCGACGGCGCCCAGCAGGATCGCGTCGTGGCCGCGCAGCTCCTCGGTGCTCGCCTCGTCGAGGGCGACCCCGTCGCGCAGCCAGCGTTCCGCGCCGAGGTCGTGGTCGGTGGTCGTGACGCGGAAGCCGAACCGGTCCGCCGCCGCGTGGACGCAGCGCAGCGCCTCCACGGTGACGTCGGGCCCGATGCCGTCGCCGCCGACGACCGCGAGATCGTGGGTCCGCATCACGTCAGGGCGAAGTCGCGCCAGGCCTTGCCCGACGCCGGCTCGGTGTCCACCCACAGGGCCGTCACGCAGTGCGGGCACACGTACGCGATGGCCTCGAGGGCCTCGTGGACGTCGACGCCGCCACCGAGATCGTCGGGCCCGAGGGTGAGCGTCGCGGCGAGGGACTCCCACCCGCCGTCGAGCGCACCGAGCGGGGTCCGGCAGTGGGCGCACCCCGCGACGGAGCGCCCGCCCTCGCCCCAGATCAGCAGCGCGGTGCCCCACCGGCCGACGGGGTCCCCGTCGACGTCGGGCATCGCGCCGCCGGCCGGCGCCGTCATCCGGGCGCGGCGGTCGGCGCGGATCTCCTCGCGGCGGGACCCGGTCGCGGCGGCGTCCACACCACCGTCCGCGGTGACGACGACGCCGTAGAGCCGGCGCGCGGCGTCGGGGCTCACCGCCCCGGCCGCGACGTCCGCGGCGACCTTCTCAGGATCGCGCAGGAGCGGGTCGCCGTAGCCGCCGCCGTTCTGCACGGTGCACTCGAAGACGTCGCCGTGCGCGATCCGGGCGGCCGGGGAGACGCCGGGCAGGACGCCGTGGTCGCCGTCGAGCTCGGTGAGGTCGCCGACGGGCCGGCCGGCGCCGAGGCGGTCGAGGACCCCGGAGCCGATGACGCGCTCGAAGCGGGCGCACGAGCCGGGCAGCCCGCCGAAGAGCCCGGTGCGGTTGGGCAGGGCGACGCCGTGGGTGCCCAGGACGCCGGTGACCTCCTCGGTGTCGATCGGGGTCAGCGCGAACTGGACCCCGTTGCCGCCGCGGTGGGTACCGGCCCCGCCGGAGTCGGGGACCTGCCGGCGCCACAGGTAGAGCAGCGGGTGGCGCATCTCCTGCTGTTCGACGTCGGTGGCGCCGCCGCCGAGGATGACCATGGCGCCGCCGGAGTCCACGCCGTCCCGGAACGAGAACGCGGGCCCGCCCCAGAGCAGCGAGTCCATGTACATGGAGGCGAACGGCTCGCCGTGCTGGTCGATGCCGCCGAACTGGGAGAGCTGCCAGGACCCGTCGCTGGGGCCGAAGGCGAACCCCTCGTAGCGCTCGGAGAAGCTCAGCATCTTGGCGATGGCCCCGCCCGCGGAGCAGGTGGCGGTCCAGTTCGCGCCGGCCGCCCCGCCGGAGACGGGCATCGGCTCGACCGCGGTGACGCACAGCCCGTCGGGGGCGACGACCTCGACCGGGCGCATGATCCCGTGGTTCCAGGGGATCTCGCCGCCGAACGTGCAGAGCATCAACGTGGCCACGGCGCCGAGCAGGCCGCCGCGGGTGGTCATGCCGTACGCGGGGCTCTGCGGGCTGGCCCCGGAGAAGTCGAAGGTCAGCCGGTCGCCGTCCTTGCGCATGACGCACGGGACCTCGAGCAGCTCGATGCCCGCGTGCCCCCCGCGGCCGGAGCCGTCGGGCCGGTCGAGGTAGGAGGTGTGCTCGAACGTGCCGTCGGGCAGCTCGCGCAGCATGGCGCGCAGGTCGGCCTCGGAGTTGTCGAGCGTCTTCTCCATGGTCGCGCGCACGGCGTCGGTGCCGTAGCGGTCGCAGAGCTCGTCGAAGCGCTGCGCGGCGACGCGCAGCCCGGCCAGGAAGGCGCGGAAGTCGTTGGCGACGGTGTCGTGCATGCGGGAGTTGAGGACGATCGTGTCCCACAGCTCCTGGTTGACCACGCCCTTCCGCACGATGCGACCCGGCGGGATGCGGATGCCCTCCTGGAACACGTCGGTCGCGGTGGTGCACCAGCTGCCGGGGTCCATCCCGCCGAGGTCGACCTGGTGGGCCATGCACCCGAGCCACGCCACGATCTCGCCGTCGCGGAACACGGGGCTGCAGAACTGCACGTCGTTCTGGTGCATGGCCGCGAGGTAGGGGTCGTTGATGATGAAGACGTCGCCGGGCTCGATGTCGTCGTAGCGGGCGAGGAACTCCTGGACGGCCATCGCGCCGGTGTAGAGCGGGGTCAGCAGGTACACGCCGATGATCGCCATCTCGCCGGCGGCGGTGTAGATGCCGAAGTTGTAGTCGGTGGCGTGCACGACCGGCGAGCCCGAGACGTGCTCGACGGTCGTCGCGCCCTCGGAGTTGATCGACCAGAGCTTGTGGCGGATGACCTCGTAGGTGACGGGATCGACGGCGGCGATGGCAGTGCTCATCTCGTGTCCTCCGGGATGCTCAGGCGCGGGTCTGGATGACGAGGTCGCCGGCGCCGTCGACGACGGCGTCCTGGTCCGGACCGATGACGACGGTCGTGTCGGCGAGCTCGACGATCGCCAGGCCGTCGATGGTCATGCCGTCGTGGAGCTGGTCGCCGCGCAGGACGGTGGCATCGCGCCAGGCCCCGCCGGAGAAGACCGGGCGGGTGCCGGCGGTGGCGCCGGCGACCGCGGTGTGGTCGGCGACGGTGCGGAACTCCGCGCGCGGCACGGGGCTGGTGGCGACGACGCGGAAGGTCGTGATCTCCACCCCGCCCTCGAGGAACGCCGCGCCCTTGCCGAAGCGACCCTCGTACTGCTCGACGAACCGCTCGACCATCCCGTTGACGTCGGCCGCGGTGAGCGCGTCCGAGCCGGCGTCGAGGGTGACGGTCAGGACGTGGATCTGGGCCCGGAACCGGATCTCGACGGACCGGACGAGGGAGATCGAGTCCTTGTCCGCCCCGGCGGCGACGAGGTCCCGGGTGGCGCGCCCGGCGAGCTCGTCGAAGGTGGCGGTGAGCGCCTCGGGCGGCAGGGCCTGCGCGTGGTCGGTGGTGCCGGGCGGGGTCTGCATCGGCTGGGAGATCTCTTCGACCATCGTCAGGTCCGAGCAGCCGATGCCGAACGCGGAGTGCACCGAGGCGGTGATCGGCACGATGATCCGCGGGCAGCCCAGCTCCGCGCCGTAGGAGAACGCGTGCAGCGGGCCGGCCCCGCCGTAGGCGAAGACGGCGAAGTCGGTGGGGTCGTAACCCTGCTCGACGGTCACCTGGCGGACGAGGTCGGCCATGCGCGCGTCGACGATCGTCTTGATGCCCTCGGCGGCGGCCTCGACCGACAGGCCGGCGGGCTCGGCGACGTGGGTCTCGATGGCCGTGCGGGCCTTCCCCACGTCGAGCGTCAGCCGACCGCCGAGGAAGTTCTCGGGGTTGAGGTAGCCCAGGACGAGGTCGGCGTCGGCGACGGTGGGCAGCTCCCCGCCGCGGCCGTAGCAGGCCGGGCCCGGGCGGGCACCGGCGCTCTCGGGGCCGACCTGCAGCACGCCGTTGCGCACCGAGGCGATCGACCCGGCACCGGCACCGATGGCCCGCACCGCGACCGAGGGGAGGGCCAGCTCGTCGCGGCCGATGAGGGTCGTGTTCGCCATCACCGGAAGGCCGTCGAGGACCAGACCGACGTCGAAGCTGGTGCCGCCCATGTCGGTGGTGACGACGTTGCGGTGCCCCGAGCGGATGCCCAGGAACTGGGAGGCGATGACCCCGCCGACCGGCCCCGACATCACCGTGGCCGCGGCGCGCTTCTCGACCTCGGGGAACGTCGCGAGCCCGCCGTTGGACTGCATCAGCAGCGGCCCGCTGCGCAGCCCGGCCTTCGTGAGGGTGTCCTCGAAGCTGTCGAGCGAGGTCTTGAGCACCGGGCGCAGGCTCGCGTTGACCGCCGTCGTCAGCGTGCGCTCGTACTCGCCGATGCGCGGGAGGAATTCGCTGGACAGCGTCACCCCGAGCTCGGGTGCCTCCTCCGCGACGATCTCGGCGACCCGATGCTCGTGGGCGTCGTTCGCGAACGACCAGAGCAGGGCGACGGCGATCACCTCGGCGCCGCGGTCGCGCAGGGCCCGCACGGCCCGCCGGACGTCGTCCTCGTCGAGGGGGCAGACGACGCGCCCGGCGTAGTCGACGCGCTCGGTGATCTCCTCGGTCATCGCGCGCGGCACGGCCGTCGGCTGCTTGACCAGGGTCCGGAACCGCTTGATGTCCTCCTCGTCGAGCCCGATCGACTTGAAGCCGCGCATGATCGTGAGGGTGTCGCCGAAGCCGCGGGTCTGGAGCAGCCCGACGCGGCGGGCCCGGCCCTCGAGCATCGCGTTGGTGGCGATCGTGGTGCCGTGGGCGAACACCTCGACCTGCCCGAGCAGCTCCTCGAGCGTGACGCCCCGCTCCTCGGCGGCGTCGACCAGGGTGTTCAGGACGCCCTCGGCGGGGTTGTCGGGCACGGTCGAGGACTTGTACCGCCCGACGTCGCCGTCCTGGTCGATCACGACCGTGTCGGTGAACGTCCCTCCGATGTCCGAGGCGACGTAGTAGGTGGGCATGGCGGGTCACTCCTTCGTGGACCGGGAGCCGGGGGGATCAGGACGCGGGGCCGGACGCCGTGCTGTCGCGCGGGGTGGGGGCCGCGTCGTCGTGCTCGGCGCGGAGCTCGTCGATCGTGGCCTGGATGTGGGCGCGGGCCAGGCGCTCGGCGTCGTCCTCGTGGCCGGCCTCGATCGCCGTCGCGATGGCCTCGTGCTCGGCGATCGCCCGCTGCGCCCGGGCGGGGTCGACGAGCGCCACCGGGGCGAAGACCTGCGCGGTCATGCGCAGCACCGGGGCCTCGGCGACCAGGAACTCGTTGCCGGAGAGATGGAGGATCTGCTCGTGGAAGTCGACGTTGGCGCCCGTGTAGGCGCGCGGTGACCACGGGTCGAGCGCCGCGCGCTGGCTGGCGAGGATCCGGCGCAGGTCCCGGCACCGTGCCAGGGCGGGGCGGGCCCGCGCGGCGAGCCGCGCGGCGAGGCCGTCGACCACCGCGCGCAGCTCGTAGGCCGCCAGCAGCGTCGCGACGTCCCCGCTGACGACGCGGGCGCCCTGCCCGGGGGTGACCCGGACGAGCCCCTCCTGCTCGAGGACCCGGAGGGCCTCGCGCAGCGGGGTGCGGCTGACCCCCAGCTCCGCGGCGAGATTCTCCTGCGGCAGCCGCGCCCCGGAGGGGTAGCGACCGCTGTAGATGCGCTCGCGCAGCACCGCCGCGAGCTCGTCCACCAGCCCGGTGCCTGGCCCACCGGTGACGCCGCGCCTCGCCATCCGGCTTCCCTCCCACCGTCGCGTCGAATACTGGATACAGCGTTGGGAGAGTGGACTGTGATGCGGGCGATAGTCAAGCGCTCGCCGTGTCGCGCCTGCTCAGAGGCCTATTCTGCGCCCGATGAGCGGTTGGTGGGCCGTCGAGGCCGCCCTTGACGCGCGGCGAGTGCGCCCTGCACCCTGCGATCAGGCGCTACTGGTCTGACCAGTCGGCGCGACGACACCGTTGTCTGGAGGATCCGTCCATGACCTCGAGCCCCGGCTTCGTGCTGCCCGATCTGCCCGCCGGCCTGCCCGTCGGCGACGGGTGGCGCGAGGACGTGACGACCGCCCCGGTCGTGTTCCCGTTCGACGGCTCCACGGTCGCGCACGCCCCGCTGGGCACCGTCGAGCTGGCCCGCGAGGCCGTCGCGGCGGGCGCCGCGGTGCGTCGCGAGGTCGGCGCCCTGAGCTCCGCCACGCGCCGGGCGATCCTGCTCGACGTCGAGCGCGAGCTCGCCGCGCACACCGACGCCTTCGTCGAGCTGCTCGTCGCCGAGACCGGCAAGACCCGCGCCGACTGCGCGGTGGAGTTCTCCCGCACCCTGTTCACCTGGACCGCGGCGGCCGAGGAGATCGCGCACCTGCACGGCGAGACGGTGCCGCTGGACCTGCAGGCGTCCGGCGAGGGGATGGTCGGCTTCTGGACCCGCCGGCCGATCGGTCTCGTGGTCGGCATCGCGGGCTTCAACGGGCCGGTGCTGCTCGCCTCGCACAAGATCGCGCCGTCGATCGCCGCGGGTTGCCCGGTGATCTGCAAGCCGGCGCCCGCCACCCCGCTGGCCACGCTCTGGCTCGCCGACATCGTGCGCCGGGTCGCCGTGACCCACGGCGCGCCGCCGGCGATGGTGCAGGTGGTCACCGGCGACGCCGAGGTGGGGAAGGTGCTGGTCACGGCGCCGGAGGTGGCGGCGGTGTCGTTCACCGGGTCGGCCGCGGTCGGCCACCAGATCGCCCGGGACGCCGCGCCCCGCAAGACGCTGCTCGAGCTCGGGTCGAACGCGGCGCTGATCGTCGACACCGACGCCGACCTCGACCGTGCCGTCGACGCGGTGCTGCGCGGCGGCTTCTACTTCAACGGGCAGGCGTGCATCGCCGTCCAGCGCGTCGTCGTGTGCGAGCCGGTCCGCGAGGAGTTCCTCGGCACGCTCACCGCCCGGATCGGTGAGCTGACCACCGGCGACCCGCGCGACCCCGCGACGCGCATCGCCCCGCTGATCAACGAGGCGTCCACCCGCCGCGTCCTCGCGTGGATCGAGCAGGCCGAGGGCGCCGGCGCGAAGGTCGTGCGCGGCGGCCGGGCCGCCGCCGACCGGTCCATCGAGCCGACGATCCTGCTCGACGTCCCCGAGGACCAGCAGGCCTGGTGCGAGGAGATCTTCGCCCCGGTGGTGGCCGTGAATTCGGTGCCCGACCTGGAGACGGCGCTGGAGACCGCCAACCGCTCGCGGTACGGGCTGCACGCCAGCGTCTTCACCCGCTCGCTGGCCACGGCGTTCCGCGCGATCGACGAGCTCGAGGTCGGCGGCGTGATCGTCAACGAGGTCCCCGGCTTCCGGTCGGACATCATGCCCTACGGCGGGGTCAAGGACTCCGGGATCGGGCGCGAGGGACCGCGGTTCGCCATCGAGGAGCTGACCGTGACGCGGATGGCCGTCATCCGACCCGCGTGACCGCCGGATCGACACCGCACCGACCTGGGAGCACCGCCGTGACCGACTACCGCACGCTGTTCGACCTGCAGGGACGCCGTGCCCTGCTCCTCGGGGCCGGGGGCATCGGCCGCGAGGCGGGGCTGGCCCTGGCCGCCCACGGGGCCGAGGTCGTCTGCGCCGACCGCGATCCCGAGACCGCGAAGGCCACCGCCGAGGCGATCACCGCCGACGGCGGCCTCGCCGGCGCGCTCGCGCTCGACGTCACCGAGGCCGACGCCCTCGCCCGACACCTCGACGAGGTGGGGGACGTCGACGTCGCCGTCCTCACCGCCGCGATGAACGTGCGCAAGCGGCTGCTCGACTACACCGACGACGAGTTCGACCGGGTCGTCGGGCTGAACCTGTGCGGGACGTTCAACGTCCTGCGGGGCGTCGGAGCCCGCATGGTCGCCCGCGGTACGGGCAGCATCATCGCCTTCTCGTCGATCCGCGCCCGCACCGTCGAGCCGGGACAGAGCGTCTACGCCGCGACGAAGGCTGCGCTGGAGTCCCTCGTGCGCGCCGCGGCCGTCGAGTTCGGCGAGGCGGGGGTCCGGGTCAACGCGATCGCCCCCGGCGTCGTGGAGACCCCGCTGACCGCCCAGATCAAGGCGGACGAGGACTGGTACCGGGCCTACGCGACCAAGGGGGCTCTCGGCCGGTGGTCGGTGCCGTCCGAGCTGGCCGGGGCCGTCGTCTACCTCGCGTCCGACGCCTCGAGCTTCGTCACCGGCTCCACCCTCAGCGTGGACGGCGGGTGGACCGCCGTCGACGGCCGCTTCACGCCGCCGACCTGAGGCCGACCCGACCTCCCCGGCGGCGCCGGTCGCTACCGTGGACGATCGTGACGGGGCGATGACGGGCACGAGCCGGGCCGCGGAGGCCGAGCACCGCGCCTACCGACGGATCGTCGACGACGTCGAGGCGCGCATCGCGTCCGGTGAGCTTCGCCCGGGCGACCGGCTGCCCAGCGAGCGCGAGCTCGTCGACCGCTACGGCATCGCCCGGTCCTCGGTGCGCGAGGCCCTGCGCGTGCTCGAGAGCCTCGAGCTCGTGCGATCGGCGCCCCGGGACCCGCGCGGGCCCCTCGTCCTGCCGGTCTCCGCGGCCCCGATCCGGCGGTCGCTGGGGCTGCTGACCTCGAGCGGGACCATCTCGCTCCCCCAGCTCGTGCAGCTGCGGATGGTGATCGACGCGTCGACCAACCTCATGGCCGCGCTCCGCCGGACCCCGCAGCACCTCGTCGCGCTCGAACGCAACATGGCCCGCATGCGTGGCCTGCTGCACCACTCGTACGCCGAGTTCGGCCGCGCCGACCTCGAGTTCCACGAGATCCTCGCCGACGCTGCGGGCCACGAGCTCGTGCGCCTCTACGGGGAGGCCGTCCGGGAGGCGGTCCTGGAGCTGATCCAGCGGACGATCCTCGACGCCGACGACCAGGAGGCGCACAAGCTGCGCTCCATCCGCCACCACACAGCGGTGTTCGACGCAATCCGACTGGCCGACGGTCCGGCCGCGTCGCGACTGGCCCGCGAGAGCCTCTACCAGTACTACGCCGACCACGTCGGCGACGAGGACCGCGAGATCATGGCGGCCCTCGTGCGCGAGTGCGGGGGCCGCATCCACCCCTGACCGCGAAGTGGTCGAGTGGCGTGATCTTGACGGCTGTTGTCGGTCCAGCCACTAGAGTTCGCGGAAGGTGATCGTCGATGGTGGGTCGCTCGGCGCGCGAGAGCGTGCGTCGGCTCGCGGCTCGGGCCGCGGGCAAGCGTTGCCGGAAGGAGCGTGTTCTCGATGCCGACGGGAGCCCCGGTCGATGGGTTCACCCTGAGCTTCGACCGACTGGGATCGGTTGGTCGGCCGCCGGTGGTCCTGCTCCACGGTTGGCCCGGGGACCGGACGGACATGGCATCCGTCGCCGAGAGGCTCGGGGACGAGTTCGACCTCGTCGTGCCGGACCTGCGCGGTTTCGGCGCCTCGGACAAGCACCTCCGCGACCCCGGCGACTACTACAGCCTGGTGGCCCAGGCCCGCAGTGTCGCGGGACTGATCGACGAGCTGGGGCTCTCCCCCGTCGTGCTGGGCGGTTACGACATCGGCAGCAGGGTCGGTCAGCAGCTCGCCAAGGACAGGCCCGACCTGCTCAGCGCCATGGTCATCACGCCACCAGCTCCAGGCGTCGGGTCACGGATCCTCAGCGAAGCTCCGTTCCGCGAGTTCTGGTACCAGTCCTTCCATCATCTCGACCTGGCCGAGAAGCTCCTCGACGGGAAACCGGACGCTGTCCGGGACTATCTGGAGTACTTCTGGACGCACTGGTCCGGCCCTGACTTCATCGTGGACGCCGCCCGCCTCGAGCACCTGACGTCGGCGTACGGCCCCGCCGGCGCGTTCGTTGCTTCGATCGGGTACTACCGAGCGGCCGGAAGCGTCGTGGCGCGCTACCTGGGCGAGACGGTCCCCGACGAGAAGATCATGGTCCCCACGACGTTCCTGTGGGCCGAGCACGACCCCCTGTTCCTGCGCGCCTGGTCCGACCGCCTCGGAGAGTTCTTCGCGCAGGTCACCGTGCAGCCCGTGGACGGAGTCGGTCACTTCGTCCCGGTCGAGGCGCCCGACATCTTCGCCGGCGCCATCGTGCAAGCGAGCAAGTAGGCCCCTGGTGGGCCGGTAGCCGGAGCCGTCCGAGACCGCCAAACACGGCAGGGTCCGAAAGATCAGGAGTCCGCTCCTCGTCGGGCGCGGGCGTGGGCGAGTCGGTAGGACTGGGTGCCGGTTTCGATGATCAGGCCGGCGACGGTGAGCCGTCAGCTGCGCAGCGTGCTGCTCGGAGGCTCCCCGAAGGTCCGGCGGTAGGCGGTGGCGAAGCGGCCCGGGTGGGCGAAGCCCCACCGGGCGGCGACGGTCGTCACCGTGGTTCCGCTGGAGGGGTCGGCGTCGAGGAGATCCTGATGAGCGCGGAAGAGCCGGACGCGACGCAGGTACTGCATCGGTGACATGTCGTGATGGCGCGCGAAGGCGTACTGCAGGGCGCGGGGCGTGACGTGGGACGTGGCGGCGAGATCGGTCAGGTCGATGTCGGTGTGCGCATGGGCGTGGATGAACTCCTCGGCGAGGCGCACCGTGTCCGGGGTGGCTCCGTGGTCGCCCGTGACACCGTGCTCGGGCAGCAGGTTGTTGGGGAACACCGCCAGCGCGGTCGCGGCCAGCAGCCGGGCGGTGCTGCCGAGCACGAGCGGGCTGGCGGCGGTCTGGTCGTCGTCGAGGACCTGGCGCGCGAAGGCGGCGGCACGTTTCCACTGCGCGGCGGCCCGTGGGGAGCTCGGGGCCAGCGAGTCGAAGCGCAGTGGTGCGGGTTCGCGGTCGGGCAGGGCCGCGACCGATCGGGCCAACGCGGCGGCCGGCACGGTCAGGATCCCCGCTCGGAAGTCGAGGCATCGGACCGTGTAGTCCCCGCGGGGGAAGCTGCCCAGGAACGCGTCGCCGGGGGTGTAGCGCTCGGTGTCCTTGCCGAGCTCGGCGTGGGTGCCCCCGCTGAGGAGCGTGGTGACCGACAGATCGTCGGTCCCGTCGAGGTGCAGGGTGAGGTCCGGGGGCATGGTGAAGTCCACGTAGCTGAGCCCGCCCGCGCTGACCTGAGAGATCGATACCGGTGCGGACAGCGCCAGGTTCCCGACCTTGGGTGGCCGGGCGCTGTACATCTGGTCGATGAACTCCTGGGCCTCGTCCGGGTCGGTCGTGGCGAACTGTGACCGTTGCGGCGCGACACCATCGGCCGGGGCGGACGCATGATCGGGCATCGCGCCCTCCTCTCGACGTCGGCGTGTGCCGCGAGACCGTGACGGGCCAGGCAGTTCGTGCAGTGTCCGTCGATCGGGGTGGTCGGCGCCAGGGGGCTGACCGTGGGGACGCCGCAGCGATGGACGACAGCGATGGACGACAGCGATGCGTCGAGCTCGCGCGAGAAGCGCCGAGGGAGTGGCGGACGGGCCGTCGAGGCTCCCCGAGACGAGGCTCGAAGGAGTCAACGCCGGGTCGATCTCCGGGAGACGAACGTCGCCCGACCTGGCGTCGCCGCGGTCACCGCGTCGCCCCGGCGAGGGGCGCTGCGGGAGGGTTCGCGAGCTCTCCTGCCCGCCGGCGGACGCGCGCGAAGCGGGCGCGGGCATCGTCCTTGAGTCCCCGGGCGAGGACCGCCGCGTCGTGCGCGGCGGCCGCGCAGCGGCGCACCGTGTCCAGGGTGGCCTGACGTTGCGCGGGTGAGCGAACCGCTGCGGCGCGACGCTCGCCGAGTTCATCGTGCCAGGCGCTCAGCTCCTGGGCTCGCCCGCCGAGCGTTGGGGAGTGGATCTGCTGGTCCGAACGGGATGGGCTCTCCTCGCGGCGCCGCTGGACCAGGGCGCCGCCGGGTGGCACGGTCACGTCTTCAGCCGATGACCGATCCTCTGAGTGAGCAGGTGGGCCTGCGGCACTCATGGAGCGACCTGAAGCGCGGATCGGGTGAGCGGGGCGCGGCCGCGACGAGCGGGGGCGGACGTCCGTGGCGTCGACCAGCATCTGGTGGAAGGCCTGCCGTGGAGCACCATCGCGGCCCGCACCCGGCCGTCGGCGCGAGGGACGGTCGCGACCACCGCCGCCGCCTCTGCCAGCTCCCCGCAGCGCCGACACCGGCACGTCCTCGCCGGAGCTCGTCCCGGTCATCGCCGTCCTCGCGGTCAGCTCCACCGAGGAATCAGGAGCTTCGTTCCCGGGCGGGTCGCGGTGGAGGACTCCACGAGTACGCGTCCGGACCCGTTCCGGCAGCACTCTCGACGAAGCTTCTTCCGCCTCAGGGTCGAAAAGCGAAACAGCCCGGCAGCTGCCCCGCCTCAGCGCGCACCGAGGAACTCCTTCGGTCGGGCACAGGGGGCGAGGTCGGATCACGAGAAACGATCACGTCAGGGTGGCCGGAGTCGCGGTCCTCGGTGGTCACTACACGGCCGGGAGCCACGGCCATGACGTTCGTCGGGCCCGTCGTCACGACCCCGGGAGCTGCTGGCGAGGGACGTCGGTCAGAGGGTGACGTGGTCGGTGCGGTAGACGTCGGCGGCTCGGGGGGCGTGGGTGACGCCGAGCTCGTGGGCGACGGCGGCGAGGCTCTCGTCGGCGGCGGCGAGGTCGACCTGGCCGTCGGTGGTGAACCAGGGCGCGATGAAGCGGGCGTGGTAGCGCTTCACCTCGTCGGGGGTGTCGCGGCCCAGGAACCGCTGGAGGTAGGTGACGGCGGTGTCCGGGTCGGCGGCGAGAAGGGCCAGGGCACGGCGTTGCGCGCGGACCGCGGCGGTGATCGCGGGGTCGTCGAGTGGGATGACGGCGGGGTCGACGGCGAGTCCGACGGTGGGGATGGCGAGGTGGTCGCCGACCCAGCCGAGTTCGTGGAACCCTTCCTCGGCGGTGATCTGTGCGGGGTCGAGGGTGCTACCGATGTAGGCGGCGTCGACCTCGCCCGCGCGCAGCCGTCGCAGGTCCATCGAGTAGTCCCCGGGTGGGCGGATCACGCATTCAAGGTCGCGGTCGGGATCGAGGCCGTGCCGGCGCAGGACGATGCGCGCGAAGCATCCCGGCGCGGTGTGGGGGGCGTGGACCAGCAGCCGACGTCCCCGCAGATCTTCCATCGTGCTCACGTGCTGGCCGCCGACGAACCAGAACAGCGGGCGATGGGTGCTGACCGACAGCGCGGTCCACTCGACGCCGTCGGTGAGCCGGGTGAGCACCGAGCGCCCCAGCCCGATGGTGGCGCCGCGGCGCAGGCGCTGGTCGTCCCAGTTCACCCCGTCGCGCAGCGCGAGGTGCACGCCCTCCTGCTCGGGGAAGCCTTCCTGGTCGGCGACGTAGGCGACGAGCTCTTCGTGCAGGCCGTGACCGACGTAGGTGAGGTCGAGGGTGTGCAACGCTGCTCCTGGTGCGGGTCGAGGTGTCGGGGTGCTCGCGGCCCGGGGTCAGGGCATGATCAGGCCGCCGTTGACCGGGGCCCAGCTGCCGGTGGTGAAGGCGGCGTCGTCGCCGGCGAAGTGGGCGACGGTGCGCGCGACGTCCTCGGGTCGGGCGAGCCGACGCATCGGGGTGGTGGCGGCGAGGTCCGCTCTGAGCTCGTCGGAGAGCCGTCCGCTCACGGCGGTGTCGTCGACGGTGGACGGGGCGACGACGTTGGCCGTGATGCCGTGTGGTGCCACCTCGTCGGCGACGTAGCGCACGAAGGAGTCCAGGGCGGCCTTGGCGACACCGAGGGCGATCATTCCACTCCGGGGGCGTCGTGACAGGCCGGTGGACAGGTAGACCAACCGGCCGTCGTGGCGGTCGATCATCCCTGGCAGCACGGCGTGGGTCAGTAGGTATGCGGCGTGCATCTCCTGGTCGAGCTTCGCGGAGAGCTGCTCCCAGCTCAGGTCGGCGAACGAGGTGACCGGGAACGGGGTCATGGCGTTGTGCACCAGGACGTCGAGGTGTCCCCAGTGTTCGACGACCGTGTCGATCACGCGCGTGACGTCGTCCGGGTCGGTCACGTCGCCCTGCACGACCTGCGCAGCCCCGCCGGCCGCGCGGACGTCGTGCGCGACGGCCTCGGCATCGGTCGCACTGTCGCGATGGTTGATCACCACACCGTGACCGCGCGCCGCGAGTTCGCGCGCGCTCGCGGCTCCGATACCCCGGCTGGCTCCGGTGATCAGGCACACCCGCTCGCTCACCTGGGTTCTCCTCGTCATCGATCTGTGTCACCCGTGAGGGGCAGCCTCCTGGGCTGATGTGGGCCACTGCTGGTCGTCGCGCGCCGTGGGCAGCCAGATCTCCCAGGCGATGCCGTCGGGGTCGCAGAACGACACGAACTGCGCGTAGCCCACGTCGCGGGTCGGGGAGTGCTCGACGTCGTGCTCGGACAGCCGCGTCGACCACGCGTCGAGCGTGGCCCGGTCCGGCACGGTGACCGCGACGTGGTCGAGCCCGGTGCGTTGCGGGTCGAACCTGTCGGCACTGCGCCGGTGGGGCTCGTGGATGCCCAGCGTCATCCCGCTGCCGGGATGGCGCATCAGTCGCCGGGGGTGGCCCTCGGACGGCGGCCCTTCGGTGACCTCGCCGATCCGCTCGAAGCCGAGGACGTCCTCGTAGAAGTGCACGCTGGTCGTCATGTCCCGTACGACCAGCGCGATGTGGGCCACGCCGGAGAAGGTCGCGGTGCTCACTGGAACCAGATCGTCTTGGCGACCTCGTTGGCGGAGCGCAGCTTCTCGTCCGCGTCCTGGGGCGACGCGCTGCCACCGCCGAACGGCGACTCGGGCAGGGCGTCGAACTCACGGACCGTCTCACCCGTCGCGGGGTTCGTCGTTGCGATGGCCATCGGGGCGGCTACCCGGACCCCGATGCGTGACACATGGGGGACGACGGGCTGCACCTCCGGACGTTTGACGTCGCCCGACGATCGGCCACCCCCGGCCCGGAGCACGACGCTCCATCGACCGGCGCATCCGCGATGTTCACCCCTCAGCACTCGCGACGTGCAGGCCGCGGCGGTCACCTGCGCGATCGAGTCGAATCCGCGACGCCGACGATTCCGCCGCCGACGAGCCGCGCGGAGCCATCGCCCCGTGATTGAGCCACGCCAGCGCTCGTGCGCGCCGTACTTGTGTTTCCCGCTCGTTGGAGAGGATCGATCCTGCATGAAGGCACTGGTCTACGAGGGCCCGAAGTCGGTGTCGGTGAAGGACGTACCGGACGCCACGGTCGAGAAGCCGACCGACGTCCTGGTGCGCATCACGACCACGAACATCTGCGGGTCGGACCTGCACATGTACGAGGGACGGACCGGGCTCGAGTCCGGCAAGATCCTGGGTCACGAGAACATGGGCGAGGTCGTCGAGGTCGGCTCCGGGGTCGACCGTGTGAAGGTCGGTGATCAGGTCTCGCTGCCGTTCAACATCGGCTGTGGGTTCTGTGAGAACTGCGAGCGCGGCAACACCGGGTTCTGTCTCACGGTCAATCCCGGCACAGCCGGCGGCGCCTACGGCTTCTACGGCATGGGCCCGTACGCGGGTGGCCAGGCCGAGCTGTTGCGCGTGCCCTACGGCGACTTCAACTGCCTGGTCCTGCCCGAGGACGCGCAGGACAGGCAGAACGACTACACGATGCTCTCGGACATCTTCCCCACCGGCTGGCACGCCACCGAGCTCGCCGGGATGCGACCGGGCGAGTCGGTCGTGGTCTTCGGCGGCGGACCGGTCGGCATCATGGCGGCCTACTCCGCGGTGATCCGCGGCGCGAGCCAGGTGTTCGTCGTCGACCGCCACCCCGACCGCCTCGAGCTCGCCGAGCGCGCCGGCGCGGTTCCGATCGACGACTCGGCCGGCGACCCGGCTCAGCAGGTCCTCGACCTCACCGACGGGCACGGCGCCGACCGCGGCTGCGAGTGCGTGGGCTACCAGGCCCACGACACGCAGGGCAACGAGGACCCGTCGATGACGCTGAACTCGCTGTTCCAGGCGGTGCGGCCTACCGGGAAGATCGGCGTGGTCGGGCTGTTCCTGCCCGGTGACCCGGGCGCGAAGGACGAGGACGCGAAGATCGGGCGTTACCCGCTCGACTACGGCACCACGTGGTTCAAGGGCCAGGGCATCGGCAACGGGCAGGCGAACGTCAAGAACTACAACCGCCAGCTCGCCCAGCTGATCCACCAGGGCAAGGCCGCGCCCTCGTTCATCGTCAGCCACGAGCTCTCCCTCGACCAGGCCCCCGAGGCCTACGAGAGCTTCGATGAGCGCCTCCGGGGCTGGACCAAGGTCCTGCTCAAGCCCGCCGCCTGACCCCGGCGGCGCGGACACGAAAGGATTCCTCATGGCGGACACGAAGAACGGACCGCAGCTCCACCCGGTCACCGAAGAGCTCGCGAACGGCAAGAACTTCGCAGCGGTCACGACGGTGCTGCCCAGCGGCCGGCTGCAGACCCAGGTGCTGTGGGTCGCGATCAAGGACGGTTCGCTGGTCCTCAACACCGAGACCCACCGCAAGCGGTACCAGAATCTCCAGAACGATCCCCGGATCACGGTGCTGATCCGTGACGAGGCCGACCCCTACCGCTACGCCGAGATCCGCGGGCGCGTCGACCGCACCACCACCGGGAGCGAGGCTCGCGAGCACATCGACGAGGTCGCGCACCAATACCTCGGGACCGACTACCCGCCCGAGGGCATCAAGTCCGAACGCGTGATCCTCTGGGTCACCCCCGAGCGCCAGACGATCATCGACCAGAACAAGGACACCAGCGACTGACCATGTACGCCACGCGGGAGACGTCCCCGTTGGAGTGGGCGACCTCGTGCCCGCCGCCGGGCAGACCGGCAGGGGAACCTCCCCACGGCACTTTCGCCCGGTGTGGGACGAGCGGCGGCGAAGACGTCGACGTGGCCGGCTGAGCGACGCCCTGAGGGGCCAGGAGGCAGGGTGTGGGGCAAACGGGACGACATGGTCGTCCACCAGGTCGATCCCTATAACGCGGAGCCGCCCCGGCGAGCGCTGGCCGGCGAGGACACCACCCCCGTCGACACCTTCTACAGTCGCAACCACGGCTCCGTGCCGGAGATCGATCCCGACGGTTGGACACTGCGGGTCGACGGCCTGGTCGACCGCCCGGCGACCTTCGGGTTGGACGACCTGCGGCGCCTGTTCACCGAGCACACCGAGACGGCCACGCTGCAGTGCGCCGGCAACCGGAGGGCGGGCCTGATCGAGGTCCGTGACATTCCCGGTGAGGCGCCGTGGGGCCCCGCCGCCACCGCGACCGCCCGCTGGGCCGGGGTCCGGGTCGCTGATCTCCTGCGCCATGTGGGCGTCCACCACGAGGCGACCGACGTCGCGTTCACCGGTGCGGACACCGCCACCAGCCCCGCCACCGGCGCGCCGTACGGCGGGTCGATCCCGGCGCGCAAGGCTCTGATGCCCGAGGTCCTGCTGGCCTGGTCGATGAACGGCGAACCGCTGCCCGCGATCCACGGCGCCCCGGTCCGCGTTGTCGCCCCGGGCTACATCGGCGCCCGCAGCGTGAAGTGGATCGAGCGGATCACCGTGCAGGACGGGCCCTCGGACAACTTCTTCCAGGCCAGCACGTACCGACTGCTGCCGCCCGAGGTCGACCCGTCGAGCGCCGGGCCGGGAGACGGTGTGGCCCTGGGCCTGGTCGCGGTGAACTCCGACGTGCTCTCGCCCGACGACGGCGCACAGGTGCCCGCCGGACCGACCACGGTCACCGGGTACGCGTTCGCCGGAGGAGACCGCACTGTCGTGCGCGTCGACGTCTCCACCGACGGCGGCGAGACGTGGACTCGAGCCGGGCTCGCCGACCAGCTCAGCCCCTGGGCGTGGCGCCACTGGTCAGCCACGGTCGAGGTCCCGCGCGGCGAGGTCACGGTGCTGGCCCGGGCCTGGGATTCCTCGGCGGCGCTGCAGCCCGAGCGCCCCGAGCACGTCTGGAACCCGAAGGGCTACGTCAACAACAGCTGGGCGCGCCTACACCTGCACGGCGTCTGACACGGCCCATCTCGAGTCGTCGGCCCTTCGGGTTCCCCGAGGGCCTGGGAATGGCGGACGAGCCCCGAGCCGTCCGAGGAGCGCTGAGTGGTTCCGCGTGGCGCCACCCGAGGTCGCCGTCCCAACGGTGCGAGCGGTTCGTCGCCGTCGCACAGCGCCCCCGCGGACTGGTCCTCCTGTCCACTCGCGTGTCCCTCGTCGAGACCCGTTGACGCACCGGGCCCCGCACGTCAGGCCGATCGGCGTCCCTCGACCTCGACCTCACGTGACCGCGACGAGCGACCAGGAGGCGGCGCATCGTGAGTGCCCGCGGGACAACTCCGCGGGGCCTGCCCCCCGGCCGTCCGCGTGCGCGTCGGCGGGACAGATCGAGGTGCCGGCGACGGGAGCAGACCATGGGCATTCTCGGGTGGATCGTGCTGGGGCTGGTGGTGGGTGCGCTGGCCAAGTTGGTCATGCCCGGCGACGACCCCGGGGGTGTCATCGTGACTGGTCTCCTGGGGATCCTCGGCGCCCTCCTCGGCGGGTTCATCGGCCGTGCGCTGTTCGGGACGGGTCTCGGCGCTTTCTTCGACCTCCGGACGTGGGTGCTCGCCCTCGTCGGCTCGTTGATCCTGCTCGGCATCTACCGCGTTGTTGCGCGACGGCGCGCCCGAACGTGACGGGGGCCGGTCTCGGCCTCCTGGCGCTGCACACTGGGCCCTGTCGAGCTCGGTGTCCTCCGGGCGGGCGGGTCCGTGCCTCGTTCGTCCTGCTTCGGGACGTGGGCCTTCCCGCGAGGTGCCGCCCGACGTGACCGCTGTGGCGCGAGCACGAAGGTCACCGCGTGCCGTCGTCCCGAGCGCGATCCGCAGCCCGGCGGCGGCGCTCCCGGCGCGGGACGGGTCTTCGACCTGCCGGGTCGGAATCGCCGCGACGGCGTGCCCCCGGGCGTACGGGATCACGAGCCCGCCCTCTGCGCCGGCGTCCGCGCGGTCATCCCTCGGTCTCGAACGATCCCTGCGTCACTTCTCAGGAGGCGATCTCCATGGCAGACGAGCTACGCGGCCGCACCGTCGCGATCCTCGCCACCGACGGCGTCGAGCGGGTGGAGCTCGAAGCACCCCGCGGCGCCCTCTACGGAGCGGGCGCCCGCACCGAACTGTTGTCCATCCACGACGGAGAGATCGCCGCCCGGCAGATGGACCTCGACCCGGCCGGCACGTTCTCCGTCGACCGCCAGGTGGGCGAGGCCTCGGTGGACGACTACGACGCCCTGCTGCTGCCCGGGGGCACCATGAACCCCGACCAGCTGCGCACCGACCGCGACGCGGTCGACTTCGTGCGCTCCTTCGTCGAGTCCGGGAAACCCGTCGCGTCGATCTGTCACGGCCCCTGGACGCTCGCGGAGGCCGACTGCGTGCGCGGGAGGCGGCTGACGTCGTGGCCGAGCATCCGCACCGACCTGCGCAACGCCGGTGCCGAGGTCGTCGACGAGGAGGTCTGCGTCGACGGTCAGTTCACGACGAGCCGGGGCCCCCAGGACATGGCCGCCTTCTGCGGCGCGGTCGTCGAGCAGTTCGCCAGGACCCCCGCCGCCAGCGCCTGACCCGTCCCGTCCGACCGAGAGGAAATACCATGAAGGCTGTCGTCTACCGCGGTCCGCACCAGGTCAACGTCGAGGACGTCCCCGACGCGCGGATCGAGAAGCCCACCGACGTCCTGGTCCGCATCACCTCGACCAACATCTGCGGGTCGGACCTGCACATGTACGAGGGACGCACCGACTTCGAGCAGGGCCGCATCTTCGGTCACGAGAACCTCGGCGAGGTCGTGGAGGTCGGCGAGGGCGTCGACAAGGTCCAGGTGGGGGACATGGTCTCCGCGCCGTTCAACGTCAGCTGTGGGCACTGCGAGAACTGCGAGCACACCCTGACCAACTACTGCCTCACCGCCAACGAGCCGGGGATGGCCGGCGCGGCCTACGGGTTCGCCGACATGGGCCCCTGGCCCGGCGGGCAGGCCGAGTACCTGCGTGTCCCGTGGGGCGATTTCCAGTGCCTGCGCCTGCCCGAGGACGCGACCGAGAAGCAGGACGACTACGTCATGCTCTCCGACATCTTCCCCACCGGCTGGCACGCGACGGAGATGTCCGGACTGAAGCCCGGCGAGTCCATCGTCATCTACGGCGGCGGCCCGGTCGGGCAGATGGCCGCCCTCTCGGCCATCACCAAGGGCGCCGCCCAGGTCATGGTCGTCGACCGCCACCCCGACCGGCTGAAGTTGGTCGAGCAGATCGGCGCGATCCCGATCGACGACTCGAAGGCCTCGCCGGTCGACCAGGTCATGGAGCTGACCAACGGCCGGGGCGCGGACCGCGGCTGTGAGTGCGTGGGCTACCAGGCGCACGACCCCCAGGGCAACGAGGACAACGCCGACACCTTGAACAAGCTGGTCGGGTCGGTGCGGTTCACCGGCGGCATCGGCACCGTGGGCGTCTTCGTCCCGCAGGACCCCGGCGCCCCCGACGAGCTGGCCCAGCAGGGCAAGGCCCGCTTCGACTTCGGCAACTTCTGGTTCAAGGGCCAGCAGATGGGCACCGGGCAGGCCCCGATCAAGCGCTACAACCGCCACCTGCGCAACCTCATCCACGCCGACAAGGTCAAGCCCTCCTGGATCGTCTCCCACGACCTGCCCCTCGAGCAGGCGCCGGACGCCTACAAGCACTTCGACGCCCGCGAGGACGGCTGGACCAAGGTCGTGCTCCACCCCGGCCAGAGCGCCTGAGCGGGGCGCGGGAGGTATGCAGATGAGCAGAGCGGTGATCGACCCGACGGCCCTGGCCGGCCGGGCGATCGACACGCTCCGCGGCCTGGTCGGGCGCAACGACCGACCCGCGGGCGAGGACGTCGCCCGCGCGGGTCGCTGGCTGGTGGTCACGGTCTACCGGCAGCCCGACGACGTCCGGACCCAGGTGGACGGCTCCGGCCCGCTGAGCGGGATGCGCAACGAGATCGAGCTGACCATCCGCCCGGCGCCGGGGGACAAGGGCACCGAGCTGGCCGCCCGCCCGACGGCTCCCGACGAGGGGTCGGTCGACGCGCGCCGTCGGCTGCGCGCGGCGTTGCGGGAGACCAAGTCGATCCTCGAGTGCGGCGAGGTCGTCGAACCGTCCCGCCCGGGGTCGAGTCATCCCGGCCCGGCCGGACAGGTACTGCGCGTGGCCACCCGCCGCGCCTGGGGAGAGGGGCGACTGTGAAGGCCTTGTGCTGGGAGGGCGTCAACAAGCTCGCGATCGAGCAGGTGCCCGACCCACGGATCCAGAACGCCCACGACGTGATCGTCAAGGTCCGCTACACCGTGACCTGCGGCTCGGACCTGCACCTGCTCGGCGGCTACATCCCGGCCATGGAGGCCGGCGACGTGATCGGCCACGAGTTCATGGGCGAGATCGTCGAGGTCGGACCCGAGGTGACCAAGCACCAGGTCGGTGACCGGGTGGTGGTCGTGTCGTTCATCGGCTGCGGGAGCTGCTGGTACTGCGACAACGACCTGTGGTCGCTGTGCGACAACACCAACACCAACCCCGGCATCACCCAGGCCCTGTGGGGCTCCGATCCCGGCGGCATCTTCGGCTACTCCCACGCCATGGGTGGGTTCATGGGCAGCCACGCCGAGTACGTCCGGGTCCCGTTCGCCGACAACGGAGCCTTCACCGTGCCCGATGCGGTCGACGACCTGTCGGCCCTGTTCGCCTCCGACGGCGTCCCCACCGGCTGGATGGGTGCGGACCTCGGCGGGGTCGGACCGGGCGACACGGTCGCCGTGTGGGGGGCGGGCGGGGTCGGGCAGATGGCCGCGCGCGCGGCGATGCTGCTCGGTGCCGAGCAGGTGATCGTCATCGATCGGCTGCCCGAGCGCCTGGCCATGACCGCGTCGCACATCGGCGCGGAGACCCTCGACTACAGCAGCACCGACGTCGGCGCGGAGCTGCGCGAGCGCACGGGGGGCCGCGGGCCCGACGTGTGCATCGAGGCCGTCGGCCAGGAGGCGCACACCTACGGCCCGGAGTACCTCTACGACAAGGTCAAGCAGCAGCTGCGTCTGGAGAACGACCGGCCCCCCGCGATCCGCGAGGCGATCATGGCCTGCCGCAAGGGCGGGTCGGTGTTCTCCCTCGGGGTGTTCGCCGGGCTGGCCGACAAGTTCCCGCTCGGGGCGCTGATGAACAAGGGGCTGACCCTGCGCGGCGCCCAGCAGCACGGCCAGCGGTACCTGCCCATGCTGCTCGACCGCATGTCCCGGGGGGAGATCAGCACCAGCCACCTCGCGACCCACGTGATGTCGCTGGACGAGGGACCGCACGGCTACGACATGTTCAAGAACAAGGAGGACGGCTGCGTCCGCGCGGTCTTCCGACCCTGACCCGGCACCCTGCCCGCGTCCTCACCCCGACGCGGGCAGGACCGCCGGGTCGGCGACGACGGCGGCGCGCACGGCGACGTGCAGGTTGAGCCGCGTGTCGGTGTGGGCCAGGTCGTGCCCCGACAGCTCCCGGACGCGCTGGAGTCGGTAGCGCAGCGTCGAGCGATGGATGTGCAGCGCCGCGGCGGTGGCGTCGTAGTTGCCGCCCTGGTCGAGGTAGACCCCGAGGGTGTGCACCAGGTCGGCCTGCCGCTCGCTGTCGTAGGCAAGCAGGCTGCCGATCCAGTCCTCGACGAAGGCGCCGGCCTCGCGACGACCCTCGGGCGTGGCGAGGAGCCGGTAGAGACCGAGGTCCTCGAATGTGATCAGACCCCGAGGGTCGGCCTGGCGCGTGCGGACCGTGAGGGCCTGCATCGCCTCGCGGTACGACCGGGGGAGGTGCTCGGGCCGGTCGACGAAGCTGCCCACGCCGACGGCAGGGACGTCCTGCAGGACGTGGGTGAAGGCGTCGTGCACGGCCTGCCAGGCCGACCCGGAGCACGGCTCGGACGTTCTGGTCGCACCCGCGCCGGGCCCCATCGTCGGGCGTCCCGACCATGGGGCGGTCGCCGACCCGCTCTCGGTCTGCCACGCGCGGGGGGTACCGCACACCAGGATCGCAGTCTGTCCGCGAAGGGTGCCCAGGTAGGGCATGTCGAGGCTGCGGGCGGCCTGCTCCACCAGATCGCCGACGGCCTCGCCGTCGGGCCAGTGCCCGTGACGGGGGCGCACGGCCAGCACGCGGTGTGGGCCGGTGAGGTCATGACTCAGGGCCGACGCTCGTCCGACCCTCCGGTCGACCTCGGCCTCGAGGCCGTCCTGGTCGCACTCGAGCAGCACCGTCTCCACGAGATCGTGGCGCAGCCGCAGCTCGGTCCTCGCGAGGTGGCGGCGGTGCAGCAGGTGCAGGGTGAGGGCGCCGGTCGCGAGACCGATCGCGTGCAGGGCTCCCGCGATCGGGCCGCCGGGGCGGGCGTCGAGCTCCGGTGTCTTGCCGTCGGGCTCGAGGGTGCCCTGCGGATCGAGGACGACGATCAGGCCGAGGAGCGTGCCGCGGGAGGCGGCCACGCTCGCCAGCTGGTCCCGCACCCGCACCGGTCCCGACATCCGCCGCGCCGCGTCGACCAGGCGGTCCCGTTGTGCGCGGGTCAGCCGCGGGTAGGTCGCCTCGGCGCCCGCCCCACCGCGAGCGAGAACGTGTCCGAACGGGTCCTCCACGGCGACGTCCAGGCCGAGGTGCTCCTGCAGCACCTCGGCGATCCCCTGCTCCGGGACGTCGGCGGTCAGGGCCTGGCTGAGCTTCTGCTGGAAGCGGTACTCACGGGTCAGGGCGGCCTCGACCGCGATCCGGGCCTGCCTGTCGCTCAGGTCGGGACCACCGTCGGACGAGGCGCCGTCACCGTTCGGTTGACTGTCCCCGAAACGACCTCTGGAAGCCATGCCGTCCGGGCTACCCCTACATCGCTGCTGTTCAATCCCTGTCGGTCACTGGCGACGGTTCGCCCCGTGGACAGTGGCCGATGCCCGGGCGTTGTCGGACGATCGATCAGGGCTCGCGGCAGGTGACCAACCAGGTCGCGACCTCGTAGAGCTTGATGTTCGTGGTCTGGGAGGCGCGCCGCAAGCGGTCGAAGGCCTCGTCGGCGTCCACGTCGTAGCGGTTCATGAGGATGCCCTTGGCCTGTCCGATGACGTCACGCCGGACGAGCGCCCCCTTCAGCTCGTCCAGCCGGTCGGCGGCGCCGAGGGCGAGCGAGGCGAACGCGACGAACATCTGGGCCGAGCGCTGGATCCGGACCCGCGCCGACGGGTCGTCGAGGGCGTGTCGCGTGAGATGGAGGTTGACCGCTCCCACGAGCGAGGTGCTGCTGAGCGGGACCGACAGGCTGGCCCGCACGCCGTGCCGGGTCGCCTCCGGCACGAACTGGGGCCACCGCGTCTCGGTGGCCGCGTCGGTGAGCGTCACGGTGTCGGCGCCGGCGATCGCGTCGATGCACGGGCCCTCGGCCATCCGGATCTGGGTCCGGTCGACGGCCTCCGCCGTCTCGGTGGTGTGCGCCGCGCACGACAACTCGTCACGGAGCCGCACCGCGACACCGGCGTCACGGACACCCGGCACCATGGCGGCAGCGCCCTCCGCGACCCGGGGCAGCGCGTCGGTGAGCCGCTCGCTGCCGCCGATCCGGCGTGCCGACGCCAGCAGTGCCGCCGAGAACCAGTCCGTCTCGTCCTCGGCATCGGACGGGGAGGATGCGACGGCCCCGTCCTCCACGTGTCTCGTCACTGCGCCCCCTGTCGTCGTGCGACCGCCGGCCTGAACCGTGCCCGTCGAACGCCCGGTCGGGCATCGGCCCGGACGGTCAGGAGCGCCGCGAGGCGATGCGCCTGCGGGGACGAGCAGGTGCTCGTCGCGCGCACGGACCGGTGTCCGGCTCGTCGACGGCGGCGACCCCGCCGCCGGCGACCTCGACCCGCCAGACCGGATTCGCCGGCACCCCGTCGACCCCGACGGACGAGATCCGCGCTCGGCGCACGCGCCGGCCCGGTCGCGCGGGTTACCACCTCTCTGACACACGCGGGAGGAGGACGTGCCATGAGGGCAGAGCTGTCGGGCGGGAGGACCGCCGGGCGGGACACCGCGGACGACCTGGCGCGGGGGCTGGGGGTGCTCAGCCTGGCGCTCGGGTCGGCGGAGCTCGCCGCTCCGAGCGCGGTCGCACGCCTGGCGGGAGTCCGGACGGGCGGGCCGACCGTACAGGCCGTCACCTCGCTGTACGGGGCCCGCGAGCTGGTGCAGGGCGCGGGCATCCTCAGCGGCCGCGGGACGGCGCGCTGGGTGTGGAGCCGGGTCGTGGGCGACGTGCTCGACGTCGGCACCCTCGCCGTCGGTGCCGCTCGACGGGGGGCGGCACCGGCGCGGCTGGGATGGAGCCTCGCGGCACTCGCCGGCGTGACCGCCGCGGACGTCATGACAGCCCGAGGGCTGTCCCGGCGCAGCGGTGCCGCCGCAAGCGGCGTCCGGGCCGTCGCCGCCATCACCGTCAACCGTCCCCGGGCGGAGGTGTACCGCCACTGGCGCGACCTCGAGCACCTCCCGGAGTTCATGGCGCACCTGCGCCCGGTGAGCACCGACGGCTCGGGAAGCTCGCACCGGGAGGCCGCCGGGCCGGCGGGATCGACGATCCGCGGGGACGCCGAGATCGTGGAGGACCGTGAGAACGAGATCATCTCCTGGCGGTCCGTCAAGGACGCCGACGTGCAGAACACGGGCTCGGTGCGGTTCCTCCAGGCCGCGGGCGGGCGCGGCACGGAGGTCGTGGTCGAGCTGCGGTACCGCCCGCCCGGCGGCCGCGTGGGTGCGGTGGTGGCGAAACTCCTGGGGGAGGAGCCGAACCAGCAGCTGCGCGACGACCTGCGGCACTCCAAGCAGGTCCTGGAGATCGGAGAGGTCGTCCGCTCCGAGGGCAGCCCGGCCGGCCAGTCCACCCGCCGGCAGCTCGCCCAGCGGCCGGCCCAGCCGGTCGCCTGAGGCGGGCGCGGAAGGAGACGGTCATGCGAGCCACCTGTTGGACCGGCAAACGGTCGGTGGAGGTCCGGGACGTTCCCGACCCGACGATCCTCAACCGGCGCGACGCCATCGTGAAGATCACCTCGACCGCCATCTGCGGCTCCGACCTCCACCTCTACAACGGCCTGATCCCGACGATGCGTGAGGGCGACGTGCTCGGCCACGAGTTCATGGGTGAGGTCGTGGAGGTCGGTCCCGGCATCGAGGAGCTGTCGGTCGGCGACCGCGTCGTGGTCCCGTTCCCCATCGCCTGCGGCATGTGCGGAGCCTGCGAGCGCGGGATGACCGCGTTGTGCGAGAACTCCAACCCCAACGCCGGCCTCGCCGAGAAGCTCCTGGGCCACTCGCCGGCCGCGCTGTTCGGCTACTCCCACATGCTCGGCGGCTACCCCGGCGGCCAGGCCGAGTACGCCCGTGTGCCGTTCGCCGACTTCGGGGCGCTCAAGGTGGAGTCCGACCTCCCCGACGAGAAGGTCCTGTTCCTCTCCGACATCTTCCCCACCGGGTACATGGGCGCCGACATGGCCGAGGTCGGCCCTGGCGACGTCGTCGCGGTCTGGGGCGCCGGTCCCGTGGGCCAGTTCGCCATCGCGAGCTGCTTCCTGCGCGGCGCGGAACGGGTGATCGCCATCGACCGCATCGACCACCGGTTGCGGCTGGCGCAGGAGACCGGCGCCGAGACACTGGACTACGAGCACGTGTCGGTCCCGGAGGCGCTCGCGGAGATGACCGGGGGGCGCGGCCCGGACAAGTGCATCGACGCGGTGGGGATGGAGGCCCACCACGCCGCGGGGGCGCTGCACGCCTACGACCGCACCAAGCAGGCCCTGGGCCTGGAGACCGAACGACCGCACGTGCTGCGGGAGGCCGTCGTGAGCTGCGCCAACGGCGGCATCGTGTCGGTGATCGGGGTCTACGCCGGGTTCACCGACAAGTTCCCGATGGGGTCGTTCATGAACCGCTACCTCACGATGCGCGCCGGGCAGTGCCACGTCCACCGCTACATGCCGCAGCTCCTCCAGCACATCCGCAACGGCGACATCGACCCGTCCTTCGTCATCACCCACCGGCTGCCGCTCGACGATGCGCCGACGGCGTACCGCACCTTCCTCGAGAAGGCCGACGACTGCGAGAAGGTCGTCCTCACGCCGTAGCGGGATGGACGACGGGGGAGGCCCTCGAGGGCGTCGCACCTAGCTCGACGACCCCGAAGACGCCTCAGTGCCCTCGTCCTCGTCGTCCTGGCCGATCTCGTCGCGGCGCTGGCGTTCGCGGTAGCCGTAGGCCGCGCGGCGCACGGCGTCCTCGCTGTCGAGCCCGGAGCCCAGCGCGCCGGCGATGGTGGCCAGCCCGGTGGCGAGCCAGGCGAGCGCAAGGTGGTCACCGAGGGTCGGTGGGCGGCCCAGGCTCGAGCCGAGTACCGACGGCTCGAGGAAGAACAGCGACCCGAGCAGGGTGAGCACGTACACCGCGACGTCCATCACCAGCACGCCGATGCTCAGGGTCAGCACGGTGGAGGCGTTGAAGAGGATGGTCTCCTCACGCTCGCCCGGGTCCCGGGCGCGTTCCCACAGGTGGTGGGCGCCGATGATCCAGGCGACCATCAGCGCGATGGCCGCCAGCAGGGTCAAGGTGAGCTTGCCGGTGCCGAGGCGGGTGGACAGCAGCCAGATCGTGGTGGAGGTGAGGGTCAGGTAGGCACTGGTGCCCAGGACGGCGGCCAGCGCGCTGCGCATGCCGACCACGAGGCGCCAGGGCTGGTTGGTGCGCACCATGCCGGCGAGCAGGCGGGCCCGCCCGCGCCACGAGCTCGTCACGTAGCGCCGCGTCTGCTGGCCCTCGCCGGCGTGGATGACGTGGACCGGCTGCAGGTGTTTCGCGGCGGCGCGCCCCAGGCGGCTGGGGTTGTGCTGCCCGTGCTCGAGGCCGGCGTCGGCGGTGCCGGTGAGATCGGCGACCAGGCGGACGATCGCGTGGCGCACCTTGTGGTGCTGGAGGAACGGCCCGAAGCCGGGCAGGGAGAGCCCGGCGACGTGGCGGTGGTGATCGACGTCGACCAGGATCGGCCGCTCGCCGTGCTGCATCGGGAGGTCGGTGATGTAGATCCCGATGTCCCAGTCGGTGTGGCTGGTCTTGTCGGCGACGGCGCCGAGGACCTCCTCGGGGTCCTGCACCGAGGCGGTGACCGGGTGGGTCATCGTGCGGACGTCCCAGGTGATCTCCCGGTCGACCTGGGCGGCGAGCTCGTCGGGCAGGTCGTCCACCAGCTTCTCCGCGACCTCCGCGGGCGTGTCGGGGTCGGCGAGGAGGCCCACGACGAGGGTGCGGCGACCGTCGGCCGCCGCTTTCGGGTCCTGCTGCTGTTCGAGGTCGGTCATCGGTCCTCCTCGGCACGCTCACCGGGGGGTGCTCCCGGCGAAGGGGAGAGGATGAACGGCGCAGCCCGGACGGCAAACCCCGCCGGTCGACGATCTGGCCTCACCACTCCGCCACCGCAGCAGGCCGGGCTTCTCCGGGCGGGTGCGTCACCTCGGGTCACCTCGCGACGATCGGGTCCGTGGACGCGTCGGACCCTCGCACCCCGGTCCGGTACCGCGAACCGGCCTCGGAAGCGGAACATCGGTCGGACGTCCTGCGCCACCAGGACCAAGCCGGTGGTGCCGGGCGTCGTACTGCCACGCGGGGCGTGGCTCGTGAGGGTGTCCGGCGCCGGACCGGTGTTGGACCCGACGAGGCGAGCCGGGGCGCACGTCTTGCGGCTCGGATGTCGATGCGCTGCCCGCCGTGCGGATGTGACGGTCGGACGCCTCTTCGACGCCGTCCACCGGCCGCCCTCGTGGGCCGCCTACCTCTCGCCCGGAGCGGCAGGACGGCCGGCGCCGTCATCCGGCGCCGATGCGCCGGTGGCGCCGTCCAGCGCCGCGTCGAGATCGGGGTAGACCTCGAACAGCCTCTCGTCGCCGAGCAGGGCCCGATTCACCTCGCGGGCTGCGGGATCGCGGGCCACGCGGAGATCCACGTCTGCCTCGCCGGCCTCGGAGGCGAGGTCGCGGAGCGCCTCCGAGGCGGCGGTGCGATCGGTGGCGCGGACGGCCGTGAGGTCGACCACGATCGGGTCGGCGGAGCGTGCGAGCAGGGCTCTCATCTCGCGTCGCAGCGCGGCCGCGACCGCGGCGTCGAGGGTGGCGCCGACGCTGAGGAGGCGCGCGCCCGTCGGTGGGGTCGTGGTGGACGACCGTGGTCGGTCGTCATCGGTCGTCATCGGCTCCCCGGGCGCATCGGGACGTCAGGTGTCCTCCGGGCGACGCGCGTGGGGCACCTGGAGGGGGGCGGGACGGGTCCGGGCCGGATCACCGGGGGGAGGGGGTACCGGCCCGGACCCGTCCCGCCGTGACCGCCGGTCGCCGGGGGGCGACGACCGCACGGTCCGGTCGGAGGGTCCGTCGAGACGCGGGTCCGAGGGGGACGGTGGCATGCCGAGGGCCTCGGCGAGCGAGGCGTAGACGGGGGCGCCCGCGGACGCGACGAGTGCCTCCGGCGTGCGCGGGGACCGCACGACCCGCAGCACCACCCCCCGCGCCTGCAGGCCGGCCGCGAGGTCCGCGACCGCGCCCACGACGGTCGATTCCGCGAACGAGGTGGCCCACAGGTCGAGGACCACCAGGTCGACACGGCGCAGGACGATGCGACGCAGCCGCAGGGCGGTGGCGAGGCCCGCCACGCTCCGGGTGCGCACGACCGTGCCCCAGAGGGTGTCGATGATCGACAACGAGGGCTCCGGATCGGTGGTCATGGCTCGCTCTCACGCCGTCGAGGCCCGGGGGCTCCGGCCCTGGATGGTCGGTGACGCGACGAGGTTCATCGACGGGCGGGCCGTGGTCCATCCGCTGACGGCAACGCGCGACCGTTCGGCGACCGACGGGCCGGCTCAGTGGCGGCTCAGTGGCGGCTCAGTGGCGGCGCAGCGTGCTGGCCGGTGGGCGGCCGTAGACCCGGCGGTAGGCCTCGGAGAACCTGCTGACGTGGGTGAAGCCCCAGCGGTGCGCGACGGCGGCCACGGTCGTGTCGTGGGGTGCGGCCGCGCGGAGGTCGGCGTGGGCGCGCTCGAGCCGGACGAGCCGGAGGTACGCCATCGGGGTGGTGTCGAGATGGCGGCGGAAGCCGTCGTGCAGGGTGCGGGTGGACGCGCCGGCGAGGCGGGCGAGGCCGGCGGGGGTGAACGGCTGCGCGGGGTCGCTGCGGATCGCCTCGACGGCCCGACGCACCGGGGTCTGGCTCCAGCAGCGGGGCGAGCGTTCCAGCGCGTCCCGCCACCGGTGCTCGGTGGCGTGGACGAAGCCGGTGACCACGGCGTCGTGCAGGGGCGCGGCGATCATCGGGTGCGACAGCAGGCTCGGTGTCGTGCGGGCCTCGTCGCACAGGAGCCGGACGAGCCGGTCCCAGCGTCCGCCCGGCGAGGTGCGCAGGTCGAGATGGGGTGCCAGCACCGGGTCCGGCGGCACCGGGTGACCGACCTGCTCCTCGAGTGCCTCGTTGACGGCCCGCCGGTCGATGCGCACGGCGTACGAGCCGTAGCCGTCGCTGGTCGTCATGGCCACCGGGCCGACGGGGTGGTACACCGCCCCGCGCCCCGGGGTGACGTCCACCGCGTGCCGGCGGTGGCGGGCGTGCATCGAGCCCGAGGCGGAGTAGTTGACGTAGTAGCAGTCCTCCAGGTCGGCCATGCCGATCTCCAGCCCGGAGCTGACGTGCGCCACCCCGACAGCCAGGGCACCGAGGACGACCCCGTCGAAGCGGAAGTCGTAGCTCGCCGTGCGATCCACGAGGTCCATCGACGTCGTGAAGAAGTCCTGCCCGACCGCCGCCTTCGCGCCGTCGAGGTCGTGTTCACGGAACGAGAAGAACTCTGCCGGCCCCACCACCGGAACACCTTACGAACGCGGGGTGTGGCGTCGTCGATCGCCACCCAGGTGGCCCCGCTCAGGGGCGGCTGGATCGCCCACTCGCCACTGGTGCAACCACGGTTGCTGTGCAACGGTGGTTGCATGCGCGTGAGCCGACGGCGATCGCCGCCGCCCGACCATGATGGGGACCTCCGAGGCCGACTCGCGCTCGGACTCGTGGTCGCTGGGCTGGTGCTGCTCACGACGCCTCCAGCGTTCCAGGCCCTCGCCGTCGTGACGCTCGGGGCGGCGCTGGCCGCATGGACGCTCAGCGACCGGCTGGCGCGAAGGCTCCGTGAGGAGGCTGACCGTGGCCGGCGCGAACGGTGAGGAGGTGGGGATGTGGGTGCTGCTGACCTACCGCATGCCCCGCGAGCCCTCGACCGCCCGGGTTGCGGTGTGGCGCAAGCTCAAGCGCCTCGGGGTCGCCCAGCTCGCCGACGGTGTGGTCGCCCTGCCCGCGGACGCCCGCACCCGCGAGCACTTGGAGTGGCTCGCCGAGGAGATCCTCGAGAATGCCGGAACCGCCACCCTCTGGGACGCCACGCCGGGCAGCCGTGACGCCGAGCGCGAGCTGGCGCAGGGCATGAGCGAAGCGCGGGCCGTCGAGTACCGCACGGTCGCGGAGCAGGCACGAGCCGCGCGGACAGACGATGGCGCTCGGCGCAGCACGGTGCGCCGGCTCCGCGGGGAGCTGCGCACGATCGCTCGTCGCGACTACTTCCCGCCGCCCGAGCGCACCGAAGCCCGCCGCGCGGTCGACGAGCTCGCGGCATCCCTCCCCGAGGAGGCGTCCCGATGAGGTGGGCGACCCGCGCACACATGCACATCGACCGGGTGGCCTGCGCCTGGCTGATCCGCCGCACCGTCGACCCCGAGGCCGAGTTCGTGTTCGTCACCGACCCCGCCGACGTGCCCCCCGACGCCACCGCCTTCGACATGCGCGGGGTCGAGCTGTCCCACCACGACGGCGACTGCAGCTTCGAGACCATCCTGCGCCGCTACGAGATCACCGACCCCGTCCTCTGGCGCATCGCCGAGATCGTCCACGAGGCCGACCTCGACGACGAACGCTTCGACTCCCCCGAGGCACCCGGCGTCGACGTCGTCGTCCGCGCCCTGGGCATGGTCTGCGACGACCCGACCCTGCTGCAGCACACCGGTCCGCTGTTCGACGGGCTCTACGAGTTCTACCGCCGCGCCACGCTGCTCGGCCGCGAACCCGCCTGAACTCCCCTCAGCCCAGCCGACCTGGGTCGCCGCCCCCGAGGAGTCGCCTGTGCCGTCCGACCCGCCCCCGTCCGCCGACGGCACCGCCGACCCCTCGCGAACGACGTCTCGAGCGGACGAGCAGGACCTCGTGCCCTTCGCCACCGCACTGCGGGCGTGGTTCGCGATCTCGTGGCAGACCTTCGGTGGCCCCGCCGGGCAGATCGCGGTCATGCAGCGCGAGCTGGTCGACCGGCGCCGCTGGATCGGGCAGCGCCGGTTCCTGCACGCCCTGAACTACTGCATGCTGCTGCCCGGTCCCGAGGCCCAGCAGCTCGCCATCTACATCGGCTGGCTGCTCAACGGGGTCCGCGGCGGGCTGGCCGCCGGCATCCTGTTCGTCCTGCCCGGCGTGCTCACCCTGCTCGCCCTCTCCGGCATCTACGTCGCCGCCGGGGACACCACCATCGTGACCGCCGTGTTCGCCGGCCTCGCCCCCGCCGTGGTCGCGGTGGTCGTCCAGGCTGTCTGGCGCCTCGGCCGTCGCGCCCTCACCCGCCCCGCCCTCGTCGGACTCGCTGTGGCCGCGTTCCTCGCGCTCACCGTGTTCGGCGTGCCCTTCCCCGCAGTGATCGCCGTCGCCGCCGTCGCCGGCTGGACGCTGCACCGCCTCCGACCCCAGGCCGACACCAGCCCCGATCGCGAGTCCGACGACGAGCCGGCACCGGTGGTCGCCGACGACGCCCTCCACGCGAGCCGACCGTCCCTGCGCCGCGCGGCGCTGATCCTCGGCATCGGCGTCTCGCTGTGGGCGGTGCCGATGCTCGCCGTGGTCGCCCTGACCGGTGCGGGAAGCGTGCTGACCACTCAAGGGTTGTTCTTCTCCGGCACCGCCCTGATCACCTTCGGCGGCGCCTACGCCGTGCTCGCCTTCGTCGCCCAGCAAGCCGTCCAGGCCTACGGCTGGCTCACCGCAGGCGACATGGTCCGTGGCCTCGCCCTCGCCGAGTCGACCCCCGGGCCGCTGATCATGGTCGTGCAGTTCGTGGCGTTCCTCGGCGCGTTCCACCAGCCGGGCACTCTCGACCCCTGGGTCGCCGGCGTGCTCGGCGCGCTCCTGACGACCTGGGTGACCTTCGTGCCCTGCTTTCTGTTCATCTTCCTCGGCGCCCCGCACATCGAGCAGCTCCGCCACAACCGCGCGCTCTCCGCGGCACTGACCGGCATCACCGCCGCCGTCGTCGGCGTCATCGCCAACCTGGCCCTCTACTTCGCCGGGCACACCTTCTTCGACCAGTACAGGCCGGTGCACCTCGGGCCGCTGACCATGGAGGTTCCGCAGCTCGCCAGCGTGCAGCCCCTCGCGGTGGCCATCGCGGTCGTCGCCGCCGGGCTCATCTTCTGGCGCGGCTGGCCGGTCCTCCGCACCCTCGGCGTCTGCGCCGCCCTCGGCCTCTTCACGACGCTGGTCGCGGTCACATGAGGGCGGTCCCGGTCGGAGCACGAGTGCTCAACGGCCTGGGTGGCGGGTTGGACGAGGAGCCGGGCGTCGGTCGTGCACATCGCTGACGATGCCACCGGGGCCGGGCGTGCAGCTGATGCCAGAGCTGTGTGCCCGTGGTCGCGAAGGAGCGATGACGTCCGCACGTCGAGCACACGCGAGGGGCACTCCCCGTGCGCTGGTCCCTGTTCCCGCAATGATCATCCGAAGATCTGCAGCCGCTGGTCCGGACGATCTTCAGCCGCCCGGATTTCGAGATCAAGCGTGCCGGGCGGTCGAGAGAGTCACCGTCGCGGCGGGGCGGCGAGCGCCTCCTCGACGAGCGCGGTGGTGGAGGGGACGCAGCATGCCGAGGCGGTCGGCGCCATCGTGGGTGGTGCGCACCCGGCGGCGGGCCGTGTCGCGCTCTCCGCGGGCAGGCGATCTCAGCGTCGAGCAGAGGAGCCTCGACCGCGACGGGCAGGACGGCCGGCGGGCAGCAGGCTCAGCGGTCGAGTCGGCCGGAGGTCAGGTCGAGCGCGGCGGCGCGCAGCGTGCCGCGGAGCCACGTGTTCATCGGGTCGGCGTCGAGCCGGGGATGCCAGACCATGCCGTACGGGATCGCGTCGAACCGTTCCGGGGCCTCGAGGAGCCGGAGGCGCGGGTCGTTCGTCGCCTGTCTCTCGGCCATCCTGCGCGGAATGGTCGCGACGAGCGGGGTGCCCGGCAGAGCCGTGAGGGCGGACGTGAAGTGCGCGACCCGCAGCGCCACCGTTCTCGGGTGCCCCACGCCCTCCAGCCAGCGATCGATCATCGGCTGGTCGTCGTCCACGAGGGTCACCGCCACGTGACGTGCCCCGAGGTAGTCGTCGAGGGAGAAACGCTCGCCGTCCACCGGGTGGTCGGCAGCGACGACGCACACGACGTCGTCGGTGAACACCTGTTCCCACTGCAACGGCGCCGACGGTCGCATCACCGAGAGGGCGATGTCCGCTCGTCCGCGTTCGAGGTCGGCGTAACTGTCGTGATCGCGCTGCTCGATGCGGATTTCCAGGAGGGGTGCCGACTCGAGGAGACGGGGCAGGACGTGAGGTCCGAGTGTGGCGATGGTGTAGTCGGTGCCGATGATGCGCACGATTCCCGTCGCGGTGGAGGGGTCGAACGTGCTGCCCGCGATGAGGTTCTCGAGCCGCGGGAGGAGCACGGCCAGCTCGCGCTGCACGTGCCGTGCCCGCGGCGTCAGCTCGTAGTCGCTCCCCGCCCTGACCAGCAGTTCGTCGCCCAGGAGCGAGCGGAGCCGCTGCAGCGTCCGGCTCATCGATGACTGGCTGAGGTGGAACCGCACTGCGGCCCGCGTGACGTTGCGCTCCTCCAGGAGCAGGGCGAGGGCGCGCAGTTCGTGCACGAGACCGAGATCGGCATGCGTCACGTGCATAGCCTACATCCGCAGTTCGCGTTGGCGCCGTATGTCCGGATCGGCAGAATCGTCCCCGTCGAGATTCACGAATGCGGGAAAGGGGCCGATCTCATGACCGGTGCAACGGGAACGGAAACCGTGCGAGCAGCGGGGGAGAAGGTGGTGGAGGGTGGCGGCCGCGTTTCGCGTGTGCCGACGCAGAATGCCCGCGCGGCGGCGATGCTCGCTTTTCGGTGTGCGGTCTGCCTCCTGTTCGTGCTGCACCCGATCAGCGCGCTGGGGCTGGTCGACGGCTCGGTGGCCCCCGTCCCGGTCGCCATCGCCTCGGGGGTCGAGATCCTCGGTGCGCTCCTCGTCGCGGTCGGGTTGTTCACGCGGCCCGCGGCGTTCCTGCTCTCGGGGATGATGGCGTTCGCCTTCTTCGTCGTGCACCTGCCCGGCGGATGGAACTGGCTCGAGAACGGCGGCGAGCCGGCCGCGCTCTACAGCTGGGTGTTCCTGCTGCTGTTCGTCCTCGGGCCCGGTCCGCTCAGCCTGGACCGGCGTCGGGGTCGCGCCACGGCCGCCGTCTGAGTCCGTGATCCCCGAGCGGACCCGCGCGGTCCGGCCCTTCGTCGCGGTGGCGATGTTCCTCGCCGCGCTGGTCCTCGTGGTCGTCGTGCTCGTCCCGCGGATCGCCGGCGCGGACCTGCGCCCGTCCCCGTCCCCGTCCCCGTCCCCGTCGCCCTCGCCGTCCGCGGAGGCCTGCGAGGCGGACGAGCTGTCCGCGCAGCGCATGGTCGATGCCGCGCAGCGGGTCGCGACCGGGCGGATCGACGCCGTGACCGGGATCGCCGTGCTCGACCGCTGCCGCGGCGAGATCAGCCTCGGCGACCGGGGCGCCGCCGCGATGCGGTCGGCGTCGCTGGCGAAGCTGGTGACGGCGGTCGACGTCCTGACGCGCCGGGCCCACGGCGACATCGCGCTGACCCCCGCCGACCTGGACCTCCTCCGGCGCGCGCTGGGGCCGAGCGACGACGACGCCATGAACGCGCTGTGGTCGCGCTTCGACGGACCGGACGGGGTCGAGCGGGTCGCGCGCCTCGCGGGGCTCCGCGAGACCGTGCCGCCCCCGGATCGCTCACGCTGGGGCGACACCCGGACCTCGGCCCGCGACGTCGCCGCTCTCTACGGTCACATCGTCGACCAGCTCGAGCCGGCCGACCGGGACCTGGTGCTCGGCGACCTCGCGGCGGCACCCCGCATCGCGGCCGACGGCTTCGACCAGGGGTTCGGGCTCCTCGAGCCCGGTCGCCGCGGCAGCGCACGGGCCAAGCAGGGATGGGCCTGCTGCCGGGGAGGAGCCCTCGACCTGCACTCCGCAGGGCTCCTCGAGGCCGACGGGCGCCACGTGCTCGCCGTGCTCTCCACCCAACCCCCCGACGAGCGGTCCGCCCGGGGGGCGCTCGACGCCGCCGTCGCGGCGGCCCGTGACGCCGACCGTGGCTCCCGGGCCGACACCCCTGCCGGTCCGCCCGGCACGACCTGATCGAGGAGCGTCTCCGTGTCCGTCCCGTGGCGGAGGACCGCCGTTGCTGCCGTCGTCGCCGCCGCCGTCCTCGCCGGGTGCGCGGCCCCCGGTCCGGAGGCGCCGAGCAGCGCCCCACGCCCGCCGGCGCCGGCGCCGAGCACGCCCGCCGGGACCCCGGACCTCGGCGCGCCCGAGGAGATCGCGACGAACCTCGCGGTCCCCTGGGGCCTCGCGTTCCTGCCGGGCGGCGACGCGCTCGTCTCCGAGCGGGAGACGGGACGCGTGCTGCGTCTCACCCCGGGGCGGCCACCCGAGCCCGTCCGCGAGTTCCCCGACGCGGTCGTCCAGACCGAGGGCGGGCTGCTCGGGCTCGCCGCCTCGCCCCGGATCGGGCAGGACGACCTCGTCTACGCCTACTACACGACGGCCGTCGACGCGCGGATCGTCCGGTTCCGTGCCCGCGGCACGGACCCGCCCGAGGTGGTGCTCGGCGGCATCCCCCGCGGTCCGGGCCACAGCGGCGGCCGCCTCGCGTTCGGCCCGGACGGCATGCTGTACGCCACCGTCGGCGACGGCACGATGAGCGACCGCGCCCAGGACCCGGCCGGCCCCAACGGCAAGATCCTGCGGATCACGCCGGAGGGCGACCCGGCGCCGGGCAACCCCTTCCCGGGCTCGCCGGTCTACAGCCTCGGCCACCGCAATCCGCAGGGAATCGCCTGGGACGCCGCCGGCCGGATGTGGGCGGCCGAGTTCGGCCAGGACGAGGTCGACGAGATCAACATCATCGAGCCCGGCCGCAACTACGGCTGGCCGGTCGTGGAGGGGGTCGGCGACACCGCGAGCGGCCGCTTCACCAACCCGCTGCGCACGTGGACGGTCGCGGAGGCGTCCCCGTCCGGCATCGCGATCGCCGGCGGCACCCTCTACATGGCCGCCCTGCAGGGGGAACGCCTGTGGACCGTCCCCCTCGACGGCGACCGCGCCGGGGAACCGGCGTCGCAGCTGTCCGGGCGGTACGGCCGGCTGCGCACCGCGCAGGTGGCGCCCGACGGCGCGCTGTGGCTCACGACCTCCAACACCCAACGCAGCGGCGACGCGCGCGGCGGCGACGACCGCGTGCTCCGCTTCCCGAGCCGATGAGGGGGCAGCGCGGCCGTCGCTGGGTGATCGCCCTCGCCCTCGCCCTCGTCGCGGTCCTGGCGGGCTCGGCGTGCTCGTCGGCGCGCCCGCCCGGGGGTCCCGGCCCGGGGGCGGTGGCCGGGGAGGGAATCGCCACCGCCACCTCCGTCGAGGCCTGCGGCACCCCGCCGGCCGCGTCGACGGCCCCGGGTGCCACCGCCGCGGTCCTCGCCGCGACGGAGCGCTTCCTCGGTCTCCTCGACCCGTCGCAGCGGGCCGCCGTCTCCGGCGAGCGGACCCCGCAGACCCTCGGGCAGTGGTCCAACCTGCCCGGAGACCTGTTCGACCGCGCCGGGCTGCGCGTCGACGCCCTCGACCCGGGCCGGCGGGACGCCGCCTCCGGCGTCCTCCGCGCCGCGTTGAGCCCCGAGGGTTACGAGCAGGTCAGCGCGATCACCACCGGGGACGGGGTGCTCGCGTCGACGACCGCGTCGGACCAGGGCTACGGCGCCGACCACTACTGGTTCCGGATCCTCGGCACGCCGGCCCCGTCCGGGCCGTGGACGGTGCAGTACGGCGGGCACCACCTGGCGCTGAACATCACCGTCGACGGGGACGCGATGACCTTCGCGCCGACCTTCTGGGGCGCCCAACCGTCGTCGTACACGACGGCGGGCACGCGCGCGGAGCCGTTGTGCGGCGAGACGACGCGGGCGTTCGTGCTGATGGGTGCGCTCGACGCGGTCCAGCAGCAGCAGGCGGTCCTCGACGCCCCCGTCACCGATCTCGTCCTCGGCGCGGGTCGGGATGGCCGCACCCTCGCCCCCGAGGGCGTCAGCGCCGCCACGTTCACCCCGGAGCAGCAGCGCCTGCTCGTCGACCTGGTCGGTGAGTGGACCCGCCCGCTGCACGGTGCGCACGCGGCGCCGAAGCTCGCCGCGGCGCAGGCGAACCTGGCGAGCACGACGTTCGCCTGGTCCGGCGCCACGACCGTCGGCCAGCCCGTCTACTACCGGGTGCAGGGGCCGACGTTCCTGATCGAGTTCGCCCACCAGCAGGGCGGCGGTTTCGCGTCGGGAGGCACGTCCCACATCCACGCGGTCTACCGCGAGCCGGGGAGCGACTACGTCGCCCGACCGGCACGGTGAGGGCGCTGAACTGGTCGACGGTCTGGTACCGCCCGAGCCCCGACGACACCGACGACCGTACCCGCCGCCTCGCCGAGGGGCTGGCGGCCTACGCGGTGCGGGGCGTGCTCCGGTGCGAGGGCTGACCGGAGCCCCGGCTTCGCGACCGGCGGGCGCGGGTCGTGCTGATCAGCTCGACGGCCTCGCTGGTCGGGCCGGAGGTCCCTACGCGACGGCGAAGGCGGCGCTGAACGGCTACGGCTGCGAGCTCGCCGACCGACTCAGGCCGCGGGGGATCACGGCGAATGCCGTCGCCCCCGGGTTCATCACCGACACCGAGTTCTTCGACAACGGCTTCCTCGGCGAGTCCTTCGACGCCTCCTCCGCCGCCGCGCGGTCGGCGGCGGCCACCAAGGTCGGCCGGGTCGGGAGCGCGGCGGAGATCGCCGCCGCGGTCGGATGGCTGCTCGGCGCGGACGCCGGCTTCCCCACCGGGCAGGTGATCTCCCCGAACGGAGGGCCGTCTTCGTGCGGTGATCGGCTCGCAGACCCACGCAGCTCCGTCGGGTGCTCCGACAACGGCAGTATCTGTCCTACCGGTGAACGCATCGAACACCTCGGAGGGCGAGGCGCCGCGCAGGCGTACAAACGGTACGACGTGGAGATCGCCGCCGCCGACGCCCTGCACGTCGCCGTCGACCACTTCCTGAGCTGACGCGGAGGGCCCGATGAGCACCCACACGGCGATCGTGACCGGAGGCGGACGGGGCATCGGGCGGGCGGTCGTCGAGCGCTTGGTGCGCGACGATGCCAGGGTCGTCGCCTGCGGTCGCTCCACGCCCGAGCAGCTGCCGGACGGCGTGCGGTGGGTGCGCGCCGACGTCGCCCGCACCGCTGACGCCGAGCGCGTGGTCGAGGAGGCCAACGACACCTTCGGTCCGGTGTCGCTGCTGGTCAACAACGCCGGGGTGCAGCTGGAGCGGACCGTCGCGGAGAGCACCGACGACGACTGGGACCTCGTGGTCGGGGTGAACTGCCGTGGGACGTTCGCGATGAGCCGGGCCGTGCTGCCGCAGATGACCGAGCACGGCGGCGTGATCGTGAACATCGGCTCGACGTCCGGTGTGGTCGCTGACCCGTCGATGGCCCTCTACAACGCGTCCAAGGCGTTCGTGCACGGGCTGACCCGCTCGATCGCGGTCGACCACGGACCCGCCGTGCGATGCAACGCCGTCCAGCCGGGCTGGATTCTCACCGCGATGGCCGACGACGCCTTCGCCCAGGCCCGCGACCCGGAGGCGGCACGGCGGGACGCCCTCGCGCGCCACCCCGTCGGCCGCTTCGGTGAGCCCAGCGACATCGCCGACGTCGTGGCCTGGCTCGCCTCGGACGAGGCCCGCTACGTCACCGGCGCGCTCATCACGGCCGACGGCGGCAGCACCGCCGCGTCACCGCTGCACCCGGGCCTCTTCTGACCCGGCCGTCTCGTTCCCGGCCGCTGCCGGCAGCCGATCGCGCACGCCGGCACCGCCGGTCGCTGCAGGCTGCGCGGACGACGACCGAGTAGTCGTTGGAGCGAGGTGCGGTGGCCGCCGGCGAGCGGCGCCGCCCGTGGTGCGCGAACCACCGGGGCCGGTCGTGGCGCGAGGTGTGCCGGTCGGGGTGCACCACGTGGACGAGCAGGTAGCGGAGCAAGCGGGCGGCTGCGGGATCGGCAATCCCGACCGAAGATCGCTTCGTAGAGCTGTGACCAGCGAAAGGTGCGCCGTCAGGGACTCGAACCCCGAACCCAGTGGACAGGAGTCACGGCATCGATGGTGGTGTTTGATGCGGCCCGACGCTCGTGGCGCATGGGCGCCGGGCCGGTCGATGACGTCAGTGGTCGTACGGCTTTGGCGAGGTGCTTCGCTCGCTGACCGGGCGTTGTCGGGGCCATGGTCGTTCAGGGTCGGGGGGCCTCGTTCTCTGGGCGATCAGCGAGGATGGCGCGCAGTTGCTTGGCTGCGGTCACCGAGCATGGCCAGCCGGTGTAGAAAGCCAGATGAGTGATGAGCTCTGTGAGCTCGTCGGCGGTGACGCCGTTGTCGAGGGCCAGCCCAAGGTGCAGGTTCAGCTCGTCGGCGCGGTAGAGCGCGACCAGTGCGGCCACGGTGACGAGGCTGCGGTCGCCTTTGCTCAGGCCGGGACGTTCCCAGACGTCGGCGTAGAGCACGTCGTCGGTGAGCTCGGCGAGCTTCGGGGTGATGTCGCCGATGCTGCGTCGCCCGGGGCCCGGCGCTTGGGCGCTCATGCGTCCATCCAGGGTCCGACACCGGCGATGCGGCGCACGGTCGTGGTGATCACATAACCGGGCGGCGGCCCAGGCGGCATGGGGTAGTCGAAATCCGGGGCGATGTAGACCTTGGCCAAACGTCCGACCAGCTCGGAGGCGCCACCGTCGCTGATCTCGGCGTCTCCGTAGACGATCAGGTTGGGGTGCATTCCGTTGGGCAGCGGCGTCGGGCCGGCGAACGACAGGGCGATCCGTGGATCCCGGAGAAGGTTGGTGATCTTGCGGTAGCGGCCGAAGTGCCCGGTGATGATGCGGTCGCCGTCCAGGCCCGCCCAGACGACGCTCATCTGGGGCGAGCCGTCGGGGTTCAGGGTCGTCATGTGGGCGAGGGCCGTCCCGCTGAGGATCAGTTCTCGGGCCGAGGGGGGAAGCACGAGGGCAGTGTCGGCCGTTCTTCTACTCGACACGAGCCGCCATCGGGACACGGAGTGGAAGGATCGAGCCATGGAGCAGCATCGAATCGCGGTCCTGGTTCGAGACGGCGTTCTCGCCATGGAACTGGGTGTCGTGCATCGCGTGTTCGGCGAGGCCTGCGACGCCGAGGGTCGACCGTTCTACGATGTGACAACGTGTGCTCTCGAGGCGGGCTCGGTCCGCACCGACGGGGACTTCTTCCTCGAAGTCGAGCATGGACCTGAACTGCTCTCCAAGGTGTCCACGGTCATCGTGGCCTCGACTGATCACGACGCGGTGAGCGTCTCGGACGCCGAACAGAGCGCGATGACAGCGGCCCTGCGCCGCGTCCGACCCGGCACGCGCCTCGCCTCGATCTGTACCGCCGCATTCCTCTTGGCCGCGGCCGGGCTGCTCGACGGTCGGGACGCCACCACTCATTGGGCTCGAGTGGCGGCGTTCCGCGAGCGTTTTCCGACCGTGCGGGTGCGCCCCGAGGTGCTCTACACCGAAGACGGCAATATCCTCACTTCTGCCGGGGTGGCCTCCGTGGCGGACATGTGCTTGCACATGGTGCGAAGCGACCACGGCGCTGCGGTGGGCGGTGTCGTGTCTCGTCGCGTGGTGATGCCGCCGCACCGCCAGGCCGGCGAGGCACAGCTCACCGCGCGTCCCGTGGCGGAGGACGGCGTCGCGGGGACGGCTCGCGCGCGCAGCTGGGCGCTCGAGCACCTCGACGAGCCGCTCAGCCTGCGTGACCTGGCCGAACGGGAAGGGATCAGCACCCGCACCCTGTCGCGCCGCTTCCGGGAGGAGACCGGGACCTCGCCCACGCAGTGGCTCCTCGCACGCCGTCTCGAGCGGGCACGCGAGCTGCTCGAGACGACCGAGCTGGGCGTCGACATGGTCGCGGCGCGATGCGGCTTCGGAAGTTCGGCGGCGATGCGCCTGCACATGCGCGCGGTGATGCAGGTGTCGCCGTCGGTCTATCGGCGCAATTTCCACGGCTGAGGACAGCGGTAGCCGGGGCTCTATGCTGACATAGTCGGGAGAACGGGAGCATTTGTTCTCGCCACTGGATAGATGGCGGCGACCGGCGCATCGTCGTCATCGTGAGTGCGCCGCCTCCGCCTCCGGTCCGACCGGGCGTCGGCGGGACGATCTCCATGACGCTGCTGTCAGGAGAAGGCGTGGGTATTCGCGGTATCTGCCATGTCAGGATCGTCGTTTCCGGCCTCGAGCAGGCGACACAGTTCTTCGTCGAGAGACTGGATGCCGTCCATGTGGCACGACATCATCTGATGCGCCGTTGGGAGGCGAGTGGATCGAACAGGGCCTGGGTGTGCCCGAGAGGACAAAGGTTAGCACCAAATGCCGCGACCGCTGAGGGCGGCCCGTTGCTGGGTGTCGTCGTGGTGGAGGTGGATGCGGTGTAGGGAGAGGTCCTGGATCATGAAGGCGACGAGGTGGGCTTGGCGGTCGTCGATGTGGGGGCCGTGGTGGAGCGGCCGATCGGGTTTGCCGCGCAGGTACACCACGATGCCGCTTCCGGAACCGGCGATGTCGGCCAGCGCAGTGTCCAGCTCCGACCGGCACGAACAGCTCAAGGAGCTGAACAGGTCGCCTGTCGGGCATTCTCGGTGCACGTGGACGACGGGTCGGGCGGACCGCTCGGTGGCAGGGCCTCGGAGTACGAGGTGCTCGGCGCCCGACTGGGTGTCGCGGTAGCCGGTGGCGAGAACGAGGCCGTGGTCGGTCGGGAGGACGACTTCGGGCCCGCGGACGGCGAGAGCCTGTGTGCGCAGTCGCTCGGCGATGATGTCCTGGCCGGTGACGCGGAAGAGGGCGCGCCGGGTGGCGAGATCCTCCAGGCCGTGGGGTCCGCGGCCGTCGTCGACGACGATCTCGGTGACCAGGGCGAGCTGGCCCAGTCCAGCCGCCTGGACCAGGCCGACCGCGAACTCGGCGATCCCTGGCGAGGCACCCAGCGGCCCGTGGGCGGCGGCGACCACCACCGGGATGCCGGCGCGGCGGGCCGTGTCGGCATCGAAGCTCGGGCGGCCGGCCAGACTGGTGATGATCTCGGCGCGCTGGGCGACGGTGCAGGCGACGGGGGTGTGGTCTGCGGCGAGCACCGTGGTGGCCTGGGCGGTGGCCGGGGACGCGGCGAGGAAGGACGGCCCGCCCGCGACGCGGGCGGTGTAGCCCAGCAGCTCGGAGTCCCCGTGACCGGCCCAGCAGACGAGGAACGCTGCGGAACCGGCCCCCTCTGGTATTTCGAGGATCACCGGGTTCGCGGCCCGTAGGGCGCGGCACGCGGCGGAGAGGACGGGATCGCTGTTCGGGTCAGGCGAGGCGGGCGAAGCTGCTGCGGTGGAAGACCAGGGGACGGACGTCGGGGCGATGGTGTGCCTCCAGCACGGCGAGCACGGCGATGAGGTGGTCACCGGCAGTGATCTCGTCCTCGACCGAGCAGTCGAACCAGGCGCAGGCCCCGTCGATCAGGACGGCTCCGGAGGCCCCAACGGTGACTGAGGTTCCGACGAACCGGTCCTGGCCGGTGGATGCGAGACGGCGTCCGAGCTGTGCGTGGTCCTCGGCGAGCACGCTGATCCCGAGACGCGGTGCGGCGCGCAGTCGTGGCCACGTCGTCGAGGTGTGTGCCACGCAGACCGAGACCAGGGCGGGTTCCAGGCTCACGGGGGTGAACGTGCTGACCGCGAGGCCCTCGAGGGCACCGTTCACCACGGCGGCGAGGGCGACGACCCCTTCGGGGTGAGCACCGAGCACCAGGCGCAGTCCCGACGCGTCCAGCGGTACCGCGCTGGGGCCCGCGGGCGGGGCGCCGTCGGTTTCCGGGTTGCGAGCAGCCATAGCGGGTGGCTCAGGAGACCGCGGACAGCGCCGCGACCGGCTTGCGCACGCCGGCGCTCTCGAGCAGCGGCATCACCTCGGCGACGAAACGGTCGAGGCCGGAGACGAAGTCGACGAAGGACAGCGACACACCGGTGACCCCCGCGTGGCTGAGCCCGATGAGGCTTTCGGCGATCTGCTCGGCGGTGCCGACCAAGGGGTAGCCGCCGTAGCCGGCGCGCAGGTGCAGCTTGAACTCCTCCCACTGGTCGGGCGCCATGGCCGAGGAATTCAGGCCCAGATAGTGCGCGGCGGCCTGGCCGGCGCTCTCGTCGACCTCGTCGACGAAGACCAGCTGTCGGTAGGCCTCGGCCTCTTCGGCAGTGTCGCGCTGGATCACGTAGGCGGTCGTCCAGGTGTCCACTTCTCGTCCGTAGGCGGCGGCCTCGGCCCGGCGCTCCTCGACCAGCGCCCGGGTCGAGGCGAGGTCGTAACCGGCGAGCAGGGCATAGCCGGAGTCGGCGTAGCGGGCGACGAAGTCGCGACCGGTCTTCGAGCCCCCGGCGTTCATGATGGCCGGCCGGGGGAGCTGGATCGGCTTCGGCTGGGAGTATCCGCCCTCGACGGTGAAGAACTCGCCGCGGAAATCGAAGTCGTCCTGCTCGAGCCAGAACCGCTCGAGCAGTTCGGACCACTCGCTGGTGTATCGGTAGCGCTGGTCGTGGGGCAGGAACGATCCGCCGAGCATCTTGAACTCCGGTTCGAACCAGCCGTTGACGATATTCAGGCAGGTCCGGCCGCCGCTGATGTGGTCGATCGTGGCGACCTGCTTGGCGGCGACCGCCGGGTGGGAGGCCTGGACGTGCGCGGTGGTGACCAGCGTGATCCGTTCGGTCACCGAGGCCAGACCCGCGGCCCAGGTGTAGGTGTCGAAGTTGCGGCCGTTGAAGCCGTTGTCGCCGATCTGCTTCCAGCGGGCGACCGGGACCAGGGCCTCGAAGCCGGCCTCGTCGGCGAGCTGGGCGATCTTCTTGGTGTACTCCCAGGTCAGCAGCGGCACATCGTCGGAGAGAGTCATCGCGCAGCCGCGGTCGCAGTTGGGCCCGAAGAGCCCGAGCTTGAGGGGGTTCGCGGAGAACAGGGCGTTGGTGCCGCGCCGATCCCGGCGCTCGTCGGCAGGGGCGTGGTTCGACATGGATGTTCCCTCTCGAAGGTCGTCCGGTGCCGGCCACGGGCCGGCGTGGTAGCAGGAGCAGTGGTTCTCGCCGCGGCGGGCGAGGCGAAGGCAGCCGAGAGTGAGCCTCGGCCGGAAAAGGGGAGCGGGGAGCCGCTACGGCGTCGCCGCGGCGCGGTCGTCGACCAGGCGACGGACGAACGCCTCGGCGTAGCGCGGCGCGTCGAGGGGGTAGCGGGCGCTGAGGAAGTGGCCGTCCTCGACCACCATCGGCTCGTCGTGGGTCAGGGAGTACCCGAAGGCGCCGAAGCGGGTCTCGCCGCGCTCGATCGCGCCGGAGGGCCCCACGGCCTGTCCGACCTCGGTCTCGGTGTACTTCCAGTAGGTCCGGTAACGGCGGCCCACCCGGAACCAGGTGCAGCGGAACGCGAACTTCTCGATCGGGCGGGTCAAGGTGGTGAAACGGCGACCCTCGATGATGCTGACCCCGGTGCGGGGATCGATGGTCCTGGCCGGAATCAGCGAGCCGTGGCAGATCGCGCCGATCGTCTTGTTCTGGCGGTGGAACCCGAGCACGCGCTCGCGGAGGACCCCGCTGTCGAGGTACTGGCGCATGCCCTGGGCGTGCCCGCCGCCGAGATGGACCGCGTCGAAGTCGGCGGGGTCGATGTCGCGGTAGGTGATGGGGGACCGGAAGGCCGGGGAGCTCGACATCGCCCGGTATGCGTCCAGGGCGTCCTGCCCGGCCGGGAACCAGTTGAAGAAGCCCGGCTGCAGCAGCCGCTGATCGCAGGCGGCGACCCGGCCGGTTTCGGTGGCGAAGGTGACCTCGATGCCGGCGTCGACGAAGGCGCGCCACGCGATCGAGGACTCGGTGGTGTCGAAGTCGCGGTCGGGCAGCGGTACGAGCACGGACGGCGCACGCGATGACACAAGCTCCTCCTCGGTCTGGGGTGGATTCAGGTGTAGTCCTAAGTCGTGACTCAGTCAACACCGAACTATGCGTGAACGGCACCTATCCCGCATCGATGGATGCAGTAGAGCTTGACGAGGCGATTCTGTGGATGCAGTGTTCCGGTCATGCGATGGACAGGGCTGGACGGGGCGCGTCGGCTGCCGCGAGCGGCGGAGCTCGCCGATCTACTGCGCCCGCGCCCGGTGGTGCTCGACGGCGACCGGCGCCGGGCTGCTCGGGCGGCCAGCGTCGGGGATCTCCGGGCGATGGCCCGCCGCCGTGTGCCTCGAGCGGTATTCGACTACGTCGAGGGCGGCGCGGAGTCCGAGCGATCGTTGACCCGCGCCCGAGAGGCTCTCGACTCGGTTCATTTCATCGCGCGGGTGCTGCGCGGTGTGTCCACCGTCGACACCCGCGCGACGATCCTCGGCGCCCCGAGCGCGCTGCCGATCGTGTTCGCCCCGACCGGCTTCACGCGCGTCCTGCACCACGAGGGCGAGCTCGCGACCGCGCGCGCGGCCGGAGCGGCGGGCGTGCCCTTCGCGCTCTCGACCATGGGCACCTGCTCGGTGGAAGACGTCGCCGAGATCATCCCGGGGTGTCGGAGGTGGTTTCAGCTCTACCTCTGGAGCGACCGGGGCCGCAGCCGCGAGCTCGTCGACCGCGCCGCCGCCGCCGGCTACGAGGCCCTCGTGCTCACCGTCGACACCCCGGTTTCGGGCCGGCGACTGCGCGATGTCCGTAACGGCATGACCCTCCCACCGTCACTGGGACCGCGGACCTTCATCGACGGTGCGCGCCACCCCCACTGGTGGATCGACCTGCTCACCACCCGCGCGCTGAGCTTCGCGTCGCTGAACTCGTGGCAGGGCACCGTCGCCGAGCTGGCCGCGACGCTCTTCGACCCCGCCGTGGACTTCGAGGACCTGGATTGGCTCCGCGAGCAGTGGCCGGGCAAGCTCGTGGTCAAGGGAGTCCAGTCCGCGGAGGACGCGGCCCGGATCGCGTCCGCGGGTGCCGACGCGATCGTGCTGAGCAACCACGGCGGCCGCCAGCTCGACCGCTCCGCCACCCCGCTCCGCCAGCTGCCCGAGGTGCTCGATCGCCTCGACGGCCGGTGCGAAGTCTTCCTCGACGGCGCCTTCACCTCCGGCGCCGACGTCGTGGCGGCCCTCGCGCTCGGCGCGGACGCCGTGCTCGTGGGGCGTGCCTACCTCTATGGCCTCATGGCCGCCGGCGAGCTGGGCGTGCGTCGGGTTGCAGCCCTGTTCGAGGAAGAGATCACCACCACCATGACCTTGCTCGGGGCCCGCTCGATCGCCGAGCTGACCCCCGACCTCGTTCGGCTGGTCCCCGCGCCCGAGGCTGGGGAGCATCGCCGGTGGGTCGACCTCGCCGAGGCCGGTCTGGCGATCCCGGCTGGTTAGGCTTCTCCGCCCACCACTCAAGAAACGCTCCGAGCGAGAGGGCCACTCGTGACCTCGGCAGACCTCAACTCCGACCCCCGCACCGACTCCCTCGCCGACTCCGCCTACGGTCTGATCCGGAACCGGATCCTCGACGGCGTCCTCGGGGTGGGTGCCCCGGTCAGCGTGCTCGGGCTGGCCACCGACCTCGAGATGAGCCGCAGTCCGGTGCGCTACGCGGTCGAGCGGCTGCTCTCCGAGCGACTGCTGCGACGGGTGGCGGGCACGGTCACCGTGGCCGCCCCCGACCGCTACGAGCTCCTGGACTCCCTGGCGGTCCGCACCCAGCTCGAAGCACTCGCCGCGCGGCTGGCCGCCCCACGCATCGACGAGCGGACCCTCGAGGAACTGGTCCTCGTCCACGACCGGTTCCGCAGCGCCGTGGACAGCGGCGACCAGGACGGCGCACGTCGCGCCGATTCCGACTTCCACCACGCGATCCAGGATCTCGCGGGCAACGAGTGCCTCGCCGAGTCCCTGGAACGGGTGCGCACGCAGGTGATCCTCGCCGCCTACTCCACCGCGTGGGTCACCAGCCGCGGACCGGCGGTCCTGGAGCACGAACGGGTCCTGCGCGCGCTGGAGGACCAGGACGGGCAGGCCGCGGAAACCGCGATGATCCGCCACCTCGACAACCTCACCACGCGCATCACCCGCGAGTGGCGGGCCCAGGACACCGCCGAGGACGCGACGACCAAGCGTCGGAGCACGCCTCGAGCTCCAGGAGGAGGAAGGTAGCCGGTTGGACATCCTGCGACTCGGCCAGCAGGGCCGGGAACGTCCCGTCGCGCGTGTGGGCGGCGACCTGTTCGATCTCACCTCCCTGACGCAGGACGTGGACGGCCGGTGGCTGGCCTCCGAAGGTCTCGCGGACGCCCGCGACGCCCTGCAACGCGGGGCACTCCCGCTCATCGAGGACCCCGGGCACCTGCGCGTCGGGCCGCCGGTGGCCCGCCCCACCGCGGTGCTGTGCATCGGCCAGAACTACGCAGCCCACGCGGCCGAGACCGGCTCTGCCCCTCCGACGGATCCGATCGTCTTCCTCAAACACCCGAACACCGTCATCGGGCCCCACGACACCGTCACGCGACCCGCGGGCTGCGACACCCTCGACTGGGAAGTCGAGCTGGCCGTCGTCATCGGCCGACGAACCCACCGACTCGCCCAGCGCAGCGACGCCGCCGACGCGATCGCGGGCTACACGATCGCCAACGACCTCAGCGACCGGCACCGGCAGATGGAGACCTCCGGAGGGCAGTGGTCCAAGGGCAAGATCGCGCCCGGATTCTGCCCCGTCGGCCCCTCCATGGTGCCGGCCGACGAGATCGACCCCAGCGACCTGCGTATCGCCTCCTGGGTCAACGGTGAACCACGGCAAGACTCGACGACCGCCGACATGATCTTCGACGTCGCGGCCCTGATCGTCGATCTCTCCCAGTACGTCGCGCTCGAGGCCGGCGACCTGATCCTGACCGGCACCCCGCAAGGGGTCGCGCTGTCCGGGCGCTTCCCCTAACTCCAGCCCGGCGACGTCGTCGAGACACACATCGAGCGGCTCGGGAGCCAACGACAGGTCATCGAAGCGGCGACACTCGGTCCGGACCGTATGCGGCGGCCTGTCAGCGGAGCATGACCGACCCGGACGGCTTCTGGCGCGAGGCCGCCGCGCTCATCGACTGGTACCGCGAGCCCGACACGATCATGGACGCGTCGGCCCTGCACTTCTCTACGTGGTTCGCGGGCGGCGAGCTCAACACCTGCCACAACGCCCTCGATCGCCGCGGGTGACGTCGGCCTCGGCACGTCGGCGGGACCTGCCGCCCAACCCGATCGGCTGCACGAGGCGGCACCCAGCGATCTCCAGACGACCGCTGAAGGGATCATCGCGCAGGAGTAAGCGTGCCCGTAAGTAAAGAGAGTCACGTTCGAAGACCGCTCCGTAGAGCTGTGTCCAGCGAAAAAGGTGCGCCGTCAGGGACTCGAACCCCGAACCCAGTAAACAGGATTCACGACCGCCACGGTGATGGCTCACAGACGTTCGTGCTGGTCACGAGTGGTGCCCGCCAGAGTGGATCATCGACCGTGGAGCGTGCTGACAGGTCGAAGTGTGACGTAAGCGGACACCTAAGCGAACAACGGCAACTCCCGTGGACGGCGCTGTAGCTCGCCCGGTTCGCGATGTGGTGCACGCCGTGATCCGGGAGCCCGAGCCGGTCGCGTCAGCCCCTGGCGCGCTCGACGAGGGTTGCTGCGGCGAGCTTGCCGAGGGCGTTCGCGGCCAGGGGGCTGTCGCCGGTGAGGAGCCCGCGGTCGCGGTGCACGTGGCCGGCCATGTCCTCGTTGACCACGACCAGCCCCTGCGCGCGCAGGCCCTCGGCGAGCAGCCAGGGCATCGGGCCCGGGATATAGCCGATGTCGAGGTTGGCGCCGGTGTCGAGGGCGTCGGGGAAGGCGCAGGACTCATAGCCGGCGAGCGGGGAGGTGTCGCGGTCGAGCCCGGCGGCGAGCAGAGCGGCGGGGCCGTGGCACAGGGTGATGATGAACCGGTCGGCGGTGAGGGCCCAGTCGAGGACGGCGCGGACGTCCTGGCTGTCGTGCAGGCCCTGCATGGCGCCGTGGCCGCCAGGGATGAACACGGCGACGTAGTTGTCGAGGCCGTCCTCGAGCACCTCGGCGAGCGGGCGGGGTGCGCGGAACCGGGGGAGGAACCGGTCGAGAGCGTTGTGGACGGTGGCGTCCTCGGCGGGCGTGGCCCACCACTCGAGCTTGACCGGGTTGCCCGAGACCGTGGCGACGTCGACACCGAACCCAGCGGCCTCGAGGTGGACCAGCGGGAGCAGCGTCTCGACCGGGTGGTTGCCGGTGGAGAACAGACGGCCGTTGCCCATGGGCAGGTAGCGCTCGTCGGCACCGATGACGAGGACCTTCCGGCGGCTGCCGGCCTCGCCGTTGACCTCGGTCCCGTCGAAGTCGGTCCGTGGCGCGACGTACTGGCTCAGCGAGTAGGGCGAGGGGAAGTAGGCGTCGCGCTCGGCCGGGTCGGGAGTGGGCTCGGTCGAGTCGCCGCTGCGGGGGATCGTGACCTCGGTCATGGAAGGAATCTCCGTTCCCGGCCGTGTCGGTCGGCCTCGGGGTTCTCGTCGTCCGGTGGCGTGTGCCCGACCACGGCGCTCGGTGAACCGCATCGACGGCCCACCTCCCTCTCGGGCAGCGCCGCAGGCAGGCCGATTCCGGCTCGGGTCCAGGTCCGGAAACGTCTCGGTGACCCGAGCGGCGGGTCCTAGCGTCGTCGCCGCAACCGGCCGCGACGCCGCGCGGGCGGTGGGGGAGGACCTGCGTGAGCGATCGAGAGGCGTGCGCGGTGAGCCGTTCCGCCGATCCCGCGTCAGGTGCGCGCCGCCCTCGTCGACCCGGGCAGCGCCACGAGCAGTCGTTGGCGACGCGCGCGGCGATCGTCGCGGCCGCGGCGGAGCGGTTCGCCGAGGTCGGATACCACGGGGCCACGCTCAGCGAGATCCTGGCGCGCAGCGGGGTGACCAAGGGCGCGATGTACTTCCACTTCCCGCACAAGGAGGCCGTGGCCGAGGCGGTGATCGCCGCGACGGACGCAGCCTGGATCGACCTGCTCGTCGAGGTCCGGGAACGGGGACGGGACCCGCTCCTCACCCTGGTGGCGCTGACCGAGCGGATCATGGACGCGATGCGCCTCGATCCGGTCGTCCGCGGCGGGGTCCGGCTGCTCAACGATGCCGCCGTCACGGTCGAGCACGGTGCCGCGCACTACCGATTCGCCGAGGAGGCCGTCGCCATCCGCCTACGAGCGGCGGCCGAGGCCGGAGTGCTGCTCCCGACGGTCGACGTGGCGCTGCTGGCTCGCCAGGTCGCGACCCTGATGGCCGGGCACCACCTGATCTGCGAGCGCAGCGGCACCCTCGACGAACTCCCCGCCCAAGTCGCAGCCATGTGGGCCGCGCTGCTACCCCTGATCGCCACCGACGACTGGCTCGCCCGCCACCGCAGCCGCGCCTGAACGGCTCCCAAGGGCATGCCCGCGGTTCCATACCGGGCGCCCCGCTCGTAGGGTGATGACGCGCATACCCGCATACCCGCTGTACTCGGTGTGCGGTGATGCCCGGCTCGCTCCACCAGCGGCGGCCCGCCGGCTGTCCGTCCCTTCGTGGGGGAGCCGATGAGCGACGAACCGTCCAGATCCATGGGTCGGCCGCTGGTACACACCGACGATCTCGACGAGCTGGTGTCGGAGGTCACCGACCTCATGTCCACCCACACGGTGGCTCCGGCCGACGCCGGCGGGTTCATCGCGGAGGTCTTCGGCTTCCACCTCCCGGGTCTGTCGTTGCTGGAGATGGACTACGGGATGGCGGTGCGGGTGACTGCGGAGCCGCTGCCGGGCTACGTGGCGGTGTCCATGCCGCTTGCCGGGTCGCTGACCGCGAGCCACCAGGGCCGCCGATTCGAGGCCGTCGCCGGGCGGTCCGCGGTGATGGGCACCCCTGCCTCGAGGCTGGTGATGGACTGGGAGGAGGCGCTGCGGCTGCTGGTGATTCGCGTCGACCTCGAGGCGCTGCAGTCGTTCGCGGCCCGGTTGGTCACGGCTCAGCTAGAGAAGCCCGACCTACAGTTCGACCCCGTCATGGACGCCCCGGAGACCACTGCGGTGCTGGGGCAGGCCCGGTTGATGCAGCAGGTGCTCGCCGACGGCGGGACCGGAGCGGTCAATCCCCTGGTGACGGCGCAGCTGCGCGAGCAGGTGATGAGCACCCTGCTGCTGGGTCAGCCCAACAACTGGACGTCGGCGCTACGCCACCGACCGGAAACCGCGCCTCGCACAACGATCTCCGAGGCCGCTGACCTGATGCAGACCCACGCCGACGAGCCGCTGACCATCGAGGGCGTCGCCCGCGCGGTGGATCTGTCGGTGCGGGCCCTGCACGCGGGGTTCCGCCGCGAGCTCGACCGGTCCCCGAAGCAGTACCTCCAGCAGGTTCGCCTCGAACGCGCCCGCGCCGACCTGGTCGCAGCCGAAGCCGGCAGCGGAGTCCGCGTCATCGACATCGCCCACCGATGGGGCTTCAGCCACCCCGGGCGTTTCGCCACCGCCTACCGCCACCACTACGGCGAGGCCCCCGCCATCACCCTGTCCCGCCGCCTGCGCTGACAGGAGGCAGGCGCCGTCCCCGCGACGACGAGTGCCGATTCCGCACCGTCGTCCCGTCCGGAAACGGCTCTGGTCCGCGCGCGTCGATGCCTAGCGTCGAAGCCGCAGGAAACAGCGGTTCAGGACAGAAGAGGAGACCGTCGATGACGGACGAACTGCGCGGTCGGCGGGTGGCGATCCTGGCGACCGACGGTGTCGAACAGGTCGAGTACGAGCAGCCCCGCCAGGCCGTGGAGCAGGCCGGGGCGCAGGTCACGCTGCTCTCGATCCACAGCGGCGAGATCCAGGCGATGAACGGCGACATCAACAAGGGCGACACGTTCCCGGTCGACCGACTGGTCTCTGAGGTCTCGCCCGACGACTTCGACGCACTGATCCTGCCTGGCGGCACCGTCAACCCCGACGGGCTGCGGGTGAACGCCGACGCGGTGCGATTCGTGCGGGACTTCGTCCGTTCCGGCAAGCCGGTCGGGTCGATCTGTCACGGCCCGTGGACGCTGGTCGAGGCCGACGTGGTCCGGGGCCGGACCCTGACGTCGTTCCCGAGCATCCGCACCGACATCCGCAACGCCGGCGGTCACGTCGTCGACCAGGAGGTCGCCACCGACAACGGCCTGGTCACCAGCCGCAACCCCGACGACCTGCCCGCATTCGGCGCGAAGCTCGTCGAGGAGTTCGCCGAGGGCCGCCACCGGGTCACGGCCTAGCCCGCGGAGCGCGGCGACCGGCGCACTACCCACCCACCGAAGTTCCGCGAGGAGAACGAGCATGGCCAAACCCGTGACCGTCGGACTGCTGGTCCGGATCGAGGCCCTCCCGGGCCGAGAAGAGGACGTCGAGAACTTCCTGAAGCACGGGCTCGACCTGGTCGGGCAGGAACCGGAAACACTTCGCTGGTTCGCCTTGCGCTTCGGGACGTCGTCGTTCGGTATCTACGACGCGTTCGGGGCCGATGCGGGCCGCGAAACCCACCTGTCGGGCCAGGTCGCCCAGGCCCTCGCCGACAACACCGGGGTGCTGTTCACCCAGCCGACCATCGAGCCCGTGGACGTGATAGCGGAGAAGTCGCCGACCTGATCACGCGTGTGTACAGAGGAGGGCTCGATGTCTGGACCGAGTGCTCAGGACGTCACCGACGCCACGACCGCGATCCGGGCGGAGCACGAGCGTGTGTTCGACGGGATCGATCCCGCCGCCTGGGCCCGTGCCGGCGCTCTTCTGATCGGTGCGCCCGCGGTGTTCACCGTGGGCACCGGGCGCAGCGGGTTGGCCCTGCAGATGGCGGCCATGCGGTTCATGCACCTGGGCCTCGACGCCCACGTGGTCGGCGAGACCACCACGCCGGCCATCGGCAAAGGCGATGTCCTCGTCGCGGCGTCCGGCTCGGGTTCGACGGCCAGGGTCGTCCGGGCAGCGCAGACCGCCCGCGACGAGGGCGCCGATGTCGTGGCCATGACGACGACAGCCGAGTCGCCGCTGGGAGAGACGGCCACCGAGGCCCTGGTCGTGCCCGCGGCCGACAAGCAGGACTTCGACGGCACGACGTCGGTGCAGTACGCCGGCAGCCTGTTCGAACAGTCGGTCCTCATGCTCACCGACGCGCTGTTCCACGCCCTGTGGCAGACGAGCGGGACGCAGGCCCGAGAGCTGTGGCGCACGCACGCCAACCTCGAATGACCCCCACGAGGCGCCACCCGAACCCGACGAAGGAAGCACCCGGATGAAGCTGCAGGTCGCCATGGACGTCGCCACCCTCGAGGAGGCCCTGACGTTGTCGCGTCAGGTCGCCGACCACGTCGACATCATCGAGCTGGGCACCCCCCTGATCAAGCACGAAGGGATCGCAGCAGTCAGCGCGATCAAGGCCGCGCACCCGGAGAAGGAGGTCTTCGCCGACATGAAGACCGCCGACGCCGGTGAGCTCGAGGCCGGCATCGCCTTCGTCGCCGGCGCTGATTACGTGACCGTGATGGGCGCCGCCGACGACGACACGATTCGCGGCGCGGTCAAGTCGGCGCAGGAGCACGGCAAGCAGATCGTCGCCGACATGATCACCGTCAAGGACCGCGCTGCTCGCGCCCGCGCGGTGACCGAGCTCGGTGTCGCGTTCTGCGAGATCCACGCGGGTCTCGACGAGCAGGCCCAGGAGGGCTACTCGATCCAGACCGTCATCGACGACGGCAAGGCCTCCGGAGTGCCGTTCTCGATCGCCGGCGGGGTGGACATCGACAGCATCCGCGATGTGCAGGCCGCGGGGGCCACCGTCGCCGTCGCCGGTGGGTCGATCCGCAACGCCGACGATCCCGCTGCCGCCGCCAAGGAACTGCGCGGGGCCATCACCAGCTGATCGGGCCGCGCAGGCACCCGTGAGTGCCGCAACACCCGTTCCCCGCAAGTGGAGAGGATCGATCCCCCATGAAGGCACTGGTCTACGAGGGCCCGAAGTCGGTGTCGGTGAAGGACGTGCCGGACGCGACGGTCGAGAAGCCGACCGACGTCCTGGTGCGCATCACGACCACGAACATCTGCGGGTCGGACCTGCACATGTACGAGGGTCGCACCGGGCTCGAGTCCGGCAAGATCCTGGGTCACGAGAACATGGGCGAGGTCGTCGAGGTCGGCTCCGGGGTCGACCGTGTGAAGGTCGGTGATCAGGTCTCGCTGCCGTTCAACATCGGCTGTGGGTTCTGTGAGAACTGCGAGCGCGGCAACACCGGGTTCTGTCTCACGGTCAATCCCGGCACAGCCGGCGGCGCCTACGGCTTCTACGGCATGGGCCCGTACGCGGGTGGCCAGGCCGAGCTGTTGCGCGTGCCCTACGGCGACTTCAACTGCCTGGTCCTGCCCGAGGACGCGCAGGACAAGCAGAACGACTACACGATGCTGTCGGACATCTTCCCGACCGGTTGGCACGCCACCGAGCTCGCCGGGATGCGACCGGGCGAGTCGGTCGTGGTCTACGGCGGCGGACCGGTGGGCATCATGGCGGCCTACTCCGCGGTGATCCGCGGCGCGAGCCAGGTGTTCGTCGTCGACCGCCACCCGGACCGGCTCAAGCTCGCCGAGCGCGCCGGCGCGGTTCCGATCGACGACTCGGCCGGTGACCCGGCCCAACAGATCCTCGACGCCACCGAGGGGCTCGGCGCGGACCGCGGCTGCGAGTGCGTCGGTTACCAGGCCCACGACGCCCAGGGCGTCGAGCACCCCGAGATGACCCTGAACTCGCTGTTCCAGGCGGTGCGGCCTACCGGGAAGATCGGCGTGGTCGGGCTGTTCCTGCCCGGTGACCCGGGCGCGAAGGACGAGGACGCGAAGACCGGGCGCTACCCGCTCGACTACGGCACCACGTGGTTCAAGGGCCAGGGCATCGGCAACGGGCAGGCGAACGTCAAGAACTACAACCGCCAGCTCGCCCAGCTGATCCACCACGGCAAGGCCACGCCCTCGTTCATCGTCAGCCACGAACTCTCCCTCGACCAGGCCCCCGACGCCTACGAGAGCTTCGATGAGCGCCTCCAGGGCTGGACCAAGGTCCTGCTCAAGCCGGCCGCCTGACCCCGGTGGCGCTGTGCCGCGGGGTGACGCCCGCGGCACCGCCGCCCACCCGATCCACCCCAGACCCCAGGAGGACCCCGTGAGCAGCCGAGACGACAACATCGCCACGCAGGAGAAGGCCGCCGAGCACCTCAACGCCGGCGACGTCGACGCCGGAGTGGACATCATGTTCGCGCCCGACGCCGTCGACCACGACCCCGCGCCGTTCCAGGAGCAGGGCCGCGAGGGGTACCGCCGGTTCTTCCACTACCTGATCGCAGCATTCCCCGACTTCACGATCACCCCGGAGCGGATGGTGGCCGACGACGACACCATCGCGTTCGCCTACACGCTCACCGGGACCCACCAGGGCGAGTTCGAGGGCGTCGCCGCGACAGGCCGGCGCATCGAGGTGCGCGGGCTGCAACTCGGACGCTTCGAGGAGGGCCAGATCGTCGAGCGGTGGGGCGCCACCGACATGGCGGGCCTGCTCGCCCAGCTCCGGGCCTGACCACCACGACCGTGCATCGAGGAGAGCCTGCCATCCCGGAGGCGCGGACGGTGGCCGCCATGCGGCCGCCGCCCCTGCACGGACCTGGTGGAGCTCCTCGCTACGCGACACCACCGTGCGGCACCCCCTGACGCGAGAGGATCCGTGATGGCGGACACGATGAACGGACCAGAGCTCCACCCGGTCACCGAGGAGCTCGCGAACGGCAAGAACTTCGCGGCGGTCACGACCGTCCTGCCCAGCGGCAGGCTGCAGACCCAGGTGCTATGGGTCGCGATCAAGGACGGCGCGCTGGTCCTCAACACCGAGACACACCGCAAGCGGTACCGGAACCTGCAGTCCGACCCCCGGATCACGGTGCTGATCCGGGACGAGAGCGACCCCTATAGATACGCCGAGATCCGTGGACGCGTCGACCGCACCACCACGGGATCCGAGGCCCGCAAGCACATCGACGAGGTCGCCCACCAGTACCTCGGGACCGACTACCCGCCGGAGGGCATCAAGTCCGAGCGCGTGATCCTCTGGATCACCCCCGAGCGCCAGACGATCATCGACCAGAACAAGGACACGAGCGACTGACCCTGCGCGACACGGGCGACGTTCCGGTGGCCGGGAATCTGCGGCAGTTTCGGCCGGTCAGGGGACGAGCGGCGACGAAGAACGTCGAAGTGCGCCGGCCGAGCGACGCCTGTCGGACCAGGAGGCAGGGTGTGGGGCAAACGGGACGACATGGTCGTCCACCAGGTCGATCCCTATAACGCGGAGCCGCCGCCGAGAGCGCTGGCCGGCGAGGACACCACCGCCGTCGACACGTTCTACAGTCGCAATCACGGCTCCGTGCCGGAGATCGATCCCGACGCGTGGACGCTGCGGGTCGACGGCCTGGTCGACCGGCCGGCGACCTTCGGGTTGGACGACCTGCGGCGCCTGTTCACCGAGCACACCGAGACGGCGACGCTGCAGTGCGCCGGCAATCGGCGGGCGGGCCTGATCGAGGTCCGCGACATCCCCGGTGAGGCGCCGTGGGGCCCCGCCGCCACCGCGACCGCGCGATGGGCCGGGGTCCGGGTCGCCGACCTGCTGCGTCACGTGGGCGTCCACCATGACGCGACCGATGTCGCGTTCACCGGTGCGGACATCGCCACCAGTCCCGCCACCGGCGCGCCCTACGGCGGGTCGATCCCGGCGCGCAAGGCTCTGATGCCCGAGGTCCTGCTGGCCTGGTCGATGAACGGCGAACCGCTGCCCGCGATCCACGGCGCCCCGGTGCGCGTGGTCGCCCCGGGCTACATCGGCGCCCGCAGCGTGAAGTGGCTCGAGCGGATCACCGTGCAGGAGGAGCCCTCGGACAACTTCTTCCAGGCCAGCACGTACCGGCTGCTGCCGCCCGAGGTCGACCCGTCGAGCACGGGGCCGGGAGACGGTGTCGCGCTGGGCCTGGTCGCGGTGAACTCCGACGTGCTCTCGCCCGACGACGGCGCGCAGGTGCCCGCCGGACCGACCACGGTCACCGGGTACGCGTTCGCCGGCGGGGACCGCACTGTCGTGCGCGTTGACGTCTCCACCGACGACGGCCAGACGTGGAGACAGGCCGAGCTCGCGGCCCAGCTCAGCCCCTGGGCCTGGCGCCACTGGTCGGCCACCGTCGAGGTCCCGCGCGGCGATGTCACGGTGCTGGCCCGGGCCTGGGACTCCTCAGCGGCGCTGCAGCCCGAGCGCCCCGAGCACGTCTGGAACCCGAAGGGCTACGTCAACAACAGCTGGGCGCGCGTGCACCTGCACGGCGTCTGACAGGGCCCAGCTCGAGCCATCAGCCCACCGAGTTCCCCGAGGCCGAGGGACGGCGGATGAGCCCGAAGTCGTGCGAGGGACATCCCGTGGCACGGGGCGACCACGTTGAGCGCGAGGAACCCGGTAGTCGAGTGCACCGTGAAGTTAGGGGGTGATCGGCTTGGGCAGTCGTGCGTCGTGCCGTGCCACGTGTTGTCTCCTCGTGACGAGGGTGGCGGTGGTCGTGTGCGAGCGTCAGGTGAGGCCTTCGAGGGCGACCTTGACCCAGCCGGGCTGCTGTTGGTCGAACACCCGGTAGGCCTCGATGGCGTCGCTGATCGGCTCTTGGCGGGTGAGCACGGTCGACGGGTCGAGCGCGCCGGTGGCGACCATGTCC
>NZ_JBBEGL010000013.1:0-111066 GCF_037400275.1 Actinomycetospora aeridis | reverse complement strand
CGCTCGGTGGGGTGACCGGCCCTGGTGAGCTATGTTGGGGCCTATCGGCCCGAACTTCGCTCACATACCCGCGTCACCACAGGTCGCGGGTGAACCAGTGCTGCGCGTGGGGGTTGGCGTTGTAGGGCGCGGTCTCGACGAAGCCCTCGCTCGCGTAGAGGGCGCGGGCCTCGGTGAGGTCGCCGGCGGTGTCGAGCACCAGCCTCCGCAGCCCGGCCTCGCGGGCGAGGTCGGTCAGGTGCGCGAGCAGGCGCCGGCCCAGCCCCTTCCCGCGGGTGGACGGGTCGACCCACATCCGCTTGATCTCCCCCGCCCCCGGCGGCACGTCGGCGCCCTCGAGCCGCAGCCCCGCGCAGCCGACGACCCGCTCCCCCTCCTTGGCGACGACCAGGACGCCGGACGGCGGGGACAGGGCGAGCGGGTCGTCGGCGAGGAAGTCCTCCGACCACGTCGGCTCGGGGGCCTTCTCCGGCCAGCGCGCGGCGAGCTCGCCGGCGTAGGCCCGCAGGGCGCTGCGACCGTCGGGCGAGTCAGGGCGCACGGCGGACAGGACGATCTCCACGGGCCCATCCTGACGGGCCGCTCAGCGGTACTCGGGAGCCACCTCGCCGTTCCAGTCGACGAGCTGCACGATCACCCGGTTCGGGTCGCGCACCTGGAACGCGCGCTCGCCCCACGGCTCGGGGGTGAGCGGCATCGTGATCGTCACGCCCTCGCGCTCGAGCCGGGCGAGCTCGCCCTCGAGGTCGTCGACGACGAACGCGAGGATCAGCCCGGCGGCGTGCTCGTCCCGCTGGTCGGCGGGCAGCGAGGCCAGGCCCGTCCGCAGGAACACGACCGACACCCCGGCGTCCTCCCGACCCAGCGACGCGAACCCGTCGGCGGCCATCAGCTGCTCGAACCCGAAGTGGTCGGCGAGGAACGAGGCCGAGGCCTCGGGGTCGGCGACGGTCAACGAGACCGCGGACGCGGTGATCTTCATGGAATCCCCTTTCCGTACGCTGTACAACGTACGCCGTACAGAGACGATGTGCCATGATCGTTCGGTGGCCGACGACCCTGCCCGCACGCTCGCCCTGCTGTGGCGCGTCGAGCAGCCCGCCGGCACCCGCGGACCACGGCGGGGGCTGGTCCTCGACGACGTCGTCGCGCACGCGACCGCGCTGGCCGACGCCGGCGGCGCGGACGGGCTCGCGGGGCTGACGGTCCGGGCGCTCGCCAAGGACCTCGGGGTCGCCCCGATGACGCTCTACACCTACGTTCCCGGCCGCGACGACCTCGCCGACCTCGTCGTCGACGCCGCCTACGCCGCGATGGCCCGCCGCGACACCACCGGGCGCCCCTGGCGCGAGCGTCTCACCGCGGTCGCCGAGGAGAACCGCGCCCTGCACCGCGACCACCCCTGGACCGCCCGCGTCGACCCCGGGCGGCCGGTGCTCGGCCCCGGCGAGACGGCGAAGTACGAGCACGAGCTCGCGGCGTTCGACGAGCTCGCCGAGAGCGCCGGGCTCGACGACGTCGACCGTGACGCCGCCCTGACCTTCCTGCTCGACGTCACGCGGGCGGCGGCGCTCGTCGAGCAGCAGTCGGCCGACGGGTCGCACGGCGCCGCGTGGTGGGCGGCGCGCGCGCCCGTGCTGGCGCAGGTCCTCGACCCCGGACGCTACCCGCGGGCGGTCCGCGTCGGCGCCGCGGCGGGCGCGGCCCAGGACTCCGCCCGCGACCCCGACCGGGCCTGGCGCTTCGGGCTCGCGCGGGCGCTCGACGGGCTCGCGGCGCTGATCAGCTGAGCACGTGCCGGGCCCGCCCGGCGCCCCATCCCACGACGAGCAGCGGCACGACGAGCACCAGCATCACGACCAGCGGGACGGTCCAGCCCCCGCTCGCGTCGTGCAGCGCACCGAGGGCGAACGGCCCCAGCGCGGCGAGCGTGTAGCCGACGCCCTGCGCCATCGCCGAGAGCTCGGCGGTGTGCTCGGTGTCCGGGGAGCGCAGCGTGATCAGCAGCAGGCCGAGCGCGATGTTGGAGCCCTGCGCGACCCCGAGCAGCACCATCCACAGCACCGAGAACGACTGCGGCGCGAGGATCAGCCCGCCGTAGCCGACGACGTAGAACATGCTGGTCGTCACGACGACCACGCTCTGGGACGGGCGGCGCATGGCGAACGACGGGGCCGTCGCCGAGAACACGAGACCGACGAACCCGGCGAGCGACAGGAGCAGGCCGCCCTCCGCCGGCGTCCGCCCGGCGTCGACGAAGATCGTCGGGATCCACGCCGACAGGGCGTAGAACTGCAGCGACTGCAGGCCCATGAACAGCGTGACCTGCCAGGCGAGCGGGTCGCGCAGCAGCGCGCTGCGCAGCGACTGCCCCTCCCGGGCGGGCGGCGGGGGCACCGTGCGCCGCCGTGCCCGCGGGAGCCACACCACCAGCGTCGCGAGCGTCAGCAGGCCCCAGAGCCCGAGCGTGCCGCTCCAGTCCAGGCCGGTCAGGCGCTGCATCGGCACCGTGACGGCGGCCGCCACCGCGCCGCCGCCGGTCAGCACCATCGAGTACGCGCCGGTCATCGCGCCGGTGCGGTGCGGGAAGTCGCGCTTGACCAGCGTCGGCAGGGACACGTTGCCGATGGCGATGGCGGTGCCGACGAGCACGCTGCCGACGAGGATCACCGCGAGAGCGGAGACCAGCCGCAGCGCGATGCCGATCGCGAGGACGACGAGCGCGGCGACGAGCAGCCGCTCGAGCCCCCAGCGCCGCGCCAGCCGGGGCGCGACGGGCGCGAGCAGACCGAAGCACAGCACCGGGAGGCTGGTCAGCAGCCCGGCGACGCCGCTGGAGACGCCGAGCGCCTCCCGCGCCTGGTCGACCAGCGGCGCGACGCCGACCACCGGCGGGCGCAGGTTGGCCGCGAGCAGGAGGACCGCGAACGCGGCGAGGAGGCCGCCGCGGCGCACGTCCGCGGCACCGGCCGTGGGCGTCGGGGCAGCGCTCACGACCACGCCTGCGCGACCTCGCCCGCCCGGGCCCGGCCCTGCTCCCGCCCGGCCCGCGCGGAGGCCGGCATCGTCGCCGGGTCGAGGACGTTGGTGCCGAACGCGGCGACGGAGGTCTCGTCGGCGAGCACCGCCACCGCGGTCGAGTCCGGGTGCTGCTCGGCGCGGTGCTCGATCTCCTGGGTCACCGAGCGGAACGGGCCGCCCGCCGGCGGGTCGAGCGGGGCGACGACGACGAGCCGGTCGGCCGGGCCGGTGACGTCGAAGCCGTCGTCGTCGGCGCGCGCGACGTGCACGATCGAGGCGACCCCGCCGTCGATGTAGCGCCGCGTGCCGGCCGTCATCGGCGGCCACACGCCGGGCACGGCGCAGCTCGCCGCGACGGCGTCGACGAGCCGCACGCGGGTCTCGCGCGTGAAAACCGCGAGGTGCCCGGTCTCCGCATCCACGGCGGAGATCCGGAGGTCGACCTTCGGCCAGTCCTTCACCGGCAGGCGGGCGTCGATCACCGCGAGGCGCTCGGCCTCCGGCGGCGTGTCGGCGGCCAGCGCCCACGCGCCGAGCCGGGCCCGCATCTCCCCCGCGTCGCGTGCTCCGTCCATCGCGGCGGCGAGCTCGGCGCCGAGGGCCTCCATGTCCAGGTTCGCGGGCGGTCCCGTGCTCTCCGCCTGCCCGGTCAGGTGCTGCTCGTGCACCGCGGCCAGGTCGACGCCCGTCGCGAGCAGCGTCCCGACGACCGAGCCGGCCGAGGTGCCGACGATGCGGTCGGCGAGCCCCAGGTCGACGCCGCCCTCGGAGAGGCCGACGAGGACGCCGACCTCCCACGCGATGCCGGCGAGGCCGCCGCCACCGAGGACGAGCGCGCGGACGGGCGGGGTGGTGCGAGCGTCGGTGGTCACCGCGACACCCTCCACCCCGTCGGCACGCCGCGCACGACCGATGTCACGGATCGCACGATTCACGCCGGCGGCAGGCGCACGAGGACGTCGGAGAGCCGGGTCGTCTGCTCGTCATCCTGGTTGTCGTCGCTGACGAGCAGGACCCGCAGGGCGCCGTCGGCGGTGCGCCCGAGCACGGTCATGCCCTCGACGTTGTCGAGCAACGGGTTCGCCTGGGCCTGCTGCGACGCCGCACCGAGGCTCGGGCAGGCGCCGAGGTCGGCGAGCAGGGTGCGGGGCACGGGGCGGGCGTCGGTGACGCCGCGGGGGTCGGCGAGCGCCAGGTGCACGGTGTTGCCGACGCCGGAGGTGTAGGAACGCTCGACGACGAGCAGGCGCCCGTCACCCGTGGCGGCGAGCTCGGAGACGTCGAGACCGGCGTCGGGCCGGTAGGCGTACTCCGGGCCCGGCACACCGCCCGTCCAGGTCGGGAACCGCCGCACGCCGGGGTCGTCACCGTCGAGCGGGCCCTCCATCGCCGCGACCACCGGCCCGCCGGGGGTGAGGACGGCGACGCCCTCGAGGGTCTTGTTGCGCCGGGCCCGCTCGGCGGTGGCGGGCGGGACGTCGAGCCGGCCGAGCACCCGCCCGGAGGCGTCGTACCGCCGCACCGAGGGCTCGGCCTCCGAGGTGACCAGTCGCGTGCCGTCGGCGTCGACGGCGAGCCCCTCGGCGTCCAGCGACGCACCCGTCTCGTCGACCAGCGGGACGGCATTCGTGGGCCGCCGCGTGCGCGGGTCGAGGGTGAAGAGCACCGAGCGGTCGGACAGCGCCAGCAGGCTGCCGTCGCGGTCGACCGCGAGGCCCGAGAGGCCCGTGACCGGCCACGTCCGGCGCGCGCCGTACTCCGCGCCGTCGAGGGTGTCGGAGAACCCGGTGATCGCGACGCCGGGCGAGCACGGCGCCGGGGCGACGGTCGCGGACGTCGGCCCCGGCGCCGCGCTGCACGCCGCGAGCGTGGCGAGCGTCGCGAGCAGGAGCGCGATCAGCGCAGCTCTGGTCACGCTGCGCAGCGTGCCGCACCGCGGTGAACGGCGAGTGCGTGGAGTTACGGACACTGGATGACAGCGGCGCCACGCCGCTGACACGGTCAACCCCGGTTCTTCTCCGCCGCGGCCACGCGTTCGATCACCGTGAGTACGGAGTCCGGGTTCAGCGACATGCTGTCGATCCCCTGCTCCACGAGGAACTCGGCGAGGTCGGGGTGGTCGCTCGGACCCTGGCCGCAGATGCCGACGTAACGGTCCTTGGCGTGGGCCGCCTCGAGGAGCATCGTGATCATCTTCTTGACCGCCGGGCTGCGCTCGTCGAACAGGTGCGTGAGGCGGTCGTCGTCGCGACCGATGCCCAGGGTGAGCTGGGTGAGGTCGTTCGAGCCGATCGAGAAGCCGTCGAACCGGTCGGCGAACTCGTCGGCCTGCAGGATGTTCGACGGGATCTCGGCCATGACGTAGACCTGCAGGCCGTCCTGCCCGCGCTCGAGGCCGTACTCCGCCATCGTCTCGAGGACCCGGTCGGCCTCCTCGGGGGTGCGGCAGAACGGGACCATGACGATGACGTTGGTGAAGCCCATCGTCGTGCGCACCCGCTGCAGCGCCCGGCACTCCAGCGCGAAGGCCTCGCGGTAGTCGTCGCTGTAGTAGCGCGACGCCCCCCGCCAGCCCAGCATCGGGTTCTCCTCGTCGGGCTCGAACTGCGTCCCGCCGAGCAGGCCGGCGTACTCGTTGGTCTTGAAGTCCGAGAGGCGGACCACCACCGGCTCCGGGTACTGCGACGCGGCGATCGTCGCGACCCCGCGGGCGAGGTGGTCGACGAAGTACTCGCCCTTGTCCTCCCAGCCCGCGGTCAGCTCCTCGATCTGGGCCTTCGCGTCGGCGTCGGAGACCTCGTCGAGGTGCAGCAGCGCCAGCGGGTGGGCCTGGATGACGTTGTTGACGAGGTACTCCATGCGCGCCAGCCCGATCCCGTGGGCGGGCAGGCGCCACCACTGCATCGCGGCGGCCGGGCTGCCGATGTTCATCATCACGCGCGTCTGCGGCTGCGGCACCGACTCGAGGTCGAGCTCCTGCTCCTCGTACGCGAGCAGCCCCTCGTACACGTGCCCCTCGTCGCCCTCGACGCACGAGATCGTCACCTCGCGCCCGTCGCCGAGCACCTCGGTGGCGTTCCCGGTCCCGACGATCGCGGGCACGCCCAGCTCGCGGCTGACGATCGCCGCGTGCGACGTGCGACCGCCCCGGTCGGTGACGATCCCGGCGGCGCGCCGCATGATCGGCACCCAGTCCGGGTCGGTCATCTCGGTGACGAGGACCTTGCCGTCGGTGAAGCTGTCGACGTCGTCGGCCGACGCGATCACCTGCACCTCGCCGGCCGCGATCGCCTGGCCGATCGCCAGACCCGAGACGATCACCTCGCCGGACTCGGTGAGGCTGAACGTCGAGAGCGTCCCCGCCCCGGCCCGCGACTGGACGGTCTCCGGGCGCGCCTGCACGACGAAAAGCTCACCGGAGCGCCCGTCGCGGGCCCACTCGACGTCCATCGGGCGCTCGTAGTGCGCCTCGATGACGGTGCCCCAGCGGGCGAGCTGGAGGATCTCGTCGTCGTCCAGGACGAGAGCGCGACGCTCCTCGTCGGTGGTCTCCTCGTTCGCGGTCGGCTCGTCGCCGGAGTCGGTGTAGACGAGCTTGCGCTCCTTGGCCCCGATCGTCTTCGCGAGGATCGGGACGAGGTCGGCGTTCTCCAGGAACGGCTTGTAGACCGTGTACTGGTCCGGGGTCACCTCCCCGCCGACGACGTTCTCGCCGAGGCCCCAGGCCGCGTTGATGATCGCGGTGTCGGGGAAGCCGGTGTCCGAGTCGATCGTGAACATCACGCCCGCCGACCCGAGGTCGGAGCGCACCATCTTCTGCACGCCGATGGAGAGCGCCACGTCGGTGTGCTCGAAGCCCTGCTCGACGCGGTAGCTGATGGCGCGGTCGGTGAACAGCGAGGCGTAGCAGTCCTTGCAGGCGGCGAGCAGCGCGTCGGCGCCGGTGATGTTCAGGTAGGTGTCCTGCTGGCCCGCGAAGCTCGCGTCGGGCAGGTCCTCGGCGGTCGCGCTGCTGCGCACGGCGACGTCGACGTCGGTCGTCTCGTAGCGTTCCCCCAGCTCCGCGTAGGCGGACCGGATCGCCTCGGCCGTCGCGTCGGGGAACTCCGCCCGGTCGAACAGCTCACGGATCGCCCGCCCGGCGTCGGCGAGCTCACGGCGGCCGTCGGAGAGCTCGGCGAGGATGCCCGCGATCTCGTCGTCGAGGTCGTTGGCCTGCAGGAACGAGCGGTACGCCGTCGCCGTGGTCGCGAAGCCCCCCGGCACGCGGATGCCCCGGCCGGCCAGGTTGCCGATCATCTCGCCGAGCGAGGCGTTCTTGCCGCCCACCTCCTCGACGTCGCCGGAACCCACCGTCTCCAGCCAGCGGACCTCGTCGGCCACCGCATCCTCCTCGTCCGGGGGCCGCGCGCCCCGTCGTTCCCGCCACGACGATCGCGCACGGCCGAGCACCGGACGGAATCCCCCGGCCCGTGCCCCCGGGAAACCGGGGACCGATTCAGGACGCGGGGCGCACCAGCCGGGCGACGAGCCGATCGATCTCGGCGTCCGGGTCCGCGGTCAGCCCGGTGTGCACGGGCCCGGGCTGCAGGACGGTGCTGCGGGGCGCGGTCAGCCAGCGGAACCGCTCCCCCGGCGACAGCACCGCCGCCGGCCCCTCGCCCCGTACCGCCCGTTCCCAGGCGTCGACGGCGTCACGGACCGCGTCGAGGTCGACGCCGGGGTGCAGTGCCCGCAGGCGCTCGAGGTCGGGAGCAACCCGGGCGTCGAGGTGCTCACGGTGCCGGCAGTAGAGCAGGACGCCGACGTTGACGAGCTCGCCGCGCTCGATGTCGGGCACGACCCGCAGCAGGGCGTACTCGAAGGTGTCGCGTCCGTCCCCGGTCACGTCGGCACCCACGCCTCACGGACGGCGAGGCGGCCGAGCAGGTGCTCGACGTAGGCCTCGCGGAGAGCGTCGGGCTCCGCGGCACCGGCGTCGGCCAGCCACACGTCCGGGACGCGGGCGACGACGTCGACGAGCAGGCCGGCGTCGATCCGCCCGGCCAGCTCGGCGTCGGCCTCGGCGCGGGCGGTGGCGGCGGGCGCGAGGACGTGGTCGCCCGCGTCGTAGGGCCGGGCGACGGCGGCCGCCGCGCGGGCCCAGGAGTGGTGGAAGTACAGGCAGGCGCCGTGGTCGATGAGCCACAGGTCGCGGTGCCAGCGCAGCAGGTTCGGGTTGCGCCAGGAGCGGTCGACGTTCTCGACGAAGGCGTCGAACCACAGCACCCGCGACGCCTCGGCCGGGTCGACGCGGTGCGCGACCGGGTCGAAGCCGATCGCGCCGGGCAGGAAGTCCATGCCGAGGTTGTCGCCGCCGCTGCGCGCGAGCAGCTCCTGGACCTCCCAGTCGGGCTCGGCGCGGGCGATGACCGGATCGAGCTCGAGCACCACCAGCTCCGGCACGCGCAGCCCGAGCCGCCGGGCCAGCTCGCCCGCGATCACCTCGGCCACCAGCGCCTTCGGCCCCTGGCCGGCGCCGACGAACTTGGCGACGTAGGTGCCGAGATCGGCGGCCTCGACGAGCCCTGGCAACGACCCGCCCTCGCGCAGCGGGGTGACGTACCGGGTGGCGACGACCCGGCGCAGCGCGGACACGGGGCCATCCAACACGCTCACGCCTCGCTCACGCCTCGCTCATGCCTCGGGCACGACCTGCAGGCGCCGCAGCAGGAAGAGGCACGCCACGGCGATGTCGTTCCACGCCGTCGCCGCCTCGGCCCGCGGCCAGTCGATCTTCTCGCGGAGCGCCCGCGCGGTCGGCAGGACCTTCGACAGGTCGCAGGCGTGCTCGTTGAGCGCGGCGAGCTTGCCGATGACGAGGTCGGTGGCGTCGACGACGGGCATCGACACCGAGAGCACCTCCTGCTCCACGGCGCGGCCGAGCAGCTCGTCGTCCACCGTCTCGCCGGCCAGGCGGAACAGGACGTCGACCATCGCCCCGTCGGTGTAGACCTTGAACAGCCAGTCCTCGGGCGGCTGCCGCACGTCGAGGCCGGCCTCGCCGAGCACCGACGCCGCGCGGTCGGCGTCCGCCTCGGCGACGACGAAGTCGACGTCGTTGTCCGGCTCCGGGCCGCCGAGCGCCCAGCCCGCGTAGCCACCGGCGAGGGCGAACCCGACGTCCCCCGCACGCAGGGTGACCGCGACGCGCTTGAGCGCCTCGCGCCGGCCGGCACCCTCGGGATCGCTCATCGACGGATTCCCTACCCCGGGTGGAGGCCGGACGAACCCGGGGAACCCGGGGGCTCGTGCGACTCGGGACATGGAACGTGCTGCACGGGGCCGCCACCGCGGACGGACCCGTCGACCTGCGACGCTTCACCGACGCCGTCGGCGGGCTGGACGTCGACGTGCTCGGCCTGCAGGAGGTCGACCGCGCCCAGCCCCGCTCGGGCGGGACCGACCTCACCGCGGCGGCCGCCGAGGCGATGGGCGCCGTCGAGCACCGCTTCGCGCCGACCCTCTACGGAGTGCCCGGATCGTGGACCGCGGCCGACGTCCCCGACGCCCCCGCCTACGGCGTCGCGCTGCTGTCCCGCTACCCGGTCGACCACTGGCGCGTGGTGCCGTTGCCGCGCCTGCCGCGCGACATCCCGATGGTGCTCGGCCGGCCCCGCCGCCTCGTCGTCGTGCGCGACGAGCCCCGCACCGCGGTGGCCGCCCGCGTCGTCGGCCCCCACGGCCCGGTCACCGTCGTGACCACGCACCTGTCGTTCATCCCGGGGTGGAACCTCGTCCAGCTGCGCCACCTCGTACGCGCCCTGCGGGACGAGGACCCCCTGGTGGTCACGGGCGACCTCAACCTCGGCGTCCGCCGCGCCGGGCTCGCGAGCGGGCTGCGCGGGCTCGCCGCCGGGCGGACGTTCCCCTCCGACGCCCCGCGCCGGCAGATCGACCACATGCTCGGCCGGGGCGTGGTCGCCTCCGCGCCGCGCGTGCACCACCCGCCGGTCTCCGACCACCGCGCCCTGTCGGCGACCGTGGTGCCCGCCGACTGAGGCGCCGCGTCGCCGAGGTGGCGGGCGAGGGTCACCCCCGCTGCGTGGCAGGCACCCGGGGAGTCCCTCGCTCCCCACGCTCAGGCGGCGAGGACGGGCGCCCGCTCGGCGGCCGGAGCCACGCGGCGCGGCGCGCGGAGCACGGCGACCGCGAGACCGACCGTGCCGATCGCCTCGAACAGCTCGACCTGCAGCCCGGTGAGCACCGGCGCCTCGGGCAGCGGGACGAGGACGCCGAGCGCGGAGAGCACGAACGCCACGCCGATCCAGCGCGGCACGGGGGCGTGCACGATCAGCGCGACGCCGACGAGGAGCACGCCTGCGACGAAGACGAGGCCACCGACCGTCTGCAGGGTCACGAACGACGGGGCGGCGAGGATGGTGCCGTCGGCGGGCACGAGGTCGGGCCGGGTCCCGACGATGTCGCGGGCGACGAAGCCCTCGACGACGAGGTGCGACTGCGCCGACAGGGCGTTGCCGGTCATGTAGAGCCCGAAGCCGGCCAGCCCGAGCAGCCCCACCCGCGGGGCGAGCCGGGCGTAGGCCGCGGGCAGCCCGAGCATGAGCAGCACCGCGCCGGCGTAGAGCAGCAGGTACGCCGGTGGGCCGCCCTCGGCGGTCATCGACGCCACGGAGTGGGACTGCCCCTCGACGACGGGGTGCAGCATGCCGCCCGCGAGCCCGGCGACGCCCGAGGCGCCGAGCGCGACGGCACCGAGGGTGTGGACGAGACGGCGTGTGACGATCACGGAAGGCTCCCTGGCTCACGGAGACCCGGTCGGCCTCCTGCTACCGGAGATCGTCACTCCCCGTGCTTGTGAACGACTTGCAGCTCGTCGCGGAGCGCCTCGGACTCCGCCCGCCAGTGGGGTGCGCCGATCCGGTCGGCGAGCGCGGCGACGCGGTCGAGAGCCGCGAGCACCTCCCGGGGCTCGCCCGCGGCGACGGCGGCGCGCGCCAGCACGAGGTCGACGGGGCCGAGCACGAGCTGCCCGTTGACGGTGTGGACGAGCCGCCCGCGCCACGGCGCGAGGTCGCTCCGGGTGCGCCGCAGCACCTCCGCGTCGCCCAGGCGGGCGGCGGCCAGGCACTGGAGCGCGGTCTCGAGCAGCCACGTGCCCTCGCGGGGCAACGGCGGCAGCGGCCAGCCCGACCGCGCCCGCTGCTCCTGCCCGGCGTCGAGACGGGCGTGCACGAGCAGGACCGCGACCGGCGCGGGGTCGCGCGCCGCGATCTCCTCGAGCTCGCCGAGCATCGACGAGGCGTCGCCGGCGGCCACCGCGAGCGTCGTCATCGACCAGACGCGGATGACGCGGCCGTTGGGGTCGCCGGTCGCGGCGAGCCGGGCGGTGAGGTCGTCGAACGCCGCCCGAGCGGCGTCGGTGCGCCCGCGCACGTGGTCGAGGGTCGCCTCGAACAGCGCGATCGAGAGCAGCAGGACCGGGAGCTGGCCGCCGGTCGCGACGGCGGCGGCGTCGTCCAGGTGGCGCCGGGCCCCGTCGAGGGCGCCGCGGCCGACCGCCTCGGCCGAGAGCACGAGGTGGGCGAGCGCGCGGTGCTCGGGCAGCGACGCGCGGACGGCGAGCGCGAGCATCTCCTCGCCGGTGCGCCGGTGGTGGTCGGGGTCGGGCACGGCGAACGTGTGCAGGTACTCGACGTTGAGCGCTCGGCACAGCAGCCGTGGGTCACCGATCTCCCGGGCGAGCGCGAGCGCCTCGACCGCCGCGGGCCTGCCGATCTCCAGGTTCCACGGCTCGCACTCGTGGGCGAGGGCGAGCAGGAGGTCGGCGCGCAGCGCGCGGTCGTCGATGAGCGCGAGGAGCTCCTGCAGGCGGGCGATCGCGGCGGCGTTGTCCTCGTCGCTGGGCCGGGTGCTCCACAGCGTCGTCACGTCCCAGCGCCACGCCCGCGCCTCGAGGGCGAGGTCGCCGAGCCCCTGGGCCGCCGCGACGGCACGGGCGCGCTCGGCGCGGGCGGCCACCAGGTCCCCGCTGGCGGCGAGCGCGCGGACCAGCTCGCCCTGGGCGTCGACGCGGCCTGCCGGTGTGCCGCCGCCCAGGTCGTGGGCGCGCAGGACCGCCCGCCACCAGCGCACCGCGTCGTCGACCGCCCCGGCCTCGCGGGCATCCCGGGCGCCACGGGCGAGGTGGGCGAGGGCGCGCGGAGCGGTGGCCGCCGAGAGCGCGACCTCGGCGTGGTGGGCGAGGGCGTGGATGCGGTCGGGGTGGTCGCGCTCGAGGACGTCGAGCAGCGCGAGGTGCAGGCGCGCGCGACGTAGGGGCGGGGTGCGCTCGGCGAACGTGTCGCGGATGAGCGCGTGGGCGAACCGCAGCCCCGTGTCGGGCGCCTCCACGAGCAGCCCGGCGACGACGCCGGTGTCGAGGTCGTCGAGCAGGTCGTCGTCGGCGAGCCCGCCGCGCAGCGCGTCGACGGCGAGCAGGAGGTCGACGTCGGTGTCCCGGCCGAGCACCGCCGCCCGCGTCAGCGTCGCCACCGCTCGCGCCGGCAGGCGCTCCACGCGGCGGTCGATCAGCTCCCGCACCCCGGCCGGCACGCCCCGCGCGGCGACCTCCACCCCCTCGGACGCGACGAGCCTGCCGAGCTGGCCGAGGAACAGCGCGTGGCCGGCGGCTCGCTCGACCAGGGCGCGCCAGAGCCCCTCGGGGAGCTCGCGGCCCACGACACGGCGCAGCAGCGTGCGCGCCGAGGCGGCGTCGAGCCCACCGAGCGCGATGCGGTCGGCGGTGCGGCCTGCGAGCAGCGCGAGGGTGCGCGCGAGCTCCTCGGACACCTCGTCGTCGCGGAAGCTCGCGAGCACGAGGACCGGGTCGGTCGACGACGTCACGAGGTGGCGCAGCACCTGCAGCGTCTCGCCGTCGGCACGGTGGACGTCCTCGACGACCAGCACGGCGAGCCCGTCCCGCACGGCGCCCCGGAGCGCGCTCGCCAGCTCACCGGTGAGCGTGAAGGCGTCGCGGGCCTCCGGCGGGGAGCCGGTGTGCCGGGCGAGCAGGTCACGCCACGCCCACCCCGGCGGGGCGCCGTCGACCTCCGAGCACTGGGCCCGCAGGACGCCGTCGCCGAGCTCGGTCGCCACCTGCTCCAGCAGCGCGGACTTCCCGCTGCCCGCCGCGCCCTCGACCCACGCCACCGCGGCCCCGCGCCCGCCGGCCGTGGCCCGCGCGGCGCGGTGCAGGCGCGCCCGTTCGTCGCTGCGCCCGAGGAAGGTGGTCGCCCCTGGTGCAGCGAACGTCCTGTTCGCTGCTTCTACGCGTCCGAAGTCCCCGTTCGCACTCGCGGCGGGCGCCCCCGAAGTGTCCGCGGAGTGGCGTCGCTGACGCTGGACGTCCGTATCGCCACGCGCTCGATCGGGACCTGCCGACGGGGCAGCCTCTCCCGCGAGGACCGCCGATTCCGCGGCGCGGAGGTCGGCGCCCGGGTCGACGCCCAGCTCGTCGACCAGGCGCTCGCGGGTGGCGCGGACGACCGCGAGGGCGTCGCCCTGCCGGCCTGCGGCCGCGAGCGTGCGGGCGAGGACGGCGGCGGTGCGCTCGCGCAGCGGGTCGTCGCGGACGACGGCCTCGAGGTCGGCGAGGGCGTCGTCGGGTCGTCCCACGGCGATGGCCGCCGCGCCCGCGATCTCGGCCGCCGAGGCGCGGGTGGCGACCAGCCGGTCGACCTCGGCCGCGGCCCACGGCTGGTCGGCCGACGCCGCGTAGGGCGGGCCGGCCCACCGGGACCGCGCCGCCGCGAGGTGGGTGAGCGCGCCCTCGGGGTCGCCCTCGTCGAGCGCCCGGCGGGCCGCCGCGACGAGTGCCACGTGGTGCCAGGCGTCGACGGCCTCGACGGGGAGCTCGAGCCGGTAGCCGGGCGTGGCGCTGACCAGCACCTGGGCGGGCCGGCGCGGGGCGCGGTCGGGTTCGAGGACGCGTCGCAGGTGGGAGACGTAGGCCTGCAGGGCGCCGGTGGCCCGCGGCGGCGGCTCACCGGCCCAGAGGTCCTCCACGAACCGGTCGGTGGGCACGACCGCGCCGTTCGCCGCGACGAGCAGCGCGAGCACGGCCCGCTGGCGGGGCCCGCCGAGATCGAGACGTCGCCCGTCGAGGTGGGCGCGGACCTCGCCCAGCACCCCGATCTCCAGCACGCCGGTCAGCGTACGGAGATCGCGATCACCGGCGGGTCCGGGCCGACCTCGACACCTGACCACGCCGCCCGGGGCGTCCGGCGTCGTGGTGACGCCGGACGCCCCGGGCGGGCTGGGGAGCGGACATGGTCCGTCGGGCTGCGGTCAGCTGCAGCCGCTGGTGGAGCCGCAGCCCTCGCAGACGTAGCAGGAGCCCGCGGGGCGCATCTTCGTGCCGCAGGTGAGGCAGAGCGGCGCGTCGGCCGCCTTGCCCTGCTGGAGCTCGAGCAGCTCCGTGGAGCTGCCGACCGACACGTCGGCCTTCCGCGCCGCCGGGGTGTGCTCCTCGTCCGTGGACACGTCCACCGACGTGCGCAGCGAGTCGACGTCGACCGCCGGCTCCGCCGAAGGAGCGGGCGCGGCGGGCGTTCCGGTGCCGTAGTCGGTGGCAGCCACCTGGGCCGAGCGCTCGTCCGCCGAGAAGATGCCCAGCTGGGCGCGCTTCTCGTAGGGCAGGTGGTCGAGCGCGATGCGACGGAACAGGTAGTCGACGACGCTCGTGGCCATGCGGACGTCGGGGTCGTCGGTCATGCCCGCGGGCTCGAAGCGCATGTTGACGAACTTGGAGACGTAGGTCTCCAGCGGCACACCGTACTGCAGCGCAATCGAGATGGCCATCGAGAACGCGTCCATGACACCGGCGAGCGTCGAGCCCTGCTTCGACATCTTGACGAAGATCTCACCGAGACCGTCGTCGGGGTAGGACCCCGCCGTCATGTAGCCCTCGGCGCCCGCCACGGCGAACGACACCGTCTCGCTCGGGCGCTTCTTCGGCAGGCGCTTGCGCACCGGGCGCTGCTCGGTGACGGCGGGTGTCGCCTCGGTGGCCTTCTCGGCGGTGTTCTTCTTGCCGGTGGACAGCGGCTGGCCGACCTTGCAGTTGTCGCGGTAGATCGCGAGCGCCTTGAGCCCCAGCTTCCAGGACTCGAAGTAGATCTCCTCGACGTCCTCGACGGAGGCCTGCTCCGGCATGTTGACCGTCTTGGAGATCGCGCCGGAGATGAACGGCTGGACCGCGGCCATCATCCGCACGTGGCCCATCGGCGCGATCGAGCGCTGGCCCATCGCGCAGTCGAACACCTCGTAGTGCTCGGGACGCAGGCCCGGGGCGTCGACGACGTGACCGTGCTCGGCGATGTACTCGACGATCGCCTCGCTCGTCTCGGCCGGGTAGCCCAGGACGTCGAGCGCGCGCGGGATGGTCTGGTTGACGATCTGCATCGAGCCGCCGCCGACCAGCTTCTTGAACTTGACCAGCGAGAAGTCCGGCTCCACCCCCGTGGTGTCGCAGTCCATCATGAAGCCGATGGTGCCGGTGGGCGCGAGCACGCTGGCCTGGGCGTTGCGCCAGCCCTGGCGCGCGCCGATCTCGATGCCGTCCTGCCACTGCCGCGTCGCCGCGTCGCGGATGCGGGCGTCCTCGCGGTGCAGCGTGCGGATGGCGTCGTTGCCCGCGGCGTGCTTGCGCATGACGCGACGGTGGGCGTCGGCGTTGCGGGCGTAGCCGTCGTACGGCGCGACCGCGCCGGCGAGCTCGGCGGAGCGGCGGTAGGCGGTGCCCGTCATCAGCGAGGTGATCGACGCGGCGAGCGCGCGGCCGCCCTCGGAGTCGTAGGCCCGGCCGGTGGCCATGAGCAGGGCGCCGAGGTTGGCGTAGCCGATGCCGAGCTGGCGGAAGGCGCGGGTGGTCTCGCCGATGGGCTCGGTGGGGAAGTCGGCGAAGCAGATCGAGATGTCCATCGCGGTGATGACCAGCTCGACCGAGCGCACGAAGTCGTCGACGCGGAAGGTGTTGTCGGCGTCGAGGAACTTCATGAGGTTCAGCGACGCGAGGTTGCAGCTGGAGTTGTCCAGGTGCAGGTACTCCGAGCACGGGTTGGACGCGGTGATGCGTCCCGACTCGGGCGACGTGTGCCAGTCGTTGATCGTGTCGTCGTACTGCAGGCCCGGGTCGGCGCACTCCCAGGCGGCCTCGGCCATGCTGCGGAAGAGCTGCTTGGCGTCGACGGTGTCGATCACCTCGTTGGTCATCCGCGCCCGCAGGCCGAACTCCGAGCCGGACTGCACCGCGCGCATGAACTCGTCGGAGACCCGCACCGAGTTGTTGGCGTTCTGGTACTGCACCGAGGCGATGTCGGCGCCGCCGAGGTCCATGTCGAACCCGGCGTCGCGCAGGACGCGGATCTTGCGCTCCTCGTCGCGCTTGGTGGCGACGAACTCGGCGACGTCGGGGTGGTCGACGTCGAGCACGACCATCTTCGCGGCGCGCCGCGTGGCCCCGCCCGACTTGATGGTGCCCGCCGAGGCGTCGGCGCCGCGCATGAACGACACCGGCCCGGAGGCGGTGCCGCCCGAGGACAGCAGCTCCTTGGACGAGCGGATGCGCGAGAGGTTGAGGCCGGCACCGGAGCCGCCCTTGAAGATCAGGCCCTCCTCGCGGTACCAGTTGAGGATCGACTCCATCGTGTCGTCGACCGACAAGATGAAGCAGGCGCTGACCTGCTGCGGCGACGTGGTGCCGACGTTGAACCAGACCGGCGAGTTGAAGCTGAAGTACTGGTGCAGCAGCATCCAGGTCAGCTCGTGGGAGAAGACCTCGGCGTCGTCCGGGGTCGCGAAGTAGCCGTGCTGCGTGCCCGCCGCGGTGTAGGTGCTGACCACCCGGTCGATGAGCTGGCGCAGGCTCGACTCGCGCGCCTCGGTGCCCTGGGCGCCGCGGAAGTACTTGCTGGTGACGATGTTGACGGCGTTGACCGACCAGGACTGCGGGAACTCGACGCCACGCTGCTCGAAGTTGATCGAGCCGTCGCGCCAGTTCGTCATCACCACGTCACGGCGTTCCCACACGACCTCGTCGTAGGGGTGGACCCCCGCGGTGGTGTGGACACGCTCGATCGTCAGACCCCGCCGCGGCGCGGCGGATCCGGACTCCTCGGACGTGGTGCCGACGGTCTCCGTCATCGGTGCCATCCCTCTGTTCGTCGATCGCGACGGTCCGGCGGCGCTTCCCCACGCTCCGACCCCGTCACTGTGTCTCCCCGACCGTCAGTCCCCGGCCCGTGCCGCCGGCACGTCCGACCGCACGTCTGCCGCCGACTCCCCCGCAGTGTCGCCCCGACCCCCGACATCCCCGGGCTGCGCGGCGGCGCGCAGGTCGGCGATCTCGGCCTCGAAGTCGGCCACGCAGGAGAAGTTCCGGTAGACGCTGGCGAAGCGCAGGTACGCCACCTCGTCGAGCTCGCGCAGCGGCCCCAGGATGGCCATGCCGACCTCCTGGCTGGGCACCTCGGCGGTGCCCGCGGCCCGGATCGTCTCCTCGACACGATGGGCCAGCTGGGCCAGGGCGTCCGGGTCGACCGGGCGTCCCTGGCAGGCCCGGGCCACACCGCGCACGACCTTGTCGCGGCTGAACGGCTCGGTGACCCCACTGCGCTTGACCACGGCGAGCACCGGCTCCTCGACGGTGGTGAAGCGCTTGCCGCACGACGAGCACGACCGGCGTCGCCGGATCGCCTGCCCTTCGTCCGCCTCGCGCGAGTCGACGACCCGGGAGTCGGTGTGCCGGCAGAACGGACACCGCATGCCGACTCCCCCCTCCCGCGTCGCGGCCCCTCGGCCGGAGTTGTCCCCACCCCCGCGACCCGGACCCTGCTCTCCCGCCGTCCCTGGGGACGGAACTGGGGATCACCGGGCCCGATCCGTGGATCGAGCGCCCCTGCCGGTGGAGCACCACCGTCGTTCCCGTGGAGAACCCTGTGGAAGGAGTCTCTCCGGTGTGCACAAGCTGTGGACTAACTACACCAGTGTAACCACTAGATGTTGGGGTGGGACGGTAGCGACGCGCGGACTCGGGATGCAACTCCCCGGACGGCTCCCGGACACCGGGGCGCCGAACGGACGTCGACCGAGGGCCAGCGGGCCGCGATGTGGAACAAGGGGACGCGCGGTGCCCGAGTGGGTGTCCCGACGACGCACCGACCGCCGGGCGACACCCGCGCCCGACGACACACCCGACGACACACCTGCCGAGCCCCCCGCGGGGAGCGGACGCGACGCGCCCGCGCGGCGCTCAGCCGGCGGTGGGCACCACGAGCGGTCGGCCCGGCGCCACGGCCGAGCCCTCCAGGCCGTTCAGCTCGCGGATCCGCGTGACGACGGCCCCGGCGTCGGCGCCCGGCGCCACCCGCCCGGCCACGTCGGTGAGCGACTCGCCCGCGCCGACGACGGCCACCGTGGTGCCCGCCGGCGCCGGGCCCGACGGGGCCGGCACGTCCCCGGACGGCACGACCATGCCGAGCAGCACGCCGGCCAGGACGCCGAGCAGCACGCCCAGGACCGCGACGGCGGCGACGCGACGGCGGCGCAGCACCGTGGGCGTGACGGCACCGCGCGGGGCGCCGGCGTCGTCACGACGCGCACCTCCCCCGGCGACGCGCGGCCGCACCGGGGGCAGCACGGTGGCCGCGCGACGCCCGGAGGGACGGACCGGACCGCGGACGTCCTCCGGGCGCGCCGGACGGGAGCCCGCCGGCTGGGGGCGCCCCACCGGGCGGGCGACGCGGGCCGGCGCGGCGGGCGCCACACCTCCGGGCGACACGGACCCGGCGACCTCCGCCGCGCGCGGACCCGGCACCTCGACATCGCAGCGGCCCTGCGGGCCGGTGGTCCCGACGGTCATGTCGACCTCCTCGACTTCGCACATCCGTTCGATCGAACGCGTGTGCGATGTCTAGCATCGACCCCCGACAACGTCGACGAATCGCCCGGCGTGTCGTTCGAACACGTGTTTGATCCCGCCGGTGCTCGGCGCTAACTTCGCCGTCGAACCCCCCGCCGCCCGCGCGGGGCGCGACGCCCGTCGAGGGCGACGCGGACGACGTCGGAAAGGACACGGCCATGGCACGCACGCCCCGGGGCCCGGACGGGACCGAGGAGACGGGGGCAGCGCCCGAGGTGGCCCCCGAGTCGGCCGCCGCCGTCGTGCCGGCCCGGGTGCACCCCTTCCCCGAGCCCGCCGACGCCGACGCGTCGCCCGGGCTCACCCCCCGGCAGCGCAAGGTCCTCGAGGTCATCCGCGACCACGTGGAGCGCAACGGCTATCCGCCGAGCGTCCGCGAGATCGGCGACGCCGTCGGGCTGACGTCGACGTCCTCGGTGGCCCACCAGATGCGCACCCTCGAGAAGAAGGGCTACCTGCGCCGCGACCCCAACCGGCCGCGCGCGCTCGACGTCCGCCTCCCCGAGGAGCTCGAGGGCGCCGGCGCCGAGCCCGCCGTGCACACCGAGGAGATCCGCTCCGACCGGCCCGCGCCGACCTTCGTGCCGGTCGTCGGCCGCATCGCCGCCGGTGGGCCGATCCTCGCCGAGCAGGCCGTCGAGGACGTCTTCCCCCTGCCCCGCGAGCTGGTCGGCGAGGGGTCGCTGTTCCTGCTCAGCGTCGTCGGCGACTCGATGATCGACGCCGCCATCACCGACGGCGACTGGGTGGTCGTCCGCCAGCAGCCCGTCGCCGACAACGGCGAGATCGTCGCGGCGATGATCGATGGCGAGGCCACGGTGAAGACGTACAAGCGCAAGGACGGCCACATCTGGCTGATGCCGCACAACGACGACTTCGAGCCGATCCCGGGCGACGAGGCCACGGTGCTCGGCAAGGTCGTGGCGGTGCTGCGCCGGCTCTGACGGCCGGGCCCCTCCCCGACGGCTTGCCGTCGGAGGGCGCCCGACCTACCGTCAGGTCATCTGATGACCTGAGGAGTGTCGTGCGGGCGGTACGCCGAGGTGGGCTGGTGGAGCAGGTGATCGACGCGCTGACCGCGCCGATCGAGAACGGCGAGTGGCCGCCGGGGCACCGGTTGCCGGCGGTCACCGACCTGGCCGCGGAGCTGGAGGTCGGCCGGTCGACGGTCCGCGAGGCCGTCCAGGCGCTGGCGCACCGCGGGCTGCTCGAGGTGGCCCAGGGGCGCGGGACGTTCGTCGCCGAGGAACCGGGCGCCGGGACGTGGACGCTGACGCTGCGGCGCACCGAGGCGCTCGACGTCTACGAGGCCCGACGCGGTCCGGAGATCGAGGCCGCCCGCCTCGCCGCGCTGCGCCGCACCGACGACGACCTCGTCGCCATCGAGGCCGCGGTCGCCGACCGGCGCAAGGCCCGCACCTGCGGGGCGGTCGGCGAGTGGGCCGCCGCCGACCTCGCGCTGCACCGCGCCGTCGTGACGGCGACCCACAACCCCGTCCTCGGCCGGATCTTCGACGCCCTCGCCGACGGCGTCCACGACTCGTTCACGCACACCAGCGCCGACCCGGGCTCCGGCGTCGACACCGCCGCCGAGCACGACGCGCTCGTGGACGCCATCGCCCGCCGGGACCCCGAGGCGGCCGCCGCCGCGACCCGCGGCTACCTCGACGCCTGCGAGGGCGAGCTCCGCGGGCTGCTGGGCGGTACGGCGTGACCGGTCGCCGACGGGCCCTCGCGCTCGCCGTCGAGCACGGGGTCGACGACCTCTACCAGGGCGCGGTCCCGGCCCTCGTGCCCGCGCTCGTCGCCGTGCGCGGCTGGGACCTCACCCGCGCCGGCGGCATCGTGCTGGCCGCGACCGTGCTGTCCTCGCTGGCCCAGCCGCTCTTCGGCCTGGTCACCGACCGTCGGCGGATGCCGCGCCTGCGCATCCTCGGGATGCTCCTCGCCGCCGCGGGTGTCGGGGCGGTCGGGCTCACCGACTCCTACCTCGCGACCTGGTGCGCCGTCCTGCTCTCCGGCCTCGGCATCGCCGCCTACCACCCGGAGGCGGCCCGGGCCGTGCACGCGACCGGTACCGGCGACCGCGGGATGGGGTGGTTCACCGTCGGCGGGCTGGCCGGGTTCGCGGCCGGTCCCGCCGCGGTCGGGCTCGTGATCGGCGGTCTCGGGCTCGCGGCGACGCCCCTGCTCGCGGTGCCCGCGGTCGTCGCGGCGGTGCTGGGGCTGCTCCCCCGCCGGCGTCCGGGGCCGGTCACGACGTCGTCCGAGCAGCCGGTGGTCGAGGGACGGGAGGACTGGCGCCGGTTCGGGTGGCTGACGGGCGTGGTCGTCACCCGCTCGATCGCGTTCTACGGGCTCAGCGCCTTCCTCGCCGTGCACCTCACGATGCGCTTCGGGTTCGGCCCCGCGCTGGCCGCGACCACGCTGGGGATCTTCACCGGCGCCGGCGCGGTGGCCACCGTCGCGAGCAGCGCGCTGACCCGGCGCTGGGGGCGCACCGCGGTCCTGCGCTGGTCCTACGTCGCCGCCGTGCCGCTGCTCGCGGCCACACTGGTCGCGCCGTCGCCCGTCCTCGCGCTCGCCGCGACCGGGCTGCTCGGGGCGGCGCTCGGCGTGCCCGTCCCCGTGCACACCACCCTCGGCCAGGCCTACCTGCCGCGGCACCTCGGGCTCGCGGCGTCCGTGACGCTCGGGCTCGCCGTGAGCGCCGGCGGGCTCGCCTCCCCCGCCCTCGGCGCGCTCGCCGACCACCGGGGCACGACGGTCGCGCTCGCGGTGCTCATCGCCGGTCCGGCGCTCGCGGCGGTGCTGACGCTGGCGCTGCGGGACCCGGCCGACCCGGCCGTCCCGACGGCGCGAACGGGGACTCCGGACGCCTAGAAGCAGCGAACGCCACGTTCGCTCCGACCTCGGGACGGCGACGGCGCTCCCGCACCCAGCCCCGGACGCCGAGCGTGACGACGACGGCGCCGACCGCGAGCACCGCGATCGGGATGCCGAGGCCCCAGAAGCGCTCGGCCGCGCCGCCACGGGACGCGACGAGCCCGCCGACGAGCACCAGCGGGACGAGCAGCGCGGGGAGCGCACGGTGCAGGGCCGGTTCCACGGCCCGAGCCTGACCTGGCGCGCCCGCCGGCACCATGCGCGATCCCGAGAGCCAGCCTCTGCCTCAGACAGAGGCAGCGCGGCGGAGGTGCTCGGCGAGCTCGTCGACACCGGGCGCCGGGCGGGCGCCACGGCGCAGGACCAGGGTCCGGCGCGCGAACGGCTCGGCCAGTTCGCACACCGCGAGGCCGCGCGCAGGGTCGACGACGTGGCGCGGGACGACCGCGAGCCCGACCCCGGCCGCGGCCAGGTCGACGACGGTGCCGAGGTCCACCGCGCGCCCGCGGTGGCGGGGCACCGGCGCGTGCTCGCCGAGGTTGGCCTCGAGGGTCTGCGCGAGCGGGGCGTCGGGCTCGAGGCCGACCAGGGGGTGCTCGGCGGCCTCGGCGAACGTCATGGCCGCGCGGCCCCCGGGGGCGCCGCCGGGCGGACCGACCACGACCAGCGAGTCGTCGGTGAGGCGGTCCTCGGGGCGCGGCGGGTCGTCGCGGGCGTCGACGACGACCACCCCGAGGTCGGCCTCGCCGTCGGCGAGCATCCGGACGGTGTCGGCGCTGCGCCGCTCGCGGGTGACGACGTCGACGTCCGGGTGGGCGACGAGGAAGTCCACGAGCGCGCGGGGCACCAGCCGGCGCATCGCCGAGCTCCCCGCCAGCAGGGTCACCGGGGTGCCCGCCGGGCGCCGGTACCCCGCGACCGCGCCCTCGAGGCGCCCGAGGTCGTCGAGCACCTCCCCGGCGTGGCGCGCGAGCGCGCTGCCCGCCGGCGTCGGGCGCACCCCGCGTCGCCCGCGCACGAGCAGCTCGACGCCGGCGTGGTGCTCGAGCGCGCGGACGCGCGCGCTCGCGGACGGGAGGCTGAGGTGCAGGCGGGCCGCCCCCGCGGTGATCGACCCCTCGGCGACGACGGTCCGGAAGAGCCGTAGGTCGAGCAGGTCGTAGCGCACGCCGGCAGCCTACGGCCGCAGCGGAGCCACATCGGTGGAGCGAACGCGGACTTCCGACGCATAGAAGCAGCGAACAGCCCGTTCGCTGCGGAAGGCCCGGGGCGGAGCGAGGTCAGCCCCGGCGCCGGCGCGCGACCGCCACGACGGCGACGAGCGCGAAGACGCCCGCCGCGACGGCCAGGACCACGCCGATGGTCGCGAGCGGCTCCGGGAGGCCGGCGCGGTCCGGATCGGCGACCGGAGCGGGCGCCGGCGACGTCGCGGACGACCCCACCAGCCCCGTCGCCCCGGGCACCGCGTGCAGCGGCGCCGGGGGCCCGCCCTCGGGCGTCTCCCCCGTCGCGAGCAGCGTCCCGTCCGGCGCGAAGGCCAGCGCCTCGCCCTGCACCTCGCCCGGCAGCGGGACCCGCACCGGCATCCCGGCCAGCGCGGCCACGACGTCGTCGGCGGTCGCGCTGCCGCCCGGGGCGAGGTAGAGCCAGGCGTCGGCGTAGGTGCGCAGGGCGACGACGCGCCCGTCCGCGGAGATCGCGCCGCCGGTGTAGGAGCCGGCACCGAGGGACGTGATCGCCTCGCCGGGCACGACGACCTCGCCGGCCCGGCGCAGCGTGCCCCGGTCCCCGTCACCCGCGGGCGCGTCGGCCACGTACACCCCGCTGCGCCCGCCCAGGTCCTTGGTGACGATCACCGGGCGCCCGTCGCCGGGCACCAGCAGCGACTCGGCGTCGTGCGCCCCGTCCGGGTAGGTGAACCGGGTGACCGTCTCCTCCCCCGCGGGCGAGACCCGCAGGATCGCCACGGTGCTGCGCTGCCGGTCGTTGTCGCCGACGTCGGCGAGCCAGAGCGTGCCGTCGGGCCCGCGCGCGAGGTCCTCGACGTCGCGGCCCTGCCGGGGCACCTCGATCTCGCCGTCCACCGCGCAGGTGTCGTCGAGCCGGTAGACGGTGCTCGGGTTCCCGCTGTCGTTGACGACCTCGTACGCGCCGCCGAGACCGTCGGCCGCCACGACCAGCCCCGACGTCTCGGCCAGGCGCGGGTCGTCGAGGGTGCAGCGCTCCTGCGGGCCGGCCCACGCCACGCCCGGCACGAGCAGGCCACCCACGACCAGCAGGACGAGCGCGAGCCGTCTCGGTGGTCGAGCTCCCGCTGCGCTTCGTCTCCCGCTCAGGGCACGCGCGCGGGGTCGACCGCCGCGGCGCGCAGCGACGCCGCCAGCTCCTCGGACACACGGGCGTGCAGCGCGGTGCCCTCGGCGGTGTGGCGCTCGGCGAGCACCTCGCCCTCGCCGTGGGCCCGGGCCACGAGCGCGCCCTCGGTGTAGGGCAGCAGCACCTCGAGCTCGACGTCGGGGTGCGGCAGCTCCTCGGCGAGGCGCGCGGTGAGCCGCTTCAGGCCCTCGCCGGTGCGCGCGGAGACGAACACCGCGCCGGGCAGGGCCCCGCGCAGCTCCGCGAGCGCCATCGGCTCGGCGGCGTCCACCTTGTTGACGACGAGGAGCTCCGGCGGCGCCGGTGCGTCGAGGTCCGCGATGACCTCGCGGACCGCGGCGATCTGGTCCTGCGCCGACGGGTCGGAGCCGTCGACGACGTGGAGCAGCAGGTCCGCCTCGGCGACCTCCTCCAGCGTCGAGCGGAACGCGTCGACGAGCTGGTGGGGCAGGTGGCGCACGAAGCCGACGGTGTCGGTGAGCGTGACCTCGCGCCCGTCCTCGGTCTCCCAGCGGCGGGTGGTCGGGTCGAGGGTCGCGAACAGCGCGTCCTGCACCAGCACCCCGGCGTCGGTGATCGCGTTGAGCAGGCTCGACTTGCCCGCGTTGGTGTAGCCGGCGATCGCCACCGAGGGCACGGCGTTGCGGCGGCGCCCGCCGCGCTTGGTGTCGCGGACCGTCGACATCGCCTCGATCTCGCCGCGCAGCTTGGAGATGCGCCGGTGGATGCGGCGGCGGTCGGTCTCGAGCTTCGTCTCACCGGGCCCGCGGGTGCCGACGCCGCCGCCCCCCGCGCCGCCGCCACCGCCGGCGCCACCGCCCTGCCGGGACAGCGACTCGCCCCAGCCGCGCAGCCGCGGCAGGAAGTAGCGCAGCTGTGCCAGCTCGACCTGCGCCTTGCCCTCCCGGGAGCGCGCGTGCTGGGCGAAGATGTCGAGGATCAGCGCCGTCCGGTCGACGACCTTGACCTTGAGCTTCTCCTCGAGGTTGCGCAGCTGCCCGGGCGAGAGCTCGCCGTCGCAGATGACGGTGTCGGCGCCGGTGGCCTGGACCGTCTCGCGCAGCTCGACCACCTTGCCGGAACCGACGAAGGTGCCGGGGTCGGGCGTCTGGCGGCGTTGGATGAGGCCGTCGAGCACCTCGGAGCCCGCGGTCTCGGCGAGGCGGGCGAGCTCGGTGAGCGACGCCTCGGCCTCGCGGGACGTGCCCTCGGTCCACACGCCGATGAGCACCACGCGCTCGAGGCGCAGCTGGCGGTACTCGACCTCGGTGACGTCGGTGAGCTCGGTGGACGACCCGGTGAGCCCGGGGACCCGGCGCAGCGAGGTGCGCTCCTCGAGGTCGAGGGCGCCGCCCGTGGGCTCGCCGACCGGCTCGTCGGGCTCGGCCGACGGGTCGAGCCGGATGTCGCTGGAGCGGCCCGACGCACGGGTCGGGGTGAACGGGCGGGGGTCCTGCGCTGCGGGTTCTGTCATGTTGCCATCCATGGTTCCACGAGGGGCAACGCGAAAACCACCGTCAGCGGGTCAGACACCCGCGGGGACCGCCGCACCCCACGTGCCGTGCGCGACCAGCTCGGCCGGGCCGGTCAGGGTCGTCGTGGCCCCGTCGACGCCGACGAGCAGCGTGCCGCCGGGGGTGTGCACGGTGACGGTGCCCGTGTGCCGCCCGGCCGCCTCCAGCGCCGCGACGGCCCCGGCGACCGTGCCCGTGCCGCAGGAACGGGTCTCCCCCGAGCCGCGCTCGTGCACGCGCAGGCGCACCGCGCCGTCGGCGAGCGGCGTGAGGACCTCGACGTTCACGCCGTGGGGGAACAGCGACCGGTCGTAGGCGGGCGGCGTCGCGAGGTCGAGGGCGTCGAGCGCCGTGCCGGTGACGCAGGCCAGGTGCGGGTTGCCGACGTCGACGGCGACGCCGGTGAGCTCGACCCCGTCGACGACGGTCGTCGACGCGGGCCCGAGCACGGCGGGCCCCATGTCGACGGTGACCGGGCCGGTGCGGTCGACGGTGACCCAGCGCGTGCCCGCGCGCGTGGCGACCGGGTGGGTGCCGGGGGCGACGAGGCCCGCGTCGACCAGGTACCGGGCGAAGACCCGCACGCCGTTGCCGCACATCTCCGCGAGCGAGCCGTCGGCGTTGCGGTAGTCCATGAACCAGGTGGCCTCGCTGCCGTCGACCCCGGCCGCGACCGCGACCGGCGCGTCGGTGCGCACCACACGCAGCACCCCGTCGGCGCCGATCCCGCGGCGGCGGTGGCACAGGGCCCGCACGAGGTGGCCCTCGCCGGCGTCCAGGTCGAGCGAGCCGTCGGCGTCGGGGAGGACCACGAAGTCGTTCTCGGTCCCGTGTCCCTTGACGAACTCCACGTCGTCCAGCCTATCGACGCTCCTCGACGTGCGTCGGCTGCACTTCGTCGTGACGTGCAAAACATCTCAGTCCGCAAATCTGCACAGACTGCAAGATCGGCCTACAGTAATCGGCGTGACCACGGGACTGCGCGAGCGCAAGAAGCTCAAGACGCGGCGGGCGCTCGGCGCGGCCGCCCTCGAGCTCGCGGTGACCCACGGCCTCGCCGAGGTGACCGTCGAGCAGATCGCCGAGGCCGCCGACGTCTCGCCGCGCACCTTCTTCAACTACTTCTCGTCGAAGGAGGAGGCGGTCGTCGCGGCCGACGTCGAGCGGGCCCGCGACACGGCCGAGCGCCTCGCCGAGCGCCCCGCGGGCGAGCCCGTGCTCGAGTCGGTGCGCGCGGTGATGCGCGAGATGGTGGTCGACGCCCCGCGCTCGCGGGAGTGGATCGCCCAGGTCCGCCTCGTGAAGTCCGAGCCCTCGCTCGTGCCCCAGCAGCTCGCGGCCTACGCCGCCGCCGAGGCGCACCTCACCGGGATCATCGCCGACCGCACGGGCCTCGGTCCGCGGGACCTCTACCCGGCGGTCACCGCCGCGGCGGTCATGTCCGCGATGCGCGTGGCCACCACCCGCTGGCTCGAGTCCGACGGGGACGGCGACCTCGTCGGCGTGGTCGACCAGGTGATCGACCTCCTCGCCGTCGGCCTGCAGTCCCCGCCGTCGCGGGCGCCCTGAGCGGCGACGTCCCCCAGCACGTCCACCACCCCTGCGCTCCCCTCCCGGAGAACCCTGATGTCCGCACCGGCGACGACGCCGCCCGCTCCCGGCTCGACCGCGAACGGCGCCGAACCCCCCGCCACCCGCCACGTGCTGGTGGCCCTCTCGGGCCTGCTCATGGCCCTGTTCGTCGCGATCCTGTCGTCGACGATCGTGTCCAACGCGCTGCCCCGGATCCTCGCCGACCTCGGCGGGACCCAGGCGCAGTACACCTGGGTGGTCACCGCCTCGCTGCTCGCGATGACGGCGTCCACCCCGATCTGGGGCAAGCTCGCCGACCTCTTCTCGAAGAAGCTGCTCGTCCAGATCGCGATCACGATGTTCATCGCCGGGTCGATGCTCTGCGGGCTCACCACGAGCACCGGCATGCTCATCGGCTTCCGCGTCATCCAGGGCCTCGGCATGGGCGGGCTCATGGCGCTGGCCCAGGTCGTGATCGCCGCGATCATCCCGCCGCGCGAGCGCGGCCGGTACTCCGGCTACCTCGGCGCGATCATGGCGGTGGCCACGGTCGGCGGCCCGCTCATCGGCGGCGTCATCGTCGACACCATCGGCTGGCGCTGGTGCTTCTACGTCACCGTTCCGATCGCCGTCGTCGCGCTCGTCGTCCTGCAGCGCACCCTGACCGTGCCGACGGTCAAGCGCGAGGTGCACATCGACTACCTCGGCGCGGTCCTCATCGCCGCCGGCGTCTCCGCGCTGCTCATCTGGACCTCGCTGGCCGGGCACCAGTTCGCCTGGGGCTCCTGGGCCTCGGTGGCCTGGGTCGGCGGCGGCATCCTCGCGCTCGTGCTCGCCGTGGTGGTCGAGTCGAAGGTCCGCGAGCCGATCGTCCCGCTGCACCTGTTCCGCAACCCGACGGTGGCGCTCGCGACGATCGCCGGCCTGTTCGTCGGCGTCGCGATGTTCGGCTCGACGGTCTACCTGTCCCAGTTCTTCCAGCTCGCCCGCGGCGCCTCGGCCACCGAGGCCGGGCTGCTGACGCTGCCGATGATCGCGGGGCTCTTCCTCGCCTCGACGATCGTCGGCCAGCTGATCACCCGCTACGGGCGCTGGAAGCCCTACCTGGTGGGCGGCGGCATCCTGCTCACGCTGGGTCTGCTCGGCGAGGGCCTGTTCGTCAGCGCGACCGTGCCCTACCCGCTGCTCGCGGTGTTCATGGCGATGGTCGGCGTCGGCGTCGGTGCCACCCAGCAGAACCTCGTGCTCGCGGTGCAGAACCAGGTCGCGATGAGCGAGATGGGCGCCGCCAGCTCGACGGTCGCGTTCTTCCGCTCGCTCGGCGGCGCCGCCGGTGTCGCCGCGCTCGGCGCGCTGCTCAGCTCGCACGTCTCGAGCTCGATCACCTCGGGCCTGGCGAACCTCGGCATCCCGGCCTCGGCGACCGGCTCGTCGGGCGGGCAGATCCCGAACCTCGCGACCCTGCCGGCGCCGATCCGCACGGTCATCGAGAACGCCTACGGCGACTCGATCGGCCTGCTCTTCCTCGTCGCCGCGCCGCTGGCGCTGATCGCGCTGATCGCGATCCTGTTCCTGCGCGAGGTGCCGCTGCGGCACACGATCGACATCGAGGAGACCGAGCCCCCCGCGCTCCCGGCCGTCACCGAGACGGAGACCGGCGCGACGGGCGCCGACACGGTGCGGCTGCGCCGGCCGACCCTGCGGGGCACGGTCCGCCATGGCGGCGAGCCCGCGCCGTACGCCGTCCTGACGGTCGTCGACGCCGACGGGCGCCAGCTCGGCCGGGCGGTCGCCGACCGGGAGGGCGCCTACAGCGTCGACGCGGTCCCCGGGCGTCCGCACCTGCTGGTCGTGCAGTGGCAGGGCAACCCGCACGTCGAGGCGCTGGGCGGGGCCACCGGACCGCAGCACCGCGACATCGCGCTGACCACGGCGGACACCGGGCGCCACGCCCGGCCCGAGGCGCTCGACGCCCCGACCGTCTCCCTGGGAGCCGAGCGGTAGCACCCCATGTGAGCGAAATTCCCGGCGATAGCCGGGAATTTCGCTCACATGCGACGTTCGGCCCAACGCCCCAGGACCATGGCGACGAGGTCGGGCGCGGCGGCGTCGAGCCAGGCGACCCGGTCGTCGCGGCGGAACCACGAGCGTTGCCGGCGTACCAACCGGCGGGTGGCGACGACCGTGCGACGGCGCGCCTCGTCGAGGTCGATCGTGCCGTCGAGGTGCTCGATCACCTCGCGGTAGCCGACGGCCCGCCACGCGGTCGCCCCGTCCCGCAGGCCCCGCGCGACGAGCCGGCGGACCTCGTCGAGCAGCCCCGCGGCCAGCATCCCGTCGACACGCTCGGCGATGCGCTCGTCGAGCACCGCGGTGTCGCGGTCGAGGCCGACGAGCAGCGCGTCGTGGCGCGGTGCCCCCGGCCGGGGCAGGCTCGCGGCGAACGGCCGCCCGGTGAGCTCGACGACCTCGAGGGCCCGCACGATGCGGCGCCCGTTGCTCGCGAGGATCCCGCCGGCCGCGTCGGGGTCGCGGGCGGCGAGGCGCGCGTGCATCGCCGCCGCGCCGACCTCGGCGAGCTCGGCGTCGAGACGGGCCCGCAGGGCGGGGTCGGTGCCGGGGAACTCGAGGTCGTCGAGCACCGCCTGCACGTAGAGGCCGGACCCGCCGACGATCAGCGGCACGCGCCCCCGGGCGCGGATCGCGTCGACCGCGGCGCGGGCGTCGCGCTGGTAGGCGGCGACCGTCGCGGTGTCGGTGACGTCGAGGACGTCGAGCAGGTGGTGCGGCACGCCGTCACGGGCGTCGGGCGGGAGCTTCGCGGTGCCGATGTCCATGCCCCGGTAGAGCTGCATCGCGTCGGCGTTGACGACCTCGGCGCCGCCTCCGTGCCGCGCGAGCTCCCGGGCGATCGCGAGCGCGAGGTCGGACTTCCCGGTCGCCGTGGGGCCGACAAGGGCGATCGGGCGGGAGACGGAGCGGGGAGCTCGACCCGTCGAGGACGTCATCGCGCCCCAGGATCCCAGACGGGCCCGGACCCGTCGCCGGGGAGTGAGCGAGGGGGAAGGGAGTTCCTGCGCGCTCGGCGGACCTGCTTGAATGCCCGAACCGTAGGAGCTGGAGGTGTCGGGGCCGATGACCGACGAGCAGGCCGCGGAGGTGACCGGCGCCGCCGGGACCGCCGGGGCCACCGGCATCACCGACGGGGCCACGCCCGACGGCACCCGTCCCGGTGACGGCGCGGACGTCGAGACCGCCCCGGCCCACCCGGTCGTGCCGACCCCGGGTCCCCCCGCCGCCGCGCCCTCGTTCCCGGCGGTGACGTCGGCGGCCGCCGACCCTGCCCGCTGGGGCCGGGTGGACGGCGACGGCACGGTGTGGGTCACCGGTCCCGACGGCGAGCGCGCGGTCGGGTCGTGGCAGGCGGGCGACGCCGACGAGGGCCTCGCGCACTTCGCGGTGCGTTTCGACGACCTGCGCACCGAGGTCGACCTGCTCGTCCGCCGTCTGACCGGCGGCCGCGGCGAGGCCCGCGCGATCCTGCGCAGCGCCACCTCGCTGCGCGAGCGTCTCGTGGACGCCCCGGTCGTCGGGGACGTCACCGGGCTCGGCCAGCGCCTCGACGCCGTCGTCAGCGCCGCGGAGGGGGCCGAGGAGGCCGACCGCGCGGCCCGGGCCGGTGCCCGCGACGACGCCGTCGCCCGCAAGGAGGCGCTCATCGCCGAGGCGGAGGGCCTCGCCGAGGAGACGACGCGCTGGAAGCACGCCGGCGACCGCTTCCAGGCGATGATCGAGGAGTGGAAGGCGGTCAAGGGGATCGACCGCAAGACCGACGACGCGCTGTGGAAGCGCTTCTCCCGCGCCCGCGAGACCTTCGCCCGCCGCCGCGGGGCCCACTTCGCCGAGCTCGACCGCGCCCGCACGGCCGCGAAGGCGCGCAAGGAGGAGCTCGTCGTCGAGGCCGAGTCGCTCACGGACTCCACCGACTGGGGTCCGACGGCCGGGCGCTACAAGGAGCTCATGGCCGAGTGGAAGGCCGCCGGGCGCACCAGCAAGGACGCCGACGACGCCCTGTGGGCCCGGTTCCGCGGCGCCCAGGACACGTTCTTCTCCCGGCGCTCCGAGACGTTCTCGGCCCGCGACGCCGAGTTCGCCGACAACGCCCGGGCCAAGGAGGAGCTGCTCGCGGAGGCGGGCCGCATCGACCTCGCCGACGTCGACGCCGCCCGCGCCGCGCTGCGCGACGTGCAGGAACGCTGGGACGCGATCGGCAAGGTGCCGCGGGAGCGGGTCCGGGAGTTCTCGACGCGCCTCAAGGAGGTCGAGGACCGGGTGCGCGCCGCCGTCGACCGCCGGTGGCAGGCCGCCGACCCCGAGACCGAGGCCCGGGTCGGGCAGTTCCGCGCCCGCGTCGAGCAGTTCGAGGCCCAGGCGGCGAAGGCCCACGCCGCCGGCGACCGCCGCCGTGCCGAGGAGGCCGAGCGGCAGGCCGCGCAGTGGCGGCAGTGGCTCGCCGCCGCGGAGGACGCGACGCGCTGAGGCGGTCCTACCGGCGGGAGAACGCGTAGCTCGCCCAGCGGGCGGCGAGCACGATCATCGCGAGCAGCGCGAGCCAGAGCCCGACGCCCGGCCCGGTGCCGGCGCTGGTGTTCTGCGACCAGATCGCCCACAGCCCGGTCACCGACGTGATCGTGCACCCGGCCGCCGTGACGAACACGGCGGGCCAGCGGGCGGTGAGCAGCGTGACGGCGGTGCCGACCACGCCGAACACCACGGCGAGCGTGCCGAACAGCCGCGGGAGCCCCGTGACCCCCGGCCGGCCCAGGACGACCTCCCAGCCCGAGGCGCCCAGCCCGGTCCACGGCAGCACCGCGGCGAGCAGGAGCACGAGCACGGCGACGGCGGCGACGAGCGCGCCGGCCCCGAAGTCGACCTTGCCGGGCGCGGCGGCGGGTGCGGCGGGCGAGCGGGGGGCGTCGGTGTCCCCGTCGGTATGGCTGTCGGCGTGGTTGTCGGTGTGGTTGTCGGTGTGGTTGTCGGTCACTCAGACCTCCGTCAGCGCCGGGCCGCAGGCCGCGACCGGCTCGGGGACCGCGGCGGGCGGGCCGAGCGTCGGCAGGCCCAGCCCGGTGGTGCGCGGCGTCGTCGGCCGCTGCCCCGCCGCGTGGGCGTCGCCGGCGCGGGTGCGGCGGTGGGTCAGGACGTCACCGTCGGCGACGACGTGGTGGGGCGCGCCGTAGGTGGCGCGCACGGTGACGACGTCGCCGGGGCGGATCTCCTCGACCGTCCCGGTCGGCGTGAAGTGCACGAGCCGCCCGTCGCGGGCGCGTCCGCTCATCCGCCGGGTCACGGTGTCCTTGCGGCCCTCGCCGGTGGAGACGATCAGCTCGAGGTCGCGCCCGACCTGCTCCCGGTTGAGCTCCAGGGAGATCTCGTCCTGGAGGGCGACCAGCCGGTCGTAGCGCTCCTGCACGACCGCCTTCGGCACCTGGTCGGGCAGCGTCGCCGCGGGCGTGCCCGGGCGCGGTGAGTACTGGAACGTGAAGGCCTGGGAGAACCGCGAGGCCTCGACGACCCGCAGCGTCTCGGCGAAGTCCTCCTCGGTCTCGCCGGGGAAGCCGACGATGATGTCGGTGGTCAGCGCCGCATCGGGCATCGCGTTCCGCACGTCGGAGACGATGTCGAGGTAGCGCTTCGCCCGGTACGAGCGGCGCATCGCCCTGAGCACCCGGTCCGACCCGGACTGCAGCGGCATGTGCAGCTGGGGGCAGACGTTCGGCGTCTCGGCCATCGCGGTGATGACGTCGGAGGTGAAGTCGCGCGGGTGCGGGCTGGTGAAGCGCACCCGCTCGAGGCCCTCGACCCGCCCGCAAGCGCGCAGGAGGTCGGCGAACGCGGTGCGCCCGCTCGCACGGTCGTCGAACGAGACGCCGTAGGCGTTGACGTTCTGGCCGAGCAGCGTCACCTCGAGCACGCCCTCGGCGACCAGCGCCTCGACCTCGGCGAGGATCTCCCCCGGCCGCCGGTCGACCTCCTTGCCGCGCAGCGAGGGCACGATGCAGAAGGTGCACGTGTTGTTGCAGCCCACCGAGATCGACACCCAGCCCGCGAACGCGGAGTCGCGGCGCGCGGGCAGGTGCGACGGGAAGGTCTCGAGCGCCTCGAGGATCTCGACCTGGGCCTCGCCGTTGTGGCGGGCGCGCTCGAGCAGCGCCGGCAGCGAGCCCGTGTTGTGGGTGCCGAACACGACGTCGACCCACGGCGCCCGGCGCACGACGGACTCGCGGTCCTTCTGCGCGAGGCACCCGCCGACCGCGATCTGCATCCCGGGCCGCTCGGCCTTGCGCGGCGCGAGGTTGCCGAGCTGGCCGTAGAGCTTGTTGTCGGCGTTCTCGCGCACCGCGCAGGTGTTGAACACGACGAGGTCGGCGCCGTCGGCGTCGTCGGTGTGCTCGTAGCCGGCCTCCTCGAGCACGCCCGCGAGGCGCTCCGAGTCGTGCACGTTCATCTGGCACCCGTGGGTGCGGATGTGGAAGGTCGCGGCGGACGGGACAGCGGTCATCATCGCCCAGGGTAGGCGCCCGTCACTTGCCGAGCGTGCTGGCGTCGAAGTCGTCCCGCCGACCCGTCGTCGCGCGGTTCACGCCCCACAGCAGGACGCCGAGCAGCAGCAGGATCCCGGCGAACAGGTACTCCTTCGGCGGGCGCCCGGAGAAGGGGCTCGCGAGGAAGGCGCAGAGCACCGCGGCGACGATCGGGATGCCCGTCGGCGCCCGGAAGTGCCGGTGGTCGACCCGGTCGCGGCGCAGCACCAGCACCGCGACGTTGACCAGTGTGAACACGGCGAGCAGCAGCAGCGAGGTCATGCTGCCCAGCTCGGAGATGTCGAGCAGCAGCACGAGGATGATCGCGAGCGCGCTGGTCACGACGATCGCGAGCCACGGGGTGCGCCGGCCCGGGTGCACCTTGGCGAACGCGTCCGGGATGATCCGCTCCCGCGCCATCCCGTAGAGCAGCCGGCTGGCCATCATCATGTTGATCAGCGCGGTGTTCGTGACGGCGAACAGCGTGATCGCCGCGAAGACCACGGCCGGGAACGACGGCGACGCGGTCTGGACGACCCGCAGCAGCGCGCCGCTCTCGGCGGCGGCCAGCTCCTCGGTGGGGACCAGCGTCGAGGCCAGCACCGCGACGACCAGGTAGATCGTCGCCGTGATGCCCATGGCCAGCAGCATGGCCCGGGGGAAGGTCCTCGGCGGGTCGACGGTCTCCTCGGCCATGTTCACCGAGTCCTCGAAGCCGACCATCGCGAAGAAGGCGAGCGCGGTGGCCGACGAGATCGCGAGCAGCACCGCGGGCTCGGAGAAGATCGAGCTCTCGGGCGCGGAGGTGGCGAACTCGGTGAGCCGTGACGCGTCGCCCGCGCCGTTGATCACCGCCCAGACGCCCAGCACGATGACGATGGCCAGGCCGAGGAGCTCGATGGCCGTGAGCACGACGTTCACGCGCACCGACTCGCCGACGCCCCGGAAGTTGATCGCGGCCAGCATCAGCAGGAACGCCACGACCACCAGCGGCGTGACCCAGCCGGGCACCTCGCCGACGAGCGCGTCGAGGTTGGTCCCGCCGAACGCCTGCGCGGCCGAGGCCGCGGAGGTGATCCCGGAGCACATCACCGTGAAGGCGACCAGGAACGTCAGGAACGGCCGGCGGAACGCCTGCTGGGTGTAGAGCGCGGCGCCCGCCGCCCGCGGGTACTTGCCGACCAGCTCGAGGTAGCTGAAGGCGGTCATGAACGCCACGACGAACGCGAGCAGGAACGGCAGCCACAGCGCGCCGCCGACCCGCTCCGACACCGTCCCGGTCAGCGCGTAGATCGTCGTGCCGAGGATGTCGCCGATGATGAAGAAGACGAGCAGTTTCGGGCCGATCGCCCGGACGAGGCTCGGCTCGCCGCTCGGGGCGTCGGTCGTCGCGGCGTCGGCCGTGTCGTCGGGCACGGAGCGCATGCTGCCCGGGTCGTCCCCGATGTGCACCTCTCGACACCCTCTCGACCACCCCGGACACTGGCAGGATGCGCGGATGAGCCCGGCCCTGCGTCGCCGCACGGTGTTGCGGGCCGGTCTGGGCGCCGGTCTGGGCGCTGCCGGATTCGGGACGATTGCCCTGGTCGGGATCGGGTGCGCCCCGCCCGACACCACGCCGGTCGTCGTCGCCACCGGCGGCCCGCAGGGCGTCTACCGGCGCCTCGGCGACGCCCTGGCCGGCATCTGGGGCGTCGATCCCGGCGTCCCCACCGGCGTGCTGGCCAGCGAGGGCTCCGTCGACAACGTCGGGATGCTCGTGTCCGGGCGGGCGCGTGTCGCCTTCTGCGCCGCGGACGTCGCGGTCGACGGCGCGGTCGACGGGGCCCGTCCGCGCCACCCGCTCCAGGCGCTGGCCCGGGTGCACGACGATGCGATCCACGTCGTCGTGCCCGCCGAGTCGCCGATCCGCCGCCTCGCCGACCTGCGCGGACGACGCGTGTCGGTCGGGGCCCGCAACTCCGGCGTGCTCGTCATCGCCCCCCGCCTGCTCGCGACCGTGGGCCTGACCGCCGAGCGGGACATGGACGCGGTGATGCTCGCGCTCGACGACTCGGTCGCCGCCCTGGAGCGCGGTCGGATCGACGCGTTCTTCTGGTCCGGCGGCGTGCCCACGGCGGGGGTCGACCAGCTCTCGCGGCGACGCCCCGTCCGGCTGCTCGACCTCGGCGAGGAGACCGCCCGGCTGCGCACCGGCTACCCGGTCTACGACGTCACCACGGTGCCGGCGGGCACCTACCGGCTCCCCGACCCCGTGAGCACCACCTCGGTGCGCAACGTCCTGCTCGTCACCGCGGACATGACCGCCACGCTCGCCGGGTCGCTGGTCACCGCGATGCTCGCCCGCCGCGACGCGCTGGCGCTCGCCGACCCCGCGGGGCGCAGCATCGACCCGCGCGTGGCCATCGGCACCCAGCCGGTGGCCCTGCACCCCGGCGCGGTCGCGGCCTACCGGGCGTTCAAGGGGCTCTGAGCCTCCGCGCCGGCGGGATCCGGGACGTCCCCCGCCGCCTCCCCCGCGGCCGCGTCCGCGCGCTCCCCCGCCGCGTCCGTCGCCGTGGCCGGCGGCAGACGCAGGACGACCCGCAGGCCCCCGTCCTCGGGCAGCTGCAGGACGAGCTCCCCGCCCGCCCGCTCGGCCGACCGCGCGGCGATGGCCAGGCCGAGCCCGGTGCCGTGCCCGTCACCGGTGTCGTGCTGGTCGGGCGCGCGCCAGAACCGGTCGGTGGCCCGCTCCAGCTCGGCCGGGTCGAGGCCACGGCCGTGGTCGCGGACGCCGATCTCGACGCGGCCCTCGACGCGCGCGGTGGAGAGCTCGACCTCCGTGCCCGGGGGCGCGTACCTCAGCGCGTTGTCCAGCACCGCGTCGAGCACCGCGACCACCGAGTCGACGTCGGTGCGCGCGACCAGACCGCCCGGGCCGCGGCGCCGCAGCGACAGGCCCTCGTGCTCGGCGAGCACGCCCCAGGCGTCGGCCCGCTCGTCGAGCAGCGGGTCGAGCGGCAGGGGCACCGGCTGGGCCGGGCGCCCCTCCGCGCGGGCGAGCGCGAGCATCGCGTCGAGCACCCCGGCGAGGCGATCGGTCTCCTCGAGGGCCGCGCCGTGCTCGTCGCGCAGGGCGTCCATCAGGTCGGGGTCGACGCGGGCATCCGGCGCCGCGAGGGCGGCGGCGACGTTCTGCATCCGCAGGCGCAGGGCCGTCAGCGGGTTGCGCAGCTGGTGGCCGGCGTCGGCGACGAACGCGCGCTGCGACTCGAGCGCGTGGGTGACGCCGGCGGCCATCTGGTCGAAGTGCCGGCTCAGCCGCCGCAGCTCCGGCGGTCCGCGCCCGTCGCCGACCGGCCGCGGCGCCCGCCCCGCCCGCACGGCCGCCGCGACCTGCGCCGTGCCCGCGTCGAGGCTCTCGACGGGCGCCAGGATCCAGCGCACCAGCGGCAGCGCGATCCCCGCGGCGACCGCGAGGGCCACCAGCCCCGCCGCGGCGAGCGCCGCCCACACGCGCAGCGTCTCCGCCCGCGCCGGGCCCGTCGGCGAGATCGTCACCGCCGCGCCGCGGACCTCGCCGCCGACGAGCACCGGCTCGGCGAGCAGCAGCGGCGCGGTGTCCCACGGCCACACCGGTGTCGGGGGCTCCGAGCGCTGCCCGGCGAGGGCGAGCTGGACGCGGCGCGCGGCCGGCTCGGGCACCTCGGGGCGCGACGACGCGAGGACACGCCCGTCGCGGTCGACGACCAGCGCGGCGATGCCGTAGACGTCGTCGTACCGGGCGAGCTCGGCCGCGAGCGCACCCGCGTCACCGTCGCCCACGGCCCGCTGTGCCAGCGCGGCGAAGCGTGTCGTGTCGCCGAGACGATCGGCGAACAGCCGCGAGGTCGCCGTCGACGCCGACGCCCCGGCGAGCGGCAGCCCGAGGCCGAGCACCAGCAGCCCGACCAGCACCGAGAAGACGACGAGCAGCCGCGTGCGCACGGGTCAGCCCCCACCAGCAGTGAGCCGGTAGCCCACACCCCGCACCGTCGCGACCATCCCGGGACGTCCGAGCTTGGTCCGCAGGGTCGCGACGTGGACGTCGAGGGTGCGGTCCGCGCCCGGCCAGCGGCGTCCCCACACCTCGGCGACGAGCCGGTCGCGGGTGCACACCGCCCCGTCGGCGTCGGCGAGCAGGGCCAGCACCGCGAACTCCTTGCGGGAGAGCGCCACGTCGCCGCCGTCGACGGTCAGGGTGTGGCGCGCGCGGTCGAGCACCACCCCGCCGCCGAGGTCGGTGACGGGGTCGGCGGCCTGCGGCGCGACCGCCGCGCGCCGGCGGCGCACCGCGTGGATGCGGGCGACCAGCTCGCCGACGTCGTAGGGCTTGACCAGGTAGTCGTCGGCGCCGTGGTGCAGCCCGAGGATGCGCTCGTCGACGCTGCCGCGGGCGCTGACGACGATCACCGGGACGTCGCCGGCCTCGCGGATGCGCCGGCACACCTCGAGCCCGTCGACGTCCGGCAGCCCGAGGTCGAGCAGCACCACGTCGGTCCCGGGCAGGCGCTCCAGCACCGCGTGGCCGCGGCCGACGCGATCGACCTGCATCTCGTGGCGGGCCAGGGCGGCGTGCAGCGCCGCGGCGACGCGGTCGTCGTCCTCCACCACGAGCACGCGCACGCTGGGCCTCCTCCCGGGCTCCGGTGTCCCCCGCGTTACGTCGGTGGCGCCGAACCCTAAGTCTTCCTCAAGAGCGTGGACGCCCCGTTCAGGGCGCTGGCACCTTCCGTTCACCGAGTGTGGCGGTGGCACGACGGACAGGAGCGTGGACATGGCGGACAAGACCCCGGACCCGGCCCCGCCGTCCTCCGGCACGCCGATGGTGCGCATGGCCGGGGTGGACAAGCACTTCGGCGACCTGCACGTGCTGCGCGACATCGACCTCGAGGTCGCCCGCGGCGAGGTGGTCGTCGTGCTCGGTCCCTCGGGCTCGGGCAAGTCGACGCTGTGCCGGGCGATCAACCGCCTGGAGCCCATCGACGGCGGCACCGTCGAGATCGACGGCGTCCCGCTGCCGGCCGAGGGGCGCGACCTCGCGAAGCTTCGCGCCGACGTCGGCATGGTCTTCCAGCAGTTCAACCTCTTCGCCCACATGACGATCCTCGACAACGTCACGCTCGCGCCGACCCGCGTGCGGGGGAGGTCGAGGTCCGAGGCGCAGGAGCGGGCCCGCGCGCTGCTCGACCGCGTGGGCATCGGCAACCAGTCCGACAAGTACCCCGCCCAGCTCTCCGGCGGCCAGCAGCAGCGCGTGGCGATCGCCCGGGCGCTCGCGATGGAGCCGAAGGTGATGCTCTTCGACGAGCCGACCTCGGCGCTCGACCCCGAGATGGTCGGCGAGGTCGTCGAGGTCATGGCCGGTCTCGCACGGGACGGCATGACGATGGTCGTGGTCACCCACGAGATGGGCTTCGCCCGCCGCACCGCGCACCGGGTCGTGTTCATGGCCGACGGCGAGATCGTCGAGGACACGACACCGGACAGCTTCTTCTCCCGTCCCGCCACGGAACGGGCCCGCGATTTCCTCGGCAAGATCCTCACCCACTAGCCACCAACGGCATCTTCGGAAAGGAGCCGTCATGAGGCGCTTCGTCTCGCTCCGGTCCCTGGGCGTGCTCCTCGCGGTGCTCGCCCTGGCGTTCGGCGCCGCGTGCGGTCGCGAGGGCACCCCCGGCGGCCAGCCGGTCGCGGGCACGCCCGTCGCGCAGAACGTCCAGGTCCCCGGCTCGCCGGTCTTCGCCGCGGCGCAGCAGCGGGGCCGTCTGATCCTCGGCGTGAAGAACGACCAGCCGGGCCTCGGGCTCCAGGACCCGACGACCGGGCAGTACACCGGGTTCGACGTCGAGATCGGGCGCATGGTCGCCGCCGGCCTCGGCTTCGCCCCCGAGCAGATCGAGTACCGGGTCATCCCGTCGGCGGCCCGCGAGGACGCGATCTCCCGCGGCGACGTGGACCTCTACGTCGGCACCTACACGATCAACGACAGCCGCAAGCAGCGCGTCGGCTTCGCCGGCCCGTACTTCGTCGCCGGCCAGGACCTCCTCGTCCGCGCCGACGACCAGTCGATCACCGGGCCCCAGAGCCTGCAGGGCAAGCGGGTCTGCTCGGCCACCGGCTCGACGCCGATCCAGCGCGTCCGCGAGCAGAACCTGACCCAGAACGTGGTCGAGTTCCAGAACTACTCGCAGTGCGTCGACGCCCTGCGCGGCGGCCAGGTCGACGCCGTCACCACCGACAACGCGATCCTGCAGGGCTACGCGGCGCAGACGCCCGACCAGCTGCGCGTCGTCGGCCAGACCTTCTCCGAGGAGCCCTACGGCATCGGCATGAACCGTGACGACGCCGCGCTGCGGAACAAGGCCAACGACCTGCTCGCGCAGGCCGAGAACGACGGCACCTGGACACGGCTCTACAACGAGACCCTGGGCCGCTCCGGCACCCCGGCCCCGCAGCCCCCGCCCATCGAGCGCTACTGACGCGCTCTGTGCGCTGCGCGCTCGTGAGTGCTCGTCCGGGTCCCGGCACGGACGAGCACTCACGGGCCGACGGAGGAGGCACACGTGGACGTCCTGTTCGGCAACCTCAGTGAGTTCCTGACCCGCTTCGGCGGCACGATCGGCCTGTTCGTGCTCTCGGCGATCGCCTCGCTGATCCTGGGCGTGGTCCTCGCGGCGATGCGGGTCAGCCCGGTCCCCGCGATGCGCGCGACCGGCACGGCGTACGTGACCCTGCTGCGCAACACGCCGCTGACTCTCGTGCTGTTCTTCTTCGCGCTCGGGTTCACCAAGCTGTTCTTCTACCTGCCGTTCTTCCTGCTCGCCGTCGTCGGCCTCTCGCTCTACACGGCGGCGTTCGTGTGCGAGGTCGTGCGCGGCGGGATCAGCACCGTGTCGGCCGGCCAGGCCGAGGCGGCACGGGCGCTCGGGCTCGGCTTCAGCCAGACCCTGTCGCTCGTCGTGCTCCCGCAGGCGGTGCGCTCGGTGATGCCGCCGCTCACCAGCGTGCAGATCGCCCTGCTGAAGAACACGACCGTGGCCGCGGGCTTCTCGGTGTTCGAGGCCGGCGGGTTCTACCGCTCGATCAACGAGCAGGGCGGCTCGACCCTCATGGCGCTGATCTGGGTCGCGCTGGGCTTCATCATCCTCGTCATCCCCCTGACGGTGCTGCAGCGCCGGCTCGAGAAGCGCTGGAGCGTGTCCCGATGAGCGCCCCGACGATCACCCTCTACGACGTCCCCGGGCCGCGCGCGAAGGCCCGCAACGCCACCGTCGGCGCGCTCACCGTGGCCGTCGTCATCGGGCTCCTCGCGATCATCGTCTGGCGGCTCGCCGCGACCGGGCAGCTCGACGCGCGGGTGTGGGAGTGGATCCTCTACGAGAACGTCCAGCTCGCCCTCGTCGACGGGCTGATCGCGACCCTGCAGGCGTTCGCCTCGGGCGCGGTGCTCGCGCTGGCGCTCGGCGCGGTGCTGGCCCTCGGCCGGCTCTCCGACCACCGGTGGCTGCGCACCGTCTCGACCTGGATCGTCGAGCTGTTCCGCGCGGTCCCGCTCGTCGTGCTGATGTTCCTCTTCTACTACGGCCTGCCGTCGGCGGGGATCACGGTGTCGAGCTACGCCGCCGTGGTGCTGGGGCTGATGCTCTACAACGGCGCGGTGCTCGCCGAGGTGTTCCGGGCGGGCGTCCTGGCCGTGCCGCGGGGCCAGTCCGAGGCCGCGTACGCCCTCGGGCTGCGCAAGTCGGGCGTGATGCGGTTCGTGCTGCTGCCGCAGGCGGTGCGCTCGATGCTGCCCGCGATCGTCAGCCAGCTCGTCGTGCTGCTCAAGGACTCCGCGCTCGGCTTCCTCATCACCTACCCCGAGCTGCTGTTCCAGGCGCAGTACCTCGGGTCGAACGCCGCCCTGGGCTCGCCGCTGATCCCGGTGGCGATGGTCGTGGCGGTCATCTACATCACGCTCTGCCTGCTGCTCTCGGCCCTGGCGTCGTGGCTCGAACGGCGGACGCGGCGCAACCCGGCCGTCCTCACGGTCGCGCCGACCGAGCGGCCGGACGACGCGTGACCCCGGGCGGGCCCGCGCCCACGCTGCGTCCCGCCCGCGCCGACGAGCTCGAGGTGCTGCGCCAGATCGAGATCGCGGCCGGCGCGGTGTTCCGTGACGTCGGGATGGACCCGATCGCCGACGACACCCCGCCGTCGGTGGTCGCGCTGGCCGGTGCCCTCGACCGGGGCGGGCTGTGGGTCGCCGCCGACGCGGACCGTCCCGTCGCCTACCTCATGGACGACGTCGTCGACGGCGAGGCGCACCTGGAGCAGATCTCCGTGCACCCCTCCCACGGTCGCCGGGGCCTCGGCGCACGGATGGTCGAGGACCTCGTCGGGCGCGCCCTCGCCGGAGACCGCACCTCGATCACGCTGACCACCTTCGTCGACGTCCCCTGGAACGCGCCCTACTACGTGCGGCTCGGGTTCCGCGCCCTCGCCGACGAGGAGCTGGGGCCGGGGCTGCGGGCGATCCGCCGCGCCGAGGCCGCGCGCGGGCTCGACCGCTGGCCGCGCGTGGCGATGCGACGTCACCAGGAGTGATCATCGGGCGGTATCGCGGTGACGAAAGCCCTCTGATGCCCGACTCCTGCTACTCTCCGTACGCATCGGGCGGGAGGGGTGGCGGATGGCTGACGACGAGGCACCGGCCGGGCCGACGCCCACGGTCCGGGCGCGAGTGGGTTGGGCCGTCGTGACGCTCGGGCTGGTCGGCCTCACCCTGTACCTGCTGTGGCAGGGCGGCTCCGCGATCTGGGACGCGGCGGTGCTCGCGGCGCGCGGCGAGACGGTCTCCGCCCGGGTCGTCGAGGTCGACCTGAACACCAAGCTGGGCATGCCGGACGAGCTTGTCGTCCTGCCCGGTGGCGCGACGGTCCCGGTCGAGATCGCCACCCGCCGCGAGGACATCGGGGTCGGTGCCGTCGTCGACGTCGTCGTGGATCCGGATGCGCCGGACCGGGCCGCCCTCGCGAGCGACGGCTGGCCGTGGCTCGCGACGCTGATGCCCCTGTTCCTCGCGCCGTGGGTCGCGCTGAGTGCCCTCGTCACCCTGGGCCCGGCCCTCGGCGTCCGGACCTCCGATCCCAGCGAGCAGGAAGCCGCCGGCGAGCCCTAGGTCACCGAGTCCGGACCGGGCGCCGGGGACCGGTACTGGTCGCGCAGCGGCACCGGGACGGACTCCGCCGCCCGGGCCAGGTCCTCGACGGAGCTCGGGTGGCTCGTCTCGAAGTCGAACAGGCGCGCCCAGTCCGGCTCGACGGCGATGCGCACCATGCGCCGGTACATCGCCCGGGCGTTGCGGGCCCACGCGTCGTAGCCCTCGTCCGGGATGATCTTCCGCGACGCCGCCACGTACTCCTCGGGCGGACCGTCCTCGACGGCCTCGAGCCGCGCCGTGCCCCGCAGCAGCAGGGCGCGCGGAGGCCACCCCGCCGTGTCGATCGTGAGCGCGACCCGGGGGCGCCTCGCCAGCCCGCGGACCTTCACGTCGTCGGGAAGGCTGTGCACGAGCACCCGCGTCGGCTGCCAGAGGAAGCTCACCGGGACGACGCGCGGGTCGCCGTCGGGCGCGGTGTAGGCCAGGCGCGCCAGGTGGGGACCGGTGAGGAGATCGTGCGCGATCGGCCGGGCCATCACCTCGGCCACGTCGTCCTGGTCCACGTGCGCTCCCCTCCCGTCCGGCCACCGGTCCACAGGGCACCGTGGCAGATCGGGACGGACGGGCTCTTCTCGTCACGTGCGACCCGTCGGAGGGCACCGCGACCGCGTCACGGTGCCCTCCGGATGCGGGGTCAGCTGCTGCCGATCGGACCGATCCGGTCGGCGTCGAGCGCGGACCCGTTGTCCGGGCCCGGGTGCTCGAGCGACTGCGCGCCGGTGGCGCCCCGCTGCTCGAGATCCTGGCGCTTGAAGATCTTTTTACCGAGCCACACCAGCGGGTCGTACTTCCGGTCGACGACCCGCTCCTTCATCGGGATGAGCGCGTTGTCGGTGATCTTGATGTGCTCGGGGCAGACCTCGGTGCAGCACTTGGTGATGTTGCAGTAGCCGAGGCCGGCGTCCTCCTGCGCGTCCTCCTTGCGGTTGCGCACGTCGAGCGGGTGCATGTCCAGCTCGGCGAAGCGCATGAGGAAGCGCGGACCGGAGAACGGCTCCTTGTTCTCCTCGTGGTCACGGACGACGTGGCAGACGTTCTGGCACAGGAAGCACTCGATGCACTTGCGGAACTCCTGCGAGCGCTCGACGTCGACCTGGCTCATCCGGTACTCGCCGGGCGCCACGCCCTCGGGCGGCGCGAACGCCGGGACCTCGCGGGCCTTGGCGTAGTTGAAGTCCACGTCGGTGACCAGGTCACGGATCACCGGGAACGTCCGGATCGGCGCGACCGAGATCTCCTCGTCCTCGCCGAACGTCGACATCCGCGTCATGCACATCAGGCGCGGGCGCCCGTTGACCTCGGCGCTGCAGGACCCGCACTTGCCGGCCTTGCAGTTCCAGCGCACCGCCATGTCCCCGGCCTGGGTGGCCTGGAGCCGGTGCATGATGTCGAGGACGACCTCGCCCTCCTCGACCTCGACGCGGTAGTCGACGAAGTCGCCGCCCTCCGCGTCGCCCCGCCAGACCTTGAACTTCGCCTGGTAGCCCATGCCTACGCTCCCCCTCCGGAGTGCTCGCTGCCCGGGTCGTCGGCGTTGACCTCGTCCTTCCGGACCGGGGCGTCGCTGCGGTGGCCGCCCAGCTCGTCGCCGGTGTAGTACTTCTTGAGCTCGTCCATCTCGAACAGGTCGAACAGGTCCTCGCGCATGGAGGGCTGCCCCTGGTGCTCGAGCTGGACCTCCCCGTCGCGCAGGGAGCAGACGAGCAGCTCGCGGCGCCAGTTCTCGTCCATCGTCGGGTAGTCGTCGCGGGTGTGGCCGCCGCGGCTCTCCTGCCGCTCGAGCGCGGCCATCGCGATGCACTCGCTGACCATGAGCATGTTGCGCAGGTCGAGCGCGAGGTGCCAGCCCGGGTTGTAGGCCCGCCGGCCGTCGACGGCCACCCGCGGGATGCGGTCGCGCAGCTCGTGGAGCTTCTTGAGCGCCAGCTCCATCTCGTCGGCTTTGCGGATGATGCCGACGAGGTCGTTCATCGTCTGCTGCAGTTCCTGGTGCACGGTGTAGGCGTTCTCGCCGCCGGAATTGTGGATCGGGCGCTCGACGTCCTCGCGGGCCGAGGCCACCGACGCGTCCGACACGCTCGGGACCTCGGCGAGACCGTCGAGGTAGGCCGCCGCCCCGGCACCGGCACGGCAGCCGAACACCAGCAGGTCGGACAGGGAGTTGCCGCCGAGCCGGTTGGAGCCGTGCATGCCGCCCGCGACCTCGCCCGCCGCGAACAGGCCCGGCACCGCTGACGCCGCGGTGTCGGGGTCGACCTCGACCCCGCCCATCACGTAGTGGCAGGTCGGGCCGACCTCCATCGGCCCGGCCGTGATGTCGACGTCCGCCAGCTCCTTGAACTGGTGGTACATCGACGGCAGGCGCCGGGTGATCTCCGCGGCCGGCATGCGGCTCGAGACGTCGAGGTAGACGCCGCCGGCGGGGGACCCGCGACCCTCCTTGACCTCGTTGTTGATCGCGCGGGCGACCTCGTCACGGGGCAGGAGCTCCGGCGGACGCCGGTTGTTGTCGGCGTCGGTGTACCAGCGGTCGCCCTCGTCCTCGCTCGTGGCGTACTGCTCGCGGAACACCTCGGGGATGTAGTTGAACATGAAGCGCACGCCGTCGGAGTTCTTGAGGACGCCGCCGTCGCCCCGCACCGACTCCGTGACGAGGATGCCCTTGACGCTGGGCGGCCAGACCATCCCCGTGGGGTGGAACTGGACGAACTCCATGTTCAGCAGCTTCGCGCCGGCGCGCATGGCCAGCGCGTGGCCGTCGCCGGTGTACTCCCACGAGTTGCTCGTGACCTTGAACGACTTGCCGACGCCGCCGGTCGCGAGCACCACCGCCGCGGCGTGGAAGCAGACCAGCTCGCCGGTGGGGCGCCGGTAGCCGAAGGCGCCGGCGATCCTCTCGCCGTCCTTGAGCAGCTCGGTGACCGTGTACTCGTGGAAGACCGCGAGGTCGGACTCGTAGTCGCCGGTGCGCTTGAAGTCCTCCTGCTGCAGCGAGACGATCTTCTGCTGCAGGGTGCGGATCAGCTCCAGGCCCGTGCGGTCGCCGACGTGGGCCAGGCGCGGGAAGTTGTGCCCGCCGAAGTTCCGCTGGCTGATCTTGCCGTCGGGCGTGCGGTCGAAGAGCGCGCCGTAGGTCTCGAGCTCCCAGACCCGCTGCGGTGCCTCCTTGGCGTGCAGCTCGGCCATGCGCCAGTTGTTGAGGAACTTGCCCCCGCGCATGGTGTCGCGGAAGTGGACCTCCCAGTTGTCGCGCGGGTTCGCGTTGCCCATGGACGCGGCGATCCCGCCCTCGGCCATGACCGTGTGGGCCTTGCCGAACAGCGACTTGCAGATGATCGCGACCCGCTTGCCGCGCAGGCGGGCCTCGATCGCGGCGCGCAGGCCCGCGCCGCCGGCGCCGATCACGACGACGTCGTAGGTGTGGTGGGTGACCGGGGCGTCCGCGGTGCCGGCGTCGTCGGCCGCCTCGAAGGCGGTGGTGGTTCCGGGGTCGGTCATCAGTTCACGATCCGCAGGTCGGAGATGGTGCCGCTCGCCACGAGCATGACGTAGAAGTCCGTCAGGATCAGCGTCCCGATCGTCAGCCACGCGAAGAGCATGTGGCGCGTGTTCAGCTTCGAGATCGTCGTCCAGACGCGGTAGCGCACGGGGTGCTTCGAGAAGTGCTTGAGCCGTCCACCGGTGACGTGGCGGCACGAGTGGCACGACAGCGTGTACAGCCACAGGCCGACCACGTTGATCAGCAGGATCAGCGTCCCGAGCCCCAGCCCGAACGACGTCTGCCCCGTGGCCGGGTCGGTGCTCTGGAACGCGAGCACCATGTCGTAGGTGTTGAGGATCGAGATCACGAAGGCGACGTAGAAGAAGTACCGGTGCGCGTTCTGCAGGATCAGCGGGAACCGCGTCTCCCCGGTGTACTTCGAGTGCGGCTCGGCCACCGCGCACGCCGGCGGCGACGACCAGAACGCCCGGTAGTACGACTTGCGGTAGTAGTAGCACGTGAGCCGGAAGCCGAGCAGGAACGGCAGCGACACCAGCGCGTAGGGCAGGAACCACGGCATCTCGCCGAACCACTGCCCGAGGTGGCTCGCCTCGGGGATGCACGACGCGCTCACGCACGGCGAGTAGAACGGCGAGAGGTAGTGGTACTGCTCGACGTAGTACGCCGAGCCCCACAGCGACCGGATCGTCGCGTAGACGACGAAGGTCGCGAGCCCCAGCGCGTTCACCAGCGGCGGCAGCCACCAGCGGTCGGTGCGCAGGGTGCGCTGGCGGATGTCGGGGCGTCCCGGCGCCGGCGGCCGGTACGTCCCGGAGTCGTGTGTGGTGGTCACGGCACCGGTCCTGTCCTGGTGGGTGGTCCTCGTCGGCGGCGACGCGCGGCGCCGACGGGTCGCGACATCGGCCGGACCGGCCCGTGTCGGTGCGGAACCCCGCGGACGCCACGCTCTGTGGTGCGCCGCACACTACGACGCGTCAATCTCGGATGTCGCCCGGGTCACCCCGGTGCCGCGGCGTGACGATGGCCACTTCGGTGATCGGGACCGATCCACCAGCGGCGTCCGCCGAGCACACGGGCGCGTGACGGGGCGCGACCGGACGGGCGTCAGCCGTCGTCGGGGTCCGGCTCGGCGCCCGCCAACAGGTCCGCCACGGCACCGGCGTCGTCCTCACCCTCCGGAGCCGACCGCTCCGCGAGCGCCTCGCGCACGACGGTGTAGGCGACCCCGGCGTCGTAGCCCTTCCGGGCCAGCATCCCGACCAGCCGCCGCGCGGCCACGGCGTCGTCGTGGCGGGCGAGCGACGGCAGCCGCCGGTCGACCAGCGCCCGGGCGCGCGCCTGCTCGTCGTCGCGGCTGATCTCGTCGACCGCCGTGGCCGCCGTCTCGCGCTCGACGCCCTTGCGGTGGAGCTCGCCGGCGAGCGCGCGCTTGCCCAGCCCTTGGTGGCGGTGCCGCGAGGACACCCACTGCTCGGCGAACGCGGCGTCGTCGACGAGCTTGGCCCGGGCGAGCCGGTCGAGCACGCGGCCGGCGACGTCGTCGGGGACGTCCTTGCGCGCCAGCGCGTCGGCGAGCTCCGCGCGGGAACGGGCACGGGTGGTGAGCAGGTTCAGGCAGATGGTGCGGGCGACGGACTCGGGGTCGGCGGTCGGGTCGGCCCGTGGATCGTGCCCGTCGGGGTCGGGCGGCTCCGGGGCGCGCCCCCGCGACGTCCGGCGCCGCCCGACCCCGTGCTGGCCGACCACCGGCTCAGAAGTCGACCGGGGCGGGGGCGCTGTCGTCGGCGTCGAGCTTGGGGCCGATGCCGAGCTTCTCCTTGATGCGCTTCTCGATCTCCAGCGCCACGTCCGGGTTGTCCCGGAGGAACTTGCGGGCGTTCTCCTTGCCCTGCCCCAGCTGGTCGCCCTCGTAGGTGTACCAGGCCCCCGACTTGCGGACGATCGCCTGCTCCACACCCATGTCGATCAGCGAGCCCTCCTTCGAGATGCCGTGCCCGTAGATCATGTCGAACTCGGCCTGCTTGAACGGCGGGGCGACCTTGTTCTTCACGACCTTGACCCGCGTGCGGTTGCCGACCGCGTCGGAGCCGTCCTTGAGCGTCTCGATGCGGCGGATGTCGAGCCGGACCGAGGCGTAGAACTTCAGCGCCTTGCCACCCGTGGTGGTCTCCGGCGAGCCGAACATGACGCCGACCTTCTCGCGCAGCTGGTTGATGAAGATCGCCGTGGTGCCCGAGGCGTGCAGCGCACCCGTGATCTTGCGCAGCGCCTGGCTCATCAGCCGGGCCTGGAGGCCGACGTGGCTGTCGCCCATGTCGCCCTCGATCTCGGCGCGCGGCACGAGGGCGGCCACGGAGTCGACCACGATGACGTCGAGCGCGTTCGAGCGGATCAGCATGTCCATGATCTCGAGCGCCTGCTCACCGGTATCCGGCTGCGAGACCAGCAGCGCGTCGGTGTCGACACCGAGGGCCTTGGCGTACTCCGGGTCGAGCGCGTGCTCGGCGTCGATGAACGCGGCGATGCCGCCCTGGGCCTGGGCGTTGGCCACGGCGTGCAGCGTCACGGTCGTCTTGCCCGAGGACTCCGGGCCGTAGATCTCGACGACGCGCCCGCGCGGCAGGCCGCCGACGCCGAGCGCCACGTCGAGCGCGATCGAGCCGGTGGGGATGATGTTGACCGGCGCCCGGCCCTCGTCCCCCAACCGCATGACCGAGCCCTTGCCGAACTGCTTGTCGATCTGGGCGAGGGCGAGCTCGAGCGCCTTGTCGCGATCCGGTGCCTGTGCCATGGGGATGTCACCTTGCTCGATCGTGGGGGTGTCAGGGGTCTGACTCTCGGGCGCCGACGCTAGGCGGTGGGTCCGACACCGCGGTGCCGGAGCCGGCCGCCCTGGGGACGGACGGAACGGTTGTGGACGGACGGCGGCGACGCTGACGTCGCCGGGCGACCGTACGGAGCAGGGTAGACGAACAGGTGTTCGATCGGGGAGCCCGGGCCGGTCCGGGCGTGTCGGGACCCCTCACCGTCGCTCGCCCGGCACCTCGAACTCCGCGCAGACCGCCCGCCAGACGTCACGTGGCTCGTCGCCGTCCTCGAGGGCCTGCTCGACCGTGCGCCCGCCGAGCGCACCGAAGACGTGGTCGCGGGAGATCGAACCGGCGCGCACGACGCCGAACTCGTCGTCCATCAGCCGGCGGAAGTGGGTCAGCCGCACGCCCCCCACGATAGGTCGGCCCTTGAGTAGCCTCGGGGCGTGGTCCCGTCCGCCGGCCCCCTCGCCGCCACCTCCCTCGACCCCACCGGCGGCACGCTGGGCACGATCGTGGCGGTGCTCGGCCTGCTCGCCGCGCTGGTCGTCCTGCTGCGCTGGTGGTTCCAGAACAGGGGCCGCTGACCCACCGCTCGTCCCCCCACGGCACGTCCCTACTGCACGTCCAGGTGCCGCAGGCTCGGCCAGAACTCCCCCCACGGCGCCAGCCGCCCGGTCGCGAGCCAGAGCTGCGCGTCCGTCCCGGCCCGCCCGACGGGCCGGACGTCGGCGAACCACGGACGCAGCTCGTCGGCGGTGGACCCGAGGTAGAGCACGGTGTCGACGTCGTCGGTGGGCGGGGTGAACCAGCCGTAGCTGCGGTTGCTGCTCATCGCCGGGGGCAGCGCGTCCTGCGGGGCGGCGACGTCGAGGTAGGCGGCGTAGATGTAGGACTCCGCCATCACCGCGGTCCGCGCCCGCTGCTCGGCGGGCAGGGCGTCGTAGGCCTGCACCGTCGCGGCCGAGACGGTGTCCGCGACCGCCGGTGACGACATCGTCAGCGACAGGGGCATGACCGCGATCGCCGCCGCGGCGCTGGCCGCGGCCGCGGGCCAGGCGAACCACCGCATCCGCGTGTGCCCGGCCTCGCGCCGGCGCTGCAGGCCCACGGTGCCCACCGCGGCGAGCAGCCCGTAGAGCCCGGCGAGGTAGTACGGGCGGCCGAGCGTCACCGAGAAGAGGGCGTAGAGCACGACGGTCGTGAGGGCGAGGTGGCGCAGCTCGACGAACGCGGGGTCGCGGACCAGGCGCCAGAGGCCGTAGAGCACGAGCGGGCCGCCCAGGACGCCGGCAGCGGCGATCATCCCGATCGCGACCCCGGTGAGCCCGCCGTAGAGGTACCCGGCCTCGGAGGCGACCACCGGGCCCATCCGCAGCTGCGGCCAGCCGTTGAGGGCCTGCCAGACGAGCGTGGGCGCGGCGATCACGGCGGCGATCCCGGCGCCGGCCCAGAGCTGCGGGCGGCGCAGCATCGCGCGGGGCCCGAGCACGAGCACCGAGAGCAGCAGCACGGCCGCGAGGAGCAGGATCTGGAACTTCGTCTGCGCCCCGACGCCGACGACGACGCCCAGGACGACCAGCAGGCGGTCGTCGCGCACCCGCCACCAGCGCACGAGCAGCCAGCCCAGGGCGAGCCAGGTGACGGGCTCGAGCGTGTAGGGCGTGGTCCAGTGCCCGCCGATGGCGAGCCACGTCCCGGTGCCCTGCGCGATCGCGGTGAGCGTCTGGGCGCGGCGGTCGCCGCCGAGCTCGCGGGCGATGAGCGCGGCGAGGAGAACCGTCGCGGCCGTGGCGGCGATCGCCGGCAGGCGCAGGACCAGGACGTTCCCCGGCGCGAGGAGGTCCATCAGGCCGGCGAGCAGCGGTGCCACGGGCGGCTGGTCGGCCGAGCCCCAGTCGAGGTGGTCGCGACCGATCGCGAGCATGAGGGCCTCGTCGAAGAACCAGCCCGGCATCCACGCGACCGCGAGGTGCGCGGCCGCGACCAGGGCGGCCACGATCCCGACGGGCCACCGGGCGAGGCGGTGCAGGGGGCGGGGTGCGGGTGTCGCGACGACCGTCGGCGCTTCCGTGGCGATCATGACGACGATCGTCGCGGGGACCGGGCGGGGCCGGCCACGGCGCGACGGCCCCGTGTCGTCGTCGAAAGGACCGTCCTCGGTCGACCTTCGGCCGAGGCCGGTGTCGGACGGTGCCGCTAGCGTGATCGCCGTGCCGACCACCGGGCCCTCCCCGCGTCTCTGGGACGCGGGCGCGGTGGCGCTCTCCCTGCTCGGGGTCTACACCGCGCTGGTCCTCGAGCCCACGACGCTGCCCGGTGAGGCGCCGGCGTGGTGGTGGGTCGACCTCGCCGGCGGGCTCGCGGCCTCGGTCCTGGTGCTCGCCCGCCGCCGCGTCCCGGTGGGCTGCGCGCTCGTGGTCTACGCGCTGGGCGTCGTCTGCACGTCGTCGTGGCTGGCCGGCGCGGTGGCGACGTTCTCGCTCGCGGTCCGCCGACCGTGGCCCACCGCGGCCGCGCTCGGGGCCCTCTCGCTGGCGATCGGGCCGCTCCAGGGCGTGTTCCGGCTCCAGACCCCCGACAACACCTCGCTCGGGGCCTACGCGTGGGCCGCGGGCGTCACCGTCGTCGTGGTGGCCACCGGTGCCGCGGTCCGCGCGCGCCACGAGCTGCTCGACTCGCTCGTCGAGCGCGCGGAGCGGGCCGAGACCGAGGCGGTGCTGCGGGCGGACGCGGCCCGCACCGCCGAGCGCACGCGGATCGCCCGCGAGATGCACGACGTCCTCGCCCACCGGCTCTCCATGGTGTCGCTGCACGCCGGCGCCCTGGCCCACCGCCGGTCGGCCTCGCCCGACGAGATCCGCGACGCGCTCGAGGTGATCCGCGCGGGCGCCCGGGACGCGCTGGTCGACCTGCGGGCGATCCTCGGGGTGCTGCGCGACCCGGACGCGGATCCCGATGCCGACGCCGGCACCGCGGAGGTCGGGACCGCCGGTGTCGCGCCCCAGCCCACGCTCGCCGATCTCGGGCGTCTCCTCGAGGGCGTCCGCTCGGCCGGCACGCCGGTGACGCTGCAGGACGAGCGCGCCGACGGGACGGTGCCCGACGAGTGCGGGCGCACGCTCTACCGGATCACCCAGGAGGCGCTCACCAACGCGGCGCGCCACGCCCCGGGGCGGCCGGTCGCGGTCGTCCTGCGCGGCGAGCCCGGTGGTGAGGTCGAGCTCGACGTCAGCAACCCGCTGCCCGCCGCGGGCGCCACGGGTCCGCCCGGCCCACCCGGCAACGGCCTGCTCGGCATCGCCGAGCGGGTCGCGCTGGCGGGCGGGCGGGTGCTGTCGCGGGGACCGGAGCACGGCCGGTTCCGCGTCGCCGTCCGGCTGCCGTGGCGCGCCGAGCCCCGGGTGGCCGCCGCCGCGCGGGAGGAGATCGCGTGAGCGGAGCCGTGACCGTGCGGGTGCTGGTGGTCGACGACGACGCCCTGGTGCGCTCCGGACTGCGCCTCATGCTCGGCGAGGCGCCGGACATCACGATCGTCGCCGAGGCCGGCGACGGCGACGAGGTGCCCGCGGCCGTCGCCGAGCACCGCCCGGACGTCGTGCTCATGGACCTGCGCATGCCCCGCGTCGACGGGGTCCGCGCCACCGCCGACCTCCTGGCGGGCCCCGAGCCGCCCGCGGTGCTGGTGCTGACCACCTTCGACTCCGACCAGGACGTGCTCGCGGCCCTGCGCGCCGGCGCCACGGGCTACCTCGTCAAGGACACCCCGCCCGCCGACATCGAGGACGCGATCCGGCGGGTCGCGTCGGGCGGCACGAGCCTGTCCCCGTCGGTCACCCGGCGGTTGATCGCCGCGGCCACCGGACGGGGCGGCCGCGGCGGGCGGGACCCGGCGGGGGCCGAGGCGCGCCTGGCCGTGCTGTCCGAGCAGGAGCGCGCGGTCGCCGCCGCGGTCGGCCGGGGCTGGAGCAACGCCCGCATCTCGACCGAGCTCCTGCTCTCGCTCTCGACGGTGAAGACCTACCTCTCCGGCGCGCTCACCAAGCTCGACCTGGAGAACCGCACCCAGCTGGCGCTCCTCGCCCACGACGCCGGCATCGCGGCGGAGGACGACGAGGGCGAGCTCAGCCCAGGAGGCCGCTGAGCCCCTTGACGACGAGGTAGACCCCCACCGCCCCGACCAGCCCCCCGAGCAGCACGCGGGAGTTGCGGTGCCCCCACGCGTGCGCCGACCGCACGATCTCCAGGGTCCGGTCGGGTCGCAGCAGCACCAGGACGATCGCCGCGACGGGCGCCGCGAAGCGCAGCAGCGTGTACACCGACACCTGCAGGATCCCGTCCACCGCGCCCGGGTGGGTCTGCAGGATCGCCACGAGCGCGGCGAGGTAGTAGAGCCCGGGCAGGTTGGTCAGCAGTCCGGCCCCGATCACCATCGGCACCGTGGGGGCGCGCAGCCGGCGGTCGAGGGCCTCGGGCAGGACGGTGCTGCGCTCCCGCTTGGGCTCCCGCCCGGGGTCGCGCCGGGGCCGGCGCAGCCGGATCGGGTGCCCGGCGAGGTGCAGGCCCGCCCAGACGACGGCGACCACCCCGAGCACGACGTCGACCCACAGGCGGCCCACCGTGGCCTCGGACGACCGCGTGCCGGTGTGCAGCCACGTCACGACGACGATCCCGACGCCGAGGGTGATGGCGGCGCCGGCCACGACGTACGCCACGAGCAGCCGCCGCGCGCGGTCGGTGAGCAGCAGGGCGTAGACGATCGCGAGCGTCACCCCGCGCACCGCACTGACCAGCCCGAGGACCAGCGCCTCGGGGCTCACCGCTCGTCCTCGGGCACCGGGCCGAGCCGCAGGGCGACGATCCGCGTCCCGACGAACGTGACGGTCAGCAGCCCCGGGACACCGTCCAGCGTGACCCGCCAGACGACGTCCTCGCCCACCAGCTCCTTGCGCGTGACGTCCCGGACGACGGTGTCGGCGAGGAACGCCGGGAGGTCCGCCGGCGGCCGGACCGGGGCCTCGATCTCGATCGCCGCCCCGCCGAGCAGGGAGCGCAGGGCCGTCGTGTCCCCGCGGGTCCAGGCCTGCTCGAACGCGAGGGCGGCCAGGAAGACGTCGGCCTGGTTGCGGCCCCGGCGACGCAGGTCGCGCAGGAAGGAGACGTCGCGGTTGACCTTGGACGCCGCACCGAGGACGGCGGACGCGGGCGGCCGGGCCAGCTCGAGCACGCGGACCGCGACCTGCCGGTAGCCGGCGGCGGGACCGAGGGCGCCGCTCGCGAGGAGCTGGTCGATCTTCTCGATCGACGCCAGCTCCTGGTAGAGCGAGAGGTTGCCGGCGAGCTCGTTGCGGCGGTCGGCGATGTCGAGGGTGGTGCGGGGCTCGTCGTCGCGCCGCGTCGGGTTGATCTGCACGACCCACAGCTCGTCGGGGTCGTCGTCGAGCAGCGGGGCCACCGGCGGGTTCTGCGAGAACAGCCCGTCCCAGTAGGCGCCGCCGTCGACGTGGACGGCGCGGAACAGCGTGGGGATCGCCGCCGAGGCGAGCACGGTGTCCGGGGTGATCGTGTCGCGGCGGCTGTCGAAGGCCCGGAACGCGCCGCTGCGCACGTCGACCGCCCCGAGCACGAGCCGGGGGTGCCGGGCGTCGAGGTCCGGGGTGTCGAGCGCCAGCGCGTCGAAGTCGGCGTGCCGACGCAGCAGCCGGCGGAACTCCGCGCGGCCGTCGAACGCCGGCGGGACGAGGTAGGGGTTCAGCGGCGGCGCGAGCCCGAGGCTCTGCACGAGACCCGCCCCGACCAGCAGCGCGTTGCCCACGCGCTCGAACAGCCCCGTCGCGGCGTTGTCCTCCCAGAAGGCGTCCAGCACGGCCGGGATCCGGTCGGGGCGCGCCTCCCGCAGCACCGACCAGGTCAGCAGCGCGTTGATCGCCCCGCCGGAGGTCCCGCTGACGGCCACGACGTCGTGCTCGTCGAACGCGCCGCGGTCGACGAGCCGGGCCATGACCCCCGCGGTGAACGCCGTGTGGCTGCCCCCGCCCTGGAAGGCCAGCGCGATCCTCATCCGGCCACGCTAGCGGTGCCCGATCTCGTCGAGAGTGGTTGTCGGGGGTCGGGGGCACCATGGTGTCGTGGACGTCCTGGACCGCTTCTCCCCCGCCACCCGTGACTGGTTCACGGGCGCCTTCGAGGGCGCAACCCCGGCGCAGACCGGGGCGTGGGAGGCGGTCGCCGAGGGGCAGCACGCGCTGGTCGTCGCGCCGACGGGGTCGGGCAAGACGCTCGCCGCCTTCCTCTGGGCGCTCGACCGGTTGGCCACGACGCCGCCGCCCGACGAGCCGACGCGCCGCTGCCGCGTCCTCTACGTCTCGCCGATGAAGGCGCTGACCATCGACGTCCAGCGCAACCTGCGCTCCCCGCTCGCCGGGCTGGGCCAGGCGGCGCAGCGGCTCGGGCTCCCCCGCCCCGACGTCACGGTCGGCTCGCGCACCGGCGACACCCCCGCCGACGAGCGGCGCGCGTTCAACCGCACCCCGCCCGACATCCTCGTCACCACGCCGGAGTCGCTGTTCCTCTTGCTCACCTCCGCGGCGCGCGAGTCGCTGCGCGGCATCGACACGGTGATCGTCGACGAGGTGCACGCCGTGCTCGCCTCCAAGCGCGGGGCGCACCTCGCGCTCAGCCTCGAGCGCCTCGACGACCTGCTCGACGCCCCCGCCCAGCGCATCGGGCTCTCGGCCACCGTCCGCCCGATCGACGAGGTCGCCGCGTTCCTCGGCGGCGGGCGTCCGGTGCGGGTGGTCGCGCCGGAATCGACGAAGACGGTGCAGGTCCGGGTCGAGGTGCCGGTCGAGGACATGGCGGCGCTCGACAGCGGGGGCGACAACAGCTCGGGGCCGGGCGTCGAGGAGGAGGTCGAGGGGTCGGCGGCCGGCGCCGCGCAGCGGGCCTCGATCTGGCCCGCGGTGCAGGAGCGCATCCTCGACCTCGTCGGCGAGCACCGCTCCACCATCGTCTTCGCCAACTCCCGGCGGCTGGCCGAGCGGCTCACCGCGCGGATCAACGAGCTGGCCACCGAGCGGGCGCAGGCCGCCGAGGCCGACCGGCCGCCCGTGGAGCTCGACGGGCCCACCGACGACGAGGCCGACGAGCTCGCGCCCGTCGTCGGGCCGTTCCCGGCCGAGGCCGTGGGCCAGTCCGGGACGGCCGAGCCCGCCGAGGTGATCGTCGCCCGCGCCCACCACGGCTCGATGAGCCGCACCCAGCGCACGCAGGTCGAGGAAGCCCTGAAGTCGGGGCACCTGCCGTGTGTCGTCGCGACGTCGAGCCTGGAGCTGGGCATCGACATGGGCGCGGTCGACCTCGTGGTGCAGGTCGAGGCGCCGCCATCGGTGGCCAGCGGGCTGCAGCGGGTCGGGCGCGCGGGGCACCAGGTCGGCGCGGTGTCCACCGGAGTCGTGATGCCGAAGTACCGGGGCGACCTCGTCTCCTGCGCCGTGGTCGCCGAGCGCATGGCCGGCGGGGCCATCGAGGCGATGCACTTCCCGCGCAATCCCCTCGACGTCCTCGCCCAGCACGTGGTGTCGATGACGGCGATGGAGCCGTGGTCGGTCGACGACCTCACCGCGCTCGTCCGCCGGGCGGCGCCGTTCGCCGGCCTGCCCGATTCGGCGATGCAGGCCGTGCTCGACATGCTGGCCGGGCGCTACCCGAGCGACGACTTCGGCGAGCTGCGTCCGCGCATCACCTGGGACCGCGTCACCGACCAGCTCTCCGGCCGCCCGGGCGCGCAGCGGCTCGCGGTCACCAGCGGCGGCACCATCCCGGACCGCGGGCTCTACACGGTGGTGACGCCCGGGTCCGGCGAGGGCGGGACGGGCGGGTCGCGCGTCGGCGAGCTCGACGAGGAGATGGTCTACGAGTCCCGCGTCGGCGACACCTTCCTGCTCGGCTCCACGAGCTGGCGGGTCCTCGACATCACCCGCGACCGCGTGGTGGCCGAGCCGGCGCCCGGCGTGCCCGCCCGCATGCCGTTCTGGAAGGGCGACGCCCTCGGCCGCCCGCTCGAGCTGGGCCGGGCGCTCGGCGCGTTCGTGCGCGAGCTCTCCGCGGCCGACGACGACGCGGCGCGGGAGCGCGCGCAGGCCGCCGGGCTCGACACCTGGGCGACCGACAACCTGCTGGCGTACCTGCGCGAGCAGAAGGAGTCCACGCGCCACGTCCCGAGCGACCGCACGATCGTCGTCGAACGCTTCCGCGACGAGCTGGGCGACTGGCGGCTGGTCATCCACTCGCCGTTCGGCGCCCAGGTCAACGGGCCGTGGGCACTCGCGATCGCGGCGCGGTTCCGGGAGACCCGCGGGCTCGAGGTGAGCGCCGCGTCCGCCGACGACGGCATCGTCCTGCGCCTGCCCGACGCCCTCGACGACGCCGGCGAGGAGATCCTCCCGACCGCCGAGGACGTCCTGCTCGACCCGGACGAGGTCGAGCAGGTGGTCACCGCGGAGGTCAGCAACTCCGCGCTGTTCGCCTCCCGCTTCCGCGAGTGCGCGGCCCGCTCGCTGCTCCTGCCGCGCCGCGACCCGACGCGGCGCACACCGCTGTGGCAGCAGCGCCAGCGCGCCGCCCAGCTGCTCTCGGTGGCGAGCCGCTTCGAGCAGTTCCCGGTCGTGCTCGAGACGCTGCGCGAGTGCCTCCAGGACGTCTACGACGTGCCTGGCCTCGTCGAGCTCATGCGCGACGTCCGCTCCCGCGGCGTGCAGGTGGTCGACGTCGCCACGACGAGCGCGTCGCCGTTCGCGCGCACGCTGATGTTCGGTTACGTCGGGATGTTCCTCTACGAGCTCGACGCGCCGCTGGCCGAGCGCCGGGCGGCGGCGCTGTCGCTCGACTCCGCGCTGCTCGCCGAGCTGCTGGGCTCGGAGGCGATCCGCGAGCTGCTCGACGGCGAGGTGCTCGCCGAGATCGAGGGCCAGCTGCAGCGCACCGACCCGGAACGCCGGGTGCGGGACGTCGAGGGCGCCGCCGACCTCCTGCGCTTCGTCGGCGACCTCACCACCGCCGAGGCCGCCGCCCGCGGGGTCGCCGAGGAGTGGCTGACCGAGCTCGAGGCCGCGCGGCGGGCGATCCGCGTGCGCGTCGCCGGCGAGCAGCGCTGGATCGCCATCGAGGACGCCGGCCGCTTCCGTGACGCCCTCGGCGCGGGTCTGCCGGTCGGGGTGCCCGAGGCGTTCACCGAGCCGGTCACCGATCCGCTGGGCGACCTCATCGCCCGCTTCGCCCGCACGCGCGGGCCGTTCCCGGTGGCCGCGCCGGCCCACCGCTTCGGCCTGGGCGTCGCCGTGGTCGGCGGCGTCGTCGACCGTCTGGTGTCCTCGGGGCGCCTGGTGCGCGGCGAGCTGCGCCCGGACGGCGCCCCGCCCCTGCCGGGCGTGCCCGCCGACCTCGTCGGCACCGGCCCCGACGTCTGCGACGCCGAGGTCCTGCGCCGGCTCCGCCGGGGCTCGCTGGCGCGGCTGCGCGCCGACGTCGAGCCCGTCGAGCCGGCGGCGCTCGGGCGGTTCCTGCCCGCGTGGCAGGGGGTCGGGCGCCGCATCCGGCGGGCGCCCGGACCCGACGACGTGCTGGGCGTGGTCGAGCAGCTCGCCGGCGCCCCGATCCCGGCGAGCGCGCTCGAGAGCCTGGTGCTCCCGGCACGCCTGCCCGGCTACTCCCCCGCGCTGCTCGACGAGCTGACCAGCGCCGGCGAGGTCACCTGGACCGGTTGTGGCACGCTCGCCGGCGGCGACGGCTGGCTGGCCGTCGCGCCGACCGACCTCGCCGACCTCCTGCTGCCCGACACCGAGCCGGACCTCGTCGACACCCCGCTGCACCGCGCGCTGGCACACACGCTCGACGCCGGCGGGGCGCTGTTCTTCCGCCAGGTCTCCGAGCGGGCCCAGGCCGTGCTGCGTGAGGGCGGCGCGGCGGAGACGGAGCTGCCCGACGACGCCACGCTCGTCGCCGCGCTCTGGGACCTGGTGTGGGCGGGGCTCGCCACCAACGACACGCTCGCGCCGGTCCGGGCGCTCGTGTCCGGGGGCGGGTCACGGGGCTCCGGCTCGCGCGGCTCGTCGGGCGGTGCCCATCGCCAGCGCCGCACGCCGTCGCGGGGTCGCTACGCCCGGCTCGGCCGCGCGCCGATGCCGTCGCGCACCGGGCCGCCGACCGCCGCCGGGCGCTGGTCGGGGGTGCCGGCGCGCGAGGAGGACCCCACCCGCCGCGCCCAGGCCCGCACCGAGGCGTTCCTCGAGCGGCACGGCGTGCTCACCCGCGGCGCGCTGGACACCGAGCGCGCCACCGGGGGCTTCGCCGGCATCTACCCCGTGCTGCGCGCGATGGAGGAGTCGGGGCGTGCCCGGCGGGGCTACGTCATCGAAGGTCTCGGGGCCGCGCAGTTCGCGGTGCCCGGGGCCATCGACCGGCTGCGGGCGGAGTCGCGGGACGAGGACGCCGGCGGCGAGCCCTCGGCCCTCGTGCTCGCGGCCACCGATCCCGCCCAGCCGTGGGGCGCGGCGCTGGAGTGGCCCGCCACCGTGGGCGACAGCGGTCACCGGCCGGGCCGGAAGGCCGGCGCGCTGGTGGTGCTCGCCGACGGCGTGCCCGCGATCTACGTCGAGCGGGGCGGCAAGTCGTTGCTGAGCTTCACCACGGCCCGCGAGCCGCTCGCCGCCGCGGCCTCCGCGCTCACCACGGCCGTGCGCGAGGGCTGGCTGGGCAGCATCGCGGTGGAGAAGGCGGACGGCTCGGGCGCCCTCGACGGCGTGCTGGCCGAGGTGCTCACCGAGGCCGGGTTCCGGCACAGCCCGAAGGGCCTGCGGCTACGGGCCTGACAGGGCCGGCTCACCCGGCGTCGGTCCCGCCCTCGTCCGGCCGGTGCCCCGCACCGTCCCATGGCCGGAGCGCACAGCCCGGGCTGCCGGGGTCGCAGCCGAGGCGCGGGAGCCGGGCCGCAACCCCGCCGGCCCCGCGCTCCACGGCCCGCGCGATCTCGGTGAGGAGGCCGTCCCGGTCGGCGTCCGGCGACGCCGCCAGCCAGCGCTGCCGGACGGTGACCTCCTCCTCCGGCTCCCAGGGCCGCCCGCTCCGGGGCGGGCGCGGTGGCTGGACGGGGTGGCGGTACGGGAACGGCACGACGGTGGGGTCGTGGTACCCGTCGGGGTCGCCGTCGCCGAGGTCCCCGGGCTGCAGTCGCTCGTCGGGGTCCCAGAGTCCGTAGCGCCGGTGGTCGTCGACGTGACGGTCGTACCGCCACGGCTCGGATGCGCCCCGGGGCTCGTGGACGTCGGCCCACGCGGCGCGCAGGGCGGCGACGAGGGCCCGGGCCGGGACCTCCACGGTCACCGGGTCATCGGTGTCGCCGTCGAGGCCGGGCGCGGGCCGGATTTCGAGGTGGGCGGTCTCGCCGAACACCTCCACGATCACCGCGTGGGTGTCGGCGGGGATGTGCAGTGCACGGATCGTCATCAGCGCAGGCTCCGACGCCGGGCGCGAGGCCAGGTGTCGTTCGGCCGACGTTGTGGACGGCCGCGTCCGACCGTCGACCGAACGGCCGGCGACGCTGCCCCGGCCGGACGCGTACGACGTCCACCCGGACACCGGTCCCTCCACAGGGGACCTCCCCGCGCGCGCTCGCGCCGCCCACGGCAGGCTGGAGACGCACCGTTCCGGCCCGATGGACGAGAGCGAAGGACACAGGGAGAGCGATGGCGCTGGCGTGCCCGACGTGTGAGGAAGCCGCCGCCGAGTACCTCGGCATGGCCGACGACGGCCGCAACATGATGCGCTGTACCAGCTGCGGGCACGAGTGGGTGCTCGGCGCCAAGCCGGTCTCGCCGCGGGCGGTCAGCCAGACCACGCGTGCGCGCAGCACCAGCTCGTCGGCGGCGGGCAAGAGCAGGACGAAGAGCACGACGAGCCGTCCCCCGACGCGCTCCTCGGACTCCGTGACGCGCTCGGCCGGCCGCACCGCCGGCACACGCGGACCGGTCCGCGAGCGGGAGCGCCGCCCGCTCGAGGACGTCGACACCGCCCAGGCCCGGTTCACCGCCACCGCGGCCGACGTCCCGGCCGAGCGCTGGCGGGTCATCGAGGCCCTGCGGAGGGAGTTCCTCACCGACTTCCCGCACCCCGACGAGGAAGCGGGCCGCTACCGCGACGTCTACCGGCAGGCGTTCGAGGCCGACGCGCTCCCCTACACCACCCCGCTCGCGCTGAAGGACTTCGCCAACAGCAAGGTCGTCGCCCGGCCCGGCAACATGAGCCGGTTCAACGACGAGTGGCGGGCGCTGGGCAACCAGCGCGCCGCCGAGGCGTTCCGCGGCGTGGTCTCCCACCTCCTGCGCGGCGACGACCCCGCGGCGCCGGAGGACCGGCTCACCGAGCTCATCGTCTCCGACGACGCGCCCGCGATGCCGGGCTTCCGCGAGGCGATGCTGACGCGTGTCCTGTGCATCGCGGAGCCGGAGCGGTTCCTGCCGATCCTGCTCTACACGAGCTCCGCGGGCGGGAAGCGCGAGATCGCGCGCCAGGTGTTCGGCATCGAGCTGCCGGCCCCGGAGACGACGTCGCAGACGATCGGCCGGCTCGCCTACTGGAGCAACGACCTGCTCGTGGAGCTGATCGGCGACCGGTTCGTCGACCTCGACCACGCCCGCCAGTTCCTGTGGTGGGTCAAGGACCATCCTGATCTGGGGTAGCGCGCGCGAGGCGTGAGCGGCGCCGGCCGTACGCCAGGTACACGACGAGGCCGACGAGGAACCACGCGGCGAAGCGCAGCCACGTCACCGGGTCGAGGAACGTGATCAGCCACAGCGAGAAGATCACCCCGATGATCGGGACGACCGGCATCCCCGGGCACCGGAACGAGCGCGGCAGGTCGGGGCGGCGGTAGCGCAGCACGACCACGGCGATGCACACGACGACGAAGGCCAGCAGGATGCCGATGTTGGTCAGCTCGGCGGCCTCCCCGATCGGCAGGAAGCCCGCGATGAGCGCGGCGGCGACGCCGAGGACCCAGGTGATGCGGTTCGGCACCTGGTGCTTCTCGCTGGTGCGCCCGAACCACTCCGGGAGCAGCCCGTCGCGGCTCATGGCGTAGCCGACGCGGGTGGCGCCCATGAGGAAGGTGAACAGCACGGTGAGGATGCCGAGGATCGCCCCGACGGCGACCACGAGCCCGACCAGCGGGAGGCCGATGTCGGCGAACGCGCTGGAGAACGCGGCCTCGCTGTCGATCCGCGTGTAGTCGACCATCCCGGTCAGCACCAGGCAGGCGAGGACGTAGAGCACCATCGAGATCGCCAGCGACCAGAGGATCGCCTTCGGCATGTGCCTCTGGGAGTCCTGCGACTCCTCGGCCGCGGTGCTCATCGCGTCGTAGCCGAAGACCGCGAAGAACACCGTCGCGGCGCCGGTGAAGATCCCGGCGATCCCGAACGGCGCGAACGGGCTGTAGTTGCCGGCGTCGATGTGGAACGCGCCGACCACGACGACCAGCAGCACCACGGCGACCTTGAGGTACACCAGCGCCGTCTCGGTGCGCGCCGCGTTGCGCATGCCGCGGTTGAGGATCCACGCGATGAGCAGGCACAGGAGCATCGCGAACAGGTCGACCTTGTGCGTGCCGGGCGGCACCCCGTCCGACTCGGTGCCCGGCGCGCCGAGCATCCACTCCGGCAGCGAGACGCCGAGGAACCCCAGCAGGTCGTTGAAGTAGCCCGAGATGCCGATCGCGACGACGGCGACGATCGCCGTGTACTCGAGCAGCAGGTCCCAGCCGATCAGCCAGCCCACGAGCTCGCCCAGCACGACGTAGCCGTAGGTGTACGCCGAACCGGCCCGCGGGATGAGGCCGGCGAACTCGGCGTAGGAGAAGGCCGCGGCGGCGCTCGCGACCCCGGCCACGAGGAACGAGATCAGCACCGCGGGCCCGGCGGTCTCGTTGGCGACCTGCCCGGCCAGCGAGAAGATGCCGGCGCCGATGATCCCGCCGACGCCGATCGCGGTGAGCTGGCGCAGGCTCAGCGTCCGCGCGAGACCGCTGCCCGCGTCGGGGGCCTCCTCGATCTGCTCGACGGGCTTGCGCCGGAGCAGGGCGGCCGCGAACCCGGGGCGGGACGGCGTGGACGTCATCGCCCCATCCTGCGGTGCCGGAGCGTCGCGGACCAGACACAGATTTCACACCTGGCCCGCCCGGTCCCCGGAGAAGCGAACGCGCCGTTCGCTGCTTCTAGCGCAGCGAACGGCACGTTCGTTCCGGAGGGGCGAGCCGGTACCCGCGCCCCACTGGGTGATCAACGGGGACTTTCGACGCCTAGAAGCAGCGAACAGCACGTTCGCTGCACCAGCCCGGGCTTAGGACGACCCGACGTACCCCAGGCGGGTCGAGAGGTCCTCGGCGGCCGTGCGGAGGTCGGGGACGATCGCGCGTGCCCGCCGCCGCGGCAGCCGGTACGACGGGCCGGCCGCGCTCAGGGCGGCGACGACGTCGCCCGCGGCGCCCCACACCGGCACGGCCACCGCGTGCAGGCCGACCTCGAGCTCCTCGAACGAGCGCGCGTGCCCCTCGTCGACCACCCGTGCGAGCTCGGTGCGCAGCGCGGCGGGCTCGGTGATCGTCGACTCGGTGTAGCGGGGCAGGCGGCGGCGCAGGAAGGCGCGGCGCTCCGGGTCGCTCATGTAGGCCAGCAGGACCTTGCCGGCGGAGGTCGCGTGCAGCGGGGTGCGCCGGCCGACCCAGTTCTGCGTGGTCACCGACGCGGTGCCGAACTCCTGGGTGACGTTGATGGCCGCCTCGCCGTCGTGGATCGCGAGGTTGACGGTCTCCCCCACCTGCTCGGCGAGCTGCTGGCAGGTCGGCTGGCCGAGGCGCGCGATGTCCATGCGCCCGGTGGCCGACGCGGCGAGACGCACCACCGCGAACCCGAGCGCGACCCGCCCGCGGTCGCCGAGCTGCTCGAGCATCCCGCGCCTCGCGAGCGCCGCGACCAGCCGCGAGGCCGTCGACTTGTGGACCCCGAGCTCCTCGGCGAGCTCGGTGATGCCGACCTCACCGCGCTCGGCGACCACCTCGAGAGCCGTCACGGCCCGGTCGACCGAGCGGACGAGCGACGGCTCGCTCCGCCCGCGACCGGTCCCGTCGGAGTCCTGCGCGGGATCCGGTCCAGAGCCGTCGTCGGTGTCCGTCATCGCCCACCATCCTCTCCGATCGGGCAGGCCCGGCCGAGGAGCGGGGGTCCGGAAAGCGAACGCATTGCCCCTTCTGGTTGCGGAACACGCAACCCTACCGCGTGTCAGCGCGTCTGGCGCTGCTCCCGCGTGGGCACGCCGTTCGGCCCACCGAGATCGACCGCATAGGTGCCGACGCCGACCGCCATCGCGTCGAGCATCCGGTCGAGGGCGACGCGGTCGATGTTGGCGATGGTGTCGCAGGCCTGGTGGTAGCAGCGGTCGTAGGCGACGCCCGCCTGCCCGCCCCAGAGCGTGGCCTCCTCGGGGGTCTTGATCTCCTCCGCGCCGGAGAACAGCCCGCCGGACGGGATGCCGGCCTCGATGAAGGGGCCGTAGTCGGACCGTCCGTCGAAGTCGGTGCCGCGCGGCTGGACGCCGGCCGCGGTCAGGGCCCCGGCGAGGGTGCGCTCGATCCCCTCGGAGCCGCCCGGTCCGGGGGGCGCGCCGACGCGGTCGGAGTCGTCGCCGTCGTAGACGAAGTAGGCGGGGTTCGGCGACCCGAGCATGTCGGCGTTGAGCAGCACGGCGATGTCGCGCCGCGCCTCGGGCGTCAGGCCCTGCACGTAGGCCGTCGACCCGAGCAGCCCGACCTCCTCGGCGCCCCACCACGCGAAGCGCACGGCGTTGGTCACCGGCGGGGCGCCGCCGAGGCGCACGGCGAGCTCGAGCTGCGCCGCGGAGCCCGAGCCGTTGTCGTTGATCCCCGGTCCCTCGGGCACCGAGTCGAGGTGGGCGCCGGCCATGACGACCTCGTCGGTGCGCCCCGTCGTGGTCTGGGCGACGACGTTGCGCGTCGTCACCGTCTCCGACTGCGTCACGAGGGTGACCGTCGCCGGCTGGCCCGCCCGCGCGAGCAGCGCGTCGAAGTCGGGCTGCACGAGCCCGCCGGTCGGCAGGCGACCCTCGGCCACGGATCCCAGGGTGCCGCCGAGCGGGCCGGGGGCGTTGTTGCCGACCAGCACGGCCGCGGCGCCGACCTCGGCGGCGACCTGCTGCTTCTGCGTGAACGTGCAGGCGCCGCGGCGGACCAACAGCACGCCGCCGCGGGCGGGCAGGTTCGCGTAGTCGGTCGCCTCGCAGCCCGGCGTCGGGTCGCCCGGCGCGTCGGGCGCCACGACGAGGGGGCCGGTGACGCCCTGCGGCGGCGTGGTCGGCGAGTACGTCAGCGCCGTGACGGCCGGTCCGGGCGCGCCACCGATCGCGAGCGTCTGCGCCTGGGCGGAGAAGGTGTCGAACGGGAAGCTCGGCGTCTCCACCCGGTAGCCGGCCGCGCGCAGCTGCCCCGCGACGTACTCGACGCTGGCCTCGTAGCCCGGCCGGCCGGCGGCGCGGTTGCCGCCGTTGGCGTCGGCGATCCGCTGCAGCTCCTCGAGCCGGGCGAACGCGCCGTCGCCGGTGACCTGCTCGGCGAGACGCCGGGGCAGGCCGGGGTCACCGGTCGGCGCGGGTCCCGGCGACGACGGCGGAGGCGCGGTCTGCTCCCCGCCGCTGCCGGTGCTCCCCCCGCAGGCCGCCAGCACGAGCAGCGCGCTCAGGCCAAGGGCCGCCACCAACCGACGACCGCCCCGCCGCGTCCCGATCATGCTCACGGACCGTAGCGGATGGCACCACGGCGGCGCGCACCGCTCAGGCCGGGTCGAGCGTCGTCGACCAGAGGCCGACGCCGTCGGCGTCGCGGAGGTCGACGCGCAGGCGCCCGCCGGAGATCGTCACCTCCCCGAAGTGCTGGAACCCCTCGGCCGGGGAGACGTCGGCGCGGTCCGGCGCCCGCACGAACACCTGCTGCGGGGCGAGCGTCGGGTCGAGGGGGCTCGCCGGGAACGCACCCGCGTGCGCCGGTCCCGAGACGAACTCCCAGAACGGGTCGGCGGCGATGCCGGCCTGCTCAGGGGTGTAGAGGTTCGCCGCGGTGTAGTGCACGTCGGCGGTCAGCCAGACGGTGTTGCGGACGCCGCGCTCCCGCATCCCGGCGAGCAGGCCGGCGATCTCGCCCTCCCGTCCGCCCGGGGCCCCCGGCGCGCCGTTCGCGACCGCCTCGATCCCGGTGCCGCCGTCGCGCACGACGATCCCGAGGGGCATGTCGGCGGCGATGACCTTCCACGTGGCGCGCGACGCCGCGAGGCCGTCGAGCAGCCAGCGCACCTGCTCCGCGCCGAGGATCGGCGACGGCCCGGGCGCGGCCGCCGCGGGGTTGGGGCCGCGGTGGCTGCGCATGTCCAGCACGAACACGTCGAGCTGCGGGCCGTACGGGACGCGCCGGTAGACGCGGCCCGCGGGGTCGGCGGACCGCCCCGGCTCCAGCGGCATCCACTCCGCGAACGCCTGCGCGGCGTGGCCGGCGAGCACGTCGACCCGCCGCTCCCGGTCGTACTCCGGGTCGGTGAGGACCTCGCCCGGGTACCAGTTGTTGGTGACCTCGTGGTCGTCCCACGACGCGATCGTCGGGACGGCCGCGGCGAACGTCCGGTACGGCACGTCGAGCAGGTTGTAGGCCCACTGGCCCCGGAAGCCGTCGAGGTCCTGGGCGACCGCGGCCTTCGCCGGCGTCACCACGTTGCGCCAGGTGCTCACGTCGGGCAGGACGATGGTCTCCTCCAGCGGGCCGTCGGCGTACACCGTGTCCCCGGAGTGCAGCAGGAAACCGGGCTCGCGGGCCCGCATCGCGTCGAACAGCCGCATCCCCCCGCGGGCGGTGTCGATGCCCCAGCCCTGGCCGACGACGTCCCCGGTCCAGACGAACCGCACCTCCCGTCCGTCGGTGGGCGCGGGCCGGAAGCTGCCGACGACCGGCTCCGACGAGGCCCGTCCGTCGTCGGCGCGCACGCGGTAGAAGGTGACCGGGCCGGGGGCGGCGGGGATCCGCACGCGCCCGGTGCCGTCGGCGGACGGGACGAGGTCGGGCCCGGTGATCGTCCGGGCGTCCCGGAACGAGGGGTCGGAGGCGACCTCGACGACCATGCGCGCGGGGCGGTCCGCCCGGGTCCACACCAGGCCGGAGTCGGCGGTGACCTCGCCGGACTGCACGCCGTGCGTCAGGACGGGGCGGTCGCTGCGCACCAGGGCCGCCGATCCGGGGGCGCCGGAGGAACAGGCCGACAGGGCCGCGACCCCACCCGCGGCGGTGGCGAGCGACAGGACGCGGCGCCGGCTGAGCGAGGGCGACATGACGGGCAGGGTCGACGACCCGCCGTACACGGCGGTGAACGCGCGGTGAGCGGGAGGAGGATCCGGGCCCGGAGCGACCGGTTTCACGTCGCGAGGGCCTCTTCCCCGGGAATCACCCCGGGCTACTGTTGGTTGGCACAGCCAACGATCGCCGTCGTCCCGAGGAGGGTGCGTGCCCCACGCCGAGGTGCGAGTGGCACAGCAGGCTCAGCTGGACCGCACCGGGCCCAGCCCGGCGCTCGTGGTCACGGTCCTGTCCTCGGTGGGCCTGGTCGCGTCGCTGTGCATGACGCTGGTCGTCCCGCTCGTGCCCCGGCTCCCCCAGCTGCTGTCGACGTCGTCGGCCACCGCGTCCTGGGTGATCACGGCGACGCTGCTCGCCGGCGCGGTCGCGACCCCGATCGCCGGCCGCCTCGGCGACATGGTCGGCAAGCGTCGGGTCCTCGTCGCTACGCTCGGGCTGCTCGTCGTCGGGTCGGTGCTCTGCGCGGTGACGTCGGACCTGGTGCCGGTGCTCGTCGGGCGCGCGCTGCAGGGCGTCGCGGTCAGCGCGGTCCCACTCGGCATCAGCCTCATGCGCGACACGCTCCCGCCCGCGCGCCTCGGGTCGGGGATCGCGCTGATGAGCGCGACGCTCGGCATCGGCGGCGGGCTCGGGCTCCCGCTCGCCGCGGTGATCGTCGAGATCGCCGACTGGCACGCCCTGTTCTGGGTCGCCGGCGCTCTCGGCCTCGCGGGCCTCGTGCTCGTGGCCGTCGTGATCCCGGAGTCGTCCACGCGCTCGGGCGGGCGCTTCGACGCCGGCGGGGCGGTGGGCCTCTCGATCGGCCTCATCGGCCTGCTGCTCGCCGTGTCCAAGGGCGGCGAGTGGGGCTGGGGCAGCGCGGCGACGCTGACCTCGGCCGGTGTCGCGGTGGTCGCGCTCGTCGTGTGGGCCCTCTACGAGCTGCGGGTCCGCGATCCCCTCGTCGACCTGCGCCTCAACGTCCGCCGCGCGGTGCTGCTGCCCAACCTGATCTCGATCCCCGTGGGCGTCGCCATGTTCACGGGCATGGTCGTGTTCCCCCAGCTGCTCTCGGCGCCGCTCGCGTCGGGCCACGGGCTGGGGCTGAGCCTGCTCGTCGCCGGGCTGACGCTCGCGCCGAACGGGCTGGTCATGATGCTCATGTCGCCGGTCACCGCGCGGGTGTCGGCGGCCTGGGGCCCGCGGGCGTCGCTGCGGATCGGCCTCGTCGTCATCGCCGTCGCCTACGCCGCGGGCACGATGCTGCTCTCGGCGGCCTGGCAGGTCTCGGTGGTCATCTCCGTGATCGGCGCCGGCGTCGCCCTGGCCTACGGCGCGCTCCCCGCACTGATCATGCGGGCGGTCCCGACCACCCGGACCGCCGCCGCCAACGGCCTCAACACCCTCATGCGCTCGATCGGCACGTCGACGGCGTCCGCGGTGGCCGCCGTGGTCCTGGCCGCGTCGACCGTGCCGGTGGAGGGCACGCTCGTCCCGTCGCTCGGCGCGCTGCGCACGACGCTGCTCATCGCCGCCGGGTGCGCGGTGCTCGCGCTGCTGGTCAGCCTGGCGGTGCCGAACCTGCCCGAGCCGACCGAGCACACCGAGCAGGTCGGGCACACCGAGCAGGTCGGGCACACCGAGCACACCGGCCGGATCGAGCACGTCGAACGGATCGGCCCCGCGGAGACCGCGACGTCGCTGGTCCGCGGACAGGTGCTCCACGACGACGGCGGGCCCGCGGCGGGGGCGCGGGTCACCCTGGTCGGGCACGACGGCCGGCAGGTCGCCGTCGCCCCGGTCGACGGCGACGGGGCGTTCGCCGCCGACCCGGGGACGGACCGCCCCGTCCTGCTCATCGCCGGCCTCGCCGGGGCGCGGCCCACCGCCGTGCACCTCACCCCGGGCCAGGACACCCTCGACCGCCCGCTCGTGCTCGCCCGCACCCCCGACCCGCTCGCCGACGTCGCCGGCTACACCCCCGCCGCGGGATGCGGCCCGCGCGGCTGACGCGACCCGTCCGGGGTTTGTGTGGCCCCCGACACGTGGCACTCCCCGGACGTCCCCGACGACGGAGCCGGAGGAGCCCTTGTCCACCGACGACACCCCTGTCGTGGCCGTCCGCCAGGCCACCTCGGCGCTGCGGGCCGGCACCGTCGCGCGCGAGCTCGACGCCCAGGACCTCGCGCTGCTCGGCGTCGAGGCCCGCGGCCTCGTCGAGCAGCTCGTCGACGTGCTGCAGAGCGTCGACCGCGCCACGACCGACCCGCGCGACCCCCACACCCGCGACCTCGGCACCCTGCGCGAACGCCTCGCGTCGGCCCTCGCGCCCGTCGACGTCGCCGCCGGCGACCCGCGCGACGGCGTCGGGCCGGCCGTCCCCCACGACTGATCCGCTGATCCGCACGCCGCGGCCCGCGGTGGGACGATGACCGGGTGCCGGAGGGTGACACCGTCTTCCTCGCCGGCCGGCGGATGCACGACGCCCTCGCCGGCCGGGAGCTGACGCGCGGGGAGCTGCGGCACCCGCGGCTGGTCGAGCACGACCTCGCCGGCCGCACGGTGCTCGAGGTGATCAGCGTCGGCAAGCACCTGTTCACCCGCTTCGACGACGCCACGAGCCTGCACAGCCACTTCCGCATGGACGGCACCTGGCACCTGTACCGGCCCGGCCGGCCGTGGCGCGGCGGCCCCGAGCACTCGATCCGCGCCATCCTCGAGGTGCCCGACCGGGTCGCCGTCGGCTACCGCCTGCACGACCTCGAGCTGCTGCCCACCGACCGGGAGGGCGACCTCGTCGGGCACCTCGGACCCGACCTGCTCGGCGACGACTGGGGACCGGAGGCCGAGGCGGAGGTGGAGCGCCGGCTGCGCGCCGACCCCGCCCGCGAGCTCGGCGCCGCCCTGCTCGACCAGCGCGTGGCCTGCGGGGTCGGCAACCTCTACAAGGCCGAGGTCTGCTTCCTGGTCGGCGTCTCCCCGTGGACCCGCGTCGGCGACCTGTCCGACAAGCAGGTGCACGACGCCGTCGCGTGGTCCCGCAAGCTGCTCCTGCGCAACGCCTGGCGTCCCGAGCAGTCGACCACCGGCGACCTCGGGGGCAACGCGCAGCACTGGGTGTTCGAGCGCGGGGGCCGCGGCTGCCGGCGCTGCCGCGACGTCGTGCGCACCGCCGGGCAGGACGACGGTTCGCCGGACCGCGAGGACCGGATCGCCTACTTCTGCCCGACCTGCCAGCCCGGCCCGCACCCGCAGCTCCCGCCCCGGCGCGCCGGACGGCGCCCCCAGCAGCAGTCCGGTCGCCAGGCGCGCTACGGCTGAAACCGGGCGGGTCCACACTCGCGCGATGGCCCCCGCTCCGCCCGGTCGCGAGCACGAGACGGCCCTGCTCGTCTCCGCGCTCGACGACGCCTGCGCGGGCCGCGGCACCGCGGTGCTCGTGGTGGGCGAGGCCGGGATCGGCAAGTCGACCCTCCTGTCCGCGCTCCTCGACACCGCCGAGCACCGCGGGGTGCCCGCGCTCCTCGGCCGCGCCGGCGGGGACCTCGGCACCCCGGCGTTCTGGCCCTGGCTGCGCCTGCTCGGCAGCCCCGCCGCCCGGGCGCACGGCCTCGACCCGGCCCTGCTCGACCTCGCCGCCGGCGACGACGACCCGGAGGGCAGCGACGCGCGGGCCCGCTTCCGGGCGATGGCCGACGCAGCGGACGCCCTCGCCGCGGCCGCGGCGCACGGGCTGGTGGTGGCCCTGGAGGACGTGCACGCCGCCGATCCGGCCTCGCTCGCCCTCCTGCACCACCTGGTCGGCGAGGTCGTGGCCACCCGCGGGCCGCCGCTGGTGCTGGTGGCGACGTCGCGAGAGCCGGTCCCCGCGGGGCTCGACGGGGGCGCGTCGCTCGTGCTGCGCCCGGGACGGCTCGGGCGCGCCACGGTCCGCGACCTGCTGCGCCGGCGTGACGGCGGCGAGCCCGCCGACGCCGTCGTCGACACCCTGCTGCACGTGAGCGCGGGCCACCCCCTGCACCTGCGCGAGCTCCTGCGCGCCCCCGAGCTGCACGCGGAGGCGGTCGCACCCCTCGTGCGGCGCCGTGTCGCCGCGCTCTCGACCGGCGCGCGGGACCTGCTCGCCACGGCGGCCGTCGCCGGCGAGGACGTCGAGCTCGACCTCCTCGGCGACCACCCCGCCGCCCTCGCCGAGGTGCTCGCGGCGACCCTGCTCGTTGAGGACCCCCGGGACGCCGGACGGGTGCGCTGGTCCCACGCCCTGGTCCGCGCCGCGTGCCACGACGGGCTCGCCCCGGCGCGTCGCCGCGACGAGCACCGCCGGCTCGCCGACGCCCTGCCGCCGGCCCGTGCGGGCGAGGTGGCGGGCCACCGGCTCGCGGCCGCCGACTCCCCCGCGGGACGCGCGGCCGCGGCGATCGCCTGCCGCGCCGCCGCCGCGGCCGCCACCGCGAGGCGGGCCCCCGACGACGCCGCCGCCTGGTACCGGCGGGGCCTGGAGGTCACCGACGACACCGTGGCGCGCGCCGAGGTGCGGCTGGCGCTGGCCCGGGCGCTGGTGCGCGCGGACCGGACCGTCGACGCCCTCGACGAGGGGGTCGCGGTGCTCGATGTCGCCGAGGACGCCGGGCGCACCGACCTCGCCGCCGCCGCGGCCGTCGTGGTGCGCGGGGTCGGTCCGGACCTGGTCGCCGGACGGGTCGAGGGGCTCGTGGCGCGCGCCGGCGTCCTGCTCGACGGCGAGGACTCGGCCCGGCGGGCACGGGTGCTGGCGCAGGAGGCCATGGTCGCGGGGGTCCGCGGGCGCACCGAGGAGGCCGCCGAGATCTCGGGGCGGGCCCTCGCGATGGCCGACCGGCACGCCGACGACCCCGACGGCGCCGACGCGGTCCTGCACGCCCTGCACGCCCGCTACGAGGTGTGCGGGGGTCCGGGGCTCGTCGAGGAGCGGCTCGCCGTCGGCCGCCGCACCATCGCCCTCGGCACGGCGACGCGACGTCCGGAGGCCCTGGTGTGGGGCCACGTCTGGCGCGTCGACGACGCCTTCGAGCTCGGGGCGCTCGACGTCGTCGACGCGGGGATCGACGCCCTCGCCGGCGTGGCCGAGCGGCTCGGCGGCACCCTCGCGCGCTGGCACGAGCTCCGTGCCCGCGCCGCGCGCGCCCACCTCGTGGGCCGTTACGACGACGCGTTCGCGCTGGCGCACCGGTTCCGGGAGGTCGGCCGACGTGGCCAGGACCCGACGGCGTCGTCCCTCTACGAGGCCTTCGTGAGCCTCCTGCACCGCGACCTCGGCACCCTCGCGTCGTGGCGGCCCGACGAGGAGGCCATGGCGCTGATGCGTCACGTCCCCGTCTTCTGGGCGACCGGCGGCATCGCCTTCCTCGAGCGCGGCGACCACGACCTGGCCCGCACCCTGTACGACGAGCTCCGCGCGCACCTGTTCGCCGTTCCGCTCACGAACCGCTGGAAGCCGATCATCTGTGCCGGGAGCGAGCTCGCCGTCGCGTTCGGCGACACCGAGGTGCTGCGGTCCGTGCACCACCAGCTGCAGCCGTTCACCGCGCTGCGCGGCGACAGCAGCACGGGCGCGCCCGGGCCGGTCGCCCGCTTCGCCGCGCCCGTCGCCCGGGTGATCGGCGAGCACGACGACGCCGTCCGGCTGGCCGAGCAGGCCGTGACGTCGGACCGCCGGCTCGGCGCCGTGCCGGGACTGGCGCGCTCGGAGCTGGAGCTGGGCCGGGCCCTGGTGGCGCGGGGCGCCGCCGGTGACCGCGAGCGCGCCCGCCGGCCCCTCGAGGACTCCCGGACCGCGGCGCGCCGCCTGGGCCTGCGCCCGACCCTGGACGGCGCGTCGACGCTGCTCGGCGAGCTCACCGGGCTGGGGCCGGGTGCGGGGTCCCTCACGGCGCGCGAGCGCGAGACCGTCGCCCTCGTCGTCACCGGCCTGGCCAACCGGGAGGTCGCCGCCCGCCTCGTGGTCAGCGAGCGCACCGTCGAGAGCCACGTCCGCAACGCCCTGGCCAAGCTCGGGCTGCACAACCGCACCCAGCTCGCGGCGTGGGCGGCCGACGCGCTGCCCTGAGCACTCCGTACCGCGATCTGCGTGCCAGCACGCAGGCCCAGCGCGGTACCGCGGCGCCACGCTCGACGGCATCCACCCAGCACACCGAGAGGACGTGGACGCCGTGTTCGCCCGACTCCAGACCGTCAAGAGCCTGCCCCCGACCGACGACCCCGACGTGCACCGCCGCGCGCTCACCGACATCCTGCGCCGCCACGCCGGCTACAGCGGGGCCTACTTCATGGTCTCCGGCCCCACCGCGATGCGGGCGCTCGTCACCCTGTGGGCCACCGAGGAGGACGCCCGCGCCGCCTCGGAGCGCACCCGCGCCGCCGCCGGGGAGACCGCACCGCCGGTCACCATCGACGAGGACACCGTCTACGAGGTCGTCGACGACGAGCCCGGCGCCTCGGCGGACGCCGCGCCGGCCGTGGCGGGCCTCGCGACGTTCGACGGGCCGTTCAGCGACGCCGCGCGGGCCACGATCGACCGCGTCCACCGCCGCGACATCATCCCGGCGGCGCGAGCGGTGCCCGGCACCGTGCGTCTCATGGTGCTGTGGGACCGCCTGTCCCGCTCGATGCGGGCGCTGCTCCTGGCCACCGAGCGTCCGGTGCTCGACGCGGCGCGGGTCGCGATCGACGCCACCGACCCCGGCGCCGGGGAGGACCCGGCCCTCGTCTCGCCGCCGGACCGGATGGACACCTGGGAGGTCGCGGGCGCCGACGTCCCCGTCACGGGTGCATCCGCGCGCCCTTGACGACCTGCGCCGACCCCGGACGAACGAACGGCGCTCTCGCTGCTTCCGATGCAGCGAGAACGCCGTTCGTTTCTCAGATGGGGCGGGCGCGCACTCCCCGCCCACCGCTCAGTTCTGGCGCGGCACCTGCTGCTGCGTGGGCTGCTGCTGGGGCTGCGCGGGCTGCGCCGGCTGGACCTGCGGCTGGGCGGGCTGCCCGGCGCCGACCTGACCCTGACCCTGGCCCATCGAGGCACGGATCTGGTCGAGACGGCTCTTGCCGGCGTAGTCGCGCGAGGCCGCCTCGACCTCGAGCATGCGGCCCTGCACGCTGTTCTGCGCGAGCTCGGCCTGCCCGAGGGCGGTGGAGTAGCGGCGCTCGATCTTGTCGCGCACCTCGTCGAGCGACGGGGTGTTGCCCGGCGCCGCGACCTCGCTCATCGAGCGCAGCGACGCGGAGACCTGCTCCTGCATCTTGGCCTGCTCGAGCTGGCTGAGGAGCTTGGTGCGCTCCGCGATCTTGGTCTGCAGCGTCTGGGCGTTGCGCTCCACGGCCTGCTTGGCCTGCTGGGCGGCGCCGATCGACTGGTCGTGCAGCGTCTTGAGGTCCTCGACGTTCTGCTCGGCCGTGACGAGCTGCGAGGCGAACTGCTCGGCGCTCTGCTCGTAGCGCTGAGCACCCTCCTCGTCGCCCTTGGCCCGGGCGTCGTCGGCCATGACGAGGGCCTGGCGTGCCGAGGCCTGCAGCTTCTCGATGTCGGCGAGCTGGCGGTTCAGCTTCATCTCCAGCTGGCGCTGGTTGCCGATCACCGACGCGGCCTGCTGCGACAGCGCCTGGTGCTGACGCTGCGCGTCCTCGATGGCCTGCTGGATCTGGACCTTCGGGTCGGCGTGCTCATCGATCTTCGATGAGAACGCCGCCAGGAAGTACCGCCAGGCCTTGACGAAGGGGTTGGCCATCTGCTCCCGCCCAACTCATGATGTCGATCCGGCTCAGGCGGCCACATCCGCGCCTGGTCTCTCCGACCATCGTCTCACCTCCCCGCGGAGGCTTCCACCGACCCGCCGGACCCGACGATCACGCCGTCCACCGCGCGCACCAGGGGTTCACACCGAGCACACGGGATCAGGCGGCGAGGCACACCACGGTCGCCGCGCGCGGTCCGCCGATGCTCCCCGCGAGCCCCACGAGGCGCACGGTCGTCGCTCCCTCGACGGGCGCCACGACCTCCTCGGTGTCGTCGCGGACCGGGGTGCCCTCCGGCTCGGGCAGCGCCACCGTGCGCGGCGCGGCCGGCTCCGCGGGCTCCGGCGGCGTCGGGATGCGCGCCGACATGCTGGCCCCCGCGCCGTCCCCGGCGTCCGGCTCGAACGCCTCCTCCACCGCCGAGCGCAGCTCGGGATCGACACCGGCGTCGACACCGGCGTCCCCCTCGAACGCGCTGCGCCCGCCGGTCCCGGCACCCACGGGCACCCGGCGCGGCGTCGGCCGCATGGTGTCGGCGACCTCGTCGAGCAGCTCGGGCAGCGGCAGGCCGAGCGCATCACAGATCGCGGCCAGCAGCTCGCTCGAGGGCTCCTTGCGGCCCCGCTCGATCTCCGAGAGGTACCCCAGGCTGACCCGCGCCTCTCGCGAGACGTCCCGCAGCGTGCGGCGTCGCTCGGTCCGGGCGCGCCGGATGGTCCCGCCGATGGCCTCGCGCAACAGCAGCGACATGCCACACCTCCCAGCCGGTCATCCGTCTCGACGACCGTGTCCGTCCACCGTACCGAGATCGACGCGGTGGCGACGGCGCGTCGGGTCCGGGGCTGTTCGTCCTGAGCGAACAGCCGCGGACCTGCTCAGGACGCGCGTGCCCGCGCCCGCAGGCGCAGCGCCCGGACCAGGTAGTCGACGCCGGTGACGACGGTGACGACGACCGCGGCCACCATCAGCACGGCGACGGCCGGGGCGACGACGTCGGGCAGCGGCATGATCGCGAGCCCGAGGGCCAGCGTCTGCACCACGGTCTTGATCTTCCCGCCGCGGCTGGCCGGGATGACGCCGTGGCGCAGCACCCAGAACCGCAGCAGCGTCACGCCCAGCTCGCGGACGGCGATGGTGATCGTCACCCACCACGCGAGCTCACCGAGCATCGACAGCCCGACCAGCGCGGCACCGGTGAGGGCCTTGTCGGCGATCGGGTCGGCGATCTTGCCGAAGTCGGTGACCAGCCCCCAGCGCCGGGCGAGGTCGCCGTCGAAGGTGTCGGTGAGCGACGCGATCGCGAACACCGCGAAGGCGGCCCAGCGCCACGTCGCGCTCTGCCCGTGGTCGACGAACAGCACGACGAGGAAGACCGGCACCAGCACCAGGCGCACGACGGTCAGCGCGTTCGCGATGTTGACCAGCGGCACGGGGGTCGCGACGACCCCGGTCGGCCCGGTCGAGGCGGCGGACGCGGCCGGCTGCCCGCCCGGCCCCCGCGTGGTCACCGGGCTCCCGCCGCGACGGGCGCGCCGGGTGCGACGGGCGACCCGCCGTCGCTCCCGAGGACGCCCAGGGCCTCGACCACCAGGTCGATGCCCTCCGCGTCGACCACCCGGCCCGTCACCACGACGCCCGGGGCCAGCCCGTCGAGCACCTCGTCGTCTCCGAGGAGGGTGCACTCGCCGTCGACGTCGGGCCCCTGGTGGGCGGCGCGGCCGACCCAGACCGGCTCGTTCCCGTCGTCCCCGTCCTCGCCGTCCTCCTGACGCTCGACCAGCACCTCGACGGTGGTCCCGACCCGGCGGGCGGCCCGGTCCTCCGCGACGTGCTCGGCGAGGCTCGTGATCCGTTCCACGCGGGCGGCGATCTCGGTGGCGTCGATCTTGCCGGGCAGCCCGAGGGCCTCCGTGCCGTCCTCGTCGGAGTAGCCGAACACCCCGACGGCGTCGAGCTCGGCCTCGGCGAGGAACGCCTCGAGCTCGGCGAGCTCCTCCTCGGTCTCCCCGGGGAAGCCGACGATGACGTTGGAGCGGATGCCGGCCTCGGGGTCGAGCGCGCGGATCTCGCGGCAGAGGGCGAGGAACGTCTCGCGGGAGCCGAAGCGCTTCATGCGGCGCAGCACCGTCGCGCTGGCGTGCTGGAAGGACAGGTCGTAGTACGCCGCGACCCGGGGCGTCTCCGCGATCGCGCGCAGCAGCGGCGGGCGCACCTCCGCGGGCTGCAGGTACGACACGCGCACCCGGCGCATCCCCGGCACCGCGGCCAGCTCGCCCAGCAGCCGCTCGAGCGCCCCGCCGGCCGCGCCGCGGGCGTCGATGTCCTTGCCGTAGGAGGTGGAGTTCTCGCTGACCAGCAGCACCTCGGCGACGCCGTGGTCGGCGAGCCAGGCGGCCTCGGCGACGACGTCGGCCGGGTCGCGGGAGACGAAGGCCCCGCGGAACGAGGGGATCGCGCAGAAGGTGCAGCGCCGGTCGCACCCCGAGGCCAGCTTGAGCGGGGCGACCGGGGCGTCGTCGAGGCGCCGGCGCGGCACCGTCGGCACCCACTCGTGGCCGGGGATCGAGCCGTCCCGGACCGCCTCGGGGCGCTTCACCGGGCTGATCGGCAGCAGCGTGCGCCGGTCGGTCGGCGTGTGGGAGGCGAGCGGGCGTCCGGCGAGGACGTCGTCGAGCCGGGAGGGCAGGTCGCCGTAGTGGTCGAAGCCGAGCACCGCGGCCGCCTCGGGCAGCGCCTCGGCCAGCTCGGCGCCGTAGCGCTCGGCCATGCACCCGACCGCGACGACCTTGGCCGTGCCGCCGCCGGCGGCCAGCACCGCGTCGACGGAGTCCTTCTTGGCCTGCTCGACGAACGTGCAGGTGTTGACGACGACGACGTCGGCGTCACCATCAGCGCCGTCGGGGGACGCCGCGACGTCCCAGCCCTCGGCCGCGAGACGGCCCGCCAGCTCCTCGGAGTCGACGTCGTTGCGGGCGCACCCGAGGGTCACGAGCGCGACACGCGGGTGCTCGGGGGCACGGGGGGAGCGCTCGACCACCTCCCCAGCCTATCGGCCCGGTCGCTGGCCTACCCTCCGCTGGTGGTGAGCGCCCGGTGACCCAGACGCCCGAGAAGGCTGCTCCCGTCCTCCTGCGGCGGGCCCGCACCGCCGACGTGCGCGGCATCAAGACCCTGGTCGACTCGTTCGCCGACGACAACATCCTGCTGCGCAAGCCCCTCGTGACCCTCTACGAGACCGTCCAGGAGTTCCGCGTGGCCGTCCGGGGGCGCGACGTCGTGGGCTGCGGGGCCCTGCACGTGCTGTGGGAGGACCTCGCCGAGATCCGCACGATCGCGGTGGCCCCCGGGATGCAGGGCGCGGGGATCGGGAACGGCCTGGTCCACGAGCTGGTGGCCCAGGCGCGGTCGCTGGGCCTGCGCAGCGTGTTCGTGCTCACCTTCGAGACGGCGTTCTTCGAGCGCCACGGCTTCCGGGAGATCGAGGGCTCGCCGGTCAGCCCGGACGTCTACGCCGAGATGATGCAGTCGGCCGACGAGGGCGTCGCGGAGTTCCTCGACCTCGCGTACGTGAAGCCGAACACCCTCGGCAACAGCCGCATGCTGATGGATCTCTAGAGGAAGATCGCGGCGACGCCGAACACCAGCGCGTTGTTCACGCCGTGGGCGACGACGCCGGGCCACACCGAGCCGCTGCGGCGCAGCATCACCGCGTTGAGGACGCCCAGGACGAACGCGGCGGGCAGCACGATCGAGACGCCGTGCGCGAGCGCGAAGACCAGCGAGCTCGCGATCACCGCGACCCACGCGCCGTAGCGGCCCAGCGCGGTGGTCAGCACACCGCGGAAGAGCAGCTCCTCGGCGATCGGCACGGCGACCGCCCCGAGCAGCATCATCAGCGCGAGCGTGCCGGCACCGTCGGTCACGCCGGGCACGAGCCCGGCCTGCGGGTTCGACGTGTCGCCGCTGAGCAGGACGTACGACACGACGATCACGCGGTTGACGAGCCACGCCCCCACCCCGCCCGCGACGCCGACGAGCAGCCAGCGCCCGGACACCGTGCGCACGCCGATCGCGGCCCACGACCGCACGCGCACCCCGAGCGCGAGCAGGGCCGCGCCGAACGCGGCGATCCCGGAGACCGCGACGGTGACGAGGGCGAGCACCGGGGCCGGCGGCGCCTCGGCGAGCAGGACGAAGGCCACGAGGCCGAACCCCGTGGCCAGCACGAGGTACGCGACCGCGCCCACGGCGATCTCGGTCCAGCCGGGGCGGGGGCGCTCCGGCGGGTCGGTGGCGACCGTGACGAGGGGTTCCGGCTCCTGCGACGTGGGCTCCTGTGACGTCGGCTCCTGTGACGTGGGCTCCTGGGACGTGCTCATGGCGTCTCCTCCTCGGCGGGTCGGACGCCGACGACGCTAGGGAGCGGCCGGGGCCGTGATCGTCCCTCGCGCAGGCGATCCCTCCCCGCCGGTCTCCTCCTCGGGGAGGAGGCCGGCCTCCCGCCGCGGGAGGTGGGCCGCGACCCGCCAGCCGCCGCCGCTCGGCCCGGCCGCGACCGACCCGCCGACCAGGGCGGCGCGCTCCCGCATCCCGACGAGGCCGAGCCCCGAGCCCTCCCGGACGGGCCGGTGACCGGGCCGCTCGCCGTCGTCGACCACCTCGACGGCCACGGCGTCCGGTGCGTGGCGCACGGTCACGCGCGTCGGCGCGGGCCCCGCGTGGCGCAGGGTGTTGGTCAGGGCCTCGGTGACGATGCGGGCCGCGATCACGTCGGTCTCGGGGCGGTCGGCGGGGGCGGTGCCGACGACGTCGACGACGACCGGCAGCCCGGCCTCCCGCACCGGGGCGACCAGGGCCTCGAGCGCTGCGGCGTCGAGCTCGAGGTGCTCGGCCGCGTGGCCCGAGGCCGGCGGATCCAGGCCCTCGATCAGCGTCGGCAGCGCGGCGGCGATCCGCTCGCCCGCCTCGGTGATCGTCGCGAGCGTCGCGGGCTCCGGGGCCACCCGCGCGGCGTGGACGGTCACGACCAGCGCCGAGAGCTCGTGGGCCAGGACGTCGTGCAGCTCGCGGGCGAGGCCGAGGCGCTGGGCGGTCACGGCTCGCGCGGCGTCCGCGTCCGCGCGGCGTGCGGCACGGTCGGCCGCGGTGGTCGCCGCGCGGCGCTGCAGGACGCCGAGGCCCCAGATCGCGGGCACGATCAGGTAGGACAGCACGACGCCCGACCGGTTGCCCGCGAGCGCGTCCGGCAGGCCGAGGGTCAGCGTCGTCACCGCGATCGCCACCGTGCACACGAGGACCGTGACCCCCGAGGCGACGAGGCCGGCGCCGAGCCCCGCCCCGAACACCAGCACGCTCCAGGCCGCCTCGGTGACGAGGTGGGTCGTGCCCAGCCACGACGCGACGCTCGACGCGGCGGTCGCCACGACGAGCGCCGCCAGCGGGGCCCGACGCCACCAGCCCAGCGCCAGCGCCTCGACCGCGACGGGCAGGAGGGCGAGCGGGCGCGCCGTGTCCAGGTCGAGCAGGGCCACGACGTCCCGCGCCTGGCCCGGCTCCAGGTGCGGCGCCGCGACCGCCGCCAGCGCCCCGAGGAGCACGACGAGCAGCGCCGTCCCGGCGGCGAGCACGAGGCCCCCGCGCGTCGGGCGCCACCAGGGTGCCGGGGCGGCCTCGGGCGCCGGGGCCGGATCCGGTGACTCCGCCGGGTCGCGCAGGACGCTCAGCGCGCGGCGCATGCCCGCGAGGGCCGCGCGGGCCTCGGTGGCGATGGCCGAGAGCCGGGGCCCCGGGTCGGCGGGCGCCGCGAGGGCGCGGGTACGCGTCACGACCCGCTCCACCCGGACCGCCACCAGCTCCCGCAGGTCGCCGGCGATCCGGTCGCGCTGGGCCGCGAGCGCCTCGGTGAGGCGGTGCTGCTCCTCCTGGCGACGCCGGGCGGCCTCGCGGGCCGCGCGCAGCCGCGCGACGGCGCCGAGGAGCGCGGCGCCGAGCAGCGGCGGGACCAGCGAGACCGACAGCCCGACCCCGAAGCCGACCGCGGTGGCGAGGTCGTCCGGGCGCGCCACGAACCCCGCCAGCACCAGCGCCGCCGGCGTGGACGCCACGAGCGTGACCGCACCCGGCGCCGGACGCGAGCGCCGGACGACCCCGAAGACCAGCACCGTCCACGTCCAGGTCGGCAGGCCCTCCACCAGCGCCCAGCCGATCGGCACCGACGCCGCGAAGACGAGGAGCGCGCCGATCGGCCGTTCCCGCCGCCACAGGACCGGCAGCGTCTGGACCGACCCCGTGACGGCGAGTGCCGCGGTCCGGGTGCCGCTCGTCCCCGGTGCCCACGTGCCGACCGTGAGCGCGGTGATCACCACCATGACGACGAGCAGGCCGACCACGACCCCGTCCGCCGCCCGCAGCTCCGGCAGGAGGGCGGACCAGCGCCGGGTCACGACGGCCGCGCAGGGACCAGACCGCACTCGAAGGCGTGCACGACGAGCTGGACGCGGTCGCGCCGGTCGAGCTTGCGCAGCAGGTGCGCCACGTGCGTCTTCACCGTCGACTCGGCCACGACCATCTCGGCGGCGATCTCGGCGTTCGACAGCCCGCGCGCGACGAGCACGAGCACGTCGTGCTCCCGGGCGGTGAGCCCCTCGGGCGGGCCCGCGGGCGGCTCGGGCGCCGGCTCGTGGGCGACCCAGTCGCGGACCAGCCGGGTCGTCACCGACGGCGCGAGCAGCGACTCCCCCGCGTGCACCGTGCGGACGGCCCGGACCAGGTCCTCGGGGTCGGAGTCCTTGAGCACGAAGCCGCTGGCGCCCCCGCGCAGCGCGCGGCGCACGTAGTCGTCGACGTCGAAGGTGGTGACCACCAGCACGCGGGTGTCCGGGTGCGTCGCGGTGATCTGCTCGGTGGCGGTCAGCCCGTCGCCGCCCGGCATGCGCACGTCCATGAGGACGACGTCGGGCCGGTACGAGGCCACCGCGGTGACGGCGGCGGGCCCGTCCCCCGCCTCGCCGACGACGTCGATCCCGCCCGCGGCGGTGAGCACGGTGCGGAAGCCGGTGCGCACGATCGGCTGGTCGTCGACGAGCAGCACCCGGATCCCCACGCGCCGCATCGTGCCGCATCGCGCGGGTAACCGCTCCGGTGTCCGCATCGCCCGTCATCACCCGCCCCTCCCCCCCGGACCGACCACCTGACGGTCGCCGTCACCGGCGCGACCGGCACCTTCGGCAGCAGCCTGGTGCCCCTCCTCCACGACGACACGCGCGTTGACGGGGTCGTCGGGGTGTCCCGCCACCCCGACAGCGGGACCGGCCTCGACGACCGCGTGGAGTTCCGCCGCGGCGACGTCGGGGACCCCGGGTCGCTGGCGACAACGTTCCGCGGCGCGGACGTCGTCGTGCACCTCGCCTACGACGTCTCCGGCACGACGAACCCGGGCGCCACGCGGACGGTCAACGAGGACGGCGTGCGGAACGCCTTCCGCGCCGCCGTCGACGCCGGCGCGCGGCGATTCGTCTACGCCTCGTCGCTGGCCGCGTACGGCTTCTCCGCCGACCACCCGCCCCACATCCCCGAGAGCCACCCGCTCGCCGTCGACGACCCCTTCTTCTACGCGCGCGACAAGGCCCGCAGCGAGCAGCTGCTGGCCGCCGAGTCCGCGGACCACCTCGACGTCGAGGTCCACGTGCTGCGCCCGTGCGGTGTGGTCGGGCCCGCGCTCGCGGGCGCGAAGCTGCCGCTGCCGGGCCCGCTCGCCGCGCTCGGCCGCGGGCTCCTGGCCGGGGCACGGCAGTACGCCCGTCTCGGGCTGCCGCTGGCGGTCCCGGCGTTCCCGCTGCAGCTGGTCCACCAGGACGACGTCGGCCACGCGCTGGCGCGCTGCGCCCTCGGCGAGGGCCCGGCCGGTCCGTACAACATCGCCGGTGACGGGTCCGTCACCCTGGCCGATCTCGTCCGCGAGCTCGGTGCCACCGTGCTGGAGCTGCCCGCCGAGGTCGCCGAGATCCCGTCCCGGGCGGCGATGGCCCTGCCGCTCCCCCAGCCGGCGCAGTGGGTCGCGGCGACCACCCACCCGGCGATCATGGACACCACCCGGGCGAAGGAGGAGCTCGGCTGGCGGCCCCGCTTCACCGGCACCGGGGCGTGGCGGGACACGGTGCGTTCCTGAGCCACGCGCCCTGAGCATCTCGTCGCACGCCCCGACGAGGACGACGCAGGCCTCTCCTGTTTGATCGCTCGAGAGTGTCGCCACGGCGGACGACCCTCGTGACACTCCCGGGAGATCGCACCGGCGAGCTGCCACCCACCGGCCCGGCCGCCACCCCGGTCCGCGCGAGCACGGAGGTCACGGCTCCTCGCGCACGAACGGGCCGTGCTCGACGACCGGGACGCTCCAGCCCTGGCGCCACGAGTTCGCGGCGACGGCGGCGTCGGCGAGCCCCGCCAGCAGGTGGCAGCGCAGACCCTCGCCCGCGCACGCCGCCGACAGGTCCCGCGCCAGCTGCTCGTCGACCGCCCGCCGCGCCCACGGCCCGAGGGGCCCGCCCTGCGCGGCCGCGTGGCGCAGGAGGTCGTAGCCCAGGTCGTGGGCGCGGCACGCGTCCTCGAATGCCTCGGGCAGGTCGATCGGCGACGAGCACGAGCCCTGCGGGTCCAGCAGCTTCCCGCCGACGACGACCGGGCGGTAGGCGAAGCCCGCCGGGACGCCGACGACGGAGCGCTGCGGCCCCGTGAGCTCCGCGACGGCCCGAGCGGAGCCGGCGTCCTCGGAACCCCGTTGAGGCACCGTCGCCCGCCCGATGCCGGAGGCGAGGAGCAGAACGGCGAGCACGACGGCGGTCGGCACGAGGACCCTGGTCACACCCCGGAACGATCATCATCGCGGGCCTCGTCGGGCGTCGTCCCGCGGAGCCGTCCCGTGGGCGCTACGCGGGCGGTGCATCGGGCCGCACGTCATACCCAGGGGCGAGGACCCAGGAGTGACGACACGGCGCGCGCCGCCTCCTCACCTCGGGCCATGGCCCCGAGGACGCGCTGGTCATGGACGGGCCGCATCGTCCTCGCGGGCATCCTCCTGGCGATCGCGTGGCCGACCTCCCTGAACGAGCTCGCCGTGACCCCGGCGACGGCGCTCGCGGTCGCCCTCGTCGTCGCCCTCCCCGTGCTCGTCGCGCCGGAGCACCCGTGGCGGGCGTGGGGGGCGTCGGCGCTCGGCGGGGTGCTCATCGCGCTGCTCGTCGGGTCCGCGCCCGGCTACGCGCTGAGCGTGCAGGCCGTGCACCTCGTGGTGCTCTGCAGCCTCACCGCGCTCGTGGTCGCGCGGTGCGAGCCGTGGGCGGCCGCGGTCGCGACGGTCGGGCTGGTCGGCCTGTTCGTCCTCGCGACGCGCACCACGGAGGGCGTCGGGCTCGGGATCTTCTTCACCGTGGTCGTGCTCGCGGTGGGCCTCCTGGCGCGGCGGGTGCTCACCCAGCGGCGCCAGATCGCCGAGGCCGAGGAGCTGCGCGCCGACGAGGAGTCACGCCGCGCGGTGCTGCAGGAACGCGCGCGGGTGGCCCGCGACCTGCACGACGTCGTCGCCCACTCGATGTCGATGGTCGTGGTCCGCGCCGAGACCGCCCGCTACCGGCTGCCCGGGGTCGACCCCGCGTCCGCGCAGGAGTTCACGGCCATCGGCGCGGCGGCCCGCGCGGCGCTCACCGAGCTGCGCGGGGTCCTCACCGTCCTGCGCGCCGACGACGACGACGCCGAGCTCGCGCCCCAGCCCGGTGCCGACGACGTCGACGAGCTGCTCGCCGCGACCTCCGCCGCGGGCGTCGACCTCACGGTGACCACCACCGGCGACCCCGCCGGGCTCGGTCCGGCGGCGTCGGTCTCGCTCTACCGGATCCTCGCCGAGGCGCTCGCCAACGCCTCGCGGCACGCGGCGGACGCGCCGGTCGCGGTGACCATCGACCACACCCCGGAGGCCGTGCGGCTGCGGGTGGTCAACGGCCCGGGCCGCGACGCCACCGGCCCGGGCTCCGGGCTCGGCCTGCCGGGCATGCGCGAGCGCGCTGCCGCGGTCGACGGCGCCCTCACCGTCGGGCCCCACCGCCGACGGCGAGGAGGCCGTGGTGGCGGTCGACCGCGACGCCCCCGACGTCGTGCTCATGGACGTCCGCATGCCGCGCCTCGACGGGCTCGCCGCCACCCGCCGCATCCTCGCCCGCCACGCGGGGGTCCGGGTCCTGGTGCTGACCACGTTCGACGTCGACGAGTACGTCTACGAGGCCCTGCGTGCCGGGGCGAGCGGCTTCCTGCTCAAGGACGCCCCGGCCGACGAGCTGGTGCGGGCGGTCCGCGTCGTGGCCGGCGGCGACGCGCTGCTCGCCCCCTCGATCACGCGGCGGCTGGTCGCCGAGTTCGCCTCGCGCGCCGTGCCCGCCCGCGCCGTCTCCACCCGCCTCGACGCGTTGACGGCCCGCGAGCGCGAGGTGCTCGTCCTCGTCGCCCGCGGGCTGTCGAACGCCGAGATCGCCGCGCACCTCGTGCTGGCGGAGCAGACGGTGAAGACCCACGTCGGCCGGATCCTCACCAAGCTCGACCTGCGCGACCGCGTGCAGGCGGTCGTCCTCGCCTACGAGACGGGCGTCGTCACCGCGCGGCTCGACCGCTGAGCCGCCGAGCGGACGATCACCGGGGCCAGGACCGCGACGACGGCGGTGAGGACGCCGAGCGCCAGGATCGCCAGGGACAGGCTCCCGAGCGGGCCGGCGACGGCGAGCAGCACGAGCGGGCAGAAGAACTGGCCGATGAACATGGCGGCCGTCCAGAAGCCGGTGCCCCGGCCGCGCTCGGCGAAGCCCAGCCCCGACAGCGCCCAGGTCAGCAGCGTCGGCAGCAGCAGGCCGGTGCCGGCGCTGGCGATCACGGCGCCGACGGCGATCACCGGCACCGACGAGGAGATCCCGACGACCACGAGACCGACGGCCGCGAGCCCGAGGGCGACCGGGAGCAGGACCCGCGTGCCCCGCCGGGCGACCCGGCCGAACGTGTAGCCGCCCGCCGCCGTCGCGAGCGAGGCGACCGCGCTGAGCAGGCCGATCGTGGCCGTCGACGTCACACCGACCGAGGCCAGCACCAGGGAGAGCTCGGCGATCGGGGTGTAGAAGACGATCCCGCCGAACAACGTGACCAGGCACGGCACGGCGATGAGCCGCCACGGCACGGGGGGCAGCTCGGCGGCCGGTGTCCGACCGGTGGAGCGCACGAACACCGCGACGAGCACCGCGACCAGGAGGCTGGAGAAGTACAGGACGAACGGCGCGCGCCAGCTGACCGCGCCGAGCGCGCCGCCGAGCCCGAAGAACACGGTGGCCGCGAGCGTCGTCGCGATCGTCTGCCGGCCGAACCAGCGGTCGCGCGCCGTGCCGTCGAACAGGTCGGCGAGCAGCGTCGTGCAGGCGGTCATGATCGCGGCCTCGCAGACCCCGACCCCGACCCGGCTGGCGACGATCGCGCCGAGCGAGTCCAGGTAGAGCGGCGCGGTGCCGAACAGGGCGTAGACCACGAGGGCGGCGACGAGCACGCGCTTGCGCCCGGCCGCGTCGACGATGCGACCGGCGACCGGCGCGAGCAGGCCGATCACGAGCGCGGGCGCGGTGAGCACGATGGGAACGAGCACCGCGACGCCCGCCGTGCTCGCGAAGGCCTCCATCATCCGCGGCAGCACCGGTGCGAGGAGCACCGAGCCGAGGATCGGCAGGCAGCTGCCCGCCAACAGGATCGCGCCCTGCCCGGTCGCGCCCCGGGACCGGGCCGCTCTGCCCTGGTCCGCTTCCTCGCCGGTCACCGTCACGATCTCCTCCGCACTCTGCTCCCGGGGCCGTGATCGGCACCACACGTGGGGCGAAGTGTCGGGGCGGGCGAGGCGTGATCGGAAATCACTCCTGTTGGGGGTCACCATCCGCCGCGCTGATGGCGGGCAGGCCGGCGCACACGTCGGTGACGACCGCCCGCAGCCAGCGGTGGGCCGGGTCGGCGTCGTACATCGGGTGCCACCACAGCGCCTCGAGCAACGGGGCCACCTCGAACGGCGGGTCGAGCACGCGCACCCCGGCGGCCGGGCCGAGCCGCGCGGCCAGCCGGGCCTGGACGAGCGCGACGCGGTCGGTCCCCGCGACCAGATCGGGCACCGGCAGGAACGACTCGACGACGACCTGGGCCCGCGGCTCGATGCCCAGGGTGCGCAGCTGCAGCGCGGCCGGGGTGAACGCCGTCGGGCGGTGGTAGATCGTCACCCACGGCAGCGCGGCGAGGTCGTCGAGCGTCGCCGAGGCACCGACGCGGGGGTTGTCGACGGACGCGAGCAGCACCCAGCGGTCGTCGTAGAGGTCGAGGTAGGGCAGGTCGTCGACGAAGCCGTGGGGCATGACCAGCCCGTCGACCCCGCGCAGCCGGGCCGCCCCGCCCACCACGTCCTCCGGGCTGTGGGGGCGCAGCGAGAGCCGGGCGCAGGGGGCGCGCTCGGCGAGCACCGCGGCCAGGGGCACCCCGAGAACCGTGGTCGCGTAGTCCGAGACCAGCAGCGTGAACTCGCGGGTGGTCGACGCCGGGTCGAAGTCCGGCGCCGCCGAGAAGACGCCCTCGATCCCCGCGACCGCGCTCTCCGTGCGCTCGACCAGGCGCAGCGCGAGCGGGGTGAGCTCGTAGCGGTTGCCGACGCGCACCAGCAGGTCGTCGCCGTAGTGGCGGCGCAGCCGGGCGAGCGCGGCGCTGACCGCGGGCTGCGAGAGACCCAGCGTCGCGGCCGCCCGCGTCACGTTCCGCTCGGTGAGCAGGGCGCGCAGCGAGAGCAGCAGGTTGAGGTCGAGGTTCGCCAGCCGCAGCGGCTTCGGCGGCGCGACCTCGTCCATCACGTAGACGTACCAGACCGCAGAGCGGTGTCCAGGGCGCGCATCAGCGCCCGGGCGGGCGCGTCGTCTCCGCGTGGCGGGCGGCCTTCTCCGGCTCCGGGGTGGTGCGGTTGTCGACGGCCTGCTGCTTCGTGGCGTCGTCCCCCCCGACGACGTGGTCGTCGCCCGCGAACAGCGCGTCGATGCCCTGGCGGGCGACGAGCGTCCGGTCGTTCTTCCAGCTGTTGTCGCCGTAGACGGTGTCGCCCATGCCGGCGTTGTGGTGGAACGCGGAGTCGGTGGCGCCGGGCAGCAGGGCGGTGACCGTGATGCCGTGCTCGCGCAGCTCCTCGCGCAGGGACTCGGCGAACGAGAACCCGAAGGCCTTGGTGGGGCCGTAGACGGTCTCGTAGGGCGTCGGCGTGGTGGCCGAGACCGACGAGACGACGAGGATGCGCCGGTCACCCTGCTCCGGTCCCTGGGCGAGCATCGCGTGGGTGACGCGCTTGGCCGTGTGGACCAGGCCGGTGCAGTTGATGGCGATCATGCGCAGCTCGTCGTCGAGGTCGGTGTCGGCGAACGCGCCGCCGATGCCGATGCCGACGTTGAGGCAGGCGACGTTGAGCGGGCGGTCGAGGTCGGCGACGAAGCGCCAGAAGCCCTCCACGCCGTCGGGGGTCGCGGCGTCGGCCCGGTACGGGAAGGCCGCGACGCCGTGGTCGGCCTCGAGCCGCCGGGCCGCGTCGTGGACCCGGTCGCTCTGCCCCGAGATCGCGACGTCGTGGTCGCGCACGGCGAGCTGCGCGGCGAGCTCGTAGCCGATGCCCGAGGACCCGCCGGTGACCATGGCGAGGGGACGCGTGCTGGACAAGGGATCTCCTGATCGTTGCTCGTGCGGACCGGTCGGTGCTACCCGCTCATCAGCGGGGCCGATGCCCGGCATCAGCGGTTCGGCCTTCCGGGCCTGCGCACACCGGCCGCATCGTGGGCGGGACCACACCGAGGACGTTGCGGAGGAGCGCTGGATGGGCGCGATCAGGCTGGGGACGTTCGCCGACCCCGCGAGCGGGCACCGGTTCCCCGGACTCGTGACGGGCGCGGGGACCGTCGTCGACGTCAGCGAGGCCGGGGCGAGCACGCGGGCGCTGCTCGCCGACTGGGACCGGGTGCTGCCGGCGCTCGACGCGATGGTCGAGGCCGAGGGCGTCCCCCTCGACGGTCTGGCGGTGCTGCCGCCCGTCGAGCCCGGACAGATCCTCCAGTCCGGCGCCAACTACCGCACCCACGTGATCGACCTGGCGGCCGCGCACCACGCCGAGCGCGGCACCCGGCCGGACGCGGAGATCCGGGCCGAGGTCGCGGAGATGATGGACCGGCGGGCCGCCGAGGGTACGCCGTACCTGTTCATCGGTCTCCCGTCGGCGGTCACCGGCCCGACCGACGACGTCGTCATCCCGCCGTGGACCCGGAAGTTCGACTGGGAGCTCGAGCTGGCCGCGGTGATCGGCCGCGAGGCGTTCCGGGTCTCCCGTCAGGACGCCATCGGCCACATTGCGGCCTACACGATCGCCAACGACCTCACGGCGCGCGACCAGGTCTTCCGCCGCGACATGCCCGAGATCGGCACCGACTGGTTCCGCGCCAAGAACGGCCCCGGCTTCACCCCGCTCGGCCCGTGGCTCGTGCCCGCCCGGGACGTCGACCCGTCCGACCTGCGCCTGCGCCTCGAGCTGGACGGCCCCGACGGCGGAGTCATGCAGGACGAGACCACCAAGGACATGCTCTTCGACGTCGCGGCCCTGGTCGCCGCGGCCTCCGAGATCACGCCGCTGCGCCCCGGCGACCTGGTGCTCACCGGCAGCCCGGCGGGCAACGGGATGGCGCTCGGCCGGCTGCTGCGCGACGGCGACGTCATGACCGGCTCGATCACCGGGCCCGGCGTCGACCTCGGCACCCAGCGCACCCGCGTGGTGGCCGAGCGATGACCGACACGAGCGCGATCGTCGCCGCCGGGCACGACCCGGCGAAGCCCGAGGAGGCCGTCGCCGCCGTCGCCGCCCGGATCTCGCGGTGGGGCCGCTGGGGTCCCGACGACGTCCTGGGCTCGCTGAACCTGCTCACCCCCGACAAGCGTGTCGAGGGGGCGGCGTGCGTGCGGACCGGCGTGGCGTTCTCCCTCTCCCAGCCGTTCGACGAGACCGGCCCCCAGAACGGCTGGAAGAAGCGCACCAACCCGGTGCACACCATGCTCGGCACCGGGCACGAGGCCCTCGACGGCGAGTTCCCGCACGGCATCGGCGGCGCCGACGACGTCATCGCGATGCCCCTGCAGTGCTCGACGCAGTGGGACGGCCTGGGCCACATCTTCGACCACGGCAAGGCGTGGAACGGCCGCGAGGCCGCGGAGGTCGTGCGGGTCGAGGGTGACCGGCTCACCGGCATCGAGACCGCCGCCGCGCACCTCGCCGGGCGCGGGGTCCTGCTCGACGTGGGCCGCGTGATCGGCGGGGGCGAGCTCCCCGACGCCTACCCGATCACCGCCGACGAGCTCGACGAGGTCGCCCGGGTCCAGGGCGTCGAGGTCCGTCCCGGCGACATCGTCTGCGTGCGCACCGGGCAGTACGCCCGGACCCGCCGGGAGGGCTGGGGCGGGTACGCGGGCGGTCCGGCGCCCGGACTGTCGTTCACCACGCTGGACTGGCTGCACGACCGCGACATCGCCGCGGTCGCCACCGACACGTGGGGCGTCGAGGTGCGGCCCAACGAGTTCGAGGTCGCCTTCCAGCCGCTGCACCAGGTCGCCATCCCGCACCTGGGGCTGTTCCTCGGCGAGATGTGGGACCTCGACGGTCTCGCCGCCGACTGCGCGGCCGACGGCCGCTACGCCTTCTTCCTGACCGCGGCGCCCCTGCGGATCACCGGTGCCGTCGGTTCCCCCGTCAACCCGATCGCGGTGAAGTGATGATCCAGAACGCACTGGTGGTGGGCGGGGGTGCCGCCGGCACCGCCGCCGCCATCCTGCTCGCCCGCGCCGGCGTGGCCGTCGACCTCGTCGAGACGACCCCCGAGATCGGCACCTCGGGGTCCGGGATCACCCTGCAGGGCAACGCCCTCCGCGTCCTCCGCGACCTCGGGGTCCTCGACGACGTCCTCGCCCACGGCTACGCCTTCGACGAGGTCGGCCTGCGCACCCCGGACGGCGGCGTCGTCGCCGTCATCCCCGACGCGCGCACCGGAGGCGACGACCTCCCGGCCACCGTGGGGATGCCCCGCGGGGACATGGCCCGGCTCCTGGCCGAGCGGGCCGCCCAGGTCGGCGTGGAGGTCCGGACCGGCACCCGCGTGGAGAGCGTCACCGCGGCCGGGGAGGTCGCCTGCAGCGACGGCACCCGCGCGGTCCACGACCTCGTCATCGGTGCCGACGGCCTCAACTCCGGGGTCCGGGCGCAGATCGGGATCGACATCCGCCCCGAACCGGTCGGCATGGGCATCTGGCGGGTCTTCACCACGCGGCCCTCGTCGATCACCCGCACCGACCTGACCTACGGCGGCGCCGCCTACATCGCGGGCTGGTGCCCGACCGGCGAGGACTCGCTCTACGCCTACCTCGTCGAGGACGCGGCCGACCGGACCGGCCTGTCCCCCGGCGAGCAGCTCGCCACCATGCAGGGGCTGGCCGACCACTACGGCGGGCCGTGGGCCGAGATCCGCGAGCGGATGACGGACCCGTCGCGGGTGAACTACACCTGGTTCACCCACCACCTGGTCGACGGGCCCTGGCACCGCGGCCGCGTCGTCCTCGCCGGCGACGCCGCGCACTCCTGCCCCCCGACCCTGGCCCAGGGCGCGGCCATGGCCCTCGAGGACGCGTGGGTGCTGGTCGAGGAGCTGACCGGCCACGACGACCTCGACACCGCCCTGACCACCTACACCGCCCGGCGGCGGGAACGGGCCGGCGCGGTGGTCGCCGACTCGGTGCAGCTCGCCCGCTGGCTGCTCGACCACGAGCCCCCGCCGCAGGCCGGCGGCGCCGCCGACGTCCCCGGGCTCATGGCCCGCACCTCCGCGCTGCTCGCGCAGCGGCCCTGAAGGAGCCGTCTCATGGACCGACTGATCACCCACCTCCGGCACGTCGACCTCGCCGTGCCCGACTTCGACACCCAGCTCGCCTTCTACCGGGACCTCTGGAAGCTCTCGCCCGAGACCACCGACACCGGCATCGCGTTCCTCGCCGCCGAGGGCTCGCCCGAGCAGTACCAGGTGCGGCTGCGCGCCGATGCCGAGAAGCGCGTCGACCTCATCGCGTTCGGCGCCGAGACGCCCGCCGACGTCGACGCCCTGGCCGAGAAGCTGGGCCGCGACGGCGTGACGCTCGTCAGCACGCCGGACAAGATGCAGACGCCGGGCGGCGGCTACGGCTTCCGCTTCTTCGACCTCGAGGGCCGCACGATCGAGGTCTCGGCCGACGTCGAGGTGCGCGCGCACCGGCGCGTCGAGGAGGGCGAGTCGGTGCCGGTGAAGCTCTCCCACGTCGTCATCAACTCGCCGCAGCCCGAGGCGCTGGTCGCCTGGTACGACCGCCACCTCGACTTCACGCTCTCCGACACCCTGTTCTCCCCGCACATGGGCGAGATGATGTGGTTCCTGCGCTGCAACCCCCAGCACCACTCGCTCGCGATCGCGCGCTGCCCGCACGTGTCGCTGCACCACGCGTCGTTCGAGCTGCGGGGCATCGACGAGTACATGCGCGGCACCGGGCGGCTGCTGCGGGCGGGCGTCGAGAAGGTGTGGGGCCCGGGCCGGCACATGGCCGGCAACAACACGTTCTCCTACTTCCTCGACCCGCAGGGCAACACCGTGGAGTACACGACCGAGCTCGAGTGCCTCGACGAGGACACCTGGCACCCGTCGCTGTACGACTTCACGAACCCCGAGGTCTCCGACCGGTGGGGCACCGCGAACCCGATGAGCGAGTTCGTCGCGAAGAAGTCGTTCAACGACCCCGACCGCGGCGTCTTCGTCGCGCCCCCGGTCTGATGAAGATCGCTTCGGTCCGCCACGAGGGATCGCACCGGGTGGGGGTGGTCGTCGACGAGGCCGTCCACCTGCTCGACCGTCCCGTGACGGTGCTGTCGCTGGTGCAGGCGGGGACGCTGCTCGACGCGGGCCGCGACGCCCTGCGCGCCCGCCCGGTGGCGCTCTCCGACGTCCGCCTGCTCGCCCCGCTCGAGCCCCCGAGCGTGCGGGACTTCGTGACGTTCGAGGAGCACGTCGAGGGCATGCGGGCCCCCGCCGGGCTCCCCGACGCCTGGTACGACGCGCCGACCTTCTACTTCTCCAACCCCGCCGCGACGCTCGGCCCCGCCGACGACGTCCCGGTGCCGCCGGGGTGCTCGGTGCTCGACTTCGAGCTCGAGGTCGCCGCGGTGATCGGGCGCACGGGCCGCGACGTCGCGCCCGCCGACGGGTGGGGCCACGTCGCCGGGCTGACGATCCTCAACGACTGGTCGGCGCGCGACCTGCAGTCGCGCGAGATGCAGGTCGGTCTCGGTCCGGCGAAGGGCAAGGACACGGCGACGACGCTGGGGCCGTGGCTCGTCACCGCCGACGAGTTCGCGCCCGACGGCGAGGGCTTCCTGGACCTGGCGCTGCGGGCGTCGGTCAACGGCACGGTCGTGGGCGAGGACCTGCTCTCGAACATGGGCTGGCCCTTCGGCGACCTCGTCGCCTACGCCTCGCGCGGCACCGAGCTCCGCCCCGGCGACGTCCTCGGCTCCGGGACCTGCGGCCACGGCGGCTGCCTCGGCGAGCTGTGGGGCCGCGGCGCGTCCCGCACCGACCTGCCCCCGCTCACCCCGGGCGACGTGGTGACGCTGGACGTGGAGGGCATCGGCACGCTGACCTCGCGCGTCGTCCCCGGCGCCGACCCCGTCCCGATCCCCCGCGCCCGGACCCGACCCCGCACCCGACCCGCGCACCGGGAGCACGCATGAGCCCGACCACGGACGTCCACGCGCACCTCCTCGTCCCCGCCGCCGAGGCCCTCGTCGCCGACGAGCCCGCCCTCGCCGAGGCCCGCGCCGCCGAGGCGCGGGCGGCCGGACCGGCATCGTCGCGGGTCAACCGGGAGCAGATCGGGGGCCTGGGCCCGGCGCTCACCGACCGCGCCGTCCGGCTCGCGGCGATGGACGCCGTGGGTATCGAGGTGCAGCTGGTCAGCCCGATGCCGATCCATCACACCTGGGCCGACCGGGACCTCGCCGCCCGCTACGCGGCGACCGTCAACGACGGCGTGGCGGCGCACTGCGCCGGCGCCCCGGACCGGCTCGTCGGCCTCGGCACGGCGCCCTTGCAGCACCCCGACCTCGCCGTCTCCGTGCTGCGCTCGGCCGTCGCGGACGGGCTGCGCGGGGTCGAGATCGGCACCCACGTGACCGGCCCCGACGGGGTGCGCCGGGAGCTCGACGACCCGGCACTGAGCACCTTCTGGGCCCTCGCCGCCGAGCTCGAGGCCGTCGTCTTCATCCACCCCTGGGGCTGCACCCTCGGCGAGCGCCTCGACGTCGGCTACCTGTCCAACAGCGTCGGCAACCCCGTCGAGACGACCGTCGCGCTCTCGCGGCTGGTCGCGTCGGACGCCCTGCCCGACGGGGTCCGCGTCCTCGCGGCGCACGGCGGCGGCTTCTTCCCGCAGGGCACCGCCCGCCAGGACCACGCCTGGCACGCCCGCCCCGGCGACCGCGCGGCCCCGGCCCCGCCGAGCGCGGCGCTGCGTCGTCTGTGGTTCGACGCGCTCGTCTACACCCCCGAGGCGCTGCGGCACCTCGTCGCCGTCGCGGGCGCCGACCGGGTCGCCCTCGGCACCGACTTCCCCTTCGACATGGGCGTCCCCGACCCGCTCGACCGCCTCGCCGCGGCCGGTCTCGACGCCGCCGACGCCGAGCTGGTCCGTGCCGGGAGCGCCGCCGCCCTCCTCGCCCCGACCCGGGACCACGCCGCGCCACGGTGAGGCGCTCGCCGGTGTTCACTGCGGTGTGCTCGAACTGATCCCGCGCGAGCGGCGCACCCTCGCGCCGGGCGTCGTCCACGTCCCGGACTGGCTGTCCCTCGACGCCCAGCGGGACCTCGTCGCCGCGGCCCAGGGGTGGGCCCGCGAGGGGCCCGGTGCCCGCCGCGCCACGCTCCCGGGCGGGGCGCGCATGAGCGTCGAGACCGTGTGCCTGGGCTGGCACTGGATCCCCTACCGCTACAGCCGCACCCGCGACGACCAGGACGGATCGCCGGTGCAGCCCTTCCCGGGGTGGCTGGCCGCGCTCGGGGCCGCGGCCGTCGCCGACGCCTACGACGAGTCCGGCGTCGACTACCGCCCCGACGTCGCGTTGATCAACTCCTACCGCGGCGACGCCCGCCTCGGTCTGCACCAGGACCGCGAGGAGCTCGCGCCCGACCCGGTCGTCTCGCTGAGCCTCGGCGCGGCGTGCGTGTTTCGGATCGGCAGCCCCGAGCACCGCCGCGGCCCGTTCCACGACGTGGAGCTGCACTCGGGCGACCTCGTCGTCTTCGGCGGCGAGCACCGGCTGGCGTACCACGGCGTCCCGAAGCTGCTCCCCGATCGCGACGTGTCCGACATCGGGACCGCGCCCGGCGAGCGGATCAACGTCACCCTGCGCGTCTCGGGCCTGCCGTGACGTACCGCCTCGTCGGCGCGGACGGCCGCCCGTACGACGCGGCGACGCCGGCCACGCTCGGCGGCCACCGCCGGTTGCGGATCTACGGTCGGCTCGACTGCCCGAGCGCCCTGCGCTGGCTCGCCCGCGGCCACTACGCCCGGCACCGCGTCTTCTTCGCCGACGCGGCCACCGCTCGCGCCGCGGGCTACCGGCCGTGTCGCGTCTGCAGGCCGGACGGCGAGAACAGCTAGGGGTCGCTCTCCTCCGTCGGCGGCGGGATGTCGGAGTCCGGGTCGGCCGCGGGCGCCGGGGCGGGCTCGCCGCGCAGGGACGCCAGGAGGTCGGGCAGCTCGTCGGGCTTGAACAGCACGTCGCGGGCCTTCGAGCCCTCCGACGGCCCGACGACACCGCGGGTCTCGAGGAGGTCCATCAGACGTCCGGCCTTGGCGAACCCGACGCGCAGCTTGCGCTGCAGCATCGAGGTCGACCCGAACTGGCTGGTGACGATCAGCTCGGCCGCCGCGACGACGAGCTCGAGGTCGTCGCCGATGTCCGGGTCGATCTCCTTCTTCTCGCCCGCGGCCTCGGTGGTGACGCCCTCGGTGTACTGCGGGTCGGCCTGCTCCTTGCAGTGGTCGACCACCGCGGCGATCTCGTCGTCGGCGATGAACGCGCCCTGCAGGCGGTTGGTCTTCCCGGCGCCCATGGGCAGGAAGAGTGCGTCGCCCATGCCGATCAGCTTCTCGGCACCGGGCTGGTCGAGGATGACCCGCGAGTCCGTCAGCGACGACGTCGCGAACGCGAGCCGCGACGGGACGTTGGTCTTGATCAGGCCGGTGACGACGTCGACCGAGGGCCGCTGCGTGGCGAGCACCAGGTGGATGCCGGCGGCGCGGGCCTTCTGGGTGATGCGGACGATCGCGTCCTCGACGTCGCGGGGCGCGGTCATCATGAGGTCGGCGAGCTCGTCGACGATGCACATGATGTACGGGTAGGGCCGGTAGACGCGCTCGGAGCCGAGCGGCGCCTGGATCTCCCCGGACCGCACCTTGCGGTTGAAGTCGTCGATGTGCCGCACGCGGTTGGCCTGCATGTCCGCGTAGCGCTGCTCCATCTCCTCGACCAGCCAGGCCAGCGCCGTGGCCGCCTTCTTCGGCGAGGTGATGATCGGCGTGATGAGGTGCGGGATGCCCTCGTAGGGCGTCAGCTCGACCATCTTCGGGTCGATGAGGATCATCCGGACCTCGTCCGGCGTCGAGCGCGAGAGCAGTGACACCAGCATCGAGTTGACGAAGCTCGACTTGCCGGAGCCGGTGGAGCCCGCGACCAGAAGGTGGGGCATCTTCGCGAGGTTGGCCGTGACCATCCGGCCCTCGATGTCCTTGCCGAGCCCGATGACCATCGGGTGGGTCTCGGCGCGCGCCGTCGGCGAGTTCAGGACGTCGGCGAGGCGCACCATCTCGCGGTCGGAGTTGGGCACCTCGATGCCCACCGCCGACTTGCCCGGGATCGGCGCGAGCAGCAGCACCCGGTCGGTGGCCGCGGCGTAGGCGAGGTTGCGGTGCAGGGCGGTGATCTTCTCGACCTTCACGCCGTGCCCGAGCTCGACCTCGTAGCGCGTGACGGTCGGGCCGCGGGTGAAGCCGGTGACCTCGGCGTCCACCTTGAACTGCTCGAGCACCCCGGTGATCGCCTCGATCATGGCGTCGTTCGCGGCGCTGCGGGCCTTCGGCGGCTCGCCCGGGGTGAGCAGGTCGGGCGGCGGGAGCCGGTAGTCGCTGTCGGGGTCCTCGCGGTGGGAGCTGAACGAGGCCGCCGCCTGCGGGTCGGGCTCGGTCTCCTCCGGGGCCGCGGGAGCGGGCGCGGGAGCCGGCGCGGCGGCGCGGGCCGGCGCAGCGGCCTTCGCGCGTCCCTTCGACGGCGCGGGGGCCGGGTCGACGGCGGCCGCGCCGTCGGGCGGCGTCGTCAGGTCGGGCACCGCGGCGGCGGTGCGGTCGCGGTGGCGCGCGGGGTGCCCGGCCGCGTCGGCGTCGCCGGAGGACTCCCCGTCGTCCTCGGAGAAGACGTCGGCGACCTTGCGTCGCCCGCGGCGCGGGATCGCCGTGGTGGGCGCGGTGCCGTCGGCGTCGTCGAGCCCCTCCTCGACGTCGACGTCCTCCGGCCCGCCCCACTCGTCGTCCGGGTGCTCGCCGGTGACCAGGGCGCGCAGCCGCACCCCGACCTCGCGGACCGGTGTGCCGGTGAGCACGAGCAGCCCGTACAGCCCGACGAGCACCAGCACGACACCCGCGAGCCAGACGGTGACGCCGCGCGTGAGCGGGTCGGCGACGACCGCCCCGAGCACACCGCCCCCGGCGCGGCGGCCGTCGAGGTCGCCCGGCGAGCCGGCGACGAGGTGCCAGACGGAGAGCACGGCGAGACCGAGCAGGAGCGCGCCGACGACGGTGCGCGGCCGGGTCTCCGGGTCCGGGTCGGTGCGCAGCAGGAGGACCGCGACGCCGACGAGCACGAGGGGCAGCACGAGCGCGGCGGCACCCACGACCGTGCGCAGCGCGATGTCGAGACCCGCGCCGACGGGGCCGCCCGCGCGCCACCACACCCCCGCGGCGGTGAGGACCGCGAGGACGACGAGCCCGAGGGCGATGCCGTCGCGCTGGTGGGCGGCGTCGACGTCGCGGGCTCGCCCGAGCGTCCGCACGAGCGAGCCGAGGCCGCGGGCGGCGAGCACCCAGCCGCCCCGCAGCGTGCGCACGATCGGCCCGGGGCCGGTGCGCCGCGCGGGGGCACGACCCTTGCCGGTCGCGCGGCCGGTGGACCGGCCTCCCGACCGTCCGCCCTGCGCAGGGCGACGCTGCTGCGGCGACCGGGTGGTGCCGTCGGCGCCGGCACCCTTCTGGCGCGGGGTCCGCCCGCCCGTGATCGGGCGGCTGCGGGACCCGCGCTTGTCAGGTGTCTCGGTCCGCCCGGCCATGGGCCCACGGTAGCCCGGGCGCCCCACGAGCCCCGGTAACCACACGCGTCCCGGCGGGTGAGGCTCCGGCCACCGCCGCCGGGATCACCGTCAGGGCCGCCGCCGGCCGACGATCTCGTCGTGCCAGACGGCGGTCTTCGTCTCGTATCCCGGCGCGACGGTGACGTCCCGCTCGGCGAGCAGCTGCTCGAACCCGGCGGCGGTGACCGGCACCTCCTGCGGGCAGCAGCGCGTCGAGAGCTCCACGAGCTCCCGGCCGCTCGGGAACCGGAAGTGCTCGAGGTCGACGCGGCGCAGCCCCAGGCCGCTCGCCGCGACCTTGACCCGGCGCACGACCATCGGCCCGTGCACGCGCAGCTCGCTCAGGCGGGCGTCGTCGACGGTCTCGCTCCCGCCGGTCAGCGCCCACTGACTCTGCGTCGACGAGAGCAGCTCGCGCGCCTTGGCCGAGCCGGCGATGACCGACGCGGCGATCGCCGAGTCGATGTCCCGGCGCACCTCGATGTCCTTCCAGACCCCTTCGGGCACGAGGTCGTACTCGACGCGCGCGCCGCGGGGCCGGTAGCACCCGAGCTCGGTGCCGCGGCGTCGCGCGGAGACCGCGAGGTCGAACTTCCCGCGGGCACGGCGACGCAGCCGCACCTCGACCCCCGCGCGGAGGAGGTCCAGCTCCGCGGTGTCGAGCAGATAGCCCTGGCGCACGCTCCAGGTCGGGGCGTGACGCCCGGTCAGGGCCTCGGCCGCGGCTCCGGCGGGCGGCACGAGCAGCGTCTTCATCTCCACGCTGTCCGCGTGGACCCCGTGCGTGCTCAGCCATCGGAGCGCCTCGGCCGACCCGAACCTGCCCACCAGATGGTCCTCCCGTCCGGCGCCGTCCGCCCCCGCCGGCGGCGTCGCCCCGCGCTCGACCATAGCCGTCCCGCGGTGACCCAGGACACCTCGCCGCAGGGATCCCGGCCGGTCGGACAGGTGCCCTCCGCACCCGGAGGATCGGCGACCCTTTCCGGAGACCGGAACGGCGGCGAAACTACCGACCGTGATCACCCCAGGCCGAGCGAGTGATCATGCTCGGAGATCCATGATCGACATCAGATGACCCCCGCATGCCTCTTGCCGACGTCGGACCGGCTCCCTACTGTCGCCTGTGGCTCAGCACACACCGCTCGGCGCCCAAGATCAACCGGCCGCCGTGGAGCGCGTGTGTCCTGCCGCCCAGTGGTCGACGTCGTCGGCCGGACGGTCGGGTGACCGGTGGCAGCAGCGAGAGCCCTCCTCCGCTCGGCATCGCCCGTCGACGCGCCACACCCCCGACGCCCGGACGCGATCCGCGCCCGGCTCCGTCGGCGGAGAAGACAAGGGCATCCATGAGGAGGTACGTCGGATGACGTCCACAGATCGAGACGCCGAGCTGAGCGCAGCCGGCCTGGACGGGCAGAACAGGACAGCCCTGGGACGGCTGCTCGGCACGGGGTCCATCGGGCACGCCGAGAAGGGGTCCGACGGCGTCATGCGGGCCACGGTCCGGATCCCGGAGGACGAGCTCATCTGGGAGCCCTCGATCCTCGTCTTCCCCGAGGGCGGCGAGGTCGAGCTCACGCTCATCAACGACGACAAGAACACGCACTGCGCGGTGCTCCCGCACAACGGTGACCCCAAGATCATCTGGCTGGTCAACCACTCCAAGGGCACGGCACGGCTCTCGCTGTCCGGCCCGGGCACCTACTACTACGGCTCCACGACCGGCAACGACGAGGGCCGCGGCCTGACCGGCGCGCTCGTCTTCGGTGGCGAGGTGCCGGACTCGGCCAAGCAGGACCGTCCCCCGCAGCCGCGCCCGTAGACCCCGTAGAGCCCGAGAGAGGAAGTTCGTCGATGACCGACTACGTGGACGCCGGCGAGGCCGTCCCCCACAAGACACTCAGCGCGACCAAGGGCCAGGCCCCGGCCACCGGGAACGTCGACTTCGAGCGCATCAAGAACGCCAAGTCGGAGCCGGCCAACTGGCTGACCTACTACGGCAGCTACGACGGTCAGCGGCACAGCCCCCTGGACCAGATCAACAAGGACACCGTCAAGCGCCTCAGCCCGGCGTGGGTGTTCCAGGCCGGCATGAACGGCCTGCACTCCGGCGCGTCGACCTACTCGTTCGAGGCCTCGCCGCTGGTCGTCGAGGGTGTCATGTACATCTCCGGCCCCGACGGCAAGGTGTGGGCGATCGACGCCGCCACCGGCGAGGAGCTGTGGCGCTACAAGTGGGCGTCGCCGTACGACGTCTCGCTGTGCTGCGGCAACGTCAACCGCGGTGTCGCGGTGGGCCACGGCAAGGTCTACCTCTACACGCTGAACGCCCACCTCATCGCGCTCGACGCGCAGACCGGCGACCTCGTCTGGGACACGGTCAACGGTGACGTCCGCGCCGGCGAGTCCGGCTCGGTCGCCCCGCTGATCGTCAAGGACAAGGTCGTCGTCGGCAGCGCCGGTGGCGAGTTCGGCCTCCGCGGCCACATCGACGCCTTCGACGCCCAGACCGGCGAGCGCCAGTGGCGCTGCTACACGGTGCCGAAGCCCGGCGAGCCCGGCTCGGAGACCTGGGGCGACGAGAACGCCGAGGCGTGGCAGCGCGGCGGGGCCAACTGCTGGGTGACGCCCACCTACGACCCCGAGCTCGAGCTGCTGTACCACGGCACCGGCAACCCGGCGCCCGACTTCGACGGCGGCGTCCGCCCCGGTGACAACCTCTACACCGACAGCGTCGTCGCGGTGGACGTCAACTCCGGGACGATCCAGTGGCACTACCAGTTCACGCCCCACGACCTGTGGGACTACGACTCGACGATGGAGAACCTGCTCTTCGACGCACCGGACGGGCGCAAGCTGCTCGCCCACGCGGACAAGAACGGCTACTTCTTCGTCCTCGACCGCACCAACGGCGAGCTGGTGCGCGTCTTCCCCTTCGTCGACCGCATCACCTGGGGCGAGATCGAGCCGGACGGCAAGGTCACGCCGAAGGTGTACCCGGAGGAGGAGGGTGTGCCCGTCCACTTCTGGCCCGGCCCGGCCGGCGGCAAGGAGTGGACGCACATGTCCTACAACCCCGCCACGGGGTTGATCTACGTGCCCGTCCAGGAGGTCGGGGCGACGGCGACCCGCCGCCGCCGCGAGTTCAAGGAGAGCATCCCCTACTGGGGCGCCGGTGTGGCCGTCGACCTCGACGACTTCTACGGCTACGTCGCGGCCATCGACCCGGTGACGGGCGAGGAGAAGTGGCGCTGGAACAACGAGTACCCGATGTGCGCCTCGACGCTCACCACCGCGGGTGGCCTGGTCTTCCAGGGCACGCCGACCGGTGAGTTCGTCGCCCTGGACGCGGAGACCGGCGAGAAGCTCTGGTCGTTCCAGTGCGGCAGCGGGCACCACTCGAGCCCCTCGACGTACGAGGTCGACGGGCGCCAGTACATCGCGGTGCCGACCGGCTGGGGCGGATGGGTCGAGGGCTTCCTGCCCGGCCTGCTCGGCGCCGCCGCGGGTGACGCGCTGTTCTGCTTCGCGCTGCCCCAGTAATCCACCGCAGAATCGTCGCCGGCATCGGCCGGCGGGAAGGAGACACGACATGGAGCTCCACGTGTGGGAGGCCCCGGAGTTCGAGGAGATCGGGGTCGCTCCCGAGGTGACGATGTACGTCGCCCAGATGGACGACTGATCCACGACTGATCGCGAAGGGGCGCCGGATCGATTCCGGCGCCCCTTTGCGGCGTTTCGGTGCCCCGGGGTCGGCCAACCCGTCAGGAGAACGCATGACCGTCGAGCAGACCGAGGCGCGGCCCGCGGCCAAGCGCTGGCTCTGCGAAATGTGTGGCTTCATCTATGATCCGGAGGAGGGTGACCCCGACAGCGGCATCCCGCCCGGGACGCCCTTCGAGGACATCCCCGACGACTGGATGTGCCCGATCTGCGGCGCCGAGAAGGCGGACTTCCGCGAGGTGGAACCGGGCGAGTTCCCGGAGATGTGAGGATGCTGCACAAATGATCACCGGGTACGGCCACTTCGCCCAGCTCGCGGAATCGCTGCAGTGGGACGAGACGGCCATCGACCTCACCGCCGACGCCGAGGCCTTCCCGCAGCTCGACCAGGACGAGTACGACCAGGTCCTCGGCCTGCTCGCGGGCTTCTGCATCGGCGAGACATCCGTCGCCACCCACCTCACGTCGTTCAACGCCGCGGCCAGCAGCGACGACATGATGGCGGAGGTCTTCACGGCCCAGGCGCGCGACGAGGCCCGCCACGCCCGCTTCTTCGACCGGGTGGTGCGGGAGGTCTGCGGCGTCCCCGGCACGAACATGACCGAGCGGGTCGACGCCCTGCGCGACCGCGTGAGCCCGGACCTCGTCGAGCTGTTCGAGGAGCGTCTCCCGGCGATCGCCGCCTCGGTGGCCGAGGACCACGAGAACCTCACGGCCGCCGTCGGGCTCTACCACATGATCCTCGAGGGCGTCGTCCTCACGGCGGGTCAGCACGCGCTGCTCCAGACGCTCAAGGGCCTGTCGGTCAAGATGCCGGGGGTCGTCAAGGGCATGGAGCTGGTGCTGCGCGACGAGCGCTGGCACATCGGTTTCGGCTCGCGGATCATCCAGAGCGCCGACGTCGTGGACGACCAGATGGAGGAACTGCTGACGCAGGGGACGAAAGCGGCGTCGGCGTGGGGCGATCTCATCGCCCAGGACGACATCGCCCATGTGGAGCACCTCCACCAGCGTCGTCTCAAGTCCGTCGGGATCAAATTCTGGTGATCTCGCGCGCTGCCCCGGCGGCGCGCGGACGGTAATGTCGATCGAGATCGATGAGAGGAGGTGGCAGCAATCATGGAGTCGCTCTCCGTCTGGGAGACCCCGGAGTTCGAGGAGTTCGGTGTCGCCCCCGAGGTGACGATGTACGTCGCACAGCTCGATGACTGACAGCTGACCGACGACAAGCGCGACAGGGGCGCCGGAATCTGTCTTTCCGGCGCCCCTGTCGCCGTCGGGCGGAAAGGTCGCGGAGGAGGACGAACGGCGATGTGGCTGCGGGTGCTCGGCGCCGGCGCGGGCGGCGGCTTCCCCCAGTGGAACTGCGCATGCCCCGGCTGCCGCGCGGTCCGCGAGGGCTCCCGGCCCGCCACCCCGCGCACCCAGTCGTCGATCGCCGTGAGCGCCGACCGCCGGTCCTGGTACCTCGTCAACGCCTCCCCCGACCTGCGGGCCCAGATCGAGGCGTTCCCCCGGCTCCGCCCCCGCTCGAAGCGCGACAGCCCGATCGCCGCCGTCCTGCTCACCGACGCCGAGCTCGACCACACGATGGGCCTGCTCCTGCTGCGCGAGGGCCCGGGCGTCGAGCTGCACGCCACCGACGCGTCGCTCGAGACGTTGCGCGGCGGCACGGGCTTCCTGACGACCCTCGAGCGCTACACCTCGGTCGCCGCCCACCGGGTCGTGCCCGGCGACGCCGTGGCGCTCGGGGAGGGCCTGAGCTACACGGCGTTCGACGTGCCGACGGTGAAGAAGGCCCGGTTCGGTGGCACCGAGGACGTCGGCCGCGTGGTGGGGTACCGGTTCACCGACACCGCGTCCGGGCGGAGCGCGGTGTACCTGCCCGGCGTCCAGGAGGTGACCCCCGCGGTGCACGAGGAGCTGGCGGGCGCGGACGTCGTCCTGGTCGACGGCACGACGTGGACCGACGACGAGATGATCCGCCTGGGCCTGGCCTCCAAGACCGCCCACGACATGGGCCACATGGCCGTCGACGGTCCGGACGGGAGCCTCGCGGTGCTGGCCGGGCTCCCGGCCGAACGCAAGATCTACGTGCACATCAACAACACGAACCCGATGCTGCTCGAGGACTCCCCCGAGTACGCGACGGTCGCGACCCGCGGGGTGGAGATCGCCGTCGACGGGCTCGAGGTGGAGGTCTGAGGAGCGGCATGACGGTCACCCACGCGTCCAACGGCACCGGTACCGACACCGGCACGGCGGTCGGCCCCGACGCCCTGGTGGAGCGGCTGCGCTCGCAGGCCACGCGCTACCACAGCGAGCACGACTTCCACGTACGCATGAACGCCGGCGAGCTCTCGCCCGAGCAGATCCGGGGCTGGGTGGCCAACCGCTTCTGCTACCAGGAGGCGATCCCGGTCAAGGACGCCGCGATCCTGGGCAGCTGCCCCGACCGCGAGATCCGCCGGCGCTGGATCCGCCGGATCACCGACCACGACGGCACCGAGGACACCGAGGGCGGCATCGAGGCCTGGCTGCGTCTCGGCGAGGCCTGCGGCGTCCCGCGCCACGAGATGGAGGACGGGCGGCACATCGTGCCGGGCGTCCGCTTCGCGGTCGGCGCCTACGTGACGTTCGCCCGGACGAGGCCGTGGGTCGAGGCCGTCGCGTCGTCGCTCACCGAGCTGTTCGCGCCGGGCCTCATGGCCGAACGCCTCGCGGCGTTCGAGAAGCACTACACCTGGATCGACCAGGACGGCCTCGACTACTTCCGCAACCGGCTCCACCAGGCGCCGCGCGACTCCGAGCACGCGCTGGAGATCGTCAAGGAGCACTGCCGCACCGCCGAGTCGCAGGACGCCGCGGTCGCCGCGCTCGCGTTCAAGAACGACGTGCTGTGGAGCATGATGGACGCCATCGACACTGCCTACCCGGCCGACACGGCGTACCCGTCGTGACCACGACGGTCCCGCGCACCGGGCGTCCCCGCCTCGCCCGGTTCGTCAAGACGCGCTACGACAAGGCCCGGGACCGCCAGGTGCTGCTCGGGCCCGAGACGGTCGTGACGCTCAACCCCACCGGCGCCGACATCCTCGCGCTCTGCGACAGCACGCGCACCGTCGACGAGATCGTCGACGAGCTCGGCCGCCGGTACGACCGCGTCGTCGACGACGAGGTGGAGGCGTTCCTCGCCAAGCTCGTCGCCCGGCGCTGGGTGGAGATCCCCGATGAGTGACCAGCTGCTCGACGGCCCCCTCGGTGTCCTCGCCGAGCTGACCCACGCGTGCCCGCTGTCGTGCTCCTACTGCTCGAACCCCCTGGAGCTGACCAAGCGCTCCGCCGAGCTCACCACCGACGACTGGCGCCGCGTGCTCGACGAGGCCGCCGATCTCGGCGTGCTGCAGAGCCACTTCTCCGGCGGCGAGCCGCTGCTGCGCCGCGACCTCGCCGACCTGGTCGGTCACGCGAGCGGCCTCGGGATGTACACGAACCTCGTCACCAGCGCGATCGGGCTCTCCCGGCCGCGCGCCGAGGCGCTGCGCGACGCGGGCCTCGACCACGTGCAGGTCAGCATCCAGGCCGACGAGCCGGTGCTGTCCGACCGCCTGGCCGGCATCTCGTCGTTCGAGAAGAAGATCGAGGCCGCCCGCCTGGTCAAGGAGCTGGGCTGGCCGCTGACCCTCAACGTCGTGCTGCACCGGCAGAACATCGACCGGATCGCCGCGATCCTCGGCTGGGTCGAGGAGCTGGGGGCCGACCGCGTCGAGCTCGCGAACACCCAGTACTACGGCTGGGCGCTGCGCAACCGCGAGGCCCTGCTGCCGAGCCGCGAGCAGCTCGAGCACGCCGAGAAGATCGCCCGCGAGACCCGCGAGCGCCTGCGGGGGCGCACCGACGTCATCTACGTCATCCCGGACTACTACGCCGAGTACCCCAAGCCGTGCATGGGCGGGTGGGGCTCCCGGCAGCTCGTCGTCGGGCCCGAGGGCAACGCGTGGCCGTGCCTGTCGGCCCACGAGCTGCCGCTGCCGCGCGCGAACGTCGCCGAGCACGACCTCGCCTGGATCTGGCGCGAGTCGCCCCTGTTCACCGCGTTCCGCGGCACCGACTGGATGCCCGACCCGTGCCGCAGCTGCGACCGTCGCGAGGTCGACCTCGGCGGCTGTCGGTGCCAGGCCTTCCAGCTGACCGGCGACATGACCCGCACCGACCCGGTCTGCGTGCTGTCGCCGGACCGCCATCTCGTCGACGAGGCGGTGGCGGCGGCCAACGACCCGGCGGCGGCGCCGGCGGCCGGGGCCACGTCCGGACCCGAGCCCGTCCTGGTGCCGATGCCGGCGGTCCGCCCCCACCGCGCGGACTGAGGCCTCTGTCGCGGACCGCCCACCGGACGGATCACAGCGGCTACCCTCCTCGCGCCCGGCAACCGTCGGGGCGTCGACGAGGAGGTGTTCCGCGATGTCCGGTGGCGGAGGAAAGATCGAGCAGCGGGTCGTCCTGACGCGGCAGGAGGCCGCGAAGTGGCTGCACCAGCTGGCGACGGCGCTGGAGAGCGGCGGGACGGCCGACGTCGCGCTGGTCGGGCCGACCGTCGCGCTGAACCTCCCCGAGGAGTTCGAGGTCGAGCTGGAGCTCGAGCCCTACGGCGAGAAGATCGAGCTCGAGTTCGAGCTCGTCTGGCCGAACTCCGGCAACGAGCCGTCCTCGGACCGGCCGCGCACGACGGTCGGGGCACCGCAGGCCCTGCGCTGACCCGCCCCGGCTCCCGTCCTTGCGGACGGGGGCCGGGTGCAGTACTCAGGTCCCGTGTCCGTGGTCGCGATCACCTTCGTCATCGTCGCGCTGGCGGAGGTGGCGGACACCAGCGGGCTCGTGACGCTCGTCCTGGCCACCCGGTTCCCGGCGCGCTGGGTGCTGCTCGGCGTCTGCGCCGGGATGCTCGTGCACGTCGGCATCGCCGTCGCCGCGGGGAGCCTCGTCGGCCTGCTCCCCGAGCGGCCCCTCGAGGCGATCCTCGCGGTCATGTTCCTGCTCGGCGCCGTCCTCACGATCCGCGAAGGGATGGAGGACGACGACGATGACGACGATGACGACGAGGAGCGGGAGGCGCCGCGCACCCGGTGGGCCGTGGTCGCGACGGCGTTCGGGATCACGGCGCTCTCGGAGCTCGCGGACCCGTCCCAGATCCTCACCGCGACGCTGACCGCCCAGTACGACGACCCGCTGCTCGTCGGGATCGGGGCGCTCCTCGGGCTGTGGGCCGTGTCCGCCCTCGCCGTGTACGGCGGCAACCGGCTGCGCCAGGTGGTCCCCGTGAAGTGGGTGGCGTGGGTGGCCGGTGGGATCATGGTGGTGCTCGCCGTGATCAGCGCGGTCGAGGCGATCCGGGGCTGAGCAGCAGGAGACACCGTGATCCCCATCGTCGAGTTCGTGCTCGGCGTCGCCGTCCTCGTGTACTGCGCCGAGAAGCTCATCGGCCACCTCGTCGGGGTGGCGAGCCGGTGGGCGGTGTCGCTCTTCCTCGTCGCGGTGGTCTTCACCGGGATCGAGTTCGACGACCTCGCGTTCGGCCTCGCGCTGGGCGTCGAGGACCTGCACGACGTCGCCCTCGGCACCGTCATCGGGACGACGATCGCGATGCCGGGGCTCGTCCTGGCGCTCGCCGCGATCATCGCGCCGACCGCCGTCTCCGTGCCCCGTGACTACCTCGGCCTCTACATGGCCGCCCCGCTGGTGATGTACGCGCTCGCCCTCACCGGCACCCTGACCCCGGTGGCCGGGGTCGTCCTGCTGGTCCTCTTCGCCGCGTTCGTCGCCTGGATCGGGCTGCGGGAGTACGCCGCGCGCCGCCCGGTCTGGCGCGACGCCGCCCTCTACGAGCAGATCGACCGCGTGACCCTCGGCGGCGGGATCGCGTCGCGCCGGGGGCGGGCCGACGGTCCCGCGGTCGGGTCCGGACCACCGCCCGGGGTGCGCGTCGACCGGGGCTTCCTCCGCGCACGCCAGCACTCCCCGACCGGCACCGTCGCGCTCGCGGTCCTCGCGCTCGCCGGCCTCGTCGCCGGTGCCGCCGTGGCCGGTGCGGGCACCGAGGGCATCCTCGAGCAGTACGCCGTCGAGGGCACGGTCTTCGGCGTCACCGTCGCGACGCTGGCCCTGTCGCTGGAGGACCTGCTGCTCACCGTCGAGCCGGCCCGCCGCGGGGCCCCGGAGATCGGAGTCGCCAACGTCATGGGCAGCGTCGTGTTCTCGGTGACGGGCAAGCTCGGCGTCATCCTGCTCGCCGGCGGCGCGATCGTCGTGACCCCCGAGGTCGTGCGCTGGCACCTGCCGGTGCTGGTGCTGATGACCGCGGCGTCGGCGGTCGTCCTCGCGACCGGGCGGCTCCGCCGCCGGCACGGCGTGGTCCTGCTCGCCGCCTACGTCGCGTACTTCGTGGTCAGCCTGACATTCTTCGGTGGGGTCCCGGTCGGGGACTGAGGCCCCTCAGGAGGCCCAGACGTGGTCGCCGAGGTGCGCCCGCTCCCCCGGCAGCTCGACGTAATGGTCGAGGGCCGCGAGCAGCTGCGCCGGGTCGGCCTCGAGCCCTGCCGTGGGCAGCACGAGCGTCCGGCGCTGCCGCGGACGCCCCGGCGGCCCCACGGTGAGACGGTCGAGCAGGCCGCCCGGCGCGTCGAGGCCGTCGACGTCGAGCGCGATCTGCCGCGGCCGGCCGTCGGGGCGCTCGGGGCCGTGGGACCGGACGGCCGTCACGTGCTCCCACGGGAGCACCAGCCGCGTGGCCCCGTCGGTGATCTCGATTGCGTGGGCGGTGAGGGCGACCTCGCGGAACCCGCGCGGCCAGCTCGCCACCTGCGCGGGCCCGTCGGCGCGCTCGACCCGCCGCAGCCCGGCACCGACGCTCACGGCACCCCGGCGAGCAGCAGCACGGCCGTCGTCACCCCGGCCCCGACGACGAGCCCCGCGAGCACCTGCGCCGCCGTGTGCGCGCGGAGCACCAGGCGGGCCCAGCCCACGAGCGGGACCGCCAGCCACGACAGCGCCCACCACCCGCCGCCGAGCAGGGTGAGGACCGCGGCCGCGGCGGCCACCACCGCGGTGTGGAAGCTGACCTTCCAGACCAGGGTGATCGCGGTCGCAACGGCGACGGTCACGAGCACCGCGATCTGCAGTGCGCTGATGGCGCGCGGGGCGCCGGCCACGAGCAGCACGACCACCCCGAGCGCGACCGACGCCGCGGCCAGCCCGAGGGGCACCGCCCGCTGCTCGCGCTCGCGCAGGTGGTGGTCGGTGTAGCGCCCGGACCGGACGCCGCGGTCGACGATGAACGCCGGGATCGCCACGGAGAACAGCATCCCGACCAGCGACCACGCGACCCCGACCGGCCCCACCGCGAGCGCACCCACCACGGGGTAGAGGACGGCGAGCAGCAGGGTGGGCGAGGTGGCCGTCGTGACGCGGGCCGCGGCGCGCTGTGCGGGCGTGGTCACCTCGGGAGCCTCGGCGGCTGTCACGCGCCGTAGCCTAGGCCTCCCGTGACGGAGAGGAGGACCCGTGAGTCGGCAGGTGCACCTCGTGCTGGCCGTGGTGACCGCGCCACCGGGTCGCCTCCTGCTCGTCCACCGTCCCGGCGAGATGCCCCCGGCGGTCCTGCCCGGGGGACGTCCCCAGGACAAGGAGTCGCCCGGCGCGACCGCCGAGCGCGGCTGCCGCGAGGAGACCGGGGTCGAGATCCGCGCGGGCCGGCAGCTCGGGCGCTTCAACCACGAGGGCATCGTCACGATCTACGTCGCCGCGCGCCCGGTGCACGACGTCGATCCCGAGGAGATCCCGGACAGCGTGCGTGCCGGCTGGTACCTGCACGACCAGGTCGACATGGTGCTGCCGGACCTGTGGGCGCCGGTGCGCCTCCACCTGGAGAAGACGATCCGGCGCCGCTGAGGGCCGGGGAGGGCCGCGGAGGGCCTATGCCGCGGTGGGGAGGGGTGGTGCCGGGCCGCCGGGTCGTGGCTGTTGGGTGGGGTCGATCCAGGGTGGCGGGGTGAACCAGGGCCGGTGGTCGATCATCTCGATCTGCCAGCCGGCGTGGTGGATCTGCTGGTGGTGATGGGTGCAGAGCAGTACGAGGTTGTCGATCTGAAGCGCACC
>NZ_JBBEGL010000012.1:0-116462 GCF_037400275.1 Actinomycetospora aeridis | reverse complement strand
CGGGGGGGTCACACAGGAGCGACGACCTGTAGAGGTCGCCACAGAATGAGCAACACTCGACGGGCAGGACTCCGGCCGGAGCCCTGCCCGTTTCGCATGTCCACAGGAGGTCCGTGATGTCGTCCGACCCGTCGGAGGGCGCCGGCGCTCGCGGGGGTGACGACGGCCCTCGCCGCGGCAGGACCGCGGAGTCGTCCCGCGACGACCACCAGTCGTCCGGAGGTCGTCCCCCGAACAACCGCGACCGCGGTGCGCCCCGAGGCGGCGGAGACCGTCGCGGCGGCGGTCGGCCCTCGGATCGCGGCCCCCGTGACGACCGCGGTGCGGATCGCCCCCGCGGGGCGCCCGACCGCCGCTCCGGCGGCGACGGCGAGGGCCGTGGCGCCCCCGGGCGCACCGGTGGCCACGACCGCGGCGGGGCCCGTGGCGGCCCGCGGCGCGGTGACGGCGCTCCGAGCGGTCGTCCGAGCGGCCCCCCACGCGATCGCGGCGGCGCGGGTCCTCGCGGCCCCCGGTCCGACGATCGGCGGGACGACCGCGGTGGTCGGGACTCCCGTCCGCGCGACGGCCAGGGACGCGACGACCGGCGCGACAACCGGCGTGGGTCCGACCGGCCTCGTGACGACCGTCCCCGTGACGACCGTCGCCGTGACGACCGGCCGCGCACCGACCAGGGTGATCGGCGTGGCCGGGACGACCGGCGCGGCGGCGACGCGCCCCGCGGTGGCGGACGTCCGTCGAACGACCCGCGCGGCGCGGATCGGCCGCGTCGCGACCGTTCCCGTGACGACAGGCCTCGCGACGACAGGCCCCAGAGCGATCGTCCCCGTGACGACCGTCCTCGGGGTGATCGTCCCCGCGACGACCGTCCTCGGGGCGGCCGTCCCCATGGCGACCGTCCTCAGGGTGATCGTCCCCGCGGCGATCGGCCTCGGGACGACCGCGCCGGCGGCGGGCGTCCGGGCGGTGGCCGCACCCAGGGCGGACGTCCCGGCGCGGGCGCCGGAGGACGGGACCGCGGAGGACAGGACCGGGGCGGCCACGGCGCCGACCGGCGTCAGGAAGCCGCTCGCCAGGACCGGCCGCGCGGGGGACCGCGCGACGACGCCCCGGCGGGCGACGAGCGCGCCGGCCGGGTCGACCACTCGTCGGAGCCCGTGCTGCGGCACCAGGACGCGGCCCCGCGTCCGACGGCGCCGCCGTTGCCGGACGACATCACCCCGGATCTCCTCGACCCCGAGGCGCGCCGCGACCTGCGCGGCCTGCCCAAGGACCTGGCGGACATTGTCGCGCGGCACCTCGTCGCCGTCGGTGAGCTCGTCGACGACGACCCCGAGGAGGCGCTCGCCCACGCCCGCTTCGCCCGGCACCGGGCTAGCCGCGTCGCGATCGTGCGCGAGGCCTCGGGACTCGCGGCCTACCACGCGGGGGAGTGGGCCGAAGCGCTCTCCGAGCTGCGCGCGAGCCGGCGGATGGGCGGCGACGGCCACCTGCCCGTCATGGCCGACGCCGAGCGCGCCCTGGGGCGCCCGGAGCGGGCGATCGAGCTGTCGCGCAGCCCCGAGGCCCGCGACCTGACCACCGAGGACGCGGTGGAGCTCCTCATCGTCGTTTCGGGGGCACGACGGGATCTCGGTGAGGACGACGCCGCCGTGGTCGGGCTCCAGGTGCCCGAGCTCGACGCGTCCCGCGACGATCCGTGGGTGCCGCGCCTCTTCTACGCCTACGGCGAGGCCCTCCAGGCGGCCGGGCGGACCGACGACGCGGTCCGGGCGTTCCTCGAGGCCGCCCGCATCGACGCCGAGGGCGAGACGGACGCCGAGGAGCGCGCGATCATGCTCGGGGTCGGGGACCCGGCGGCCGACGAGGCCGACGCCGAGGACGCCGAGGACGCCGAGGACGCCGAGGACGCCGACGACGCCGAGGACGCCGAGGACGCCGACGACGCCGACGACGCCGACGACGCCGACGACGCCGAGGACGACGCCGACGACGGCACCGACGACACCCCGTCGGGGGCTGTCGAGGCCCCGAGGTTCTCCGGGTGAGCGACCACGACGCGCTGCTTGTCGACCTCGACGGCACGGTTTACCGCGGCCCCGACGCCATCCCGGGCGCGGTGGAGAGCCTCGAGGCGGTGCGGGCGTCGGCGACCGTCTCCTACGTCACCAACAACGCCTCCCGGGGCCCCGACGAGGTCGCGGGCCACTTGCGCGAGCTCGGTCTGACGCTCGACACGAGCGACGTCGTGACCAGCGCGCAGGCGGGTGCCGCCGTGGTCGCCGACCAGGTCGCGGCCGGGTCGAAGGTGCTGGTCGTGGGCACGGAGGCGCTGGCCGAGGAGATCCGTCTGGTGGGCCTCGACCCGGTGCGCGCCGAGGACGACGCCCCCGTCGCCGTCGTGCAGGGCCACTCGCCGGACACGGGCTGGCGGATCCTCGCCGAGGCGGCGCTGGCGCTGAACCGGGGCGCGGTCTGGGTGGCGTGCAACGTCGACCCGACCCTGCCGAACGAGCGCGGTCTGCTGCCGGGCAACGGGTCGATGGTCGCGGTCCTGCGCACGGCGTGCCGGCGGGAGCCGATGGTGGCCGGCAAGCCCGCGGCGCCGCTGCTGCAGCAGGCCATCACGCGCACCGGGGCTCGGCGCCCGTTGGTCGTCGGCGACCGGCTCGACACCGACATCGCCGGCGGCCACGCCGTCGGCGCCGAGAGCCTGCTGGTCCTCACCGGCGTGTCCACGGCGGCAGACCTCCTCGCCGCGCCGGCCGAGCAGCGCCCGACCTACCTCGCGGCCGACCTGCGCGTCGTCGACGGCGACCTCGGCCCCACCGCCGTCGACGACGGCGACACCGACGGCTTCAGCGCCCGCCGCGAGGACGGCGCGCTGGTGCTCGCGGGCGGCGGGGACGACCCGACCGCCGCGCTCCGCGCCCTCTGCCGGGCCGCCTGGGCGTCCGACGACGGGTGGCACGCCGTCCGCGCCGACGGCGACGGCGCCGAGAAGGTGATCAGCGCGCTCGGGCTGGTCACCGGCTGACGCGTTAGCGTGGACGGCGACAGCAACCGGGCCGACGCCGGGGAGGACCACGCCGTGACCGTGCCCCCGCACGCCGATGGCGATGCGCTCGCCGCGCTGCAGGACGCCGTCGCCGCCCTTCCGGACGGCCACAGCGAGGGGACCGGCGAGGGGACCGGCGACGACTTCGACGCCGCCGAGCACGCGACCCGGTTCGAGGCGGTGCACGAGGCCCTGGTCGCGGTGCTGGCCGACGTGGACCGGACCTGAGCCCGGTGGCCCGGTCCACCGCGCGCCGGCTCCGGCTGGACGCCGAGCTCGTCCGACGCGGCCTCGCCCGCTCCCGCGACCACGCCGCCGGGCTGATCGCCGACGGTCGGGTGACGGTCGGCGGCACGGTGGCCACGAAGGCCGCGACCGCCGTGGAGACCGCGGCGGCCGTGGTCGTCCGCGAGGACGTCGACGACCCCGGCTGGGCGTCGCGGGGCGCGGGCAAGCTGCTCGGGGCGCTGGAGCGGTTCCGGGGGCTGGCCGTCGACGGCCGCCGCTGCCTGGACGCGGGCGCGTCGACGGGCGGGTTCACCGACGTCCTGCTGCGCCACGGGGCGCGCGAGGTCGTGGCCGTGGACGTCGGGTACGGCCAGCTGGTGTGGGCGTTGCAGACCGACCCGCGGGTCGCGGTGCACGACCGCGTCAACGTCCGCTCCCTGACGCCCGAGGCCATCGGCGGACCGGTGGACCTCGTCGTCGCCGACCTGTCGTTCATCTCGCTGCGCCTGGTCCTCGACGCCCTCGTGGCGTGCACCGCGCCGGAGGGCGACCTCGTGCCGATGGTGAAGCCGCAGTTCGAGGTGGGGAAGGATCGTCTCGGGGCGGGCGGGGTGGTGCGCGATCCGGCGCTGCGCGCGTCCGCGGTCCTCGACGTCGTCGGGGCCGCCCGGGTCCGGGGCCTGGTGCTGCGCGACGTCGTCGCGAGCCCGTTGCCGGGACCGTCGGGGAACGTCGAGTTCTTCTGCTGGTTCGGTCGCGGCGACCCCGACCCCGCCGCGGACGACGAGACGCTCGTGCGCCGGGCCGTGGACGAGGGCCCGCAGTGATGACGACAGGAGGACGTCGGTGACGGAGGGGCTCGTGGAGGCAGGCGCCACCGGTGTGGCGAACGGGCAGGCGCACGGCACGCGCGACGCCCTGCTCGTGGTGCACACCGGCCGGGAGGCGACGCGCAAGGTGGCGTCGCAGGCCGCCCGCCGTCTCGCGGACGCCGGCTTCGCGCTGCGCATCCTGCCCGACGAGTACTCCACCGACGAGGGGCTGTTCGACGACCTGCCGGAGGCGCAGCGCCCGCGCACCGTGACCGCGGAGTCCGACGCCGCGCTCGGCATGGAGATCGTCCTGGTGCTCGGCGGCGACGGCACCCTCCTGCGCGCGGCGGAGCTCGCCCGGCACGCGCGGGTGCCGATGCTCGGGGTCAACCTGGGGCGTGTCGGCTTCCTCGCCGAGGCCGACCTGGACGACCTGGACGAGGTCCTCGACGCCGTCGTCGGGCGCACCTACCGCGTCGAGGAGCGCATGACGGTCGACGTCGTCGCCCACCAGAACGGCACCGAGCTGGGCCGCACCTGGGCGCTCAACGAGGCGATCGTCGAGAAGATGAACTGGGCGCGCCTGCTCGACGTCGTGCTGGAGGTCGACGGCAGGCCGGTCTCGGAGTTCGCGTGCGACGGGGTGCTGTGCGCGACCCCGACGGGCTCGACGGCCTACGCCTTCTCGGCGGGCGGGCCGGTGGTGTGGCCCGAGGTGCAGGCGATGCTGCTGGTGCCGAGCAACGCGCACGCGCTGTTCGCGAAGCCGCTGGTGATCTCGCCGGACTCCTCGGTGGCCCTCGAGGTGTCGAGCCGCGGGGACGCCGGCGTGCTCGTCTGCGACGGCCGGCGCACCATCGAGCTGCCGCCGGGCTCGCGCGTCGAGGTGGTCCGCGGCCGCAACCCCGTGCTGCTGGCGCGGCTGCGCGTGCAGCCGTTCACCGATCGGCTCGTCCGCAAGTTCGGGCTCCCCGTGCAGGGATGGCGGGGCCGCCGGGGCTGACCCGCTCGAGGGGTCGGGCTCCGCTCCGCCGGCGTCTCCCACCCTCTCCCGTCGACCGCCCGACACCGACCGTTCGACCATGTGTTCGACCGGATCGGCGTGTTCGGCCCCGGAGCGTCGGGGGTCGTGGTTATCGTGAGGCCCGTGCTCGCCGAGCTGAGGATCCAGGCACTCGGGGTGATCGAGGACGCGACCCTCGATCTCCACCCCGGGCTCACCGTCGTGACCGGCGAGACCGGTGCCGGCAAGACGATGGTGGTCACGGGGCTGCACCTGCTGGGGGGCGGCCGCGCCGACTCGTCGCGGGTGCGCCGCGGAGCGTCACGGGCCACGGTCGAGGGCCGGTTCCTGCTGCCGCCGACGGAGAACGACGCCGCCACCGACGACGAGACGGCCGAGACGGCCGAGACGGCCGAGGCGGGCGAGGAGACGGAGGACGGCACACCACGTTCCGCCCTGCGGCTCGCCTCCGACGCGGGCGCCGCGCTCGACGACGACGGCAGCCTCATCGCCGCGCGCACGGTCTCGGCCGACGGCCGGTCACGGGCCCACCTCGGTGGGCGTTCGGTCCCGATGGCCGTGCTGGGCGACGTCACCGACGCCGCGCTCGCGGTCCACGGCCAGCACGAGGCGTTGCGGCTGCTGCGCGCGGCCGAGCAGCGCGCGGTGCTCGACCGGTTCGCCGGCGCCGCGGTGGCCGAGCCCCTGGCCGCCTACCGCCGCGCGCGCACGGCATGGCGGCGCGCGGTCACGGAGCTGACGCGCCGGCGCGACCAGGCGCGTGAGATGAGCCGCGAGGCCGACATGCTGCGGCACGGGCTCACCGAGATCGAGTCGGTCGACCCCCGGCCGGGTGAGGACGCCGAGCTCGTCGCCGAGGCCCGCCGGCTGGCCGACGTGGACGACCTGCGGGCCGCCGCGGCGGCCGCCCTCACCGCCCTCGCCGGCCCGCCCGACGGCGCCGGGGAGGACCCGGACGCCGTGGGGCTGCTGGGGGAGGCGCGCCGGCGCCTGCAGGGTAGTGACGACCCGGCGCTCGCCGGCCTGGATCCCCGCCTGGCCGAGGCGGCCGCGCTGCTCGGCGACGCCGCCGCCGAGCTCACCGACTACCTCGAGCGCCTCGAGGCCGACCCGGAGCGCCTCGAGCACGTGCTCGCCCGCCAGGCCCTGCTCAAGGGCCTCACGCGCAAGTACGCCGCCGACGTCGACGGCGTCCTGGCCTGGGCGCAGGACGCGCGCGCGAAGCTCGAGGGTCTCGACACCTCCGACGAGGCGCTCGCGGCGCTGGCCGCCGAGGCCGACCAGCTCGGGGGCGAGGTCGCGGGCCACGCGTCCGCGGTGTCGGCCGCGCGCCGCGAGGCCGCCGAGCGCTTCGGTGCCGCCGTGTCCGCGGAGCTCGACGGCCTCGCGATGGGCGCGGCCTCGGTGCAGCTCTCCGTCGGGGTGAAGGAGGCGGCGCCGAGCGACGCGGCCGCGCTCGAGGTCGACGGCCGGCCGGTGGTCGCGGGGCCCGACGGCGTCGACGAGGTCGAACTACTGCTCACCCCGCACCGCGGTGCCCCCGCGCTGCCGGTCCACAAGGGCGCCTCCGGTGGTGAGCTCTCGCGGGTGATGCTCGCGGTGGAGGTCGTGCTGGCCGGCGCGGACACCACGCCCACGCTGGTGTTCGACGAGGTCGACGCCGGGGTCGGCGGGCGGGCGGCGGTCGAGGTGGGGCGCCGGCTCGCGCGCCTCGCCCGCACCCACCAGGTCGTCGTCGTCACCCACCTCGCGCAGGTCGCCGCCTATGCCGACCGTCACCTCGTGGTCGACAAGGGCGGGCTGGCCGACGCCGACGACACCGACGGCGTCACACGCAGTGCCGTGCGCACGCTCGACGACGCCGAGCGCACCGTCGAGCTGGCCCGCATGCTCGCGGGCACCGAGGAGACCGAGACCGGGCGTGCCCACGCCGAGGAGCTGCTCGCCGCGGCGTCGGCCGACCGGGCGGCCGCCGCGGACGACGCCGGCGGCGACGCCGACGCGCCGACGCCGATCAGCCGCGGTGCGACCACGCGGAGTAACGGACGCCGCCGGAGTCGCCGGGCCGGGTGACCGTGTCGCGCCTCCTCGGCGCGTCGCCTCCGTCCCCGGCCCCGCGCCGACGACCATCGAGGGCATGGGTCGCGACGCGGGTGCGGGGTGGCGGTCATGAAGTGGCCACGGGGGCGCACGAAGGAGGCGCCGGCGGGCGTCGTCGGCACGGCACGCCTCGGCGGGCGTTCCGGCGGCGAGGTGCCCCCGGAGCTGCTGCGCCGCCTGAGCCGCGGCGACATCGCCGTGATCGACCAGGTCGACCTCGACCGCGCCACCGCGCACGCCCTGGTCGACGCGGGCGTCACCGGCGTCGTCAACGTCTCGCCGTCGATCTCCGGTCGCTACCCGAACCTCGGCCCCGAGATCCTCACCGACGCCGGGATCGCGCTGCTCGACGACGTCGGCGAGGGCGTGCTGCGCCGCGTCCGCGACGGCGTGGAGGTGCGGCTGCACGACGGCGGCGTGTTCGTCGGTGACGTCGAGGTGGCCCGCGGGTTCTCCCAGACCCCGGAAACGGTCGGCGACCAGCTCGCCGAGGCGCGCTCGGGCCTCGCCGCGCAGCTGGAGGCCTTCTCGGCGAACACCACGGAGTTCATGGGCCGCGAGCGCGCGATGCTGCTCGACGGCGTCGGCGTCCCCGGGCTCGAGACCGCGATGAACGGCAGGACGGTCCTCGTGGTCGCCGGCGGCGCGGACCGCGTCGAGGAGCTGCGCGGCCTCAAGCACTTCGTCCGCGAGGAGCGGCCGGTGCTCGTCGGGGTGGGCGGCGGCGCCGAGGCGCTGCGCACCGCCGGCTTCACACCGGCCGTCGTCGTCGGCACCGCGCTGGAGATCGACTCCGAGCTCGCGCGGAAGGCCGTGGACGTCGTCATCCCGGCCGACACCGACGGGCACATCGCCGGGCTCGCGCGCCTGCAGGACGCCGGCATCGACCCCGTCGGGTTCCCGTCGTCGGCCAACCCCGAGGACATGGCGCTGATCCTCGCCCAGCGCCACGGCGCCTCGCTCGTCGTCGCGTGCGGGTTCGACGCGACGCTGTCCGGGTTCCTCGACCGCGGCCGCTCGGGCAGCAACCCGTCGACGCTGCTCACGCGGCTGCGCCTGGGCCCGACGCTGGTCGACGCGTCGGCCGTCGCCGCGCTGCACCGCCACCGGGTGACCACCGGCGCGGTGCTCCTCCTGCTGCTGGCCGTCATGGCGGTCGGCGCGACGGCGCTGCTCGCCAGCGGGCTCGCCGAAGCCATCGTGATGCTCGTGCGTGAGGGATGGGCGGCGGCCCTCGCCGCCGCCCAGGGGGTCGGGGGATGATGTCGCTGCGCTACCACGTCGTGTCGATCGCGGCGGTCCTGCTCGCGCTCGCGCTGGGCATCGTGCTCGGGGCGTCGGCGCTGTCCGGCCGCGTGCTCGGTGCGCTGACCTCGGACCGCGACCAGCTCGCCGGCGAGGTCGTGCAGATGCGGGGCGAGCGCGACGCGGTCGGGGCCCAGCTGCTGGCCACCGAGCGCCTGGTCGGGGCCGGCGCGCCGTCGACGGTGGCGGGCGTGCTGCCCGGTCGCGGCGTGGCGCTCGTCGCGGCGCCGGGCGCGGACCCGTCCGACCTCGACGCCGTCACCGACCTCGTCAACCGGGCCGGCGGTCGCATCACCGGCACCGTGGCCCTCACCGACGCCGCCGTCGCGCCCGACCGGGCCGAGGAGCTGCGCGCCCTCGTGCCGCGGCTGCTGCCCGCCGGAGCGCAGCTGCCGACCACCACCGACACGGGTACGCTCACCGGGTCGCTGCTCGGGTCGCTGCTCGTGGCCCGGCCGAGCGCCGCCACCGAGCAGACGACCGGCCCCGAGGTGACGACGGCGCTGCGGGCGCTCTCCGACGCCGGGTACGTCCGCACCTCCGAGGCGATCGACCCGACGCCCGGCGAGCTCGCGCTCGTCGTCACCGGCGGCGGTGCCGACCCCGCACGCGACACCGTCCTCGCCCGGATCGCCGGCGAGATGGACCGGGTGGGTGCCGGGGCGGTGCTCGCGGGGCGTTCCGGCTCCGGAGCCGTCACCGCGGTCCGGAGCGACCCGGCGCTGCGCACGGGCCTCTCGACCGTCGACGCGCTCGAGGGTCCCGCCTCGCGGGTCTCGGCCGTGCTGGCGCTGCGGGAGCAGGCCGACGGCCGGACCGGGGTGTACGGCCCGGCGGCGGGCACGTTCACGCCGCAGCCCGCGACCGGGTGAGGGTCGCTCGGGTGGGGCGGGGACGCGGTCCGTTACCCTGAAGCCCCGTGGATGGCGGAGTTTCCCCTCGGATCGCAGCGTCCTGATGCAGCCGGCCCGGACGACCAAGCACGTGTTCGTCACCGGAGGCGTGGCCTCCTCGCTCGGCAAGGGGCTGACGGCGTCGAGCCTGGGTCAGCTGCTCACCGCGCGCGGGCTGCGCGTGACGATGCAGAAGCTCGACCCCTACCTCAACGTCGACCCCGGGACGATGAACCCGTTCCAGCACGGCGAGGTCTTCGTCACCGAGGACGGCGCCGAGACCGACCTCGACATCGGTCACTACGAGCGCTTCCTCGACCGTGACCTCTCGGCGCGGGCGAACGTGACGACCGGGCAGGTGTACTCGAGCGTCATCGCCAAGGAGCGGCGCGGCGAGTACCTCGGCGACACGGTCCAGGTGATCCCGCACATCACCGACGAGATCAAGTCGCGGGTCCTCGCGATGCGCACGGCCGACCCCGCGCCCGACGTGGTGATCACCGAGGTCGGCGGCACGGTCGGCGACATCGAGTCGCTGCCGTTCCTCGAGGCGGCCCGCCAGCTGCGCCACGAGGTCGGCCGTGACAACTGCTTCTTCCTGCACGTCTCGCTGGTCCCGTTCCTCGCGCCCTCGGGCGAGCTGAAGACCAAGCCGACGCAGCACTCGGTGGCCTCGCTGCGCAACATCGGCATCCAGCCCGACGGGCTGGTGCTGCGCGCCGACCGCGACATCCCCGCGGACATGACGCGCAAGATCAGCCTCATGTGCGACGTCGAGGAGGACGGCGTCGTCGCCTGCCCGGACGCGCGGTCGATCTACGACATCCCGAAGGTGCTGCACACCGAGGGCCTCGACGCCTACGTCGTCCGCCGGCTGGGCCTGCCGTTCCGCGACGTCGACTGGACCGTCTGGGGTGACCTGCTCGACCGGGTGCACCACCCCACCGAGACCGTCGAGATCGCGATCGTCGGCAAGTACGTCGACCTGCCCGACGCGTACCTCTCGGTCACCGAGGCCCTGCGCGCCGGCGGGTTCGCCCATCGCGCGCGGGTCGCCGTGCGCTGGGTGGGCTCCGACGAGTGCGAGACGCCCGCCGGCGCGGCCGCGGCGCTCGCGGGGGTCGACGGCATCCTCGTGCCCGGCGGGTTCGGCATCCGGGGCATCGAGGGCAAGGTCGGCGCGCTCGACCACGCGCACCGCCGCGGCATCCCGGCGCTCGGGCTGTGCCTCGGCCTGCAGTGCATGGTGATCCACGCGGCGCGCGCGATGGCCGGCCTCGAGGGCGCCAACTCGGCGGAGTTCGACGAGGACACGCCCCACCCGGTGATCTCCACGATGGCCGACCAGACCGACGTCGTCGCCGGCGAGCGGGACATGGGCGGCACCATGCGCCTCGGCGCCTGGCCGGCCGTGCTCGCCCCCGAGACGATCACGCGCGCGGCGTACGGCACGGGGCGCATCTCCGAGCGCCACCGTCACCGCTACGAGGTCAACAACTCCTACCGCGACCGGCTCGCCGAGGCCGGGCTCGTGTTCTCCGGGACCTCGCCGGACGAGGCGCTCGTCGAGTTCGTCGAGCTGCCGCGCGACCAGCACCCGTTCTTCGTCGGCACCCAGGCCCACCCCGAGCTCAAGAGCAGGCCGACCCGGGCGCACCCGCTGTTCCGCGCGTTCGTGTCCGCCGCGCTGCGCCACGTCGCGTCGCAGCGGCTGGACCTGGAGACCGATACGTCCGACGCCGTCGACGCGGTGCTCGACGAGCCCGCCGGCGCGACCACGTGACGGCGCCGCGCACGCCCGACTCGCTCGCCGACCCGCACCACGGGCAGCCGCCGCACGACTTCGCCGTCGTGGGCGACGAGACGATCTACGAAGGTCCGATCTTCGCGCTGCGGCGCGACGACGTTCGGATGCCGGGCGGGCGGATCGCCGGGCGGGAGAAGGTCGAGCACTTCGGGGCCGTCGCGATCGCGGCGCTCGACGAGGACGACCGGCTCGTCATGATCTACCAGTACCGGCCCGCCCTGCGCCGCCGCATCTGGGAGATGCCGGCCGGGCTGCTCGACGACCCGTCCGAGGAGCCGGTGGTCGCGGCGCAGCGCGAGCTGGTCGAGGAGGTCGGGATCGAGGCCGACGAGTGGTCGACGCTCGTCGACATCGTCGGCTGCCCGGGCTTCGCCGACGAGTCGGTGCGCGTGTTCCTCGCCCGCGGGCTGCGCTCGGTGGAGCGCCCGGCCAGCGGCGACGACGAGGAGGCCGACCTCGTGATCCGCCGGATCCCGCTCGACGACCTCGTCGCCGGGGCGATGTCCGGCGCGCTGGTCAACGGGCCGTGCGTCGCGGGGGTGTTCGCTGCGGCCGCGGTGCGCGACGGCCGCTCGGCCGCACGCCCCGTCGACGCGGAGTGGCTCGACCGTCCGCGCGAGTTCGCGGCGCGCCGGTCCGCGCGGCACTGACGCGCGGGGTCGTCGCAGCGAACGTGCTGTTCGCTGCTTCTAGGCGCCCGAACTCCCCGTTGACCACCGCCGGGTCCGGCGACGACTAGGCCGTCCGGCGGACGAGCTCGGCCAGCAGGTCCAGGCCCGCGTCGACGCCCGGCGCCACGTACATCGGGTCGACGAACACGTCGGTGAAGCCGGTCGCGTCGACCAGCCGCCGGACGCCGTCGGCGATCTCCGCCGCACCGGGCCCCGCGGCGACGTTGACCCGCAGCGCGGTCCCGACGTCCGCCGGGTCCCGGCCGGCCTCGGTCGCGGCGGCGTCGATGTTGGCGCGGAAGCGCAGCAGAGCGCGGGCCTGGCCGTCGAGGTCGTCGCTCGGCAGGCGCCCGACCGGCAGCCACCCGTCGGCGCGGCGCCCGACGCGGCGCAGCGCGGCCTCGCTCCACGCCGAGAGGTAGACCGACGGGCGGGGCTCCGGGGTCTCGACGTGCACGGCGGGCAGGGGGAACCGCGACCCCGTCAACGGCGCCGGGGTCGTCGACCAGAGCGTGTCGAGGCCGTCGAGCAGCTCGTCGAGCCGTGCGCCACGGGCGTCGAACCCGAGCCCGGCGCCCGCGTACTCCTCGGGCGACCAGCCGATGCCGAGCCCGGCGAGCAGCCGTCCGGGCGCGAGCGCGGCGATGGTCGCGAGCGAGCGGGCCAGCACCGCGGGCGGGTAGAGCGGCCCGACGAGCACGCTCGTGCCGAGCGTGGCGTGCGAGGTCGTCGTCGCGGCCACCGCGAGCAGCGCGAAGGGGTCGAGCGCCCGGCGGAACTCGACGGGGATCGTGTCGGTGCCGCCGTAGCCGACCTGCGGGTCGACGGCGGCGAGCAGGCGGTCGCCGACCCACAGGCTCGCGGCGCCGGCCTCCTCGGCGCGGGTGGCGAACTCCCCGATCCGGCCGACCTCGTCGGCGGCGTCCCCGAACTGCGGCAGTGTGGTCCCGAGTCGCACGGTGATCAGTCTGTCCCTCCCGCGCGCGGCGGGTCGGGCGGGGCGCCGGACCCGGCTATGGTCCCGCCATGAAGGTGGGTGTGCCGCGGGAGGTCAAGGACCACGAGGACCGGGTCGCGCTGACGCCCATCGGCGTCACCGAGCTCGTGCGGCGGGGCCACGAGGTGCTCGTCGAGGCCGGGGCGGGCATCGGCTCGGCGATCGCCGACGACGCGTTCCGCGACGCGGGCGCCACCGTCCTCGACACCGCCGACGACGTCTGGGCCGCGAGCGACCTGCTGCTCAAGGTCAAGGAGCCCGTCCCCGAGGAGTACCACCGGCTGCGTCGCGGGCAGGTGCTCTTCACCTACCTGCACCTCGCGGCGTCACGCGAGTGCACGCAGGCGCTGCTCGACGCGGGCGCGACGGCCGTCGCCTACGAGACGGTGCAGACCGAGGACGGGGCACTGCCGCTGCTCGCGCCGATGAGCGAGATCGCCGGCCGCATGGCCCCGCAGGTCGGCGCGCACCACCTGGAGAACGCCCAGGGCGGCCGCGGCGTGCTGCTCGGCGGGGTGCCCGGGGTGCGCCCGGGCCGCGTCGCGGTGCTCGGTGCCGGGACGTCGGGGCTCGCGGCCACGACGATCGCGGTCGGCCTGCGGGCCTCGGTGGAGGTGCTCGACGTCAACGTCCGGGCGCTGCGTCGCGTCGACGAGATCTTCTCCGGCAGCGTGCGGACGGTCCTGTCGAGCACACCGGAGGTGGAGCGCGCCTGCCGCGAGGCCGACCTCGTGATCGGGGCGGTCCTGGTGCCCGGGGCGAAGGCGCCGGTGCTGGTGTCGAACGAGCTCGTCGCCGCGATGCGCAGCGGCTCGGTGCTCGTCGACCTCGCCGTCGACCAGGGCGGCTGCTTCGCCGACACCCGCCCGACCACCCACGCCGAGCCGACGTACCGGGTGCACGACTCGATCTTCTACTGCGTCGCCAACGTCCCGGGGGCGGTGCCGACCACGTCGACGCGCGCGCTGACCGGCGTGACGCTGCCCTACGTCGTGGCGCTGGCCGACCGTGGCCTCGCCGACGCGGTCGCCGCCGACCCGGCGCTCGCGAAGGGCGTGAACGTCGTCGACGGGGAGCTGACCTCGGAGGCCGTCGGCGCGGCGCACGACCTGCCGGTGCGTCCGCTCGGGGAGGTGCTGCCGGGGTGACGACGCCGGACGCGGCGGTCACCGTCTACCTCGACCACCTGCTGGTGGAGCGGGGCACGGCGGAGAACACGCTCGCGTCCTACCGGCGTGACCTGCGGCGGTACCTCGAGCACCTCGAGCGCGTCGGTGTCACCGACCTCGCCGACGTCACCGAGCGGCACGTCGGCGACTTCCTCGTCGCGCTGCGCACCGGCGCCGACGGCCGGGCGCCGCTGGCGACGGCGTCGGCGACCCGGGCCGTCGTCGCCGTGCGCGGCCTGCACCGCTTCGCGCTCGCCGAGGGCATGGTGGCGGTCGACGTGGCGCGCGAGGTGCACCCGCCGTCGCCGCCGCGCCGGCTGCCGAAGGCGCTGGACGTGACGACCGTCGACCGGCTGCTGGAGGCGCGCGGCGGCGAGGCCGACGACCTCGGGGGCGTCCGCGACCGTGCCCTGCTCGAGCTGCTCTACTCGACCGGCGCGCGGATCTCCGAGGCCGTCGGGCTGGACGTCGACGACGTCGACGCCACCCAGCGCTCGGTGCGGCTGGCCGGCAAGGGCGGCAAGCAGCGGATCGTGCCGATCGGGCGCCCGGCGCTGGCCGCGCTCGACGCGTACCGGGTGCGGGCGCGGCCGGGGCTCGCGACGCGGGGGCGGGGGACGCCGGCGCTGTTCCTCAACGCGCGGGGGGCGCGGCTGTCCCGGCAGAGCGCGTGGGCGTCGCTGCGCGAGGCGGCCGACCGCGCCGGCATCACCGGCGACATCTCCCCGCACACGTTGCGGCACTCGTTCGCAACGCACCTGCTCGATGGCGGCGCCGACCTGCGCGTCGTGCAGGAGCTGCTCGGCCACGCCTCGGTGACGACGACGCAGATCTACACCCAGGTCACCGTCGACACCCTGCGCGAGGTCTTCGCGATGGCGCACCCGCGCGCCCGTATGTGAGTGAAATTGTGGGCTATAGCCCACAATTTCACTCACATAGGCCGGTCAGCCCAGCGGCTCCAGGCGCAGGGGGAGGCCGTCGGCGGGGACGGGCAGCGAGGTGTTGTCCCAGCGCGGCCGGTAGCCCGGGGCGACGGTGATGCGGTGGTTCCGCAGTAGCTCGTGCAGGATCGCCGTCACCTCGAGCGAGCCGAACAGCATGCCCAGGCACTTGTGCACCCCGCCGCCGAAGGGGATCCACGCGTCACGGTGGGCCTTGTCCTCGCGGCGCGGCTCGGCGAAGCGCTCGGGGTCGAAGACGTCGGGGTCGGTCCAGATCGCCGGGTCGTGGTGGTTGGTGGCGCCGGCGGCCATGACGAGCTGGCCCGCGGGCACGTGGTGGCCCAGCAGCGCGGTGTCCTTCACGGTCCGGCGCATGACGACCGGCACCGGCGCGGCGAGGCGCAGCGCCTCCTTGATGACGAGGTCGAGGGTCGTCAGCGACTGCAGGGCGGCCAGGTCCGGCGGTCCGTCACCGAGGGCCAGCGACTCCGCCCGCGCCTTCTCCTGCCACTCCGGGTTCGCCGCCAGGTAGTAGGCCGCGGCCGCGCTGGTGATCGTCGAGGTGTCGTGCGCGGCCATCATCAGGAAGATCATGTGGTTGACGACGTCGTCGTCGGTGAACGCCTCGCCCTCCGGGGTCGTCGCCCGGCAGAGCACGGAGAACAGGTCGTCGCCGTCGCCGGCCCGCCTGGCCGGCAGGGCCGCGCGGAAGTAGCGCTCGAGCAGGGCGCGCCCCCGCAGGCCGGCGCGGTAGCGCGTGCCGGGCAGGTCTCGCCGGACGATCGAGCTCGCCGCCTGCACGCAGTCCATGAACGCCTGGTTCACCGCGTCGGCCTCGGGGCCCGAGCGGTCGTCCATGAACACGTGGGTGGCGACGTCGAGGGTCAGGCGCTTGAGCATCGGGTAGATGCGGACCTGCTGCCCGCGGGGCCAGGTCGGGATCTCCTCGCGCAGCACCGGGACCGTGCGGTCGACGTAGCCGCGGATGCGCGGCGCGGTGAACGCCTCCTGCATGACGCGGCGGTGCACGCGGTGGTCGTCGCCGTCGAGCAGCATGAGGCCGCGGTGGAAGAAGTCGTCGACGAGGAAGCGCCAGCCGTCCTGCGAGTAGGCCTTGTCGGGGTTGGTGAGCACCTCGTGCGTCGCGTCCGGGCCGGCGGCGATGACCACGTGCTCGCCGACGAACCCGCACCACGAGACCGGGCCGAGCGCGGCGTGGCGGGCGCGGGTGAAGGCGCTGCCGTAGCGGATGTAGGACAGCGTGTGCCCGATGACCGGCGGGCCCGCGTCGCCCGGGACGGCCTCGAGGCCCGACCCCGGCGGCGGCGGTGCGAGCGGCACGATCCGCTGCGGGCGCGTCCTGTCGAGCAGGCGCCGGTCGACGTCCGCCGGCATCGGGGTGAGGACGACGGACGACAGGCGCTCGCCCGTCGCGGTGCGGACCAGGGACACGGCCACCTCCAGGACGCCGGGACGTGCTGTGTCGGCACGCTAGACACGAATCATCGTTGTGTCCACGGAGGAGACGCACGCCGCATCAGCGTCTACGCTCCGATGATGCCCGCCCGGACCTTTGCCGACCGCACCCGGAGCCTCGTCCGCGACGAGGCGCTCGAGCGCGCGGCCGAGCTGCTCGTCGCCGGCGGGTGGCGGGGCCTGCGGCTCCAGGACGTCGCCGACGGCATCGGCGTGAGCCGCCAGACGCTCTACAACGAGTTCGCGAGCAAGCAGGGGCTGGCCGCGGCGCTGGTGCTGCGCCGCACCGAGGAGTTCCTGGCCCGCCTCGAGGCCGCGCTCGACGGCGAGGACGACCTGTACCGGGCGTGGGTCGAGGCCGTGCGCACCACGCTCGACACCGTCGCCCGCGACCCGCTGCTGCGCGTGCTGCTCACCGGCCAGGGCGCCGAGGAACTGCTGCCGCTGCTGACCAGCGAGGCCGAACCGTTGATCACCGCCGCGCGGGACCGGGCGGCCGCGTTCCTGCAGCGCCGACGCCCCGAGCTGGACGCGGCGACGGCGAGCGCGGCCGCCGAGATCGCCGCGCGCCTGACGATCAGCCACGTCGTGCTCCCGCTGCACGCCCCCGACGTCGTCGCCGACCAGATCGCGACGGCGGTGGTCCGCTTCCTCATGTGAGCGATCTTCGGTGCTATAGCACCGAAGATCGCTCACATACGCCGGACGAACTAGGGGGCGCGGCCGACGAGCGCGACGCCGACCGCGCCGAGGGCGGCGACGACGGCGAAGGCGTAGAAGCCCCACGGGTAGGCCACGCCGGCCTGGAGCAGCGCGCCGCCGAGGATCGGGCCGGTGATGGCGCCCAGGCGTCCGACGCCGCTGGCCGTCCCCAGCGCCGTGCCGCGCCCCTCGGCGGGGTAGAGCTGCGAGACGTAGGCGTAGACGAGCACCTGCGCCGAGAACACGAAGATGCCGGCGAGCAGCACGCTCACGTACACCCCGATCCCGGGCAGCCGGATCGAGAGCAGCGCGAGGAAGAGCGTCGCCGCGGCGAACCACGCGATGGTCGCCGGGCGCACGCCGATGCGGTTGGCGACGGTGCCGGCGAGCAGGAGCCCGAGGATCGCGCCCACGTTGAGCACGAGCAGCAGGGCCAGGGCGGCACCGAGCTCGTAGCCGGCCGAGCGCATGATCTCGGGCAGCCAGGTGTTGAGGCCGTAGACCAGCAGCAGGCCCATGAACGAGGCGATCCAGAACGCGATCGTCGGGCGCGCCAGGCCGTCGCGGAAGAGCGTCGCCAGGGGGTTGCGGCGCTCGCGGCGCCAGCTCGAGTCCTTCGCCCCGCGGCGCTGCAGGTACTCCGCGGACTCGGGCAGGCGCATCACGATCAGCGGCAGCAGGACGATCGCCGGGATCGCACCGGCGACGAACATCGCCTGCCACCCGAACGGGCTGATGAGCAGGATGCCGAGCAGCGCCGTCAGCACCGCGCCGACGTGGTAGCCGGTCATGAGGATCGTCGTCGCGCTGCTGCCGCGGCCGGGCGGTGCGTACTCGGCGACGAGGGCGAGCGCGACCGGGAGGACGCCGCCGAGACCGAGCCCGGCGAGGAAGCGCAGCACGCCCAGCACCTCGGGGTTCGGGGCGAAGGCGCACGCCAGGGTCAGCACCGAGAAGCCGGCGACCGTGGCGATGATCGTGGCCCGGCGCCCGATCACGTCGGCGATCGGCCCCACCGCGAGCGCCCCGACCATGACGCCGAGCAGGCCGACGGTGACCACCACCGACGCGCCGGCGGGGTCGAGGTCCCAGGCCGGGTCGCGCAGCAGGACGGGCAGCACGACGCCCAGGACCACGAGGTCGAAGCCCTCCAGGGCCACCACCGACCAGCACAGGGGGCGGACCCAGCCGGCGGAGGCCGCGCGGGGACCCGCGGGGGCGGTCTGTCCGATCGTCATCGCTCACGTCCTCGTGGTCGACGGCGGGCGAGGGTGAGCGCGGAGTATGCGAGCGGTCACGCCCTGACGTCCCCGTCCCTTCCGTTCATCGGAAGATCGTGACGGAACGGACAGCTCGCGTGGCCGTGGGTGACGGCACGCTGGTGCGGCGCGACCTGCTCGGCGAGTCGCGCGCCGAGGCGCCGGACGCGCCTCCTAGGCTGGTCGTACGAGCACACGGCCGGGCACGCGAGGGAGGGACACCGCGATGTCGAACCCGCAGCCGGTCCTCTGGTCACCCCAGGACGAGCCTGCCGACGGGCCCACCGAGCCGTCGCCGACCCCCGTGGACACGACGGTGGAGAGCACCGGCGAGGTGCCCCCGGGGCGTCCGCGACGCCACATCCCGGTGCCCGGTCCGCTCGACGGTCACGGCCCGGCGACGGTCCTCGCGATGTGCAACCAGAAGGGCGGCGTCGGCAAGACGACGTCCACGATCAACCTCGGCGCGGCCCTCGCCGAGTACGGCCGCCGCGTGCTGCTCGTCGACTTCGACCCGCAGGGCGCCCTGTCGGTGGGCCTCGGCGTCCAGCCCCACCAGCTCGGCACCACGATCTACAACCTGATCATGGAGAAGGGCACGACGATCGACGACGTCATCCGCCCGACCACGGTCGAGGGGATGGACCTGCTGCCGTCGAACATCGACCTCTCGGCGGCGGAGGTCCAGCTGGTCACCGAGGTCGGCCGCGAGCAGACCCTCGGCCGCACGATCGGGCCGGTGCTCGACCGGTACGACTACGTCCTCGTCGACTGCCAGCCCTCGCTCGGACTGCTGACGGTCAACGCGCTGGCGTGCGCCGACGGTGTCCTCATCCCGCTCGAGTGCGAGTTCTTCAGCCTGCGCGGGGTCGCCCTGCTGATGGACACGATCGAGAAGGTGCAGGACCGGCTGAACCCCAAGCTGGAGATCACCGGCATCCTGGCCACCATGTACGACCCGCGCACCCTGCACACGCGCGAGGTGATGACCCGCGTCGTCGAGGCGTTCGGCGAGCTCGTCTTCGACGCCGTCATCAACCGCACCGTGCGCTTCCCGGAGACCACCGTCGCGGGCGAGCCGATCACGCGCTGGGCGTCGCGCTCCGCCGGCGCGGAGGCGTACCGCGCCCTGGCCCGCGAGGTCATCGCCCGGTGACCCTCACCCCGGAAGCCCCCGAAGCCCTGCAAGCTCCGGAACGGAGCCGGTTCCAGGTCACCCTGGACAACTTCACCGGCCCGTTCGACCTGCTCCTCCAGCTGATCGGGCGCCACGAGCTCGACGTCACCGAGGTCGCCCTCAGCAGGGTCACCGACGACTTCATCGCCTACACCGCGGCGCTCGGCGACGACGCGGACCTCGAGGAGACCACCGGGTTCCTCGTCGTCGCGGCGACCCTGCTCGACCTCAAGGCCGCCCGTCTGCTGCCGCAGGCCGAGGTGGAGGACGAGGACGACCTCGCGCTGCTCGAGGCCCGCGACGTGCTCTTCGCGCGCCTGCTGCAGTACCGCGCGTACCAGCAGGTGGCAGCGCTGTTCCGCGAGCTCGAGGGCGCGGCGCGCATGCGCTACCCGCGGGCGGTCACGCTCGAGCCGAAGTACGCCGAGATGCTCCCGCCGGTGCAGCTCGGCGTCGACGCCGACGGGTTCGCCGAGCTCGCGGCGGCAGTGTTCCGCCCGAAGCCGCCGCCGACGGTGGGCCTGGACCACCTGCACGCCTCGACGGTGTCGGTGCCCGAGCAGATGACGATCCTCGCGGGACGCCTGCAGGAGCGCGGCGCGGCGACGTTCGCCGAGCTCGTCGCGGACTGCTCCGAGGGCATCGAGGTCGTGGGACGCTTCCTCGCCGTGCTCGAGCTCTACCGTGCCCGCGACGTCGCCCTCGACCAGCCCGAGGCCTTCGCCGAGCTGCGCGTCCGCTGGGCGCCCGGGGGTGACGCGGGCAGCGCGAGCGCGACCGGGGAGGACGAGTGAGCGACGGCGAGGTCGACCCCCTCGACCCCCTCGACCCCCTCGAGGAGATCGAGGAGTCCCTGGCCTCCGACACCGAGCTCGTCGCCGCGCTCGAGGCCGTGCTGCTCGTGGTCGACGCACCCGCGCCGACCGACCAGATCGCCGACGTCCTCGGCCAGCCCGTCGCGCGGGTGAAGGACGCCCTCGAGACCCTGGCCGCCGAGTACACCGAGCGCGAGCGCGGGATGGAGCTGCGTGCGACCGGCGAGGGTTGGCGGCTCTACAGCCGCGACCGTTTCGCCCCCTACGTCGAGCGCTTCGTCCTCGACGGGCAGCGCACCCGCCTCACCCGCGCGGCCCTGGAGACCCTTGCCGTCGTCGCCTACCGCCAGCCGGTGACGCGCTCCCGGGTCGCGGCCGTGCGGGGCGTGAACGTCGACGGCGTGATGCGGACGCTCGCCGCGCGCGGGCTGATCGTCGAGGCGGGCACCGACGTCGGCGGCGGGACGCTCTACAGCACCACCGAGCTCTTCCTCGAGCGCCTGGGCCTGCAGTCGATCGACGAGCTGCCGCCGATCGCCCCGCTGCTGCCCGATGTGGACGACATCGACGAATAGGGGACCCCTGCGCCGTGGCTGAGATCCGCACGACCACGGGTGGTGCCGTCCGCGGTGTCGTCGACGACGGTGTCGCCTCCTTCCTCGGCGTGCCCTACGCCGCCGCGCCGGTGGGGGAGCGGCGCTTCGCCCGCCCCGAGCCCGCGCGCTGGGACGGCGAGCGTGACGCGACGACCCCCGGCCCGACCGCGCCGCAGCTGCCCCTGGGCCCGGGCATGCCCGACGTCACCGCCATCACCGGGCCGGGCTGGATCGCCGGCGACGACCACCTCACCGCCGACGTCCGCACCCCCGTCGACGGCGCCGGTCTCCCGATCATGGTGTTCGTCCACGGCGGCGCGTTCACCATCGGCGCCTCGCGGGCGACGGTCTACGACGGCACCCGGCTGGCCCAGGAGGGCGCGGTGGTCGTCGCGATCAACTACCGGCTCGGCGTGCCCGGCTTCGCCGCGATCCCGGGCGTCGTCGCCAACCGCGGGCTGCACGACCAGATCGCCGCGCTGCAGTGGGTCCGCGACAACGCCGTCGCCTTCGGCGGTGACCCCGACCGGATCACGGTGTTCGGCGAGTCCGCCGGCGCGCTCAGCGTCGCCGACCTGCTCGCCGCCGCCCCGCCCGGCCTGTTCCGCCGCGCGATCGTGCAGAGCGGCGGCGGCTCGCACGTCCTCGCCCCCGCCCAGGCCGCCGTGACGACTCGCGCGCTCGCCGACGGCCTCGGCGTCGACCCTGCCGGCCTCGTCGACGTGCCCGACGACGCGCTCGTCGCGGCGGTCGGCCGGCTCGCCGGCAGCCCGCCCGACCTGGCCGTGCAGGGCCTGCGCGACCCGCTGATGGGTCTCGGGGCGCTCGGCCCCGTGGTCGACGGCGACCTGCTCGACGGGCAGCCCGTCGACGCCGTCGCGGCCGGCGCGGCGGTGGACGTCGACCTGCTCGTGGGGTCGAACGCCGACGAGATGGCGTTCTACAGCCTGATCGGCCGCACGCTCGGCCTGCCGGAGGCCGACGCGGAGGTCCTGCACGCCACGGTCGTGCGCCTGCACCCCGACCCGGACGCCGTCGTCGCCGCCTACCGGGACGCGGGTCGCGGGACGACGCCGCCCGAGCTGCACGACGCGATCCGCACCGACTGGATGTTCGGCGTCCCCACCCGCCGTCTCGCCGACGCCCACACCGGCCGGACCTGGCGCTACGCGTTCGCCTGGGGCTCCGGTGACGGCGTCGACGCCTGCCACGGTCGCGAGCTGCCGTTCGTCTTCGACGCCGTCGGCCGCGTCGACACCGGGGCGTTCGCCGTGCCCGACACCGAGGAGACCCGCGCCCTGGCCGCGCGGATGCGCACGGCGTGGGTGGCGTTCGCCCGCGACGGCGACCCGGGCTGGCCGGGCTACACCGCGGACGCGCCGACCACGCGCCGCTTCGACGCCCTCGACACCGACGTCGCCGGTCCGGACGGTCCGGAGCAGGCCGTCTGGGACGGGGTCCGTTAGACCGGTGCGACCTCGCCGAACCGCACCGCGAGCTCGGCGAGGAACGCGTCGGCGAGGCGCTCGAGCGACGCCGCGTCGAGCGCGATGGTGTCCCCGGGCGCGAGGCCGAGGACCGCGCGCGCCGGGTCGTACTTGATGACCTTGTTCGGCGTCATGACGCCGCCGTGCTCGAGCAGCGACTCGGCCAGGAGCTCGACCTCGGTGACGGGGTTGGTGTCCTTGCCGGAGGTGGCCCGGATGCGGTGCACGAAGCGGCGGTCGAGGGCGAGCAGCAGCGCGTTGGCCAGCGCCGGGTCGTCGTGCGCCCGCAGCGCCGCGACCTCGGCGCGCACCGCGGTGCGGGCGTGGTCGATCTCCTCGGCGGTGAACGTCTTGCGTCCCAGCATGGTGCGGCCCTCCGGGTCGTCGTGGTCGTCGGGGTCTTCACCTCCAGGTCGCACCACGGCCCGCGGATGTGACGAGACGGGCTGCGTACGCTGGAGAACCGGTCGAGCGGAGGAGCGGCGTGAGCGGGTCGGGTGAGGGCGTTCGCCTGCAGAAGGTGCTGGCGGAGGCGGGGGTGGCGTCCCGGCGGCAGGCGGAGATCCTCATGCGGGACGGCCGCGTCGAGGTCGACGGCAAGGTCGTCAAGGAGATGGGCATCCGGGTCGACCCCGAGACGTCCGTCATCCACGTCGACGGGTCGCGGATCGTCACCGACACCGAGACCGTGCACCTCGCGCTGAACAAGCCCGAGGGGATGCTCTCGACGATGTGGGACGACCAGGGCCGGCGCTGCGTCGGCGACATCGTCCTGGAGAAGGCCGAGGGCCAGCGCCTGTTCCACGTCGGGCGGCTCGACGCGGCCACCGAGGGCCTGCTGCTGCTGACCAACGACGGCGAGCTCGCCAACCGGCTGATGCACCCGTCCTACGAGGTGCCCAAGACCTACGTCGCCGAGGTGCGGGCGCCGATCCCGAAGGATCTCGGGCGCCAGCTGCGCGCCGGTGTCGAGCTCGACGACGGCCCGGCGGCCGTCGACAGCTTCAAGGTCATCGACCGCTCGGGCGCGCGGGTGATGGTGGAGCTCGTGCTCCACGAGGGCCGCAAGCACATCGTGCGGCGCATGCTCGAGGCCGTCGACAAGCCGGTCCAGCGCCTCGTGCGCACCGCCGTCGGCGACGTCCGTCTCGGCGAGCAGCGCCCGGGCACGCTCCGTAAGCTCGGCCGAGACGAAGTCGCCTCGCTGTACCACGCCGTGGGGCTCTGACCCCCTCTCGAGCCGGCGAGTGCGTGGCGTTACGGACACTGAACGTCTGCGGCGCCACTCCGCTGACATTTCGGCGGGCGCGCAGGGCACAATGGTCTTCCGAACGCAGAGTGGTCGACGTTCGGGAGGCACACGGGTCATGGACGGGACGCTGCGCGGGGTGGTCGCCGTCGACGGGCCCTCCGGGACGGGCAAGTCGACCACCGCCCGCGGGCTCGCGATGCGACTCGATGCCCGCTACCTCGACACCGGGGCGATGTACCGGGCGGTCACGCTCGCGGTGCTGCGCTCGGGCCTCGCGCTCGACGTCGCCGCCACCGACGCGGACGGCGCCGACGACCTCGTCGCCGTGGCGCTCGGCGCGCGGGTGACCGTGTCGACCGACCCGGCCGAGCCGCGCGTGCAGCTCGACGGCGAGGACGTCGCGGCCGAGATCCGGGGCACGGCGGTGACGGGTGCGGTGTCGGCGGTGTCGGCGCTGACCGCGGTCCGGGCCCACCTCGTCGACGAGCAGCGGCGTATCGCCGCGCAGGCGATCGAGGACGGGGCCGGCATCGTGGTCGAGGGGCGCGACATCGGCACGGTCGTGCTGCCGGACGCCGGGCTCAAGGTGTTCCTCACCGCGTCGGAGCTCGTCCGTGCGGGGCGGCGCACCGCCGAGGACAGCGCCGCGGGGCGGGCGGACGCGCCGGACGCGCGGACCGACCTGGCCCGGCGCGACAAGCTGGACTCCTCGCGGGCGGCGTCGCCGTTGCGGCCCGCCGACGACGCGGTCGAGGTCGACACCTCCACCCTGGACATCGACGGCGTGCTCGACCGGCTGCAGGGCCTCGCCGGGGACCGGGATATGATCGTCGGCTTCGCCGACGCAGGAGTCGGCTCTCACTAGGGACACAGATTGAACGAGGAAGGGCCCGCTGTGCTCGCCGACGGCGACACGGACACGGGCAACCACAGCGACGACGCGCGTCCGGTGCAGCCGGTGCTCGCCGTCGTCGGACGCCCCAACGTCGGCAAGTCGACGCTGGTCAACCGCATCCTGGGCCGCCGCGAGGCGGTGGTCCAGGACGTCTCGGGCGTGACGCGTGACCGCGTCGCCTACGACGCCCTGTGGAACGGGCGGCGGTTCACGCTGCTCGACACGGGCGGCTGGGAGCCCGACGCCAAGGGCATGCAGGCCGCGATCTCGGCGCAGGCCGAGACGGCGATGGCCACCGCGGACGTGATCCTGCTGGTGGTCGACGGCCAGGTCGGCGCGACCGCGGTCGACCAGGCGGTCGCGCGCACCCTGCGCCGCTCGGACCGCCCGGTGATCCTGGCCGCCACGAAGATCGACGACTCGCGCGGCGAGGGCGAGATCGCGGCGCTGTGGCGCCTCGGGCTCGGCGAGCCGCACCCGGTGTCCGGGCTGCACGGGCGCGGCTCGGGTGACCTGCTCGACATCGTGCTCGAGGCGATGCCGGAGAGCCCGCGCGACGATGTCGACCTCACCGGCGGGCCACGGCGCGTCGCGCTGGTCGGCAAGCCGAACGTCGGCAAGTCCAGCCTGCTCAACCAGCTCACGGGCGAGACCCGCTCGGTCGTCGACGCCGTCGCGGGCACCACGACCGACCCGGTCGACTCGCTGGTGGAGATCGACGGCGAGGTCTGGAAGTTCGTCGACACCGCCGGCCTGCGCCGCAAGGTCGGCCAGGCGTCGGGCACCGAGTACTACGCCTCGCTGCGCACGAAGGCGGCGATCGAGGCCGCCGAGGTGACGGTGCTGCTGCTCGACGCCTCGGAGCCGATCAGCGAGCAGGACCTGCGCGTCGCCTCCCAGGTCGCCGAGGCCGGCCGGGCGCTCGTGCTCGCCATGAACAAGTGGGACCTCGTCGACGAGGACCGCCGCTACGCCATGGTCCGCGAGCTCGAGCGCGCGCTCGTGCGCTTCCCCTGGGTGGAGCGGGTCAACATCTCCGCGCGCACGGGCCGGTCGGTGCAGAAGCTCGCGCCGGCCATGCGCACGGCGTTGGAGAACTGGGACCGCCGGGTGCCCACCGGCCAGCTCAACCAGTGGATCTCCGACATCGTCGCGGCCAAGCCACCGCCCGTCCGCGGCGGCAAGCAGCCGAAGATCCTCTACGCCACGCAGGCGCAGAACCGGCCGCCGACGTTCGTGCTGTTCACCTCCGGCTTCCTGGAGGCCGGCTACCGGCGCTTCCTCGAGCGCAAGCTACGCGAGACGTTCCCGCTGACGGGCACGCCGGTGCAGATCAACGTGCGCGTGCGGGAGAAGGGCCAGCGCGGCGGCCGCAAACGCTGATACCTTTCCAGGACCATCCAGTCCTGAGAGGTGATCACCATGCACGATCTCGGTCCCGCGGCCCGGGAGCTGTCCCGGATCACCGCGCACGTCGGCGACGGCGACCTCGACCGTCCGACGCCGTGCGGTGACTGGCGGGTGCGCGACCTGCTCGGTCACCTCCTCGCCTTCGCCACGCACTTCATCGGCGTGGCGCGGCACGAGGCACCCGGGGCCGGCGGGGCGCCCCACGAGCTGACCGACGACTGGCGCGCGGTGCTCGACGACCGCCTCGTCGAGCTCGCGGCCGCGTGGTCGGAGCCGTCCGCGTGGGAGGGCGCGGGCAGCGCCGGCGGCCTGACGATGCCCACCGCGGAGCTCGGCGTCGTCGCCCTCGAGGAGCTCGTCCTGCACGGCTGGGACCTGGCGCAGTCGGTGGGGACGAAGATCGCGGTGCGGGACGAGGACGTCGCGATCGTCGCCGGGTTCGTCGCGCAGTTCGAGCACGCCGACCAGGACGCGCGCACCGGGCTCTACGGCCCCGTCGTGCACACCACGAGCGGAACGGAGCTCGAGCGCGTCCTCGCCCTCGCCGGTCGAGACGCGACTTTGACGGCCGACGGCGGGACCTCGACAATCACCAGCACGAGGTAGGGCGCCGCGCGGGGGGCGGGATGGCGGACACGACCGGGCCGTCGCCGAGTCCCACGCCCGCATCACTGGACGCGTTCGTCTCCTACTCGCGCCGCGACGCCGAGGCCGTCATCCCGTTCGTCGACCGGGCCAAGGCCGCCGGTCGCACCTTCTGGATGGACGCGGACTCGATCCCGCCGGCGGCGCCGTGGCGCACCGAGCTGGGCACGGCCATCGAAGCGGCCGACGCGGTGGTCTGCTGCCTGAGTCCGGCCTGGCTGAAGTCGTCCGAGTGTCGACACGAGTTCGAACGCGCCGTCGAGCTCGGCAAGCGGCTCGTGCCCGTCGGCGTGGGAGACGTGGAGAACCCGCCCGACGAGCTCGGCGCCCTCCAGTGGATCGACGCCAGGAAGGGTCGGTCTCCCGATGACGTGGTCGCCGCCATCCTCTCGGCGATCGACACCGACCCGGAGCGGGTGCGTGAGCACACCCACTGGCTCTCCCGGGCGTTGCGATGGGAGACACGCGACCGGGACCGCTCCCTGCTCCTGCGAGGAAAGGATCTCCGCGCCGCCGAGGACTGGCTCATGCGTGGCGGCACTGAGCCGTCGGCCGTTCCCCAGCAGGTCCAGCTCGTCGCCGCCAGCCGTCGAGCCGAACGCAGCAGGCTCCGCACCACGATCGTCGTCGCGCTGACGACGGTCGTCCTCCTGGCGGTGCTCGCGGGCGTTGCTCTCCTCCAGCGCTCCGAAGCGGTCCGTCAACGCGATCAGGCCGAGTCCCGGGCACTCGCGGCAGCCGCGCAGACCCAGCTGGACGTCGACCCCGAGCGCTCGGTGCTCCTGGCTCGCCTCGCCTGGTCGACCGCCCCGACCAGCCAGGCGACGGACGCCCTGCGTGCCGCACTCCAGCGGTCCCGGGTCCGGGCCGGCGCCGATGCCCACCGGGCGGCGGTGTCCGGGGTCGCCTGGTCTCCCGACGGCGCGCTCGTGATCACCTCGGGCCGCGACGGCGGCGTCGCCGCGTGGGACGCCTCGAACGGCGGGCCGCGCGGGTCGTTCGGGGTCGGGCCAGGAGCCGTGCAGCGCCTCAGCGCGGCACGCTCGGCGCCGACCGGGGTGGCGACGACGGACGCCGGCAAGGCCGTGCTCTGGTCCGTCGATCCCACGACCGGCGTGCTGGTCCTCCGCGCCGTCCTCGTCGAGACGGGTGCGACGGAGGCGACCACCAGCGAGGACGGCCGCGTCATCGCCGTGGGGATGTCGGACGGCACGGTCCGTACCTGGACCTCGTCCGGCGCCCCGTCGATCACCGTGGGCTGGGCACGGGCTCCGGTCCGGTCGGTCGCCCTGTCGGCCGACGGCTCCACCCTGCTCGTCGGCACCGAATACGGCGAGGCGATGGTGGGCCGCATCGAGGCGGTGGCGCCCCTGGTCCTCGCTCCGTACGACGCCCCGGTGTCGACCTCGCAGCTCTCCGCGGACGGGTCGACCGCGCTGACCGCCGCCGACGACGGCGCCGCGTCGCTGCGCAGGACGACCGACGGAGCACCCGTCCTGGCGCTCCCTTCGGCGTTCGTCGTCGCCCTCGACCGCGCGGGGGGCGCCGTCGTGGTCGCCCAGGTCTCCGGCCAGGCCGACCTGTTCCGTGTCGGGCAACCACCGCGCAGGCTCCTGGCCCCCGGGGCGCCCGCCACGGACGCCCGCTTCTCCGTCGACGGCACCGGAGTCGTCGTCACCGGCCTCGACGGCAATCTCTGGGTCTGGAGGGTCGCCGACGCCCGCGTGCTGATCGAGACCCGCGGTGCCGCAGGCTCCGCCACCCGGGGGGAGATGTCGCCGGACGGCCTCCGTGTCGTCACCGGGCACGGGACCGGGGCCGTGCGCCTCTGGGCCCTGCCGGATCAACCCGTCGAACTCCCGCTGAGCGGCACCGACACCCTGCCCCCCGCGGGCGTCGACTTCTCGCCGGACGCGGCCACCGTGCTCACGGCGTCGGAGAGCGGGATGGCGCGGGCGTGGGACGGACGGTCCGGAGCAGAACTGCCGCTCGGGACCGCGTGCCTGACCCCTCCGCGGGACCCCGGGTGTCTCGCGGCTCGCACCCTGTCCACACAGGGTCGGCTGACTCGCGCGCGGTTCAGCCCCGACGGCAGGCTCATCGTCACGAGCGCACAGCAGGGGAGCCTCGTCGTCTGGGATCGCGAGATCGCCGGCGTCGTCGCCCGTCCTCCGGATGTCGGCGGACCGATCGACGATGTCGCCTTCTCTCCCGACGGTCGGCAACTCGTCACCGCCGAGCGTCGTGGCGTCAGCCGGCTCATCGACGTGGCGAGCGGTCGGGTGGTCGGCGAGCGCATCCTCTCGCCGCGGGGCATCTACACCGCATCGTTCACTCCTGGCGGCGGCTCGGTGGTCGTCGGCGGAGCCGACGGGCTCGTCCACGTCTGGGACCTCGGCTCCGGCGAGGTGCGCGTCGCCGCCGACGCGGGTGACGGCGTGCTCGACCTCGCCGTCGATCCGGGCGGGACCCAGGTCGCCCTGGCGGTCGGCGACCAGGTCCAGGTCATCGACCTCGACGACGGTCACCGGGTGCTGACGCTGTTGGGCCATCAGGGCTTCGTGACGGACGTCGAGTACGCCTCGCCGGAGGCACTGATCGTCAGCGGTGCCATGGACGGCTCCGCCCGGGTCTGGGACGCCCGGACGGGAGACGAAGCGGCCGTCTACGACGTCCCCGGGGGCGACGTGACCGCGGTGGCGGTGGACCGCACCGGCCACCGGATCGCGGCCGCCTCGAGCGCCGGCAACGCCTTCGTCTTCGAGTGCGAGGTCTGTCGCAGTGGTGCGGAACTGGAGGCGCTCGCCGCCGCACGCGTCACCCGCCCCCTGAGTCCCGAGGAACGAGCACGGTTCGCCGTTCCGTAGTCGACCGGCCCCGTGCCGGTCGGGGGTCAGAACCAGTCGTTCCAGATCGGCTCGACGCCCCCGAACTCGTGGGTCCGGATGCGACCGTCGCCGTAGGTCACCTGCTGCTCGTAGTGGTAGGTCCCCACGCCGTCGTAGACCTGCACGGGCTCGGTCGCGTGAATCACCGCGTTCTTCCAGTCGGCACCCGGCGGGAACGTCTCGTGGAACACCTCGGGATCGTTCTCCCACGAGGCGAAGAGCATGACCCGGCCGTCGTGGTACCGGAAGATCTGCAGGTTCCCGTGGTGGAGCAGGACGTTCTCCTCGACGGGCTTCGGCTCCGGTGGGCTGCCCGCGTGTCCCTCGTTGCGGGCGTCGCCGGCGTTGTCGGCGCTCCCGGCGTGGCCGTAGTTGCCCGGGTTCGGGATCTCCACGACGTCCCCGTAGTCGTTGACCACCACCCGCACCGTGGAGCTGCGACCGTCCGCCTCGTGGTACTCGCGGGTCGCCGTCCCGTCGGGGTGCACCACCGTCGTGCGCAGGCCCATCCCGTCCGCGCCGTAGTCGACGGTCGTCCGCGTGCCGTCGGGAGCGACGGTGACCTGCACGAGCCCGCCGTTCGGCCCGTCGCGCATCGTGACGATGCTGCCGTCCGCGAGGACGGCGCTGCCGTCGGGCCGGATGAGGTCGCCCGGGGTGGTGTCCGGGTCCTCGCCGGCCTCGCCGGAGGACTCGGGTGCGGCTCCCGTCCGGCTCGACGACGACCCGGGACCAGGCACCGTCGGCCTCCCGGTCGGTCTGGGTGAACCACCCGTCGGCGCGACCGGCCATCTCGGTGGTGCCCCCGTCGGGGTCGCCGTAGCTCGACGTCCACGAGCCGTCCGGGTACCGGGTCTCCACCTGCGGGACCTGACCCGGGACGCCGAGGGTGGTCGTCACGGTGCCGCGGCCGTCGTCGGACTCCTCGGACCAGCTGCCGTCCGGCGCGACCGTGCGTTCGGTGCGCGCGCCGTCGGGGGCCACCGTCGTCGTGGTCCGCTCCCCGTCCGGTTCCTGGGTGACGGTCACGGTGGCGCCCGTGGCCGGGTCGACCGACGTCTCGACGGTCGGGAGCACCGGCGCCGCCGCCCAGCTCGTCGCCGAGCCGTCGTCGTGGTGGGACTCGTGGTGGACCGCCCGTCCGTCGGCGGCGATCGTGAAGGCGTCGGTGTCGCCGTCGGGGAACGTGAAGATCCGTGTCGTGGAGCCGTCGCGGTTGGCGACGTCCTGCGTGGTCAGCCGCACGGTCTCGACCCCGCCGTCGGAGGACGTGATCGTGGCGACGTAGCCGCCGCCCTCGCTCGCCCGGACCACGGTGTCGACCATGAGGCCGCCTCCGGGACGGTCGACGGTGCGGAACACCTGGTCGGGTCGGGACTCGCTCGGTCCCCACTCGCCCTGGGTCCAGCTCCCGTCGGGACGTGTCAGCTCGGAGGCGAAGCTCTCGCCGGCGACCGCGGCCGCGACGGTGCCGTCGGGGGAGGTGCGGACGGTGGTCTCGGCGCCCGCCTCCTGCGTGCGCTCGACGGTGGTGCCGTCGCCCTCGGCCCAGGTCTCGGTGACGACGCCCGTGGCCGGGTCGGTCGTGCGCGTGACGTCGACCGTCGTGCCGTCGCCGCGCGTGACGAGCACCGACTGGCTGCCGTCGGGAAGGGTCGTCGGCACGCTGCTGACGACGCCGCCGTGGTAGCTCCCGGCCGGCTCGGTGTCGGTGCCGGGCCCGGTACCAGGGCCGGGGCCGCTGACGGGGGCGGTCGGCGGGGCGGTGGCGCCCTCCCCGCCGGCCGGCGCGCCGGTCTGTTCGCCGGTCGGCGCGGGTGCGGTGGTCCAGTGGGCGTGGCCCGGGCCGCTGTAGCGGTCGAAGCGGGGCCGGTCCTCATCGTTGCCGAAGGTGTCGGTCGTGCCGTCGGGCCGGACGATCACCGCGTACGTCGTGGTGCCGACGTCGCGGGAGCCCATCCACACCGGGGTCACCGATCGGGTGCCGTCCGGCGCCTGGACGGTGAGGGACGCACCGTCGACCCCGGGGACACCCCAGCCGTAGGACGAGACGGTGGTGCGGCCCGCAGCGTCGGTGTCCTCGACGCGGTAGAGGCTCCAGCCGCCGCTGACGTCGTCGCGGACGTAGGTCGAGTAGGCGACGACCTCGCTGCGGGTGCCGTCGGGCCGCTCGGTGACCTCGGTGTACGAGCGGTCGGCGGAGTTCTGGTGGTAGGTGGTGACGACGGTGCCGTCCGGATGGGTCGCCGTCGTGCGGTCGGGTTCCATCGTCCCGTCGGCGCCGGGACGCCACAGCAGCTGCACGCTCGTACCGTCGGGCTCGGTGCTGCGGTCGGTGACGAGGCCCGTGAGGCGGTCGGTGCTGCGGACCAGGTCGCTGGTGGTGCCGTCGGCGTAGGTGACGCGCACGGTCGTGCCGGACACTCCCTCGGAGACGACCTGGTGGCCCACGACCTGACCGTGGGCGCCCGTCAGGGAACCGTCGACGACCTGCTGCACCGCCGGCGGCAGGTCGTCGGTGATGTCGCGCTCGCCGGGCACCGTCGAGCCGTCGTGGGTCACCGTGCGGTGGTCGACGACGTGGCCGTCGCGGTGGGTGACCGAGACGGTGTCGCCGTCACGGAGGACGACGGTGGTGGTCCGCGAGCCGTCGGGGTTGTCGGTGTGGTGCACGGTCGCGCCGCCGTAGCCGGTCACGGATCCGTCGGGCCCGACGACCTGCAGCGTCGCGAGGTCCGTGCCCGGGACCAGGTGGACCTCGACGTAGTTCTGGGTCAGGTCCGCGGCCGTCTCGTCGATCGCGAACAGCAGGTTGTCGTTGTCCGGGGTCGGAGCGGTGATCCGGACGTCGACGGTCGCCCCGTCGGGGTGCTCGGTGTGCGAGAGCGCCTCACCGCCCCACTCGCCGAGCACGGTCGTCGTCCCGTCGGGCGCGACGGTCGTCCACGTCCCGGTCGCCGCACCCAGCGCCGGGTCCCAGGTGTGGGTCCAGACGGTGCCGTCCGCCCGCGTGATGCGATCGGTGAGCTCGCCCGTCGCGGGGTCGGTGGCGCGCTGCGCGGTCTCGGTCGTGCCGTCGCCGTAGGTGTAGCGGACGGTGCTGCCGTCGGCGCCGACCTCCTGGGCGACCACGCCGCCGTGCAGGCCCGCTGTCGAGCCGGCCACCGCGGCCGCGACCGCCGGCGTCACCGCAGGCCGGACGTACATCTCGGTGGGGACGGCGCCGGTGGGTGTGGGCGCCGGGCTCATGACGGGGCCGACGGGCGCTGCACCGTCGGCGGGGCCGTCCGCGAGGCCGTCGGTGGTCGCGGGGGTCTCGCCGTCGGTGTCCGGGGCTGCCGCCGGGGTCGTCTGCGCCGTCTGTTCCGTCTCCGCGGTCGCCACGGGTACGGGCTCCTCGACCGCGGGGCTGCTCGCTGTCTCGCCCGTCGGCACGGCCGGAACGGCCACGTCCGGTGACGGGGTCGGCGCGGGCGGCGTCGGCGACGGTGTCGCGCGCTCGTCGCCGTCGCTCCCGGTCGGCGCGGACGAGCCGTCGCGCGCGGTGGCGGTGCTCGAGGACTCCTGGTCGTCGGTCTGCCGCTCGCGCTCGGACGCCGGAGCGTCGTCGGTGTCGTCGTCGGTGTCGGAGTCGGAGCTGCTGCTCTCGGAGTCGCTGTCCTCGGAGTCGCTGTCCTCGGAGTCGCTGTCCTCGGAGTCGCTGTCCTCGGAGTCGCTGTCCTCGGAGTCGCTGTCCTCGGAGTCGCTGTCCTCGGAGTCGCTGTCCTCGGAGTCGCTGCTCTCGGAGCTGCTGCTCTCGGAGCTGCTGCTCTCGGAGCTGCTGCTCTCGGAGCTGCTGCTCTCGGAGCTGCTGTCCTCGGAGCTGCTGCTCTCCGAGCTGCCACCGGAGTCGCTCCCACCGCCGTCGGCGCCGACGTCGCCGCCGAAGAACAGCGCCGAACGGGAGAGGCGCTCCTCGAGCCGCGCCGGCGCGTGCGCCGCGGTGTCCACGACGAGGGTGCGCAGGGTCGCCATCGCCTCGTCGTCGAGACCGAGCTCGGCCGCCACGGCGTCGGGACGTTCGCGGACGCCACGCGCGAACTCCGCGTCGACGGCCATGCGTTCGAGCGCGGTGCGCAGCGGAGTCCCGGTCATCGATGTCCCCCCGGAGTCGGACCTTCCGGGCGAGGATCGCGAGATCGGACGGGGGTGTCTGCGGTAGTCGACTACGGCACTGTGCGCCCGACGACCGCCGCCGCCAGGCTCGCGCGGTCGGGGACGCCGAGGCGTGAGCACGCCCGGTAGACGTGGCTCTCGACCGTGCGCACCGACACGTGCAGCCGCGCGGCGATCTCGCGGTTGGTGAGGCCCTCGGCGGCGAGGATCGCGACCTCCCGCTCGCGGATGCTGATGGGCAGCGGGGCCCGAGCGGCCTCCAGCGCCGGGGTCCGGGCGCCCTCGCAGCTCGCGGCCAGACGCTCGGCCTGCTCGACGGCGCTCGCGGCGGCGGGCAGCCTGCCCTGCTCGCGTGCGATCACCGCGGCCTGCGCCGCGGCGTCCGCCGCGGCCAGCACGAGGTCGCACGCCTCCAGCGCGTCCGCGGCCTCGAGCAGGCCACCGGCGTCGCGGGACGCCAGGGCCCGGGCGTGGGCGCTCGTCGCGGCGGCCCGGGGCGTGCCGAGGCGACGGGCCAGGGCGCCCAGGGCGTCGGCCTGCTCCCGGTCGCCCAGCCGCACCGCGACGTGCCGCGCCGCGACCTCGGCGGCGTACGCACCCCGGCGGTGCGAGTCCTCGGCAAGGCTCACGGCGTGCCCGACGGCCTCGTGACGTGCCCCGCGGGCGGCGGCGATCCACGCGCGGGCGAGGGTGACCTCACCGTCGAACACCAGGATCCCGTCCTGGTGGACCCGCACCGCGGTGTCGACGGACGCCGCGGCCGCGGTGGTCTCGCCGAGCATCGCGTGGGCCTGCGCGAGCCGGCCGTGGAGCCACGACGACCATCCGCCGCCGTGGCCCGGGAAGCTGGTCAGGACGCTCTCGAGCAGTCGCGCGGCCGTGCGCGGGCGGCCGGTCTCGACCGCGACGCTGCCCTCGAACAGCCCGCTCCAGGTGGCGCTCTGGGAACCGGTGAGCTGCCGGACCCACGCGAGCCGGTCCTGGGTGACCTCCGGCGTCCCGGCGTAGAGGGCGTCGATCAGCTCGCCGAAGCCGATGTTGCCGAGCATCACTGCGGTCTCCGGGGCGAGCCTCGCCGCGTCCATGCCGCGCGCCACGATCGTCCGGACCCGCTCGGAGTCGCCGCCCTGCAGGGCCAGCACGTACGAGGCGGCCCAGCACGTCCAGCTGAGGACCTGCGGGCTCCCGATGCCGCTGTCCAGCAGGGCCAGGGCGTCCCGGACGCCCGCGGCGACGTCGCCCCCCACCGCGCGCAGCACCATCCGGCACACCGCGGTCTCGGGCCGCCCCGGGGAGTGGACCTCCTCGGCCTCGATGGCGGCCAGCCCCTCCTCCCGGCGGTCGAGCACGAAGAACAGCATCTGCACGCGCACCAGGAAGGCGCGCATCCGGTCGTCGCCGGTGGTGGCCATGTCCATGGCCCGGGCGAGCGCGGCGACGGTCTCCTCGGTCCGCAACTGCCAGCCGAGCAGGAACGCCAGGCTCAGCTGGGCGTCGAAGCCGCCGCCCGCGTCGACGGCAGCGCGCAGGAGGCGTTCGGCGAGCACGAAGTCGGTCAGGCCCATCGCCTGCGACGCCGACAGCGTCAGCAGCGCCGGGTCCTTCGCGATGTCGCTGTCGAGGTCGAGCACGGCGCGGCGCAGCTCGTCGCCGGCGCGACGGTTGCCGGTGCCGCTCAGCGCCCGCGACAGCTCGCCGCGCATGCGCCGGGCCCGAGGGATGCTGAGGTGACCCCGCGCGGCCTCGCCGTAGAGGGGATGGCCGAGGCGGACCTCGGTGCGCAGGCCGTCGGTCTCCACCGCGACGAGCCCCCGCTCGGCCATGCGCTCCACGGCCTCGGCGTCGGCGAGCGTGGTGAGCATGGTGAGCCCGAGCGGCTCGCCGAGCGCCACCAGATCGAGCACGCGTCGTTCCTGCTCGTCGAGGGTGCCGATCCGGGCGTCGATCAGGTGCTCGAGGGCGGGGGAGAGCACCGGGTCGCCGTCCCACTCCCAGCCGGACCCCGAAAGGGCGAGACGGCCCGCGGCGATCTCGCCCTCCACGATGTGCCGCAGCCACAGGACGTTGCCCAGGGTCACCTCGTGCAGGCGGCGTGCCCCGCGGGCGTCGAGATGACCGCCGAGCACCGACCGGAGCAGCAGGGTGGTCGCCCGCTCGTCCATCGGCGGGATCTCGATCCGTGTCGCCGCGCCGTCCTTCCAGAGCGCGGTGACGGCGTCGGGGCAGCGTTCCCCGGTCCGCACGGTCGCCACGACCCGCACGGCACGTTCCATCGCGAGCTCGTGCAGCAGCGTCGCGGACGTCGCGTCGAGCATGTGCGCGTCGTCGACGAGCAGGATGGTGCGCGGCCCGCCGGCGCGCAGCGTGGCGGCGACGCGGGCCAGCGCGGACACGGGAGCGTCGCCGTTGCCGGCCGTGGCGTCGTGCCCGTTCAACCAGGGCGCGAAGGCGCCCAGGGGGATGTCCCGCGCCGACGCGGTCGCCGTCGCCACCGCCGCGCGGTCGTCGGGCACGAGGCGACCGACGAGCTCGCGGGCGAGCCGGCTCTTGCCGACCCCGGCGACGCCGGCGACGACCACGGCGCCGTCGCGCTCCAACGCCGACGCGACGGCCCGCAGTTCGGCGTCGCGTCCGGTGAACGGCCAGGACCGGCCGGGGGCGGTACTCGGGGGCACCACGGTCCTCCGGGTCCTCCGGAAACGGATGGATGGGGTGGGTCCGGAAGTCTGCCGCAACACCCCCGAATGTGTGAAGCCAGGGTGTGCTGCGTGGGGGAGTCGCTACGCCTGGCCCACGACCTCGGTGGCCGCCTGGGCGAAGGCGCTCGCCATGGCCCCGATGCCGGTCGGCGCGGCGGGCGGCGGGAACCAGCCGGCGTCGTCGGGGTCGACCTCCGTCTCAGGCTCCGTATCGGGCATCGGGGTGAGCGGTGGGTCGACGTACTCACCCAGGGTCCCGGGTACGTCCTCCGTGCTCTCCGACGAGCCCGAGTCGCCCGAGTCGGCGTCCGCGGCGGCGTAACCGGCCTGCGCGTCCTGCGAGGTGACCGGTCCCCAGGCCGCCGAGTACTCGTACTCCCGGCCGGTGTCCCACGACCTCTCGTCGCCGGGCTCGACGTCCGGCACCGTGGGGTCGTACTCGACGCCGGGCTCGGCGCCGTCCGGGCCGCCGAACTCCGCGCCGGCCGGAAGCCACACCGGGCCGGCGAACCCGGGGATCCAGCGTCCTGCCTCGCCGGTCCCGGGGTCGGTCTCGGGGGCGAGCTCGAGAGCCGTCTCCTCGCTGCCGGCCTGACCGATCGACAGGCCGCCCACCAGCTGACCGAGCAGCCCGTCGAGCTCGGGGGCGACCGGTGGCACGACCGGCTCCGAGCCGGGCACCGGGCGACCGTCGGGTCCGACGACCTCGTGGGAGATGAGCACGCCCGCGGCGTCGAAGGTGTCGACCGTCGTGTCGCCACCCGGGAAGCCCGACGAGCTGATGATGGTGCCGTCCGGGAGGAAGTGGTCGGTCGAGGTGAAGCCCGAGACCGCGTTGCGGGTGACCGTCTTCTCGCCGGTCTCCCCGTCGATCTCGAAGAACTCCGTGTCGCCGTTCGGGAAGATGACGCTGCCGCGGCCGTCGCCGTCGGCCTCGAAGGAGGACGACGACGAGGTGCCGTCCGGCGACCGGGACATCGTCGTGAACCCCCCGTCCGCCTCGCGCATCATCACGTTCGTCGTGCCGTCCGGGGTCGTGATGCGATCGGTCGTGATGCCGCTCGCGGGGTCGAAGACCTCGGTACGGACCGTGCCGTCGGGGAAGACCTCCCGGCCGGTCGTGGTGCCGTCCGGTGCCACCGACTCGCTGGCCGTGGTGCCGTCGGGCATCTGCGTCTCGCTGGTGGCCGTGCCGTCGGGCTGCACGAGGGTCCGCGACAGCGAGCCGTCGAGGTTCGTCTCGGTGATCCGGGTGAGCCCGGTCGGATCGACGGTGGTCGTCGTCGACGTGCCGTCGGGTGCGAAGACCGCGTCGGTCCGCGTGCCGTCCGGGAACGTCGTCGTCGTGGTGGTGCTGCCGTCCTCGTCGACGGAGGTCTCGATGATCGAGCCGTCCGGCTGCGGACCGTCGCCCTCCATCCCCTCGGCGCCGGCGGTCTCCCCGCCCGTGCCGTCGATGTCGAACCCGCCCGGGGTGAGGCCGCCGGGGTGGTGGCCCGGCGCCAGGGTCGGCATCCCGCCGCCGTCGGCGGGCATCGTCGCGTTCTCCAGGAACACGGGCATGGGCATGATCGGCCCCGGCTCGGGCCACGCCTCGTGCGAGATCGGAGCCCCGGCCCTGTCGAACGTGAAGGCCTCGGTGCGTCCGCTCGGGAAGGTGTAGATCCGGGTCTGCGTCCCGTCGATGTTGTCGATCTCCTGGACGTCGAGGCGCACCGTCTCCGAGCTCCCGTCCTCGGTGACGACGACCGCGCGGGCGCCGCCGTCGGCCGTCGCGGTGACGGAGGTGACCTCCGAAGCGATGCCGTCGAACCCCGCCGTCTGCGTGGTGAACAGGGCGTCACCCGGACCCGCGACCCCGTCGACCGCCTTCCAGTCGGTGTCGACGACGGTGCCGTCGGTCCGGATCTCGTGCTCCTGGAGGGTGTCGAAGTCCCAGTTGCGGGTGGTCGTGTTGCCGAAGGGATCGGTCAGCAGCTCGGCGCCGCGCCCGTCACCGACGACGTGGAAGACCTGCGTGCCCTCGGGCGAGACCCAGCGGTCGACGATGCCGTCCGGCGTGAACTCGCGCGTCACCTCGACCGCGTTGCCGTCCGCGTAGGTGACGAGGTGGGTGGTCGACCCGTCGGGGTTGGTGCCGGTCTCGACGCTGCCGATCTCCCCACCGTGGTAGACGTTCGCCCCGGGTACGGGGAACTGCAGCGGCGGCCGGTCGCCCATCCCGGGGAGCGGGTCGTGGCCTTCGTGGGCGATCGGGATGCCGGCGTCGTTGAACGTGAACGTCTCGGTGCGGCCGTCCGGGAACAGGTAGACGCGGCTCGTCGTCCCGTCGGCGTTCTCGACCTCGCTGACGTCGAGCCGCGCCGTCACCGACCGGCCGTCGGCGTCCATGCTGAAGGCGACGGCGCCGCCGTCCTCCGTGGCGGTGACGCTGATCAGCCCGGCGAAGTCGCCGTTCTCGTCGTTCGTGTCGATGGTGAACAGCCCGGAGCCCGGCACCGGCTCGGTGAACTCGCCCGACCAGGAGACCTCCTGGCTGGTCCCGTCGTTCGGCATGACCGTCTCGTTCATCGTTCCCGACGAGAAGTCGATGTGGCGCGCGGTGACGGTGTTGTCGGGTTCGGTGACGAACTCGACCCGGGTGGGGGGCGTGAAGATCTGCGAGATCTCGGTGCCGTCGGAGAGCCTGGTGTCCAGGACGGTGTCGCCCTCGTCGTTGAGTCGCTCCGTCTGGATCCCGGTGGTGCCGTCGTCGTAGGTGATGACGGTCTGGCGGGTGCCGTCGTCGGCGGTGATCACCTGCTCGCGGACCGCGCCGCCGTGGTAGGTGCCGTTCGGTTCGTTGCCGGACTGGGGGTAGCCGAGCGGGGAGTTCGGGATCGTTCCGGGAGCCATGACCGGCCCGGCCACCCCCGTGTCGGCGATGTCCTGGACGTCGTCGAGACCGTCCCCGCGCGCGTCGTCGTCGGCGAGGAACGCCCGGTCCTGCTCGAGGTCCTGGTCGGCGTCGTCGCCGGCGTCCTGGTCGGTGTCAGCGTCCCGCCCGAAGAGGGCGTCCTCGAAGGTCCGGCCGCCGGTGTCGCCCTCGGCCCGCGAGGGGGTCTCGTCGGCAGGGCGGCCGTCGTCGGTGCCGTCCCGGTCGTCGCCCGCGAGCAGGCTGAACCAGTCGTCGTCCGCGGCCGCGTCCGACGGGCTGGCGACGGGACCGGCGACGGCCGGTGGCGCGCCGTTCTCGGTGCCGGCGGGCACGGCCGGTTCCGTGGGCGTGGGAGCCGCGGCGGCCGGCCCGGGCTCGGTGGCCGGCGGCGCCTGTCCCTGGGGCTGGGCAGGCTGCTGAGCGGACCGGTCGGGCTCGCGGGTCGTCTGCTCCGACGACGTCGAGTCGTCGTCGGACCCGGTCCCGGACCGCGACTCCGCCTGCTCCGAGGACCGGCTCTCGGACTCGCTGCGGCTGCTGCGGTCGTCGGAGTCGGAGCTGCTGTCGGACTCACGCCCCGACCCGCTGCTGTCGGAGTCGCTGCTGTCGGAGCTGTCGGAGTCGTCGCTGCTGCTGCTCGAGCTGCTGGAGTCGTCGCCCCCGGAGTCGCTGCCGGAATCGCCCCCGGAGTCCCCGCCGCCCATGTCGCCGCCGAAGACCAGCGCGGACCGGGAGAGCCGTTCCTCGAGGCGTTGGTGGGTGCGCGATCGGGTGTCGACACGCGCGCCGACCAGCGGCGCCAGCGCGCCCGGGTCGAGCCCGTACTCGGCCGCGACGGCGTCGGGGTCCTCCTTCACCCGGGCGGCGAAGGCGGGGTCGCTCGCCATGCGGGCGACGACGGTCTTGAGGGACTCGGTCACGACGATCCTCCCGGGGCCGTCGCGACGCGCAGGTGCGCGGCGACGTGCTGGTCGCGCTCGACGAACGCGACGAAGACGGCCTTGAGTGCGGCTTCGAGCTCGGTGCCGGCCTCCTCGACCACGGCGGCACCGTGCTGCTGGAAGGCGGCGACACCACCGCGCAGGGCGGCGACCACGCGTTCGACGAGACGCCGGTCCTCGACGGCCACGAGTTGCGAGGTCGGGTCCGCGTCCGCGGTGTGCAGGCGCCCGCGCAGGGCGGCGACGCCGTCCCGGGCCCGGGTGTGGTCGGCGAGGCGGCGCATGCGGGGCACGCGGGAGGCGAACGCGTCGAGGGGACGGTCCGTGGCGCAGAACGCGAAGGTCAGCGACCCGAGGCGGGAGAGCGTGCCGTCCAGGAGGCGGTCGGTCGCGGCGTTGAGGGCGTCGTGCGCGTCGAGGCGGGCCGCGGGGGCCGCGTCCTCCACCGCGAGCAGGTCACCGAGCTCGGCCACCCGCTTGGCGGCGTGCACCCAGGCCGCGTACAGGCCCCGCAAGGGGATCGCCCGCAGCCGACCCTCATGCAGGACCACGCCCCAGGCGGTCCCGAACGTCGGCGGCGCCGCCGGGTCGCTCGCCGCCGGCGCGCTGCGCCGGATCGCCGGCGGGAACGGCTTCGCTCGGGGCACAGGAGGACGCGGGATCGCCGTCCACGCCACCGTGCTCGTCCCGACGGTGATCTCGTCGCCGGGCGCGAGGACGCGCCGGGTGACCTGCTCGTCGCCGATCCAGGTGCCGTTGCCGCTGTCGAGGTCGACGATCACGATCGCGTCGCCGTCGGCCTCGAGGCGGGCGTGCCGGCGGGACACCATGCGGTCGGCGATCTCGATCTCGGCGCGGGCGGGGTCCCGGCCCAGGTGCACGGGCAGGTTGACGACGCACGGCCGCGCAGCGACGCCCTCCGGGTCACGCACGGCGAGCCGGACCCGCACCTTGTCAGCCACGGGAGGTCCCGGCGCTCGCGGCGCTGCGCGCCGCCGCCGCACGCGCGCGGACAGCGGCCATGCGGGCGGCGGCGTCCGAGGTCGTCGACGCGGCCGCCGCCGCTGGTGCTGCTGTCGGCGTTGCTGCCGCCGGTACCGCGGTGCGCGCGGCGTCGGGCGTGCGGCGCTGGGCAGGTGCCCCGGCCGGCCGGCGGGCACCGGCGCGGGCGGCTGCCGCGCGGGCGGCAGCGGCGCGCGCGACCGCGGGGGAGGCGGCGGCGGGTGCGGGCGCGGCGGGGTCGGCCGCGGCGGGGGCCGGAGTCTCGGGCGTCGTCGGTGTCGCCGGCGTCGTCGCAGGCGCGCCCGCGGAGGCCGGGGCGGTCGCCGCCGGCCCCGAGGCGGCGTGGGCGAGAACGGCGCGGCAGAGATCCGTGCGCGAGACGGTGCCGACCACCCGGCGGCCCTCCAGCACGGGGATGCGTCGCAGGTCGCGTTCGAGGAGCACCACGGCGGCGGCGGCGACCTCGACGCCGCGGGCGATCGTCACGGGAGCCCGGACGACGAGGGCGTCGATCGGCTGATCGGCCCGGTCGCGGCCCTTGGCGACGAACGCCTCGAACGCGTTGTCCAGCGTGTTGCCCGCCGCGGCGATCTCCGCGGCGTCGGGCAGGACCGCGCCCAGCAGATCGGTCTCGGTGAGCACGCCGACGAAGCGGTCCTCGGCGTCGAGCACCGGGAGCATCCCGGCACCGGAGGCGGAGAGCAGCTCGGCCGCGTGGCGCACGGTGCTGCCGAGGCGGACGGAGTCGGGATAGCGGGTCATGACCTCGTCGATCAGCACGTCATCTCCTCGGCAGGTAGGTGAAGTCGGTCGCCTTCGGTCGCGCCGGCGGGCGGTCGTCCGTGCGGCCGGGCAGGTAGGTGGAGTCCGTCGGGCGGGGCTTCGACGTGCCCGCCTCCGGCGTCTCGGCGGGCGGATCGGGCAGCTCGGGCTCGGGCTCTGGCGGGGTCGATCGTGGCGGGGGCGGTGGTGGCGGGGCGGCATCGCGCCGGGGCAGGAACGTGGCGGCGACGGCCGGTGCCGGGGGCTGGGTCGGTGCCGGTGCCGGTGCCGGTGGCTGGGTCGGCGGTGGGGCACCGACGCGTGGCTGCGGACCGGTGGGAGGCCTGGCGTCGATCCGCGGCTGGGGGCCGGTGGGCATCGGCGGGGGCGCGGGGCGTCGCGGTGGCCGTCCTCGGGGCGGGCCGGACGGCGGTCCGGACGGGCCGCCGGGGTGACCGGGAGCCATCGCGGCGGCAGGCGTCCCCCTCGCCGGGGTCGGCGGGGGAGGCGGCGGCAGGGTCGCCGGGGGTGCGGTCGCCGGGGGTGCGGTCGGCGCCGGGTCCGGGCGAGCCGGGGCGGCATCGGGCGTCGGGACCCCGCGGGTCTCGCTGCCCACCGGCGCCGGCGCGGCCGGAGCCGCCGACTCGGCGGGCTCGGCCTTCTTCGCCCTCCGCGCCTTCATCCGGCGCACCAGCTTCTGGACGCGCGGGAACCAGGCCGGGAAGAGGATCAGCAGCAGTCCGCCGACCACGACCACCGTGAGCCAGGGCTGCGGTACGTACTGCCGGGCGAAGTCCCCGAGCCGCGACTCCCACATGAGGATCGACATACCGAGCATCGCCCACAGGCAGACGAACGCGAGCACGCCGAAGATCAGCAGGCCGACCTGCTTCGGACCGGGCCGGCGCCGGGCCTTGACGTCGGAGATCAGGCCTCTCGGGAAGTACGCCGAGGCCTCCTCCTTGAGGCGCGGGGTGCGCAGGGCGTCGGCGAGCGCCTGGTAGCCGTCGAGCGGGACGAGCGGGATGAGGTTGAACAGGGTGTTGAGGTAGAGCCCCGCCGCCAGCGTGTAGGCGACGCCGGAGACGGTCGGGTTCGGCGACGCCACCGCCACGCCCGACGCGACCCCGGCGAGCCCGAGGGTCGTCAGGGGCCCCGAGATCGCGACCACGATGCGGGAGTACGAGGTCCCGAACCACATGTCCGAGGTGTCGACGAAGGCGAACGGCATCCCCATCATCAGCAGGAAGCCGCCGCGGTTGACGCGGCGCCCGTAGGACTTCACCGCGAGCGCGTGGGCCGCCTCGTGGATGGCGGTGGCGACGACGTACGCCGCCGTCGTGACGACGAGCCCGACGATCCCGGCGCCGCCGAAGTCGAACAGCTGGGTCTCCCGCGAGCCGTAGACGAAGGCCGCGAGCCCGGCGATCGTCACGAACCACGTCAGGAACACGGCGAACGGCGAGAAGAACCGCCACATCCCGCCGTGGTAGAGCCGTTCCATCAGCGGGTCGATGTTCTTGATCGACAGCTCGATCTTGATCAGGTGCGCGACCAGCCACTTCCCGAACCGGCGCCAGGCCGACAGCTCCTCGGCGTCGTCCTTGAGGCCCCGGACGAGCCCGGCGTCGGAGAAGGAGCGCACCGTCGACTCGATGCGTGGCAGCGCCAGCTCGCCGTACTGCTCGAAGTAGGCGAACAGCAGGTCGCGCATCGTGTTCTCGCCGTCGAGGCGCTCCCAGAGGAAGACGTCGCGCTCGTCGAGCGTGAGGTACTGGTTGGTGGCGGTGGACCGCAGCACCCACGAGCCGCGCCGTCCGGGGATCTCCTTGAGCGCCCACCCGGAGCGGCGTCGCGGGCGGGCGTCGAGCGGCTCGGTGGCCTGGGGCGCCTCGATCGACGGCGCGGAGCCCGCCGCGACGCCCAGCATCGTCCCGGCCGCGCCGGGCTGATCGCTGCCGAGCTTCGTCCGCGACCCGATCTTCGTCGAGCGCGGCTGCTCGAAGAGGGCCTCGACGTCACCGATGAAGACGGTGGCGCCGTCGGGCAGGACGACCGGGGTGTTCGGGGCGAGCTCCTGCTCGGGGCGGCTCAGCGGCCGCAGCGCGGTCCCGTTGGAGGAGCCGAGGTCCTCGAGGAGGAACCCCTGCTTGGTCCGGGTGATCCGCGCGTGGCGGCGGGAGATGCTCGGGTGGTCGATGACGACGTCGTTGCCGGCCTCCCGGCCGATCGTGACGGTCTCGGCCTGCACGGCGAAGCGCTCCGGTCCCCAGGCGAGGATCGGGGCGTCGAAGGCGGCGACGCTCGCACCTTTGCGCAACGTCCCGCACCGCAGGCAGTACGGGAAGTCGCGCCGGACGTGGATGTGGCACGCAGAGCACAGCACGGTCGGCTCCTCGCTGGTGTCCGGGCGCTACTTGACGACGAGGTCGTCGCCGCCGTTGCCGCAGGCGCAGCCGCCGTAGTTGGTGTTGACGTCGGGCTCGCCACCACCACCGCCACCGCCGGACCCGGACGACGACGAGCCGGACGAGCCCGAGGAGCTCGAGGACCCCGAGGAGCTCGAGCCCGACGACGAGGAGCCCGAGCCGGAGCCGGACCCCGACGGCGGCTGCGGGAGCGGCGCCGGCGTCGCGATCGGGGCGGGGTAGGGCACGGGAGCGGGGGCCGGGGCGACCTGGCCGGCGCCCGGCGTACCCGGGGGAACGATCGCGCCCGGCGCTCCGACCGGTGCCGTTCCCGGCGCGCCGGGTGTCCCCGGAGCCGCGGGCCCGCCTGCTGTTCCGGGGGTTCCCGGTGCCCCCGGCGTCCCCGGAGCCTGCCCGCCGCCGGTGGCCGTCCCGCCCGCTCCGCCGGGGGTCCCCGGGCTGCCCGGGACGGTGCCGCCGCCTCCGGTGGCCCCCTCGCCCGTGGTGGCGCCGGTGCTGCTCGACGTCGAGGTCGTGAGCCCGATCGAGGGCACGCCCCCCGAGCTGGCGACGATGATCCCGCCGACGAGCAGCGCCATCGCGGCCGCGCCGAGCCCGATCTTCAGGCCGAGTCGCGAGCCCGCCCCGGCGGCGCCGAGGGTCGTGGTCGCGATGGCGGAGGCGCCGATCGGGGCCGCGGCGAGGGGGAACAGCAGCGCGAGCAGGGCGGCCCGCTCGGCGAGCTTCCGGCGTCCGCGCTCCTCCCAGTCCGGGCCGTAGGCGGCGACGGCCGCGGCCTCGAGCTGGGCGAGGAACGCCGCGGCGTTCACCGGGCGGTAGAAGGGGTCCTTGGCCATGCCGCGCGAGACGAGCCCGCGCACCGGCTCCGGGATGCCGTCGACGGGGATCGGGGCCATGGCGTGCTGCCGGCGCAGCATCTCCGGGTCGCTCGACGGGTACGGCGGCAGGCCCGTGAGGCACTCGACGAAGCAGGCGGTCGCGGCGTACAGGTCGGAGCGCACCGTCGCGACGCCGTCGGACCACTGCTCGGGCGCCATGTAGAGCGGCGTCCCCGCGCTGAGCACGTCGGCACCCGCCCGCCCGGCGATGCCGAAGTCGGTGAGCAGGCTCTGCCCGTCGGCGTCCACCAGCACGTTCGCCGGCTTGTAGTCGCGGTGCACGACGCCGCGGTCGTGGGCGGTGGCGAGCCCGCGCAGGGACCCGGACAGGACGGCGAGCGCCGCCTCGGGCTCAGTGGGGCCGTGCTCCTCGAGCATCTTCTTGAGCTCGACGCCGTTGACGAGGTCCATCACGATCGCGGCGCCGGCGCCGCTCTCGACGTACTCCCACAGACGCACGACGTGCGGGTCGGCGACCGCGACGAGCGTCTCCGCCTCGGCGCGGAAGTCGGCGCGGAAGCCGGGGTCGGCGAACAGCTCGGGGGAGAGGTGCTTGATCGCGACGAGGGTGCCGCTCTCGTGCTCGGCGAGCACGACGGTGCCGGTCGCGCCACTGCCGAGCTCGCGGATCTCCCGGTAACCGGGGATCGTCCAGGGGCTCGCGATCGCCGTCATGGCTGGGGAACTCCTCTCCGGGCCGCCGCGGGGGCGGGGGACGTCGGGGGGTGGGGGAGCGAGGGAGAACGGAGATCAGCAGGCATAGGTGAACCCGCCCGTGCCCTCGGCGGCCTGGGGCGTGGCCGGGACGCCGTCGAGGACGCGCAGGGTGGCCGAGCCGTCGAAGGTGCCCTCGCCGCTGACCGTCCACTGCAGCCGCACGTCGGTGCTGGTCGCGCCGGACGCGACGCTCTGCGTCAGCGGCTCGGTGATCTGCCCGTCGCTGCGTTCCCAGCGGTAGCGGAACGTGCCGGCGGTGCCGTCGGTGGCGACCGTCCCGACGAGGACGACGGTGGCGCCGCAGCCGGCCTCGGCCGGGTCCGCCGCCACCGTGACGCCCTGGATGCCGACCGGGGTGGTCGGGCGCAGGAACAGCCAGGCGAGCACGCCGGCGATGGCGAGCAGGGTGAGGAGGCCGCCGACGAACGGCGTCCGGCGCTTCCGACGCGGCCGGGCCGGGGTCGGTGCGGCGCCCTCGGCGGGTGGACGGTGCCAGGTGGGTGTGGCGGGCGGGGGCGGTGACGCGGGCATCCCCGGGCCGAAGCGGACGATGTCCTCGTGGCCGCCGGGTGCTGGGCGCGCACCGGCCGGCGGGCGGTGGCCGGGGCCGGTCGTGCCGACACCGGCCGAGGGCGGGCCGGTGAACGGCCCCGAGGGCGGCCCGGTCACCCGTCCGCGCTGTCCGAGTCCGGTGGCGTCAGGGGGCACCTGTGCTGCGCTGCGACGCGCGCCGAGTCCGGTGCCGTCGACGGGGGCTGCGCTCGCCGACCCGGCGGCCCGGCGCTGGCCGAGCCCGGTGGCGTCGGCCGCGGGCGTGGTCGGGACGACGCTGGTGGCCGCGTCGACGGAGCCCGGGTCCTGCCCGCCGCCCTTCCGGACACCGAGGCCCGTGGCGTCGGCCGGGACGCCCACCATGCTGGTGGCGGCCTCGTCCGCCGCGGGCTGGGCGGGCGCCGCCGGCACCGGACGCGCCGGGGTCGGCGGCCCGGCGGCGCGGCGTCCCGCGGCGGGGATGCCGACCATGCTGGTCGCGGCCTCGGCCGTCGGCTGACTCCCCGTGCGGCGGATCGCGTCGGGCGGGCTCGTCGCCACCGGCGGGGTCGCGGCGCCGTGGCCGGACGCCGGCGCGTCGCCGTCACGCGGACGACGACGCCCCTGTCCGGTCACCGCGGCGTCGTTCGACCCGTCGGTCATCAAGTGCCCCCCACCAAGCCACCCGAGAACTGGGTGAGCAGCTTGCTGCGTGGGGTGCCGTGACGTCTGCCGTAGTTCGCTACTGCATGTGAACTCTGTGCGGGGCGGCTCCCGATGTCCCGGTCGGGCGCTTCCGGGACGTCAGAGCGCGATCACCGGGGGAGGCGCGCGTCGACGTCGGTGACCGTGGCCCGCGCGCCCTGCTCGTGCAGCGCATCGAGGTGGGCGCGGTAGGCGGCGGTGAAGCGCTCGTCGTCGACGAGGCCGCCGAACAGGTCGCGGTCGGCGAGGAACGCCAGCGGCTCGTCGGGGTAGCGGCGGGCGGCGGCGATGCGGTCCTCGGCGCGGCCGGTGTCGACCACCTCGATCGCCTCGCCGTCCTCGTCGACCCCCTCGGCGTAGCGGGCCCAGGCGGCGACGACCAGGGCCGAGCGGTCGATCTCGCCGCCGTTCTCCAGGTTGATGCGGATGACCGGCACCAGCCAGGTCGGGATGCGGTCGGAGCTCTCGGCGGCGAGGCGCGCGAGGGTGTCGCGGATCTCCGGGTTGGCGAACCGCTCGATCAGCGTCGCCTTGTAGTCGTCGAGGTCGACCCCGGGGACGGGGGCGAGCGTGGGCGTCGCCTCGCGGTCCATGTAGGCGCGGGTGAAGCCGGCGAACAGCTCGTCGCCCGCGACCTCGTGGGCGTAGCGGTAACCCGCCAGGTAGCCGAGGTAGGCGATCGCCTGGTGGCTCGCGTTGAGCAGGCGCAGCTTCATCAGCTCGTAGGGCTCGACGTCCTCGACGACCTGGACCCCGACGTCCTCGAACGGCGGGCGCCCGGCGGCGAAGCGGTCCTCGAGCACCCACTGCGTGAAGGGTTCGCAGACGACGGGCCAGGCGTCGACGATCCCGCTGTTCGCCTCGAGCTCCGCGCGGTCCTCGTCGGTGGTGCGCGGGGTGATCCGGTCGACCATGGAGTTGGGGAACGGGACGTTGGCCTCGATCCAGTTCGCGAGCTCGGGGTCCCGACGCCGCGCGTAGGCCGTGATCATCGCGTGCGCGACGTGCCCGTTGCCCTGGATGTTGTCGCACGACATCACCGTGAACGGGCCGGTGCCGTCGTCACGACGCCGGCGCAGGGCCTCGACGACGTAGCCGAAGGTGGTCTGCGGCGCGGCACCCTCCGCGGCGGCGATGTCCGCCTGGATCGCCGGGTCGCGGTCGTCGAACTCGCCGGTGCTCGCGTTCTTGTGGTAACCGCCCTCGGTGACGGTGAGGCTGACGATCCGCGTGGCCGGGTCCGCCATGCGGTCCAGGACGGCGTCGGGGTCCTCCGGCGCGAACAGGAAGTCGACGATCGAGCCGATGACCCGCGCCTCGCGGCGACCGTCGGCGTGCTTGAGCACGAGGGTGTAGAGGTCGTCCTGCGCCTCGGTCACCTCGGCCATCCGCCGGTCGGCCTCGAGCACCCCGACCCCGCAGATGCCCCAGTCCAGGGCCTTGCCCTGCTGCATGAGCTCGTCGAGGTACATCGCCTGGTGCGCCCGATGGAAGCCGCCGACCCCGAAGTGCACGATGCCGACCGACACCGCGTCGCGGTCGTAGGTCGGGCCCGGTACCTCCGCGGGCAGGTCCGCCAGGTTCGCCGCCGTCAGCGTCGTCGCAGCCACACCGCCCACTATGGCGCGTGCCACCCGATCACCGCATCCGCTCCCGGGCGGAGCGGGAGATCGGTCAGCGGACCAGCGGCGGTGCCGCCGGTTGGGCCTCGAGCGGCGGCTGCACCACGGTGCGCGGAGGCGGGTCGCCCAGCGGCGGCAGGAGGGGCTGGCGGGGCGTCCCGCCACCGCCGACGCTGTCGGGACCGTTGTTGTCCACGACGTGGAGCAGCGGACGGATCCGCTTGACGTCCTCGGCCCACGGGTTGTCCGTCACCTCGGAGTCGACCTCCAGGTCGTAACCCCAGTCGCCGCGGAACTGCTCGCGCATCGATCCCGCCGGGCCGACCTCGGCGTTGAGCGCGAACTGCGGGCCGTTGGTGTCGTCGACGATGTAGGCGCCGTAGTTCTGCAGTGTCCAGGCGAGCTGGCGGCCGGGCTCGGTGGTCAGTCCGATGGCCCCGATGTCGACCGACGGCGGCAGCGCGAGCAGCGCGCCCATCCGCATCGCGGGGTTCCGGACGTCCCCGACGGTGCCGTAGTTCGTCGGGCCGGCACGGTCGCCCTTGCGTGCCGGCCACCGCGAGCAGCCGGCCGAGTCCGAGCAGCGGGCCAGCTCACCCCGGCCGTAGACGTTCACCTTGATGACGTGCCGCGGCCCCTCCTGGCCGGGGCGGAGCTCCCCGAGCCGGATCGACCCACCGAGCGCCGAGAGCCCCGACCCGCCGTGCGAGCCGTCGATGCCCGGGCCGTACAGGTCGGCGTCGGGGAAGTAGACGTAGCTCGTCGCCGGCCCGCCCGCGGCGCACCGGGCCAGCGGCTGCACGTTGATGACGGTGCGGCGGTCGGCGGCGAGGATCGCGGTGCTCTGGTTCTTGTTGTCGCTGGGCAGGACGTAGTTCGCCGGGATCGGCGCGGTCCGCAGCACCCGGGTGGGGTCGCTCTCGCACCGGTCACCCCCGAATCCCCCCTCGCTGAACTGGATCGGTGTCTCGGGCGCGTCCGGGCTCAGGATGATGGCCTCGTCGTCGATCTGCGGGACGCGCCCGGTGTCCCGGCCTCCCGGCAGCGGCTGCAGCCCGGCCGGGACGAAGACCGCTCCGCTGCCGATGGGGGTGTTCCAGATGCTGTCCGACGCGAACGGCTGACGCAGCGGGTCCCGCTGCCCGGCATCGACCGGTGCCTGCGCGTCGGCCTGCACCCCGATCGAGCCGCATCCCGCCAGCACGAACGCCAGGACGGCGGTCACGGCGAGCAGCGCGCGGCGGCGCTTCGATGACAAAACGACGAAATCCCCCACGGTGCCCTGCGTACACCACGGCCCCGGCGCCCCCGCGCCGGGTCGGCCCGTCCCCCCGATCGGTCGAGGGCGCCCCGTGGGGTAGCCTTGCCTGGTCGCGCTCGAGGGCGTCGACGGTGCGGGACGTGGCGCAGCTTGGTAGCGCACTTGACTGGGGGTCAAGGGGTCGCAGGTTCAAATCCTGTCGTCCCGACGCACTTCACGGACCGATGGATCTCCATCGGCCCGTTTGCGTGGTGCGGGTCGTGGTGCGACTCGTCCGACAGGGGCGCGATGAACTCGCGGGAGCGACGCTAGGGCACGCCGGCACGCGTGTCGAACCGCCCCGGAATCGACGGTCGTTGCGTCGCCGACAGAGCCTCTGGTGTGTGCTCGTGCGGACGATGCAGAGGCGCGGTGAGCGACGAGACACGGCTGTGTGCGTGCGCTCTCGTGCGTCTCACCGGGCCCGCGATGGGTCCACGGCGTGGCGGCCGTTGGCGAGCGTGGAGACGACCGCGCTGCCGAGGGGGCCGTGGCGGTCGAAGACGGTCGTGGTGCCGGTGGCCAGGCCGTCGGACTCGACGCGCGAGGTGGCGATCATGCCCACGCCCTCGCCGTGGGCCGGCAGGCGGGTGAGGGTGAGGGTGGCGTCAGCGTTGATGAACTCGACGCCGCGGGTGCCCCAGCTGCTGGTCAGGTTCGCCGCGTCGGCCAGGACCGCGACGTGCTCGAAGGGGGTCGGGTCCTCGCCCTCGACGAGGGGCGCGGCCGGGAACCAGACCGCCTTGCGCGCGTCGTTGGTGTGGGCGCGGGGGTCGTCCGACCAGCCGTCGTCGCTGCGGTAGAGGATCGGTTCGACGGGGTCGGGCTCGAGGTCTGCCGGTGGGGCCTCCGGGGTGTCGGGGAGCGGACCGGCCCACGTTGTGCCCGAGGACGGCCCGCCGGTGGCCAGAAGCAGGAGGGTCGCCCGGGCGACGGTCGTCCCCTCCTGGAGCAGGACCGCGTCGATCAGGCGTAGCCGGCGCCCGCCCCGGACGATCGTGGCCTGCGCCGTGCTCGGCACCATCGCGCCGGGGCGGAAGAGGTCCAGCGTCCACCGCACGGGGCGGAAGCGCTCGGCGCCCTCGAGCTCGTGTGCGGCGCGTTCGGCGGCCCGCGCGAGGAGGCCGCTGACCGCGGTGCCCCGGAGCTGTCCGGCGCCGTCCGGCCCGCCCCAGCCGCTGGTCGCTCGCGGCAGCGGCACGAACAGGCCGCCGTCGACCCGGAAGAACGCCGCGGGCTGGCCGTGGTCGACAGGCGTGCCGGCACATGACATGGCTTGAACCTCCCACGTGACCCCCCGGCCCTGACGGGGAGCCGTGAGTTCGGTCTTGTGATCTCGACCGTCGCCTGAGCATCATATATTTAACATGGCCGGATCGTCCGGCTTGTCGCCGTGGACGGTTTCCGCGGGTGGTGCCGGGGCGCCCTCTGGGTGCCGGAGGAGAGGCAGGCGATGACGCTTCACGACGACGCCCGGACAGAGGTGGAGCCCGCACGGACGACGACCCGGTCCCGCAGGGTCCTGCCGGCGGCGATCGCGTCGCAGTCGATCGAGTTCTACGACTTCCTGATCTACGGAACGGCGGCGTCGCTGGTCTTCGGGAAGCTGTTCTTCCCGGCCGTGAGCCCGGTGGCGGGCGTCCTCGCCGCGTTCGCGACGTTCGCGGTCGGGTTCGCGGGACGTCCCGTCGGCGCGGTGGTCTTCGGTCACATCGGTGACCGCTACGGCCGGAAGCCCGCCCTCGTCGGCGCTCTCATGCTGATGGCCGTCGCGACGTTGCTGATCGGCCTCCTGCCGACCTACGCGAGCGTCGGGTTGCTCGCACCCGTGCTGCTGGCGGTGCTGCGGGTCTTCCAGGGCATCTCGATGGGCGGCCAGTGGGCGGGCGTCACGCTCATCGCTCTGGAGCACGCACCGGCGCGACGTCGGGGCCTCCACGCCGCCCTGCCCCAGCTCGGAGTGTCGATCGGCATGATCAGCGGGACGCTGGTCTTCCTGCTGATCAGCACCTCCACCTCGGCGGACCAGTTCGCATCCTGGGGGTGGCGGATCCCGTTCCTGTTGACGTTCCTGATGTTCCCGGTCGCCTACTACCTGCACCGTTTCATCGAAGACACCCCGGCCTTCAAGCAGGCCGAGAACGCCATCGCCTCGGACGGGGCGCGCCCCCGCTCGTCGGTGATCGAGGTCCTGCGCCGGCCGCGCCAGATGCTGCTGGCGATCGCGACCTACCTTGTGGCGTCGGTGTTCTTCTACGTGATCGTCACCGGCAGCCTCGACTACGGCGTGCGGGAGCTGGAGATTCCCCGCGGCACGATGCTGACCGCGATCATGCTCTCGATGCTCGCGTTCGCGGCCGCGACGGTGGGCTTCGCCTGGCTCTCCGACCTCGTCGGCCGCAAGCCCGTCTACGCCGGCGGGGCGGCCCTGGCCGGGGTCTGGGCCTTCGTCACCTTCCCGCTGGTGGAGACACGCAGCTTCGGCCTGATCCTGCTCGGGCTGTCGATCGCGCAGGTCTCCATTGGTGCCATGTACGGCACGGCGACGTCGATGTTCGCCGAGATGTTCCCGCCGAGCATGCGCTACTCGGGGGCCTCCCTCGGCAACCAGCTCGCCAACATCCTCGGCGGCGGGCTCGCGCCGTTCACGATGGTGGCCCTGCTCGCCGCGACGGGCACGACGGTGTCCGTGGCGATCTACGTGGCGCTCACCGCGGTCATCTGCCTCGTGGCCCTGGCTTTCATCCGGTTCCCGGACTCGGACGCCGCCTGAGAGGGAGCGCCGTCGACGACGCGTCCTGATCGGGCGCGGTCGTCGACGGCTCCGGACTCACTCGAAGGAGATGCGGGTCAGCAGTTCGGCCACACAGGCCGGCTTGACCACGTGCTGGAGCTCGACCGTCACCCGCGTCAGGAGCTGGAGCCCACCGTCCGGCAAGTCGTCGGCCGATGCGATGACCAACCTGGCCCGGAGGCGCGAGCCGACCGGCACCGGCGAGGGGAAGCGGACCTTCTCCAGCCCGTAGTTCACGGCCGTCGCGCCCTCGAACCGCCGGATGCCGTTCGCGAGGACCGGCACGAGCGACAGGGTGAGGAACCCGTGGGCCACCGTCGTGCCGAACGGCCCCGCCGCGGCCCGCACCGGGTCGACGTGGATCCACTGGTGGTCACCGGTGTCCTCGGCGAACCCGTCGACCCGGTCCTGGTCGACGATCATCCATTCCCCGGGACCGATCTCACGGCCGAGAGCTTCTCGGACGTCTGTGACGTTGCGCAGAGCTAGCATGCAAAATATATTATCTGACATGACCGGCGGAGAGGGTGCGACCGAGACGGAGTTCTGTGGGCTGGCCGACGCCGTCTCGCACCACGTCCGGGACGGCGACGCGATCCACGTCGTGATGGGTCACAGCCGGTGGAGCGCTCTTGTCCGCGAGGTCGCTCGCCAGCACTGGGGGAGGCCGTCGGGCTTCACGCTGATCATGGCGAGCCTGTCGTCGCTGGGCACGGCGCTCGTGCGGTCGGGGTGCCTGCGCAAGGTCGTCTCGGTCTACTCCGGGGATTCGTTCCCCGTCTTCACTCCCAACCCGGTCTACCAGCAAGGGTTCCGGGAGCTGGAGGTCGAGCACTGGTCGTTCCTGACCTTCATCCAGCGGCTGCGGGCTGCGGCGACCGGCGTGCCGGCGGTCGTGACGAACTCCGTGCGCGGCTCGTCGATGGCCGACAACGACGCCTACGCCGAGGTCGACACGGCGTTCGGCCGGGTCAGGCTCGTGGCGCCTCTGGTCCCGGACGTCGCCGTGCTCCACGCCGCTGTCGCTGACCGCGCTGGCAACCTGGCTGTCGCGCCGCCGGTGTTCGAGGGGTTCGTGGGAGCGCTCGCGGCGCGGCGCGGGGTTCTCGCGACCGTGGAGCGGGTGGTCGACGACCTGCGCCCGTGGTCGGGGCTGGTGCGTATCCCGGCGCACCGGGTGCTCGCCGTCGTCGAGGCACCTTTCGGGGCTCACCCCGGCGGGGTCTTTCCCGGCCCGGAGGGCATGGCGCTCCCGGTGCGGGGCTACGCGGAGGACATCCCGTTCTGGATCGACGTCCGGGACGCGAGCCGGCGAGACGACTTCGACGCCTGGATCCGCGAGTGGGTCCTCGAACCCGCCGACCACGACGCCTACCTCGCGAAACTCGGGAGGAATCGCCTGGACGCGCTCGTCGCGCGGGCCACGACACCCCGCTCGCCGGCGACGACGCCGTCGGACGAGCCGCCGTCGCCCACCGAGCGCGCCGCGGTGTGGCTCGCGGACCTGCTCGTCGAGCGGATCGCCGCGACCGGAGCCGACTCGGTACTCGCCGGCGCCGGGCTCGCGAACCTGGCCGCGTGGGATGGCGTCGGCCGGTGTCGCGCCGCAGGCTCCCGTATCGCCCTGATCGCGGAACTGGGTCTCTGGGGCTACGACCCCGCCCCGGGCGACCCGTACCCATTCAGCTTCGCCAACTTCCCGACCAGCTCGATGCTGCTCGACACCGAGCAGGTCCTCGGGTCCTTCGTGACGAGCCCGACGACGCGCACGGTCGCCTGCGTGGGCGCCGCGCTGGTCGACCGGCACGGGAACATCAACACCACCCGCACCGACGACGGCACGCACCTCGTCGGTTCCGGCGGCGCCAACGACATCGTCACCGGCGCCGACGAGACCCTGGTGGTCGGCACGATGAGCCCGCGCCGCTTCGTCGCCGACACCGACTACATCACCAGCCCGGGCGACCGGGTCCGCGCGGTGGTCACCGACCTCGGCGTCCTCGAGAAGCTGGGCGGTGAGCTGATTCTGGCCGCCGTCGCGCCCGGCCCCGAGCCCCGGCAGGAACGGATCGAGCACGCCCGGGCGCGGTGCGGCTGGGCATTGAAGACCGCCGACCACGTCCGAGACCTGCGCGAAGTGGGACCGGACGACGTCGAAGCACTGCGCTCGTTCGACCCTGACGGCCTCTTCCTCGGCCGTCGGGTCAGGCAAGCCGCCGACCACGGAAAGGAACGGCCATGAGCGCACCGACAACGCAGGTCGTCGCCGACGAAGACTTCGCCTACATCCGCGATCAGGTGCGGGAGTTCGTGCGCGAGGCGGTCGTCCCGCGGGAGGCCGAGATCGCCGAGACCGACGCGATCCCCGACGATCTGCGCCGCCAGGCCGCCGAGATGGGACTGTTCGGCTACGCCCTGCCGCAGGAGTACGGGGGGCTCGGGCTGGTGATCACCCAGGACGTCGAGCTGGCGTTCGAGCTCGGCTACACCGCGCTGTCGTTCCGCTCGCTGTTCGGGACCAACAACGGCATCGCCGGGCAGGTGCTGGTCGGCTACGGCACCGACGAGCAGCGCAAGCAGTGGCTCGAGCCGATGGCCGAGGGCCGGTGCATCGCCTCGTTCGCGCTGACCGAGCCCGAGGCCGGGTCGGACCCGTCGGGTATGCGGGCCACCGCGACCTGGACCGACGGCGCCGACGGGGGGTGGGTGATCGACGGGCAGAAGCGCTACATCACCAACGCGCCGCTCTCGGACCTGCTGGTGACCTTCGCGAAGGTGCGGGGGACCGGAGAGTCTGATGGGCGGATCGCGGTGTTCCTGGTGCCGACGACGGCACCCGGTGTGATCGTCGGGCCGAAGGACCGCAAGATGGGCCAGGAGGGCGCCACGTCCTCCGAGGTCACCTTCGACGGGGTCCGGGTCGGGGCGGACGCCCTGGTCAGCGGCGAGATCGACACCGGCTTCCGGGCGGCGATGTCGGTGCTCGCCCGCGGCCGGGTGCACATCTCGGCGCTGGCGATGGGGCTCGCGCAGCGCGCGCTCGACGAGTCGGTGGCCTACTCGGTGGTGAACCGCCAGGGCGGGGTGCCGACCGGTGAGCGCCAGCTGGTGCAGGCGATGCTCGCCGAGCAGGCGTCGCTGGTGATGGCGGGCAAGGCCTGCGCCCGCGAGGCCGCCGCCCGCTACCTCGACGGCTCCGATCGCCGGGTCGGCCCCTCGGCGGCCAAGCTGTTCTGCACCGAGGCTGCCGGGAAGGTCGCCGACCTTGCGGTCCAGGTCCACGGCGGCGCGGGCTACATGCGCGAGATGCCCGTGGAGCGGCTCTACCGCGACGTGCGGCTGCTGCGGCTCTACGAGGGCACCAGCGAGATCCAGAAGCTGATCGTCGGCCGGGAACTGGTCAAGCAGGCCGGCGCATGACCCCCTACCAGCGGTTCCCGAACCTGCGCATCGACGGCCCCGACGACGACGGGATCGTCGAGCTGGTGCTCGACGCACCGAACCTCAACGCCGTGAGCGAGGCCGCGCACGCCGAGCTCGCGGAGGTCTGGCGGGCGTTCGACGCCGACGACGCCATGCGGGTCGTGCTGCTGCGCGGTGAGGGCAAGGGCTTCTCGGCCGGGGGCTCGTTCGACCTCGTCGAGAAGCTCGCGACCGACTTCGACGCCCGCACACGCACCATGCGCGAGGCCCGCGACCTGGTCTACAACGTCATCGACTGCTCGAAGCCGGTCGTGTCGGCCATCCACGGGCCCGCGGTCGGGGCCGGCCTCGTCGCCGGGATGCTCGCCGACGTCTCCGTGGTGAGCCGCACCGCGAAGATCATCGACGGGCACACCCGGCTCGGTGTCGCCGCGGGCGACCACGCTGCGATCTGCTGGCCGCTGCTGTGCGGCATGGCCAAGGCGAAGTACTACCTCATGACCTGTCGTCCGCTCTCGGGCGAGGAGGCCGAGCGCATCGGGTTGGTCTCGCTGTGCGTCGAGGACGCCGAGCTCCAGGCGACGGCCCGCGAGGTCGCCGTGGAGCTGGCGCACGGCGCGCCGAGCGCGATCCGCTGGACCAAGCAGTCGCTGAACAACTGGTATCGGCAGGTGGCCGGGGCGATCTTCGACCAGTCCCTGGCGCTGGAGTTCTACGGTTTCGGCGGTCCCGAGGTCCACGAAGGACTGGCCTCGCACCGCGAGCGGCGTGCGCCGCAGTTCTGAGGAGACGACGCATGGAGTTCGAGGACCTCTTGGGATCGCGGTGGAGCTGCCGCGCGTTCCGCGACGAGGAGCTGCCCGATGACCTGCTGACCGACATCTTCCGTGTCGCGCAGCGGACCGCCTCGTGGTGCAACACCCAGCCGTGGCAGGTGCTGCTGACCCGCGGTCCGGCCACGAAGCGCTTCGCCGAGAGCCTGACCGCCCACGTCCGCGAGAACCCGCCGAGCCCGGATCTCGAGATGCCGGCCGAGTACCGGGGTGTCTATCGGGATCGGCGTCGCGGCGCCGGGTTCGCGCTCTACGCCGCCCTCGGCATCGGCCGCGAGGACAAGGCGGCCCGCGACGCGCAGAGCATGCGCAACTTCTCGTTCTTCGGCGCGCCGCACGTCGCCGTAATCACGACCGACCGCCTGCAGGGCACCTACGGTGCGATCGACTGCGGTGGCTATGTCGCCAACCTGCTCACCGCGGCCCGGGAGCGCGGGGTCGCGACGATCCCGCAGGCCGCGATCGCGGTCCATTCCGGCCACGTACGGGAGTTCTTCGACCTGCCGGAGGACCGGCTCGTCGTGTGCGCGGTCTCGCTCGGCTGGGCCGACGAGGCCGACCCGGTCAACGGCTTCCGCACCGAGCGCGCCGACGTCGCCGACGCCGTGACGGTCGTCGACCGCTGACGTCTCAGCGCCAGGTCACCGCCCCGGTGACCGACGGCTCGCCGCCCACCGGGCCGGCGGTGAGCTCGGGCTCGGTGTCCACGACCACCGGGGTGCCGGCGAAGGCGGGTCGGCGCAGCCGAAAGGAGAACGCGGCGATGTCGGCGGATCGGCCGGCGCGGCGGGCGGGCTCGAGCAGCAGCAGCGCGAGCAGCGGCCCGTGGACGACGAGGCCGGGGTAGCCCTCGACCTCGCGCGCGTAGGTCTCGTCGTGGTGGATGCGGTGGGCGTTGTAGGTCAGCGCCGAGTACCGGAAGAGCAGCGGCGGGTCGGGCACGATGCCGACCCGGCCCTCGGGCACGTGGTCGTCGCCGAGCGGTCGGGGAGCGGGTGGCTTCGGGGGCACGGCGTCCGCGGGTGCCTGGCGGTAGACGATGTCCTGCTCCTCGACCACGGCGAGCCCATTGGCGTCGGCGATCTCGCGGCGTTCGGTGACGAACAGCATCGGGCCGCTGCGGCCGGTCTTGGGCACGACGTCGGTGACGCTGGTGGTGCGCGTGACGGCGGTCCCGATGCGCAGGGGCCGGTGGAGCTCGACGCGCCCACCGGCGAACATCCGTCGGCGCCGGGGGACCGGCGGCAGGAAGTGCCCGGAGGCGACGTGCCCGTCGACGCCGAGCTCGTCGGTGCGCGGGTGGTCGAGGAAGAACAGCCAGTGCCACAGCGGCGGGAGGTCGTCGCCGGCGGGCGGTGGTTGGTCGAGCAGGGCGGCGAGCGCGTCGGTCGGCCACCGCCGTAGCGAGTCGGAGGCTGTCTCGGGCGCCGGGTTCCAGCCGCTGACGGCGTCGGCGAGCTCGCTCACGGCTGGTCGAGCCCGCCGCGCTTGACCAGCTGGGAGGCGATGACGTTGCGCTGGATCTCGTTGGTGCCCTCGCCGACGATCATCAGCGGGGCGTCGCGGAAGTAGCGCTCGACGTCGTACTCGGTGGAGTAGCCGTAGCCGCCGTGCACGCGGACGGCGTTGAGGGCGACCTCCATGGCGGTCTCGGAGGCGAACAGCTTGGCCATGCCGGCCTCCATGTCGGCGCGCTGCCCGGCGTCGTACTTCTCGGCGGCGTGCAGGATCAGCTGGCGGGTGGCGGTGACCTTGGTGGCCATGTCGGCGAGGTAGTTGCCGATCGACTGGTGCTGCCAGATCGGCTTGCCGAACGCCTCGCGCTCCTGGGCGTAGCGCAGAGCGTCCTCGAACGCGGCCGTGGCGACGCCGAGCGCACGGGCGGCGACCTGGATCCGGCCGGTCTCCAGGCCCTTCATCATCTGCGCGAAGCCCTTGCCCTCGACCGCGCCCAGCAGCGCGTCGGCGGGCACCCGCATGTCGGTGAACGTCAGCTCGCAGGTCTCGACGCCCTTGTAGCCCAGTTTCGAGAGGTCCTTCGACACCTCGAGGCCGGGGCCGTGCTCCACCAGCAGAATCGACACCCCCCGGTGCTTGGGCTCGGCGGCCGGGTCGGTCTTGCACATCAGCGCGATCAAACCGGACCGGCGCGCATTGCTGATCCACGTCTTGGACCCGTTCACCACGTAGCCGCCGTCGGTGCCGGCACGGGCGGTCGTCGTCATCGCCTGCAGATCCGAACCGCCGCCGGGCTCGGTGAGCGCCATCGTGGCGCGCAGCTCGCCGGTCGCCATCCGCGGCAGGTAGCGGTCCTGCTGCTCGCGGGTGCCGAACTCGACCAGCAGCTTCGCGACGACGGTGTGCCCGCCCATCGCGCCCGCGAGGCTCATCCAGCCGCGGGCGAGCTCGGCGGTGACCAGCGCGTAGCAGGGCATCGACACCGGCGCCTCGCCCCACGGCTCGGGGATCGCCAGCCCGTAGATCCCCAGCTGCTTCATCTGCTCGATGAACTTCTCCGGATAGGTGTTCGCGTGCTCCAGCTCGTTGACCTGCGGACGCACTTCACGGTCCACGAACTCCCGGACCGTCTCCACCACGAAGCGTTCCTCGGACGACAGCAGCTCCGACACGGCGACCACCCCTCTCGACTTCGAACATAATATATGATCGTCGCCGAGGTCGCGAGGTTGGTCAGCGTGCGCGGGCCTCGCTCAGGAGGCGGTCTCCTCGTCGGCCCAGACGCCGCGCTTGGTGAGCTCGTCGACGAGGCGGTCGGCACCGGCGAGGATGTGCTGGCTCATCAGCGAGCGCACCTTGCGCACGTCGCGCCGGTGCAGGGCTTCGACGATCTTGGGGTGGTCGCGGCGCGCGCCCTCCACGTGCCCTTCGATCGAGGCGTAGAAGCGGTTGGGCAGGTGCTTGACGGCCGCGGCGAGCAGGAGCGCGAGCCGGCGCGAGTCGGCCGCGAGGTTGATCTCCCGGTGGAACGCGTGTCCGAGGTCGGCCATGCGATCGGTGTCGTCGACGTCCTCTGCGCGGTCGTGCTCGGCGAGGATGGCGTCGAGACGCTCGAGCTGCTCGGGTGTGATGCGTTTGGCGGCCCTGGCGGCCAGCTCGCTGGCGAGCTGGGCCTGCACCCAGAACAGGTCGCGGACGTCCTGCTCGGTGAAGGCGGCAGCGACGAATCCGCGGCGCGGAACGAGTTCGACGAAGCCTTCGCTGCGCAGGGAGAGCAGCCCCTCGCGCACCGGGGTGTTGCTGACGCCAACGGCCTCCGCGATCGGCTCGAGACGCAGGAAGTCGCCGGGTCGGACCTTGCCCGAGATGATCTGCTCGCGGACGTACGTCGCGACCTCTTCGGGCAGCTGCTGACGCCTGCTGTCGCGGTCCGGGATCCTGACCACCTCGTCAACCATGACATCTCCCGTATCGAACATCATATGGCAGACGCCGCTGTCCGATTGCCTCGTCGACTGCGGAGTGTAGCAACGTCCCGGGAGTCGTAGCCTCCTCGACGCGCCCACTCCTTGATGCGACGTACTGTGCATTTTATATTCAGATGGTCGCCAACGGAAGGTGCGGACCATGGACGTGCGTGCGGGCAGACCGGCCTCGGGCAGCCACTGGAGCTGGGCGGAAGTCCTGCCGGCGGACCATGCGCGGCAGGTCCAGGACGAGCGGTTGCGGGAACAGATCGCTCATCTCGCCGCGCACAGCACCTTCTACCGGGCGAAGTTCGACGAGAACGGTGTCGATCCCGCTCGGGTGCGGACGGTGGGGGATCTCGCCGATCTGCCGTTCACCGAGAAGCAGGAGCTGCGCGACAGCCTGGCCGCCGCGCCGCCGCTCGGGCACCACCTCGCTGCCGACCCCGCCGACGTCGTCCAGATCCAGGCATCGTCCGGCACCACGGGCAGCCCGTCGTACGTCGGGCTCACCGCGGACGACGTGATCACCTGGTGCGAGCTCGGGGCCCGCGCCCTTTACGCCAACGGCTTCCGGCCCGGTGATCGGCTGCTGCACGCCTTCGGGATGAGCAAGGGGTTCGTCGGCGGCCTGCCGGTGGTGCAGATCCTCCAGCACATGGGGATCGTCGACATCCCGATCGGCGCCGAGGCCGGCGTGGAACGGCTGCTGCGGGTCCAGGCCGACCAGCGCCCTGAGGCCGTCATCGGCACGCCCTACTTCCTCACCCACCTCGCCGAGCAGGCGCCCGCCGTCCTGGGCCGCGAGGCGCACGACCTCGGCGTCCGATCGATCAGCGTCGGTGGGGAGCCCGGCGGAGGCCTGTCCGCGGTCCGCGAGAAGCTCGAGGGGCTCTGGGGCGCGACCGTCCGCGAGATGCTCGGCGGCACGGACATCGCGTGCACCTACTGGGGCGAGTGCGAGGCGGCCGACGGGATGCACTTCCTCTCGCCGGACCTCATGGTCGCGGAGCTGATCGACCCGGCCGACGGCACCGTGCTCGATCCGGTCGCGGGCGCCGAGGGCGAGCTCGTCTACACCGCGCTGCGGCGGCAGGCCTCGCCGCTGCTGCGCTTCCGCACCCGTGACCAGGTCGTCGTCACCGGCACCGACTGCGCGTGCGGGCGAACCGGCTACAAGGTGCGCTGCGTCGGGCGCACCGACGACATGCTCATCGTGCGCGGCATCAACGTGTTCCCCTCGGCGATCCGCGACCTGGTCGGCGGGATGGCGCCGTCGACGACGGGGGAGATGCGCATCCGGCCCGACTTCGACGGCCACTCCACGCAGCGCCCGCTGCCCGTGGTCGTCGAGCACGCAGCGGACCTGCCCGCCGAGCGCCACGGCGAACTGCGGGCCTCGATCGAATCGACCATCCGGTCCGCCCTCAACGTCAAGACCGCCGTCGACCTGGTGCCCGAGGGGACGCTGAAGCGCCCGGACCACGTCAAGGTCGCCCTGGTCGAGCGGGCGGGCTCGTGACGCTCGCGTCGCACGTCCAGGACGGCGCGCTCGGGGCCTGGTTCCGGTCGGGGCTCGCGACCCCGGACGGGCGTGCGGCCGTGCACGACGTCCTGGCCGAGGCGCTGCGCGGCCGTCGACCGATGCGCTCCCCGCGGCACGCGGGTCCGGGCCATGCGGCCCAGGTGCAGGCGGCGGTGCGCGCCCGACTCGGGTTCGTGGTGCAGCACGCCCCGCCCTACCGGGCGCTGACCGGGGCGCACCGCCTCGGGCTCGCCTCGCCGGGCCGCGTCCACGAGCTCGCCGGCCGGTTTCCGAGCCACGCTGCGCTCGATCCCGCCCGGCGCCGCGAGGCGCTGCGCTGGCGACCGAGCGCCGCCGGCTGGATCGACGCCGGACCATGGCCCGGTTCGGCCGGGCGCGCCCTCCACCCGCCCCGCTTGCGTCCGCCCCGCCCGTCGGGCCGTGACGTCGTCGGCGACGTGGTCAGCCGGGCGCTCGCACTGCTCGACGTCTGCGCGCCGCCCGGGCGGCTGGGCGGCCGGGCTGGCGAGGCCGAGCTCGCGCGGGCGTGCACGGTCCTCGTGGGGTGGGCCACCGGCGTCCCCGCGCGGGCCGCGGTGCCGGAGGAGGTGGCCGACCTCGTCGCGGTGGCGAGCGAGTCGGGCGTCCTGCACCGCTGGCGCGACCGGGCGGGCTCGCCGCCGTGCGGCGAGGCGCTGGGCGTCACCGACGCCGTCTTCGTGCCGGGGTGGGCCGAGGGCGGCATCGTCGTCGCCGGTGCCGGCGACGGGGCGTCGCTGCTGGTCGACGTGCTGACCCTCGAGGATCCCTTGCGCAGGCTCGACCACCTCGTGGGCCGGTGCCACCACCTGCTTGCCCGCGCGTGGCTCGACCGGCCGGCCCGTCACGGTGTCGGCGAGGTGGGGCTCTACCTCGCCCGGCACGGCGTGCTCGTGACCTGGCCCGTCGACGAGCTGGCGACGGTCCTGGGCGGCGGGGCGACATCGTGCAGGTTCGGCGGTCTGGTGGCCCGGGCGGCCGCTGCGGACGGCGTCCGGCTCGGCGCGGGCTTACTTAACGAAGCCAAATAATATATTGTGCATGGCATGAAGCCTTACCGATCCATGCTCTTCGTCCCGGGCCACAAGGCGAGCTGGGGCGACAAGGCCGTCGCCTCCGGGGCCGATGCCGTGATCCTCGACCTCGAGGACTCGGTCCCGGCCGCGGACAAGGACGCCGCACGCACGACCGTGCGGGAGACGCTGGGGCGCCTGCGCGCCGAGGGAGTCCGCGCCGACCTCTGGGTGCGCCCCAACAGCACGGACTCGGGCCTGTTCGGCGTCGACGTCGAGGCGGTGCTGGCCGAGGGGCTCGCCGGGCTCTTCCTCCCCAAGGTCTTCAGCGCGGAGGAGATCGTCCGCATCGACGCCGTCGTCTCGCACCTCGAGGCGCGTGAGGGCCTCGCGGCCGGGTCGGTCGGCCTGATCATCAGCTTCGAGACCGCGGTGGCGATGGCGCACTGCGAGGAGATCGCGGCCGCGAGCCCCCGGGTGTCGAGCCTGCTCGGGGCCACCGGACCGAGCGCCGACGTCGGGCGGGAGCTCGGCTTCGAGTTCACCCCGGAAGGTCTCGAGACGCTGTACCTGCGCAGCCGGATCGTGCTGGCGGCTCGCGCCGCCGGGCTGCACCACCCCGTCACGGGCGTGTGGCAGGACATCAAGGACCTCGACGGCTTCCGGCGCTTCGCGCTCGACGCCCGTGGACTCGGCTATCGCGGGATGGTGTGCATCCACCCGTCCCACGTGGCGGTGTCGAACGAGGTGTTCACGCCGTCGCCGGAGGCGGTCGACCACGCCCGCCGCATGATCGACGCCTTCCGCAAGGCCGAGGCCGAGGGCAGCGGGGCCGTCGACTTCGAGGGTCAGCACATCGACCTCGCCCACGCGAAGACGGCCGAGGGGATCGTCGCCCTCGCCGACGCCATCGCAGCCGGTGCCTAACGGCATGTGAGCAGTTCGGAGTGCTCCAGCACTCCGAACAGCTCACATGCGCGCAGCGCACCGCGCGGTGTCGGAGGGGCGCTCGCCGAATCGGGCGCGGTACTGCTGGGCGAACCGGCCGGGGTGGAAGAACCCCCAGCGCGCGGCGACGTCGGTGACCGCGCCGCCGCGGGTCGAGAGCTCGAGGTGCACGCGGTCGAGCCGGACACCGCGCAGGTACGCCATGGGGGACATGCCGGCGACCTCGCGGAACCCGGCCTGCAGGGCGCGCTCGCTGACACCGACGCGGTCGGCCAGGTCGGCCGTGCTCGCGTCGCCCTCCGGATGGGCGTCGAGGTACTCCATGACCTCGCGCACCCGGGTGCGGGCGCTCGGCGACGCCGACGGGTGGAGCTGGTCGGTCAGCTGGCTCGGGATGGTCATCAGCAGCTGGGTCATCAGCGCCGACTCCATCTCGTGACGCGCCGTCGGCATCGTCGCGAGGCCCCCGGGGCGGGCCAGCTCGGCGTAGAGGAACCCGGCGGTCGAGAGGAGCGCCTGGCCCGGGCCCCCACGGACGTCGAACGTCAGCGCGAAACGGATGGACCCGTCGAGCGGCCGGCCGACGAGCTTCGCGGCGTGGGCCTCGAGCATCTCCTTGGGCAGCTTGACGACGTACTGGGTCGCATCCGGCGCGAAGCGGATCGTCAACGGGGCGTCGGGACCGAACACGTTGCCGGTCGTCCCGGCGCGAACGGCGCCCTCGGCGCCGTCCTGGCGCACGTCGCAGGAGCCGGCGATCGGCAGGTTCACGTGGTAGCAGCGCTGCATCGGGGGGCCGTCGATCGTCACGTCGGCGCCGTAGCCCAGCTTGCCGAGGACCACGCGCGAGGCGGGCGCGAGGTCGAGCCGGAAGTCGAGCGCGCGGCCGTCGGCGACGCGGACCTCGTGGTCGGCGAACGTCTCGGTGATCCGCTCGCGCGCCACGTCGAGGTCGTCGGTGCGGAAGCGGAGCGGACTCGCGTCGCCGGGCCTCGTCGTCTCGTCGAGCATGCTTCCTCGCAGGCGCTCGGGCCGGCCGCTGTCGTGAGCCAGAGACCCTATCCTACCACATAATATTTTTTCCAGGGGGCGACCGCCGAGGCTGTGACGTGCTTCGGTTGGCGGACTGAAGCCAGCGCTCACGGGATGGTGACCCGGCTCTCGTCGGCCCTAGCGTCCCGGTGCATGACAGAGGCACCCGTCCAGGAGCGCGCACCGGTCGAGGGCGACTGCCCGCGGTGCGGCGCCGCCGAGCTCCGCCGCTACCCGGTCAATTCCGAGGGCGGCTGGTTCGACGTCGTGAAGTGTCAGCGCTGCCTGTGCTCGGTGAGCCGCGAGCACGGACCGCGTCTCGGACCCATCCAGCTGCTGTCCGACCTGATCTAGGAGGGGCCCGATGATCGCAGTCGACGTGGGCGGCACGTTCACGGACGTTGTCGCCCTGCGGGACGGGCGGATCGAGACGGCGAAGGTCTCGACCGACTACACCGACGTGGCCGCGCCGGTGCTCGAGGGGGCCGCGCTGCTGGGGGTCGGCGACGCGCCCGTGTTCAACCACGCGAGCACCCACGGGCTGAACGCCGTCATCACCCGCAACCTCCCGAAGATCGGCTTCCTGGCCACCGAGGGGCACCGCGACATCCTCGACATGGGCCGGGTCTGGCGGCCGGCCGAGGCGATCCTGGACCCGGGCTGGCGGCGCAGCTTCGGCGACGCCTCCCGTCCACTCGTGCCGCGCTACCTGCGCCGCGGGATTCGCGAGCGCGTGACGGCCGACGGCGGTGTGCTCTTCGACCTCGACGAGGACCAGGCCCGCGCCGAGCTCGAGGTGCTGCGCCGCTGCGGGGTCGTCGGCGTCGCGATCTGCCTGATCAACGCCTACGTGGACAACACCCACGAGGAGCGCCTGCGCGAGCTGGTGCGCGAGGTCCTCGGTGACGTCCCGTGCTCGATCTCCAGCGAGGTCTCGCCGCTGGCCAAGGAGTACACGCGGGCGTCGACGACGGTCGTCGACGCCCTGATGAAGATCATCTACTCGGACTACGCGGCCACACTCGAGAAGGGTCTGACCGATCTGGGCTTCGCCGGGCGGCTGCACTTCGCGGACTGCGCCGCGACCCTCGTCCCGGCGCACCGCGCCATGGAGCAGCCGTTCCGGATCGTGTTCTCCGGGCCGGCGGCCGGCACCGTCGCGAGCGCCCACTTCGGCTCCCTGATCGGGGAGACCGACCTGCTGTGCGCCGACGTCGGGGGCACGTCCTGCGACATCAGCGTCGTCACCGCGGGCGAGCCGTTCGTCAACACGACCTTCGAGCTCGAGCACGACCTCGTGGTCAACGCCCTCGCCAACGACGTCACGGCGATCGGCGCGGGCGGGGGCAGCGTCGTCTCGATCGGGCGCAACGGCGAGGTCCAGGTCGGCCCCCACAGCGCGGGCTCGACGCCCGGCCCGGCCTGCTACGACCGCGGGGGCACCGCACCGACCACCACCGACACCTGCCTGATGATCGGCCTCATCGACCCCGGCGGCTTCGCCGGCGGGCGCCTCACCCTGCGGCCGGAGCTCGCGCAGCAGGCTTTCGAGGGCCTCGACTGCGAGCTCACGCTCGCCCAGCGCGTGCGCCACGCCCACGAGATGGCCGTGCACACCATCGCCGAGGGCGTCGTCAACGTCGCGATCAAGAACGGCGTCGACCCCCGGGACTACTCCCTCATCGCCTACGGCGCGGCGGGCCCGATGCTGCTGCCCGCCGCGATGGACGAGGTGCACTGCAAGCAGGTGATCGTCCCGCCGAACCCGGGCCTGTTCTCCGCGTTGGGCCTGCTCTCGACCGACCAGGTGTTCACCCTCAACCGCAGCGCCTACATGATCCTCGGCCCCGAGGTCGCGCCCCGGATCGACGAACTCTTCGCCGAGATGGAGCAGCAGGTGCGCGAGCGGCTCGAGTCCGGCGCGACCGTGCGCCTCGAGCGCAGCTTCGACGGCCACCTCATGGGGCAGAGCTGGGACACCCCGATCGTGCCCGTGCCCGACGGCACCATCGACGCGGACGCGGTCGCCACGATGATCGCGTCCTTCCACACGACCTACGAGGAGCGCTCGCGCAACCGCTTCGACATGGTGCCGGTCGAAGGCGTCACCTTCCGGGTCCGCGCGCTGATCGAGACGCCGAAGGTCGACTACCCCGAGCTGCCCGTCCGGGCGGCGGGCGAGGACCTGGCCCCGGCCCGGACCGCCACCCTGCGGTTCCTTACCGACACCGACCAGCAGGCCCCGGTCTACCGACGCACCGACCTGCGGGCGGGCGACGAGCTGGACGGTCCCGCGGTCATCGACGAGGGGCTCTCCACGACCCACGTGGGTGCGGACCAGCACCTGACCGTCGGCCGCCACGGCGAGCTCGTGATCACCAGGAGCGCACGATGACCCGCATCCGCGAGATGTCCGACGAGGACTTCGAGGCGACCTACCACGCTGACCGCTTCACGGCCTCGGTGATCCGCAACCGGCTCAAGTACGCCGTGGAGCACATGTCGACGGCGTTCCTGCGCGAAGCGTTCTCGCCGATCATCCGGGACTGGTACGACTTCGCGTGCACCATCAGCGGCCCGCCCGAGCAGGACTACCGGATGGCCGTGGTCAGCAACAGCCTGACGGTCTTCCTCGGCTCGATGCCCGACGCGGTGCGCAACGCCGTCGAGGAGTACGGGGCGGACAACCTCGGGCCCGGCGACGTCCTGATCTGCAACGACCCGAACCGCGGCGGCCGGCACGTCAACGACGTGCTGTTCACGCGCCCCGTGTTCGTCGACGGCGAGATCGTCGCGTTCGTCAACATCTGCGCCCACCAGCTCGACATGGGCGGCACCGTGCCCGGCGGCTTCTCGGCGACCAAGGCCAACGTCTACGAGAACGGTCTGGTGATCCCGCCGATCCTGATGTGGCGCGGCGACGAGCCGGTGCGGTCGACGTTCAGCCTGATCTTCGACAACTCGCGCTTCGGGGCGATGCTGCTGCCGGACTTCAAGAGCATGCACCAGCAGCTGCAGCTCGGGGAGCGGCTCGTCCGGGAGAACATCGAACGCTACGGCCGCGACGCGGTACTGGGCACGCTCGTCTACGCCTGCGACACCTCGGCGGACCGGATGCGCGACGCGCTCGCCGCCGTCCCCGACGGCGACTACCACGGCAGCGCGACGCTGGACGCCGACGGCCTCGACGCCTCGCGCTCCTACACCGTCGAGGTCACCCTCCGGAAGCGCGGCGAGGACATCGAGGCCGACCTCTCCGGCACCTCCGGGCAGGCCCGCACCTGCATCAACTGCGGGATCACCGACGCGAAGACCGCGCTCGGCGTGGCCCTGACGATGCTGCTCGATCCCGAGATCCCGTTCACCTCCGGAACCTGGCGCCACGTCGACCTCGTGGCCCCGCCGGGCACGCTGGTGACCGCCCTGCCGCCCGAGGGCGCGCCGATGATGTTCTGGGAGGCGTCGGGGACGCTCATCGCCGCCGTCTTCCGGGCGCTGAACCCCGTGCTCGGGGAGAACGCCGTGGGCGGGGACTACGGCTCGACCAACACCCACAACGCCAGCGGGCTGCGCGCCGACGGGTCGTTCTGGACCAGCGCCACGCAGTGCGGCGGCGAGCACGGGCCCTGGGGCGCGACCCGCGACGGCGACGGCGACAGCTACACCGTGCTGTTCAACCTCAACAACCTCGACCCGGCGACCGAGACCATCGAGCACGACTCGCCGGTGGTCGTGCTGCGCAAGGAGCACGCGATCGACACGGGAGGCCCGGGCCGCCACCGCGGCGGCGCGGCCAACCTCAAGGACAGCCTCTGGCTGACCGACGCCGAGCAGTACCTCTCGCCGTTCCGCACCAAGGAGCCCAGCGGCGTCGGCGCGAACGACGGCCGGCCCGGCCCCAACGGGGCCATGTGGATCTTCCCGCCGCACGGGGAGCGCACCGGCCTGGTCGGGACCGGCGACGACGTCTACGCCGGCAGCACCCCGGTGGCCGGCGTGCTGGACCCGGCGACCAAGGCGCTCGACCCCGAGCACGGGACCTACCACCACTTCGGCGGCGAGAAGGCCTGGCGGACCACGGCCGGCTCGGTGCTGCGCTGTCTGACCAACGGCGGCGGTGGCTGGGGCACCCCCTTCACCCGCGACCCGCAGAAGGTGCTCGCCGACGTCCGCGACGAGTACGTCAGCGTCGAGGGGGCCGCGCGCGACTACGGCGTGGTCGTCGTCGGCGACCCGCACTTCGACCCCGAGAACCTGCGCATCGACGAGGCCGCGACGGCCGCGCTGCGCAGCGCCTGAGAGGAACCCATGCCCCCCACGTTCACCGAGCGCAACCTCTTCTTCGCGTGGAGCACCTACACCGGCGACTACGAGACCTACGCGCACTGGTACGACGTCGAGCACATCCCGCAGGTCATGGACACCACCGGGATGGTCGGCGCCCAACGGTTCCTGCTCGGGGACACGAAGAACCTGCCCGGCGTCGTCCCCGTCGACCTCGGCCACCTCGCCCTCTACGAGATCGAGGGCAGCTCCGCGGGTTTCCGCGAGGAGGTCAAGCAGATGCTGATGTCCGGCGCGATGGTGCTGCCGGACTTCATGAACCAGCCCTTCGACGCCCTGTTCCTGGCGCCCGTGAGCGAGCCGCAGTACGGGGCGAGCTGGGACAAGGCGGACGACTCCACTGCCCTCGACGACCGGCACCTGTTCTTCGCGTGGTGCAAACCTGCCGCCGACGCCGTGGCCGACGGGACGTTCGCCCGCTGGTACGACGGCGAGCACATCCCGCAGATCCTCGGCGCGACCGGGATGCTGCGCGCCCAGAGGTTCGAGTCCTCGCCGGTCAAGCCGCTGCCCGGTGTCCGCGTCCCCGACCTCGGGCACCTCGCCCTCTACGAGATCGCCGGCGACCCGTCGGCGTTCCGCGAGGAGATCAAGCAGATGCTGATCTCCGGCGAGATGTCGATCCCGGACTTCATGAACCCGCCGTTCAGCTCGATGTTCATGAGGCCGGCGAGCCCGTTCCACGCGGCCACCTGAATGATCGACGTGCCGCACGCGGACGACATCCTCGTCGGGAGCCGGTGGCAACCGGCCACCGGCGAGCCCTACGCGGTGATCTCGCCCGCCACCGAGCAGCCGGTCGCCGAGGTGACACTGCCCTCGGAGAAGGACGCCGAGGCCGCCCTTGCAGCGGCGGACACCGTCGGTCGCGCGTCGTGGAGCCGGCTGCCGGTCGCCGAGCGCGTCGCGGCGGTCGGGCGGTTCTGTGCGGCGATGGAGGGCCGGCTCGACGAGATCGGCGAGCTCTGGGCGTCCGAGGCGGGCATGCCCGTGCGGTACAGCCGCACGCTGCACCGGTTCGGCGCCGTCGGATCGTGGACCGCCACGCTGGAGTGCGCGGCCGACGCGCTGCGCGACGACGTCCGCCCATCGCCGCTGGGCGAGACCATCGTCCGCCGCGAGCCGGCCGGGGTCGTCGGGGCGGTGATGGCGTTCAACGGCCCACTGGTCACCGTCGCGACGAAGGTCGTGCCGGCACTGCTCGCCGGGTGCCCGGTGGTCGTCAAGGCGGCGCCGGAGTCGCAGCTGGTCCTGCGCGTGGTCGCCGCGTGCGCGGAGACCCTGCCCGAGGGCGCGCTGTCGATCCTCTGCGGCGGCGCCGACCTGGGGCGGGCGATCACCGCCGACCCCCGCGTGGACATGGTCAGCCTCACCGGCGGGCGCACCGCAGCCCTGGAGATCGTCGACGCCACGAAGGCCCGCTTCGCCCGCACCCACCTCGAGCTGGGCGGCAAGTCGCCGGCGCTGGTCCTCGACGACGCACCGCTGGACGCGGTGCTCAAGTCCTTGGTTCCCGGCGCCACCGGGGGCGCCGGCCAGGTGTGCGCGCTGCTCTCCCGCGTCCTCGTCTCCGAGCGGCGAGCCGACGAGCTCGTCGGGCGTCTGCGCGAGGCGTGGCAGGCGCTGCGCGTCGGCGACCCCCTCGACCCTGGCACGCGCATCGGGCCGATGCTGAACGCCGCGGGCGTCGCACGCGCCGCCGGTTTCGTCGGCCGGGCCCGGGTCGCGGGAGGCTGGATCGAGGTGGGCGGCCGGGAGCCCGACAGGGCGGGCTTCTTCTACGAGCCGACCCTCGTCACGGGCCTCGACCGCGACGCCGACCTCGCGCAGCACGAGGTGTTCGGGCCGGTCACAGTCGTCCAGACCTTCACCGACCTCGACGACGGGGTCCGGCTGGCCGGCGACACGAGCTACGGGCTGGCCGCGACCGTCTACACGACCGACCGCGACGTCGCGCTCGACGTCGCGTCCCGCATCGAGGCCGGGTCGGTCGCGATCAACACCTTCGGGCCGACCGTCACGGCCCCGTTCGGGGGCCGGAAGGGCTCCGGCTGGGGACGCGAGTGCGGACCTGAAGGCGTCCAGGAGTTCACCGAGCTCAAGCAGATCGTCCTCGGACCAGGAGTGTGACGTGGTGACGCAGCGACGCAGGAAACCCGAGCTCGCCCTCGTGACGGGCGCGGCTGGAGGACTCGGCTCGGCGACGACCCGGCGGCTGGTCGAGGACGGCGCGAAGGTCGTCGTCACCGACATCGACGCCGACGGGCTCGCCGCGCTGGCCGACGAGACCGGGGCGCTCGCGCTGCCGGCCGACGGGACCGACCGCGAGGCGGTGCGCGCGGTGGTGGCGGACGCCGTCGCTCGGCTCGGCGGGCTGGACACGGTGGTGGCCGCCCAGGGCGCCGCGATCGCCGGGACGGCCGCCCCGAAGCACGCCGACGCCTACGAGCGCGCCTTGGACGTGAACCTGCACGGCACCTACCACCTGGCCGGTGAGGTGCTCCCGCACCTCGTCGACGCGCAGGGCTCATTGGTGCTGGTCGCGTCGACCGCCGGCCTGATCGCGGGCCCGCCCGGGACCGTGGGCTACACCGCCGCGAAGGCGGCGATCATCGGCGTCACGCGGTGGCTCGCCCGCGACTACGGGCCGAAGGGCGTTCGGGTCAACGCGGTGTGCCCGGGATGGATCCGCACGCCGCTGGGGGAGGGGGCCATGAGCTACCTGTCGCAGCGCGAGGGGATCGGCTTGGAGGAGGCCTACGCGCTCATGGCGGCGCACGTGCCGCTGCGCCGGGTCGCCGAGCCGGAGGAGATCGCCTCCTGCTGCGCCTTCCTGGCCTCGGGCGACGCCTCCATGGTCACCGGTCACGTGCTCGTCGCGGACGGGGGCGGTGCCGTCGTCGACGCCTCGACCATCGCTCTCGACTGACGGGGCCGCGCGGATGAGCGAGGAGATCCTCCTGGGCCGGGCGGCTGAGGGTGTCGCCACCCTCACGCTCTCGCGGCCCGAGCGCCTCAACGCGCTGGACGGCCCGACGGTGGCGCGCCTGCGCGCTGCGATCGACGGGCTGGAGTCGGAGTGGCCGGCGACCCGGGTCGTCGTGCTGTCCGGTGCGGGGTCGTCGTTCTGTGCCGGCGCCGACCTGCGGTGGGTCGAGTCCGAGGTCCTGGGGGACGACGCGGCGATGGCGGCGTTCCTCGACGACCTCGGAGGACTGCTCCGCCGCCTGGAGGCTTCTCCGCTCGTCGTCGTGGCCGCGGTGCACGGTCACGCCGTGGCCGGGGGCTTGGAGATGCTGTTGGCGTGCGACGTCGTGCTCGTCGCCGAGGGCGCCCGCGTGGGCGACGAGCACATCCGGCGCAACCTGGTCCCGGGGGCCGGAGGCACCCAGCGCCTTCCCCGCAAGGTCGGCCGGTCCCGAGGGCTCTACGCCCTGCTCACCGGGCGTCGGCTGACCGGTGCCGAGGCGGTCGACTGGGGGATCGCGCACGAGCTCGTCGCCGATCGCGAGCTCCTGGACACCGCGCTGGCCCGGGCGGCGGAGATCGCCGGGCGCGACGGGCACGCGCTGCGCGCCACCAAGGCGCTGGTGCGGCGGGGCACGGAGCTTCCGCTCTCCGAGGCCCTGCTGCTCGAGCTCCACGAGCTGCGGCGCTACCGCGACGTCTCCGGGGCGCTGGACCGCGGCGTCACCGGGTTCGCGCGCCCGGACCGGGACTAGGGCGTGCCCGCCAGGAACGCCTCGAGGATGGGCGCGGCCTTCTCCGGCTCGTCGAACAGCACCATGTGGCCCGCACCGGGAACGACCTCCGTCGTCGCGTGGCGCAGGCGCCACGCCATGAGCCGCGCGTTGGCCACGCGCACGACCGGATCGTCCTGACCGTGGAGGACCAGCGTCCGATGAGGCAGCGTCGGGAGCCAGCAGAAGCTGGTCCATCCCAGCACGGCGAGCTGCTGGAAGTGGTAGCCCAGACGGCTCGGGGGGTGGCCCTCGCGATCGGCCAGGATCGCTGCGAGGACGTCAGGGTCGCGGGCCGTCCGGCCGCCGGCGAGGATGGGGATCTCGCGGGCGGCGGCCTCCCGGCTCCGGTAGCGACGGGTGGACATCAGCGCGCGCTGGACCGCGAGGCCGGGCGGACGGGCCCAGACACCGCAGATCGTCGCGACGAGGACCAGCCTGCGGACGAGCGCCGGATGGCGGTGCGCGATCTCCTGTGCCACCACGCCGCCGAGCGAGAACCCGAGCACGTCCGCCCGCTCGACGCCGAGCTCGCGCAGCGCGCCCACGACGTGGTCGGCGATCGCGGGAACCCGGATCGGCAGCGTCGACCGTTCCGAACGTCCGACGCCCGGGCAGTCGACCATGACGACGTCCCGGTCGGGCAGGTGCTCGAGCAGCGGCGTCCACGACTCCATCGAGCCGCCGATCCCGTGAATGAGGACCAGCGGCGGACCGACCGGTCCCGGTCGGCGCCGGGTGTGCAGGCGCAGCCCGCCGCTCACGACGTCCTGTGCGAGGTCCATGTGCGCTCCTCGGACTCGGCAGATGCTCGATTCAATCTAGCATCATATATTTTACTGAGAAAGCAGACGTCGAAGCTCGGTCGGCGCCTCCCACGGGACGAGGTGGCCGACCCCGGCGAGTTCGACGTGCCGAGCGTGGGGGATGAGCGCGGCGAGCAGTGCGCTGTTGCGCGGCGTGACCACCGGGTCGTCGCGGCCGGCGACCACCGTCGTCGGCCGGTCGATGCCGCGCAGTCGTGCCGGATCGCGCCAGGCGACGATCGCGCGTGCCTGCGCGACCACGCTCGCCGCGGGCGTCCCGCGGCGCAGCAGCTGCTCGGTGAGTTCGTCGACCAGCGCCGCGTCCGGGGCGAAGGAGCGCGAGGACGTGCGGAGGTAGAACCGCGCCAGCATCTCGGCCCGGGTGCGGCAATCGACCCCGAGCCGGCTCCCGGCGACCCGCATCATCGGTCCGTAGAGCCCCGGATACAGCACGGTCGGGACGTGCGCGGGCGCCGGCGGGATGGTCGAGACCAGCACGAGGCGATCGATGCGCCCGGGGTGTCGCAACGCCAGTTCCTGGGCGACGATCCCGCCCATCGAGAGGCCGAGCACCGTCGCGGTCTCCAGGTCCATCCGGTCGAGCCCGGCGGCCACGTCGTCGGCGAGGTCGGCGATCGTGAACGGCACGGCGGCCGCCCTCGACCACCCCGTGCCGCGGGCGTCGAGGCGGATCACGCGGTGGGTCCGCTCCAGTGCGTCCACCCACGCGCGGGGCCACACCAGCCCGCTCGCACCGATGCCGTTGAGCAGGACCAGGGGTGGCCCGTCGCCCCCGACGTGGGCGTGCACCCCGTGTCGCCCCGACCCGGACCCGATCGCTCTCCGCGCGATCTGCTCGGTCCGGATGCCCCATCCGGCGGCGGCGGCCGTGACGGACGCGACGGTTCGGCGCACGCTGCTCCTCCTCGATCCGCGGCCCTTGACCTGAGCGGCTGCGTACTTCACATTATATACGATTAACGGTGAGGTGGATCACCGCAAGAGGAGACGTCGTGAGCTTCAACTGGGTCCTGGACAGCGCGGTGGAGCCGATCCCGCCCGCCGGGTGGGACAACGTCGCGGTCAGCTTCGACGGACACCACCGGCTCACCTACCGGGAGCTGAGGGACCGGTCCCTGTCCTACGCACGGGCCCTGAGCGAGCTGGGGCTGACGAAGGGCGACCGCCTCGGGCTGATGCTCTACAACGATGCGGAGTACCTGCCGCTCTACTTCGCGGCGATGCGTCTCGGCGTGATCGCCGTGCGACTGAACTTCCGGCTGGCCGCGCCGGAGCTGCGCTTCATCCTCTCCGACTCCGGATGCCGCACGGTGCTCATCCACGCCAGCCTGCTCGGCCGGCTCGAGCCCGTCCGGGAGGAGAGCGGCGCGCAGACCGTCGTCGTGCTGCCCGACGGCGACCCGTCGGACCGCGACCTGCCGGAGTGGGCGCTCCCCGTCGAGGCGCTGCAGGGGCGATCCCCGCTCGTGGAGGTCCCGGCGATCGCGCCGGACGATCCGATCGCCCTGCTCTACACGTCGGGCACGACCGGCCTGCCGAAGGGTGCGCTCCTGAGCCACGCCAACACCGTCGGCACCGCGACGATGCAGGCACTGAAGTGGCGGTTCTCGGAGCGCACGGTCGCCCTGGTCCCCGGGCCGCTCTACCACGCGGGTGGCTTCGAGGCCGTGACCGCGCCGGTCCTGCTCGCCCACGGCACCGCGGTCTGCCTGCGCTCGGGGAGCTTCAGCATCTCCCACCTGCTCGACGTGATTGCCGCCGAGCGGGTCACGGACTGCCTGCTCTTCTCGTTCATGCTGGGCGAGATGCTGCGCTTCGACGACCTCGAGGCGCGGCTGCCAGACTCGCTGGACCACCTGATCATCGGCGGCGACACGATGATGCCCTGGACGGTCGGCGAGGTGCGGCGCCGCATGCCGCACGTGCGGCTGAGCCAGGTCTTCGGGCTGACCGAGGGCGGCGCGATCTGCACGACGCTCGACGACGGCGACTTCGACGCCCAGCTGGGCAGCATCGGACGCCCGCTCCCGCTCGCCGAGGCCAGGGTCGTCGACGACGCGGGCCGACCGGCCGGGATCGACGAGGTCGGCGAGATCCTCGTCCGCAACCCGGGGACGTGCGGGGGCTACTGGCAGCGGCCGGACGCGAACCGGGACACCTTCACCGACGGCTGGTGCCACACCGGTGACCTCGGCCTGGTCAACGCCGACGGCTTCCTGTCGCTGGCGGGCCGGGCGAAGGACATGATCCGCAGCGGCGGCGAGAACGTGTACCCGGCCGAGATCGAGAAGGTGCTGACCGAGCACCCCGGCATCAGCGACGCCGCCGTCGTGGGCGTGCCCGACCCGAAGTACCTCGAGGTCGGCTGTGCGGTCCTGGTGCTGGAACCGGACGTCGACCTGGACGAGGCAGCGCTGCGGTCCTACTGCCGCGAGCGGATGGCGGGCTACAAGGTGCCGAAGTACTTCGCCCGCCGGGACGAGCTGCCGCGCAACGCCTCGGGGAAGGTCCTGAAGTACGTCCTGCGCGAGCAGTACGTCGCCGTCGGCGACCAGCAGCCCGCCCACTGACCGGTGCCGTCGCCGGCTGCGGCGGTTCTCGATCACATCAAAAACATGATATGTCAAACGACGACGCGTTCACGCTGGAGGCGCTCATGACGACCCACCCGGACCTGGCCGACCCCGCCTGGGTGGTCGGCATCGACGTGGGGGGCACGTTCACCGACATCATCGGGCTGCACCGCGGGACCGGGGAGGTCCGCGACGGCAAGGTGCTCTCGACCCCTCGCCAGGAGGAGGGCGTGTTGGCGAGCATCGCGGCGATCGGGCTCGGGGCGCGCGAGGTCGCCGAGATCGTCCACGGACACACGGTGGGCATCAACGCCCTGCTCAGCCGGGCCGGCGAGCGGACCGGGCTGATCGCCACGCGCGGGCACCAGGACCTGCTCGACATCGGGCGCATGCACCGCGAGTTCGGTGAACGGTTCTACGACCCGACCTGGCTGCGCCCCCACCAGGAACGCCCGATCGTGCCCCGGGAGCGGCGCTTCGGCGTCCTCGAGCGGATGCGCTACGACGGGTCCGTCCTCGCCTCGCTGGACGAGGACTCGGTGCGCGAGGCCGCCCGCGAGCTGGCCCGGCAGGGCGCGAAGTCGGTCGCGGTGTGCCTGGTGAACTCCTACACCAACGACGAGCACGAGCGGCGCGCCGCCGAGATCGTCGCCGAGGAGATCCCCGGCGCCTACGTCCAGACCTCCGCGCTCTACCCGGTCACCAAGGAGCACGAGCGGACCACCACGGTGGCGCTCGACGCCTACGTCGGCCCCCGGGTCGTCGGCTACCTCGACCGCCTCGAGACCGGTCTGGCCGAGCAGGGCTTCGTCGGCACGCTGTGGATCATGATGATGAACGGCGGCGTGGCGACCGTCGCCGACGCCGGCCGCGCACCGGTGTTCCAGCTCGTCTCCGGCCCGGTCGGCGGGGTGAGCGGCAGCATCCGCCTGGCGAACGAGGGCGCGACCCCCAACCTGCTGACGATCGACGTCGGCGGGACCAGCACCGACGTCGCCGCGATCCGCGGTGGCCAGACGCCGCTGACCGACCTGTGGACCCTCGAGACCGGCCTGACGCTGACCATGCCCCTGGTCGACGTGGAGAGCATCGGCTCCGGTGCCGGGAGCCTGATCCGCCCGAACTCCCTGGGCAACGTCGCCGTCGGGCCGGCCTCGGCCGGGTCGGACCCCGGGCCGGTCTGCTACGGCCGCGGCGGGACCGAGCCCACCCTGACCGACGCGTGTGCCGTCCTCGGGGTCCTGCAGCCGGATCTGTTCGCGAACGGGGCCATCGAGCTCGACGTCGAGGCGTCGCGGGCCGCGCTGGAGAAGGCCGGCGACCGGTGGGGGATGTCGGCGACCGAGCTGGCGGCCGCGGCCTACGAGGTGGCCTGCCAGGACATCGCGGCGAAGGTCCGCACGATCTCGGTCTACCGAGGCCTCGACGTGCGTGAGTTCGCGCTGCAGCCGTCGGGTTCGGCCGGCCCCATGCTCGCCGACCGCGTGGCGCAGATCCTCGGCGCGCAGGAGGTGATCGTGCCGCGCAGCCCGGGGCAGTTCTCGGCGCTGGGCCTGCTGCGCACCGACCTCCGGGTCACCCGCGCACAGTCGATCATGGCACCGCTCGACCCGGGCGGTACCGAGGCGATCGAGGCCGCCTTCGCCACCCTGGAGGCCCGGGTCCACGACGAGCTCAAGAGCCAGGGCGCCGACGTCGAGCGGCTTCGCTTCGAACGGGCGGTCTTCGCGATGTACCGCGGCCAGACCTGGGACAACCGGATGCCCATCCCGCCCGAGAGCCTCACGGCCGAGCGCGTGCAGGAGCTGGTGCCGGCGTTCCACGCCTTCTACGACGAGCACTACGGCTTCGCCGCACGGGAGATCCCCGTCGTGGTGTCGACCGTCGAGGTGACGGCGGTGATCCCCCGTGAACAGGGCCGCTTCGAGCTCGCCCCCGACGAGGGCGACGCGTTCCTGCGCACGGCGGCGCTCGTCCTGCCCGGGGCCTCCGGTGTCACCGATGTGTCCGTCTACGTGCGGGAACGCCTCGCGCCCGGCGAGCAGGTGTCCGGCCCGGCCCTGGTCACCGAGAAGTTCGCGACGACGGTCGTCCTGCCCGGGCGGACCGCCCGCGTCGACGACGACCTGAACCTGATCATCGAGCCGGAGAGCTGAGGAGCCCATGACCACCGCGACCCCCGCGACTCCGGCGCCCGCCGGCTCGGACGTCGAGCTCGACATCCTGCGCTACGGCCTCATCGAGGTCGCCCGCGAGATGCTCGACTCGCTGATGCGCAGCGCGTTCTCCCCGATCTGCCGCGACATCCTCGACTGCACCGTCGTCATCCACATGCGCACCGACGAGGGCTGGGAGGTGGCCGCCCTCTGGGAGGGCTGCATGCAGCACGCCTTCGTCGCGCCGCACATCGCGAACTTCCTCATGGACGACTGGGACATCGACACGATGCAGCCCGGCGACGTCGTCTTCACCAACGACCCCTGGCGCGGCTCGCTGCACCAGGCCGACGTCAACCTGTTCCGGCCGGTGTTCGTGAACGGCCGCGTCGAGTTCCTGCTGCAGTCCACCTCGCACCTGGTCGACCTCGGCGGCCCGATCCCCGGGGGCTTCTCCAACGGCGCGACATCCCACTTCGAGGAGCAGCTCAAGCTCCCCCCGACGCTGCTCTACGCGAACGACGTGGCGGTCCGCCCGACGTTCAACTTCCTGCTGGAGAACAACCGCGTCCCGCACCTGGTGCTCGGCGACCTGCGCGCGCTGCACGGCTGTCTGGTCGTCGGCGAGCGCCAGCTCCAGGACCTCGTCGCGCGCGGCGGTCTCGAGCAGGTCCGGGCCGCCGGCCGGTACGCCATCGACGCCACCGAGGCGAGCATGCGCCGCGGGATCGCCGCCATCCCCGACGGGGACTACACCGCGGAGGATCTCCTCGACGAGGACGGCGTCACCGACGAGCTCATCCCGGTCCGCGCCATGGTGAAGGTCCGCGGCGACTCGATGGAGATCGACTTCTCGGGTTCGGCCCGCCAGCCCCTGGGCAACAGCAGCACCGCCTGGTGCGAGGCGGGACGCTGCATCGAGGCGGTCAAGCTGATGGTCGACCCCTCGACGCCGGTCAACAGCGGCACCCTGAAGCCGATCGACGTGCTGCTGCCCGCGGGCAGCGTGGTGCAGACGCTGCCACCCTCGAGCTGCTCGAGCCACGCCGACATCGGCCCGCGCGTGATCAACGTGGTGACCCAGGCGCTCGGCCAGGCCACCGAGGAGTCCTTCGCCTGCGACACCGGCACGGCGGTCTACATCGGCTTCAGCGGCATCGACACCCGTCCCGGGCACGAGGGCACACCCTGGGGTGCCTACGGGCTCGCCGGCGGCGGTTGGGGCGGCACCTGGAAGGAGGACGGCGTCTCCTTCTGCGTCACCCCGATCGGCAACTGCCGGACCTCGGTGCAGGAGCACGTCGAGATCGAGAGCCCGCTGGTCGTGGCGCAGCACGAGATGCTGATCGACACCGCCGGGGCCGGACGCTTCCGGGGCGGGCTCGGCTCCGTCTACACGATCGTCGCCGAGTCCGACACGCTGGTCACAGTCGTCGCGGACCGGCTGCGCCGCGGGGCGGCCGGGGCGAACGGCGGCGGACCCGGCGCCCCCGCCGTCGGCTGGTACATCGCGGGGTTCGACCTCGCCGCGCACGGCGACCCGATGAACCTGCGCGGCGCCGAGCCGCTGTTCGGCGTGTTCGACGAGCAGGGCCGCCCCGACCCGGTGCACGGCGAGTTCGGCCGCGGCGCTCGCTACACGACGGGCAAGTTCTCCAACCTCGTCATCAAGGCAGGCGACGCCATCCGCCTGATCATCGGCGGGGGCGGAGGGTGGGGCGACCCGCTGACCCGCGACCCCGAGCGGGTGCGCCAGGACATCCGCAACCGGCTGGTCAGCGTCGAGGGCGCCCGGCTGACCTACGGCGTGGTGCTGGCCGACGGCGGGACCGACGGGGTGGTCGACGCGGCTGCCACCGAGGCCCGCCGCGCCGAGCTGGCCGCCGCTCGCGACGCCGGGACCTGGGAGGTCCCGATCGCGGCACCCCTGGAATGGACCGTCTGACACCCGGCCGACCCGAGCAGGAGCACACCATGGCCACCGACCGCCTCATGTTCCCCCGTCCCCAGACCGCGCGCGTCTCGGTCGAGCGCACCCCCGTCGAGGCCGAGTGCCCGTCGTGCGGCAGCCGCGACGTCGCGCGCTATCCCGTGTCGAACCACCTCGGCCCCCGCATGGTCGTCAAGTGCCAGGCCTGCTTCACCCGCCTGTCGGTGACCCGCGGCGAGCCCGAGGACATGTGGCCGGCCTGGCGCTCGCCGACGCGCGACTGGCCCGCGTCCCGGGTCGGCTGATCCGTCGTGACGACCATGTCCGACCTCGTGCCGCTGGGGCGGATGTACGCGAGCACCTTCGCCGAGTTCGCCGACCGACCCGCCGTGCGCGACGACCGCGGCGAGCTCACCTACGCCGAAGTGGGCGTGCAGGCGCGGCGCCTCGCCTCCGCGCTGCGCGGGCTCGGCCTGGCCCGTGGTGACCGCGTCGTGATCGTCGCGCCGAACAGCACCGAGTGGGCCGTGGTCGACCGGGCCGTCGCGATCGGGGGCTTCGCGCGGGTCGCGCTGCTCCCGCGCCTGCACACCGCCGAGCTGACCCAGATCGCGGCGGACGCGGAACCGTCCGTGCTGTTCGCCGACGCTCGCTGGCTCGGCGCCCACGGGCGGGCCTGGCTGCCGGCGGAGGTCGGGACGGTCGTCGCGATCGGACCGGGGGCGGCGCCCGAGGGCGCCGTCGGGTTCGCTGAGCTGGTGGCGGCGGGCCGCGACGAGGAGGCGCCGCTGCCCGACGGCACCGATCTCGCCGCGATCCTCTACACCTCGGGATCGACGGGTCGGCCCAAGGGCGTCGAGGTCACCCACGACAACGCCGGGGCCCGCATGCGCGGCATCGCGCACGAGCTCCCGGCCCTCCGCGTCCTGGGCGAGCGGGCCGTCGCGCTGCACACCGCGCCGATCAGCCACTTCAGCGGCGGCATCAACGAGGCCGTCACCGCCGCGGGCGGGCTCAACGTCTTCGAGCCTGCGTTCGACGCGGCCCGCGTCGTCGACCGGGCCTCGTCGGGGGAGATCACCGTGCTGCCCCTGGTACCGACGATGATCTCGATGGTCATCGAGGAGCTCGAGCGGCGGTCGGCGCCCACCGGGCGGGTGGGGGCGGTGACCGTCGTCCCGTACGCCGGCTCGGCCATCCAGCCCGACCGAGCCGAGAAGGCCCACCGCTGGTTCGGCGACACCATGCACCAGCTCTACGGGGCGAGCGAGGCCCAGATGCCGATCTCGGCTCTGGCGCCGCAGGACCACGTCACCGACACCAACGACCGCGGGCTGCCCCGGCTGGCGTCGGCGGGCCGCCCGGGCGCCCACGCCGAGGTCGCGATCGTGGACGCCGACCACCGGCCGCTGCCGGCGGGGGAGACCGGCGAGATCGCCACCCGTGGCGCGCACGTCGGGCCGGGCTACTGGCGCAACGACGCCGCCACGGCCGAGACGTTCCGCGACGGGTGGTGCTACACCGGCGACGTCGGGTACGTCGACGAGCACGGCTTCCTGTTCCTCCTCGACCGCCGCAAGGACATGATCATCACCGGCGGGTTCAACGTGTACCCCCGCGAGATCGAGAACGTGGTGTCGGCCATCCCGGGGGTCCGCGAGGTCGCGGTGCTCGGCGCTCCGGACGAGCGGTGGGGAGAGGCCGTGACCGCGTTCGTCGCGCTCGACCCCGACCGCGGCCCGACTGCGGACGCGGTGATCGACCACTGCCGGGAGCACCTGGGCGGCTACAAGGTCCCCAAGCAGGTGATCTCCGTGGACGAGCTCCCGAAGGGCGGTACCGGGAAGGTCGACAAGGTGTCGCTGCGCGAGCGGCTCTGGGCCGGGCAGGAGCGTCGGGTGTGACCGCGGGCCCCCTGACCGGCGTGCGGGTGGTGGAGATGGCCGGCATCGGCCCGGCCCCGTTCGCCGCCATGTCGCTCGCCGACATGGGCGCCGACGTGGTCCGTGTCGACCGTCCCGTCGCCGCCGAGATGCGCACCGCGCCGCCCGAGCAGGACGTGCTCAACCGCGGCAAGCGCTCGATCGTGCTCGACCTCAAGCACCCGGCGGGCCACGCGGCGCTGCTGACCCTGATCGAGGACGCCGACGTCCTGATCGAGGGCTTCCGCCCCGGCGTCATGGAGCGCCTCGGCCTCGGGCCGGAGGTGCTGCTCGCGCGCCGTCCCGGCCTGGTCGTCGGACGGATGACCGGGTGGGGCCAGAACGGACCCCTGGCCGACACCGCCGGCCACGAGGTCAACTACCTGGCGGTGGCCGGCGTGCTCGGGTCCCTCGGGACCGCGGGCGGGCCGCCCCAGGTCCCGCTGCCGCTGATCGGGACTACGGCGCGGGCGGCGCCTACCTGGTGATCGGCGTGCTCGGCGCGCTGTTCGCGGTGTCGCGCACGGGGCAGGGGCAGGTGGTCGACGCAGCCATGGTCGACGGCACGACCCACCTGCTGGCGGCGACCTGGTCGATGCTGGGCGCCGGGGCCTGGAACGAGGCCCGGGGCACCAACGACCTCGACGGCGCCGCTCCCTTCTACGCCGTCTACGAGACCGCCGACGGCGGGTGGGTGTCGGTCGGGGCCCTGGAGAACACGTTCTTCGCGACCCTGTTGCGGGAGCTGGGGATCGACGGGTTCGACCCCGCCGACCAGCACGACCGCGCCCGGTGGCCGCACCTGCGTGCGCTGCTGACCGCGGCGTTCGGCACCAGCACGCGCGACGAGTGGGCCGCGCACTTCGCGTCCTCCGACGCGTGCGTGACGCCGGTGCTCGGCCTGCGCGAGGCCGCGCGACACCCGCACCTGGCGGCGCGCCGCAGCGTCCTGACCGACGGCCGGCGCATCCAGCCCGGCACCGCGCCGCGGTTCGGCGCGTCCCCGCCGACCCCGCCCGGACCCTCGCCGCGACCCGGCGAGCACACCGTCGCCGTGCTGGCGGAGGCCGGGCTCCCGGCCGCCGAGCTGATCGAGAGCGGCGCGGCCCGCTCCGGCTGACCCGACCATCACGAAAGGCCGACTCGTGCCCTCGCTGCCCTCGCTCGACGACCTGCCCGGAGCCTCGTCCGTCCTGGGGCTGCTACGTCGGGTCGGGGCCACCGCCGTCAACGCCACGGACGTTCTCGCGCACGGTGGCTTCGTCACCGACGAGCAGTACTCGCCCTACGAGGTGGTGAGCACCCACCGGGTCCACAAGCTGCGCCGCTACTTCCCCGACGACGTGCCCCCGGATGCGCCGGTGATGCTGCTGGTGCACGCCTTGATGATCTCCGGCGACGTCTGGGACATCTCGCCGGACACGAGCGCCGTCGCGGCCCTGCACGGGATGGGCATCGACGTCTGGACCATCGATTTCGGGTGGCCCGAGCGCGAACCCGGCGGGTTGGAGCGCACCCTCACCGACCACGCCCTCGCCCTGAGCGACGCCGTCGACGAGGTCAGCGCCGCCACCGGGCGCGACGTCGTGCTGGGCGGGCAGTCCCAGGGCGGCATGTTCTGCTACCAGGTCGCCGCCTACCGGCGCGGCGCGAACATCGACTCCCTGATCACCTTCGGGTCGCCGGTCGACACCCGCGCGCCGATGGGCGTCCCGATGTCGCCCGAGAACGCGGCGGTGCTCGCCAGGGCGTACCTCGCCTCGGGTCTCGCCCGGCGAATCTCGATCCCGGGCTGGGCGATGCGGGCCGCGACCCAGATGCTCACCCCGATCGGCGTCGCCCAGGGCAAGGCGCAGTGGTACGCGAACCTGCACGACCGGGAGCGCCTGCTGCCCCGGGAGCGCCTGCGGATGTACCTCGACGGGCAGGGCTGGACCGCGTACGCCGGGCCGGCCTTCGCCGAGCTGCTCGAGCAGTTCATGGTCCACAACCGGATGCTCGAGGGCGGCTTCGTCTTCCGCGACCGGCTGGTGTCGCTGGCCGACATCGACGTCCCGATCCTCACCGTGGTCGGCAGCGCCGACCTGCTCGCGACGCCCCCGGCGGTCCGCGCGATCCGGAGGGCGGCACCTCGGGCCGAGGTCTACGAGCTCAACGTCCCGATCGGGCACTTCGGCATCATCGGCGGCGCGCGGGCCCGCAAGCTCACGTGGCCGACAGTGGGCGGGTGGATCCACTGGCGGGACGGGCAGGGCGAGCTCCCCGCCGCGCTGGTGCCCGCGGACCGCGTGGAGGAGTGGGACGCCGACGCCCTGAGCGGGATACGGCGATGGTTCGGGACCGCCGCCGATCTCTCGGTGGGCACCGCGGTCAGCGCGATCTCCGGAGCCGTCGGGGCCGTGCGCGGCGCGGAGGATCTCGTCCGGGCGGGGGTCGACCAGCTCGCGCGGCTCGGCGAGCTGGGCGACGTCGGGTCGGAGACGCGGATCTCGCTGGGGCTCCTGCTCGACGAAGCGGCGCGACGGGATCCGGGCGCGATCGTCTACGCCTTCGGCGACCGGGTGATCCGCCACGGCGACTTCAAGCGCCGCGTCGACAGCATCGTGGCCGTGATGCTGGGGCTCGGGATGCGCCCGGGGGAGCGGATCGGCGTGCGGATGGCGTCGCGCCCGTCGCTGCTCAGCGCGCTGGCCGCGATCAGCCGCCTCGGAGCGACCGCCGTGCTGCTGCGGCCCGACGGCGAGCTGGCCCGGGAGCTCGCGCTCGGCCGGGTCACCCGCCTGGTGACCGATCCGGAGAACGTGCCCGTGACCGCGGTCACGGACCTGCCGTGCTCGGTTCTCGGAGCGGGGTCGAACCGCGACGACCTTCCGGGACACGTGATCGACATGGAGGCGATCGACCCGGACCGGGTGCGCGTGCCGGCGTGGTACCGCCCCAACCCGCGGAACGCCGAGGACCTCGCGTTCGTGCTGTTCACCGGCTCCGGCGCGGGGACCCGCGAGATGCTGATCACGAACCGTCGCTGGGCGCTGTCGGCCCGCGGCGCCGCCGAGGCCGCGGGCCTCACCGCGACCGACACCGTCTACTCGGTCGCGCCGCTCCACCACTCGTCGGCGATCCTGCATGCGATGGCCGGCGCGATCGCCTCCGGCGCCCGGCTGGCCCTCGCGAGCGATCCCGACCCGGACACCTTCTGGAGCGAGGTCCGCCGGTACGGCGCCACCCACGTCTCCTACACCTGGACGTCGTTGCGGGCGATCACCGACCGGCCGCCGCACGCGAACGAGCCCGACCACCCGATCCGGGTCTTCATGGGCTCCGGTCTGCCCCGCGGGCTGTGGCGCCGCGTGGCCGAGCGGTTCGCGCCCGCGCGGGTCGTCGAGGTGTACGCCTCGGCGGAGGGCGAGGCGATCCTCGCCAACCCGAGCGGGGAGAAGGTGGGCTCTGTGGGGCGGCCGCTGCCAGGCACCCCCGAGGTGCGGGTGGTCGACTACGCGCTCGCCTCCGGACCCCATGGGTCGAGCTCCGCAGGCTCCGTCTCCCGGGGAATCGTGACCGACGCCGACGGCTACGCCCGGCCGAGCGCGCCCGGCGAGGTGGGCCTGCTGGTCGTCCGCGGTCGGGGGTCTGCCCGCCAGGACGTGGTCCCGCTGCGCAACCTGGTAGAGCCCGGGGACAGCTGGCTGGCGACCGGCGACCTGTTCACCCGCGACGAGGACGGCGACCTGTGGTTCGTCGACCACGTGCGCAGCCTGATCACCACCGCCGACGGCCCCGTGCTGCCGTCGGTGGTCAGCGGCACGCTGGAGGCCGTCCCCGGGGTCGCCCTGGCCACGGCCTACGGGGTGGGGGACGACAGGAACGACGGGAACGAGGTCCTCGTCGGCGCCGTGCGCCCGCTACCCGGCGCCCGGATCACCGGTGACGCGCTCGCCCGCGCCGTCCGCGTCCTGCCCCGGGCGCAGCGGCCCGCGTTCGTCCAGTCCGTCCGCATCCCCACCACCACGTGGGCGCGTCCCGACGTGGCGTCGCTGCGCCGCGGCGGGGTCCCGGCCCCGCGCCGGAACGTGACGGTCTGGTGCCTGGCGGCCGACGGGGAGACGTACGAGGAGCTGCCGCGTGCGTGACGCGCGCCCATAGATTATATATGATGCGTGGATGCGACGTGCTGCGATCGTGTCCCCCGTCCGCACCCCGGTGGGGGCCTTCGGCGGGGCGCTGCGGGGCGTGTCGGTGGAGGACCTCGCGGCCACGGTGGTGAACGCCGTGATCGAGCGGACCGGGGTCGACCCCGAGCGGATCGAGGACGTGGTGTTCGCGCAGTCCTACGCGAACTCCGAGACACCGTGCGTCGGGCGGTGGGCGGCGCTGCACGCCGGCCTGCCGATCTCGGTGCCGGGGCTGCAGACCGACCGTCGGTGCGGCGGCGGGCTCCAGGCCCTGGTCACGGGCTCGATGATGGTGCAGACCGGTGCCGCCGACGTGGTGCTCGTCGGGGGCGTGGAGAGCATGTCGAACATCGAGTACTACTCGACGACGGCCCGCTGGGGCTCGCGGGCCGGCACCGTGTCGCTCTACGACCGCCTCGACCGCGGTCGGGAGCGTTCGCAGCCCGAGCACCGCTTCGGTGCGATCAGCGGGATGATCGAGACCGCGGAGAACCTCGCCGAGCGCTACGGCATCACCCGGGAGCAGGCCGACGAGTTCGCCGCCGGCAGCCAGCGTCGGGCGGCGGCCGCGTGGGAGCGCGGGGCTTTCGCCGACGAGGTCGTGCCGGTGAGCGTGCCGCAGCGGCGTGGCGAGCCGGTGGTCGTCGCTCGCGACGAGGGCGTCCGGCCCGACTCCACGCCGGAGACTCTCGGGAAGCTGCGCACGATCATTCCGGGCGGCACGGTCACCGCGGGCAACGCCGCCCAGCAGAACGACGCCGCGGCGGCTTGCCTGGTGGTGGCCGAGGACGCGCTCGGCGACATGGAGCCGCTCGGGTTCCTGGAGGGCTGGGCGGCGGCCGGCTGCGACCCGGCGGTCATGGGGATCGGACCGGTGCCCGCGGTCGAGAAGCTGTTCGCGCGGACCGGCGCGACCTTCGAGGACCTCGACCTCGTCGAGATCAACGAGGCGTTCGCGGTGCAGGTCCTCTCGGTGCTCGCCGCCTGGGGGTGGCACGACCCGGACCGGCTCAACGTCAACGGCTCGGGCATCTCGCTGGGACACCCCATCGGCGCGACCGGCATGCGAATCCTGACCACGATGCTGCACGAGCTGCGCCGCCGTGGCGGGCGGCGCGCGCTGGAGACCATGTGCATCGGTGGCGGCCAGGGCATGGCCGCCCTGTTCTCGGCGGCGTGAGGAGGCCTGACGTGGGACCCCTGGACGGACTGAAGGTCGTCGAGCTCGCGGCGGTCGGGCCCGGCCCGCACGCGGGCATGTACCTGGCCGATCTCGGCGCCGACATCGTGCGCATCGACCGGCTCGGTGGCGAGCAGATCGGGCGCCCCGACGCGTCCGACCCGATGCTGCGCGGGCGCCGTCGCGTCGACGCGGACCTCAAGACCGACGAGGGCCGGGCCACGCTGCGCGCCCTGGTCGAGCACGCCGACGTGCTGCTCGAGGGCTACCGGCCCGGGGTCGTCGAGCGTCTCGGCGTCGGGCCGGACGAGCTCCTGGCGGTCAACCCTCGGTTGGTCTACGCGCGCGCGACCGGGTGGGGGCGCGAGGGCCCGCTGGCCGACCGTGGCGGCCACGACCTCAACTACCTCTCGCTGACCGGGGCGCTGCACGCCCTCGGCGCCGCCGACGCGTGCCCGCCCCCGCCGCTGAACATGGTCGGCGACTACGGCGGCGGTTCGATGCTGCTGCTCACCGGCGTCCTGGCCGGGCTGTGGCACGCGGCCCGCACCGGGCGCGGACAGGTCGTCGACGCCGCGATGATCGACGGTGTCGTCGGGCTCTCCCAGAAGGTGTGGTCGCTGCTCGCGCAGGACCGCTGGGTCGACGCCCGGGAGTCCAACGTCATCGACGGGCACGCCCCGTACTACCGGACCTACCGCTGCGCCGACGGCGGGTTCATGGCGGTGGCCGCCATCGAGCGGAAGTTCTACGCCCAGCTCCTCGACGGACTCGGACTCGACCCCGCCGACGTCCCCGACCGCGACGACCGCCACGCCTGGGGGCGGCTCGCCGCGCGCTTCGAGGAGGTGTTCGCCACGCGGCCCAGGCCGGAGTGGGAGGCCGTGTTCGCCGACCTCGACGCCTGCACGACGCCGGTGCTGTCCTGGAGCGAGGCTCCGCACCACCCGCAGATCGCGGCGCGGGGCAGCATCGTCCACGCGCACGGCGCCCACCAGGCCGGGCCCGCCCCGCGCTTCTCGGCGACGCCGCCCGCCCTCCCCGCGCCGATGGCCGACCCGATCCCGCTCGACCACGTGCTCGCCGGCTGGGCGCCGTGACCGTCGCCGAGCACCTCCGTCCGGGCGACACGGTCCTCATCGGCCAGACCGTCGCCGAGCCACCGGTGCTGGTGGACGAGCTCGTCGACGCCGCCCGGACCGTCGAGGCCGTCACGGCGGTGTGCGGGTACGTCACGAGCGACGCGTGGCGACGGGCGACCCCGGGACACCCCCGCGTGGTCGGCTACGCCGCGGCCGGTGCCTTGCGCACGCTCGCCCCCGGCGTGCTCGACTACCTCCCGGTGCACCTGAGCCGCATCGAGGACCACGTCACGTCCGGCCAGTTGCCGGTCGACGTCGTCCTGCTGCAGGTGGGTCCGGCCGACGCCGACGGCTACCACGACCTTGGCGCCGCGGTCGACTACGTCGCCGCCGCCGCACAGCGGGCCCGCGTGGTGCTCGCGGAGATCCACGAGGACATGCCGCGCACTCGCTCGCGGTCCCGTCTCCACCGGTCCCGTATCACCGAGGCCGTGCCGTCGCGACGACCCCTGCCGAGCGCCGCCGCCCGTCCGCCGAGCGCGACGGACCGGGCGGTCGCGGCCGCCGTCGTCGACCTCGTGCCCGACCACGCGGTGATCCAGATGGGCATCGGTGGGCTCCCCGACGCCGTCGCCTCCGAGCTGCGTGGCCGGCGGGGCCTGCGCGTGCGCTCGGGCCTGGTGGGGGACTGGCTGCTCGAGCTCGCGCACGCAGGCGCCCTCGCCGAGGGTCCGGGCACGGTGGTGGCCGGCATGGCTCTCGGCTCGCCCGAGCTCTACGCCTTCCTCGACGGCCACGACGGCGTGGAGTTCGCGCCGGGCGCCGACGCGGGCGCCGTCGAGCGCTGCGCACCGTTCGTCTCGGTGAACTCGGCGCTCGAGGTCGACCTCCTCGGCCAGGTCGGGGCGGAGTTCATCGGTGACCGGCTGGTCGGCGGCGTCGGCGGCCAGGCCGACTTCTTTCGGGCGGCGCACCGCGGCGGGGACGCGAGCGCCGCGGTGGTCGCCCTCCCGTCGGTCACGCCGACCGGCGCGAGCCGCATCGTCGCCCGCGTCTCCAGCGGTGTCGTGACCTCGTCGAAGAGCGACGTCGACGTGGTCGTCACCGAGTGGGGCGCCGCCGACCTCCGGGCGTGCACGGTCTCGGAACGCCTCGAGCGCCTCGTGGCGATCGCGCACCCGGACCACCGCGCGGCACTCGGAGCCGCTCGACCGGCCTGAGGTCAGCCCTCGGCGCCGAGCACGCCGGTGGCGATCAGCTTCTCGACCTGCTCGTCGTCGTAGACCTCGCCCGCGATCTCGCGGGTGTGCTGGCCGATCCGCGGGGTCGGGCGGCCGCGGTCGGGGCGGGCGCCGTCGAACCGCCACGGCGGGCGCAGCAGCGTCGTGCCGTTGCTGCCGGGCTCGAACAGCTCCAGCCACTCGGTCTGCGGGTGCGCGACGTAGGAGGCCATGGTCTGCACCGGGGCGAACGGGACGTCGAAGCGGGTCAGGCGCTCCTCCCACTCGTCCAGCGACCGCCGGGCGAACTCGGCCTCGACGATCGGGACGAGCTCGAAGTAGTTCGCCTCGCGGTGCCGGTACGGGGTGAACCGCGGGTCCTCGATGAGCTCCGGGCGCTCCATGGCCGCGCAGAGGTTGCGCCAGAACTTCTCCGAGGAGGACAGGTGGACCGCGATGTTCTCGCCGGACGCCGTGGGCGCGCAGAAGTTCTGGGCCTGAGGGTGCCGGGTCGTGCGGCTGGGATCCGCGCCGGTGTCGACGTACTGGCTCAGGGCGTCGGTCGTCAGGACGCTCACGGCCTCGTACAGCGACGTGTCGACCCGGACGCCCGCGCCGGTGGCGCCGCGACCGACGAGCGCGGCGAGGATGCCGGCCGCGCTGGTCAGCCCGGTGATGACGTCGGCGAAGATCGTGCCGGAGAGCTGTGCCTGACCGGGCTCGCCGAGCAGCGAGTAGATGCCGCCGTAGGCCTGCCCGATGGTGTCGTACGCCGGGCGGTCCCGCAGGGGGCCGCCGTCGCCGAAGCCGTTGACCGACGCGAACACCAGGTCGGGTGCCAGTGCGGTGCACACGTCGGGCCCCAGCCCCAGCGCGGCGAGCTTGCCCGGCCGCATGTTCTCGAACAGGACGTCGGTCGTCGGGAGGAGCTCCTTGACGAGCTCGAGACCCTCGGGGGTCTTGAGGTCGACGGCGAGGCTGCGCTTGCCGGCGTTGACCTGCGCGAAGTAGGGGCTGCGGTCGTTGTCCTTGCGGCGGAAGTCGTCGCCCGCCGTCGACTCCACCTTGATGACGTCGGCGCCGAGCGCACTGAGCAGCGCGCCGCCCATGGGCATCGAGATGTAGCCGCCGACCTCCAGGACGCGGATGCCGGCCAGCGGCTTCTGCGGGACGCGGCTCACGGGACCACCAGCTGGTCGGCGAGGACGGAGACCGGGGCGTCGAGGTCGCCGCCGGTGATGGTCGCGAGCAGCTCCTCGCTGCGCTCGGGCCCGAGGCGCCCCGCCGTCAGGTCCCGGAACTTCGCGTCGAGGTCCGCCCGGGAGATCGGGTTCTCGGCCGTGCCCGCCGAGTCCTCGACGAACAGGTGGGTGCGCGTGCCGTCGGTGAAGCCCACGTCGATGTCGGCGACCCACTTGCCGGGATAGCCGGCGTCGAGCCCGGGGTCGGGCGTGATCCGGACCCGGCGGGCGAGCTGGGCGACCTCGCTGTCGTCGGTGAGCTTCAGCCGACCCTCGAGGTAGTCGTGGTGGGTCGTGAATCCGTTGCCGTGACCGGTCGCCGCCAGGGCGAACTGGAAGGGCAGGCTGTACTGCAGGCTCTCGATGGAGTGCGGGGCGTAGGCGTTCGCGTTCCGGTTGCCGACGACGACGTCGCCGCCGGACTGGATGCGCAGCTCGACGCCGTCGATCTCCGCGGCCCGGTCGGTGAGCGTCCGCGCCCCGTCCACGAAGCCGTGGCAGCAGCCGCAGCAGCAGTACGGCTTGATCCAGACCTTCGTGATCTCGAAGGGCCGGTCGGGCGCGAACCGGGCGGCGGCGTCGGCCGCGATCTCCCGGCCCTTGTAGACCGGGAAGAAGCCCTTGGAGCCGGTCAGGTAGGCCCGCGGGCCGGTGATCCCGGCGGCGGCCATCTCGGCCGCGCGGATCCCGTTGCGGGTGCCGATCCCGGCGTGCAACCGCTTCACCGACCCGCCCGACGAGGTGTACTCGGTGGTGCCCGCGCAGTGGCTCATCGCGATGGCGAGGGCGTGCGTGGTCTGCTCGACGTCGTAGCCCCGCATGGCCGCGACGACCGCGGCCGCACCGAAGGGCGACAGCAGGGCGTGCGGGTGGAACCCCCGTTCGAGCAGGTCCGGCGCGGCCAGCACGCCGATGCGGGTGTAGGCCTCGTAGCCGGCGACGACGCCCAGGAGGACCTCGCGCAGCGAGGCGCCGTCCTCCTCGCGATCGCCAGCGCGGTCGACACCACGCAGCTGCCGGGGTGACTCGAGCTGGCGCGGTGCGCGTCGTCGTACTCGAAGCTGTGCCCGAGCGTGGCGTTGACGAACGCCGCGTCGCCCGCGCCCATGACATCGCCGCTGACGACCACGCGCGAGCTCCCCGGGGTGCGGTTCCCCCGCGCCAGGTCGACCACGGCGCGGCTCCACGGGAGCGCCTCGCACCCGACCTGCAGCCCGAGCTGGTCCTGCATGAGGCGTCGTGCGCCGTCGAGCACCGCGGGGGAGAGCACGTCCGCGTCGAGGGTCGCGACGAGGTGCGCGAGAGCGGCCTCCACGGGTGGGGTCTCGTCGGTCATCTGGGTGTCCCTCGCTCTCGTCGTCCCTGGCGTGCCCTACGAAGATAATATATTGTGCATCTCGTTGGAACCCGTTCGACGAAGGAGCGCGAGCCATGCCCGGTCTGTACTTCGAGGAGCTCGAGCCCGGTCTCGTGGTCGACCACCCGACGCGCCGGACGGTCACCGAGATGGACAACGTCCTGTTCTCGAGCCTGACGCTCAACCTCGCGCCGCTGCACCTCGACGAGGAGTACAGCAAGGGGTCGATCTACGGTCAGCGGCTGGTGAACAGCCTGTTCATCCTCGGTCTGGTCTCGGGCATCACCGTTCCGGAGACGACCCAGGGCACCACGTTGGGCAACCTCGGTTTCGGTGAGGTCAAGTTCCCGAAGCCGGTCTTCCACGGCGACACCGTCCACGTGCGGACCGAGATCGTGGACCGGCGCGAGTCCAAGAGCCGGCCCGACTCCGGGATCGTCACCTTCCGCCACCTCGGGATCAACCAGCGCGACGAGATCGTCTGTGACGCGACCCGGATGGGCCTGATGCAGAAGCGCTCGGCGGCCGAGCAGCAGACCGCCGGCGCGCAGGCCTGACCCGTGGTCAGCACCGAGCCCGCGTGGGTTCCCACCGCCGCGCAGCGGGAGCGCAGCCGCCTGCTCGACGCCGTGGCGCGGTACGGCTACGACGACCTCGGCGACCTGCACCGGTCGTCGGTCACCGATCCCGAGCGCTACTGGCGCGAGGTCGTCGACGACCTCGACATCGCCTTCTCCGAGCCGTTCGACCGGGTGCTCGACGAGTCCGAGGGCAAGCCCTTCCCGCGCTGGTTCCCCGGCGGCCGGATCAACGTGGCCAGCCTCTGCGCCGGTCGCCACGTCGACGGTCCCTCGGGCGGCAAGGAGGCGGTCGTCTACGAGGGCGATGCCGGCCGGCGACGCAGCCTGACCTACGCCGAGCTCGACGCCGAGGTCCGGCGGTGCGCGGCGAACCTCGCCGCGCTCGGGGTCGCCCGCGGTGACCGTGTGGTGCTCTACCTGCCCGTCGTGCCCGAGGCCACGGTCGCCTTCCTGGCGATCGCCTACCTCGGGGCGGTGTCGGTGCCCGCGTTCACCGGCTACGGGCCCGAGGCACTCGGGACCCGGCTGCGAGAGTCCGGTGCCGTCGCCCTGGTCACCGCCGACGCCACGACCCGCCGCGGCAAGCGGGTGCCGCTCAAGGAGATCGCCGACGCCGCGGCCGCGTCGGCGCCGGAGCTGCGCCACGTCGTGGTGGTGCGTCATCTCGGCGACGAGGTCGCCATGGAGCCCGGCCGCGACGTCTCCTGGGACGAGCTCCCGGCCGACCCCGCGCCGGTCGCGATGGCCGACACCGGGTCGAACGACCCGCTCTGCATCGTCTACACCTCGGGCACGACGGGTCTGCCCAAGGGCATCGTCCATTCCCACGCCGGGTTCGCGGTCAAGACGGCGGTCGACTTCGCCTACGGGTTCGACGTCCGCAGCGACGACGTCGTGGCCTGGATCGCCGACCTCGGCTGGCTGGTCGGGCCCATGCTGATCGTGGGACCGCTGCAGCTCGGCGCGACGGTGGTGTTCACCGAAGGGGTGCCCACCCACCCGCGACCGACCCGGATGTGGGAGATCGTCGAGCGCAACGGGGTCACCGTCCAGGGCATCGCCCCGACCGCGGCGCGGGCGATCCTCGCCGCGGACGGCGCGCCCCGCACCGACCTCGCGACCCTGCGGGCGTTCGTCTCCACCGGCGAGGCCTGGGACGAACCGACGTGGCACTGGCTGTTCGGCACGGTCGGCCGCTCGCGCCGTCCGATCATCAACTTCTCCGGCGGCACCGAGGTCGGCGGCGGGATGCTCATCAGCTACCCGTTCCTGCCGATGGACGCGGCGACCTTCACCGCCGCGCTGCCGGGGGTCGATGCCGCGGTGGTCGACACCGAAGGCCGGCCCGTGATCGACGAGGTGGGGGAGCTCGTCGTCCGCACCACCTTTCCCGGTATGACCCACGCCTTCTGGGGCGACCGCGAGCGCTACCTCGCCACCTACTGGGATCGCTGGGACGGCATCTGGCAGCACGGCGACCTCGCCAGCGTCGATCACGCGGGCGTGTGGCGGATCCACGGCCGCTCCGACGACACCATCAAGGTCTCGGGACGGCGCGTGGGACCGGCCGAGATCGAGGCCGCCCTGCTGGTCGATCCGCGGATCGCCGAGGCCGCGGCCATCGGGGTGCCCGACGACGCGCGCGGTCAGCGGGTGGTCGCCTTCGTCGTCCTGCGGAGCGACGACGCCGAACAGGCCGACGTGGCCGCCACAGCCGTGACAAACGTCGGTCGCTCGTTCGCCCCCGCGCTGCACGTCGTCCGCGGCCTGCCCAAGACCACCAACGGCAAGATCATGCGCCGCGCCATCCGCGCCCGACACCTGGGCACGCCGCCCGGCGACCTCTCCTCGCTGGACGCCTCGACGTCCCTCGACGACATCCCGACCCTGGAGGAGGCACGATCATGAGCGCCACCGATGAGGGTGACCTCGAGCTCATCCGCAAGACCGTCCGCGAGCTCTCCCGCAAGTACGACTGGGAGTACTGGCGCGAGAAGGACAAGAAGCACGAGTACCCGTGGGAGTTCGTCAAGGCGTTCGCCGACGGCGGGTGGCTCGGCGCGATGATCCCCGAGGAGTACGGCGGGATCGGGCTCGGGCTCACCGAGGCCGGGGTGATGATGCAGGAGATCGCCGGCTCCGGCGCCGGGATGAGCGGCGGCTCGGCGATCCACTTCTACGTCTTCCCGCCCGCGCCGATCGTGCGGCACGGCTCGGAGGAGATGAAGCAGCGCGTGCTGCCGAAGATCGCCTCCGGCGAGCTGCTCATGGCCTTCGGGGTCACCGAGCCGACCGCGGGCGTCGACACCTCGCGGATCACGACGAAGGCCACGAAGATCGACGGCGGCTGGGTGATCAACGGGCAGAAGGTCTGGATCACCAACGCGCAGAACGCCCACAAGATCCTGCTCCTGGCGCGCACCTCTCCGCGCACCGAGGAGAAGCCGTTGCACGGCATGACGCTGTTCTATGCGGACATGGACCGCTCGAAGATCACGATCCGCGAGATCGACAAGCTCGGCCGGGCCGCGATCGACTCGAACGAGCTGTTCATCGACGGGCTGGAGGTCGCCGACGCCGACGTCGTCGGTGAGGTCGACAAGGGCTTCTACTACCTGGTCGACGGGCTCAACCCGGAGCGCACCGTCGTCGGGCTCGAGGGCGTCGGCCTGGGCCGTGCCGCGCTCGACCTGGCGAGCCAGTACGCCAAGGACCGCCGGGTGTTCGACCGGCCCATCGGCCAGAACCAGGCCGTCGCCCATCCGCTCGCCGACTCCTGGATCCGCCTGGAGGCCGCCGAGATGGTCGCGATGAACGCGGCCCGGCTCTTCGACGAGAACAAGGCGTGCGGGCCGGAGTCCGCCGCGGCGAAGTTCCTCGGCGCCGAGGCCGGCTTCGAGGCCTGCGACCGCGCCCTGTCGACCTTCGGCGGCTACGCCTACGCGAAGGAGTACCACGTGGAGCGGCTGTGGCGGGAGGTCCGGCTGCTGCGCAACGCCCCGTTCTCCCAGGAGATGGTGCTGAACTACGTGTCGAACCAGGTCCTCAAGCTGCCGCGGGCCTACTGATGGGGCTCCTCGACGGTCAGGTCGCCGTCGTCACGGGTGCCGCGCAGGGCATCGGCCTGGCCATCGCCGCGGCCATCGTCGGGGCCGGCGGCCGCGTGCTCGTGGCCGACCTGGACGCCGGCGCGGCGAAGGAGGCGGCGGACTCGCTCGGCGACGGCGCCGACGCGACCGCCTGCGACGTCACGTCCGAGGCCGACCAGGCAGCGATGGTCGACGTGGCCCTCGAGCGCTTCGGGCGCCTCGACCTGCTCGTGAACAACGCCGGCGTCACCCGGGACGGCTACATCGCCAAGCTCGCCGAGTCCGACTTCGATCTGGTGGTGGACACCAGCCTCAAGGGTGCCTGGCTGGGTACCCGCGCCGTGGCGCCGTTGTTCCGGCGCCAGCAGGGGGGTGCGATCGTGAACATCTCGTCGCTGTCGGGGAAGGTCGGCAACCCCGGCCAGACCAACTACAGCGCGGCCAAGGCCGGGCTGGTCGGTCTGACCAAGGCCGCGGCCAAGGAGCTCGGCCCGTCCGGGGCGCGGGTCAACGCCGTCCAGCCCGGTCTGATCCGCACCGCGATGACCGAGGCGATGAAGCCGGAGATCTTCGCGGCCAAGGAGGTCGAGGTACCGCTCGGTCGCGCCGGGACCCCGGAGGAGGTCGCCGGCACGGTGGTCTACCTCGCGTCGCCGCTGGCCTCCTACGTCACCGGCGCGGTGATCGAGGTGACCGGGGGGCGCGGCCTGTGACCGGGCCGCTGGCGGGGGTGCGCGTGGTCGCCCTGCACGGCATGGGGCCGACGCCGTTCGCCTGCATGCTGCTCGCCGACCTCGGGGCAGACGTCGTCCGCGTCGTCCGTCCCCCGAACCGGCAGAGCCGCGCGCTCACCCAGACCGACGGGATGGCCCCGGAGCACGACCTCGCCAACCGCGGTGTCACGTCCACGGCCGTCGACCTCAAGTCGCCCGACGGCGTCGAAGGGGTCCGCTGCCTCGTGGACGCCGCCGACGTGTTCGTCGAGGGCTACCGGCCGGGTGTCGCGGAGCGCCTGGGGCTGGGACCCGATGAGCTGCGTCGGCGGTGTCCGGCGCTGGTGTACGCGCGGCTGACCGGCTACGGCCAGTCCGGCCCCCTGGCGCACCAGGCCGGCCACGACATCAACTACCTCGCCCAGTCCGGAGCGCTGCACGCGATGGCCCGACGGGGCGAGGCGCCGACCCCGCCGATCAACCTGCTCGGCGACTACGCCGGCGGTGGGCTCATGGCGGCCTTCGGCATCGTCTCCGCCGTCCTCGCCGCCCGGGCCTGTGGGCAGGGCCAGGTCCTCGACGCCGCGATGCTCGACGGCGTCGCCGTCCTGACCACCAAGATCCAGGGACTGCGCGCCGCGGGGCTCTACTCCGACGAGCCCGGGACGAACGACCTCGACTCGGGGGCGCCGTTCTACGACACCTACCGGTGCGCCGACGGCCGCTACGTGGCGGTCGGGGCCCTCGAGCCCGACTTCTACGCCGAGTTCGTCAAGGGCCTCGGCGTGGACACCGACGGGTGGCCCGAACAGGAGGACCGCCCGGCGTGGCCGCGGCTGCGCGAGCTCATCGCCGACGCCCTGGCGACGCGGACCCGCGACGAGTGGGCGGCGGTGTACGCCGGGACCGACGCGTGCGTGAGCCCCGTGCTGACCTTCGACGAGGCGGCCGAGCACCCGCACAACACCGAGCGTGAGGTCTTCCGCGACGTCGACGGCATCCTGCACCCGATGCCCGCGCCCCGCTTCGACACCACCGGGTGCAGGGCACCGGCCGCGCCGTCCCCGGCCACTGTCGAGCTCGCCGACCTCCTGCGCGCGTGGGCCCCGTGCTGACACGCGGAGCGGTGATCCGGCAGGTGCCCGGGGAACTGGAGGTGGTCGACCTCGAGCTCGACGCCACGCGCCGCGACGAGGTCCAGGTGCGGATGGTCGCCTCGGGCCTCTGCCACTCCGACGACCACCACGTCACCGGTGACCTGCCGGTCGGGACCTGCCCGTTTGCCCTCGGGCACGAGGGAGCCGGGGTCGTCATCGAGGTCTTCGACAACGACAAGGGCATCCGCGAAGGAGACCACGTCGTCTTCTCCGCGATCCCGTCGTGCGGGCACTGCCGCTTCTGCTCCACCGGACGGCAGAACCTCTGCGACCTCGCCAAGGGCATCCTTGCCGGCCCGCGCTGGACCGACGGCTCCTACCGGTTGCACCAGGTCGAGGACGGCAGACCGGTCGGGCAGATGTGCGGCATCTCGACGTTCACCGCGACCACCACGGTCTCGCTGGCGTCGGTCGTGAAGATCGACGACGACATCCCGCTGGAGAAGGCCTGCCTGATCGGCTGTGCGGTCAGCACGGGGTGGGGCTCGGCGGTCAACTCCGCCGACGTGCGGCCCGGCGACACGGTGATCGTCATGGGTGTGGGCGGCATCGGGGCGAGCGCGATCCAGGGTGCGGCGCACGGTGGAGCGGGAACGATCATCGCCGTCGACCCCGTTGCCCTGAAGCGGGAGAAGGCGCTCGAGTTCGGCGCGACGCACACCGCCGCGTCGATCGAGGAGGCCACCGAGCTCGCGAAGCAGGGCACGAACGGCCAGGGCGCCGACGCCGCGATCATCACCGTCGGGGTACTGGAGCCGGAACACATCGGTCAGGCGCTCGCGGCGATCCGCCGGGCGGGGACCGTGGTGGTGACGGCCGTCGGGCAGCATGCAGTCAGCCAGACCCCGCTGGAGCTCTTCGACCTCACCCTGTCGCAGAAGCGCATCCAGGGGTCGCTGTTCGGGTCGACCAACGGCGGTTGGGACGTGCCGCGCTTGCTCGGCCTGTACCGCGCGGGGAAGCTGAAGCTCGACGAGATGGTCACCCGCACCTACGCGCTCGACGACATCGCCCAGGGATACCGGGACCTGCACGCCGGGCTCAACGTCCGCGGGGTCGTCGTCTACGACTGATCCGCCGTGCCTTGGAGGAAGGCCCGCAGGCCGGTGGTGAAGACGTCGTTGTCGTCGCCGGTGACCATGTGGCCCGCGCCGTCGACGTCGATCTGCTCGGCGTGCGGGATCAGCTCTCGCAGCTCCGCCGCCGCCTCCGGGCTCACCACCTCGGACTGCACACCGCGGACGAGCAGGGTCGGGACGACGACGCGGGCCGCGGCCGCGCACGCCCGTTCGGGGTCGGCGCGACCGGGCCGCTCGGGCGTCGGTGCGTCACCGGCGACGAAGCGCGGATCCCAGTGCCAGAACCACCGCCCATCGCGCCACCGCAGGTTGCGCCGGAGCCCGTCAAGGTGCGCCGGGCGCTGCCGGGACGGGTCGTAGGCGGCGATCGCGTCGGCCGCATCCTCCAGCGACGCGAAGCCGTCGAGGCCGCTGCGCATGAAGTCGAGGATCCGGTCCACGCCGGTCCGGTCGACGCGCGGGGTCACGTCCACCAGTACGAGCCCGGCAGCCAGGCTCGGGCCCTCACCCTCGGCGAGGAGCGCGGTCCGCCCGCCCAGCGAGGCCCCGACCAGGACCGGCCGGACCCCGAGCGCCGCGACGACGGCGCGCAGGTCGTCGGCGAGCACGCCGAGCCCGTAGTCGCCGTCCGGGGACCAGTCGCTGTCGCCGTGACCACGCGCGTCGACGGCCACGGTCGTCCAGCCGTCGTCGGCGAGCGTCTGCGCGGTCCGCCGCCACGAGTGCCGCGTCTGCCCGCCGCCGTGCAGGAAGAGGACCGTGCCCCGGGCTGCGCAGGGAGGGTTCCACCGGGTGGCGGCCAGATCGATCCCCGCCGCGCCCTCGACGCGCAGCTCGTTGATCGCGGGGGCATTCGTGCTCACCGAGTCACTCCCGGACGAGACGGGTGGTCGAGCCCGCCGCGGGGTCGTCGAGCATCGGTCGCAGCGCGCCGGGCTGGCCGGCGTACTTGGACCGGTAGGCCTCGCCGACCTGTTCCCGGACCGCCTCGTCGGCGACCGGCTCGAGCGTCACGTCGGTCTCGACCCCGCCCGCGCGCACCCGGGCCACGCCGCGGGACGTGGCGCGGCGGAACCAGCCGCCTTGGCTCCCGTACGCCGACCGGATGTAGAGGTCGTCGCCGACCCGGACCACCCAGATCGGGGTCAAGCGCCGCAACGATCCGTCGTCGCGGTAGCTGGTGATCTCCAGCTCCTCGGAACCCGCTACCTGCGCCAGGTCGTCCTCCGACCAGCTCACAGGTGCTCGGTGAAGAACGGGGTCGCCTCGGCGACGGCGCGGTCGACGTACTTCGGGACGTCGTAGAAGTCCATGTGCGTGCCGCCGTCGACGATCACGAGCTTCTTGTCGCCGCGCAGGCGGGCGTGGAGCTCGGTGGTGTGCCACAGCGACCCCGCGTCGGACCCGGCGACCATGAGCACGGGCTGGGTCAGCAGGTCCTCGGCGAGGTGGAACCCGTCCCACGCCATGATCTTCGGAATGCTCTTGGTCGCCAGGTAGGTGTTCTTCGCGTTCGGGTGCTGGGCGCGCGGCGTCAGGTAGTACTCGCTGGCCTGGACCATGTCGTACGGGGTGTTCTCGTCCGGCTCCGCGGGGACGTACGCGCTGGTGGCGACCTCGGCGCCGTGGGCGCACTCGGCGGTGCGCTGCTGGGCGATCGCGTCGAGGGCAGGGACGGCCGCGGTCGCGGGGTCGGCACCGAACCAGCCCTGCCGCCACGCCGTGCCGATGTTCAGGGCGCTCACGGTCGCGAGGGCCTTGACGCGGTGGTCGGTCATGGTTGCGTTCGCGCCGTAGGCGCCCCCGGCGCAGACTCCCAGCACGCCGATGCGTTCGGGGTCGACGTCGTCACGGGACTGCAGGTAGTCCACCGCCGCGCGGACGTCCTCCACCCGGGCGGCGGGGTCCTCCAGGAAGTGCGGTTCGCCGCCGGACTCGCCCTGGTAGGAGGCGTCGAACGCCAGGGTCACGAACCCCTGCGCGGCCATCTTCTCCGCGTACAGGCCCGCCGTCTGCTCCTTGACCCCTCCGCCGGGGTGGACGGTGACGAGCGCTGGGTACCGGTGTCCCTGTTCGAACCCGTCCGGCCGGAACAGGTTGCCGGCCATCGTGATCGATCCGTTGGCGAACGTGACGGCGTCCACGGCTGGTCACTCCTCGATGTCGTCTGACGTGGGTCGTGCACGGGGTTCCACGGAGCCGGGACCTCCATGCCTAGACGCAAAGTATTTTATACGATACGTTGCCGTCAGTGGTTCGGGTCACAGCGAGGGGATGAAGCGGTGCAGGATTACTCGACGTTCTTCATCGGGGGACGGTGGGTCGAGCCGCAGGGGAGCGACCTGCTCGCGGTCACCTCTCCGTTCACCGGTGAGGTGATCGCGCGCGTGCCGGCGGCGTCCGCCGCGGACGTCGACGACGCCGTCGCGGCCGCTCGGCGGGCGTTCGATCTCGGGGACTGGCCACGCCGCACGGTGGACGAGCGGGCCGAGGTCCTCGGTCGTCTCAGTGAGCTCCTCGGCAAGCGCGCCGACGAGATCGCCGGCCTCGTGACGAGCGAGATGGGCTGCCCGATCACGCTGTCGCGCTCGATGCAGGCCGCCGGGCCGAAGGTGCTCCTCGACAGCTTTCTCGAGCTCGCGCCGAACTACCCCTGGCGCTCCGAGCGCGAGGCCGTCACCGGCCGCGCGCTCGTGCTGCGCGAGCCCGTCGGCGTCGTGGCCGCGGTCGTGCCCTGGAACGCGCCGCTGCTCATCTCGGTCATGAAGCTCGCCCCGGCCCTGCTGGCGGGGTGCACCGTCGTCCTCAAGCCGGCCCCGGAGACCCCGCTCGACGCCTACCTACTCGCCGAGCTGCTGGCCGAGGCCGGGCTGCCGGAGGGGGTCGTCAACGTCGTCCCGGCCGATCGCGAGGTCAGCGAGCACCTCGTGACGCACCCGGGGGTCGACAAGGTGGCGTTCACGGGCTCGACCGCCGCCGGGCGCCGGATCGCTTCGCTCTGCGGGCACGACCTCAAGCGCGTGACGCTCGAGCTCGGCGGCAAGTCGGCCGCAGTGTTGCTCGACGACGCCGACGTCGCGGCCGCGGCGGAGTCGCTGCGCATCGGCTCCTTCCGCAACAGCGGCCAGGTGTGCAGCCTCAAGACGCGCGTCGTCGTGCCCCGGTCGCGCCAGGAGGAGTTCCTCGACGCCTTCGGGGCGGTCGTGGCGAGCATGCCCGTCGGCGACCCGATGGACCCGGCCACCCAGATCGGCCCGATGGTGAGCGAGCGTCAGCGCGCACGGGTCGAGGGCTACATCGCGGCCGGTCGCGACCAGGGCGCGCGGCTCGTCACCGGGGGCGGGCGGCCCGCCGGACTCCACGACGGGTTCTTCGTCGAGCCCACGATCTTCGCCGACGTCGCCACGGAGATGACGATCTCCCAAGAAGAGATCTTCGGGCCCGTGGTCTCGGTCCTGGCCTACGACGACGAGGACCAGGCCGTCGCGATCGCGAACGACTCCACCTACGGGCTCAACGGGTCGGTGTTCACCGCCGACCCCGGCCGCGGCGTCGCCGTCGCGTCCCGCCTGCGCACCGGCACCGTCGAGGTCAACGGCAGCCCGGTGGGCTTCCACGCGCCCATCGGCGGCTTCAAGTCCAGCGGGATCGGCCGGGAGGCCGGTCCCGAAGGGTTCGACGCGTACGTCGAGCTCAAGTCCGTGGGTCTCCCGCGAGACCTGATCCTGAGCAGCTGAAGGAGACCGACATGGCAGGCAAGCACCTCGAAGCCCAGGCGCGCGTCGTCGTCTCGGGACTCGACGAGAGCGGGAAGTCGACCATCGTCAGTGACGGGAACACCGCCACACGGATCGCCGCCCCCGGGTTCACGGTGATGGACACCTGGCAGGTCGATGCCGTTCCCGCCGAAGTCGGCGCCGCGTCCACGCTCGGCGAGAACCCGGTCATCGACCCGCCGAAGAGCGGCCTGGTCGTCCGGCTGGCGAGCTTCCCGCCCGACAGCGAGTTCGACGCCGCGGCCTACGCCGCCTCCCTGGACGACTTCGGTGGTGGCGACTCCCACGGCGGCGCCGAGGACGGCGCGGCCGGGGTGTGGCACGAGACCGACACGGTCGACGTCGTGACCGTCATCAAGGGCGAGCTGTACGCCGTGATGGAGACGGGCGAGACGCTGCTGCGCGAGGGCGACACGTTCGTGACCCGCGGGGTGAAACACATCTGGAGCAACCGCACCGACGAGCCGGTCCTGATCGTCGCGACCATGATGGCGGGCACCCGATGAGGGGCGTCGTCTTCGCCGGCGACAAGCAGCTGGAGGTCATGGACTTCCCCGACCCGAAGCCGGGCCCGGACGACGTCGTGATCGACATCAAGGCGTCGGGCCTGTGCGGCAGCGATCTGAAGTTCTACCGCGACCCGCCCGGTGCCGCGCTGAAGGCGCTGGGCTTCAAGAGCTTCGACGAGCGCGGGGTCGAGGGCGTGCCGTCGATTATCGCCGGCCACGAACCGTGCGGTGTCGTCGCCGAGGTCGGTGCCGACGTCGACCCGCGCGCCTTCAAGGTCGGCGATCGTGTCATGCAGTTCCACTACGACGGCTGCGGGCACTGCGACCTCTGCCGCAGCGGCTGGACGCAGATGTGCCCGCAGGGCGCGACGATCTACGGAGCCACCGCGCACGGCGGCCACGCGCACCACATGCTCGCCCCGGCCCGCACTCTGGTGCACCTGCCCGAGGCGATCAGCTTCTCGGCCGGCGCGGCCATCGCCTGCGGGACCGGCACGGCCTACGGCGCGCTGCGCCGCACCGGGGTCACGGCCGCCGACACCGTGGCCGTGTTCGGGATCGGGCCGATCGGCCAGTCCTGTGTGCAGTTCGCGACGGCGATGGGCGCGACGGTCATCGCCGTCGACGTCGCCGACGCCAAGCTGGAGCGGGCCGGCGAGTTCGGCGCCCACCACGTGGTCAACTCCGCACAGACCGACGCCGTCGCGGCGATCAAGGAGCTGACCGGCGGCCGTGGTGCCACCGTGTCGATCGAGTGCTCCGGCGCGCCGCCCGCCCGGGCGGCGGCCGTACGGTGCCTGGCCGTGTGGGGCCGTTCCGCGATGGTCGGCCTCGGCGGCGAGCTCACCCTCGACGTCGCCCCCGACATCGTGATCAAGCAGATCACGATCTACGGCACGTACACGTTCTCCAACGTCGGGCTCGCGGAATGCGCCCGGTTCGTGGCCGACCACGGCATCGACGTCGACAAGCTCTTCACCGACCGCTGGAGTATCGACCAGGCCGACGAGGCCTACCGGGTGTTCGACAAGCAGGAGCGAGGCAAGGCGGTCATCGAGTTCTGACGCCGTGGTGCTCGCTACTCTCCGCTCCCGCACAGGACCGCCGCTGCGAGGAGCCCGATGACGACGCAGGAAGGCCGGCCACAGCTGCTGCGGCCGGAGGGTGCGGGCCACGCCACGGTGGCGCCGATCGAGCTGTTCTTCGACCTGGTCTACGTCTTCGCCATCGTCCAGGTCTCGCACACGCTGTTGGCGCACCTGACCGCCCTGGGCGCCCTTGAGACCGCCCTGCTCTTCGCGGCGGTGTGGTGGGTGTGGAACTACACCACGTGGGCGATGAATTACCTCGATCCTCGCCGCAGCGCGGTGCGGATCCTCAACGCGGTGCTGATGCTGGCCGCCTTCGGCATGGCGCTGGCCCTGCCGTCCGCGTTCGGTGGCGGGGGTCTGGTCTTCGCGGGTTGCTACGCCGTCGCCCAGGTCGGTCGGCCAGCCTTCATGTGGATCACGTTGCGCGGCCATGTCCTGTCGCGCAACTACCGCAACCTGCTCGTCTACAGCGCGATCGCGTCGGCGCTGTTCCTCGCCGGCGCGTTCCTGCCGGCCGGTGCGCGTCTCGTGGTGTGGGCCGTCGCGGTGGCGATCGACATCCTTGGACCCCGTGTCGAGTTCCGGGTCCCGGGCCTGGGCTCCACCCCGATGGACACCTGGCCCGCCGACGCCGAGCACCTCGCCGAGCGGAGCCGTCTCGTTTTCATCATCGCGCTCGGAGAGTCGATCCTGATCATGGGGCTGACCATCACCGAGCTTCCGTCGATCGACGCGTACGCGGTGCTGATCGCCGTACTCGGCTTCGTCGGGCTGTTCGGGCTGTGGTGGTCCTACTTCGCGCTCGCCGGTGACGACACCACGGCCAGCCACGGCGACCGCAGCACGGCCGCCCTGCGCGGTGCGTTCCCGTACGCCCACGGCCTGATGGTGGCGGGGGCGATCCTGTTCGCCGTGTCCATCGAGCTGCACCTCACGCACCCTGAGACCGAGCCGGGACTCGTCCTCACCTCGATCGGCGGTCCGCTGCTCTACCTCGCCGGCAACGTGCTGTTCCTCCGATCGCGGAGCGGCGCGGTGGCCCGCGCGCGCTACCTCGCCGCCGGAGTGCTCGTCCTCGTCGGCGTGCTCGGTCTGCTCGTCGGGCACGCCCTGCCGGCGCTGGTCATCGGACTCGTGGTGCTCGGTGTCGTCCTCGCGCTCGCAGCCGTCACCGAGCTGAGCTCGAGCAGTCCCTCGACGTCTGCCTGAGTCGGGACTGGCTCGTCCAGGCAGACCTCGCGGACGACCCCGGCCAGCCGGAACGCCACCAGTCCATCCGGCTGGGTGCTCTCGGCATGCACTTGTTGATCTCTGGCGTGGTGCGAGTCGTGGTGCGAAACCCTGCGGCTCGGTGCCCGTGGTGCGAGTTCTGCGGCGTCGGGCGCCGCTGTTGTCGCTGGTAGCAGCTGTGGTGGGCGCGATCCGAGCCTCTGGGGGTCAAGGGGTCGCAGGTTCAAATCCTGTCGTCCCGACGCACACGACGGACCCCTCCGACTTGGGCATCCCTCCAGGTCAGAGGGGTCCTTGTCTGTCTGGGTGCCGATCATCGAGTGGATCTTCCTGTCGATCGTTCGGGACCACTTCGGGACCAGACAGGCGGGCACGAGCGACACCGCCCGCAGTGCCGGCCCGCCCCGGGACCCGCGTACGTACGGTCAGCAGCTCGCCGGCGCCGGAGGACGGCGTCGTGGCCGCGAGCCGTGCTCGACGATCTTGCGGAGGATGTGCACGGGAACACCGGCATCGGCCGCGGTCACAGGGTGGTGGCGGGGACGAGCTCGGTCAGCAACTCGCGGACGCGGCGGTCGATGTCGTCGCGGATCGGCCGGACGTCGTCGATGCCCTTGCCGGCGGGGTCGGTGAGTTCCCAGTCGAGGTAGCGCTTGCCGGGGAAGATCGGGCAGGCGTCGCCGCAGCCCATGGTGATGACGACGTCGGCGGCGTCGACGTCGGCGGTGGTGAGCTTGGTGGGGACCTCCTGGGAGAGGTCGATGCCGAGCTCCTCCATCACCTGCCGGACGGCGGGGTTGACCTCGTCGGCCGGGGCGGAGCCCGCGGAGCGGACCGCGACTTTTCCGGCGGCGCGGTGGGCGAGCAGCGCGGCGGCCATCTGCGAGCGGCCGGCGTTGTGCACGCAGACGAACAGCACCTCGGGCACGTCAGGCACGGCGGGTCTCCTCGAGCGCGGGATCGGTGGTGGGGAACAGCCGGCGTCGCAGCCAGAGGGAGACGTAGACCAGGGCGACCAGGACGGGGACCTCGATGAGGGGTCCGACGACGCCGGCGAGGGCCTGGCCTGAGGTGGCGCCGAACGTGGCGATGGCGACGGCGATGGCCAGTTCGAAGTTGTTGCCGGCGGCGGTGAACGCGAGCGTGGTGGTGCGCTCGTAGCCCAGGCCGGCGGCGCGGCCGAGGGCGTAGGAGCCGGCCCACATCACGGCGAAGTAGATGAGCAGCGGCAGCGCGATCCGGACGACGTCGAGGGGCCGGCTGGTGATGGCGTCGCCCTGCAGGGCGAAGAGCACGACGATGGTGAACAGCAGCCCGTAGAGCGCGAACGGCCCGATCCGGGGCAGGAAGCGGGTCTCGTACCACTCGCGGCCGCGAGCGCGTTCCCCGAGCCGGCGGGTGAGGTAGCCCGCGAGCAGCGGGATGCCGAGGAAGATCAGCACCGAGCGGACGATGGCCCAGGCGGAGACGTCGAGCCCGGCGGTGGGCAGGCCGAGCCAGCCGGGCAGGACCGCGAGGTAGAACCACCCGAGGGCGCCGAAGGCGATCACCTGGAACACGCTGTTGAGCGCGACGAGCACGGCGGCGGCTTCGCGGTCACCGCGGGCGAGGTCGTTCCAGATGATGACCATGGCGATGCAGCGGGCGAGCCCGACGATGATCAGTCCGGTCCGGTACTCGGGCAGGTCCGGGAGCAGCAGCCACGCGAGCGCGAACATCAGCGCCGGCCCGATGAGCCAGTTCAGCACCAGCGACGAGACGAGCAGACGGCGGTCGCCGGTGACGGTGTCGAGGCGGTCGTAGCGGACCTTCGCGAGCACCGGGTACATCATGATCAGCAGCCCGAGCGCGATCGGGAGCGAGACCCCGTCGACGGCGACCGCGCCCAGGGCCTCGCCGAGGCCGGGGATGAGCCGGCCGGCCAGCAGACCGACGATCATCGCCGCGAGGATCCAGACCGGCAGGAACCGGTCGAGAGTGGAGAGCTTCGCGACGACGCCGGCCTCGGCGGGATCGCGCGAGGTCAGGTTCTCGCTGCTCACGCGTCGACGACCGGCAGCGCGTCGCGGTCGGCGGGCATCGCGGCGGGGCTGTCGGGGGCAGCGGGCACCAGCACGGCCGAGAGCTGGTCGAGCAGCTCGGGGCGCACCCGGTAGTAGACCCAGGTGCCGCGGCGCTCGCCGGTGATCAGCCCGGCCTCGCGCAGCACCTTGAGGTGGTGGCTGATCGTCGGGCCGGACAGGTCGAACACGTCGGTGAGATCGCAGACGCAGGCCTCGCCGCCCGCATGGGAGGCGATGAGCGAGAGCAGGCGCAGTCGCACGGGGTCGCCCATGGCCTTGAACACCCGCGCGAGCTCGGTGGACTGCTGGGCGGAGAGCGGCTCGCGGGCCAGCGGCTCGCAGCACCCGACGACCGCGGCGAGGTCGGCGAGCATCCGCTCCTGCACCTGATCCTGCTTCGGCATACGTCTATCTTGACGCTCGTCGAACCACGAGGCAACCTCTGCTTCGACCGACGTCAAAACAGGTGTCGGCTGTGTTCGAGGAGGACCACCATGTCCCGTGTGCAGCTCGCCCTGCGGGTCTCCGACCTGGAGGGCTCGATCCGCTTCTACTCCCATCTCTTCGGCGTGGAGCCCGCCAAGCGCCGCCCCGGCTACGCCAACTTCGCGGTCGCCGAACCGCCGCTGAAGCTGGTGCTGCTCGAAGGCGAGGCCGGCCGCCCGACCGTGATGGACCACCTGGGCGTGGAGGTCGCGTCGACCGCCGAGGTCGACGATGCCACCGCACGACTGTCCGAGCTGGGCCTGTTCACCCAGGTCGAGGACGACACCACCTGTTGCTACGCGCGCCAGGACAAGGTGTGGGTGCAGGGACCGGGTCAGGAGCCGTGGGAGGTCTACACCGTCAAGGAGGACTCCCAGGTCTACGGCACCGACGGCATCATCACGACCATGCCCGACGACGCCGGCGCCGAGGCCGCGACCGGTCAGACCGCGTGCTGTGGGGTCACCGCGTGCTGCTCCCACGACGAGCAGGCCACTGAACCCGGCGTGACCGTGACCGAGGCCAAGACCGTCGCCGGCTGCGGGTGCGTCGCGTGACCACCGAGTCCGCGGACGGGTCGGCCGTGGCGCGCGAGCGGGTCCGGGCCCGCTACGCCGCTGCGGCCGGCCAGGTCCGCGCCGGCCAGACCCCGAGCTGTTCGCAGTCCGACCCGGCCGGCATGTGCGGGGACGCCTACGATCCCGCCCAGCTCGCCGACGCCGGGGCCGCGGGAGCGGCCAGCCTGGGGTGCGGGAACCCGCTCGCGGTCGCCGAGCTCGTCGCCGGGGAGACCGTGCTCGACCTCGGGTCCGGCGCCGGACTCGATGTGCTGCTCTCGGCCCGGCGCGTCGGACCCGACGGGTTCGCCTACGGGCTGGACATGACCGACGAGATGCTCGACCTCGCCCGCGGCCACGCCGCCGACGCTGGCGTCACCAACGTCGAGTTCCTGCGCGGGCACATCGAGGCCATCCCGCTGCCCGACGCTTCGGTCGACGTCGTCATCTCCAACTGCGTGATCAACCTGTCGACGGACAAGCCGGCGGTGTTCCGTGAGATCGCGCGAGTGGTGCGCCCCGGCGGGCGCCTCGGCGTCGCTGACCTCGTCGCGGACGACGATGCCGACCACGCGACGGTCGCCGAAGCGGCGGCATCGGTCGGGGCGATCACCGGGGTCCTCCCTCGAGCTGAGTACGTGACCCAGCTCCGGCAGGCCGGCCTCGCCGAGGTCGCGATCGCCGTCAACCAGGAGATCGCCGGCGGTGTCTTCTCTGCCATCATCCAGGCCTCGCGCACCTGATGATCGAGCGATGGGCGAAGGAAGCATCTGGCCGCGCCACCGGCCGGCGCCCGTGCACCACATCCGTCGTAGGTCCCCTCAGGACTGGCCGCGCGGTACTTCCCTAGCGGCAAGTTCCTCCGCGCCCCCGCGCCCCGTGTCGACTCGTCGCACGGCGGGTCCCGGCGACCACGTCCGGTCTGCCGCCGCTGATGCGTCGTTCCGTGCTGCCTAGGCCCCGCGGAGGACGACCTCCGCATCCGGGGTGGCGCCGGCGACGCGGTCGAGCAGTAGCCGGAGCTCGTCGACCATGGCCGGGTAGCCGGTCGGGACCGGATCGCCGAACCAGGTCCGGTCCGGGGCGACCGCTCCGGCGCCAGCCTGGCCTCGAGCGCCTCGGAGGACGGTGCCGCCGCCGCGTCCGCGACGCGCTAGGAGCGGTGTGTCTGCCGGTACTGGTCGTCGGTGACGGGCTCGAGCCAGGTGGTCCCGTCACCGTCGCCCGTGCCCTCCAGCAGGGCGTAGTGACACATCAGGTTGCCCTCGGTGGCGCCGTGCCAGTGCTCCTCGCCGGGCGGGGTCCAGACGGTGTCGCCGGGGCGCATGCGGATGACGGTGCCGTCGCGGTTGACGACGAACCCCTCGCCGTCGGTGCAGCGCAGCAGCTGCCCCAGCGCGTGGGAGTGCCAGTTCGTGCGCGCACCGGGGGTGAAGCGGACCTGGCTCCCGAGCAGCCGCGAGGGCTCCTTGGGGGTGTGGAAGATGTCGACGTAGACGTCGCCGGTGAAGCGTTCGGCCGGCGCCTTGGCGGTGGGGGAGACGGGTTCGAGCTCCATGGGTGCTCCTGTCGGGATGGTCAGACGGCGGTGTAGCCGCCGTCGACGGGAAGAGCGACGCCGCCGACGAACGAGGCGCCCGGACCGCACAGCCAGAGAACGGCAGTGGCTATCTCCTCGGCGGTGCCGAGCCGTGCGATGGGCTGGTTGGCCTCGGCGGTGGCGCGGTCGAGGTCCCCGGAGTCGATCATCTGCGTGACCATCGGGGTCTCGATGGTGTCGTCGCCGGATTCATGACGCGTCCTCGCCGAGGACCTCCTGCAGCCGGGTGAGCGCCGTGACCGCGGTGGGCCAGCCGCTGTAGAAGGCGAGGTGGGTGATCGCCTCGACCAGCTCGTCGCGGGTGACGCCGTTCTCGAGCGCGCGGTTCAGGTGGAAGCCGAGCTGCTCGCTCCGGTACTGCGAGACCAGCGACGCGACGGTGATCAGGCTGCGGTCGCGCTTGGACAGCTCGGGGCGTTCCCAGACGTCGCCGAAGAGGACCTCGGTGTTGAGCTCCTGGAGCTTCGGGGCGAGGTCGAGCGGGTGCTGGGCCATCAGGTGGTCTTCCTTCCTCGGTGGTGGGTGCGCTCGCGGGTGGCGAGCGCGATCAGGGCGCAGACCAGGGAGACGACGCCCGTGGCGACGACCGCGACGTCCCAGCCGGCGATCGCGGCGGACGGGCCGGTGCCGGCGCCGGTGATGATCACCGCGCAGGCGGCGATGCCGATCGCGGAGCCGACGTAGCGGGCGGTGTTGTTGGCGCCCGAGCCCATCGCGGTGCGCTCGGGCGGGACGGTGGCGACGGCCTGGCGGCCGAGCGCGGCGTTGAGCACGCCGTTGGCGGCGCCGGCGATCAGCAGTCCGGGGACGAGGCGCGCCGGCGAGCTGTCGACGTCGAGCCCGAGCAGGGCGAACTGCCCGACGCCGACGCCGACGAGCCCGCCGACGAGCAGGGCGCGCGGGGTGACGGTGTCGGGGAACCAGCCGGCGGCGTAGGCGGTGACCGCGCTGGTCGCCGACCAGGCCAGCAGGACGACCGAGGCCAGGACCGCGCTCGTGCCCAGGCCGCGCTCGAGCACCGTCGGCACGAAGTTCGACAGCGCGAGCACGCCCGCCCCGGCGCCGAGCGCGGCCACCGTGGCGCCGGTGAAGTCCGGGCGCCGGAACAGCGCCAGGTCGAGCATCGGCGTGCGGCTGCGGTGCTCGACGAGCACGAAGCCCGCGAGCAGCAGCACCGCCGCGACCAGCAGCGCGACCGTCGATGCCGAGGCACCAACGCTGCGCGCCTGCACCAGCCCCGCGAGCAGCGCCGCGACGCCGAGGGGGAGCAGCAGCGTGCCCGGCACGTCCAGCGGGCGCGGGTGCGTCGCGCGGGACTCGACGAGCAGCGCCCGCCCCGTGATCGCCAGCACGAGCGCGGCGGCGGCGATCACCAGGTGGGGCAGCCGCCACCCGCCCAGGGCGGCGAGCCCGGAGGCGAGGACGGGACCGACAGCGACGCCCGCCCCGAGCGCGGCGCCCCAGGTCGCGGTCGCGCGCGAGCGGGCCCGGCCCGTCGGGTACGCCTGCCCGATCAGGCCCAGCCCGCAGGCCATCATCGCCGCGCCGCCGAGGCCCTGGGCGATGCGCATCAGCACCAGCCACATCGGTCCGGGCGCGAGCCCGGCCAGCAGCGAGGCCAGGGCGAGCACGGCGGCACCGAGCACGAAGACCCGGCGCCGGCCGCGCTCGTCGCCGATCGCGCCGGCGGCCATGAGCCCGGCCGCGCACCCGAGGCTCATCGCGCTGAGGATCCAGGCCTGCGCCCCGGCGTCCGCGCCGAGCCCGTCCGCAGTCGCGACCAGCGTCGCCAGCGGCGTCGTGAACGCCACCAGGGTCATCAGCACCCCGGCCGACGCGACGACGACCGTCGCATCGCGCGGGTGCTCGGCCGCGGTGAACGCTCTCCTCGAGGTGTCAGGGGGTGACGAGGACATTGAGCGCCTCACGGTCGGCCATCGCCCGGTACCCGTCGGGGACCTGGTCGATCCCGACGGTGCGGTCGAAGACCTTGCCGGGGTCCACGGTGCCGTCGAGCACCCGCGGCAGCAGCGTGTCGATGTAGGCGCGGGTGGGGGCCGGCCCGCCGGTGAGGGTGATGTTGCCGCCGAAGAGGCTGCCGAACCCGACGGGCGCCTCCTCGTACTGGGGCACGCCGACGCGGCTGATCGTCCCGCCGGGGCGCACGATGCCGTAGGACTGCTCGTAGGCCGGACGGTACCCGACGGCCTCGAGGACGACGTGGGCGCCCTCGCCCCGGGTGAGCTCGCGGACCCGCTCGATGCCCTCGTCGCCGCGCTCGGCGACGACGTCGGTGGCGCCGAACTCGCGACCCAGATCGGTACGGACCTTGTGCCGGCCCATCAGGATGATCTGCTCGGCGCCCAGCAGCTTCGCCGAGAGCACGGCGAGCAGGCCGACGGCGCCGTCGCCGACGACCGCGACGCTCGTGCCGGCGTCCACCCCGCCGCTCACGGCGGCGTGATAGCCGGTGCCGAACACATCGGACAGGGTCAGCAATGAGGGCGCGAGCGCGGAGTCGGGTTCGACGGGCAGCTTCGCCAGGGTCCCGTCGGCGAGCGGGACACGGATGGCCTCGGCCTGCCCGCCCTCCTGCTCGAGCCCGTCCCAGAAGCCGCCGTGCACGCACGAGGTGTGCAGGCCCTCGCGGCAGAACGCGCACGTGCCGTCGGAGAAGGCGAAGGGCGCGACGACGAGGTCGCCGGCCTTGAGCGTCGACACCTCGGCTCCGGTCTCCTCGACGACGCCCAGGAACTCGTGGCCCATGCGCACCGGACCGCTCTCGGGGGACATCGAGCCGTAGGGGTGCAGGTCGCTGCCGCAGACGCAGGACGTGGTGATCCGCACGAGCGCGTCGGTGGGCTGCTGGATGACGGGGTCGGGCACGTCCTCGACGCGGACGTCGCCGGCGCCGTACATCAGGGTCGCCTTCATCGTTTCCTCTCAGAACCGTCGGTGGTGCGAGCCCCACACAACGCCTCGCGCGCCGCCGGTGGCAGGCGGCGGTTGCGGGGGTGCCGCGAGGGGGGTGCCGGCAGCACCCCCCTGATCGGCACCCCGCACGGGCGCCGTCCACCCCGTACCGTCGAGGCATGTCACAGCCCTCCGACCACCGCGTCGAGCTGGGGGAGTTCCTGGCTTCGCGGCGCGCCCGGATCACTCCGGACCAGGTCGGTCTGCCGGTCTACGACGCGGCCAAGCGTCGCGTCCCGGGGCTGCGCCGCCAGGAGGTCGCGACGCTGGCGGGGCTGTCGGTCGACTACTACACCCAGCTCGAGCGCGGGAAGGTCGGCGGCGTCTCGGAGTCGGTGCTCGAGGCGGTCGCCGCGGCGCTGCAGCTCGACGACGCCGAGCGCTCGCACCTCGCCGACCTGCACCGCAGCGTCTCGACCAGTCCCCAGCGCCGCCGTCCTCCGAAGCGGGCCACGACCGTGCGGCCGATGGTCCAGCGGCTGCTCGACGCGCTGAGCGTGCCCGGGATCGTGGGCAACGCCCGCCAGGACCTCGTGGCCGCGAACGCGCTGGGCTACGCCTTCTACGCCCCGCTCTACCCCGACCCGCAGCGCCCCGACCCGTCACACCCGGTCAACTTCGCGCGGTTCTGCTTCCTCGACCCCGCCGCGCACGACTTCTACCCCGACTGGGAGTGGATGGCCGACGTGGCGGTGAACAACCTGCGCACCGCCGCCGGGCGCGACCCCTACGACCGCGGCATCCAGGACCTCGTGGGGGAGCTGTCCACCCGCAGCGAGGAGTTCCGCGTCGGCTGGGCCAAGCACAACGTGCGGCTGCACCGGACCGGCACCAAGCGCTTCCACCATCCCGTCGTCGGTGCGCTCGAACTGGGCTACGAGACCCTGCCCATCACCGCCGACCCCGGCCTGCAGCTCACCGTCTACAGCCCCGAACCGGCCAGCCCCTCGGCCGACGCCCTCGCACTGCTCGCTGCCTGGGCGGCCACCAACGCTGCGCACGACGTGGACACCGTCGGCACGGAGCAGCCCTTCACAGGCTGAGCCTCACGGTCTCCGCTCCCGGCCACCGACGTCGGCAGACCCACCTGCGGGTCCGTCGTACGGCTCGTCGGACGTCTCGCGACGACGAGATCGCGAGCCGAACTCGGCTGATGCGAAGAGCGGCCCTTCACACGAGTTGAAGGTCGGTGCGACCTCCTCCGGTGAGGTCGGCCGTTGTGGCATGTGGGCCAACGCGGTCACCGCGGGCTGCTTCGCAAGCGAGATGCTCCCTCGGAATCCGAGGGCGCGTCGCGACCTCACCGCCGTGGAGTCGGCGCTCGACGACTCGATGTTCAGAGCCACGCCGCGGCAAGGAAGCTCGTCCGCCACTCGCCGAGACGGGGACTGACTCCGACCGGTGCGCGAACTCTCGCTGAGACGTTGACGGCCAAGCTGGCCCTCTTGGGACCAGTTTGGGACCACACGACCTGCGCGGCACGGCAAAGCACCTGCGCAGTTGACTCCGCGGTTCTACTCCTACACACGACCTGACCTGCGATAACCGCTTGCCCGCCGTCCTGGGTGTCAAGGGGTCGCAGGTTCTAATCCTGTTATCCCGACGCACACACTTCGCGGGTCGATGGTCGCCACCGGCCGTTGGCTTGGTGGTGCAACTCGCTCGACACTGTGGTTGCAGCCGCCACGCTAGGACGCTCCGCGCCGCCCGTCGAGTCGCTTGCTGAACCGCCCCGGCGTGTCCGGAGACCTGATCGTCTGAGGAGATCTGGTCATGACACGTCGGTCCCAGCCGCCCTATCCGCCGGAGTTGCGGGAGCGAGCGGTGCGCATGGTCGCTGAGGTTCGGGCGGATTACGAGTCGTCGTGGGCGGCGATGAACGCGGTCGCCGAGAAGCTCGGGGTGGGCACCGGGGAGACGGTGCGCAAGTGGGTCCGTCAGGCCGAGATCGACGGTGGGGTCCGGCCCGGGACGACGAGCGAGGAGTCCGACGAGCTCAAGCGGCTGCGCCGGGAGAACGCCGAGCTCAAGCGGGCCAACGACATCCTCAAGGCGGCGTCGGCTTTCTTCGCGGCCGAGATCGACCGGCCACCGCGACGCTCGTGAGGTTCATCGAGCAGCACGCCGCCCACACCTCGGACGGGCGGCGTTGGGGCGTCGAGTCGATCTGCACCGTGCTGGGAGAACTCGGTGTGTCGATTGCCCCGTCCACCTATTACGACGCTCGACGTGCACTGGCCGCGCCGTCGCCCGCCGCGCAGCGAAACGAGCAGGTGGCCGTCGAGGTGGCGCGGGTGCACGCCGAGAACTACGGCGTCTACGGCGCTCGCAAGGTCTGGGCCCAGCTCAATCGGGAGGACATCCCGGTGGCCCGCTGCACCGTGGAGCGGCTCATGCGCGCCCAGGGCCTGGCCGGCGTGCGCCCCGGACGCCGGATCCGCACCACCATCCCCGGCGATCAAGCACGGGCCCGCGACCTGGTGGGCCGCGGTTCAACCCGCCCGCACCGGACCG
>NZ_JBBEGL010000011.1:0-122861 GCF_037400275.1 Actinomycetospora aeridis | reverse complement strand
CCCCCCGAAGTGAACGACCGCGCCGTTCGCTGCTTCTAGCGCAGCGAACGGCGCGTTCGTTCGTCTCCGGGGCCCGTCAGCTGTACCAGGTCGGCTGGGGCAGTTCGTCGACGAGCACCCAGCGCCCGACCTCGCGGCGCTTGTAGGCCACCGGGTCGTGCAGGGTGTGGGTCCGCACGTTGCGCCAGAACCGGTCGAACGCGAGCGTCGACGTCGTCGCCCGGGCACCGAGCACCTCGAACACCCGGCTGGTGATCTCCAGCGCGACGTCCGTGGCCCGCGCCTTCACCGCGGCGACCCGCACCTCGTGCTCGCCGCGAGCCTGCTCGGTGACGGCGTCGGGGTCGCGGTGGATCGGCAGGGCCTCGAGCGCGACCGCGTCGGCCAGCGCCTCGACCGCCCACAGCTTGGCGGTCAGGTCGCCGTAGGTGTCGATCACGTACGGCTCGTCGACCGCCCGGTCCAGGCCGCTGTGCAGCCACGCCCGCGAGGTCCCGCGGGTGTACTGCGCCGCCTCGTCGAGCGCGCCGCGGGCGATCCCGAGGTAGAAGGCGACGAACACCAGCTGGATCACCGGCACGTTCAGCGTGTTGTAGACGCGCGGCGCGAACACCTTGTCGCGGAAGCCCGCCGCGGCCGCCCACGGCACCCGCACGCCGTCGAGGGTCACGCTGCCCGACTCAGTCAGCCGCTGGCCGATGTTGTCCCAGTCGTCGTGGAACGTGATCGCCGGCTGGTCGGACGGCACGATCGCGAAGACGTGGGTCGCGGGGTCGTTCTCCAGCACCCCCTCGAGCACGGTCACGTCCGAGACCTTGCTGCCGGTCGAGAACGACTTGCGGCCGGTGAACGTGATCTCGTCACCCTCGTCGCGGATGACGACGTCGGCGTCGCGGGGGTTGACCGCGCCGCCGAAGAACCACCGCTGCCGGGTGGCCTCGGCCTCGACCTGCTCGATCTGCTCGGGCGTGCCGACCAGGCGCGCGGCCCAGAACCAGAGCAGGTGGTAGCCCAGGAGCTGGCCGATCGAGCCGTCGCCGGCGGCCACCTCCCGGATCACCCGGTAGGCCGTCGGCCACTCCTGGCCGCCGCCCCCGTGCTCGACCGGGCCGAGCAGGGTGACGAGACCGGAGTCCTTCAGCAGGGCGACCTCGGTGTACGGGGTCGCGCCGGCGGCGTCGCGCGCGGCGGCGTCGACGGCGAGCAGGCCGCGCACGAGGCGGGCGCGGTCGAGCCACTCCTGCTCCGTGCGGGGCGTGGGCAGGGTGGAGAAGTCGGTCGTGGGTCGCGGGAGCGTGCTGGTCATCGGGTCTCCTCGGGTGCTGTCGGTCAGGCGGACGAGGAGGTCCGACAGCCCTGCGAGCACACCCGCGCATGGTCGATGTGCCGGCGCCGCACGAACGGCACCGGCGGGAGCACCCCCATCAGCGCCGCGCGGGCAGCGGGTGGCGGCGCAGGTCGTCGCGCAGGCGCGCGAGCGTGGTGGCGACCTCGGCGGCGATGCGCTCGGCGTCGCGGTCCCAGTTGTCGGTGCCGGCGTGGTCGCTGGTCACCTCACGACGGACGAGGGCGTCCAGGTCGGTGAGGAGCTCGGCGACGGCGGCGCCACGGGGGCTGAACTGCGGGATGACGGTGGCCATGCGGGGTTCCTCCGGTGGATCTCGCCCGGGACGGTGGCCGCGGTCGGCGAGGAGAAGTGAACGAGGGCGAGCAGCGGCGCCCGGCGACAGAAGTCGTCCAGGAGGGCCGCGGCGCGCTGCGCGAGGGACATGTCGTGCTCCGACGGTGCGGGGGTTCGACGCGCCCGGGACGGGTCCTCGGACGTGCCCAGCAGGTCAGGAGCGACAGATGGCCGCGGAGGTCCGGCACAGGTCGACATGACGGCGCCACGCGTGCCACACGGTGGTCGGCGCCTCGGTCACGATCGGAACGTTACGCAGGTGCCCGCCTCCGACGCCACCACCGAGCGAGCGATCCGGCCCGTGTCACAGTGGCGCGCATGGACTCGGCCCCCGGCGAACTGGTGCACCTCGACGTCGCGGGCGGCACCGCGACGATCACGCTCGACTCGCCGCGCAACCGCAACGCGCTCTCCGCCCAGCTGCGCCGGGAGCTCTCCGCGCACCTCGACGCCGCGGTCGACGACGACGTCGTGCGCGTGATCGTCCTGACGCACACCGGCCCGGTGTTCTGCTCGGGCATGGACCTGCGCGAGTCCCGCGGCGCCGGCTCGTCGGACCAGGGCGTCAACGAGTTCCCCGCGATCCTCACCGCGCTCTGGTACTCCGACAAGCCCGTGGTCGCGCGCCTTGCGGGGCCCGCACGCGCCGGCGGGGTCGGCCTCGTCTCCGCCTGCGACATCGCCGTCGCCTCGCGCGAGGCGACGTTCGCGTTCAGCGAGGTCCGGATCGGCGTCGTCCCCGCCGTGATCTCCGCGACCGTCCTGCCCCGCCTGCTCCCCCGCGCCGCCCACGAGCTGATGCTCACCGGCGAGACCTTCGACGCGGAGCGCGCCGCGGCCGTCGGGCTGATCAACAGCGCGGTCGACGCCGACGGTCTCGACGCCGAGGTCGCCCGCTACACCGACATGCTCGCCCGCGGCGGCCCCAACGCGCTGGCGGCGACCAAGGCGATGCTGCGCCGCGACCGTGGCGAGCAGCTCCCGCAGGACCTCGAGGCGATGCTCGCGCTGTCGGCGGAGTTCTTCGCGTCCGAGGAGGGCCAGGAGGGCATGGCGGCGTTCGCGGAGAAGCGTGCGCCGTCGTGGGTCCCGAACGGGTGAGCCTCACTCCGCCGTGATGCAATCGTGACCGTCGTACCCCTCTCGGCGGAACGAGACCCGTCGATGTCGAGGTGACGTACGACCGGGGGGAGCACACGATGAGGGTCAGGATCGTTCGCGGGTTCGGTGTCCCGCTGCTGCTCGCGGGAGTGCTGGCGGGGCTGCTGGTGGCTCCAACGGCGTCGGCGGCACCCGTCGCGGGCGGCCTGCGTGCCGCCCCGACCGTTCCGGCCGACACCACCGCCGGCTACGTCGTCTACGACCGCCAGACCCGTCGGACCGTGGCCTCGGCCCTCCCCCGGATGCCGTTCCGGTCGGCGTCGCTGGTGAAGCTCCTCATCGCGCTCGACTACCTGCAGGGCCGCACGAGCGTCACCGCGGCCGACCGCAAGCTGCTCGACTCGATGCTGCGCTCCAGCGACGACGCGGCGGCGAGCACGCTGTGGGTGCGGCGGGGCTACGAGCAGGTCGTGGTGCGCATGACCCGGCTCATCGGGCTCGTCGACACCGCGCCCCCGACCGACCGGCGCTACTGGGGCTACACCGCGGTGAGCGCCAACGACGTCGTCCGCACCTACCTGTACCTGGCCGAGCGCGCCACGCCGTTCGTGCGCGACCTGATCCTCGGCAACCTCGAGCGCTCCACCCAGTGCGCGACCGACGGGTTCGACCAGTCCTTCGGCATCCCGCGCGCCGTCACCGGCACCCGCGCGGTCAAGCAGGGCTGGTCGGGCTACGGCTCGGCGCCGGCGCGTCCGTGCGTCGAGGGCCGGGTCACCGCCCCGCCCGACCCGGCGTCGCGGATGGCGGCCGAGGACGCCCCGCCGATCCTGGCCGACAACCGGCCGACGGCCCTCGCCGCGCCCACGCTCGACCTCTCGCGCCGCGCCCTGCACACCAGCGGGCTGGTCGACGGGCGCCGGCGCGTGATCGTCGTGCTGACCCTGAGCCCGAAGACGAAGTCGTACGACGCGCAGTCGGCGACCGTCACGTCGATCACCCGCGGCCTGCACGACGACGCGGTCGCCGCCGCGCGTCGCTGAGGCCCGCGTCAGACCAGGTTCACGACGATCACGAGCAGCAGCAGCGCGATCAGGGTCGCGGTGACCCACAGCCGGGCGGCGCGACGGTCCATCGGAGCTCAGGCCTCCGGGGTCGACGACGTCCCGGCGGCCTCCCGCCGGCGCTCCTGACGGCGTTCGGACGCCTCGAGGCGGGCGGCGACGGAGCGCTCGACGACGGTGTCGATGACCGCCGCCACGCCCCAGCACACGGGCCCCACGACGGCCACGACGAGGACGACCTGCACGGCGAAGTCGAGCTGGGTCAGCCACAGCTCGATGCCGTCCCACCAGGTCGCGACGGCACGCAGCACGGCGTCGACGGTACGCGGGTGACCCCGGGAGACCTCACCGGGCCAGGAAGTCCTCCACGAGCGGGGCGACGAGCCCGACCCGGCGGATGAGCTCGGTGTGCTTGGTGCGGGGTAGGACGGCGAGGCCGGCGTCGGGGATCGACTCCTGCATGGCCACGGCGTGGTCGACGCGCACGAAGTCGTGGTCGCCGATCATCAGCAGCGTCGGGCTGGTGATCCCCTCGAGCTGCTCGGGCGTCCAGTTCTGCTCCGCGGTGACGATCGGGTCGAGCTTCGCGACGACCTGCTCGAAGGTGCTGATCCCGTACCGCTCGTACTCCGCGACCATGGCGGCGAACTCCGCCTCGGTGGGCATGCGCGTCGACGTCGCGTAGGTCGACGGGTCGTGGATCTCGGCGTGGTAGCCGTCCTTCCGGGTGTGCACGGCGCCGAGCACGAGCCGGTCCACGCGGCCGGGATGGCGGACGGCCGTCTCGAGCGCGACCAGGCCTCCCCAGCTGAAGCCGAGGACGTCGGCGCGTGGGAGCCCGAGGGCGTCGAGCACCCCGACGACGTCGTCGGCCATCGTGGCCAGCGTGATCTCGCGGCCGTCGGGGTCGGCGGTGCGCCCGTGGCCCTGCAGCTCGACGGGGATCACGCGCCGGTGGGGCGTGAGCAGGGGCATCAGCGGGGCGAAGCTCAGCTCGATCGTCAGCGCGCCGCCGTGCAGCAGGACCAGCGGGTCACCGGCGCCGTGGTCCTCGTAGTAGACGTCGATGCCGGGCAGGGAGGCGTACATGGGGGGATCCTCCGGTCGGGGAGTCGGGGCCGTCACGGGTGGAACCGTCCGCTGACCCCGAACTCATCGGTCCGGACTCATCGGGCAAGGGGCAAGTCGTCCCGGATAGGTTGCGGGGCATGTTCGCGGTCTACGCCTCCGAGCCCAACGCCGACGACCCCATCGCCTCCCTCGTGGTGGGCGAGCGGCCCGATCCCGAGGTCCCCGAGGGCTGGGTGCGGGTCAAGGTCGAGGCGGCGAGCCTCAACATGCACGACCTGTGGACGCTGCGCGGCGTCGGGATCAAGGAGGACCAGTTCCCCATGATCCTGGGCTGCGACGGCGCCGGGACCCTCGACGACGGCACGCCCGTCGTCCTGCACTCGCTCATGGGCGACCCGGACTGGAAGGACGACGAGACCCTCGACCCCAAGCGCAAGATGCTCACCGAGTGGGCGCAGGGCAGCTTCGCCGACTACGTCGTCGTGCCGCAGCGCAACGCCCTCCCCCGGCCCGAGGGCATGACGGCCACCGCCGGCGCCGTGATGGGCACCGCGTGGCTCACCGCCTACCGGATGCTGTTCACCAAGTCGGGGCTGCGCGGCGGGCAGACGATGCTCGTCCAGGGCGCCTCCGGCGGTGTCTCGACGGCGCTGATCCAGCTCGGGCGGGCGGCCGGCATGCAGGTGTGGGTCACGGGACGCACCGACGAGAAGCGCGAGCTGGCGCTGCGCCTCGGCGCGCACCAGGTGTTCGAGTCGAACGGGAAGCTGCCCGGCAAGGTGCAGGCGGTGTTCGAGACCGTCGGCGAGGCGACCTGGAAGCACTCGGTCCGCGCGCTGGTGCCCGGCGGCACGATCGTCTGCTCGGGCGCGACGTCCGGCAACCAGCCGCCCGCCGAGCTCGCGCAGATGTTCTTCCTGCAGAAGAACCTGGTGGGCTCGACGATGGGCACGCTCTCCGAGCTGCGCGACCTGCTCGACTTCGTGGCGGCCACCGGCATCGCTCCGGAGATCGGTCAGGAGCTGCCGATGACCGAGGCGGCGGACGGGTTCCGGTCGATGCTCGACGGGGTCACGGCCGGCAAGATCGTCTTCACCCGTTAGGCGTATGTGAGTGAACTTCGGGGCTATAGCCCCGAAGTTCACTCACGTGAGAAGGCCAGCAGGGCGTCGGTGACGACGGTGGCGTGGCGGGCGGGGAGCCAGTGGTCCCCGCCGGGGACCGGGACGTAGGTGAACGGGCCGTCGAGGTAGCGGGCGGACTCGGCCATCTGCGCCTCGGTCAGTGCGATGTCGCCCGTCCCGAACATACCCAGCACCGGGATCGTCAGTCGCGGCAGGCCGATCGGCGTCTCGTCGACGAACGTGCGCGGGTCGATGTTGGCCCGGTACCAGTTCAGGCCCGCGGTGAGGGCGCCGGGACGGGCGAGGTCGGCGATCTGCGTGCGCACCAGCTCGTCGTCCGCGTCCCCGTGCAGCCAGCGCCGCAGCAGCGCCCAGTCGTCCGCGGGCAGGACCTCCTCGGCGACGCCGGGGAACCGGAACCAGAGCATGTACCAGGACAACGCCCGCTGCTCGAGCCCGGCGGCGCGGAACGCCTCGGGGTGCCCGACGGCCAGGGCGGCGTAGCGCGTGACCCGGTCGCTGCGCATCGCGAGCGCCCAGCCCACGACCGACCCGAAGTCGTGGCCGGCCACTGCGGCCCGCTCGATCCCGCGCTCGTCGAGGAGGGCGAGCACGTCGGCCACGGAGTGGTGGATGCGGTAGGCCGCGACCTCGTCGGGACGGTCGCTGTCGCCGAAGCCGCGCAGGTCCGGGGCGATCACCCGGTACCCGGCGGCGGCGAGCGCCTCGATCTGCGGGCGCCACAGCGTCGCTCGGTCGGGGAAGCCGTGCAGGAGCAGCACCGCCGGCCCGCCGCCGACGTCGATCACGGACAGGGTGATCTCGGGAAGGGTGACCCGGACGGGGGTGAGGTCCACGAATGCCATCGTTCCCGGGTCGGCGCGGGCCGCGCCGGGTGGGGCCGGCGCGCCCCACCTGGCGGAGCGAGTGAGTGGAGATACGGACACTCAACGTCTGCGGAGCCACTCCGCTGACACGAAGGGTCAGGCGCCGTAGGCCAGGGCCGCCGGGGCGACCTCGGTGAGCACGGCGCGGGCGACGGCGTCGTTGGCACGGAAGCTCAGGGCGTTGGTGTTCGGGCGGGTGAAGGCGCCGGGCAGGCGGACGTTCGTGTGCGGTCCGATGGCGAAGCGGCAGCGGTCCGGCCGGCCCTCGGCGTCGATCAGCCGGAAGTCCGAGGTCCGCACCCGCACCAGGCCGGTGTTGTGCAGGGTGACCGACGCCCCGGAGTGCGCGACGGCCGCGTCGGCCGCGTGCACGGCCGCACCCGACGCGTCGGTGTGCTCCTCGCGCAGGGTCTCCTCGTCGAGCAGGCCCTCGGCGTGCAGCCCGTGCAGCATCGGGTCGTCGCTGCGGCTCACGCTCGGGGACGACAGGCGCGCCTCGACGAACGTCTGCGCCGTCACCGCGAGGCGGTCGAGCGAGGCGGTGGTGGCCCGGAAACCGCCCTCCACGGGGGTCACCTGCAGCCCGGCGCCAAGGAACACCACGTACCCAGCGCGGGACAGTGCGAGCAGCTGCCGCAGGCGTGGCCCGGGCGGGCCGCTGGCGAGCGAGCTGAAGAAGTTCTGCCACCACGCGAGGTCCTGCGCGCGCGAGCGCGGCGTCAGCGCCGTCGTCCCCGCGAGCTCGGCGACCTGCGCGAACGCCGAGAGCAGGCCCACGAACGCCCCGAGCTCGGCGGTGTAGCGGTCGTCGACGTGACGCTCGAGGTCGTCGAGGACGTAGCTGCGCAGCCGCTCCTGCAGGGTCTCGAGGTCCGGCGCGCAGACGTCCTCGAGCGGGCGGTCCATCCGCTCGAAGTCGAGCCGGTCGCGCGGGTCGGGGACGAAGCCCACGACCAGCTCCCACATCGCCGGCGTGTACCAGTCCAGCGCGGCGTAGCGCAGGGCGAAGTCGTCCCACACGCCCCGCACGCGGTCGGGGTGACCGAGGAACAGCTCGTGGTAGTACGCCCAGCCGACCTCCTTGGCCATCAGCGGCCACACGTCGCGGCGCAGGTCGACCGACCCGCGACGCACGAACCCGGCGATCTCGTCCGGGCCGAGGAAGCGCGGCAACGGGGCCCGCGGCGCGCGCAGCGCGTACTCGGTCTTGGCGTGGTACGGCACGCCGCGCCCGGAGCCGACGTGCACGACGGGCTCCCGACCGGAGGGCACGTAGTCGAGCGTGCCGTCGCCGCGGTCGTGGAAGCGCCCGCCCCGGCCCTCGAAGAGCAGCACCATGAGGTCGACGAACGCGAGCCCCATCCCGCGGGCGATCACCGTCTCCCCCGCCGGGATGCGGTCGAGGTCGGAGTCGGTGGTCTGTTCCGGCGGGAAGTAGCGCAGACCGTGCGCCTCGGCGTGGGCGGCCAGGGCAGCCTCGTCCTCGGTGGGCGCAGCGTCGAGGTGGCCCGAGGCGAGGACGAGCACGTCGGCGGGCAGCTCGCCCCCGCCGTCGAGGAGCACGACGTCCGGCGCGCCGCGGCGCAGCCCGACCGCGCGGGTCCGGTGCCGGTGGACGCGGACCTGCGGTGGGAGCGTCGCGAGGACGCGGCGCAGCACGAAGTCCAGGTAATGGCTCTGCAGGCGCCGGGTGGCGAACGTCGCGGGGCCGAGGGCCCGCAGCTCGTCGCCAACCGGGCCGTCGGGCACCGTCTCGCCCTCCAGCTCGCCGTCGCGGACGGCGACGGCCCACTCGTAGAGCGACGGGCCCGGAACGATCGGCCCCTCGCACTGCACGCTGTCGTCGGTGAACATCGTGACGTCGGCGGCCATGGAGTTCATCCACAGCAGCTCCGACTGGTCCTCCCGCCAGATGCGGCCTGCGCCGTCCGGGTAGGGGTCCACCAGGTGGACGTCGAGAGCATCGACGAACTCCGGCGCGCTCGCCGCGAGGCGCTCGAGCACCCCGGTGCCCCGGGGTCCGCCCCCGACGATCACCACTGAGCGTGGCATCTGTCCGCACCCTCCGCCGACGGCCTGCACCTCAACCGTAGGCCGGGGACCCGAGACCGGCCACCGAACGGCGGCGTCGGGTGACGTCCGCCCCAGCCCGGAATACTCACCGCGCAGCGCGCTGCTCGATGCTCGCGATGACGTGGTCCGAGAGCCGGGTGCCGTCGAACGCGTCGATCTCCCGGACGCCGGTCGGGCTCGTCACGTTGATCTCGGTGAGGTAGTCGCCGATGAGGTCCAGCCCCACGAACGTCAGCCCGTGGGCGACGAGCTGGTCGCCGATCAGCGAGCACAGCTCCTTGTCGCGCGGGGTGACGCTGTCGGCGACGGGCGCGGCGCCCGCGGCCATGTTGCAGCGGAACTCGGTCCCCGTCGCGACGCGGCGCACGACGCCGATCGGCACGCCGTCGAGCACCATGACCCGCCGGTCGCCCTCGGCGACCTCGGCGACGTAGCGCTGCACCACGACCTGGTCGCGGCCCCGCGTCGTCGCCGACTCCAGGATCGAGCGCAGGTTCGGGTCCTCGGGACGGAGCAGGAGGATCCCGCGCCCCGCCATGCCGTCGGTCGGTTTGACCACCGCCCGGCCCCAGCGCCGGGTGACCTCGACGATCTCGGTGACGTCGGAGGTGACGACGGTGTCCGGGCAGAGCTGGGGGAACTGCAGGCTGAAGAGCTTCTCGTTCGCGTCGCGCAGGCCGGCGGGCTCGTTGACGAGCGCGGTGCGGCGACGGTCGACCAGATCGAGGATGAACGTCGCGCGCAGGTAGGCCGCGTCCACCGGCGGGTCGGTGCGCACGAACACGGCATCGGCGTCGTCGAGGCGCCAGCGCTGCGCCGCACCGGCGACGAACCAGTCCGGCCGGGTGCTCCACCGCCCGTCGCGCAGCACCGCGGGATGCAGCCGCACGGGCGTGCACACGGCGTGCGCCCGGGCGTCGCGGACCTCGAGCTGCGGCATCGTCGTGACCAGCACCCGGTGCCCGCGCTCCTGGGCGGCCTCCATCATCGCGACGCTGGTGTCGTGCGCGGGGTTCAGCGACGCGATCGGGTCGATGACGAACACCAGCACGAGCGGGTGGGTGGCCTGCTGGGACATCGACGTCCTCCGGTGGTCGGCGCTCGCCCGGGTGGGAGTGGTGAGGTGGGGGCGTGGACGTTCCCCTGATCGCCGTGACCGGCCGGCGTCGCAGCGCGGCGGGCCTGCACAGCGGGCCGCCCGCGCTCGACGCGCTGGTGCTCGACGCCTACTTCACGGGCTACGCGGAGCACGTCGTCGCGGCCGGTGGCCTGCCCCTGCACGTGCCCGGTGGGGTCGACCCGGCGGCGGTGATGGACCGCGCGGACGCACTCGTGCTCACCGGCGGCAACGACGTCGCCCCGGCCCGCTACGGCGCCGTCGCCGACGCGCGCACTTCGTCGCTCGAGCCCGAGCGCGACGCCTTCGAGATCGCGCTGCTCGCGGCCGCCCGGGAACGCGGACGTCCGGTGCTCGCGATCTGCCGCGGCCTGCAGCTGGTGAACGTCGCCGACGGCGGCACGCTGCACCTCCACCTCGAGGAGCACGCCCACACCCGCGAGCACGACGTCGAGATCGTGCCCGGCAGCGTCCTCGGCGGGCTGTACGGCGCGAGCGCCCGCGTGAACAGCCTCCACCACCAGGGCGTCGACCGGGTCGCGGACGGCCTGGCGGTCACCGCCCGGGCGCCGGACGGCCTCGTCGAAGGCCTGGAGAGCGAGGGTCTCGTCGCCGTGCAGTGGCATCCCGAGCAGCAGGAGGACGCACCGCGGCCCGTGTTCCGCTGGCTGGTCGACGCCGTGCGCTCCCCGGGGCACCGCACTACCTCTTGACCGACAGGACCCGCAGGTCGGTGTAGGCGTGCAGGCCGTGGCGCGAACCCTCCACGCCGATCCCGGACTGCTTGGCGCCCCCGAACGGCACGGTCGCGGTCACGACGGGGTGCTGGTTCACCCAGACCGAGCCGGCCACGAGCCGCGCCCCGACCGCTGCCGCCCGGTCGAGATCCAGGGACCACACCGACGCGCCGAGCCCGTAGTCGGTGGCGTTGGCGCGCGCGACGGCGTCGTCGACGTCGGTGTAGGTCAGGATCGGCAGCACGGGCCCGAACGGCTCCTCGTCGACCAGCGGCACGCCCTCGGCGACGCCGCGGACGAGGGTCGTCGGGAACCAGTAGCCCGGGCCGTCGGGGACCTCGCCGCGGAAGAACGCCTCCCCGCCACGACGCACGGCGTCCTCGGTGAGCCTCCGTACTCGCTCGAGCTGCGGCGCGTTCTGCACCGGCCCGGCCGTCACCCCGTCCTGCAGGCCCGGGCCGACGACGACCGTGGCGGCCTCCGCGGCGACGGCCTCGCAGATCGCGTCGAACCGCGACGCGGGCACGTAGAGCCGCTTGAGCGCGGCGCACACCTGGCCGCCGTTGGAGAACCCGGCCCAGAACAGGTCGGCGCCGACGGTCGCCGGGTCGGCGTCGTCGAGGACGATGCCGGCGTCGTTGCCGCCGAGCTCGAGCGTGACGCGCTTGACGGTGCGCGCCGCCGACGCCATGACACGCTTGCCGGTCTCGACCGACCCGGTGAACGAAATCTTGTGGATGCCGGGGTGCTCGGTGAGCGCGGCGCCGAGCTCGTCGCCCCCCGCGACCACCTGCACCACCGCGGGCGGCAGCACCTCCTGCACGAGCTCGCCGAGGCGCAGGGTCACCACCGGGGTGAACGGCGACGGCTTGATGATCACGACGTTGCCCGCGACCAGGGCGGGGACCATCTTGAACATCGCGACGAGGAACGGGTAGTTCCACACCGTGATGGCCCCGACGACGCCGAGCGGGGCGCGCCGGACCTCGACGCGGCCGGTCTCGTCGTCCTTGAGCACCTCGACGGTGTCGACGTCGAGCCCGCCGAAGTAGTCCACCTGCCGCAGGCCGGCCTGGATCTCGCCGCGTGCCTTGGCCAGGGGCTTGCCCTGCTCCAGGGTGATCAGCACCGCGAGCTCGTCGAGGTGCGCGAGGACGAGGTCCTTGATCGCACGGACGAGCTGCTGACGCCGTCCCGCGGGCGTGTCCCGCCACGCCGGGAAAGCGGCGTTCGCCGCCGCCACCGCCTCGTCGAGCTGGGCGAGCGACGCCGCCGGCACCTCGACGAAGGGCGCCCCGACCGACGGGTCGACCACCGGCAGCATCGTGTCGGCGCCGTACACCCGCCCGGCGATCGTCAGGCCCGGGGCCGTCACGGACGTGGTCATGAGCGAGCCTCCGGGGCCGTCGGGAAGAGCACCGCCCGCTGGGCGGCGCTGTACTCGAACCGCTTCGTGGCCTCGTCACGGCGGTCCTCGATCTTCGCCCTCGCCGACGGCCGCGTCGCGATCCGTTCCGACCACGCGGCGACGTGCGGGTACTCCGCGACGTCGACGCCGTGGTTGCGGTGCAGGCGCGTCCACGGGAAGCAGGCGATGTCGGCGATCGAGAACATGTCCCCGGCGAGGTACTCGCGCCCGGCCAGACGCTCGTCCAGCACCCGGTAGACGCGCCCCGCCTCCGCGCGGAACCGGTCCTGGGCGTAGGGATCGGTGTGCCCGCCGTCCGGCGCGTACTTCAGGAAGTGGGTGGCCTGCCCGAGCCCCGGCCCCTGGTTGGCGACCTGCCAGACCGTCCAGCAGATCGCCTCCCACCGGGCGACGGGGTCGTCGGGCAGCAGCGCCCCGGTCTTCTCGGCCAGGTAGAGCAGGATCGCCGCGGACTCGAACAGGGCCACGGGCGCGCCCCCGGGGCCGTCGTGATCGACGATCGCCGGGATCTTCCCGTTCGGGTTGACCTGCAGGAACTGCGGCGCGAACTGGTCCCCCGTGGTGATGTCGACCCACCGGACGGCGTAGGGCAGGTCGAGCTCCTCGAGCGCCATGTGGATCTTGCGGGCGTTCGGGCTGACGAAGTAGAACAGGTCGATCACGGCGGGACCCCTGGGCCGTTCAGACGTTGAAGCGCTCGCGCATCCGCTCGGCGTACGCTGCGAGGTTCTCCTTGGAGCGGGCGTGGTCGCGGCCGGCCCAGTCCCAGGGCGAGTCGGTGACGTGCCGATAGGTCGAGTAGATCGTCGCGTCGTACGACGTCGGCTCGTCGCCCAGGAAGAACGGCTTGTCGCCGAGGTAGGCCGAGAGGGCGTCCATGTCCTCGGCCAGGCACGCCACGATGTCCTCGTGGGCCCGCAGACCCATGCCGTGCTTGAGGTGCTGGTCGTGGATCTTCTCGCGGAACGCGAGCAACGCGTCCTGGACCTCTTGCGGCAGCTCGTCGAGCCCTGGTCCTCCGGTGATGTACGGGACGTAGATCCGGAAGCGCTCGACCGTGGGCCACCGCGGCTCGATGACGCCCGACCAGTACGTGTACTCCTCGACCATCCGCTGGAAGGCGAGGCCGACCGCCTTCTCGCTCTCGCTCAGGTGGTCGTCGAGCTTGTCGCCGTACTTCTCCTTGAGGTACTGGATGATCCGCGTCGAGTCGGTGACCTGCGTGCCCTCGTCGATGATGTAGGGCAGCTTCGCGGTCGGCGAGTCGGTGCCGAGCGTCCCCAGGTCCTGGGCCTTCTGCTCGTACGGGATGCCGGCCATCGTCATGTAGTTGACGACCTTGGTGACGAACGGGCTGATGCACGGCAGTCCCCACGCCGGGACGTAGCCGTAGACGGTGATCATGAATCTCCTCCTACCAGGGCAGTTCGGTGCCGTCGGCGTGCTGGAAGCGGCCGGCGGACTCGGGGGTGAGGGCGTCCAGCACCGTGACGAGACGGGCCGCGGCCTGCTCGGGCGTCGAGAACGCCGCGGCGTAGCGCTCCATCTCGCCGGGATCGATGACGTCCAGCAGGTGGGTCCGGACCATCCCCGGGTGGAGCGCCTGCACCATCACGCCCCGCGGCGCGAGGTCGTGGTGCAGGTTGAGCGCGACCATGTTCGCGCCGGCCTTGGAGATCCGGTACGCGTAGTCGCCGCCGCTGGCGTTGTCGCCCAGCGACCCGACGCGGCTCGTGAGGATGCCGACCTTGCCGCCGGCGTCGATCAGGCCGCGCAGCGTGCGCACCACGCGCAGGGGACCCAGCGTGTTGACCTCGAACTGGCGCCGGGCGTCGTCGAGGTCGACGGTCTCGAGCGTGTCGAGGTGCATGATGCCCGCGACGTGCACCAGCCAGTCGAGGCGCGTGCCCCGCTCCTCGAGCCGCTTCGCGAGCCCGGTGACGGCTTCGTCGGAGGTGACGTCGACGTCCGGCTCCACCGTGACGCCCGCCGCGGCGAGGTCGGCGCCGTCCCCGACACACACGGCCACGACCGCGTCGCCCCGGCCGTGGAGATGGCGGGACATCGCGTGGGCGATCCCGCGGTCGGCCCCGACCACCAGTTTGACGTGCACGGTCATGCCCCCCGGGTCAGCACGGCGTCGGCGTCCTCGACACCCGTCGGCCCGGGCTCCGCCGGATCGACCCGGTTCTCGTCCCCGACGACGCCGCTCTCCACGAGCCGGTCGACGGCGGCCCGGTCGAGCCCCAGCTCGGCAAGCACCTCGTCGTTGTGCTGCCCGAGCAGCGGCGCCCCGCGGGGCGGGTCGACGGGGGTGTCGGAGAAGCGCGGCGCCGGACGGGCCTGGCGCAGGCGCCCGGCGACCGGGTGGTCGCTCTCGACGACGGTGCCCGACGCGAGGATCTGCGGGTGGTCGATGAGCTCGTGGCGGCGCAGCGCCGGGGCGCAGGGCACGCCGTGCTCCGGCAGGATGCGCAGCCAGTCCGCGGCGGGACGCTCGCGCAGCACCTCCTGGATGCACGCCAGGCGCTCGTCGACGTTCTCGTCGCGCCCGGCCGCGGTGGTGAAGCGGTCGTCGGCGAGCAGGTCGGGGCGCCCGGCCGCGGCGCAGAACGCCGACCACTCGCCGTCCTTCATCGTCGAGACCGTGATGTAGTCGTCGGCCGTCTCGTAGATCAGGTCGATGAAGCTCGCGGCCCGCTCGGGCTCCACCGGCCGGTCGGCGAACGTGTACGCGTTCATGTCGGTGGCCCAGAGGAACGACACGACGGTGTCGAGCATCGAGAGGCGGACGTGCTGCCCCTCGCCGGTGCGGCCCCGGGCCACGAGGGCGGAGGTGATCGCCTGCGCGCCGGCCATCGCCGTGAGCTTGTCCGGCAGCACGGTGCGGATCAGCCGCGGCCGCGCGGTGTCGGACCCGGCCTGCACCGTGGTCAGCCCGGAGAGGGCCTGGACGATCGGGTCGTACACGCGGCGGTCGGCGTACGGCCCGGTCTCCCCGAACCCGCTGATCGACAGGTACACCAGCCCCGGGTTCGCCGCGCGCAGGTCCTCGTAGGAGATCCCGAGCCGCTCGACCACCCCCGGGCGGAAGTTCTGCACGAGGACGTCCGCGGACGCCACCAGCCGTCGCAGGATGTCGACGCCGTCGGGGACCTTGAGGTTCAACGTCAGCGACCGCTTCGAGCGGTTGACGTTGACGAACATCGAGGCCAGACCCTGGGCCTGGTTGCGCAGCGCCCGTACGTGGTCGCCCGCGCCCGGCGGCTCGACCTTGACGACGTCCGCGCCCTGGTCGCCGAGGAGGTCCGCGGCCCAGGGCCCGGACAGCATCGCCGACAGGTCGAGCACGCGGACGCCCGCCAGCGGACCACCCATCGTTCACCTCGCGATGTGGCACCAGTTGTGTCTGGCGTCACACACTAGCGGGGTTATCTTAGGAGTCAATTACTTTGCATCAAGCTGATCTTCCGGAGGCTCGAGGGTCAGCAGGAGCTTGCGCAGGAGCTGCCGCAGGCTCTCCTGCTCCGGGACGGTCAGGGCGTCGTCGAGCACCCGGCTGTCGTGCTCCATCAGGCCGACGAGCACCGCGTCGACGAGGTCGACGCCGGCCGGGGTGAGCTCGACGTCCACGCGTCGGCGGTCCGCGGTGTCGACGTGGCGGGTCACCAGCCCGGCCCGCTCCAGCTTGTCGAGGCGCTGGGAGACCCCGCCGGAGGTGATGAGCGCCGAGCGCGTGAGCTCACCGGCGGTGCGCCGGAAGGGCGGTCCGGACCGGCGCAGCATGGCGAGGACGTCGAGGCTGCCGCGGTCGGTGTCGAACCGGTCGAGCTGCGCCTTGCGCTGCTGCTCGAGGTGCCGGCCCACCCGCCACACGCGGCTCACGATGCCGATCGAGCTGACGTCGACGTCCGGCTGCTCGCGGCGCCAGTCGCGCTCGACGCGGTCGACGTCGTCGGTGGCCTCGTCGCGTTCCGTCGTCACCGACCCGGCCCCTTCCCGCGGACGTCCCCGGCGGTCGGAAGCGTAGTCCGGAACTCCTCAGCGCCCGGAGACACGACCGCGCCCGCCCGTGCGGGATGCACGGACGGGCGCGGAGGGTCGTTCCGGACTAGCGCGGCCGACGCTGCGGGCGGCCCGGACCGCGGCCGCTGCGCGCGGACGCCGCCTCGTCGCCGGACGCGCGGCGCAGGCCCATCGGGCGGCCGGCGACGCGGGCGCGCTGCAGGCGCTTGACCACGGGGCCGGGCACGTCGGCGGGCAGTTCCACCAGCGTGTGGTCGGTGCGGATGTCGATGTGCCCGATGTGCGCCGAGTCGAGCCCCGCCTCGTTGGCGATGGCCCCGACGATGGCGCCGGGGCGCACGCGCTGGTTGTGCCCGACGTCGATCCGGTAGGTGTCGGTGCCCGACCCGACGCTCCACTCGGGCGCCTTGCCCCGGCCCTGTCCACGGCCCGGCTTGTCGTCCCGCGGGCCCCGCTTCTCGCCGCGCGGCGGCGGGGCGGGCAGGTCCTCGACCAGCAGCGGCTTGTCGCCCTGGACCATCTTGGCCAGCGCGGCGGCGAGCTCGAGTGGGTCGGCCCCGGTCTCGGCGACGTAGTCGCCGACGATGCCGCGGAACACGTCCATCGGGTCGCCGCCGGAGACGGTGCCGTCGAGGGTGCCGGTGATGCGCTCGGCGAAGCGGCGCTTGCGCACCGCGTTCACCTCGGCGGTGTCCGGCACCGACATCTCGTCGGCCTTCTGCTTGGTGACGCCCTCGATCATCCGCATCGTGCGGATCTGGCCGCGGGTGACGAACGAGATCGCCTCGCCGCTGCGCCCGGCCCGGCCCGTGCGCCCGATGCGGTGCACGTAGGACTCGGGGTCGGTGGGCAGGTCGTGGTTGACGACCAGCGAGATGCGGTCGACGTCGAGACCGCGGGCGGCGACGTCGGTGGCCACCAGCACGTCGATCTTGCCGGCGCGCAGGTCGCCGATCGTCTTCTCGCGCTGGGGCTGCGAGAGGTCACCGGAGATCGCGACGGCGGCGAAGCCCCGGCGGTTGAGGGCCTCGGTGACGTCGGTGGTGTTCTGGCGGGTGCGCACGAACACCAGGCAGGCGTCGAAGTCCTCGACCTGCAGGATGCGCGACAGCGCGTCGGCCTTGAGCCGCTCGGGCAGCACGACGTAGCGCTGGCGGGTGTTGACGCCGGTCTGCGTCTTCGACTTGATCGACACCTCGGCGGGCGCGTTCAGGTGCCGCCGCGAGACCTCGCGGATCGCGCCGGGCATCGTCGCCGAGAAGAGCGCCACCTGCCGGTCGGCGGGCAGCAGGTCGAAGATGTGCTCGACCTCCTCGAGGAAGCCCATCTGCAGCATCTCGTCCGCCTCGTCGAGCACGAAGTGCGCGACGTCGGTGAGGTCGAGGGTGCCCTTCTCGAGGTGGTCGGAGATGCGGCCCGGAGTGCCGACGACGATCTGGCCGCCGCGGCGCAGCCCGTGCAGCTGCGGCCCGTAGGGCGCGCCGCCGTAGAGCTGGACGACGTTCAGGCCGGGCACGCCGGCGCCCAGGCGCTCGATGGCCTCGGCGACCTGGATGGCGAGCTCGCGCGTCGGGGTGAGCACGAGGGCCTGGACGGACCTCTGCGCCGGGTCGATCGCCGAGAGCATCGGCAGCGCGAACGCGGCGGTCTTGCCGGTGCCGGTCTGCGCGAGCCCGAGGACGTCGCGGCCCTCGAGCAGCAGCGGGATCGTCTCGGCCTGGATCGGCGTCGGGGTGTCGAACCCGGACTCGACCAGCGTGGGGAGCAGGCGCTCGGCGACGCCGAGCGCGGCGAAGGCCGAGGCGGGGACCTCGTCGGTCGCCCCGTCCTCGGTGCTCTCGTCGGTGTCGTGGGTGTCCTCGGCGTCGTTCCCGACGTCCTCGAGGCTCTCGTTCTGGTCCTCCGGGGCGTCGACGGCGGCGTCAGCAGCGTCGTCGGTCGCGTCGGAGGTGGAGGGGGAGATCACGTCCACGAGTTCGACGTCGTGGTCGGACAGGACAGCAGCGTTGGTCACGTAGATCTTTCAGGAGAGGGAACTCGGACACGAGAGCTGTCCGCGGACCCGGTCACACTCCGGAGGGTCCTACCCAGGCCGACAGCTCGGCGTTGGTAACCACTCTACGCGAGTGGTCATTCCCGACCGGCCACCTGTGCCCCGTCCGACACCGCCGCTACTTCTTCGCCTTGCTCTTCTCGACCGCGTTCTGGTCGGTGGACAGCGCCGCGACGAAGGCCTCCTGCGGGACGTCGACCCGCCCGATGGTCTTCATCCGCTTCTTGCCCTCCTTCTGCTTCTCGAGCAGCTTGCGCTTGCGGGTGATGTCCCCGCCGTAGCACTTGGAGAGCACGTCCTTGCGGATCGCGCGGATGGTCTCGCGGGCGATGATGCGCGAGCCGATGGCGGCCTGGATCGGCACCTCGAACTGCTGGCGCGGGATGAGCTCGCGCAGCTTGCCGGCCATGTCGTTGCCGTAGGCGTAGGCGGCGTCCTTGTGCACGATCGCCGAGAACGCGTCGACGGGCTCGCCCTGCAGCAGGATGTCGACCTTCACCAGGTCGGCGGCCTGCTCGCCGGCCGGCTCGTAGTTCAGCGAGGCGTAGCCGCGGGTGCGCGACTTCAGGACGTCGAAGAAGTCGAAGATGATCTCGGCGAGCGGCATGGTGTAGCGCAGCTCGACGCGGTTGTCGGACAGGTAGTCCATGCCCTCGAGCGACCCGCGCCGCGACTGGCAGAGCTCCATGATCGGGCCCACGAAGTCCGCGGGCGCGAGCACCGAGACCTTGGTGATCGGCTCGTAGATCGTCGAGACCTTGCCCTCGGGCCACTCGGCGGGGTTGGTGACCTCGACCTCGCCGCCGTCGTCGAGCTCGACGCGGTACACGGTGTTGGGCGCCGTGGAGATCAGGTCGAGGCCGTACTCGCGCTCGAGACGGTCGCGGGTGATCTCCAGATGGAGCAGGCCGAGGAACCCGCAGCGGAACCCGAAGCCCAGCGCCGCCGACGTCTCGGGCTCGTAGGAGAGCGCGGCATCGTTGAGGCGCAGACGGTCGAGCGCGTCGCGCAGCAGCGGGTAGTCCGACCCGTCGATCGGATAGAGCCCGGAGTAGACCATCGGCTGCGGGTCGCGGTAGCCGCCGAGTGGCTCGGTGGCGCCCTTGCGCTCCCAGGTCACGGTGTCGCCGACGCGGGACTGGCGGACGTCCTTCACGCCGGTCATGAGGTAGCCGACCTCGCCGACCCCGAGGCCCTGGCAGGGCTTCTGGTCCGGCGAGATGATCCCGACCTCGAGCAGCTCGTGCACCGCGTTGGTCGACATCATGCGGATGCGCTCGCGCGGGGTGATCCGGCCGTCGACGACGCGGATGTAGGTGACGACGCCGCGGTAGGTGTCGTAGACCGAGTCGAAGATCATCGCGCGGGCGGGCGCGTCGGCGTCGCCGACCGGGGCGGGCACGCGGCGCACGACCTCGTCGAGGACGGCCTCGACGCCGTCGCCGGTCTTGGCCGAGATGCGCAGGACCTCGTCGGGCTCGCAGCCGATGAGGTGCGCGAGCTCCTCGGCGTAGCGCTCGGGCTCGGCGGCCGGCAGGTCGATCTTGTTGAGCACCGGGATGATCTCGAGGTCGTGCTCCATGGCCAGGTAGAGGTTGGCCAGGGTCTGCGCCTCGATGCCCTGCGCGGCGTCGACCAGCAGGATCGCGCCCTCGCACGCGGCCAGCGACCGGCTCACCTCGTAGGTGAAGTCGACGTGACCGGGGGTGTCGATGAGGTGCAGGACGTGGTCGCGCATCTCGCCGTCGGGACCCGCGGCGTACCAGGGCAGCCGCACGTTCTGCGCCTTGATCGTGATGCCGCGCTCGCGCTCGATGTCCATGCGGTCGAGGTACTGGGCGCGGTAGGCGCGCTCGCCCAGGACGCCGGTCATCTGCAGCATGCGGTCGGCCAGCGTCGACTTGCCGTGGTCGATGTGGGCGATGATGCAGAAGTTCCGGATCTGCGCGGGCGGCGTGAACGTCTCGTCCGCGAAGCCCTTCGTGCCCGGCCGTCCCGGCGTGCTGGCGGACTGCTGGGTGGTCTGGCTCAACGGGTTCCTCACGCTCTCACTCGGCCGGATCGCCACCATCGTCCCACGAGGCCCGCCCGCGTTCCGCGACGAGCGGTGTTGCTAACCTTGTGGACACGTGTGAGGCGGTCGAGCGCCCCCGCGCGCTCCCGTGACGCCAGACAGCACCGACAGACGAGGTTCGAAGACTCCGTGGCGAACATCAAGCAGCAGGTCAAGCGCATCCGCAAGAGCGAAGAGGCGCGCCAGCGCAACAAGGCGGTGAAGTCGCGCATCAAGACCGCGATCCGCCGCTACCGCGAGGCCGTGCAGGCCGGCGACCAGGAGCAGGCCACCACCCGCCAGCGCGAGGCCGCCCGCCTGCTCGACAAGGCCGTCAGCAAGGGCGTCATCCACAAGAACCAGGCGGCGAACAAGAAGTCGCGCATGGCCCACCGTGCCGAGCGCTTCACCGTCGACGCCAAGGCGGGCAAGACCCCGGCCTGAGCCGGTCCCCGCTCTCGCGACAGCCCGTCCCCGGACTCCGGGGGCGGGCTGTTCCGCGTCTCAGCGCCGGGCGCTCCCCCGCGCCGCGACCACGGCCTCGACCGCGGACTCGAGCGCGTAGGACGGGTCGGCGGCCGCGCCCTTGACGTTCGCGTTGAGGTCGGCGACCACCCCCATGGCGTGGGTGAGCCCCTCGCCCGTCCACCCGCGCCCGTTCTGCTGACCCCGTTTGACCTTCCACGGCGGCATCTTCAGCGAGGACGCGAGGCTGTAGGGGTCGCCGCGGCCGGCGGCCGTCACCCGCGCCGCCGTGCGCACCCCGTCGGCGATCGCGTCCGCGACGACGACGTGGGGCACCCCGGTGTCGAGCGCCCAGCGCAGCGCCTCGAGGGCGCCGGCACGGTCACCGGTCATCGCCCGGTCCGCCACGGCGAAGCCCGTGACCTCGGCGCGGCCGCGGTGGAAGCGGCGCACGGCGTCGGCGTCGACGTGCCCGCCGGAGTCGGAGGCGAGCTGGGACGCCGCGGCGGCGAGCTCGCGCAGGTCGGACCCGACGGCGTCCATGAGCAGCCCGAGCGCATCCCCGGTGATCTTGCCGCCGGCCTGGCGGACCTCGGCGCGCACGAAGTCGGCCCGCTGGTCGTCCGACAGTGACGACGCCGACGTCTCCGTGGCGCCCGCGGCGCGCAGGCCCTCGAGCAGCGCGTCGCCCTTGGCACCGCCGCCCTTCGCCGGAGCCTTGGCCGCGCCGCGGGCGGCGGGCCGGCGGCCCTTGGCCCCCTTCGGCGGCCCGCGGTGCACGACGACGAGGGTGACGCCGTCGCTGGGCGCCTTCGCGTAGTCGAGCAGCAGCGTGGTGACCTCGGCGCCGGCGTCGTGACCGTTCTCGACCACGACCACCCGCGACTCGGCGAAGAGCGAGGGGCTGACCAGCTCGCCGAGCACGCCGGCGGTCAGGTCGCCCGCCGGGAGGCTCGAGACCTCGACCGCCGGGTCGGCCTCACGGGCCGCGGCGACGGCCCGCGCCACCGCCCGCTCGACCAGCAGCGCCTCGTCGCCGACGACGAGGTGCAGCGGCCCCGGCGGGCTGGTGGTGCTCACGGGGGTCATGGTTCCACGACCGTCCGACGGTCCCCGCCGCGCGCTCGCGGGTGAGGCACGTCTCGGCTCGGGGGTGCTCGGTGGTCGACCCGGCGCGGGTCCCGTAGTGTCCTGCGCCGGATGTCCCACGGTGGACGCCCCACAACCGAATACGGCTCATCCAGAGGGGTAGAGGGACCGGCCCGACGACACCCCGGCAACCGGCGTCAGCGTTCTCCGCAGGCGATCACGGTGCCAATTCCGACCCGTCCGCGGGGAAGATGAGGAGGAATCCTTCCATGACGCTGACCGCCCAGCCCACGAGCACCGGCCTCGATCTCGGTCCTGCTGCCGCGCTCGCCTGCCGCGCCTGCGGCCACCGCCTCGACCTCGCCGCCGAGTTCGCCTGTCCGCAGTGCTTCGGCCCGCTCGAGGTCGCCTACGACTTCGGCCGCGTCACCCGCGAGGACATCGAGCGCGGTCCGCGCAGCATCTGGCGCTACAAGTCCCTGCTGCCCGTGCCCAGCACCGTCGAGACGCTGCCCAACACCGACCCGGGCTGCACGCGCCTGCTGCGCGCCGACCGCCTCGGCGCCGAGCTCGGCATCCGCAACCTGTGGGTCAAGGACGACACCGGCAACCCGACCCACTCCTTCAAGGACCGGGTCGTCGCCGTCGCCCTCGCCGCGGCCCGCGAGCTGGGCTTCACCGTCCTGGCCTGCCCGTCGACCGGCAACCTGGCCAACGCCACGGCCGCCGCGGCGGCGCGCGCCGGCTGGGACTCCGTCGTGCTGATCCCCGCGTCCCTCGAGCGCGCGAAGATCCTCATGACGGCGGTGTACGACACGAACCTGCTGGCCTGCGAGGGCACCTACGACGACGTCAACCGCCTCGCCACGGAGCTCGCCTTCGAGCAGGAGGACTGGGCGTTCGTCAACGTCAACGTCCGCCCGTACTACGCCGAGGGCTCGAAGACCCTGGGCTACGAGGTCGCCGAGCAGCTCGGCTGGCGCATCCCGGCGCAGACCGTCATCCCGATCGCCTCGGGCTCGCAGCTCACCAAGGTCGACAAGGCCTACGGCGAGCTGATCTCCCTCGGCCTCGTCGACGACGCCGAGTACAAGGTCTTCGGCGCCCAGGCCGCGGGCTGCTCGCCGGTCTCGACCGCCTTCCGCGAGGGCACCGACGTCGTGCGCCCGCAGAAGCCGGACACCATCGCCCGCTCCCTGGCGATCGGCAACCCCGCCGACGGCCCCTACGTCCTCGACGCGGTGCGCCGCTGCGGCGGCACCGTCACCGACGTGACCGACGAGGAGGTGCGCGACGGCATCCGGCTGCTCGCCCGTACCGAGGGCGTGTTCGCCGAGACCGCGGGCGGCGTCACCGTGGCGAACGCCAAGAAGATGGTGGAGTCGGGCGACCTCGACCCCGACGCCGACACGGTCCTGCTGATCACCGGCGACGGGCTGAAGACCCTCGACGCGATCGAGCACCAGGTCGGCCCGAAGGCGACGATCCCGGCCACCTCGGCGGCGGTGCGCGAGGCACTGGGCCTGTAGTCCGGCCCGCCACCCGGTTCCCGGGCCGAGGTTCATCGCTTCCTCGGATCGGGGCGCGGGTCGCCACGGGCCACGACGGCGGGGGCTCCCGCACCGGACCCCGCACCGGCCCCCGCCACGACGGCGAGGTCGCCGGACTCGTCGGTGCGGCGCACGAGCGCGCCGGTGCGCGCGAGCAGCCCCACGACCTGCGGGTTCGGGTGCCCGTAGGTGTTGCCGCGCCCGACGCTGACCAGCGCGAGCGAGGCCCGCGCGGCGGTCAGGAAGGTCGGCAACGACGACCGTGACCCGTGGTGCGGCACCTTGAGGATCTCGGCGTGCAGGTCCGACCCCGAGCCCAGCAGCGACGACTGCGACGAGAGCTCCGCGTCGCCGGGCAGCAGCACCCGCCCGACCGTGGTGTGGGCCCGCAGCACCACCGAGGTGTCGTTGACCGCGGTGCCGTCCTCGCCGTCGACGTGGGTCGCCGGGTGCACCGGCCCGAGCACCTCCAGCGTCAGCCCGGGCCAGCGCAGCACGATCCCGCGGGCCAGGCCGACCAGCGGCGCGCGCACGCTGCCGGCCCGGCGCACCACCTGCGCGAGCGTGTCGGCGGGCTCGCGGGCCGGGCCGAGGGCCACCCCGCCCACCGGGCGCCCCGCCAACGCACCGGCCAGCCCGCCGACGTGGTCGGCGTGCAGGTGGGTGAGCACCACCAGGGCCAGCGACCGCACCCCGAGCCGCGCGAGGCATCCGTCGACCGCACCGGCGTCCGGGCCCGCGTCGACGAGCACCGCCCGCCCCGGCTCCCCCGTCGCCAGCACCAGCGCGTCGCCCTGGCCGACGTCGCAGGCGACCACCGACCATCGCTCCGGTGGCCAGCCCGGCGGCGCGACCCGGGTGGGGACGAGCACCAGCAGCAGGCCGACCAGCGCGGCGGCCACCACCACGCGCAGCCGCCGCCAGCGCAGCGCGGCCCCGACCAGCACGACGACCGCGGCCAGCGCCAGCGCTCCCGGCACCCCGCCGGGCCACGCGAACGTCGCCCCCGGCACCGCGGCGCAGCGCCGCGCCACCCACACCAGCCACGACACCCCCGGCCCGGCGACCCCCACGAGGACGTGCGCACCCGCGGTCCACCACGGCGCCACGGTCGCGGCCAGCACGCCGAGCACCGTCACCGGCGCGATCACCGGCGCCGCGAGCAGGTTCGCCGCCACCGCCACGACGCTGACCTCGCCCGAGAGCCCCGCGATCACCGGCGCGGTCACCACGTGCGCGGCGACCGGCACCGCGAGGGCCTCCGCGACGCCCGCCGGCACCCCGCGCGCCCGCATCCGCGCAACGAACCCCGGCGCGAGCAGCACCAGCGCCCCGGTCGCGAGCACCGACAGCGCGAACCCCGGATCGGTCGCCAGCCCCGGGTCGACGAGCAGCAGCACGACCACCGCCGTGCACAGCGCCGGCACCACCGACCGCCGCCGCCCCACCGCCAGGGCCAGCACCGTGACCCCGCCCATCACCGCGGCGCGCAGCACGCTCGGCGACGGCCGCGCGAGCACCACGAACCCCACCAGCGCGAGCCCCGCCAGCAGCGCCGCCGTCCGTGGACCGAGCCGCCCCAGCCGCGCGAGCAGCAGCACCGCGCCGCAGACGATCGCGACGTTCGTCCCCGACACGGCCGTGAGGTGGGTCAGGCCGGCCGTGCGGAAGTCGTCGGCGAGACCCGGGGACACGCCGGAGGTGTCGCCGACCACGAGGCCCGGCAGCAGGCCCGCCGGGTCCTCCGCCAGCACGGCGCGCGCCGCATCGCGCAGGCCGCCGCGCAGGTCGCCCGCGACCCGCTGGAGCGCGGGCACCGGTCCGACCGCCCGCGGGGGTCCGCGGACCTGGAGCACCGCGACCGTGAGGTCGGCGCGGTCGGGCGGGCCGAGCCGCCCCCGCGCACCGACCAGCTGACCGGGCAGCAGGTCCGCCCAGCCGTCCGCCGGCGCGAGCAGCACCACGCGGCCCCCGGCACGCCACGACGGCCCCGGCCCGACCTGCCCGCCGACCAGCTCGCCGCGCACCACCACCCGGCCCGGGCCCGGCACCGACGAGCGGACCGGACGCGGGTCGGCGGTGACCACGAGGTCGAGCGACGCCGACGCCCCGGCGCCGGTGGCCGGGCGCAGCGGGTGGCTCGCGACCGCGAACGCCCCGAGCCCGGCCACCAGGCCCACCGCGGCCCCGCACCCGCCCGCGGCGATGACCACGGCGCGCAGCCCGGGCCGCCCGACGGCCCCGCCACGACGCCGTCCCGCGACCACCGCCGCCGCGGCGCCGACGACGACCAGCACCAGGGCCGCACCCCAGCCCGCGGTGAGGGCCGCGATCGCCGCGCCCCACGAGGCGAGCGCGGCCGGCACGAGCCGCAGGTCGGGTGGCGCCGGCGGCTCGGGCGGGGACGCAGCCCGCCGGTCGGGTGAGGACGCGGCCTGCGGGGCCGCGGCCACCCGGGTGCGCCCGTGAGCCGAGCTCACACCGCGACCAGGTCGCGCAGGGTCGCGAACCGTGCGTCCCCGATGCCGCTGACCTCCTGCAGCTGCTCGACCGCGGCGAAGCGCCCGTTCTGGTTGCGCCACTCGAGGATCCGCTGCGCGGTCACCGGGCCCACGCCGGGCAGCTGGTCGAGCTGTTCGAGGGTGGCGGTGTTGAGGTCGAGACGCCCACCCGGCGCACCACCGCCCGGTGGCGCGGCCCCACCGCCCGCAGCAGCACCCGCCGTACCCCCGGCCGGCGGCGTCTCCGGCGCGGGCACCCCGACGACGACCTGCTCCCCGTCGGAGAGCCGCGTCGCGAGGTTGAGGCCGGTGAGGTCGGCGTCCGGCGACGCACCGCCGGCCGCGTCGACGGCGTCGCCGACCCGGCTGCCGGGCGGGAGACGCACCAGCCCCGGCCGTGCCACCTTCCCCGACACCGAGACGACGATCGGGCCCGCGTCGACCGGTGGCCCGCCGGGAGCAGCCGGCGACGGCGCGGGCGGCCCGGCCACCACGGGCAGTGCCGGCACCGGCTCCGGGACCGGGCGGTCGGACCACACCCCCACCGCCGCCACGACGGCCGCGACCGCGGCGACCGCCGCGAGGGCGAGCGCGCCCGACCGTCCCGGGTCCCAGCGCGCCCCCGCCCACGACGCCGGCAGCCACCGCGCCGCCCACCGCCGCGCCCGCTCGGCGTGCTCCGGCGGGTCCCAGGCGCTCCCCCGCCGCGCCGAGGGCGCCGGTGCCGGCTCGTCCTCCTCGTCCTCCCACCAGGTGTCGTCCTCCGCGGACACCGACACCGGCGGCGACACGGGCCCCGACCGTGGCGGCAACCGCAGCCGCGCCGCGGGCGTGCCCGGAGGCGCTCCCGGCCAGCCGACCCGCGCGCCCCCGGCGGACCCACCCACCTCGACGCTCTCCCGCCCGCCCCAGGACCCGGCACGGGGAGGCGAAGGCGGAGGCGGCGCCGACCGTGCGCCGAGCGACCGCAGGCGGGTCCGGGCGCCGTCGGCGTCAGGTGGTGCGGAGCGGGCCATGGGCGAGAACGCTAGGAAGCGCGCGGGCCGCTGGCCCAGCGTCGGACGACGGCCTGGGGACAGCGACCCGGGGTGGGGACGGTCCGCCGTCATGGCGGCGGCGCGAGAGCCCCGGACGGTGCAGCGGCGGCGCCCGCTCAGACCCCCGGCATCGTCAGCAGCCGACCGAGGCGACGCATGTTGCCCCGACCCGCCACCCGCAGCCCGGCCGCGAGCACGGGCAGCACCGGACGCAGGACTCCCGACGGCGTGAGCTCGATCGTCAGGGTGAGGCGGCTCCCCCGTCCCCGGGCCTCGACGTCGCCGACGAGGTCGATGTCCAGCCCACGGAACCGGCACCGCGAGCGCCAGTGCGCCGGCCGCTCGAACTCGACGATCTCGGCGGTCCCGCGACCCAGCCCGAGCCACGTCCCGTCGAAGCGCGACCCGGTCCCGATCGGCTCGCGGGTCACCAGGTCGATCCGCCGGGCGGCCGGGTTCCACAGCGCCTCGGTGCGCAGGTCGGAGACCTCGTCGAACACCTTCTCGGGATCCGCGTCGACGTCCAGCCGGTTCACGACGGTGGTCACCCCGTCATCGTCGCCGGTCGGGGCCCCGACGGTCACGCGGCCGAACGGTCAGGACCGCGCCCGCAGCGCCGCCGCCACCTCCCGGCCGACCGCCTGTCCCACCGCCTCGTGCGCCGCCCAGCCCCAGTGGATGCCGTCGGGGTTGCCGTGCCCGCCGAGGACGTGGTCGGCGACGAGGGGCACGGGGTCCACCAGCAGCACGCCCCGGGACGACGCCCACGCCGTCAGCGCCGCCACGTGCCGGTCCCGCCCCGCGTGCACGCCGCCGTACAGCGGCGCCCGGTGCACCGCCGGCAGCACGCCGACCACCGGCAGGCCGGGGATCAGCGTCGTCACCGCGACGCGCAGACGTTCGAGGTACCGCACGGTCTCCCCCGGCGGCAGCGCCACGGGGCCGGCGCGCCCGAGCACACGCGCGGCGCGCGGCGTCATCCACCGGTGCGCGTCGCGCACCGACCGTCGCAGCCACGACGGCCGTACGGCGGGGATCAGCTCCCGCAGCGCCGTGGGCAGCGGCGAGGGCAGCGTGTCCATCCCCCCGACCCCGAGGACGACCGCGTCGGCGTGGCGCAGCGACGCCCAGATCCGCGGGTCGCCGAGCATCGCGCGCCACGCGTGCCGGGCCGTCCAGCCCAGGCCCGCGTGCAGCTCGGCGCGGCCCCCGGCGGCCCGGCCGGCGACGTGCGGCCACAGGCGCGGCTCGTCGGCGGGCTCGGCGCGGTCGGGTCCGTGGAAGGACAGCGAGTCCGCGATCACCACGAGGACCGGCGCTCCGCCTCCCCCGGGGCTCACGCGTGGAGGCCCCAGGCCCGCAGGCGCCAGCGGTCGATGCGGTGCTCGAGGATCGCCCAGGCGCAGTTGTGCAGCGGGGAGAGCGAGTGCCACGCCTCGATCGGCCAGGCGAGCGCCGAGGCCGTCAGCGCGCCGATCGTGCCGCCGTGCGCGACGACCATCGCGGTCTGTCGCTCGTCGCTGCCGGCGAGCTCGGCGTCCAGCTCGGCGAGCACGGGGAACGCGCGCTCGGCCACGTCGACCCGGGACTCGCCACCGGGCGGCGCCCAGCCCGGATCGGTGCGCCACGCGTCCAGCCCGCCGGGCCAGCCGCCCTCGACCTCGGGACCGGTCAGGCCCTCCCAGTCCCCCAGCGCCGTCTCGCGCAGCCGCGGCTCGGGCCGCGGCACCAGCCCCGCCTCCTTGGCGACGGCCTCGGCCGTGCGCCAGGCGCGGACCTGGTCGGACGCGACGAGCAGCACCGGCTCGAAGGCGGCGAGCAGCGGCGCGGCGGCCAGGGCCTGGGCGCGCCCGACGTCGTCGAGATCGGGGTCGAGCCTGCCCTGCATCCGGCTCTCGGCGTTCCACGTCGTCCGACCGTGGCGGACGAGGACCAGCCGGGTGAGGCTCACTCGCCGGTGACACCCGGACCGGAGGGCGGCCCGGACACCTCGGCGGGCAGCGGCACGGCCGGGCAGTCCTTCCAGAGCCGCTCGAGCCCGTAGAACTCCCGCTCCTCGGAGTGGAACACGTGCACGACGATGTCGGCGAAGTCCAGCAGCACCCAGCGGGCCTCCTGGGTGCCCTCGCGGCGCACCGCCTTCGCGTCCAGGTCGCGCAGCTTCTCCTCGACGCTGTCGACGACGGCCTGCACCTGGCGCTCGTTGGGCGCCGAGGCGATGACGAACGCGTCGGTGAGGGGCAGCCGCTCGGACACGTCGATGGCGACGACATCCTGGGCCAGCTTGTCGGCGGCGGCGAGCGCGGCGGTCTCGGCGAGACGGCGCGCGCGGTCGGTGACGGCCACGAAACCCTTCGGAGGTCGACGGCAACGGCGTGTCGATGCTACTCGACCGCGCTGCGTGCACGCCGGAGCACGACGTCGGGGCCGGGCGCATACTGGCCCGATGGCGGACTTCGGGGACGGGCTGGCCCAGGGCGCCGACCTGGTGGCGGCCGCCGAGAGCGCCGTCGCGCAGGCCACGGCCCCGCTCGGGGGCCGCCGGCCGGACCTGCTCGCCGTCTTCGTCTGCCACCCCGATCCCGACGAGATCGCCCGGGCCGGGGAACGCGCGATGGAGGTGGCGGGCGCGCGGGTCGCGGTCGGCTGCAGTGCCGGTGGCGTGATCGGTGACGGGCGCGGCGTCGAGGCGCAGCCCGCCGTCGCCGTGTGGGCCGGGGCCCTGCCCGACGCGTCGCTGACGCCGTTCCGGCTCGACGCGAGCCGCACCGACACCGGGATCGTCGTCGGCGGGATGCCCCACCGCGGCGACGGCGACGAGGTCGCGCTCCTGCTCGCCGATCCCTACACCTTCCCCATCCAGGGCTTCGTGGAGCAGTCCGGTGAGGCGCTGCGGGGCCTGCCGCTGGTCGGCGGCCTCGCCTCCGGTCCCGGCGGACCCGGGGCGACGCGCCTGTTCCTCGACGGCGCCGTCCACGAGCGCGGCGTCGTCGGCGTGACGATCGGCGGTGACGTGCGGGTGCGCACGCTCGTCAGCCAGGGCTGCCGGCCGGTGGGCCCGACGATGACCGTCACGGCCGCCGACGGCCCGCGTCTCCAGGGCCTCGCCGGCCAGCCCGCGTACCGCAAGCTCGAGCAGATCGTCCGCGAGCTCGACGAGGACGAGCAGCAGATGGTGGCCCGGGGCCTGCACCTCGGGGTCGTGATGGACGAGTACGCCGACGACCACCGCCAGGGCGACTTCCTCATCCGCGGCGTCGTCGGCGCCGACCCCGAGGAGGGCACGGTCACCGTCGGCGACGTCGTCGAGGTGGGCCGCACCGTGCGCTTCCAGGTGCGCGACGCCTCGTCCGCGGACGCCGACCTCGACTGGCTCATGACCCGCTTCCGCGGCGAGGGCGGCACCGCCGGCGCGCTGCTGTTCTCGTGCAACGGGCGCGGGCGGGCCATGTTCCCCGACGCCGACCACGACGTCACGGCCGTGGCGCGCGGCCTCTCCCCCGAGGGCGTCGCCGGGTTCTTCGCCGCCGGCGAGATCGGGCCCGTGGCGGCCCGCAACCACCTGCACGCCTTCACCGCGTCGGTCCTCGCGTTCGGCGGCTGACCCCCAGGAGACGGGCCCCTCGCACGGCCCGTGACCACCGGTCCTACCGTGGGGGGCGATGAGCGTCGAGCCACGGCAGGACGAACGCCTCCCCGAGGACGTCGTCTCGCTGCTGCGTGGCCCGAACCCGTGCTTCGTCGCGACGGTGATGCCCGACGGCTCCACGGAGACCACCGAGACCTGGGTGGACACCGACGGCACCCACGTCGTGCTCAACGCCGTCGAGGGCCTGCAGAACGTCGCGAACGTCCGGCGGGACCCGCGGGTCTCGGTCGCGATCGCCGACGTCCGGCAGCCAGGGCGCTACGTCGCGGTGCGCGGCCGCGTCGTCGACGTGACGCCCCACGGCGCGACCGAGCACCTCGAGTCCCTCGCCCGGCGCTACCTCGGGCGCCCGTACCCCTGGCACCGGCCGGACCAGACGCGCCTGATCCTGCGCATCGCCCCGACCGCCGTGCGCCGCGAGAGTTCCTGACCCGTCAGCGCGTCCCCGGGACGACCTGGGCCACGCCGGGAGCCTGCTCGCCGCCGGTCGCGAACACCGGGCCACCGGAGAGCCCGACGAGGTCGGGCCGGACGAGCGCGACGCCGAGGACCGCGAGCATGACGACGAGCACGACGATCGTGCCGATCATCAGGGCCGTCGTACCGCGGCGTGCCGGCGCGACGGGGGCCATCGGGGCGACGACGGGAAGCGGCGCCGACCGGGGGCGGGCGATCGCGGGGTCCGCCGGCCACGGTCCCCAGCCGTCCGCCGCGTCGAGGGGATCCGGCGGGAGGAGCCGCGGGGCCTCGACCGGGGCGTGCGGCGGGCGTGCCGCCCGCCCGGCGCCCCACGGGCGGGCGAACTCGCCGGGCGCGTCGGCCCAGGCGCGGGCCCGGTCGTCGAACCGGGGCACCGGCCGTGGCGGGATCGCGACCGCTCCCGGTGCTCCGTCGACCCCATCGGGCGGGGTCGACGGACCAGCCGGGGCGATCAGGTCGGCCGGCGTGCGGGTCACCAGCACGACCCGCGGGGAGGGCAGGGCCACCGGCCCGGTCGGGGCGTCGTCCACCGCGACCTCGTCCCTGTCGGGGGCGGACATCCGGTGCCGGCTCACGACTGCGTCAGCGTGCAGCCGGCGGTGTCGCTCCACAGCGCGGTGCTCCCGGTGAACTCGACCTCGGTGCCGGAGCTCGGCGTCAGGACGAGGTCGTCACCACGCATCTCCCAGGTCCCCGAGCCGCTCTCCGAGGTGTAGCCGCCGTCCTCGAACGTGAGCGTGCCGCTCCCGACGCTGCAGGAGCCCGAGGCGGTGTAGTCACCGGAGGGCTCGCTCGCCGAGGTGGTGGTCGTCGTCGCGCTCGACGACGGCGTGGCCGACGAGGACGTCGGGTCGTCCGCGAGGGTCGTGGCGTCGGGTCCGCCGGCGGTGTCGCCCGTCGTGTCGCCCGTCGTGTCGCCCGTCGTGTCCGCCGTCCCCTCGGGCAGGGCGCCGGCGACGGGAGTGCTCCCGTCCGGCACGACCGGGCCGGCGGAGCTGTCCGGCGTGCCTCCGGCAGCCTGGCCCGCCTCGGGGTCCGTGGCCGGGTCGTTCGCCCGCACGGTGGGGTTCGGACGGTCCTGCTCGCCCTCGGTGCCGTGCGGCCGGTCGTGCCCGCGCCCGGTGTGGACGTCGATGATCGTGAACTCGTTCGTGACCTGCGTGGTCTGGTGGGTGATGACGGTGACCGACGACGACGTGAAGGACGACCAGCGCGGGCCGACGTAGGCGACGCTGGTGAACGACTGCGGCGCGGTCAGCGGGTTCCCGCAGAAGCAGCGGGTGACGAGGTTGCCGTACCGGTCGACGAGCACGGCGGTGCCGGCCTGGAGGACCGCGGGCCAGGACGTGACCTGTCCGCTCGCCCAGCCGTGGTTGGTGACGAAGGTGTCCGAGCGCAGGACGACGGCGGTGAGCCCGTCGACGTAGCTCGTGATCGTCGAGGAGGACGCGTCACGCAGCCCGAGCACCGAGGCCCAGCCGGCGGCGCGGTCGGGGTGCCGGCCGAGGAAGGAGCTCAGGCGGGAGCGGTCGCACGCCGCGTCGCTCCCCGACCCGCCGTAGAGGCCCGGCGTCGTGCCCGCGTAGCTCCCGCTGGTGTGGGCGACGGGGCGGACGTCGGGGACGTCGGTGCCGACGCTCTCCATGAACGGGTTGGCCCCGGCGGTCGCGACCGGCTCGAGGGCGACGTCGGTCGGCGCGTTCAGCTCCCGCGCCACGATGACGCCCCCGAGCGCGGCGACGAGCATCGCGAGCACGACGACGGCGATGATCGGTCCACGGGCGGCGCGCCGCGGCGGTGGCGGTGGGGCCTGGTGGGCGACGGGCGGCGGCGGCATCAGCACCGAGATCACTCCCCGAACAGGTGCCGCACCCCGGTCGGGCGTGGCGTCGAGTGGATCTCGCCGGGTCGACGCAGGGTGTTAGTCGACGCGCCGTCATGTCACTCGTTCGTGGCGCACAGGCCCTGATCGGACCAGGGCGGCTACTCCGAGGCGACGTGCTCGGTCGGCCCGAGCACCCAGCCCTGACCCCGCGGCCGGTAGAGGCCGCGCTTGGCGATGTACTGCACGACGCCGTCGGGCACGAGGTACCAGACCGGCTCCCCCGCGGCGACGCGCTCGCGGCAGGCCGTCGACGAGATCGCCATCGCGGGGACCTCGAGGAGGCTGACCGACCCGCGCGGGAGGTGGTCGTCGACCAGCTCGAACCCGGGCCGGGTGACGCCGACGAAGTGGGCGAGCCGGAACATCTCGTCGGCGCGGTGCCACGACAGGATCTGCTCGAGGGCGTCCGCGCCGGTGATGAAGAAGAGCTCGTCGTCCGGGAAGATCGTCGCGAGGTCGGAGAGAGTGTCGACCGTGTACGTCGCGCCCTCGCGGTCCACGTCGACGCGGCTCACGGTGAAGCGCGGGTTCGACGCCGTCGCCACCACCGTCATGAGGTAGCGGTCCTCGGCCGGGCTCACCGACCGGCTCTCCTTGCGGTACGGCTGGCCGGTGGGGACGAACACGACCTCGTCGAGGGCGAAACGGATCTGTGCCTCGCTGGCGGCCACGAGGTGGCCGTGGTGAATGGGGTCGAAAGTGCCGCCCATGACCCCGATCCGGCGGCCGCTCATCCGTTCAGACTAGATCGTCGCGACACGGGACCCGTCTCACACCGGCAGGAGCCCGGACACCACGCCCGCGAGCTGGGCGGCGGTGCGGCACTCGTGCATGGGCACGACCTCGCCGTAGCGGCGGGCCGCCGAGTCGCCCGTGCCCCACTGCGCCTGGGGCTCCGGGTTGAGCCAGTGCACGTGGCGGGCCTGGTCGGCGAGCTGACCGAGGACGGTGAGGTTGGGGTCGCGGTAGTTGGTGCGGGCGTCACCGAGCAGCAGCAGCGAGGTCCGGGGCCCGACGACGTCGGGCCAGCCCTCGCGGAAGCGCCCGAGCGCGGACCCGTAGTCGCTGTGCCCGTCGAAGGCGATCAGCCCGGGCCGGGCGGTGATCTCGGCCATCACCCCGCCGAGGTCGGCGTTGGGGCCGAACAGGTCGGTGACCTCGACGCAGCCGTCGACGAAACAGAAGATGCGGATCCGGGAGAACTGCTCGCGCAGCGCCTGGACCAGCATCATCGTGAAGTGGCTGAACCCCGCGACCGACCCGGACACGTCGCAGAACAGCACCAGCTCGGGGCGTCCGGGGCGCGGGCGGCGGAACGCGGGCCGCATCGGGACGCCCCCCGTGGACATCGACCGGCGCAGGGTGCGGCGCAGGTCGATCGGGCCCCGACGGGCCCGGCGCCGGCGCGCGGCGAGCCGGGAGGCGAGGTGGCGGGCGAGCGGGGCGACGCGGCGGCGCAGGTCGGCGAGCTGCTCGGAGTTGGCGGTGAGGAAGTCGACGCGGTCGCCCTGCTTGGGCACGCCGGTGCGCGCCGCGGCCTCGCGGCCCCGGATCTCGGCGCCGCGACGGCGGGACTCGTCGGTGACCATCCGCCGGAACGACGAGATGCGGTCCCGGACCTGGCGCCGCGAGACCTCCTCCGCGAACGGGCTGTCCCACTCCGCGTCCGGGCCGCCGCGCAGGTCGGCGAGCACGCGCGCCAGCAGCGTCTCGGGCCGCACGGCGTTGAGCGCCTGGTAGGCCGACCACGTGGCGGGCCGGCCGCCCCCGCCCTCGCCGCGGTCGCCGCCTCCTCCGCCCTGGCCCTGACCCTGGCCACCGGCCCCGGTCCCCCGGCCCACCGCGCCCAGGCCGTCGACGATCGCCCGGGCCAGCTCGGCCATGGCCGCGGTGTCACCGTCACGCAGCAGGCCCGCGAGCAGGTCGCGCAGCGCCTCGACGTCGACCGACCCGTCCTCGGCGTACGGCAGCGCCACCTCACCCAGCGCGGCGCCCTGCCCCAGCGGGAACCACAGGTCGAACAGCGCGTCGAACACCGCGCGCTGCCCCGAGCGGCGCAGCATCGCCGCGGCCAGGCCCTCGCGCAGCTGCTCGCGCTGCAGCAGGTCGAGCTCGGCGATCACCGCGGCGGCGTCGACCGACTCGCCCGGCCCCACCGCGATCCCGGCGCGCCGCAGCGCGCCGACGAAGTCGACGAGGTGTCCGGGCAGGCCACCGGCGACCACGGGGGACACGGTCAGTTCAACCGCAGCTCGGCCATCGCGCGCTGCGCGTCGGCCTGGTGCTTGAGCACGACGCCGAGGGTGGAGCGCACCGTGTCGTCGTCGAGGGTGTCGAGCCCGAGCGCGAGCAGCGTGCGCCCCCAGTCGATCGTCTCCGACACCGACGGCGCCTTGCGCAGCTGGATGCCGCGCAGCACCCCGACGATCCGCACCAGCTCCTCGGCGAGCGCCTCGGGCAACTGGGGCACCCGGGCGAGCACGATGCGGCGCTCGAGCTCCGGGTCCGGGAAGTCGAGGTGCAGGAACAGGCAGCGCCGCTTGAGCGCCTCGGAGAGCTCGCGGGTGGCGTTCGAGGTCAGCAGCGTGAACGGCCGCTGGTTCGCCGTGATCGTGCCCCACTCGGGGACGGTGACCTGGAAGTCGCCGAGCACCTCGAGCAGCAGGCCCTCGACCTCGACGTCGGCCTTGTCGGTCTCGTCGACCAGCAGCACGGTCGGGTCCTCGCGCCGGATCGCGGTGAGCAGCGGGCGCGGGAGCAGGAACTCCTCGGAGAACACGTCGTCGCGCGTCGCGTCCCACGACTCGCCCTGGCTCGCGGTGATCCGCAGCAGCTGCTTCGCGTGGTTCCACTCGTAGAGGGCGCGCGCCTCGTCGATGCCCTCGTAGCACTGCAACCGCACCAGGCCCGCGCCGGTGGCCTCGGCGACGGCACGCGCCAGCTCGGTCTTGCCGACGCCGGCGGGTCCCTCGACGAGCAGCGGCTTGCCCAGCCGGTCGGCGAGGAAGACGGTGGTCGCGACGGCGGTGGACGCGAGGTAGCCGACGTCGGCGAGCCGGGTCAGGACGTCGTCGACGGAGTCGAACAGGGCCTCCTGGGCCTTCCCGCCGACCGGCTCGGTGCTCACGGGCCGCATCCTGCCTGCCGCGCCCCGTGTTGTCCCGGCGATGTGGTCGACGCGGGCCCGGTGAAGGCACTCCACCGGGCGAACACCGGGTGACGCGCCGGTTTCCGAGCAACTCCCGTGCCGGACACCTCGTTGAACGCGAGGTGAACGTGAACCGGCTGCTCCTGGTGGTCCTCGTCACGGTGACCACCGCGCTGACCGCGCTGTCGCTCGTCGTCGCGCTCGTCCGGCCGTCGCCGCCCGCACTCTGGGCCTACGTCGACGTGCTCGAGCCGTACAACCTCCCCACCTGGTTCGGCGCGGCCGTGCTGGTCCTGACCGCCCTCGTCTGCCTCGTCGACGCGCTGGTCGCCGCCGCGCGCGGCCGGTGGGGCACCGGGCTCTGGCTGGCGGCCGCGGGCGCGGCGGCCGTGGCGTCGCTGTGCGTGGCGACCGGCCTCCACACCCGGATCGACGGCCTGGCACGCCAGATCGTCGGCACCACGCCGCTGACCACCGACTGGCTGCTCCCCGCCGTGGTGGTCGGCATCCTGCTCACGACGCCGTTCGCGCTCCTCGCGCGGCGGCTGCCGCAGGGCCGGTGGCTGGTCGCCGCGCTGGTGACGTTCGGTGTCGGCGCGCTCGGCGGCGAGCTGCTGGCGCGGACGCTGGGCGACGGCGGGCGGGCCCTCGCCGCGCTCGCGGAGGGCGTGCAGGGCCTCGGGGGCGCCGGTCTGCTGGTCGTCGCCGTGACGGCCCTCGGCGCCACCACGGGGAACTCCGAGGTCCACCTGGTCTCGGGCCTCGCGGACGAGGCGCCGCGGGAGCTCCCCGCCGTGCCGCGGCGGCGGGCGTTCTGGGCGGTGCTGGCGGCGGGGACGCTCGCGCTGAGCGTGGTGAGCCTGGTCGCGACCCTCGCGCTCCCGGCGCCCGGCCCGAAGCTCGCGCAGTGGATCGGCTACCTCGACGTCAACCGCGAGGGGAACCTCCCGACCTGGTGGAGCGTCGGTCTCCTGCTGACGGCGGCGGCCGCGCACCTCGCCGCCGGGATCGGCGGCCGCGCCGCCCGCGCCCGCGGAGCGATGGGCTGGTTGGTGACGGCCGCGATCCTCGCGGGCATGTCGCTGGACGACATGACCTCGATCCACGAGCGCGTGGGCGACCTCGTGCGCCCGGAGGGGGCGGCCGCCGCCGGCAACCCGGAGGGTGACTTCTCGTTCTACTGGGTCGTGCCCGGTGCCGGGGTGGCGCTGCTCGTCGCGGTCGCGGTCGGGCTGCTCGCGCTGCGCCTGCACGGCCGCCCGCGGCGGCTGCTCGTCACCGGCCTGGCGGTCCTGTTCTTCTTCGCCCTCGGCCTCGAGGGCGTCCAGGGCGCGGTCCTTGCCAGCGGCTCCGGCGGGCGGATCGGCGAGATCCTCGGCTACCACCTCGAGGAGCTCGGCGAGAACCTCGGCGCGCTGCTGCTCCTCGGGGCCGCGGCGAGCGCGCTGGCGCTGCGCCGCCGCGACGACGGTGTGGACGTGTCCTACGTCGGCGCCGGGGACACCGTCGCCGAGCACGACGCCCTGTTCGCGGCCGAGCAGCAGGCCGCGCGGATCGCCGGGAGCCCGACCGAGGCCATCCCCGTCGTCGCGACCGGCCCCGTCACCCGGCTCCGGGGCGTGCGCCCCGCCGGGTGACAGGCTGGGGCTCGTGAGCGCCCTCCTGCTGCGCGGTGCCCGGTCCCCCGGCTCCGCGCGCGAGATCGACGTGCGCCTGGCCGACGGGCACGTGGCGTCCGTGACGCCGGTCGGCGAGGCCGAGGTCCGTCACGGCGACGAGGTCGTCGACGCCCGGGGCACCACGGTGCTGCCCGGGCTGGTCGACGCCCACGTGCACTGGACCCAGTGGGCCCAGGTGCGCCGGCGGGTGGACGTCGGCGCCGCCCGCGACCCCGAGGAGGTCGCGACGACGATGGCGGGCGCCGCGACGGGCGGGCCCGGGATGGTCGTCGGGCACGGGTTCCGCGCCGCGCTGTGGTCGCGCCCGCCGCACAAGGAGATGCTCGAGCGGGCCGCGCCCGGCGTGCCGATCGCCCTGGTCAGCGACGACCTGCACGCCGTCTGGCTCAGCCCCGCGGCGCTGGTCCGGCTGGGCCGCGAGCACCCGACGGGCCTGCTGCGCGAGCACGAGGCGTTCGCCGTGATGCCCGCGCTCTCCGCCGGACCGGACGTCGCCGAGCTCGACCGCTGGGTGGCCGCGGCGTCGGCGGAGGCCGCGGCGCGGGGGCTCACGGCCGTCCGGGACTTCGAGTACGACGACACCGTCGCCGCCTGGTCCCGGCGCGCGGCGGACGGCGGGCTCGCCCTGCGCGTCGACGCCGCCGTCTGGGAGCCGTGGCTCGCCGCGACGCTCGACCGCGGGCACCGCACGGGCGACGCGGTCGCCGACCTCGTGCGCGTCGGCCCGTTCAAGATCCTCGCCGACGGCTCGCTGAACACCCGCACCGCCGCGTGCCACCACGCCTACCCCGACCCCGGGGACGGGTACGGCGCGCTCAACATCGACCCCGGCGACCTGCGGGACCTCATGGTGCGGGTGGCGCGCGACGGCCTGCACCCGGCGGTCCACGCGATCGGTGACCGCGCCAACGCCGTCGTGCTCGACGCCTTCGCGCACGTCGACGGCCCCGGCCGCGTCGAGCACGCGCAGCTCGTGGCGCCCGAGGACGTCGCCCGGTTCGCCCGTCCGGGCCTCGTCGCGTCGGTGCAGCCCGCGCACCTCGTCGACGACCGCGACGTCGCCGAGCGCCACTGGCCCGACGCCACGGCGCGCGCCTACCCCTACGCCGACCTCGTCGCCGCCGGTGCCCGCCTGGAGCTCGGCTCCGACGCCCCGGTGGCGGCGCCCGACCCGTGGCTCGCGATCGCCGCGGCGGTGGCGCGCACCGGCGACGAGCGCCCGCCGTGGCACCCCGAGCAGTCGCTCGACGTCGCCACCGCCCTGCGCGCCTCGTGCGGCGGGCGCCTCGAGCTGCGTCTCGGCGACCCGGCGGACGTGGTGCTCGTCGAGGAGGACCCGCTGCACGCCGATCCGGGCACGCTGCGCGCGATGCCGGTGCGCGCGACCGTCCTCGCCGGGCGCGTCACGCACCGCGGGGCGGCGTAGTCCCTCCGGTTTGCGACCGAACGGCACCTTCGCTCGGATAGACCGGCGAGGGGCGCCCTTCGCCGGAACCGCGACGGGGACGGAGGCGCGCGAGCGGCACGTTCGGCATGATCCACAGGCACGCCGGCCTGCCGAACGTGCCGCTCGCGAGCGTCAGTAGCGGTTGGCTCGCGCGTCGACCGCCAGCGCGGCGTCGATCGCGGCCGCGGGCACGTGGGTCCCCGACATGCTCTTGGCCATCTTCCCCGCGGAGGGGACCTCCCTGCTGCCGGGCCAGGCCTCCGGGTCCCACAGCGAGGACCGCAGGAACGCTTTCGCGCAGTGCAGGAAGAGCTCGTCGATCTCGACCTTCACCGCCAGCTCGGGCGTCCTGCCCTGCACCGTGAAGTCCCCGGCGAACGGCGGGTGCTGGAGGATCCGGGCGCGCCCGTTGATCCGCACCATGTGGTCGCGGCCGGGCACGAGGAAGAGCATCCCGACCTGCGGGTGCTCGAGGATGTTGCGGAACGAGTCGAGGCGGTGGTTGCCGGGGCGGTCGGCGAACGCGATTGCCCGGCCGTCGTCGAGCACCAGCACCTGGCCGGCGGGGTCGCCGCGCGGCGAGACGTCGACGCTGCCGTCGGCGCCGGTGGTGGCGAGCAGGAAGAACGGCGACGCCGCGAGGAAGCGCCGCGACTCGGCGTCCACGTGGTCGATGGCCTTGTCGGCGATGACCGGCGGCGGCTCGGACACGATCGCGCGCAGGGTCGCCAGGTCGGTGATCTCGGGCATCAGGTCGCCCCGTCCACGCGTCGCTCCACTGAGGTGACCCTAACTCCTGCGCGTTCCCCGGGACCACCCGCGGACTGTCGGACCCCTCGTCCACCATGGAGCCCATGACGAGTGCGACCACCGATCTGCGCGCCGACGCCGAGGCGACGCTGCAGCGCCTCGCGGGCCCCGGCGCCGCGCTGCGTGACGACCAGTGGGCGGCGATCCACGCGCTGGTGGCCGAGGGCCGGCGGGCCCTCGTGGTCCAGCGCACCGGGTGGGGCAAGTCGGCGGTCTACTTCGTCGCGACCGCGCTGATCCGGGCGCGCGGCGGCGGCCCGACGGTCATCGTCAGCCCGCTGCTCGCGCTCATGCGCAACCAGATCGACGCGGCGGGCCGCGCGGGCATCCACGCCGTCACCGTCAACTCCGCGAACACCGACGGCTGGCAGGAGGTCTACGCCCAGGTGCAGGCCGGCGAGGTCGACGTCCTGCTCGTGAGCCCGGAGCGGCTCAACAACCCCGAGTTCCGCGACCAGGTGCTCCCCGAGCTCAGCCGCACCGCCGGCATGCTCGTCGTCGACGAGGCGCACTGCATCTCCGACTGGGGGCACGACTTCCGGCCGGACTACCGGCGGCTGCGCACGCTCATCGCCGAGCTGCCCGACGGCGTGCCCGTGCTCGCCACGACGGCCACGGCCAACGACCGCGTCACCACCGACGTGGCCGACCAGCTGGGGGTGTCCCAGGGTCAGGAAGCACCGGGCCACGACCACGCACTGGTGCTGCGCGGCGAGCTCGACCGCGAGTCGCTGCGTCTCGGCGTGCTGCCGCTCGACAAGGGGGCCGACCGCTTCGCCTGGCTCGCCCAGCACCTCGACGACCTGCCGGGCTCGGGCATCGTCTACACGCTGACGGTCTCGGCCGCCGACGAGCTGGCCGCGTTCCTGCGCGAGCGCGGCCATCCCGTCGCCGCGTACACGGGCAAGACCGACCCCGCCGAGCGCGAGCGCGCCGAGGACGACCTGCTGGCCAATCGCGTCAAGGCGCTGGTGGCGACGAGCGCACTGGGCATGGGCTTCGACAAGCCCGACCTCGGGTTCGTCGTGCACCTGGGCGCGCCGCAGTCGCCGGTGGCCTACTACCAGCAGATCGGCCGCGCCGGCCGCGGCGTCGAGCGGGCCGAGGTGCTGCTGCTGCCCGGCCCGGAGGACCGGGACATCTGGGCCTACTTCGCCTCGCTCGCCTTTCCGGCCGAGCCGCAGGTCCGGGTCGCCCTGTCCGTGCTCGGCGACGCGGGGCGCCCGATGTCCACCGCCGCACTCGAGCCGCGCGTGGAGCTCTCGCGCGGGCGCCTCGAGATGATGCTCAAGGTCCTCGACACCGACGGCGCGGTGCGCCGGGTCAAGGGCGGCTGGGAGGCCACCGGCCAGTCCTGGGAGTACGACGGCGCGCGCTACACCGGGCTCGCCAAGGCCCGGCGCGTCGAGCAGCAGGCGATGCTCGACTACATCGCCACCGACGGGTGCCGCATGGAGTTCCTGCGCCGCCAGCTCGACGACCCGGGTGCGGCGCCGTGCGGGCGCTGCGACAACTGCACCGGCCGCCACGCCGACCCGACCATCGGCGAGGACGTCCGGGTGCAGGCGCAGACCACCCTCGACCGCCCGGGCGTGCCGCTCGCGCCGCGCAAGCAGTGGCCCAGCGGCATGGACGCCCTCGACGTGCCGCTCAAGGGCAAGATCGCGCCCGACGACGCCGCCGACGAGGGGCGCGCGCTCGGCCGGCTCACCGACGTGGGGTGGGGCCCGCGCCTGCGCCCGCTGCTGCGCGCCGACGACCTCGTGCCCGACGCCGCGGTGGACGCGGCCGTCGAGGTGCTCAAGGGGTGGGGCTGGGCGCAGCGCCCGGCCGGCGTGGTGTGGCTGCCGTCGCGACGGCGTCCGGTGCTGGTCGAGAGCTTCGCCCAGCGCATCGGGAGCATCGGGCGCCTGCCGCTGCTCGGCGCGCTGGCCGACACCGCGCCCCCGATCCACTTCGACCCCGAGGACGACGCGGAGCCCGAGCAGCCCAACTCCGCCCAGCGCCTCGCCGAGGTGTGGTCCCGCCTCTCGGTGCCGGCGGGTCTCGATCCGAGCGGTGGGCCGGTCCTGCTGATCGACGACGTGGCCGACTCCGGGTGGACGCTCACGGTGGCGGCCGCGCTGCTGCGCCGGGCGGGCGCCCCGGCGGTGCTGCCCCTCGTGCTCGCCACCACCGGCTGAGTCCCGGTCCGGGTCTGACATGCTCGGTGAGATGGGGGTCGGTCGGCCCCGGACCCTCGGGGAGACGTGATGGCGAGCCGGTCGAGCGTGGCGCCGACCCCCGACACCGAGGGACTCCACGGTCCCGACGGGCCCACCGACACCCCGCCCGGCACGCCGCGCCCGGAGGCGCTCGGTGCCCTCGGACGGCTGCTGCTCGCCGTCCTCGCCGCCCTGGTCGTCGCCGCGGCCCTGGTCGGGCGGCTCGGGCTCGTCGGCGCGGACGGCATCGGCGCCGGAGACAACGCCGACGGCGCCCGCCTGTACTGCGCGGCCGAGCTGACGGCCGTCGCCCCCGACGGCCGGGCGTCGTGGCGCGACGTCGTCGTCACCGAGTTCCGCACCGGGGGCGAGGCCTGCCCGCCCGAGGCCCCCGTGTCGTCCGCGGGGCTCGTCCTGCGCGCCGCCGTCGCCGCCGGGGCACTGCTGGACGGGGCTCCCGCCGGGTCGGACGGCGCGCAGCGCTTCTCGCTCGAGTGGCTCGGGGTCCTGTACGTCGGCCTGCTCGCGCTCGGTGCGGGCGCCGCGACCTGGGCCGCGTCCGCCCGACGATCCCGGCGACACGTCGCCCCCGCCGTGCTGGCCGTCATCGTCCCGCCGGTCGCGCCGCTGCTGCTCGTGCCGTGGTGGTCGCGGTTCCTCGTCTCGACCTACGCCGAGCCGGCCGGTCTCGTCGGCACGGTGTGGGTGGCGCTGGGCCTGCTCGCGGTCGCCGTCACCCGCCCGGCCGACCGCGGGGCACGCCTCGTGGCGCTCGGCCTGCTCGCCGCGGGCGGGGTGCTGGCGGCCTCGGCGAAGCCCGGCTTCCTCCCGATCGGGCTCGTGGCCGTCGTGGCGTGCCTGCTCGTCGGAGTCGGTGGGGCCGTCGGGACAGGTGGGTGGCGCCGCCGTGTCGCCGGGCTCGTCGCCGCGCTGCTCACCGTCGCGGTAGCGGCCGTGCCGGTGTGGTCGGGCATCCGCGCCCAGGACGACTACTACGAGGTCGTCAACGCCCACAACCTCGCCTTCACCGCGGTGCTCCCGGAGTCGGGGCCGGCCGCGACGGCCGGGCTGGGCCTGCGTCCCGACGCGTGGGGGCACTCCGGCGAGGGGTTCTACCTCGATCGCGGACGTAGCGTGCCGGGCTGGCAGGAGACCGTCGGCGACCGCCCCGCCGAGCTCCGCGCCGACGCGTACCGGTGGCTCGCGGCGCACCCGCGCGTCCTCGCCCGCGTGCTGCAGCGCGGCATGGTCGCGACGATGCGCCCCCAGATGCCCTACCTGATCACCGCGACGGGTGACCCCGGCCAGGTCGTCACCGACGGGCCGGTCGTGTTCCACCCCGAGGCGCCGCCCTTCATGGGCCCGTTCTTCTCCTACACCGACGAGATCGCCGTGCCGTGGCTGCCGGCCGCGCTGGTGGTGGTGTCGGTGCTGGGGGCGGTCGCGACCGTCGTCGTGACGCGACGGCGCGGGCCCCCGGCCACCGCGTCGGGCGTCGCCGCCGTCCGCCTCGTCCGGGTCGCGGCCGGCCTCGCCGTCGCCGGCACGGGCGTCGTCGTGCTCGCGGTGATCGGCGACGGTTACTACGAGCTCGTCAAGCACGTCTGGCTCGGTTCCTACGCCTTCGCCGTCAGCGGCGTCGTCCTCGCCGGCGCGGTGGTCGCCGCCGGGACCGGGGCCCTCCTCGCCCGAGGTCGGACGGACCCCTGACCGACCGGCCGGTGACGGGGGCGTGTCCCGGGTGGTATCTCCTCGGGTGTGACGATCGCTGCGCTGTACCGCTACCCCGTGAAGTCGATGCTCGGGGAGTCCCTGAGCCGTGCCGTGTTCGACGAGCGCGGTGTGGTGGGCGACCGCGCCTACGCCGTGCTCGACGTCGAGACCGGCATCGTCGCCAGCGCGAAGGTGCCCAAGCGGTGGGCGACGCTGCTCGAGTTCTCCGCCGCGTTCAGCGGTGAGCCGGTGCCCGGCGAGGCGGCGCCCCCGGTGGTGATCACGTTCCCGGACGGGTCGACGCGCCGCAGCGACGACGCCGACATCGACCAGGCGCTCTCCGACGTGCTCGGCCGCGAGGTCAAGCTGATCACGACGCCGCCCGACGGCGTGGCCTTCGAGGAGCTCTGGGTCGACATCGAGGGCGTCGAGCGCGCCGAGCTGGGCCCCGAGCACATCATCGAGGCCACCACCAAGCGCCAGGAGGACACCGGCGAGGCGATCAGCCACTTCGACGTCGCCGCCTTCGCGCCCCCCGGGCGCTTCTACGACCTCGCCGCCCTGCACGTCGTCACCGAGTCGACCCTCGACCGGCTGCGCGAGCTCGCCCCCGAGAGCGACTTCGACGCCCGCCGCTACCGCCCGAACGTCGTCCTCGCCGACACCGCGCCCGGGTTCGTCGAGAACGACTGGCCGGGACAGGAGATGAGCCTCGGTGGCGACGTCCGGCTCGCCTTCACCTTCCAGACCATGCGCTGCGTCATGACCACCATGGCGCAGGGCGACCTGCCCGAGGACCGCAACACCCTGCGCACGGTCGCGAAGAACAACCGCATCGACATCACCAAGCCGGAGGTCGCCGGCAAGTGGGCCTGCGCCGGCGTCTACGCCGACGTCAGCGCGGGCGGCGAGGTCGCCGTGGGGGACGCCCACTCCTGACACCGGGCCCGGTGCGGGGGATCATCCTCGGTGTGGACACCCGCTCCAGCACCGTCGACGGGGTGCTGACCCGCAGCGCCCGCCGCACCCCCGACCGCGTGGCACTGCACTTCGCCGACCGCACGTGGACCTACCGCGAGCTCGACGACGCCGTCACCCGCGCCGCAGGCTTCCTCATCGAGCTGGGCGTGGGTGGCGGCGACCGCGTCGCCACCTACGGCAAGAACTCCGACGCCTACCTGCTCGCCTTCCTCGGCTGCTCGCGGATCGGCGCGGTCCACGTGCCGATCAACTACGCGCTGACCGGCGAGGAGCTCGCCTACCTCGTCGAACAGTCCGGGAGCCGACTGCTGCTGATCGACCCGGCGCTGGCCGGCCCGGTGGACGCGCTGCGCGAGCAGCCGAAGCAGGTGGTGCCGCTGCGCGACGCGCCCGGGTCGCTGCTGGAGCGCTCGATGTCGGGCGACCTCCCGGAGCTGACCTCGACCGTCGCCGACACCGACCTCGTCCAGCTCCTCTACACCTCGGGCACCACCTCGCGACCCAAGGGCGCGATGATGACCCACCGCGGGCTGGTGCACGAGTACGTCTCGGGCGTGCACGCGCTGGCCATGTCCGACGGGGACCGCCCGCTGCACGCCATGCCGCTCTACCACTCGGCGGGCATGCAGCTCTTCCTCATGCCCTACCTCATGGTCGGCGCCACCAACCACCTCATGGAGGCGCCAGACATCCCCGAGATCCTGCGGCGGGTCGAGGCGGACGGCATCGGGGCGATCTTCCTGGCGCCGACGGTGTGGGTGCCGCTGGTCAACCACGCCGACTTCGGCACCCGCGACCTGACGAGCCTGCGCAAGGCGTTCTACGGCGCGTCGATCATGCCGGTGCCGATCCTGGACCGGCTGCGCGAGGCGCTGCCCGCCCTCGGGGTCTACAACTGCTTCGGGCAGTCCGAGATCGGCCCGCTCGCCACCGTGCTGCAGCCCGAGGAGCACGACGCCCGGCCCGACTCCTGCGGGCGCCCGGTGCTGTTCGTCGAGCTGCGCGTCGTCGACGACGAGGGCCGGGACGTCGAGCCGGGCGGCACCGGCGAGGTCGTCTACCGCTCCCCGCAGCTCTGCGAGGGCTACTGGGACAAGCCCGAGGAGACCGCCGAGACCTTCCGCGACGGCTGGTTCCACTCCGGCGATCTGGTGCGCATCGACGCCGAGGGCTACATCACCGTCGTCGACCGCATCAAGGACGTGATCAACACCGGCGGGGTGCTCGTCGCCTCCCGCGAGGTGGAGGACGCGCTCTACACCCACGAGGCGGTCGCCGAGGTCGCCGTGATCGGCACGCCCGACGAGCGGTGGATCGAGGCGGTGACGGCGTTCGTGGTGCGGAAGACCGAGGTCTCCCCCGACGACCTCATCGCCCACGCCCGGGGTCGCCTCGCCGGCTACAAGACACCGAAGCACGTCCACTTCGTCGACGAGCTGCCCCGCAACCAGTCGGGCAAGCTGCTCAAGCGCGTGCTGCGCGACCAGGTGCCGTCGTGACGCAGCCCGCGCCCGCCGAGGCGCCCCGCGCCGGGAACTGGTTCACGCGGGGTGGCTGGTGGTTCCTCGTCCACCTGCTCAGCCTGGGCCTCCTGCTGCCGGTGCCGCTCGCGCACGCGGCGGTGCGTACCCGGCGGCCGGGCTACGTCGTGCTCGCGCTGGCCTCGGTGGTCCTCGTCGTCACGACCTTCGTCCTCGTCCGGGTCTCCGACCACGCCCCGGACGGCAGCTACGTCGGGCTCGCCTCGACCCTCTCGAGCGTCACGATGCTGACGGGCCTGCTCGGCGGGCTCGTCGTGCTGATGCTCGTCCGGCCGCGGGTGTTCGACCGCCCGGCGCCTCGGCCCGCCGGCTGGGACCGGCCGCCGCCCGACCCGGCGATCGCGGCGGCGCTGGCGGCGCGGGAGCGGCGCGCCGAGGCCCGGCGCCTCGCCGCGGAGGACCCGCTACTTGCCCGCGAGCTGCGGATCGGGCGTCCCGACCTCCAGCGCACCTACGACGACGGCGGGCTCGTCGACCTCAACACCGCGCCCGGCTCGGTGATCGCCCGGACGCTCGGGATCGCGCCGGTGCACGCCGAACAGATCGTGGCCTGCCGCACGGCCGCGGGGCGCTTCACGGCCGTCGAGGACGTGTTCGCCTGGGCCGACCTGCCCGTCGACGTGTGGGACCTGGTCCGCGACAGGGGTGTGGTGCTGGGGCGCTGAGTCCGGTCACCCGCTCGCGAGATGCCGGGCGAGGTGATGCCCGGTGTGGGAGCCCGCGACGTCGAGGAGCTCCGCGGGCCGGCCACTGAAGACCACGGTGCCGCCCGCGTCGCCGCCCTCGGGCCCGAGGTCGATCACCCAGTCCGCGTGGGCCACCACGTCGAGGTTGTGCTCGACGACCACCACCGTGCTGCCGCCGTCGACGAGGCGATCGAGCAGGCCCAGCAGGTGGCCGCAGTCGGACATGTGTAGTCCGGTGGTCGGCTCGTCGAGCACGTAGAGGTTGCCCTCCTCGTGGAGGCGGCCGGCGAGCTTGAGCCGCTGGCACTCGCCGCCCGACAGCGTGGAGAGCGGCTGGCCGAGCGTCAGGTAGCCCAACCCGACGTCGACGACGGCCTGCAGCTTGCGGCGAACGTCCCTCGAATCGAAGAACGCGACGGCCCGCGCCGCCGTCATGTCGAGCGCGTCGGAGATGGACACCCCGTCGACGGTGAGCGCGAGGACCTCGGGGGTGTAGCGGCGTCCCTCGCACTCGGTGCACACCGAGCGGACGCCGTCGAGGAACGCGAGGTCGCTGTACTGCACGCCGAGCCCGCTGCACCCCGGGCAGGCCCCTGCGGAGTTGAAGCTGAACAGCGACGCCGCGACGCCGTTGCGCTTGGCGTAGAGCTTGCGGATCGAGTCCATGACGCCGGTCCACGTGGCCGGCGTGGAGCGGCTCGACGTCGCCACGGCGCTCTGGTCGACCACGATGGCCTCCGGGTGGGCCGGCACGAGCGCCTCGCGCACGAGCGTGCTCTTGCCGGAGCCGGCCACGCCGGTGAGCGCCACGAGCACGCCGGTGGGCACGTCGACGTCGACGTCGCGCAGGTTGTGCGCGGACGCGCCCCGCACGGGCAGCCGGCCCGTCGGCGTGCGCGGTGCCTCGCGCAATCGGACCGGGCGATGGAGGAACCGGCCCGTGAGCGTGTCGGCGGACTCAAGACCGGCGACATCGCCCTCGTAGACGATCTCGCCGCCCTCGGCCCCGGCCCGCGGCCCGATCTCGACCACGTGGTCGGCGGCGGCGATGACGTCGGTGTCGTGCTCGACGACGAGCACCGTGTTGCCCTTGTCGCGCAGCCGGCGCATCAGCGCGGTCATGCGCCCGACGTCGCGGGGGTGCAGCCCGATCGTCGGCTCGTCGAAGACGTACATGACGTCGACCAGCGACGACGACAGGTGGCGGACCATCTTCACCCGCTGCGACTCGCCGCCGGACAACGTGGACGTCGCGCGCTCGAGCGTCAGGTAGCCCAGCCCCATGTCGACCAGCGCCTGCAGGCGCCCGACGGCCTCGTCGACGAGCGGGGCGACGCCGGCGTCGGACACCGTCGGGAGCCAGGCGGCGAGCGCGGCGAGGTCGAGCCGGCAGGCCCCGGGCAGCGTCACGCCGTCGACGGTGGCCGTGCGCGCGGGCTCGGCGAGACGGTCGCCGTGGCAGGCGGTGCAGCGGACCGCCGTGGTGAACCGGGCGAGGACCTCCTTCTTGCGGTCGGAGAGCTCCTCGGTCCCGGTGTGGATGTAGAGGCGGCGGAACTTCGTCTCGACGCCCTCGAAATCCATGTTCACGGGCTTGCCGCCCCCGCCGGGGCCGCGGACGGGGATCTTCTCGTCGGCGCCGTGGAGCAGCAGCCGCCACTCGTCGTCGTCGTACTCGGCCAGCGGCTTGTCCATGTCGAACCGGCCGGACTGGGCGTAGATGTTCCAGTACCAGCCCTCCACCGCGAAGTCGCGGTGCAGCATCGCCCCACCGGCGAGCGACCTCGTGGTGTCGAAGAAGCGGGCGTGGTCGAGCGTCACCTCCTCGCCGGCGCCCGAGCAGGTGGGGCACATGCCCTCGGGCAGGTTGAACGAGAACGCGTACCCGTGGCCGACGTGCGGCACCGACCGGCGGGACCACAGCAGGCGCAGCAGCGGGTGGATGTCCGTGACCGTGCCCAGCGTCGAGCGGGGCCCGCCGCCGAGCCGCTTCTGGTCGACGATCACCGCCGTCGACAGGTTCTCGATGAGATCGGCGTCGGGCCGGCCCATCTTCGGCAGGACGCCCCGCACGAAGGCCGAGAACGTGTCGTTGAGCTGGCGCTGCGCCTCGGCGGCGATCGTGTCGAACACCAGTGACGACTTGCCCGACCCGGACACGCCGACGAAGGCGGTGATGGCCCGCTTGGGCACGGCCACGGAGACGTCGCGCAGGTTGTTCTCCCGCGCGCCCGTGACGGTCAGGTGCTCGGGCGGGGTGACGGCCCTGCTGGTGGTCACGTCCGGGGACACTGCCACCCACCCCCGACAGCGCCCGTATCCCCGGGGCGATCACGCGCGTTCTCCTCGTGGGCAACCGATCGGGGGGATGGGCGTGCGCCGGACGACACGGCTCGAGGGACGGTGGGTGAGCGCGGCGGTCGTCGCCCCGCTCGCGGCGGTGCTGCTGGTGAGCGGGCTACCGGCGGTGGCGGCCACCCCGGTGGTCCTCCCGGCAGCGGCACCGCCGTCGGGCGAGCCCGAGGACGTCACCCCGGCCCGGCTCCCGGACGCGTCGGCGACGCCGGCGCAGGTGGAACAGGAACGCCTCACCACGCCGAGCCCCTCCCCCGACTCCGGCGGGGCCCGGCAGGTCTCGAGCCCGGACCCCCTCAAGCTGGTCGCGGTGACCTGGACCGGCCCGGCGCCGCAGCTCGTCGAGATGCGCAGCCGCCTCGTCACCGGCCTGTTCGGCCCGTGGACGCGCGTCGACCCCGTCGACACCGAACGGGACGGCAAGCGGTCCGCGTCGACCGGCACCGAGCCGGTGTGGGTGGACCAGAGCCGGGAGGTGCAGGTCCGGGCGTCCACCAACGGCCAGCCGGAGACCCAACGGGTCGCCCTGACCTCGATCGACCCCGGCACCAGCAGCAACGACGCCCGGATCGCGGCCGCGGCGACGACCCCCGGCGGCGCCACCGGCAGCCCGAGCAGCCCCGCGGTGGTCACCCGGGCGCAGTGGGGCGCCGACGAGCGCCTCATGACGTGGACCCCGGAATACACGCCCACCGTGCGTGCCGTGACCGTGCACCACACCGCGGGCACCAACGCCTACACCGCGGCCGAGTCGGCGGCGATCGTCCGCGGGATCTACACCTACCACGCGCGGACGCAGGGCTGGGGCGACATCGGCTACAACGTGCTGGTCGACCGCTTCGGCACGGTGTTCGAGGGACGCGCGGGCGGGCTGGCCCGCTCGGTGATCGCCGCCCACGCCGGCGGGTTCAACCGCGAGACCTTCGGCATCGGGATGATGGGTGACTTCACCTCGGTCGCCCCGCCCGCGGCGACGATCGAGGCGACCGCGCAGCTCGCGGCCTACAAGCTCGGCGGGCTCTACCGCGACCCGGCGGCCACCGTCACCCTGACCAGCTCGGGCGGCGGGACGTCGCGCTACCCGGCGGGGCGGGCGGTGTCGCTGCCGACGGTGTTCGCGCACCGCGACGTGGGCGCCACCGAGTGCCCGGGCAACACCGGTGTCCGGTCGATGCCCACCATCCGCTCGCGCACCGCGGCGCTGGTCGGCAACCTCGCGAGCTACCCGATCCGCCAGAAGTGGCTGACGCTGCGGACCGTCATCGGCGAGCCCTCGGTGGTCGAGAGCCCCACCGCGCGCTCGGCCCGCGTCACGCGGTTCTCCGCGGGCAACGGCGCGATCTACTGGTCGCAGGCCACCGGCGCCCGCGCGGTGTACGGCTCCATCGGCAGCCGCTACGACGCCCTCGGCGCCGCGGGCTCGGCGCTCGCCCTCCCGCGCTCCGACGAGCTGGGCGCCCCGGACGGGCGCGGGCGCTACAACCTGTTCCAGTCCGGCTCGATCTACTGGACCCCGCAGACCGGGGCCTGGCCGGTGCGCGGACCGATCCTCACCAAGTGGGGCCAGCTCGGCTACGAGCGCTCGAGCCTCGGCTACCCGAAGGGCGACCAGCGCGCCGTCGCCGGCGGGCAGCGCCAGGACTTCGAGCGCGGCTACCTGCGCCTCAACACCGCCACCGGCGTCGTCACTGTCAACAGCTGATGTGGCCTTCGGCCATGTGAGCAGAATGAAGTGCTCTGGCACTTCTTTCTGCTCACATGCCGTCAGGCACCCCGATCGCCGTCGAGGCGGGCACGACCACGAACTGGCGCAGGCACAGGTCGGTGAACACCACGGGGCCGCGCGGGCCGGGCACGTGGTCGACGTTGATGCCGGTCTCGGGGACCCGGCGCAGCTTGACCCCGTCCAGGAGCCGGGTCGTCGCGTTCCAGAACGCCCCGGTGCCCGCGTAGGTGTCGAGGAAATCGCGCGCGGCCGCTTCGTCGGCGGTGACGATCGTCGCCGCCAGCCCGGAGGTCTCGCGGTTGGCGATCGTCGCGGCGTCGGCGGGCCCGTCCGCCGGCGCCAGCGTCACCGTGGCCTCGCGGCCGTCGTCGAGCGCCCACTCGTGGCCGAGCGGGTGGTCGTGCGGGGGCAGCGAGGCGCGCAGGCCGTTCTCCTCGAGCAGCGCGACGAGCCCGGGGACGACCTCGTCCCACCGGTGGCGCTCGACGAGCAGGAGGTTGAGCCGGTTGCAGACGCCGAGCCGGTCGAGCGACGACGTCACCATCGTGTGCGCGAGCTCGACGGGCGCGGCGCGGTCGACGTAGAGGACGCCGCCGCCGTCGGCGTGGGCGAGGGTCCGCACGCCGTGCTGTGCGGCCTCGAGACCGAGCGAGCGCGTGGTGTCGCCGGATCCGCGCAGGATCACCAGCGGGACGAGGTCGGGCCGGCGGACGAGCTCGACGGCGCACTCGCGGCGCGGGTCGGTCACCAGCACCACCGCGTCGGGGTCGAGCCCGGCGCCGGCGAGCGCCGGGGCGACGACGGCCTCCATCAGCGCGGTCGCCGAGGCCAGGGCGGCGCCCCCGGTGCGCAGGACGCCCGCGTTGCGGGACTTCACCAGCTGCGAGGCGACGTCGACCACCACGTTGGGCCGGGCCTCGAAGTTCGCGCCGATCACCCCGACCGGCCGGCGCCGCTCGATGAGCCGCAGCCCGTCCGGGCGCTCCTCGAGCACGGTGTCGGCCGGCGGGACGGGGACGTCCGCGAGCTCGCGCAGGGTCTCGGCCATCGCGTCGAGGCGGGGGCGGTCGAGGCGCAGGCGGTCGACGAGCGCGGGCGTGGTGCCGGCGCGCTCGGCCGCCTCGACGTCGGCGAGGTTCGCGGTGATGACGGTGTCCGCGGCCTCGGTGAGCAGCCGCGCCATGCCCCGCAGCGCGGCGGCGACCTCGTGGTCGTGCGCGGCCGCCATGCGCGGGGCCGCGGCGGCGGCGCGGCGGCCGCAGTCGGTGACGATCGCCTCGGGGTCGGCGGCGACGGGGGTGGTGGTCACGGCGAGCTCACCTCGGCGGGGTCGGGGATGGTCGCGACGACCGGCACGAGGTCGTCGGCGTGCACGACCTCGCGCCGCAGCTCCGGCGGCAGGTCGTCGCTGGAGCGCCCGGAGATCTCGGGCAGTTCCTCGGCGTCGAACGCCACGACGCCGCGGGCGACGACCTCGCCGCGCGGGTCGACGAGGTCGACCACGTCGCCGGCCTCGAAGTCGCCGTCCGAGCCCACGATGCCGGCGGCCAGCAGGGACCGGCGTCGCCCGACGACCGCGCGCACCGCACCGTCGTCGAGGTGCAGCCGACCGCGGGTGCCGGCCATGTGACGCAGCCAGAACCGGCGCGCCGAGAGCCGCGGGCCGTGGGGCGCGAAGACCGTGCCCACCTCGGCGCCGTCGAGCGCGGCGGGCGCGTCCGCGGCGGCGGCGACGAGCACGGGGACCCCGGCGCCGCTGGCGAGGTCCGCCGCGGCGAGCTTCGAAGCCATCCCGCCGGTGCCCAGCGAGGACGTCTTGCCGACGCGGACGCCGGCGAGGGCCGGACTGCCCGGACCGCCGGTGACCTCGCGGACGAGGCTCGCTCCCGGCGAGCGCGGGTCGGCGTCGTAGACACCGGCGACGTCGGAGAGCAGCACGAGCGCGTCCGCGGAGATCACGTGGGCGACGAGCGCGGCGAGCCGGTCGTTGTCGCCGAAGCGGATCTCGTCGGTGGCGACGGTGTCGTTCTCGTTGACCACGGGCACGACGCCCAGACCGAGCAGGCGCTCGAAGGTCCGCTGCGCGTTGCGGTAGGGCTGGCGGCGCACGACGTCGTGCGAGGTCAGCAGCACCTGGCCCACCGTGCGGCCGTGCCGGGCGAACGCCTCGGCGTAGGCGCGGGTGAGGTGGAGCTGCCCGACGCCGGCGGCGGCCTGCTGGGTCGCGAGGTCGCGGGGGCGGCGCGGGAGCCCGAGCGGGCGCAGCCCGGCCGCGATCGCCCCGGAGCTCACGAGCACCACCTGCGTGCCCGCAGCCCGTGCGGCCACCGCGTCGACGAGGGCGTCGAGACGACCCACGTCCAGCCCGCCGTCCACCGTGGTCAGCGACGTCGACCCGACCTTGACCACGAGCCGGCGCGCCCCGGCGACGGCCTCGCGGGCACTCACCGGCCGTCGTCCTCGTAGTCCTCGTGCCACGGCGTGATGCCGAGCTCGTCGTCGCTCTGGTGGCGGCGGCGCTCGTCGCGGGCGGCACGGCGGTCGGTGGCCGACGGGCGGTCGACCCGCTCGATGCCCTCGAGACGGGGGTCGGTGCCGCGGTTGCCGCGCATCGCCGCGACACCGGCCGGGGTCGAGGGCTCCCAGTCGAAGGTGTGGATGCCGATCGTCACCATGTCCCCCGGCCGCGCTCCGGCCTCGGCGAGCGCCTCCTCGACACCGAGGCGGGCGAGCCGGTCGGCGAGGTAGCCCACGGCCTCGTCGTTGGCGAAGTCGGTCTGGCGCACCCACCGCTCGGGCTTCTCGCCCGTCACCACGAACCCTTCCTCGGGGTCGGGCGCGACCGCGAAGCCGGTGTCGTCGACCGCGGTGGGCCGCAGCACGACCCGGGGGGCGGTCGAGGGCACCGCGGCGGCGCGGGCGTCGTCCACGGCGGCGGCCATCCTGTAGGCCAGCTCGTTCAGGCCGGCGTGGCTCGCGGTGGAGATCTCCACGACCGGCCAGCCGAACCCGGCGACCTCCTCGTGCACCATCTCCGCGAGGTCGGCGGCGTCCGGGACGTCGATCTTGTTGAGGGCGACGATCCGGGGGCGCTGCTCGAGGTCGGTGCCGAGCGCCGGGGTGTAGGCGGCGAGCTCGGCCTCGAGGGCACGGATGTCGGAGACGGGGTCGCGGTCGGCCTCGAAGGTCGCGCAGTCGACGACGTGCACCAGCACCGAGCAGCGCTCGATGTGGCGCAGGAAGTCGAGGCCGAGCCCCTTGCCGGCGCTCGCACCCGGGATGAGGCCCGGGACGTCGGCGACGGTGAACGTGCTGCCGCCGGCGGAGACGACGCCGAGGTTCGGGGCGAGCGTGGTGAACGGGTAGTCGGCGATCTTCGGCTTGGCGGCGCTCATGGCGCTGACCAGCGACGACTTGCCGGCACTCGGGTATCCCAGGAGCCCGACGTCGGCCATCGAGCGCAGCTCGAGCACCAGGTCACGCGACTCTCCCGGCTCGCCCAGCAGCGCGAACCCCGGGGCCTTGCGCGACGGTCCCGCGAGCGCCGCGTTGCCGAGCCCGCCCCGCCCGCCGCGCACGGCGACGAAGCGCGTCCCCATCCCCGTGAGGTCGCCGAGGACCTCGCCGTCGGTGTCGAGCACGACCGTGCCCTCGGGGACGGCGAGCTCGATGTCGTCGGCGTTGGCGCCGTTGCGGAAGCTGCCCTGCCCCGGGCGCCCGTTGCCGGCGGTGGCGTGCGGGCGGTGGTGGAAGTCGAGCAGAGTGTGGACGCCGGGATCGACGACGAGCACGACGTCGCCGCCCCGCCCGCCGTTGCCGCCGTCCGGCCCGCCGAGGGGCACGAACTTCTCGCGGCGGATCGACGCGCAGCCGTGCCCGCCGGACCCCGCCGTGACGTGCAGAGTCACGTGGTCGACGAAGCGGGCCATCTCCGGCGTGTCCTTCCCGGTGTGTCGTGTCAGCGGTGGGCCACCGCAGACACTCAGTGTCCGTGACGCCACACGCTCGCCTCGGGACGAGGCGCAGTGGAACAAGCGAAAGGGGTGGGTCCGTGTTCCCGGACCCACCCCTGACGGTACTGCTGATGCTGTCGTCGGCCTTCGGCGTCGCAGCTCCGCTGCGCTCCGTGCGACCTCAGGCGGAGACGGTCTCCTCCGCCGGGGTGATGCCGACGGTCTTGCGACCGCGCTTCGACCCGAACGTCACCGAGCCGGCGACGAGGGCGAACAGCGTGTCGTCGCCGCCACGGCCGACACCGACGCCCGGGTGGAACTTGGTGCCGCGCTGGCGGACGAGGATCTCGCCGGCCTTGACGACCTGGCCGCCGAAGCGCTTCACACCGAGCCGCTGGGCGTTCGAGTCGCGACCGTTGCGGGAGCTGGACGCACCCTTCTTGTGAGCCATGTCTGCTCCCCTTACTTCGAGATGTTCGTGACCTCGAGGCGGCTGTAGCGCTGGCGGTGGCCGACGCGCCGCTTGTACCCGGTCTTGTTCTTGTACTTCATGATCTTGATCTTCGGGCCCTTGTTCTCACCGACGATGCTGCCGGTGATGGAGACCTTCTCGAGGTCGGACGCCGAGCTGAGCACGGTGCTGCCGTCGACGATCAGGACGGGCTGCAGGTCGACCGTGTCACCGTCGAGGAGCTCCACGTCGATGACGTCGCCGACCGCGACCTTGTACTGCTTGCCGCCGGTCTTCACGATCGCGTACATCTTCCGCGGGACTCCTGTCTGCGAGGGCTTCCGGCTCTCGCGCGCGGCTCGTGCGGTGCGAGCTCGGCGCGCATGGTGCCGCGGGTGACGACCCGGCGGGCTCCGACGTCCTAGGGTACCCGCCCCCTGGTGCGGGTCCGACCCCGGGGGACGACCCGCACCACGGAGGGCGCGAACGGTCAGTCGGTGGGCGGTCCGGCCGGGCGCGAGGCGGCGCGACGACGCCCCCGACGGGCGGTGCCGCTGCCCGTGGGGACGGCGGCGGTCTCGGGCGTCTCGGCCTCCTCCTCGGCGGCCCGCGGGGCGCCCGCGGGCGTCACGAGGGCCTCGTCGGGGCCGTGCCCGTTGCCGTTGCCGTTGGGGGCGCCGATGGCACCGGTGATGCGCGGCCCAGCAGTAGCAGCGGCCCCGGTGCCCGCCCGGGCGTCGGTGCCGGTGTCCGGGCCGGTGCCGTTCCCGCCGGGGACGTGCTCCTGGAGATCGGCCTCGAGGGCGACCTCGGCCTCGACGGCGTCGTGGATCGTCTCCTCGACGGCCTCGGTGTCGGCCTCGGTGTCGGTCTCGGTCTCGGTGTCGGCCGCCGGCTCGGCGACGGCCTCCTCGGCGCCGGTCGCGGACGCGAGGCCCGCCTCGAGCTCCACCTCGGCCTCGTCCGCCTCGACGACCGTCTCGGTCTGGGTCCCCACGGACGTCCCGACGGTCTCGGTGACCTCGGTGACGTCTGTGGCCTCGGTGGCCTCGGCCTCCTCGGCGTCCTCGCCGCCCTGCTCGGGCAGCAGACCCGTCGCCGCGGCCACCGCCGCGGGCGAGCCTCCCTCGGAGCGCTCCGAACGACGGCCGCGACGGCCGCGCCGCCCGGACCCGCCGGAACCGGAGTCCTTTCCGGACTCCTTGCCCCCGGACTCCTTGCCGCTGGACTCCTTGCCGTTGTCCTTCCCGGAGTCCTTGCCGGAGTCCTTGCCGCTGTCCTTCGACCCGTTCCCGTTCGACGACCCGTGGTCGTGGCCCATGACCGGCTCGGACGACACGATGACCCCGCGCCCGCGGCAGTGCTCGCAGGTGGTGGAGAACTCGTCGAGCAGGCCCTGCCCGACGCGCTTGCGCGTCATCTGCACCAGGCCGAGCGAGGTGACCTCGGAGACCTGGTGACGCGTGCGGTCACGCCCGAGGCATTCGGTGAGGCGGCGCAGGACGAGGTCGCGGTTGGACTCCAGCACCATGTCGATGAAGTCGATGACGATCATGCCGCCGATGTCGCGCAGCCGGAGCTGGCGGACGATCTCCTCGGCGGCCTCGAGGTTGTTGCGCGTGACCGTCTCCTCGAGGTTGCCGCCGGACCCCGTGAACTTGCCGGTGTTGACGTCGACGACGGTCATCGCCTCGGTGCGGTCGATCACCAGCGTGCCGCCGGAGGGCAGCCAGACCTTCCGGTCGAGGGCCTTGATCAGCTGCTCGTCGATGCGGTGCGCGGCGAACACGTCCTCGGGTCCGGTGTGGCGGGTCAGGCGCCCGGCGAGCTCCGGCGCGACGTGCGACACGTAGCCCTCGAGGGTCTCCCACGCCCGCTCACCGGAGACGACGAGCGAGGAGAAGTCCTCGTTGAACATGTCGCGGACGACGCGGATGAGGAGGTCGGGCTCCTCGTAGACGAGGGTCGGCCCCTTCGAGCTCTTCGCGCCGGCGGCGGAGGACTCGATGACCTCCCACTGCGCGGTGAGCCGACGGACGTCGCGGTCGAGGTCCTCCTCGCTGACGCCCTCGGCGGCCGTGCGGATGATCACGCCCGACTCGTCGGGGACGATCCGCTTGAGGATCTCCTTGAGTCGCTTGCGCTCGGTGTCGGGCAGCTTGCGGCTGATCCCCGTGGCCCCGCCCGCGGGCACGAACACGAGGAAACGGCCGGGCAGGCTGATCTGGGTCGTGAGGCGGGCGCCCTTGTGGCCGACGGGGTCCTTCGTCACCTGGACGAGCACCTGGTCGCCGGTCGACAGCGCCTGCTCGATCTTGCGCTGCTTGCCCTCGAGGCCAGAGGCGTCCCAGTTGACCTCTCCGGCGTAGAGCACGGCGTTGCGCCCGCGCCCGATGTCGACGAACGCGGCCTCCATCGACGGGAGCACGTTCTGCACCCGGCCGAGGTAGACGTTGCCGACCATCGAGTTCTGGCCGTCGCCGGCCACGAAGTGCTCCACGAGGACGCCGTCCTCGAGCACCCCGATCTGGCTGCGCCCGGCCTGCTGGCGCACGACCATGGTCCGCTCGACGGCCTCGCGCCGGGCGAGGAACTCCGACTCGGAGAGGATCGCGGGGCGCCGACGGCCGGACTCGCGGCCGTCCCGGCGACGCTGGCGCTTGGCCTCGAGACGCGTCGAGCCCTTGACGCCGCGCACCTCGTCGTTGGACGACTTGCCGCCCTCGGGCCGCTCGACGCGGTCGCGGACGTGGGTGACGGTGTCCGGCGGGTCGTCCCCCTCGGACGACGAGCCGTCGGAGGACGAGCCGTCTCCCTCCGAGGACCGACGGCGCCGCCGACGCCGGCGCCGGGAGCTGCCCGACGACCCCTCGCCCTCGTCGCCGTCGTCGGTCTCGGAGCTGTCGGAACCCTCGGAGGCGTCACCGGACTCGTCCTCGGAGTCACCGGACCCACCGGTGCGCTCGTCGGTGTCGCCCGCGTCGTCCGCGTCCGAGCCGTCGCCGTCGGCGTCGTCGCTGCCACCCCGGCCCCGGCCGCGCCCGCGGCGGCCCCGGCGGCGCCGGCGGCGGCCGCCGTCGTCCTCGTCGTCACCGGCGTCGGAGTCGGGCCCGGAGTCGGCCCCGGAATCGGCCCCGGAATCGGCCCCGGAATCGGCCCTGGAGCTCGCGTCGGACCCGCTGCCGGCGGACGTGCCCGACGAGGTGCCGGACGAGGTCTCGGCGTCCTCGGCGGGCGCGGAGTCCCCGGTGGTCTCGGTCTCGGTGGCCTCCCCGGGGGTGACGACGCCGGTAGAGCGGCTGCCGCGACGCCGGCGGGTGCGCGACGGGGCGACCTCGGCGTCGGGGGTGCTCTCGGGGGCCAGGAACATCGGCGCCGCGAAGGCCGGGGCGCCGGCGGTCTGCGGTGTCGCGGTGGTGTCGGACGTGACACCCGTCGTGACGTCGTCCGTGGTGTCGCGCTCCGACTCCGGCAGGAGCAGCGGGTCGTCCGGGGTCGCCGGGTCCTCGCCGAGCACGCTCGCGCTCGACTCGGCGGCCGCCGTCGTGCCGGCGGGGGCACCCGGAGCCGGGAACAGGTCGTCGACGACCCGGCCCACGACCTCACGGTCGACGCTGGACTGCGCGCTGCGCGCCCCGACGCCGAGCCGGGCGAGCACCGCCAGCAGCTCGCGACTGGACGTGCCCACGACGCGGGCGAGCGCGTGCACCCGCACCTTGTCGGGCAGCGCGGCCAGGGCCGCGTCGTCGGGGCGTCCGGGTGCGACGGCCCCCGCGGCGGGTGATCCGCCGGGAGGGGTGTCGGTGTCGGTCATCCATCTCCTCCGCCCCCGGGCGCGACACGGAGGTCGCGGCCACACGGGGACCTCGCGTGGTCTCGCCGGAGCGGCCGTCCCGGGGGACGGTCGCCGAGTTGCGGCACGACCGGCGGATCGGGTGGCCGTCGGATCGTGCAGTGCGGCGACGCGAGAGCACCGAGGCCGACCGGGTCCGTCCGGAGGGGCTACGCGGGGGGTGCCGCGCGGTCCGCCGCGAGCGGGTCGATCAGCTCCCCGCGCTCGTCGAGCCGGCCCTGGGCCCTCCGGGTGGCCCTGACGGGCTCCGGGAACTCGAGGTCGGCGACGGCGCGAAGGGCACTGCACACATCGTCGGGTCGTGCGGCCGGCGTGGTGTGCCGTACGACCGCTGTCAGTCTCCCACACGTCGCCGCCGGTGCACGGTCCTCCCGGTCAGCCGCCGCTGGTTCGTCCTTTCGGGTGAGCCCACACCCCAGTTCGGCGACGGCCGCGCGCACGTCCAGCGGACGGGGTCCGTTCTTCGTGAGGCGCTCCACCGACACCTCCGGCGCCGCGAGGAACGCCTCCACAGCGGCGGCGAGCGCGTCGTCCGACACGCCGGGGGTCTCGATGTCCCAGATGCTCGCGTCGATGCGGTCGGCGAGGGCGCCGGGGCCGGCGAGCACCACCTCGACCACGGCGATCCCGTCGGGCAGGACCGCGTCGACCTCCCGCGCGACGACCGCCGGATCGAGGTGCTCGGTGACCCCGATCTCGACGTACTCGGCCTCGCTGGCCGCGCCCGTCGGCGCGGCACCGATCCAGGACAGCCGCGGATGGGGACTGAAGCCGTGCGAGAGCGACACCGGCACCCCGGCGCGGCGCAGCGTCCACTCCATGGTCCGCGCGACATCGCGGTGCGAGCTGAACCGGGCACGCCCGCGCTTCGCGAACCGCATCCGGAGCTTGGCGACGGTGGGCGCGGAGGGGTGGGGCGCCTCGCCGGCCTTCGTCCTGGACGCCATCAGCCATCCCCTCCCCCGGTCGACAGCACCATCATCTCCTCGCCGGCCGGGCTGAAGCCGGCCGCGCGGTAGAACGCCGCCCCGGCCGGGGACGGCCGCAGCACGAGCCGGACCAGCCCGCGGTCGCGCGCGTGGGCCACCGCGGCGCCCAGGAGCTTGCGGGGCACGCCGCGGGGCGCCTCGCCGAGCGCGACGAGGCTCCCGACGTATCCCCAGCGCTCCCCCGGCCGTCCGGGCGCCGGCATGGCGGCGACCTCGGCGACGTCGAGGGACCCGACGGCCGCCCACTCGGCCCACTCGGCCCCGGCGGCGCGGGCCTCGGCGACCCACACGGCGTGGTGGGACAGCTCGGCGCGCCACCACGTCGCGAACCCGTGCTCGAAGCCCGGGTCGGCGCCCGGGGTCGCGCGGCCCCGCTGCTCGACCCACGCCCGGCGCAGCGCGGCGACGGCGTCGCCGTCCGTGGTGCCCGCCCGGCGGACGCGGACCTCGGGCTCCGCCGGCTCCTGCCCCGCCGTGCTCACGGGTGCCCGGGCACGGTGATCACCGGCGGTCACACCCCGCGGTCGGACGCGAGGGCGGGGTTGCGCACCGGGGTCGACCGCCGGCTCTCCACCGGCGTGATCGGCAGGGACGGGCGCCCCGCCGGGGCCATCTGGATCTCGGTGCCCATCGTCGGGCAGACGCCGCAGTCGAAGCACGGCGTCCAGCGGCAGTCGTCCTGCTCCTCGGCGTTCAGCGCGTCCTGCCAGTCGTCCCACAGCCAGCCGCGGTCGAGCCCGGAGTCGAGGTGGTCCCACGGCAGGATCTCGTGCTCGCCGCGCTCGCGGGTGGTGAACCACCCGAGGTCGACGTCGTGCAGCTCCGCCTCCGCCGCCGCGACCCAGCGCTCGAACGAGAAGTGCTCGCTCCAGCCGTCGAACTGCTGGCCGTCGCGCCACGCCCGCTCGATCACCCGGCCGACACGGCGGTCACCCCGGCTGAGCAGCCCTTCGATCAGGCTGGGCTCGCCGTCGTGGTAGCGCAGGCCGATGTTGCGGCCCAGCGAGCGGTCGCTGTTGATCGCCTCGCGGAGCTTGCGCAGCCGGTTGTCGACGACGTCGGGCGCGGTCTGTGCGGCCCACTGGAACGGCGTGTGCGGCTTGGGGACGAACGCGCCGATCGACACCGTGGTGCGGACGTCGCCGCGGCCGGCGGCCTTGCGTCCGGCGCGGATGACCTCGTGGGCCATCGACGCGATCTGGAGGACGTCCTCGTCGGTCTCGGTGGGCAGACCGCACATGAAGTACAGCTTGACCTGCCGCCACCCGTGCTCGTACGCGGTGGAGACGGTCGCGATGAGCTCCTCCTCGGAGACCATCTTGTTGATCACCTTGCGGAGGCGCTCGGACCCGCCCTCGGGGGCGAACGTGAGGCCGGACCGGCGACCGCTGCGGGTCAGCTCCTCGGCCAGGGTCACGTTGAACGCGTCCACGCGGGTCGACGGCAGGCTCAGGCCCGTACCCGTGCCCTCGTAGCGGTCGGCGAGCGACGTGGCGATCTCGCCGATGCCGGAGTGGTCTGCGCTGGAGAGCGAGAGCAGCCCCACCTCGTGGTAGCCCGAGTTCTGCAGGCCCTGCTCGACCATCTCCCCCACGCCCTGCGGCGACCGCTCCCGCACCGGCCGGGTGATCATGCCGGCCTGGCAGAAGCGGCAGCCGCGCGTGCAGCCGCGGAAGATCTCGACGCTCATCCGCTCGTGGACGGTCTCGGCCATCGGGACCAGCGGCGCCTTCGGGTAGGGCCAGTCGTCGAGGTCGCTGGTGGTGCGCTTGTGGACGCGGGCGGGCGCCGCGTCACTGGTGGGCGTCACCGCGGCGATGGCGCCGTCGTCGCCGTAGGTCACGTCGTAGAGGCCGGGGACGTAGACACCGGGCACCGCGGCCGCGCGCTCGAGGGTCGCCCGCCGGTTGAGGCCCTGCGCCTTGGCCTCCCTGACGGCGTCGGTGAGCTCGCCGACGACCTCCTCGCCGTCACCGAGGGCGACGAGGTCGACGAAGTCGGCGATCGGCTCGGGGTTGAACGCCGCGTGCCCGCCGGCGAGGACCAGCGGGTGCTCGCCCGTCCGGTCCGCGCTGTGCAGCGGGATCCCGGCGAGGTCGAGGATCGAGAGCAGGTTCGTGTAGCCCAGCTCGGTGGCGAAGCTGACGCCGAGCACGTCGAACGCCCCGACCGGACGGTGTCCGTCGACGGTGAACTGCGGGACGTCATGCTCGCGCATGAGCGCGGCGAGGTCCGGCCAGACGGCGTAGGTGCGCTCGGCGAGGGCGTCGGGGCGCTCGTTGAGGACCTCGTACAGGATCATGAGGCCCTGGTTGGGCAGCCCGACCTCGTAGGCGTCGGGGTAGCACAGCGCCCAGTGGACCGGCACCGAGTCCCACGGCTTGGTGCCCGCGTTGCGCTCGCCGCCGACGTACTGCACCGGCTTCTTCACCCGCGGCAGCAGGGGTTCCAGGCGTTCGAACACGGACTCGACCACGGGACCCAGGGTAACGATCGGGGCCGACGGCCCCCTCGACCCGGGCACACGGTGAACTGACCGGCCACCGCAGCCGAAGATCGGCCCGTGGAGGAGTTCGCCCGGGTCGGGGACGTCGAGCTGTGCTACGAGGTCCTCGGCGAGGAGCGGGCCCCGACCGTCCTGCTCGTCATGGGCCTCGGGCTGTCGATGGACTGGTGGCGCGACGACTTCTGCCACGCCCTGGTCGACCGCGGGTTCCGGGTGGTCCGCTTCGACAACCGGGACGTGGGCCGCTCGACGCACCTGACCGGGCGAGGGATCGGCCCCTGGGGGTTCCTGACGCGGCGGGCGGACCCCGTCTACACGCTCGGCGACATGGCCGACGACGCGGCGGGCCTGATCGCCCGGGTGGCACCCGAGGGCGCCCACGTGGTCGGGGCGAGCCTCGGCGCGATGGTCGCCCAGGAGATCGCGATCAGGCATCCCGCGAGGACCCTGAGCCTGACCTCGATCATGGGACGTCCCGGCGACCGCCGCACCGGGAAGGTCGCGTGGCGGATGGTCCCTGAGTTCCTGCGCCCGCCGGCGGCCGACCCTGTCGAGGGCCTCGTGGCGTCGTTCCGCCGTATCGGGTCGGCCGGGCGCACGCCCGAGGACGACGAGGACGTGCGGGTCACGGCGCGCCGGGCGTTCGCCCGGGAGTCCGGCGACGGCGGGTCACGCCAGCTCGCCGCGTGCGTCGGCGAGCGCGACCGCACCGCCGACCTGCGAGCGCTCGCGTGCCCGACCCTGGTCATCCACGGCGACCGGGACCGCGTCATCACGCCGTCAGGGGGACGCGCGACCGCCGACGCGGTGCCCGGTGCCGAGCTGCTGACGATCCCGGGGATGGGTCACGACCTGGCCCGCTGGACCTGGCCGGTGATCCTGGACGGGATCGCGCGGGTGGCTAGCCGAACCAGAGCTTGATCTCGCGCTCGGCGGACTCGGGCGAGTCGGAGCCGTGCACGATGTTCGAGCCGGTCTCGAGGGCCAGGTCGCCGCGGATCGAGCCGGGCACCGCCTTCTCCACCGGGTCGGTGCCGCCCGCGATCTGGCGGAAGGCGGCGATGGCGCGCGGGCCCTCGACGACCATGGCGGCCACGGGCGCGGAGGTGATGAAGGTGATGAGCTCCTCGTAGAAGCCCTTGCCCTCGTGCTCGGCGTAGTGCTGCGACGCGAGGTCGCGGTCGACGTCCTTCAGCTCCAGCGACACGAGGCGCAGACCCTTGCGCTCGATGCGCGAGACGACCTCGCCGATCAGCCCGCGCTGTACGCCGTCGGGCTTGACCAGCACCAGGGTGCGCTCACTCACGTCGTTCGTTTCCCCTCTTCGTGGACCGCCTGTCGGCGCCGAGGGTAACGAGCACCCTCAGACGCCCCGCTCCGCCCACTGCTACCCGGGTCCGGCTCCGCTGCGCTCCGCGAACAGTCGCTGGCGTCGCAGCACCTCATGACGCATCCACAGCATCAGCGCCCACACGAGGCAGAAGACCAGCCCGAGCACGCCGAGGGACGGCGAGACGATCCACCCGAGCAGCATCAGCACCTGCAGGCCCAGGGCCAGCGGCAGGCCCCAGGGCCGCGAGAAGGTCGCGATCGCGACGATCATGCCGAGGGTCAGCACGACCACCCAGATGATCTTCGCCGGGGTGAGGCCGCCCTCGACCTTGTCCATGACCAGCAGCCCGAGCGGCACGATGACGACCTCGAGCGACAGGCACGCGCTGGCGGGGCCCCGGAACGCCTTCCGGGCCGCCGCCCCACCATCGGCCACCGTCATGCCGGCTCCCTCCCCAAGAGCGTCCGGGCCTCGCCCGCGGCGACGACCGACCCCACGACGAGCACGCCGGCGCCCGCGACCGGCGTGTCCGGGTCGTCGGTCTCCTCGGCGAGCCCGATCGCCGTCTCGAGTGCGGCGTCCATCCGGGTCTCGACGACCACCCGGTCGGCGCCGAAGAACCCGACTGCGAGGCTGCCGAGCTCGTCGGCGTCCATCGCCCGTGGCGACGCGACGGCGGTGACCACGACCTCGTCCAGCACCGGCTCGAGCGCGGCGAGGATCCCGTCGGCGTCCTTGTCGCGCATCACGGCGACGACCCCGACGAGGCGGCGGAACGAGAACTCCTCGCGCACCGCGGCGGCCGCGGCGCGGGCCCCGTGGGGGTTGTGCGCGGCGTCGACGACGACGGTCGGCGCAGCGCGCAGGCGCTCCAGCCGCCCCGGCACCCGCACCGACGCGAACGCGTCCCGCACCGCGGTGATGTCGAGCTTGCGGGAGGCGCCGGCGCCGAAGAACGCCTCCACCGACGCGAGCGCCAGCGCGGCGTTCTTGGCCTGGTGCTCGCCGAAGAGCGGGAGGTAGATGTCGTCGTACTCGCCGCCGAGCCCCTGCAGGCGCAGCTGCTGGCCGCCGACGGCGACCTCGCGCCCGAGCACCCCGAACTCCATGCCGGAGCGGGCGACCTCGGCGTCCATCGCGACCGCGCGCTCGAGCAGCACCTTCGCGGCCTCGGGCGCCTGCTCGGCCATGAGGGCGACCGCGCCCTCCTTGATGACGCCCGCCTTCTCGGCCGCGATCCCGCCGAGCTCCGGGCCGAGGTAGTTCACGTGGTCGATGTCGATCGGCGTGATCGCGGCGACCGCGGCGTCGGCGACGTTGGTGGCGTCCCAGCTCCCGCCCAGCCCCACCTCGAGGACCGCGACATCGACCGGGGCGTCGGCGAAGGCCGCGAAGGCCATGCCGGTGAGCACCTCGAACTTCGAGAGCCGCGGGCCCTCGCCCTGGGCACGGTCGACGATCCCGAGGAACGGGGCGATCTCCTGGTAGATCTCGACGTAGCGCCGGGCGCTGATCGGGACGCCGTCGATCGCGATCCGCTCGGTGACCCGCTGCAGGTGCGGGCTGGTGTAGCGCCCGGTGCGCGGGCCGATGCGGGTGAGCAACGCGTCGATCATGCGCGTCACCGAGCTCTTGCCGTTGGTGCCCGCGACGTGGATCACCGGGTACGAACGCTGCGGGTCGCCGAGCACCTCGACCAGTGCGCGGATGCGCTCCAGCGAGGGCTCGATGCGGGTCTCGGGCCAGCGCTGGTCGAGCTCGGCCTCGACGGCGCGCAGCGCGGCGAGCGACTCGGCGTCGTCGGGCTCGTGGCCGGGCCGGTCGTCGGTCGGGCCGGTGGTGACGCCCTGGCTCAGCGCGTCGGCGAGCGCGCCCCCGCCCGGCCCGGAGCCGGCGTCGTCGGCGCCGCCCGCCATCGCGAGGAGCTGGGCCAGCTCGTCGGCGTCGGCGTCACCCGACGCGTCCTGATCTGCGGAGAGGGAGCCCCATCGGTCGTCGCTCATCACCCACGATGCTACGGCGGCGAGTCACCCCGGGCCCGCGCCGCCAGCCGGTCGGCGAAGCCCTGCGCGAGCTCCGGCTCCCCCGGCCCCGACCCGGCCGCCCGCCCCACGGCGAGGCCCAGCAGGTAGGCGCTGATCGGCGCCGCCGGCCGGGCGACGCCGTGGGCGACGTCCCTGGTCATGTCGAGCACGAGCGGGGTGACGACCGCGGGCTCGACGAGCTCGCCCAGCTCGTCGATGCCGAGCTCGCGGGCCACCTCGTCGATCCAGTCGGAGAGATCACTCACCTAGAAGAGGGCTCCCACGTTCTGGAGCAGGGACCAGACCCCGTAGAGGAACGGGATCACGACCCACGCCCAGGCCAGAACGGCGAGCACGGTGCGGTTGGCGGTCATCGGGACACCTCCTCGCTCGGCTTGACCCCGGCGTCCTCGACGCCCCCGCGTTCGGAGTCGGGGACGTAGTGCTGCGGGTCGACCGGGCGGATCAGCTCGTTGGCCACGAAGCCGACCGCCAGCAGCCCGATCATGATCGAGAACGAGACCGTGTACTTCGCCGGCCCGGCCACGTCGCCCTGGGCCTCGACGACCGCGTTGACGATCAGCGGGCCGAGCACACCGGCCGCCGACCACGCGGTGAGCAGGCGGCCGTGGATGGCGCCGACCTGGTAGGTGCCGAAGAGGTCCTTGAGGTAGGCCGGGATGGTGGCGAACCCGGCGCCGTAGAAGGACAGGATCAGCAGCGAGGCGATCAGGAAGATCACCTTGTTGCCCTCGCCGAGCAGCAGGATGACGAGGTAGAGCAGGGCTCCCACCCCGAGGTACATCCGGTAGATGTTCTTGCGGCCCACGACGTCGGACGTCGACGACCACACGAACCGCCCGAGCATGTTCGCGAGCGACAGGATCGACACGAACGCCCCGGCCGCGGCCGCGATCGTCGGCCCGGGACCGGTGGTGGCGAAGAAGTCCTGGTAGATCGGCTGCGCCTTCTCGAGGATGCCGATGCCGGCGGTGACGTTGAAGCACAGCACGATCCACAGCAGCCAGAACTGCGGGAGCCTGATGGCCGTCGAGGCCGAGACCGCCGGGCCGGCTCCGGTCGCGCCGGGCGAGGCCTGCGGCGGGTTCGGGGGCTGCCAGTCGTCGGCGGGCACGCGCACGAGCAGCCAGCCCACCGACATGAAGATCGCGTAGCCGATCCCCATCACGAGGAACGTCTGCGACAGCCCCGCCGGCGACGTCCCGAAGCCGGAGAGCAGCGCCTTCTCGACGGGCTGGGCGATGAGCGCGCCGCCGCCGAAGCCCATGATCGCGATACCGGTCGCCATGCCGGGCCGGTCGGCGAACCACTTGATCAGCGTCGAGACCGGCGAGATGTACCCGATGCCCAGGCCGATGCCGCCGACGAAGCCGTAGCCCACGACGACCAGCCAGTACTGGCCGATCGCGATGCCGCCCGCCGAGATGAGGAACCCGGCGGCGAAGCAGACGGTGGACACGAACATCGCCCACCGCGGCCCCTTGCGCTCGACCATGGTGCCGCCGAACGCCGCGGAGAGCCCGAGCATCACGATCGCGAGCTGGAAGGGCAGCGCCGTCGCCGTGCCGGAGAGCCCCAGACCCTGCCCCAGCCCGGCCTTGAGCACGCTCCACGCGTACGCCTGCCCGATGCCGAGGTGCACGGCCAGCGCGGCCGGCGGAACGAGCCAGCGACTCCATCCCGGTGGTGCGACGATGGAGGAGCGATCGAAGAAGCCGCCGGCCATGGATGGTCTCCCTTCGACCCGGTGCGGTGCCGGGCGACTACCCGGTCGGACGATCGGTCACACACCGATCACACACAGCGAGCAGGGAGGTCGGCATGGGACGGGTCACCGTGAAGCGTCCGGTGCTGCGCATCGTCGACGGCGAGACACGACGGCGTCCCGACACGCTGGCCGCCGAGGAACCGCTGGAGATCCGGGTCGCCGGCCGGCCGCTGGCGGTCACCATGCGCACGCCGGGCCACGACGTCGAGCTCACCCACGGCTTCCTGCTCACCGAGGGCGTCATCGGCGACCGCGAGGACGTCTCGACGGCCCGCTACTGCGACTCGCTGGACGACCACGGCCGCAACACCTACAACGTGCTCGACGTCGCCCTCGCCCCCGGCGTCGCCCCGCCGGACGACTCGGTGGAACGCCGCTTCTACACCACGTCGTCGTGCGGGGTGTGCGGCAAGGCCTCGCTCGACGCGGTGCGCACGAAGACGCGCTTCGCGCCCGGCGACGACCCGGTCACGCTGACGCCGGACCTCCTGTCGACGCTGCCCGACGCGCTGCGCGAGGCGCAGGCCGTGTTCGACAGCACCGGCGGGCTCCACGGCGCCGGCCTCTTCCGCGCCGACGGCACGCTGATCGTGGCCCGGGAGGACGTCGGGCGGCACAACGCGGTCGACAAGGTCCTCGGCCACGCGCTGCTCGAGGGCGCGATCCCGGCGACGGGCACGATCCTCATGGTGTCCGGGCGGGCGTCGTTCGAGCTGACCCAGAAGGCCGTGATGGCCGGGGTCCCGGTGCTCGCCGCGGTGTCCGCGCCCTCGTCACTGGCGGTGGAGATGGCCCGCGAGAGCGGGATGACGCTCGTGGGGTTCCTGCGTGGCCGCTCGATGAACGTCTACGCCGGCACGCACCGGATCGTCACCGAGGATGCTCCCCTGGTGGGTGCCGACGGCGCCTGACGCGCCGCGACGGCCCGTACGGTGGGCGGACCGCCCGCCCGCCCGTGTGTCAGGAGGTCACCGACCGTGCCGGCACGCCCGACCCGACGCCAGTTCCTCCTCGGCACCGCGGGCGCGCTCGGGGTCGCCGGCGCCGTGGGGCTGGGCGGGGTGCTCGTCGGGCAGGACAGCCCGGCGCCGCCGCCGCAGCGGATCCCGGCGCCGTCGCGCCGCCCGGAGCCCACCGACGCGGTCAGCACCGTCGAGTGGGTGGACTCCACCGCGCGCGGACGCCCGGTGCGGTTGGTGACCGTGCTGCCGCCCGCCGCGCAGCGGGCCGGCCTGCCGGTCTGCGTCGCCCTGCACGGGCTGCGGGGCAACGCGCTGTGGTGGGGCGAGGCCGGCAACCGCGGGCTGCTCGGCGACGCCTGGGCCCGCGGGGTGCCCCCGTTCGCGGTGGTCGGCGTCGACGGCGGCGACAACTACTGGCACCCCTACACAGCGGGCGACGACCCGCTGCGCATGCTGCTCGACGAGCTCCCGGAGTGGCTGCGCCGGCGGGGCCTCGCGACGACCCCCGCGTCCGGCGACATGCCCGGCGAGCCGGCGATGGTCACGGGCATCTCGATGGGCGGCGCCGGCGCGCTGCTCTACACCCGCGAGCGGATGCGGCGGCGCCGCCCGCTGCGCGCGGTCGCCGCCGTCAGCCCCGGGCTGTTCACCGACTGGCGGGTCGCCTCACGCCGCCCGTTCGCCGGGCAGGCCGACTGGGAGGCCAACGACCCGCTGCGCTTCTCCGGCGAGATCGCGGCGACGCCCGCGGGCATCTGGTGCGGCGACCGCGACCCCTTCGTCGACGCCACGCGCCGCTACATCACGACGGCGCGCCCCGAGGTCGGGGCGATCAGCCCGGGACGCCACGACGGCGTCTACTACGCGAAGGTCATGCCGGAGGTGGCCGGCTTCCTCGGCCGGCACGCCCGCGACGAACCGATCGGCCCCGGGGCGCGCCGGGCGGGCTGAGCGCGATCGGGGCAGTCGCCGTGATCGTGAGGTCGGTGACGGAAGCCCGCGGATGTGCGGGTGTTCGTCACCCGGTTGACGATCTTCTGCTGCGGACGGTGGACGCCCCGGCGGCACGAGCGAACGGGGACTTCGGACGCAGAGAAGCGGCGAACCGCACGTTCGCTGCCACAGCGACAGGGTCACGGCTCCCGCGGGGGAAGGGGAGCCGGGCGGGGGTGAGCCCGTCAGGCCGACTTGTCGCGGCGCTCCCGCCGCGAGGGCTGGCGCGGGACGATCGTCGGGTTGACGTTGTCCTTCACCGTCTGCTCGGTGACCACGACCTTGGCGACGTCGTCACGACCCGGGATGTCGTACATGACCGGGTTGAGGACCTCTTCCATGATCGCGCGCAGACCGCGGGCGCCGGTGCCGCGCAGGATCGCGAGGTCGGCGATGGCCTCGAGCGCCTCGGGCGCGAACTCGAGCTCGACGCCGTCCATCTCGAAGAGCTTCTGGTACTGCTTCACCAGCGCGTTGCGCGGCTCGGTGAGGATCTGCACGAGGCTCGGCTGGTCGAGGTTCGACACCGACGCCACGATCGGCACGCGGCCGATGAACTCGGGGATGAGCCCGAACTTGATGAGGTCCTCGGGCAGCGTGTCGCCGAACGACTCCGCGGACTCCATCTCGGCCTTCGACCGGATGTCCGCGCCGAAGCCCAGGCCGCCCTTGCCGACACGCTCGGCGATGATCTTCTCGAGACCAGCGAAGGCCCCCGCCACGATGAACAGCACGTTCGTCGTGTCGATCTGGATGAACTCCTGGTGCGGGTGCTTGCGCCCGCCCTGGGGCGGCACCGACGCCGTGGTGCCCTCGAGGATCTTCAGCAGCGCCTGCTGCACGCCCTCGCCGGAGACGTCGCGCGTGATCGACGGGTTCTCCGACTTCCGCGCGATCTTGTCGACCTCGTCGATGTAGATGATGCCGGTCTCGGCGCGCTTGACGTCGTAGTCGGCGGCCTGGATCAGCTTGAGGAGGATGTTCTCGACGTCCTCGCCGACGTAGCCGGCCTCGGTCAGCGCCGTGGCGTCCGCGATGGCGAAGGGGACGTTGAGCAGCTTCGCGAGCGTCTGGGCGAGGTAGGTCTTGCCGCAGCCCGTGGGGCCGAGCATGAGGATGTTGGACTTGGCCAGCTCGACGGTGTCGTCGTTGCGGCTGCCCTCGCGGTTCTTCTCGCCCGCCTGGACGCGCTTGTAGTGGTTGTAGACCGCCACCGACAGCGTCTTCTTGGTGTCGTCCTGGCCGATCACGTACTGATCGAGGAACTCGTGGATCTCGGTCGGCTTCGGGAGCTCGTCGAGCTTGACCTCACCGGCCTCGGCGAGCTCCTCCTCGATGATCTCGTTGCACAGGTCGATGCACTCATCGCAGATGTACACACCGGGGCCGGCGATGAGCTTCTTGACCTGCTTCTGGCTCTTCCCGCAGAAGGAGCACTTCAGCAGGTCACCGCCGTCGCCGATGCGTGCCATCGCAGCAGACCTCGTGTCCCCTCCGGCGCACCGTGGTCGATGCGCTCATCCGTGGTTGACCGTACCCGCCCACCCCGTCGGACGGGGAGGTTCGCGCACTGTCGATCGTGCCGTGGATCGTGCAGGTCGCGGGCCCGGGACGTCTTCTCCTGCCCGGGCGTCGCGCCGCTCCCTCGACGGGCGGTCGGCCCGCTGCGCCGGGTGCGCCGGAAGGTACCGCTGCCCCTCCCGGGGCCGCGTGGGACGCGGCCCCGGGAACGGGGCGTCGGGGCGTCAGCGGCCGGCGGAGAGCTTCCGGCTCGCCACCACGTCGTCGATGAGGCCGTACTCCTTGGCCTCCGGCGCGGTCAGGATCTTGTCGCGCTCGACGTCGGAGCGGATCTGCTCGGCGCTGCGGTTGGTGTGCGTCGCGAGCGTCTCCTCCATGAGGCGGCGCATGCGCGAGATCTCCTGGGCCTGGATCTCCAGGTCCGACGCCTGGCCGTAGAAGCCCTCGGTCGCCGGCTGGTGGATCATGACCCGGGCGTTCGGCACGGCGAGCCGCTTGCCCGGCGCGCCGGCGGCGAGGATCACCGCGGCGGCGGAGGCGGCCTGGCCCAGGCACACCGTGGCGATGTCCGGGCGCACGTACTGCATCGTGTCGTAGATCGCCATGAGCGCCGTGAACGAGCCGCCGGGCGAGTTGATGTACATCGTGATGTCGCGGTCCGGGTCGTTCGACTCCAGGAACAGCAGCTGCGCCATCACGTCGTTCGCCGACGCGTCGTCGATCTGCACCCCGAGGAAGATGATCCTTTCCTCGAAGAGCTTGTTGTAGGGGTTGGACTCCTTGACGCCGTAGCTCGTGCGCTCGACGAAGGAGGGAAGGATGTAGCGCGCCTGCGGCGAGGCCGGAGCCGTGCCGCCGGGCACGTGGAGCTCACTCATGTGCTCTGTCTCCCGTCTCAGGACTGACCGTTGCCGTTGCTCGACGGCGTCTCGCTCGCGCGGGTGACCACGTGGTCGATGAAGCCGTACTCGAGGGCCTCGTAGGGGTCGAACCAGCGGTCGCGGTCCGAGTCCTCGGTGATGCGCTCGAACGTCTGGCCCGTGTGCTGGGCGATGAGCTCGGCGAGCTGGCGCTTGAGCTTCTTCATGGACTCGGCGCGGATCGTGATGTCCGATTCGGTGCCGCCGAGGCCGCCCGAGGGCTGGTGCATCATGATCTGCGCGTGCGGCAGGGCGAGGCGCTTGCCGCGGGCCCCGGCCGAGAGCAGGAACTGGCCCATCGAGGCGGCCAGGCCCATCGCGACCGTGGACACGTCCGGCTCGATCCACTCCATGGTGTCGTAGATCGCCATGCCCGCCGACACCGAGCCGCCGGGCGAGTTGATGTAGAGCGTGATGTCGCTCTTCGGGTCCTCGGCCGAGAGCAGCAGCAGCTGCGCCGAGATCTGGTTCGCGATGGTGTCGTTGACTTCCTGGCCCAGGACCACGATGCGCTCCCGGAGGAGGCGCTCGTAGACCGAGTCGTTGAGCGACATCGACCCGCCGGCGGTACGCATGACCGCCCCGGCCGCGTCGGAGAGGTGCTGGGTCACCTGGGTCCCTGCTTTCTTCGCTGAGGTGATCTCGTTCTGGCGTCGGTCGGGCCCACCGACCTCGACAGTAACCACCGGCGCGGGCCGGACAGTCCGTCGACGGGCCGTGTTCGCTCCCGGCCGATGAACTGCCCGCCCGACCGACCGGTGGACGAGCGGGCGTGCGCCGTCCGGGTCAGGCGCGCGACGTCGAGTCCGGGGCGCCGACGACCTCGGTGTCGGCCGTGTCGTCCACCTCCACCTGCGAGCTCGGCGACTCCGGGTCGCCGGTGTCGGTGGCCGTGCTGGTGTCGGTGTCGGCCTCGGCGACCTCGGTGCCCTCGTCGACCGTCTCCCCCTCGACCTCGCCGGCGGTGCCGAAGAGCTCCGAGAGGTCGACGTCGGCGCCGCCGGGGCCGGTGATCGTCGCGGCCTGGACGACCGTGGCGAGCGCCTTGCCGCGGCGGACGTCGGCGAAGATCGCGCCGAGCTGGTTGGCCTGCTGCGCCTGCTGGATGTACTCCTCGGGGCTCACCCCGAAGCGCTGGGCCTGCATCATGATGCGTTCCATCAGCTCGTTCTGCTCGACCTGCACGTTCGCCTCGTCGGCGATCCGGTCGAGGAGCAGCTGGGTCTTCACGGCCTGCTCGGCGTTGGTGCGCAGCTCGGTGTCGAACTCCTCGCGGGTCTGGCCCTGGGACTCGACGTACTCGGTGAGCTTGGCCTCGTCGTGGTCGAACTCGTGCACCGCCTCGTGGGCGCGCACCTCGACCTCGGACTGGACGACCGACTCCGGCAGCGGCACGTCGGCGGCCTCGAGGAGGGCGTCGAGCACGCGGTCGCGTGCCTGGCTGCCCTGCTCCATCTTCTTGACGCGCGAGTAGCGCGTGCGCAGGTCGTCCTTGAGCTCGTCGAGCGTGTCGAACTCGCTGGCGAGCTGGGCGAACTCGTCGTCGGCGTCGGGGAGCTGGCGCTCCTTGACCGTCTGCACCGAGACCGTGACCTCGGCGTCCTTGCCGGCGTGGTCGCCGGCGACGAGCTTGGTGGTGAACTGCTTGGTCTCGCCGGCGCTCATGCCCTCGAGCGCCTCGTCGAGGCCCTCGATGAGCTGGCCGGAACCGACCTCGTGGGACATGCCCGTGGTCTGGGCCTCCTCGACGGCCTCGCCGTCGACGGTGGCCGAGAGGTCGATGACGACGAAGTCGCCGCTCTGCACGGCGCGCTCGACGCCGGTGAGCGTGCCGAAGCGCGCCTGGAGGCCCTTGAGCTGGTCGTCGACGTCGTCGTCGGTGACCTCGGCGTCGTCGACCTCCACGGCGATCGACGCGTAGTCCGGCACCGTGAACTCGGGACGGACGTCGACCTCGGCGGTGAAGGCGAGCTTGTCGCCGTCCTCGATCTCGGTGACCTCGATGTCGGGCTGGCCCAGCGGCTGGACCTCGGCCTCGCTGACGGCCTCGCCGTACTTGGCGGGGACGGCCTCGTTGACGACCTCCTCGAGCACGACCCCGCGGCCCAGGCGCTGGTCGAGGATGCGCGCGGGCGCCTTCCCGGGACGGAAGCCCGGGATGCGCACCTGCTGCGCGATCTTCTTGTAGGCGCGGTCGAAGTTGGGCTTGAGCTCGTCGAAGGGCACCTCGACGGCGAGTTTGACGCGCGTCGGCGACAGGTGCTCGACGGTGGACTTCACTGGTCGTCTCTCCTCGGTGCCGGGCCATCGTGCGCTCGTGCGGTGACCTGCCCGCATCCTGAGGAGTACGGGCGGGTCGGTCCGTGGCGTGACGCGGGAGGCCGTCCTCACCGCTCACGGTCGAGGAGCACCGGAGCACCGGTGCCTGTACCTGCTGACGCGCCCGCCCGGGCGTGGCGGCGAGTCTAGACGTCACCCCCGACCGCTCGCCGTGGCGCCCGTCCGGACCGGCCGGGACGGCCTCCCCGGCCCTCCGTCGCGGGGCCCCGCGCGGTACCCCGTCGCGGCCACCGTCGATCTCCCCGTGCCGACCGCCGATCTCATCGTCGCCGGCCGGTCGGTGCCCCCGCGATCGCCGCCGGACGCCGCCCGCCGACGGGACCGGACGGCGCGTCGCTCGTCCGGGCGGCGACACGCCGACGGATACGGCCGTTCGGAGGACGGCGGGGGCTCCCGTCGCGGGGGTGGGTCGCGCGCGGGCGGCCTGGCACGGTGGTGGGGCCTCGCCACCGCTCCCCGTGCGGCGGGGCCCGCCACGAGGAGGGACATGAGCCCCATGAAGAAGCTGCGCAACAACCTCGAGCGTGCCCTCGAGACCTTCGAGGTCCTCGCCGGCTACGGCACCAAGCGCCGGAAGCGCGCGCGGCGCTGAGCCGGGTGGCGGCGGGGTCGGCCCCCGAGAGGTCGGCGGACTGCTCCCGGTGCCTGGCGCTGTGCTGCGTCGGGCCCTCGTTCGCCGCCTCCGCCGACTTCGCCGTCGACAAGCCGGCCCACACCCCGTGCCGCCACCTGCGCCCCGACGACGGGTGCGGCATCCACGACCGGCTCCGTGCCCGCGGCTTCCCGGGCTGCGCGGTGTTCGACTGCTTCGGCGCCGGTCAGCAGGTGGTGCAGGTGACGTTCGGGGGCGCGCGGCGCCGGACACGGGAGATGTTCGACGCCCTCGAGGTCCTGCGGCCCCTGCACGAGGTCCTCGCGCTGCTCGACGAGGCCGTCCGGTCGCCGGCGGTCGGTGCCGAGGCCGCCGCGCTCGCGGCGCGCGTCGAGGACCTCGTCGCCCTGCCGGCGGACGCGCTCACGACCGTCGACGTGGGCGCGGTCCGTCGGGAGGCCGGCGCGCTGTTCGACGATCTCGTCGCCGCCGCGCAGGCCGGGCGCGACGGACCCGACCTGCGCGGTGCCGATCTCCTCGGCGCCGACCTGCGCCGTCGCGACCTGCGCTCCGCCCGATTGCGGGGCGCGCTGCTCGTCGGCGCCGACCTGCGCGGGCTCGACCTCGACGGCGCCGAGCTGCTCGGTGCCGACCTGCGGGGCGCCGACGTCCGCGGCGCCCGCCTCGACGGCGCGCTCCTGCTCACCGCGCTGCAGCTCGAGGCCGCCCGCGGGGATGCCGCGACGACCGTGCCCGGGCACCTCGCCCGTCCCGGCCACTGGGCTGCTCTACCGTCCGCGCGGTGACCGTCCGCTCGATCGCGCTGTTCGTCCTCGCCGCGGTGCTGGAGATCGGCGGCGCCTGGCTGGTGTGGCAGGCGATGCGCGAGGGCCGGGCGTGGTGGTTCGCCGCGCTCGGCGTCGTCGCGCTCGGGCTCTACGGCTTCGTCGCCGCGTTCCAGCCCGACGCCGCCTTCGGCCGGGTGCTCGCCGCCTACGGCGGGGTGTTCGTCGCGGGCTCGCTGGCGTGGGGCGTCGTCCTCGACGGCTACCGGCCCGACCGCTACGACCTGCTGGGCGCGCTGATCTGCCTCGTCGGCGTCGGCGTGATCATGTACGCGCCGCGCTGAGGCGGCGCCCCAGCTCGTCCAGGTCGGCGACGAACCACAGCTCGCGGCCCTGGTTCGCCTCGCGCACCCAGTCGTCGACGGGACCGGACGTCTCGCCGAGTGCGCCGACCACCACCAGGCGCAGCCGGTAGTTGACGAACTTCTGGACGATCGCGCCGGCGATCCCGCTGGCGAGCTGCGCGAACGCCGGGTCGAGACGCTCGACGGGCACGGCGACGACGTCGACGCCGGTGCCGTAGGTCTCGCCGATGACGTCGAGCGCGCCCGCCTCGTCGCCGATGATCGGTCCCTCGCGGTCGAGGACCAGGACGGGGACCCCGTTGAGCTCGGTCATGGTGCTCACGGCAACGATCCTGCCGTGCGGCGCGAGGAGATTGCGCGGACGTGGAGTGGCGGCCCTGCCGGTGAAGAGCCACCTGTCACGGCAGGGCCGCCCCGAGCGGCTGCGCGCGTGAACCGCCGCCCGGAATGGTGCACTCCGCTCACATCGTCGGCGCGTGCGGGTCGCTCTCGTCGCCGACGAAGTGGATGTCGAACTCCTTGTTGGTGATGAACAGGAACGTCACGTCCCGGTCCTGGGTGGCGCCGTGCTGCATGACCCCGCCCTCGGGGAACCAGACGAAGCTGCCGGCCGGGTAGTCGCCCTGGTGGGTGTTGAGCACGCCCTCGAGCACGTAGACGCCGTGCGCGCAGGGGTGGCTGTGCCAGGGATTGGTGAAGCCCGCGCGGTAGACCATCTTGAGGACGGTCATGCCCGTCTCGGGGTCCGCGACGAGCGGGACGTGCTCGAGGTTCGCCCCGATGTAGGAGACGGGGAAGCCCTGCCAGGCCTCCTGCGTGGTGTCGACGACGGTCAGCTCGACGGGCGTGCTCTTCGTGGCCATGGGTGGACCTTCGTGCCCGCGAGCCCGGGCCCACAAGCCTCAGGACAGCCGCATCCCCTGCTCCGCGAGGGCCTCCTGCAACAGCCGCACGGCCTTCGGGCCGACGCCGTGCAGGGCGAGGAGATCCTTCGCGGGGACGCCGTCGAGCTGGGCCATGCGCGTGTACCCGGCGGCCCGGAGCGCGCCCGTCGCCGGGCGGCCGATGCTGCGCGGGAAGTCGACGTCGTCGGCGGTGGCGTCCATGAAGGGTCAGGCTAGGGCCGCGAGAGGCACGTTCTGCAGGCCATCAGTCCTGTTGATCATGCGAGACGTGCCTGTCGGGGCGCCGGAAGCGGGCGTCGCGCTCCGGTCCCGGGCTCAGGCCGTACGAGCGGTGGGCGGGGTCGGGCCGATACCGGCGGTGGCGGCCCCGCACGACCAGGAGGGTCACCGCGGCGACGCAGACGATCACCGCGATCAGCAGGAACGGGCCGAGGAGCGCGGCGGTCCACTCACCCACGGCGCCACCCCGATCGTTGCGGATCTCCCGCCGCACCCTCCCACAGGAACGATGATCGCTCCAGGTGCTCCGGGCACCCGTCAGGCGCGGGCGCAGGAGCACCGGGGGCGATCTCCGACGGCGCGCGGCACCGGCGGCCGGTCGCCCCTGACGGCGGTGGCCGCCGCTCCACCCGGCAGGTCGTGCCGGGGAGCGGGTGCGGTCGCGGTGCGTGTCGCCGCTCGTCGTGCCCGGTCGGGGTGGCGGGATTCGAACCCACGGCCCCTCGCTCCCAAAGCGAGTGCGCTACCAAGCTGCGCTACACCCCGTCGACATGAGTCTAGGGGCGAGGCGCGGGGACCGTGGAGGCGCCGCTGCCTCCCGGTCCGGTGTCGCGTCGGACGTCAGTCCAGTCCGCGGACGATGTGGTCGTCGTCGATGCGCTCGACCGTGTCGACGACCTCCGTGGCGATGCTCATGACCTGTCTCCCTCCTCCGTTGCGGCTCGTCTCCCCATGGTGCCGAGGAGTCTGTACCTACCGTCGCGTATCCGTAGGACGTCACTCTCGGCTGATCGTTCCAGTCGATCGGTCAAGTACCGGTCCGGATCGTTCACGAAGACGTCGACCGGCGTTCCCGGGGCAGCCACCGACCCACGGGGCCGGGCGGGGAGGGCGCATCCGCTACGGTGGAACCGGGCCACAGGGCCTGCGCGGGCGTAGCTCAATGGTAGAGCCCCAGTCTTCCAAACTGGCTACGCGGGTTCGATTCCCGTCGCCCGCTCCACGCCGTTCGTGCAGGTCATCATGGGCCCATGCCCACGCTCGGATCGTTCGTCCTCGGCACCCCGGACCCTCCCGGGCTCGCCGCCTTCTACCGCGAGCTCCTGGGGTGGGTGACGGTCGAGGGTGCCGACGACCCCACGTTCCTCCGCCTGCGCTCCCCCGAGCAGGAACGCCCGGGCCTGAGCTTCCAGCTCGAGCCCGGCCACGTCGCGCCGACGTGGCCACCGCGCGACGGCGAGCAGCGGATGCACGCCCACCTCGACCTGCTGGTCGAGCCGGACGCCCTCGACGCCGAGGTCGCCAGGGCCCGCAGCCTCGGCGCCACCCGCGAGGACCACCAGCCGGCCGAGGGCGTCGTGGTCATGCGTGACCCGGACGGCCACCTGTTCTGCCTGTTCGTGCCGGGCGCCTGAGCAGCCCGAGCCCGACGTACATCCCCACGAGCGCGACGACGAGGCCGACGACGGCGTGCGCGGTCAGCGGCTCGCCGAGGATCGGGACCGCGGCGATCGCGGTCACCGCGGGCACGAGGTTGAGCAGCGAGCTCACGTGCACCGTCGAACGCCACCGCAGCAGCACGAACATCAGCACGAACGCGCCCGCGGAGTTGACGACGCCGAGCCACAGCGCGGTCCACCAGCCGGTGGCGTCCGACGGCAGCCAGGCCGCACCCAGGAACGGCATGGCGGCGGCGGTGACGACGAGGGAGGTCCCCATCTGCACGGCGACGCTCGTCGCGACGGGCGTGTCGTCGTTGAACCGCTTCTGGTACAGCGTGCCGGCGGCCATCGACAGCGCCCCGAGCACGGGCAGCACGACCGTCGAGCCGAGCGCCCCGCCGAGGCGGTCGGACAGGACGATGTAGACCCCGCAGGCCCCGATGATCAGCCCGACGACCGGCGCGGCGCCCAGCCGGGTGGAGAGCACGAGCGGGGTGAACAGCCCGACGAGCAGCGGCGCCATGCCCAGCACCAGGCTCGTCACCCCGGCCGGGACGCCGGCGGCGAGCCCCGTGTAGCAGAACGCGAACTGGCCGACCTGCAGGAGCAGGGCCGTCACGACGAGGTGGCCCCAGGCGCGTCGGGACCGCGGCAGCGCGGGCCGGGTCGCGACGACGGCGACCAGCACCACGACCAGCGCGACGAGGAAGCGCCACAGCAGCACCGTCGGCACCGCCATGTGCGCGGTGGCGATCTTGCCGACGACGAACCCGGACGCGTAGACGGGCACGAACAGCGCGCTGAGCACCGGGACGAGCCAGGTGCGCGACGGCCCCGTGGTGCTCGCGGGAGGCGCCACGGGGCCGGCGCGCCTGTCACGGAGCATGACCCCCAGTCCATAGCACCGCTAACGACAACGCAAACGGTCGCCCGCTACAACGCGGCGTAGAGCGCCGACTCGAAGTCGCCGTAGAGCTTCCACGCCTCGTTCTCGGAGATGAACGGCAGGGAGTTGGTGTAGATCGACGCGCAGATGCCCGTGGTGCGGTCGATCCAGAAGTGCGTGTTGAGCAGGCCGGCCCAGGCCCCGCTCCACGCCCGGCGCCGCCCGGGGACGTCGTCGGTGTTGAGCAGCAGCCCGTAGCCCCAGGTCCAGCCCGGACCGAGGTGGAGGCTGTCGGTGGTGGCCGGGTCGGCGGAGGCGATCTCCTCCGGCAGCGGGATGCCGCCGAGCTGGTCGGAGAACGCGGCGTCGACGGTCTCCTGGCGCAGGATGCGGGTCCCGTCGAGCTCGCCGCCGCGCAGCAGCGCCCGCTCGAAGCGGATGTAGTCGCGCGGCGTCGAGTGCAGGCCGTGCCCGCCCGGCCACCACTCCGGGTCGTCCGGGAGGAAGTTGCCGGCCGACATCCACGCGCCGTCCTCGCCGCGCACGTGCACGGGCGTCTTGTTGCCCTGCCGCCCGTCGTCGAGGGCGAACATCGTGTCGTCCATGCCGAGCGGGCCGGTGACGTTCTCCTTGATGACGACGTCGAGCGTCGTGCCGGCGACAGCCTCGACGACCTGGCCGAGCCAGTCGGTGTTGATGCCGTACTCGTAGCGCGTCCCCGGGTCGGCGATCATCGGCGCGAAGAGCGCACGCTTCTCGCCGGGCACCACGTTCGGCAGGCCGGTGAGCTGCTCGTAGCGGCCGATGTCGGCGTTCCAGAACCAGTAGCTCAGCCCCGAGGTGTGGGTGACGAGCTGCTTCACGGTGGCCTGGCTCGCCGGCGTGCGCAGCTTCGGGGTGTCGCCGTCGAAGCCGTCGAGGACCTGGATGTCCGCGAACGCCGGCACGTACTGCTCGACCGGGGCGTCGAGGTCGAGCTCGCCGCGCTCCACCTGCTGCAGCGCGGTGACCGTGGCGACCATCTTGGTCATCGACATGATCCGGAAGTGGGTGCTCGTCGAGACCTGGCCGGGCTCGCCCACGACGCGGGGTCCGGCGCCGCCCTCGTAGAAGACGCCGTCGGCGTCGGCGGCGATCGCCGCGACGTGCGGCACGTTCCCGGCGTCCACCGCGCCCGCCAGCACCTTGTCGATCCCCGAACCGTCGATCGTCCTGCTCATGGTGTGAACCCTCCTGGAGTGATCGGCGCCACAGAGTCTCCTGGCGATGGCGGCCGTCCACACCTGCCCGAGCAGCCAGGACCGTCGGTGCGCGGCGCTACCGTCCGCGGGCATGGCCCTGGACTGGAACACGCTGCTGCTCGACCAGATCGACTTCCCGTGGCGCGGCGCGTGGCGCCCGCGGCTCGAGGGCCTCACCGACGAGCAGTACCTCTGGGAGCCCGCCCCGGGCGCGTGGTCGGTGCGGCCCCGGGAGCGGGCGACGACGCCGATGGCGGCCGGCGCCGGAGAGATGGTGATCGACTTCGCCCTCCCCGAGCCCGACCCGCCCCCGGTCACCACCGTCGCTTGGCGGCTCGGGCACGTCATCGTCGGCGTCCTCGCGATGCGGGTGGCGAGCCACTTCGGCGGGCCGCCGGTCGACTACGCCACCCACCACTACGCGGCGACGGCACGCGAGGCGCTCGCCCAGCTCGACGACGCGTACGCCGCCTGGACCGCCGGTGTGCGCGAGGCCGATCTGGAACGGCCGTGCGGGCCGGCCGAGGGGCCGTACGCCGAGGCGCCGATGGCGATGCTCGTGCTGCACATCCACCGCGAGCTGCTGCACCACGGTGCCGAGATCGCCCTCCTGCTCGACCTGTACAGAGCAGCGCGTTAGGCCGTACGGAGGTCAACTCCGGGGCCGGACGATCACGCTCCCGACTCGGGCACACTGGTCGCCGATGGCCACCGGGACGGCGGACGTGACCGAGACGAGCGATCCGCCCCGGCGGCCCGACCCGCCGGCGGCTCCGCGCCCGTCCGGACGCGTGGCGCTCGGGGCCGTCGCCGGCCTCGCCGCCACCCTGCTGGTCGTCCTCGCCACGCGGCTGTTCAGCGCGCGCCCGCTCGGCGTCACCGACAACGGCGACGGCTACCGCTTGTACTGCGGGGCCGGGCTGCGCCCCGACACCCTCGACGGCGTCGCCAGCTGGCAGGGCGGCTGGGTGTGGTCGTACGCGCTCGGCCCGCCCACGTGCGCCGACCCCGTCCCCTCGTCGGCGCTGGTCATCGCCCGCGCCACCACCCTGGTCACCTCCGGCACCTGGTCGCCGGCGGTGCTGGGCTGGACCTACGCGGTCCTGGTCGGCCTCGTCGTCGGCCTCGGCGCCTGGGCCGCCGCGGCCGCGGGGCGCCGGCGCGCGCTGGCCGTCGCCGTCCCGGTCCTCCCCCTGGCCGCCGCCACGTTCCCGCGCTTCTTCGTCTCCACCTACAGCGAGCCCGCCGCCCTGCTGGGGACGGTCGCGGCGGCCGTCGGCGTCGCCGCCGTGCTCGTCACACGGCGCGAGCACCGGTCGGCCCGGGTCGTGGCGCTGGTCCTCACCGCGGGCGGCGGGCTGCTGGCGACCACGGCGAAGGTCGCCTACGTCCCGGTGCTCGTCGCGGCGGTGCTCGTCTGCGCGGTGACCGCGGTCGGCGTCCGCCGGGCCCGGCGCGCGGGCCCCGCGCTCGCCGCCCTGACCGTCCTGCTCGCGGCCGTCCCCGTCACCGCCGCGCTCGAGCGCCAGCAGGAGGCCTACGAGTCGGTCAACGCCCACGACCTCGTGTTCACCACCGTGCTGGTCGAGCTCGGCCCGCCGGCCGCCGCCGAGCTGGGCCTGCCGCCCGAGGCGGTGGCGCTGACCGGCAACGGCTTCTACAACGGCCCACCCCGCCCCGAGGGGCAGGCCTGGTGGGAGGACGCGATCGTCCGGCGGCCCGGCGAGACACGGAACGCGGCCCTGGCCCTGCTCGCCGGCCACCCGGCAGCCGCGGCCCGCGCCGTGGGCGTCGGGCTGCAGGCCACGACCCGGGCCGACCTCCCCTACCTCGACGCCCTGCCCGCGTCGCCGTCGCGGCTGGCCACGCCGTCCGGGGACCCGGGGTGGTCGGGGGCGCGCCAGCCCGATCTCGCGCAGGTCCTCGACGATCCCGGTCGCCCGGCCTGGCTCCCGAGCGTGCTGGTGCTCGTCGCCCTCGCCGCCGCGGCCACCGCGCGGTGGCAGGGCCGCGCCCGGCGCTGGTCGCTCGCCGCGGGCCTCGCCGCGGGCACCGCGCTCGCCCTGGTCGTCGTCGCGGTCGCCGGGGACGGCTACTTCGAGGTGTTCAAGCACGTGTGGCTCGCGGCGTACCTGCTCGTCCTCGCCGCGCTGGCGCTGGTCGGCGCGGTGGGCACCGCCGTCCTCGGGCGGTGGAGGGTGCGCCGCGGGGAGTAGGAAGGAGCCGTGCGCGCGTACGGATTCCGCCGGGCCGGCGGCCCCGACCAGCAGGCCTACCTCGACGTCGCGGTGCCCGAGCCCGGACCCGGTGAGCTGCTCGTGCGGGTGCGCGTCGCCGGCGTCAACCCGGGCGACTGGCGGCTGCGCCGCGGCGAGTACGGCCACGAGGGGCCGGCGGTGCTCGGCCGCGAGGTCGCGGGGACGGTCGTCGCCGCCGGGAAGGGCGTCACCGGCTTCGCCCCCGGCGACGAGGTGTTCGGTGGCTGCCCCGGCATGGTCGGCGGGTGGGCCGAGCAGGCGCTGGTGACGGCGTCCTTCGCCGCCCACCGTCCGCCGGGGGTGTCGGCCCGCGACGCCGCGGCACTGCCCGTCGCCGCCGGGACCGCGTACGACGCGCTCACGGCGCTGGCCCTGCCCGCGGGCGCCACGCTCCTGGTCAACGGCGCGGGCGGCGGCGTCGGCATCCCCACGGTGCAGCTCGCCCGGGCGCGCGGCCTGCACGTCGTCGGCACCGCGAGCGAGGGCAAGCAGGACCTGCTGGGCGACCTGGGCGCGACGGCCGTCGTCGGCGGTCCCCACGTCGCCCACCACGTCCGCGCCGCCGCCCCGGATGGTGTCGACGGCGTCTTCGACCTCGTCGGCGGCGACGCCTTGCGCGCCGTGGCCCCGCTGACCGACCCGGCGCGGCTGTTCTCGGTGGCCGACAAGCCCCTGGTCGCCGAGCTCGGCGGCCGCGACGTCCCGCGTGACCGCAGCACCGCCGTGCTCGACGCCCTGGCCGCGCGCGTCGCCGCGCAGGACCTCGACCCCTGGGTGCGCACGGTGCTGCCCTTCGACCGGGCCGCCGAGGCGCTCGCGGCGGTGGAGGACGGGCACGTGCTCGGCAAGGTCGTCATCGCGATCGACGCCTGAGCTGGCGATGTCACCGAGGGCGAACACCACCGGCGTCATTTCACCTGAACGTCGCAGTCATCACTCCGTCGAGCGTCCCTGAGAGCCAACTGCTCAATCTGAGTACTCCGAACGGATCGACTCAAGGGGCCAAGCGTTTGACTGAGTCGTCGTTCATCGAATGACCCCTCGCTGAACCATCGCTCACCTCCTCGGGAGACTCCTCGGCGCCGCGATCACCGCGGTGAGTGCAACCCGAAGGGGAGATCACCATGAAGCGACTCCAGCGGATCGCCGCCGCCACCGCCCTCGCGGGCGCGGGCACCCTCGCCCTCTCCGGGGTGGCGAGCGCGTCCGAGTCCCACGGGTCGGACAGCGGGAGCGAGTCGGGCCACGGCGCCCACCACGGCGACCGCAAGGGCCTCGTCGGCGGCCTCGTCGGCGCGGGCGGCGAGCTCGTCGGCGGCGTCGGCGGGCTCCTGGGTGGCGTCGGTGGCGCCGCCGGCAGCGTGCTGGGGAGCGACGCGGTCGGCGACGTGGTCGACGGCCTGCTCTGACCGACGCGGCGTTCCGACCCATCGGGGGAGCCGGAACGTCCACGGGCCGAGCAGGACACGGGTACGGGTCCCGGTGGCGCCGGAATCGCCACCGGGCCCCGCACTCGTTCAAGTTTGCAGGACCCCGCGGGCCCGGCGAGGCTGTGGCCGTGGAGCACCCGACCCCGCCCGGCGGCACGCCCCGCAGCGGCTCGCGGGCCGAGGCCAAGGAACGCACCCACGCCGGGCTCCTCGACGCCGCGGCCACCGTCTTCGCCGACAAGGGCTACGGCGCCGCGTCGGTCGGCGAGATCGCCCGCACCGCCGGCGTCTCCGTCGGCGCCCTCTACGCCCACTTCCCCAGCAAGCAGGACCTCTTCCTCGCGCTCATGGACCGGCGCCGCGTCGCCGAGATGACCGCCGCCCGCACGCACCTCGCCGACGGCCTCCCGTCCGCGCTCGACGCCCTCGACCGTCAGGTCACCGACACCGCCGACGACGAGCGCGCCGCCCTCCTCGGCGCCGAGGCCTGGCTCTACGCCGTCCGCGACGCCGACTTCGGGGCCGACCTCGCCGCCCACCACCAGCGCCTGCGCGGTGACCTGCTGCCGCTGATCCGCGCCGAGCGCGAGCGCCGGGGCGTGACGTGGGCGCTGCGCGACGAGGAGATCGCCGCCGTCGTGCTCGGGCTGTTCACCGGCCTCGTCCAGCACCGTCGGCTCGCCCGCGACACCGTCCCGGCCGACCTCTACGGCCGCGCGCTGCTCGCCCTGCTCGACGGGCTGGCGACCGGCTAGTCCTCCCGCTCGTCGCGCCGCTCGAGGGGCTCCTTCGGGGCCAGCCGCCGCAGCGCGTGGTAGCCGACGATGACGACGATCGACCCCAGCGCGATCCCCGACAGCGACCCGCCGCCGATCGACAGGGCCACGTCGCCGATCCCGATGACGATGCCGGCCGCGAGCGGGACGAGGACCTCGGGCCGGGAGAAGTCGACCTTGTTCTCCACCCAGATCCGCGCCCCGAGCAGGCCGATCATCCCGTAGAGGACGACCGTGATGCCCCCGAGCACCCCGCCGGGCGTGGCCGCGACGACGGCGCCGAACTTCGGGCAGAAGCCGATGAGGACCGCGACGCCCGCGGCCACCCAGTACGCGGCGGTCGAGTAGACGCGGGTCGCCGCCATGACGCCGATGTTCTCGGCGTAGGTGGTGGTCGGCGAGCCGCCGACGCCACCGGCCACGGCCGTCGCGATGCCGTCCGCGGCGAGGGCCCGGCCGAGGTAGGGGTCGAGGTCCTCGCGGGTCATGCTCGCGACGCCCTTGACGTGCCCGGTGTTCTCGGCGATCAGCGCGATCGCCACCGGGACGATCAGCAGGATCGCCGAGGCGCTGAAGGCGGGCAGGTGCAGCCCGGGCAGCTCCGGCGTGCCCAGCGGCAGCCCGATCCACGGCGCGTCGCCGACCCCGGACAGGTCGACGCGGGGGTGCGTGGACACGACGCCCGACGCGTCCGGGCCCGTGATCGGGCCGAGGGTCGCGTCGAGCAGCAGCGAGAGCGCGAAGCCGACGACGAGCCCGACGAGCACCCCGAGGCGGGACAGCATGCCGCGGCCGGCGACGGCGGTGACCATCACCACGAGCATCGTGACCAGCGCGACGAGCTCGTCCTGCGGCCAGTAGGTGCCGGCCACGACCGGGGCGAGGTTGAAGCCGATGAGCAGCACGACGGCCCCGGTGACCGCGGGCGGCAGCGCCGCCGAGACGAACCGGGCGCCGCCGCGGTGGACGGCGAGGCCCACGAGGGCGACGACCACCCCGCAGACCGCGATCGCCCCGGTGACCTCGGCGCTGGTGCCCCCGTCCGCCCGGACGGCGGCGACGACGCCGACGAACGACGCGCTGGTGCCCAGGTAGCTCGGGACGCGCCCGCGCGTCATCAGCAGGAACAGCATCGTCGCGAGTCCCGAGAGCAGGATCGCGAGGTTCGGGTCGAGGCCCATGAGCACGGGGAAGACGAACGTCGCCCCGAACATCGCCAGCACGTGCTGGGCGCCGAGGCCCACCGTGCGACCCCACGACAGGCGTTCGTCGGGCTTGACGACCTCGCCGGGCGCGGGCGCCCGTCCGTCACCGTGGACGGTCCATCCCCTGATCACGGCGCAGAGACTAAGGGCGCAGGTCACCCGCGGCGCGCGGCCGCCCCACCGCCATCCCGTCGAGGAGCAGGTCCAGGTACCGCGGCCAGCGGCGCGAATCGTGCTCGGCGGTGACGACGGCCATGTGCACGACCACGAGCAGGTCGTCCGGCTCGAGGTCGCCGCGGACCACGCCGGCGGCCTGCCCGCGGCGCAGCAGCTCGCCCAGCGGCCCGAGGGTGCGGGCGGCGAGCTCGGGGGTGAACGCCCCCACCGCCTTCGCGGCCGCGAGCAGGCCACGGTGACGGGTGACGCCGTCGACGAGCCCCTCGAGCACCCCGGTCAGCGCGCCCCACGGGTCCTCGTCCGCCGCGGCGCGGGCCAGCAGCGGCTCGACGGACTCGGCGACGTAGTCCTCGAGCACCGCGGCGACGAGCTCGTCGCGCCCGGAGAAGCGCCGGTAGAGCGTCGAGGGCGCCACCCCGGCCCGGCGCGCGACCTCCTCGAGCGCGACGTCCGCACCGTCCGCCTCGAGCGCCGACCGGGCGGCGGCGAGGATCGCGGCGTGGTTGCGGGCGGCGTCCGCGCGCAGGGGCCGGATCACCGGGTCCGACGGGGCCGACATCCACGTCACCCTAATCGGCCGTGCTCCACCGGTCTCAGTCGTCGACCAGCGAGAGCGCCCCGGACGGGCACTGCGCGACGGCGTTGCGGACCTCGGACTCCTGGTCGGGCCCGGGGTGGTCCTCGAGCACCTCGACGAGCGCCTCGTCGTCCTGGTCGAAGACGTCCTCGGCGGCGAGCACGCAGTTGCCCGCGCCGATGCACACGTCGCGGTCGGCCTGGATCTTCATGGTTCTCCTCCGGTGGTGGTGGTCACCAGGTCACGGGCAGCGCGCGCAGCCCGTGCACCACGGTGGCCGAGCGGAACTCGACCTCGTCGAACGGAATGCCCAGCGCGAGCCCCGGGAATCGTCGCAGCAGCGCGGGGAACGCCACCGCCATCTCGGCGCGGGCCAGCGGGGCGCCGAGGCAGTGGTGCACGCCGTGCCCGAACGCGACGTGCGGGGCGATCGCGCGGGTGACGTCGAGGTCGTCGGGGTGCTCGGTGGCCGCCGGGTCGCGGTTGGCCGCGGGCAGCGAGAGCACGAGCAGTTCCCCGGCCGCGACGGGCCGCCCGCCGACCGTCGTGTCGTGCCGGGCGAGGCGCGGGACGCCGGAGTGGACGACCGAGAGGTAGCGCAGCAGCTCCTCGATCGCGGGGGCGACGGCGCCGGGCTCGTCGCGCACCACGGCCAGCTGGTCGGGGGCGCGCAGCAGCGCGAGCGTGCCGAGGCCGAGCATGTTCGCCGTCGTCTCGTGGCCGGCGATGAGCAGCAGCGACGCGATGCCGATGAGCTCCGAGCGCTCGAGGTCGTCGCCGTGCTCGCGGACGAGCATCCCGAGCATGTCGTCGCCGGGGTCGGACCACGCGCGGTCGACCAGCTCGCCCATGTAGGCCCGCGACTCGGCGGCCACGCGGCCGCGCTCCTCGAGGGACAGGCTCAGGTCGATCTGGCGGGTGGCGCGGCCCTGGAACTCGTCGCGGTCGGCGTACGGGACGCCGAGCAGCTCGCAGATGACGAGGCTCGGCACCGGGAGCGCGAAGGCGCTGACGAGGTCCGCCGGCGGGCCCGCCGCCGCCATGGCGTCGAGGTGGTCGTCGACGATCTCGGTGATGCGCGGCTCGAGGCGGCGGATGCGCTTGACCGTGAACTCGCCGGTGAGCAGGCGGCGCAGCCGGGTGTGCTCGGGCGGGTCGGTGGCGAGGAGGTTGCCCGCCCGGGGGTCCGCGGTGTCCGGGCCGTCGTCCGGCGTGGGCAGGCGCGGCAGGCCGGTGTTGGAGAAGCGCTCGGCGTCACCGAGCACCTCGCGGACGTCGGCGTAGCGCGTGACCAGCCGGGCGGTGGTGCCGAGCGCCGTCCGGATCGTCGGGAAGTCGTCCTCGTCGCGGGCCGCCTGGGTCTCCGGGACGGGCGCGAACCGGTCGCGCTGCATGTGCCGCGGGATGGTGGTGGTCATCGTCGCTCCCCATCGTCGGATGCCCCGACCGTACGCGAAGTGACAGTAAACTTCCGTTTAGGGACGTTGGCCGCCCGGCCCCGGCGGATACTCGACGGACATGAGCGGAGCGAACGACGGGCGTGTCGTCCTGGTGACCGGCGCGGGACGCGGGCTGGGCGTGGAGATCGCCCGGCAGCTGGTGGCCGCGGGCGACACCGTGGTCGTCGCGGCGCGCGACGCCGCGGCCGGCGCCTCGACGGCGAAGGAGCTGGGCGAGCGCGCGTGGGCGCTCACCCTCGACGTCACCGATCCCTCGTCCGTGCAGGCCGCCGTCGAGGCGGTCGACGGGCGCCACGGGCGGCTGGACGCGCTGGTGAACAACGCGGCGACGAATTTCGACTCCGGCGCCGACCCGGTCACCGAGGACCTCGAGATCGCCGACGGGGCGTGGCGCACCAACGTCCTCGCGCCGTGGCGGACGATCCAGGCGTTCGCGCCGCTGCTGCGCGCCGGGCGCGAGCCGGTGATCGTCAACGTGACCAGCGGGCTCGGGTCCCTGAGCCGCATGGGCGCGCACTCGCCGGCCTACAGCGTGTCGAAGGCGGGCGTGAACGCCCTGACCCGCGTGTTCGCCGACGCGCTGACCCGCGACGGGATCGCGGTGCAGGCCGTGTCGCCGGGCTGGACCGCCACCGACATGGGCGGCGCCGGCGGGCGTCCGGTCGCGGACGGCGCGGCCGGGATCGTCGACGTCGTCCGCTCCCCCGGCGCCTTCCCCTCCGGCTCCTGCCTCCAGGACGGCGAGCACGTCCCCTGGTGACCCCCATGTGAGCGAACTTCGGGGCTATAGCCCCGAAGTTCGCTCACGTACCGAGGGCGCGCGCCGCGTCGACGAAGTGCGCGACGGCGGGCGAGCGGTCGGAGCGGCGCCAGGCGACCTGCAGCGCCACCATCGGCACGTCGCCCGACAACGGGCGGAACACCACGCCCGGCGGGCGCAGGTTCGCGTAGTACGCCGGCTGCAGCGACACCCCGAGCCCCGCGGCGACGAGCCCGAGCTGGGTCTCGATGTCGGCGCCCTCGGCGACGATGTCCGGGCTGAAGCCGTGGTCGCGGCAGTAGCTCGTGATGATGTCGAAGAACGCCGTCCCCAGCGGACGGGGCCACAGCACGAACGGCTCCTCGGCCAGCGCCTCGGGCTCGATCTCCTCCCGGCCGGCCAGGGGATGGTCCCCCGGCAGCGCCGCCAGCAGGGGCTCGGAGACGAGGTGCTCCACGGCCACCGTCTCGGTCGACGGCGCCGCGCGCACCAGCCCGACGTCGAGGCGGCCGTCGGCGATCGCCACGAGCTGGGCGGCGGTGTCCTGCTGGGAGACCTCGAGCTGGAGGTCGGGGAACGACGCGCGCATCGAGCGCAGGATGCGCGGCGTGATCGAGGCGAGCGCCGTGCCGACCGACCCGACGACGAGCAGGCCCACCGCCCCGTTCGACGCCTGGGTCACCAACGACTGCGCCCGCTCCGCCTCGAACAGCACGCGCGGCGCCGCGTCGAGCAGCACCCGCCCGGCGGGCGTGAGCTCCGTGGCCCGGCTGGAGCGGTCGAAGAGCGCCGCGCCCAGCGTCTTCTCCAGCGCCCGGATCTGCTGCGAGAGCGCGGGCTGGCTGACGTGCAGCCGCTTCGCCGCCCGGCTGAAGTGCAGCTCAGACGCCACGGTGAGGAACACCCGCAGCTGCCGCAGCTCGACGTCCATGACGGTGATGGTGCCGGATGACGCCGACTCATAAGGGCGACCTGATGACAGCAGAGGCAAGGGCGATCGCCGATCCGCTCCACGGGACCGGGTCGGCGTCGAAGGTGGGGAGCACACCGAACCCATCGGGGTGATCACCGTGTCCCGCCCAGGCTCCGATCTGCGCCACGTCGTCGTCGGCTGCGGAGGCCTCGGCTCCGCGGCGGCCTACTGGCTCTCCCGCGCGATGGGTGGCCGCGTCCTCGCGCTCGAGCAGCACGCTCTCGGCGGGAGCGCCCACGACGCCCGTCCCGTGCACCTGCTGCAGCACCACGACGCCGACGCGGCCCTCGCCCCCGCCGCCTACGCGACCTGGCGCGACGTCGAGCGCGTCTCGGGCCTGCCACTCCTCACCGAGACCGGCGGCCTGGTGATCGCCGACGATGCGGCCCGCCGGCGGATCGGGCGGCTCGCCGCGGTCGCCGACCGCCACGACGTCGACTTCGAGCTGCTCGACCCCCGCGCCCTGCGGCGGCGGTGGCCGCAGTTCCGCGTCACCGGCACCGAGGACGCGCTCCACCAGCGCCGCAGCGGCATCGTCGACGCCGCCCGCGCCGGCGCGACGCACCTCGCGCTCGCCCGCGGCCACGGCGCGGAGATCCGCGAGCACAGCCCGGTGCGCGCCCTGCGGGCCACACCGAGCCACGTCGAGGTCGTCCTCGACGACGAGGTGATCCGCGCGGAGCGCGTCGTGGTCGCCGCGGACGTGGGGACCACCGAGGTCCTCGACGGCCTCGGCGGGCTGTCGCTGACGGTCGCCCGGGAGCAGGTCACGTCCTACGCGACGCCGCACCTGCTCGACTTCTCGTCCGCCCGGTTCCCGGTCTTCACCTGGCACGGCGCGGACGACGTCTCCGGAATCGGGGTCCACGGCGAGGTGGCCACGACGCTCGGGCAGCACGGGGCCGGCGACGGCCCGCTGCGCCGACGGCGCGAGGAGTTCCTCGCCGAGCACGTCCCGGGCTTCGCCGGCCCCGAGATCGCCACCCGGAGCCGCCTGTCCGCCGTCCCGTCCGACGGTCACCACGTGATCGGCGCCGTGCCCGGCGAGCCGCGGGTCGCCGTGGGGGTCGGGGCCCGACCCGAGGCCACGTTCACGTCGCTGATCGGCCGCATCCTCGCCGAGCTCGCGACCACCGGGTCGAGCAGGCACCCGATCGGCGCGTTCGCCCTCGACCGTCCCGCCCTGGCCGCACCGAGCCGGTGGCGCTCGCACGCCTGACCCCGGCCCACCCGTGTGGGTGGTCGCCGCCCCCGATGGCGTGACGTCACCGCCTCGTGTGGCTGTCGAGGCCGACACTGACCGCCGTCCGGAGCGTGATCACGACGGGGTCGGGGGCAGGGATGGGCGGTCGGTCGGTGGTGGCGGCGGCGCTCGTGGCGGCGGCGCTCGTGGCGGCGGCGCTCGTGGCGGCGGCACTGGTCCTGGGCGCGACACCCGCCGCGGGCATGCCCGCCGGCAGCCCGGGCAGCGGTGGCGACGGCACGAAGCGCGTCGCGCTCGGCGACTCCTGGGCGGCCGGGACCGCGGCCGGCGGCATCGAGGCCGCCTCCGGGACCTGCCGGCGCAGCGCGCTCGCGTACCCCCCGCTGCTCGCCCGCGCCTCGGGCGAGACGGCCTGGACCTCGCGCGCCTGCGCGTCGGCCGCCGGCGGCGGGAACGGGCAGTTCACCTCGCTCGCGGCCGCGACCGAGGTCGTCACGGCCACCGTCGGCGCCGACGCCACGGGCCTCGGGGCCCTCGGCGCGGCCTGCTCCACCGCCGGTACCCCCGCGCGCTGCGACGAGGCCGCCGCCCGGTTCGACCGCGCGCTGCGGACCCTCCCGGGCGCGCTCGACACGGCGCTCACCGACATCCGCCGCCGCGCCCCGCGCGCCGCGGTCACGTTCACCGGCTATCCGCTGCTCGCCGAGGGCAGGGCGTGCCCGAAGGGTGCCGCCGACGCCGCCCGCGCGAAGCGCCTCGACGACGCCGTGAACCGGCTCGACACGGTGCTCGCCGCGCGGGTCGCCGCCGCCGGGATGCGGTTCGTCGACGTCCGGCCGGCGTTCGCCGGCCGCGGTGTCTGCGGGCAGGCGCCCTGGCTGACCGCCCTCACCGAGGGCGAGGCCCTCCTCGCCGGCGGGCCCACCGCCGAGGGGCACGCGCTCGGCGTCCTGCCCGCGATCGCCGCGGCGGGTCCGGCGCCCGTGCCGACCCCGACGGCCACGCCCACCACCCCGACCGCGCCCGCCGCGTCACCGGCGCCGCCGGCATCACCGGCCGACGGGCGCTCGGCGCCGGGGCTGTTCCCGGGCTGAGTCGTCCTCGGCCGGGGCACCGTCAGCCGAACACCTCGAACGACACCCGTCCTCCGGCGGTGGTCGCGAGCACGACCTCCCGCGCCTGCTCCTCCACCGGACGCGGATCGAGCGCGGCGAGGTAGGCACGGTGCTCGGCCAGCGACGCGATCGCGGCCTCCTGGTGGTCGGCGACGTCCACCGCGTGCGTCGGCTGCGTCGAGGCCGCCACCGCGACCCACCGCACCCCGCCCCACGGCGGGAACCCTTCCTCGACCAGCTCGGGGAAGATCCAGCGGTTGCCGGCGTCCCCGGCCGCGTCGATCGTCGCGCGGCCGACCGCCCGGTGGTCCGCGCTGTTCCAGGCGCCCGGCCCGAACGTCTCGTGGTGGCTGTTGACGACGACGAGCTCCGGGCGGACACGACGGATCTCGCGCGCGAGGTCGCGGCGCAGGTCGATCCCCTCGACGACCACGCCGTCGCGGTGATCGAGGAAGCGCACGTCGTGCACGCCGACCGCCGCCGCGCTGCGCCGTTCCTCCTGCTCGCGCACGACGGCGGCCTGCTCGGGCGGCATGTCGGCGATGCCGGCCTCGCCGCGGGTCGCGAGGACGTAGGACACCTCGCGCCCGGACGCCGTCCAGGCGGCGACGGCGGCGGCCGCGCCGTACTCGAGGTCGTCGGGGTGGGCCGCGACGGCCAGCACCCGCGCGAAGTCGTCGGGGAGGGCCGGGAGGTCGGTGCTCATGGCGGCCAGCCTGGGACCTCGAGCAAGGTCGAGGTCAAGCGTCCTGGTCGACGCGCGGCGCCAGCCGCTTCGGCGCGATGACCCGGTAGGCGTCGGTGACGACCTCGCGGACCTCGTCCCAGTCCGGCCCCTCGGGCTCGACGTCGAGGCGCATCCCGAGCCAGCCGCGGTGTCCCACGTAGGGCGGGACGAAGAACCGCGCGGGCTCGGCGGTGACCATCTCCTCCTGCGCACCCTCCGGCGCGGCCACCCAGATCGCGAGGTGCTCGTCGCCGTGGTGGTGCCCGACGTAGCCCACGAACATCTTCCGCACGAACCACGACGGCGACCCGTGACTGATCTTCTCGGTGACCTCGGGCAGCGCGAGGCACACCCGGCGCAGGCGCTCGACCAGCTCGTCCTCCACGCCGGCATCCTGCCTACACGGCGAGCGCGGCCACCAGTGTCCCGAGCACGAACACGGCGAGGACGATCACGGTGACCACGCGGACCCAGGGTCGGTGGGTGGTCGTCCCCGGTTCGGAGGCGCCCTCGGTGGGGTCGGTCATCACAATCCTCACGGACGGGACGGATCGGGCAGCCGCGAGGCTACCGGCCGGAGGCGGCGTGGCTGCCGGAGGTCACGGTCGCGTGCCGTCCGGAGTTCGGCTCGGGCCGCCCGCGGCGCGCCGCGACCGGGTCCTCGACGTCGGCACGGTGCCGCGGCCGCCGGGGCTCGGGGGCTTCGGCGTGCGCCGCGTGGCGGCGGCCGGCCGGGCGTGACACCTCGCCGAACGTCCACGCGGCGGTCGGCAGCGGGCCGGAGATCGGCGACGGGGTCCGCGGCGCGGGGGCGACGTCGACGGGGCGAGCGGCATCGGCGGCCAGCACGGCCTCGGCCCTCAGGGCCGGCACCGGCGTCGCCGGGTCGAGCGGATCGGGTCGAGCGCTCCCCCGGACGGGCGCCGCGGCGGGCTCGCCGGCACCGAACGACAGCGACGGACCACCGGGGCGGCCGAGCATCGCGGTCGCGGGGACGGCGGGGACGGCGGGGGCTGCGGGGGCTGCGGGGGCTGCGGGGGCTGCGTGAACGGCGGGCTCGGGCCGGGCCGGCGGGCGCGTGACGCGCTGCGGCCGCATCGCGACGGTCGTCGGCTCCGGAGCGGGAGTGGCGACCGGACGCTCGGGTCGCGGGGCGCGCGTCGTGGCGGGCGCCGCAGTGGGCGCCGGGCGCACGACGGCAGCAGTGCGAGCGGGCTCGGGGCGCGCGGGCTCGGGGCGCGCAGGCTCCGTGCGCGCGGGGCGGGCCGCCGGGCGCACCTCGGTGCGAGCGGCACGTTCCGCAGCCCGGACGCCCTCTCGATCATGCGCAACGTGCCCCTCGCGGGCCGACGCGCCGGCCGGCGCCGCCTCGTCGCGCCGGGCGCGGGGACGGGCCGGGCGGACGGGCACGGGGACGATCTCCTCGACCGGCGCGGCGACCGGCGGGGCGGGCGGGGGCTGCCGGCGGTCGCGCAGGCGCTGGACCGCGGCCGAGGAGAGGTAGCCGAAGCCGACGAGGCCCCAGAACGCGACGACCACGATCTGCACGACGGTCGGGGGGTCGCTGAGCATCGCGACCTGCACGCCCGCGACCGCGAGGCCGGCGAGCCCGAGCACGAGGGCGAACCGTGAGCGGGTGGTCAGCTGCCACCGCGACCGCCGCTCCGTCTCGCCACCGACGGGTCGAGCTCCGCTCCGCTCCGTCTCGCGCGCCACGCACACCTCCTCGCCGGGCCGGACGACCCGGACAGAACGGACTCACCCGAGGACGTTACGTGACCGGTTCCCCCGATCGAGATCGGGCACGCGTCATCCCCTCGGGTGACGCATCGGCGCCGGGGGGCGAAACGTAACGGTCAGGTCGCGGCCTGACAGTGCGCGCACCAGAAGAGATTCCGGCTCGCGTGCGTCCGTTTGCTGATCTCCGTGCTGCAGACGCGGCACGGCTGGCCCGTCCGGCGGTACACGTACACCTCGCGGCCACAGCTGCGTCGGTGCGGCTGGTCGTGCTCGTGATCACAGGATCGGTGCTCGTACCGGACGGTGTCGATCGCGCCGCGCCGGACGCCGTCGGCGAGCAGGTCGACGAGATCCGCCCACAGCGCGTCGAACCGCTCCCGGCCGAGGTCGCGTCCCGGCAGCAGCGGGTCGAGCCCGTGCCGGAAGAGGACCTCGGCGCGGTAGACGTTGCCGACGCCCGCGATCACCGACTGGTCCATGAGCAGGGTGGCCAGCGGGGCCCGCGAGCGGGAGATCCGCGCCCAGGCGGACTCCGGGTCGGTGTCGCGACGCAGCGGGTCGGCGCCCAGCCGCGCGCGCAGCCCCTCGACCTCGCCCTCGGTGAGCACCTCGCAGGCGATCGGGCCGCGCAGGTCGGCCCAGTGGGTCGGGCCGACCATGCGCATGCGCACCTGGCCGCGCGGCGCCGCGACGTCGCCGGCGTGCATCGAGAACTTGCCGTACAGCCCGAGGTGGACGTGCACGACGAGGTCGTCGGCGTAGACGTGGAAGAGGTGCTTGCCGTGGGCGTCGGCCCGGCGCAGCACCCGCCCGTCGACGAGCTCGGCGTCGCGGGAGAACCGTCCCTGCGGGGACGACACCGCCACCTCGTGGCCCACGAACCGCCGGGTGTGCGTCTTCGCGAGGCGACGGATCGTGTGGCCTTCGGGCACCCGGCGTGCCTACCCGAGCACCGGCTCGGTCACTCCTGCGGCAGGGCCGGGGGCTCGCCGGTCTGCTCGTAGGCGGTGAGCATGTCGATGCGGCGCTGGTGGCGCCCGCCCTCGAAGGCCGTGGCGAGGAACGCCGACACGATCTCGGTGGCGGCCTCGGGGGTGTGCATGCGGGCGCCGACGGCGACGACCTGCGCGTCGTTGTGCCTGCGCCCGAGCTGCGCGGTCTCGACGCTCCACGCGAGCGCGGCCCGGCACCCGGGCACCTTGTTGGCCGCGATCTGCTCGCCGTTGCCCGACCCGCCGATCACGACGCCGAGGCTGCCGGGGGTCGCGACCGTCCGGCGTCCGGTCTCGACGCAGAACGGGGGGTAGTCGTCGTTCGGGTCGAACTCGGCCGGGCCGACGTCGACGACGTCGTGGCCGGCCTGCGCCAGCTCGCGCAGCAGATGGGCCTTGAGCTCGAACCCCGCGTGGTCCGATCCGAGGAAGACGCGCACCCGGGCAGTCTGGCAGGTGTTCGTCACAGGGCGACGGGGCCCACGATCGGGCCCTGGGAAACATGCCCGTGACACGCCCCGCCTACGTTGACGCCATGTCATCGACACCCGCACGCGACGTCGTCATGGGGGTCGAGGAGGAGTTCCATCTCGTCGACCTCGAGACGCGCTCCGCCGTGCCCCGGGTGCCGGACCTGCTCGGCGAGCTGCAGTCGCTCGACGGCGAGGCGTTCGCCGCCGAGCTCAAGCCGTCGATCATCGAGACGAACTCCCGCCCGACCACCGACCTCGCCGACCTGCGCACCGACCTCGTGCGGCTGCGCGGCCTGCTGGCCCACATCGCCGACGAGCACGGCCTCGGCGTCGTCGGCGCCGGCAGCGTCCCGTTGATCGACGGGTCCGCCGCGGGCATCACGCCGTCCCCGCGGTACGAGCGGATGCGCGACGAGTACCAGATGCTCGCCTTCGAGCAGCAGATCTGCGGCACCCAGGTGCACGTCGACGTCCCCGACCGCGACGCCGCGATCACCGTCATGCAGCACAGCGCGCCCTGGCTGCCGGTGCTCCTGGCGCTGTCGGCCTCCAGCCCGTTCTGGAAGAGCGAGGACACCGGCTACGCCAGCTCCCGCACGCTCGCCTGGCACCGCTGGCCCACGGCCGGCCCGCCCGCGCCGCTGCGCGACGCCGCCGACTACGACGCCCTCATCGCCGACCTGCTCGCCTCGGGGACCATGTCCGACCCCGGCATGGTCTATTTCGACATGCGGCCCTCGGCGCACCAGAAGACCGTCGAGGTGCGCATCTGCGACGCGAGCCCGAGCGTCGACGGCGTCGTGCTCATCGCCGGGCTCTCCCGCGCGCTCGTGCGCCACGGCGTGCGGGCCCACCTCGAAGGACGCCCGACCCCGTCGTACCGCGCCGAGCTGCTGCGCGCCGCGAGCTGGCGGGCGGCGCGCTCCGGCCTGGAGGGCGACCTGGTCGACGTCCCGGGACGCGACCTCGTGCCACCGTCGCGCGCGGTGCGGCTCATGCTCGAGCACCTGGCCGACGACCTCGAGGAGGCCGGCGACCGCGACGTCGTCGAGGAGCTCGCGCTGGAGGCGCTCGCCCGCGGCAGCTCGGCGGCGCGGCAGCGCCAGCGGGCCAACCGCAGCGGCGGGCTCGAGGCCGTGGTCGACATGCTCGTCGCCGAGACGCGCGGCGCGCCGGACTCGCCCGTCGACGCCCCCGTCGGCGAGACGGTCGCCCCGGTCATGCTCGAGGACTACCGGTCACCGGGGTTCGACGAGGCCGTCGCCCAGGACGGCACCGTGCGCCCCGCGTACTCGTGGCTGGTCTCGACCCTCGAGCGGATCGGGCCGTCCGGCCTGCAGGTCCACGAGAAGAGCCGCGACGCCGAGCAGCGCGCCCGCGGGATGTTCTTCCCCCAGGCCGAGGACGCCGAGCGGCTCTTCCCCCTCGACCTCGTGCCCCGCCTCATCACCCCCGGGGAGTGGGCGACGCTCACCGAGGGCCTGGTCCAGCGGGCCCGCACCTGCGAGGCGCTGCTGCAGGACCTGCACGGCGAGCGCGCCTGCCTGCACGACGGCGTCCTGCCCGAGGCCGCGCTGCGCTGGCTCCCCGCGCCACGCGAGGCCGCCATGAACCTCCACCCCGGCGCCGTCCGCGCGCTGATCAGCGGGCTCGACCTCGTGTGCGACGCCGAGGGCGAGTGGAAGGTGCTGGAGGACAACCTGCGCATCCCCTCGGGCATCGGGTTCGCCCTGGCCGACCGCCGGGTCGTGCGCAGCGTCCTGCCTGAGCTCCAGGCACCCCACGGCGTGCTCGACGCCGACGAGGGCCCGGCGCTGCTGCGCGAGGCGCTCCTCGCGGCCGCGCCGCCCGCCGCCGGCGACGACCCCGTGCTCGCCGTCGTCACCGAGGGCGAGAGCGACTCGGCGTACTTCGAGCACCGGCTGCTCGCCGAGGAGATGGGTGTGCCGCTGCTCACCCCGGGCGAGCTCCGGGCGGCCGCCGGGATGATCACCATCGCGGCGAGCGGGCGGCCCGTCGACGTGGTCTACCGCCGCATCGACGAGGAGGTGCTCTTCGCCGCCACCGACGCGGGAGGCGTGCGCCTCGGCGGCCCCGTCCAGGAGGCCGTGCGCACCGGGCGGCTCACCCTCGCCAACGCGCCGGGCAACGGCCTCGTCGACGACAAGGGCGTCTACCCCTTCATCTCCGCGCTCACCGAGTACTACCTGGGTGAGAAGGCGACCCTCGCGGCCGTCCCGACCTGGTCGTGCGCCGATCCCGAGCAGCGCGAGCACGTGCTGGACCACCTCGGCGAGCTCGTGCTCAAGCCCGTCGACGGCTTCGGCGGGCAGGGCATCGTCATCGGCCCGCACGCGGACGCCGACGAGCTGGCGCAGGCGGCGGCCGCCGTCCGCGAGCACCCCGCCGGTTTCGTCGCGCAGGAGACGATCCGGATCTCCACACACCCGACGTTCACGGGCACTGCGCTGGAGCCGCGCGTCGTCGACCTGCGCGCGTTCGTCGTCCTCGCTCCGACACCGACGGTGCTGCCGACACCCTTGACTCGTGTCGCGCCCGCCGACTCGCTCGTGGTCAACTCCTCGCGGGGTGGGGGCTCGAAGGACACCTGGATCCTGCGCTGACGCGCAGCACGACCGAGGAGGCCACACGTGTGCGGCATCGCCGGTGAGTTCCGCTTCGACGGCCGGGCGGCCGAGGTCGCGACCGTGCTCGACATGGCCCAGGTCCTCGAGCCGCGCGGCCCCGACGGCTGGGGCGTCGTCGGGCACGGGCCGCTCGCGCTCGCCCACCAGCGCCTGAAGATCATCGACCTGTCCGAGGCCGGCGCCCAGCCGATGGTGGACGCCGAGCTGGGCCTCACCGCCGTCTTCAACGGGATCATCTACAACTACAAGGAGCTCCGCGAGGAGCTGCACGGTCAGGGCTACCGCTTCTTCTCGACCTCCGACACCGAGGTCCTGATCAAGTCCTTCCATCGCTGGGGCAAAGCCTGCGTCGAGCACTTCAAGGGCATGTTCGCGTTCGCGGTCTCGGACCGGCGCACCGGCGAGCTCGTGCTGGGCCGCGACCGGCTGGGGATCAAGCCGCTCTACGTCGCCCAGGTGCCCGGCGCGCTGCGCTTCGCGTCGTCGCTGCCCGCGCTCCTCGCCGGCGGCGGGCTCAACACCGACGTCGACCGCGTCGCCCTGCACCACTACATGAGCTTCCACTCGGTGGTCCCGGCACCGCGCACGATCCTGCAGGGCGTGCGGAAGCTCCCGCCGGCGACGGTCCGCACGGTCTCCCCCGACGGCGGCACCGACGACTGGGTCTATTGGGAGCCGACGTTCACGCGGAACGGCGAGCGCTCGCAGGAGGAGTGGGCGGAGACCGCGCTGTCCTCGCTGCGCACGGCCGTCGAGCGCCGCATGGTCGCCGATGTCCCCGTCGGCGTGCTGCTCTCCGGCGGCATCGACTCGTCGATCGTCGTGGCGCTGCTCGCCGAGATGGGGCAGAAGGACCTCAAGACCTTCTCCATCGGCTTCGAGGCCGAGGCCGGCGAGACGGGCGACGAGTTCGACTACTCCGACCTGGTCGCGCAGACCTACGGCACCGACCACGTCCGGTTCACGGTGCCCAAGCACGAGACCGACGACGCGCTCGCGGGCGCCGTCGCCGCCATGGCCGAGCCGATGGTCAGCCACGACGTCGTCGCCTTCTACCTGCTCTCGCGCGAGGTCTCGAAGTCCATCAAGGTCGTGCAGTCCGGCCAGGGCGCCGACGAGATCCTCGGCGGCTACGACTGGTACCCGCCGCTCGCCGGGGTGCCGCGCGACGGCGCGCTCGACGCCTACCAGAAGGCGTTCTTCGACCGCCCCCACAGCGAGGTCGCCCAGCTGCTCACGCCGGAGGCGCTCGTCGACGACGACGTCAGCCGCGCGTTCGTCGCCGAGCACTTCGGCCGGCCCGGCGCCGACTCGGCGGTCGACGCGGCGCTGCGGCTCGACACCACGATCATGCTCGTCGACGACCCGGTGAAGCGCGTCGACAACATGACGATGGCCTGGGGTCTCGAGGCGCGCGTCCCGTTCCTCGACCACGACTTCGTCGAGGCGATGGGCGCCTGCCCGCCCGAGTACAAGCTCAGCGACGGCGGCAAGGGCGTGCTCAAGGCCGCCGCCCGGGGGGTGCTCCCGGACGAGATCATCGACCGCAAGAAGGGCTACTTCCCGGTCCCGGCGATCCGCCAGCTCTCCGGCCCGGTGCTCGAGCGCGTCCGGGGAGCGCTCACCGACCCGGCCGCCACGTCCCGCGGGCTGTTCCGTCCCGAGGCGGTGACGCAGATGCTCGACGACCCCAACTCGGGGCGCACCAACCTCGGCGCCAACGCCCTGTGGCAGGTCGCACTGCTCGAGATGTGGCTGCAGGCGAACGGCATCACGTAGGTAGCGTGCGGTCCGTGGACGAGTGGATCAGCGCGACGCGTTGCTGGTCGCCCAGCCCCTCCCCCGACGGCACCGCGATCGCGTTCGTCTGGGACGGCGACGGTCGACCGCAGGTGCGGATGCACCGCCGCGCCACCGGCGAGGAGTGGTCGCTCGACACCGGTGACGACCTCGTCTCCACGGTCCGCTGGTCGCCCGACGGGACGTGGCTCGCCGTCGAGACCGCGCCCGACGGCGGGGAGCGGACGCAGGTCGCGATCGTCCGTCCCGACGGCACCGACGTGCGGCCCGTCCGCGGTGTCGGCGACGGCGACCGCGGCGCGGTGTCGCTCGACCGCTTCACCCACACCGGCTCGGTCCTCGCGATCACCGAGTCGGACACCGAGACGACCACGGCGTGGCTGGTCGACGCCGACACCGGGCAGCGCCGCCGCCTGGGCTCCGGGCACGCCCTGCAGATCCTCGACGTGAGCCGCGACCGGCGCCGGGTGCTCCTGCGCCGCGGCCGCCGGGGCTCCCGGCACGTCGGCATCGTCGACCTCGACGGCACCGAGGGCTGGCACGAGATCGACACGCGGCGCGGGCCCGGCGGCCCGCCCGGCGCCGTCGAGCACCCGATCGCGATCACCCGCGACTCCAGCGTCGTCGCCGGGCGCTTCACCCCCGACGGCACGAGGATGCTGCTGCTCACCGACGGCGGCCGCGAGCGCGCGGCGCTGGTGGCGGTCGACGTCGCCACCGACGCGAGCCCGATGACGCCGGAGGTGCTCGCCGAGCGCGTCGACGCCGACCTCGAGCACTTCGCGCTCACCGAGGACGCGACGCTCGCCGCGCTGGTGTGGAACGTGGAGGGCCGCAGCGAGGTCGACCTGCTCGACCTCGGGTCCGGCAAGTGCTCGTCGTACACCCCGCCCGGCGATGTCGTCACGGGCGCGGTGTTCAGCCACGACGGCGACTCGCTGGTCATGGGCATCCAGTCGCCCGAGGTGCCGGCCGCGGTGTGGTGCCACGAGCTCTCGTCGGACACCACCGCGCTCATCTGCCCGCAGGAGGAGCCTCGCTGGTCACCGGGCCAGCTCGTGCACCCGAGCCTCGAGGTCGTCACCACGCCGGACGGCCTGCGCCTGCCCGGCTGGCTCTACCGTCCGCGCGGCAGCGCGGGCCCGCTCCCGACGGTGATCTACCTGCACGGCGGGCCGGAGGCGCAGGAGCGCCCGGTGTTCACGCCGCTCTACCAGCACCTGCTCGCCCGCGGCGTCGCCGTCTACGCCGCCAACGTGCGCGGGTCCTCGGGCTTCGGACGCTCGTTCGTCAACGCCGACAACGGCGCCGGGCGCTTCGCGGCGATCCGCGACGTGGCGACGTGCGTCGAGCACCTCGTCGACTCCGGGGTCGCCGACCCCGCCCGCGTCGCCGTGATGGGCCGCTCCTACGGCGGCTACCTCACCCTCGCCGCGCTCGTGAACCACCCCGAGCTCTTCGCCGTCGGCATCGACGTGTGCGGGATGGCCGACTTCGAGACCTTCTTCGCCCGCACCGAGCCGTGGATCGCCGACGCCGCGGTCGGCGAGTACGGCCACCCCATCCACGACCGCAACCTGCTGCGCGAGCTCTCCCCCGTGCACCGCATGGAGCACCTGCGCGCGCCCCTGCTCGTCGTGCACGGGAAGTGGGACACCAACGTGCCGGTCCACGAGGCCGAGCTCGCCGTGCACGGCGCCAAGGCCGCCGGAGTCCCCGTGCGCTACCTGCTCTTCGACGACGAGGGCCACGAGATCCAGCGCACCGAGAACCGCGTGCGCTTCATCCACGAGTGCGTCGACTGGCTGGGCGAGCACTTCGGGCTCGAGCGGCGCGCGGACGCCGGGTAGCCCCTCCGGGACGACGGCCACCGCTCAGCGCCGCGACGCGACCTCGCCGACGGCGAGGCCGACCAGCCACACCGGCCAGGCGAGCGCGATCCACCACCCCGCGCGCCGACCCCGCGCCGCCCGCACCGTCCCGACGACGCCGAGGACGAGTCCGAGGACGAAACTCGCGGCGAGGAGGACGCGCACCCGCAGCACGGCGGCCGCGTCGCACGCGAACGCCCCGGGCGCGCAGTCCTCGTTCGTCCAGCCCGTGAACGCCACCACCAGCGCCGTGACGAACCCGGCGACCAGCACGAACGCCACGAGCGACAGCACGGCGGCGCCGGTGGTGCCCCTGGGGCTCTCCCTGTCGATCTTCCGAGGGTGTCAGCCGTGTCGTGGACCGCGCCGCCGACACGCGCCACGCACGGCACGATCCCGGTCGTGACGACCGTGCAGGTGAAGCGTGTGCGCGAGGAGCGGGCCGAGGGCGACGGCACCCGGGTGCTCGTCGACCGGCTGTGGCCGCGCGGGCTGGCGAAGGCCGACGCCGACCACGACGACTGGCTGCGCGAGGTCGCCCCCAGCAGCGAGCTGCGGAAGTGGTTCGGCCACGACCCCGCGAGGTACGAGGAGTTCGCCCGCCGCTACCGCGCCGAGCTGGACGAGGAGCCCGCCGCGTCGGCGCTCGCGTCGTTGCGCGACACGGCGGGCCCGCTCACCCTGCTCACGGCCACCCGCGACGTGGAGCACAGCCACGCCCGGGTGCTCGCGGAGGTGCTGTCTACAGCTGGATCGACTTGACCTCGAGGAACTCCTCGAGCCCGTAGCGGCCGAGCTCGCGGCCCGTGCCCGACTGCTTGTAGCCGCCGAACGGGGCGAGCGGGTTGAACTGGCCGCCGTTGACGTCGACCTGTCCGGTGCGCATGCGCTTGGCCACCTCGAGGCCGCGCTCCTGCGACCCCGCGAACACCGCCCCGGCGAGCCCGTAGACCGTGGCGTTGGCGATCTCGACGGCCTCGTCCTCGTCGGCGTAGGGCATCACCGAGAGGACCGGCCCGAAGATCTCCTCCTGGGCGATCGTCATGCCCGGCCGCACGCCCGAGAAGATCGTCGGGCGGACGTAGGCGCCGGTCTCGAGGCCGTCCGGGCGTCCCGATCCCCCGGCGGCGAGCTCGGCGCCCTCGGACACACCCTGGGTGATGTAGCCCTCGACGCGCTCGCGCTGGCGCTCCGAGGACATCGGCCCGATGCGGGTCGACTCGTCGGTGGGGTCGCCGACGGTGTACTTGGCCGCCTGCGCGACGGCCATCTCCACGACCTCGTCGTGCAGCGACTGCGGCACCAGCAGCCGGGTCCACGCCGTGCAGGTCTGGCCGCCGTTGATGAAGCAGTTGCCGAGGCCGAGCTTGACGGCCTGGGTGAGGTCGGCGTCGTCGAGGACGATGTTGGCGGACTTGCCGCCGAGCTCGAGGGCCACGCGCTTGACGGTGCCGGCGGCGACCTCCTGCACGCGGCGGCCGGCGGGCACCGAGCCGGTGAACGACATCATGTCGACGCCCGGGTGCGACGCCAGCGCCTCGCCGGCATCGGGGCCGGTGCCGTGCACGACGTTGAACACGCCCGCGGGCAGGCCGGCCTCGCGGGTGATCTCGGCGAGGATGCCGGCGGTCAGCGGGGCGACCTCGCTGGGCTTGAGCACGATGGTGCAGCCCGCGACCAGCGCCGGCGCGACCTTGGCGACGACCTGGTGCAGCGGGTAGTTCCACGGCGTCACCGCGCCGACCACGCCGACCGGCTCGCGCACGACCAGCGAGTTGCCGATCTCCTCGGTCCACGGGAACGACTCCGCGAGCCCCGCGACGCCCTTTGAGGTCGCCATGGGCATGCCGACCTGGACCGAGTTCGCGAACTTCGTCGGCGAGCCCATCTCGGCGGTGATCGAGGCCGCGATCTCGCCGCTGCGGGCCTTGATGCCCTCGCGGATCGCGAGCACCATCGCCACCCGGTCCGCGAGCGGGGTCGCCGCCCAGCGCGGGAAGGCATGGCGCGCGGCCATCACCGCGGCGTCGACCTCGGCCGCGCCGCCGGAGGGCACCTCCGCGATCGTCTGCCCGGTCGCCGGGTTCACCACGGCGATCGACCCGGACCCCTCCTGCCAGGCCCCGTCGATCCAGTGCCGCGTCAGTGTGTCCGTACCGGTCGTCATCGAGTGCCTCCAAGCCACGGGTGTCCACCTCCACCCTGCCCGACGCGCGGCCGGCGCACCTCCGCGAGTGATCGTCGGTTCGAGGACGCCCCGGGCGCCTGGCGCGGCGGAGCTCCTGGAACCGGCGATCACGCCGCGACCGAGAGGCGCAGGAGGGTGCGGCGGAGCTCGGTGACCAGCGCATCGGGCGCGGTGACGAGGTCGTGCCAGGTCACCTCGATCACGACCCACCCGTCGGCCACCAGGGCGCGTTTGCGGGCCCGGTCGTCCACGAAACGGTCGACGTCCTCGTGATGGGCCCACCCGTCCACCTCGACGGCCAGCCGGACGCCGGGGAAGGCGATGTCGATGAGGGCCCGACGTCCGTCGGTGAGCCGCACCTCCAGGTTGACCGACCAGCCCGTCAACCCGGCGGCGCGCGGCAGCCCGATCATGCGTCGCTCGGCCTCAGACGCGGCCCTGTCCGCCGCGTGCGCGAGCAGCCGCCCCGCGGCGCGGGAACCCCACCGACCCAGGGTCCGGGACTGCGCCGCCCGGAGCTCGTCCAGGTCGACGTGCTGCTGGAGCGCGCGGTCGAGGAAGCGGGCGCCGTCGGCGCGGAGGGCGACGGCAGCGTCCAGAACGGTCAGCGGGACCCTCGTCACCCACAGCTCGCGGTGGCGCGTCCGCTCCTCGCGCACCTCCCGCTGCACGACACGCACTCCGGTGGGTGGCCGGCGCGAGCTACCCGGCGGCAGCGCGACGGTGACGGGTCGGGGGTCGAGGACGCCCAGCCCCAGCCACCAGGCGGCCGTCACCCCGATCAGGGTGCCCTGCTCGCCGGCCCAGGCCGCTGCCGTGCGCACCCGGGCCGCGATCGTCCAGGCCCAGGCGATGTCCAGGTAGGTCCGCGGGGCCCGCCGCTTCCACCGGCCCGTGGCCAGACGCCAGGCGATGGCGTCCTCGCTGAGGCCGCACGCCCGCGCCTGGTCGCGGCTCACGACCCCGTCGTGGGAGGCGAGGAACCGTTCGATGTCCATGCAGGTTGGACGCAGCCGGTGCCCGCACGGCTCCCTCGACGCCCGTGATCGCCGGTTCGAGGACGTGCTCCGCGCCAGGCGCTCGGCGTGTCCTGGAACCGGCGATCACTCGCGGGACGTCAGTCGAACTTGAGCTCCGTGTCGCGCGTGCGCTTGAGCTCGTAGAAGTACTCGTAGCCGGCGAGGAGCTTGGCGCCGTCGAAGATCTGCCCCGCCTGCTCGCCCCGGGGGATGCGGGTCATGACCGGGCCGAAGTACGCCGAGCCCTCGACGTGGATGACCGGGGTGCCGACGTCCATGCCCACCGGGTCCATGCCCTCGTGGTGGCTCTTCTTCAGCGCCTCGTCGTACTCGTCGGTGTGCGCGGCCTGCGCGAGCGTGCTGTCGAGGCCGACCTCGTCGAGCGCCTTGGCGATGACGTCGTCGAAGTCCTTGTTGCCGTTGTCGTGGATCTCGGTGCCCATGGCGGTGTAGAGCGGGGCGAGGATGTCGTCGCCCTTCTGCTGCGCCGCGGCGATGGCCACCCGCACCGGGCCCCACGCCTTCTTCATCATCTCGGCGTACTCCTCGGGCAGGTCCCTGCCCTCGTTGAGCACCGCGAGGCTCATGACGTGCCAGTGCGTCTCGACGTCGCGCACCTGCTCGACCTCGAGCATCCAGCGCGAGGTGATCCAGGCGAACGGGCACAGCGGGTCGAACCAGAAGTCGACGCGGGTCTTGTCTGCCATGGCGGTCGGGTTCCCTTCTCGGACGTCCTCACCCGTGGCAACCCCCGCACGCCCCGGCGATGTTCCCACTGCGCTCCCTTGGTCCGGCTCCGCTGCGCTCCGCGTCCCCCGCCGTAGGGTGTTGTCGTGGCTGCCCCGAACCTGACCCGCGACGACGCCGCGACGCGCGCCGAGCTGCTCGAGGTCGACTCCTACGACATCGACCTCGACCTGACCGACCCGGCGACCGGCGGACCCGGCGAGTCCACGTTCCGCTCGATCACCACCGTGCGCTTCCGCGCCACGCGTCCCGGCGCGTCGACCTGGATCGACATCGTGGCCGCCGGCGTGCGCTCGGCGGTGCTCAACGGCACCGAGCTCGACGTGGCGGACTACGACGAGGAGAAGGGGCTCGCGCTGCCCGACCTCGCGGCCGAGAACGAGCTGGTCGTCGACGCCGACTGCCGCTACATGAACACCGGCGAGGGCCTGCACCGCTTCGTCGACCCCGTCGACGGCGGCGTGTACCTCTACAGCCAGTTCGAGACCGCGGACGCCAAGCGGATGTTCGCCTGCTTCGACCAGCCCGACCTCAAGGCGACGATCGCCGCGACGGTGACCGCGCCGTCGAGCTGGGAGGTCATCGCCAACGGTGCCGCCGCGGAGGCCGCCGAAGCCGGCGGCGTCACCCGCCACTCCTTCACCACGACGCCGCGGATCTCGACCTACCTCGTCGCCCTCGTCGCCGGCCCGTACGCCAAGTGGACCGACACCTACACCGACGAGCACGGCTCGATCCCGCTGGGCATCTACTGCCGCGCGAGCCTCGCCGAGTTCATGGACGCCGAGCGGCTGTTCACCGAGACCAAGCAGGGCTTCGGCTTCTACCACCGCAACTTCGGGGTGCCCTACCCCTTCGACAAGTACGACCAGCTCTTCGTGCCCGAGTTCAACGCCGGCGCGATGGAGAACGTCGGCGCCGTGACGTTCCTCGAGGACTACGTCTTCCGCAGCCGCGTCACCCGCTACCTCTACGAGCGCCGCGCCGAGACCGTGCTGCACGAGATGGCGCACATGTGGTTCGGCGACCTCGTCACCATGCGCTGGTGGGACGACCTGTGGCTCAACGAGTCGTTCGCGACCTGGGCCAGCGTCGTGAGCCAGGCCGAGGCCACCGAGTACCGCAACGCGTGGACGACGTTCGCGAACGTCGAGAAGTCGTGGGCGTACCGCCAGGACCAGCTGCCCTCGACCCACCCCGTCGCCGCCGACATCCCCGACCTGCAGGCCGTCGAGGTGAACTTCGACGGCATCACCTACGCCAAGGGCGCGTCGGTGCTCAAGCAGCTCGTCGCCTACGTCGGGCAGGACGAGTTCCTCTCGGGGCTGCGGCTGTACTTCTCGCGCCACGCCTACGGCAACGCGACGTTCGACGACCTGCTGGGTGCGCTCACCGAGGCCTCGGGGCGCGACCTGTCGGGCTGGAGCGCGCAGTGGCTGCGCACGACGGGGCTCAACTCGCTCTCGCCGTCGTTCTCCGTCGGTGAGAACGGGAAGTACACGGCGTTCGAGGTCGTGCAGGGCGGCGCGCGTCCGGGGGCCGGCGAGCTGCGCACCCACCGTCTCGCGGTCGGGATCTACGGTGACGACGGCTCCGGCAAGCTCGTGCGGCAGCACCGCGTCGAGCTCGACGTCGACGGCGACCGCACCGAGGTGCCGGAGCTCGTCGGTGTCGAGGCCGGCTCGCTCGTGCTCGTCAACGACGACGACCTCACCTACTGCACGATGCGCCTCGACGAGCGCTCGCTGACCACGCTCATCGACCGGATCGGCGACATCGCCGAGCCCCTGCCGCGCACCCTGTGCTGGTCGGCGGCCTGGGAGATGACCCGCGAGGCCGAGCTGCGCGCCCGCGACTTCGTCACCCTCGTGCTGAACGGGCTCGCCGCCGAGTCCGAGGTCGGCGTCGTGCAGCGCCTGCTGCTGCAGGCCCAGACCGCGCTCGCCTCCTACGCCGAGCCGTCGTGGGCGGTCGCCGAGGGCTGGCCGAACTTCGTCGCCCGCCTGCTCGAGCTCGCCCACGCCGACCCGGGCTCGGACCACCAGCTCGCGGTCGTCAACGCCCTCGCCGGGTCGGTGCTCACGCCCCAGGCGCTCGACGCCCTGGCCGGCTGGCGCTCCGAGGAGCACCCGCTCGAGGGCCTGACCGTCGACACCGACCTGCGCTGGCGCCTCCTCCACGCACTCGTCGCCCATGGCGCCGCGGGCGAGGCGGAGATCGACGAGGAGTACGCGCGCGACAACACCGCCACCGGCCGTCGCATGGCCGAGCGGGCCCGCGCGCTGATCCCCGCCCCGGAGGCGAAGGCGGAGGCCTGGCGGCGCGCCGTCGAGGACGACAGCCTGCCGAACGCGATCAACTCCGCGATCATCATGGGCTTCTCGCACCCGGCGCAGCAGGCCCTGCTCACCGACTACGTCGCGAAGTACTTCGCCGCCGTCGACGAGGTGTGGGCACGCCGGTCCTCGGAGCAGGCCCAGCCGATGGTGCAGGGCCTCTTCCCGTCCTGGGCGGTCGAGGGCGCGACGGTCGAGGCCGCCGACGCCTGGCTCGCGGGCGACCACCCGCCGGCCCTGCGCCGCCTGGTCACCGAGGGCCGCGCCGGCGTGGTGCGTGCCCTCGCGGCCCGGGAGTTCGACCGCGGCTGAGGCCCTCGTCTTTCGGAGCGAACGCGCTGTTCGCTGCTTCTAGCGCAGCGAACAGCGCGTTCGTTCCACCAGCTGGGTGCTCAGTGGTGCGCGTGACCCGCCTGGTCGGCGAGCATCGTGAGGCCCTCGACCATGCCGCCGACGAGGTCGGACTCCTTGAACGAGGCGACCATGCTCATCACCGCGAGCTTGGCGCCGCGGTCGTCGATGCGGCGGCTCGACTCGGCGCCGGTGACGATCTCCACGACGCGCTCGCCGGGCGACACGGCGACGACGACCGCCTCGGCAGCGGTGTCGCCGAGCGAGGCGTGCAGCTCCTCGGCGCGCTCGCGCGAGCGGGTGCCGAGCGCCCCGACCCAGAGCGTGAACAGCAGCCCGGTCTCGCGGCAGGCCAGCGTCAGGGCCTCGTCGAGGCGGGAGAGCTGCGACGCGGAGAACGGGGTGCGCGAGTCCTCGGCGAGCACGTCGGTCGCCTCGGAGATGCGCCCGGACGCCGTGGCGACGCGCGCCTGGCCGTAGACCGGGTCCTCGAGGACGCCGGGTCCGCGGGTCAGACGGGTGGTCTCGCCCGGCGCGTCCTGACGTGCGGGGACGACCTCACCAGGTGCCACGAGCGCCTCCTCGGGCGGTGTGATCGGTGGCCGAGCCGGACGGCACGGCCTCGACGGCGGGCCCGGCGACGCCCGAGCCCTTGGGGTTGCCCATCCACCACAGCGGCTCGTGGTCCCACGCGTCACCGGAGCGGTAGCGGGCGCCACGCGACGAGGGGCGGACGAGGGTCATGGCGGCGATGAGGCCGATCCCCCCGAGCGATGTCACGCCGTAGAGCAGGAAGGTGGTCAGCGGGCTCACGCGCAGCACCGTAGTGGATCGCGTCGACGACGTCCCGTCGTAGGCCGCGTCCTCACACCTCGGGGCCCTCACACCTCGGGCGGACGCCGGTCCCGCCACGGCCGCGCCGCCTCGAGCTCGGCGGCCAGCGTGAGCAGCACCGACTCCTCCCCGCGCCGCCCGCGCAGCGCGACACCGATCGGCAGCCCGTCCGACCACCCCAGCGGCAGCGAGATCGCCGGCTCGCCGGTGAGGTTCGCGATCGCGTTCCACGGCGTGAACGCGATCTGGCGGGCGAAGTCGTCGGCGGGGTCGCCGGTGGCGGTGAACCAGCCGACCGGGCGGGGCGGCAGCGCGACGGTCGGGGTGAGGACGGCGTCGTAGGCCGCCCGCCCGGCGACGAACGACCGGGTGAGCACCTGCACGGTGTGCAGCGCGCCCATCGCCGCTGCCCCGTCGATCGCCCGCCCCTCGGCCCGCAGGTGGCGCGTCAGCGGCTGCAGGCGCGGCTCGTCGGCGGGGTCGACCGGATCGCCGAGGGAGAGCACCTTCCACAGCGTGAGGAACGCGGCGACGCCCTCGTCGGGCAGGCGGATCGTCACCGGCTCGACGTCGTGGCCGAGCTCGGCGAGCAGGGTCCCGACGTCCTCGGTGGCGCCGCGGCACGCCGGGTCGACCTCGACACCGTCCAGTGGGGGCTCCACGGCCAGCGCGATCCGCCGCCGCGGCCCGGGCCGCTCGAGGGCGCCGAGGAACCCGCCCTCCGGGGGTGGGGCGGGCACGAACGGCTCGCCGGGCGACCACACGGCCATCGCGTCGAGCAGCGCCGCGGCGTCGGCCACCGTGCGGGCGAGCGGGCCGTTCACCGACAGCCCCGCCGGGTCGCCGCCCGCCGGCCCGGCCGGGACCCGTCCGCGCGTCGTCTTCAGCCCGACCAGCCCGCACACCGAGGCCGGGATCCGGATCGAGCCGCCCCCGTCGGTGCCGTGCGCGACCGGCAGGATGCCGGCGGCCACCGCGGCGGCCGCCCCGCCCGACGACCCGCCGGCCGAGCGGGTCCGGTCCCACGGGGTCACGGCCGGGGCCGCGCCGGCGGGCTCGGTGTAGCAGGGCAGCCCGAACTCGGGCACCGCGGTCTTGCCGATGCTGATCGTGCCGGCGGCGCGCAGCAGGCCGACGACGTCGTCGTCGCGCGTGGGGACGTAGCCGTCGTAGATCACCGAGCCCCGGCGCGTGGGCACGCCGGCGGTCGCGGCGAGGTCCTTGATGGCCGTCGGCACCCCGGCGAGCGGCCCGGTGCCGGCCACCCCGTCCCGGTCGACCGCACGGGCGGCGTCGCGCGCGCGGTCGGGCGTGAGCACCGTGAACGCGCCCAGCGCCGGGCCCAGACGGTCGGCGCGCGCGAGGGCGGCGTCGACGGCGTCGAGAGCCGAGATGTCGCCGCGGCGCACCGCCGCGGCGGTCTCGAGGGCCGTCAGCTCGTGGAGATCGCTCACGGTTGCCCCATGCTGCCCTACGCACGGGGCACGGGCCGGGTCAGGCCGCGCTCTCCCCCAGGTACGGCAGCCACAGCGGGTCGGCGTCGACCAGCCCGGCGAGCAACCGCCAGTGCCGCCCTCGGGGCGCGGTCGGCATCGTGCGCAGCGGCCAGCCCAGCTCGGCCAGCAGCTTGTCGGCCTTGCGGTGGTTGCACCGCGCGCAGCAGGCGACGCAGTTCTCCCAGGTGTGCGTGCCCCCGCGGCTGCGCGGGACGACGTGGTCGATCGTCTCGGCCCGCCCGCCGCAGTACGCGCACCGGAACCGGTCGCGGTGCATGAGCGCCGCCCGGGTCAGCGGCACCCGCGCGCGGTAGGGCACGCGGACGTAGGTGCGCAGGCGGATCACCGACGGGACCTCGACCGAGCCGGTGGCCGAGTGCAGGACGAGACCCGCGGCGTCGCCGTGCACCACCTCGGCCTTGCCGCAGACCAGCAGCACGATCGCGCGGCGAAGCGGCAGCGCGGTGAGGGGCTCGAAGGTGGCGTTGAGGAGGAGGACCCGGCGACGGCCCCAGGGCGGCGACGGCGGCGGGGCGGGGAAATCGTCCGGGGAGTCGGGAGCGAGAGGGGGAGCGACGGTGAGTTCGGGGACGGGATCGGGAGGGTCGGACGCGCCGTACGGCGCGGAAGTGGGCGGGACCTCGCTGACCAGCGGAGTCACGCTGCCGGGTTGTCGTTCGTGCACACGACCACCTCCCGCGAGTAGTCGACCACACAACGGCTCCGATCGCACGTGTGTTAGCACCGAACGCATCGGCACGTCACCGGCGCGTCACCGGGCCGACGGCACGGTCCGGGACGTCCTCTACCGTCGGGCGACGTGACCGTGCCGTCGCCGACTCCTCCACCGGACAGCACCCCGGCCAGTCCAGCACCGGCCCCTGACCTCTCCTCGCCGCTCTCGGCCCCGCTGCCCGTGCAGCCGCCGGCGTGCGCGACCGACGCGGGATCGCTGTGCCAGCGGGTCTACCAGCTCACGCAGACCGACTGGCTCTCCCGCTCGGCCGACCAGCTGGTGACCCACCTCGTCGTCGTCCTGCTGATCATCGTCGTGGCGGTGGTCCTGCGGCTGCTGGTGCACCGCGCGATCCGCCGCCTGACCAGCGGCGCGGGTGAGGGGCGCGTGCCGCAGCTGCTGCGCCCCCTGCGCGACCGCGCCGTCCGCACGATCAAGGACGCGGCGCCGCTGATGGTGGAGCGCCGCACCCAGCGCGCGCAGGCCATCGGGTCGGTGCTGCGGTCGTTCTCCACGATGCTGATCTACGGCGTCGCGTTCGTGCTGATCCTGGGCGAGTTCGGCGTCAACCTCGCCCCGATCATCGCCTCGGCGGGCATCGTCGGCGTCGCCATCGGGTTCGGCGCCCAGAACCTCGTGCGCGACTTCCTGTCCGGCATCTTCATGATGCTCGAGGACCAGTACGGCGTCGGCGACATCGTCGACCTCGGGGAGGCCACCGGCACCGTCGAGGCCGTCGGCCTGCGGGTGACGACGCTGCGCGACATCGCCGGCACCGTCTGGTACGTCCGCAACGGCGAGGTGCTGCGCGTCGGCAACTCCAGCCAGGGCTACTCGGTCGCCGTCGTCGACATCCCCGTCGGGCACAGCGCCGACGTCGACGAGGCCCTCGAGATCGCCGAGCGCGCCGCCGCCGCCGAGTGCGCCGAGCCGAAGATCGCCAGCAAGGTGATCGCGCCCCCGGAGATGCTCGGCGTCCAGTCGGTCACCGCGGAGGGCGTGCTCATGCGCCTGACCATCCGCACCCGCCCCGGCGAGCAGTGGGCGGTGCAGCGCGCGGTGGCCGCCGAGATCAAGACACAGCTCGACGTGGCCGGGGTGCCGGCGCCCTACCCGTTCGCCGGACGGCCGGGCGTCGCCGGGCCCGGCACACCCGCGGTCTGATGACACCCGTCCGGGCCGGATCTGGGACGGTGGTGGGGTGAGCGCACCACAGGCCGGTCGACCCGACACGTTCTACGAGGCCGTGGGCGGGCACGAGACGTTCGTGGCGATCGTGCACCGCTTCTACGAGCAGGTCGCCGACGACCCGGTCCTGCGTCCCCTCTACCCCGAGGAGGACCTGGGCCCGGCCGAGGAGCGGCTGCTGATGTTCCTCGAGCAGTACTGGGGCGGCCCGCAGACCTACTCCCACCAGCGCGGACACCCGCGGCTGCGGATGCGGCACGGCCCCTTCCCGATCGGCCCGCTCGAGCGCGACGCGTGGCTGCGCTGCATGCGCGTCGCCGTCGACGAGGCCCACCTCCCCGAGGAGCGGCGCCGGCAGATGTGGGAGTACTTCGAGATGGCCGCGACCAGCATGATGAACAAGGCCTGGTGAGCATGACCGACAACCCGCTGCAGAACGTCACGTTCCCGAGCAACGGACGCACCGCGCACGGCTACCTGGCGCTGCCCGAGGCGGGCACCGGACCCGGTGTCGTCGTGATCCAGGAGTGGTGGGGCCTGACGGGCCACATCGCCGACGTCACCAACCGGCTCGCGGCCGAGGGCTTCGTCGCGCTCGCTCCCGACCTCTACGGCGGCACCACCACGCACGACGCCGACGAGGCCGGCAGGCTCATGCAGGAGCTGCCCGTCGACCGGGCCGCCACCGACCTCGGCGGCGCCGTCGACTTCCTGCTCGGCCACGAGGCCGTCGTGGGCGACAAGGTCGGCGCGGTGGGGTTCTGCATGGGCGGCGGCTTCGTGCTCGTCCTCGCCGCGCAGCAGGGCGACAAGATCGGCGCCGCGGTGCCGTTCTACGGCGTGCTGGGCGAGGACTACCCGAGCTTCACGAACCTCTCCGCGCCGCTGCTCGGCCACTTCGGCGAGGAGGACGAGATGGCCCCGCCCGAGGCCGTCGAGGAGCTCGCCGAGCGCATCGAGGCGGAGTCCGGCGTCACCCCCGACTTCCGGATCTACCCGTCCGGGCACGCGTTCTTCAACGAGGAGAACCACCTGGGCACCTACGACCCCGAGCAGGCCCTCAAGGCCTGGAGCGCCACCCGCGACTTCCTGCGCAAGCACCTGGGCTGACCGGCCTATGTGAGTGAAATTGTCGGCTATAGCCCACAATTTCACTCACATGAGGACGGTGAGGGACGGACGGCGGTGGCGGACGATCGCCGCGACGCCGAGGTCGAGCCGCATCCACGCACCGTCGGACGACACCGCCACCGGCACCGGGGCGCCGCCCTCCGGCCACCCCATCCCGGCCACGGCGACGACGCACCGCGCGGGGACACGCACCCCGCCGGCCTCCCACACCGGCTCGTCGAGCCCGGACGGGTCGGCGCGGGCGACGACGGCGTCGATCTCCGCCGCCCCGATCTCCCCGACGACGTCCCAGCGCACCGGGCCCGGGAGGTCCCCGCGCCACCGGTCGTCCACCGCCGTGCCGGGGTCGAGTGCGGGGGCGTCGACGACGGTCAGCGCCGCGAGCAGGTCCGACCCCACCACCGTCACGTCGGCGGGCTCGACGCGGCCGGGAGCCGCGGCGGCCACCAGCACCGCGAACGGCGTGCCCGCCCACAGCGCGACCCCGTCGCCGACGGTCCGCAGCCGCACCACCGCAGCCGGGTCCAGCCGCACCACGCGGCCGACGACGTCGGCGAGCGCCGCCCGGTCGGCCGCCGCGGGGACGGCGAGGCTCACGTGTACTCCGCCAGGAAGTCCCGCTCCTCGCCGGTCAGGCGCCGCGGGCGCTGGGTCGCGAGGTCGTAGGGCACGAGCTGGGTGGTCGCGGTCGCGGCGGGCTTCGCCTCGTCGAAGCCCCCGTGCCCGTTCCCGGACGGCAGCAGGAGCCGGTAGGCGACGAGGAACGACGCGGCCTTCACGTCCTGCGCCGTCATCTCCACCCGCACTCCGGCCGGGGTCCACGGGATCGGCCGGCGGTAGCGCACCTCCAGCGTCGCGACGAGCAGCCCGGCCTCGAAGGCGGCCACGCCCGCCCGGGTCGCGGCGTCGAAGAGCAGGCCGGTCCGGGCGTCCTCGAGCAGCGTCACCACGCGGGCGTGGTTGACGTGCCCGTAGGCGTCCTGGTCGGACCAGCGCACCGCGACGTCGTTGACGTAGGGCGCCACGCGCATTCCTCCGGGGGTGTGTCGGTGATCAGCGGACCATGCTGCGGATCTGACGGGCGGCCACCGAGACGGTCGCGAGGTCGGCGCGGCCCACCTTCGCGATCTCGGCCAGCGCCGAGCGCGCGCGCATCAGCCGCGACGCGTTCGCCTGCTCCCAGTGCTCGATCTTCTCGTCCGCGGACTCGTCGAAGCCGGTGTCGGCGAGGACGTCGAGCGTGATCGCCCGCAACGACGAGTAGAGCTCGTCGCGCAGGGACAGGCGCGCGAGCGCGTGCCACCGGTCGCCCCGCTCGAGCCCGGCGACCGCCGTGAGCAGCGCGTCGAAGCCGAGGTGCTCGGAGAGCGCGTAGTACAGCTCGGCCACCGCGAACATCTCGTCGTCGGTGACCTCCCCGTCGTCCGCGCGCAGACCGCCCCGCTCGCGCTCGGCGAACTCGGCGATCTCGACGACGTCGAGGAGCCCGAACGCGTAGAGCCCGCCGACCGCGCGCCGGGCCAGGTCGACCGGCGCTCCCCCGTCGACGAGCGCCTGCGTGTGCTCCGCGAGACCCTCGGCCTCCTCGCCCCGCAGCAGCTCCGGGACCCGCGGCGCCAGCTGCGTGAGCCACGGCGAGAACCGCGCGATCTCCGCCCCGACCGCCAGCGGCTGCGGGCGGTGGGTGAGGAACCAGCGCGAGGCGCGGTCCAGCTGGCGCCGGGAGGCGAGCGTGAGCCGGTCGGCGACGAGGGTCGGCAGCGTCCGCTCCCCCGCCGCGACGTCGTCGGCCAGGACGTCGAGACCGAACACCGTGGTGGCGACGTGGTAGGCGCGGACCGCGTCGCCCGCCGTCGCGGCCACCTCCTGGGCCAGACGGTGCACGTAGGTCAGCCCGCCGCCGTCGACGACCGCGTTCGCCAGCATCGTCGTCACGATCTGGCGGCGCAGCGGGTGCGCGGACACCGCCTCGGGGTAGCGCTCGGCGAGCACCGCCGGGAAGTACGACGGCAGGCGCCGGGCGAACACCTCGAGGTCGGGGACCTCCGAGGCGGCGAGGGCGTCGGTGAGGTCGAGCTTCACGTGCGCCATCAGCGTCGAGAGCTCCGGGCTCGACAGGCCCTCGCCCGCGGCGAGGCGGGCGGCGAACTCCTCGGCGTCGGGCAGGACGTCCAGGGCGCGGTCGAGCCGGCCCCGCGCCTCGAGGTCGTCGATCAGGGATGCCTGGACGTGGGCCATCGGCGCCGCGTGGTACCGCGACACCCCCAGGACCTCGTTCTGGCTGACGTTGTCGGCGAGGACGAGGTCGGCGACCTCGTCGGTGGTCGCGGCGATCTGTTCGTCGCGGTCGGCCGGCGCGAGCTCGCCGCGCTCGACCAGCGAGTCGAGCAGGATCTTGATGTTGACCTCGTGGTCGGAGCAGTCGACGCCCGCGCTGTTGTCGATCGCGTCGGTGTTGACCTTCCCGCCGCGCCGGGCGTACTCGATGCGGCCTCGCTGGGTCAGTCCCAGGTTGCCGCCCTCGCCGACGACCGCCACGCGCAGCTCGTCCCCGTCGACGCGCACGGCGTCGTTGCCCTTGTCGCCGACCTCGGCGTCGGTCTCGGTCGAGGCCCTGACGTAGGTACCGATCCCGCCGTTCCACAGCAGGTCCGCGGGCGCGCGCAGCACCGCGCGCACGAGCGAGGGCGGGTCGATCTCGCCGGGGTCGATGCCGAGCACCTCGGCCGCGCGCGCGGACACCGGGATCGCCTTCATCGTGCGCGGGTAGACGCCGCCGCCGTCGCTGATCAGGGAGGTGTCGTAGTCGGCCCACGACGAGCGCGCGAGCGCGAACAGGCGGCTGCGCTCGGCGAACGAGGCGGCCGGGTCCGGGTCCGGGTCGAGGAACACGTGGCGGTGGTCGAACGCCGCGACGATCCTGAGGTGCTCGGAGAGCAGCATCCCGTTGCCGAACACGTCGCCGGACATGTCGCCGACGCCGACGACGGTGATCTCGTCGCTCGCGACGTCGCGCCCGAGCTCGCGGAAGTGGCGGCGCACCGACTCCCACGCACCGCGGGCGGTGATGCCCATGGCCTTGTGGTCGTAGCCGACCGAGCCCCCGGAGGCGAACGCGTCGCCCAGCCAGAACCCGTACTCGCCGGCCACCCCGTTCGCGATGTCCGAGAACGTCGCGGTGCCCTTGTCGGCCGCCACCACCAGGTAGGGGTCGTCGCCGTCGTAGCGCAGGACGTCCGCCGGGGTGCGGATGTCCGACTGCGCGGCGTGCCCGGCCCGGTCGTCGACGAGGTCGAGCAGACCGGACACGAACATGCGGTAGCACGTGACGCCCTCGGCGCGCGCGGCGTCGCGGTCGGCGGCGGCGTCGCCGGTCGCGGCCGGCGGGCGCTTCACCACGAACCCGCCCTTGGCGCCGACCGGCACGATGACCGCGTTCTTGACGGCCTGCGCCTTGACCAGACCGAGGATCTCGGTGCGGTAGTCCTGGAGGCGGTCCGACCAGCGCAGCCCCCCGCGCGCGATCGGCCCGAACCGCAGGTGCACGCCCTCGACGCGCGCCGAGTACACGAACGTCTCGATCGCGGGCACCGGCTCGGGCACCCCCGGCACCCGCGACGGGTCGAGCTTGAGGGCGAGGAACGGGCGGGGCGCGCCGTGCTCGTCGCGGCGGAAGTGGTTGGTGCGCAGGACCGCGCGGACCACCCCGAGCAGCGAGCGCAGGATCCGGTCCGCGTCGAGGCTCGTGACGTCCGCGATCGCGGCCGTCACGCGCCCGTCGACCTCGGCCACCCGGCGCTCGCGCTCCTCGTCGCCCAAAGCCGGGTCGAAGCGGGCCTCGAAGAGCTCGACGAGGCCCACCGCGACGTCCCGGTGGGCCCCGACGACATCGGTGATGTAGCTCTGGCCGTAGGGGTTCCCGATCTGGCGCAGGTACCGCGAGAACGCCCGCAGCACCGCCGCCTGACGCCAGCCCAGGCCGGCCCGCAGGACGAGCGCGTTGAAGCCGTCCGCGCCCGCCCGCTCGCTCCACACCGCGTCGAACGCCTCGGCGAACCGCTCGGTGAGGTCGTGCTCGGTGCCCGGTGGGACGGTGTCGGCGGCGCCGAGGCGCAGGCCGAAGTCGTTGATCCAGCAGGTGACGCCGTCGCTGCGCGTCACCTGGTAGGGCCGCTCGTCGACGACCACGACGCCCAGCGACTGCAGCGCGGGCAGCACCGACGACAGCGTCGCGCGCCGGCCCGCCAGGTAGAGCTTGAGGCGGCGGTCGCCCGCGTCGGGGTTGGTCGGGTGGTAGAGCCGGACGGCGGTGTCGCGGCCGCCGTCCTCCCCGGGGGTCAGGCCCTCCAGGACGCGCAGGTCGAGGAGGCCGCGTTCGGGGCCGAAGTCCTCCTTGTACGCCTCGGCGAACGGCTCGCCCACCGTCGCGATGACTGCCCGCTCCTCGCCGGTGGCGGCCTCGCGCAGGCGGTCCGACCACGTCCGCGCGGCCTCGGCCAGGTCGTCGGTGAGCGCCTCGAGGTCGGGCGTGACCGGGTCCTCGCGTCCGGTGTGCACGGTGACGTGCAGCAGCGCGAGCTGGTCCTCCGTGACACGCGCGGTGTGCTCGATGTCGGTGCCGCGCAGCTCACGGGTCAGGACGTCCTGCATCCGCAGCCGGGCCGCCGTCGTGTACCGGTCGCGCGGCAGGTAGATCATGCAGGAGAAGTAGCGGCCGTACGGGTCGCGGCGCAGGAACAGCCGCACGCGGCGCCGCTCGGCGAGGTCGAGCACGCCGGTGGCCGTGGCCTCCAGCGAGGCCCGGTCGGTGCACAGGAGCTCGGCGCGCGGGTAGGTCTGCAGCACCTCGAGCAGGCGCTGCCCCGACCACGAGTCGACGGGCAGCCCCGCCTCCACGACGACCTCCTGCACGCGCCGCGAGACCACGGGGATCCCGAGCACGTCGGCGTGCCGCGCGGCGACGGTGAGGATGCCCAGGAACCGGTGCTCGCCGACGAGGCGGCCCTCGGCGTCGAAGATGCTCACGCCCACGTAGAGCGGGTGCTCCGGGCGGTGCACGGTCGAGCGGGCGCTCGCCCGCGTCAGCACCAGCAGGCGGCGCGCGGCGGTGTCGCCCGCCGTCCCGGCGGGGCTCACGCTGTCCGGGCTCGCGGTCAGGGTGCGCGCGACGAGGCTGTCGCGGCGCAGCACGCCGAGACCGGTGGCGAGCACGCCGCGCAGCGCCGGCCCTTCCGGGGTGTCGACGAGCTCCTGGCGCCGGTACCCGAGCATGATCAGGTTCCCCTGCGCGAACCACCGCAGGAGAGCGACCGTGTCCGCGGTCTCCACGTCCCCGCCGGCCCCGTCGAGCTCGTCGGCGAGCGCCCGCGCGGTGGACACCATCCTGGTGTCGTCCTCGACGACCTCGCGGACGTCGGTGAGCACGCTCGACAGGCGTGCGTGCAGGTCGGCGGCGAGGTCCCGGGCCGGGTCGGAGCCCGGCAGGTCGCCCAGCTCGATGTTCATCCACGATTCGGCCACCGCGCCCGGCGGCGGCGCCGCGGCGTCGGCGAGCGGCAGGATGTCGAGCAGCTCCCCGCGCACGTCCCGGCGCACGACCACCACCGGGTGCACGACGCGGTGCACGCTCGCGCCGGTGCGGTCGAGCTCGGCGAGCACCGAGTCGATGAGGAACGGCATGTCGTCGGTGACCACGAGCACCGAGATGCGGCCCTCGGAGCCCGGGGTGTCGAGCACCGCGGTGACCGGCTTGCCCGGCACCCGGAGGCGGGCGAGGCTGCGGTGGGCGCGGACGGTGGCGAGGGCGTCGTGGGGGTCCGCGACGAGCTCGGCGTCGGCGACCCGGTCGAAGTACGTGACCGCGAGCTCACCCAGCGCGGAGTCCGGCGGGCGCTGCTCGGTGGCGGTCGTGCGCAGCACCCCACGGTCGGTCGGCCAGCCGTTGGCCGCCCCGGTGGGGGCAGCGGCCTGCTCGGTGCCCGTCGTCATGCCGCGCCCCCGGGGGTCAGGGGCCGTCGGGTCGCTGCCCGCGCGGCCCGGGGATCGTCACCGTTCCTCCGGGCGTCCACGACCGCCACCCTAACGATCCGCTCACGGCCCGCCCGGGGTCACCGCGTCCCCAGGGGCGTCGGGGACGTGGCACGGTGACGGTCGGAGCGCCGAAGGAGGTGGACGGGCATGGCCACGGTGCCGATGGAGCCCGGCGAGACCACCAAGTGGCAGCCCGCGCCGGGCCGGCTCTCCGCGCCGACCACCCCGGTGGACGACCTCTACGTCATCGGGCACTTCGGCATCGCTCACGTCCCGGCCGACGACTGGGGGCTGCGGGTCGACGGTCTCGTGGAACGGCCGCTGCGGGTGGGCCTCGCCGAGCTCCGGGCCATGCCGAGCGTCACCGTCCAGGCCGTCCTCGAGTGCTTCGGCAATCCGCTGCGTCCGGACGAGCCGACCCGGCGGGCCGGGAACGTCGAGTGGCGCGGGGTGCCCGTCGCCGCCGTCCTGGACCAGGCGGGCGCCCCGGGGCGGGGGAGCCTGTGGGCGGCGGGCCTCGACTCCGGTGTCTTCGACGGCACCCCGTGCACCGAGTACCTCAAGGACCTGCCGCTGGACGTCGTCCGCGAGCGCGGAGTGCTGGCGTACGAGATGAACGGTGCGCCCCTCACCGCGGAGCACGGCCACCCGGTGAGGTTGTTCGTGCCGGGCTACTTCGGGACGAACAACGTGAAATGGCTCCGGTCGTTGACCGTCGCCGACCACCGGCCGGAGCACCTGTTCACCACGACGCTGTACCTCCGCACGGCGCCCGGCGGCACGACGCCCGAGCCGGTGCGCGATCTCGACGTGAACAGCATCATCACCGACGTCCGCAGCGGAGACCGCGGACCCGAGGTGCGCGGATGGGCATGGAGCTCATCGGAGATCGTCGGTGTCGACGTCGCGGTCGTCCGCCGAGGAGCGCCGGACGCCGGCGACGGATGGCAGGACGCCGACCTCGGTCCGGTGGTCGGCGGGCCGTACGGATGGCGGCGGTTCACCGCTTCCCCGGGCCTCGCGTCCGGCGCCGACGAGGTCACCGCGCGGGCCCGCGACGCGGCGGGACGGCACCAGCCGCTGCGCGGAGCGCGCAATGCCTGCCACGTCGTCGCCGTCCGGGACGCCGCGGACCCGCGCACCTGAGGCTGAATTCCGACACCCTCGACCCGACTCCGTGGCACGACA
>NZ_JBBEGL010000010.1:0-129244 GCF_037400275.1 Actinomycetospora aeridis | reverse complement strand
GTCCCGACCCCCAGGGCGGCGAGGAAACCCGCCGCCCAGCGCTCGACGTCGTGCTCCAGGACCTGCTCGCGCAGCACGCCCATCCGCCGGCGGGCCTCGTCGGGGTCCTGCGACGCCGCGGCCACGAGCGCGTCGCCGACGGCGTCGAGGTCGTGCGGGTTGACGAGGTAGGCGCCGTCGCCGAGCTCGTCGGCGGCGCCGGTGAACTCCGAGAGCACCAGCGCGCCGTCGCCGTCGGGCCGGCTCGCGACGTACTCCTTGGCGACGAGGTTCATGCCGTCGCGGTAGGGCGTCACGAGCATGACGTCGGCGGCGCGGTAGAAGGCGACGAGCTCGTCGCGCGGGGTCGCCTGGTGCACGTAGTGGATCACCGGCCGCCCGACGGACGCGTGCTCACCGTTGATCCGCCCGACCGTGAGCTCGATGTCGTCGCGCATCTCGGCGTAGTGCTCGACCCGCTCGCGGCTCGGCGTCGCGACCTGGATCAGCACGGCCTCGGCGGGGTCCAGCCGTTGCTGCTCGAGGACCTGGGCGAACGCCCGCAGGCGCACGTCGATGCCCTTGGTGTAGTCGAGGCGGTCGACGCCGAGCAGCACCGTGCGGGGGTCGCCGAGCTCGTGGCGCAGGGCCTTCGCCCGGTCGACCGTCTCCGACGAGCGGGCCGTCGCGTCGAGCTCGGAGGCGTCGACGGAGATCGGGTGGGCGCCGACGGTGACCGTGCGCCCGTCCGGGGCGGTGACCTGCCCGGAGGCGTCGGCCGTCGCGTCGGTGAGGCGGGTGGCGACGTGGCGGAAGTTCTCGGCACCCCCGGCGGTCTGGAAGCCGACCACGTCGGCGCCGAGCAGTCCCTCGATGACGGGCCGCCGCCACGGGAGCTGGGCGAACAGCTCGGCGGGCGGGAACGGGATGTGCAGGAAGAACCCGATCCGCAGGTCCGGGCGCCGCTCGCGCAGCAGGCTCGGAACGAGCTGGAGCTGGTAGTCCTGCACCCACACCGTCGCGCCCTGCGCCGCCGCCTGCGCCACGGCGTCGGCGAAGCGCTCGTTCACCCGCCGGTAGGCCTCCCACCAGGAGCGTTCGAAGCGGGGCCGCGCGACGACGTCGTGGTAGAGCGGCCAGAGCGTCGCGTTCGCGAAGCCCTCGTAGTAGGCGGCGACCTCGTCGGCGGTGATCGACACCGGCCGGATCGCCAACCCGTCGTCGTCGAACGGCTCGGGGTCGGCGTCCGGGCGGCCGGGCCAGCCGACCCAGGCGCCGCCGCGGGCGCGCAGCGTCGGCTCGAGGGCGGTGACCAGCCCTCCCGGGCTGCGGTGCCACTGGCCCTCGTCGTCGAGGTCGAACGGCAACCGGTTGGCCACCACCAGCAGGTCAGAAGACCCGGGGGCGTCCTCGGCGTGCGTCACGTGCTCTGTCCTCCGCGGTGACTCCGGGCAGCAGACGGCGGACCAGCCGCTGCAGGGGCCAGCCGATCTGCTCCCCGACCGAGACCCCGGCCGCGAGCGCGAGTCCGAAGGTCAGGGCCAGCAGGATCGTGACCGCACCGACGGCGACGCTGTTGAACGCGAGCTGCGAGAACCCGCGGTACATCGTCAGACCGGGCAGGAGCGGCGTGATCCCGGCGATCACCAGCACCAACGGGGGTGTACCCAGCATGCGGGGCAGCAGCATCGCGACGAGCCCGAGCGCGGCCGCCGCCACCGCCGCCGCGACGACCTCGCCGGCACCGAGGATCCCGAGCAGCGAGTAGCCGGCCCACGCCACCGCGCCGGCGAGCGCCGCGAGCGGCAACGACCGCCACGGCGCGTAGGCCGAGAGGGCGAACAGCATCCCGGCCGCCGCCGCGGCGAGCAGCGAGATCGGCTGCAGCGACGGGGGCGGGCCCTCGGGCACGACGGCCGCGTAGGCGCCCGCGTCCGTCCCGAGGACGGCGCCGACGAGCTTGATGCTGACGACGACGCCGACCAGCAGCCCCGCCGACGCGATCATGACCTCGACGACACGTCCGGCCGCCGTCAGCGGGAAGCCCGAGATCGCGTCCTGCACCAGGCCGACCAGCGACAGGCCCGAGAGGAACACGACGATGCCGGCGGCGATGACGAACGCGGGGGAGTCGTCGAGCACCCCCGTCGAGGCCAGGCTCGTCGCGGACAGCGTGACGATCGCGGCGCCGACCATCTGCTGGAAGAACATCGGCACCCGGCGACGGGCGAGCCAGCGGGCCACGCCCCAGATGACGCCCGTCGCCACCGCGGCCAGCACCGCGACGAACAGGCCGCCGCCGAGCAGGAACGCCACCGCCCCGGCGAAGAGCCCCCGGGCGATCCCGGCGACGAAGCGCGGGTACGGGTGCGGCGCCCGCACCGCGTTCCCGAGCCGGGTCATCGCCTCCTCGACGCGCATCGGCTCGTCCCGGTCGACGATCGAGGAGATGATCTCGTCGACCTCGGTGAGCCGCGTGTAGTCCTGCGTCCGGTAGCGGACGTTGCGCATCGTCGTCACCGGCCCGGCCTCGTTGCCGCGGTGACAGCACATCGTGATCGTCGAGAACGCGATGTCGACGTCGCAGGCCGGCAGGCCGTACGCGCCGGCGATCGCGAGCATCGTGTCGTGCGCGACCGCCGCGCCGGCGCCGGTCGCGATCTGGACCTCGCCGATGCGCAGCGCGAGGTCGAGCACCCGCAGCACGAGCGTGTCGTCCGCGACCTCCGGGCCGGTGACGGCCGGCAGGAGGTTGTCGCGGACGGTGGGTGCGTCCACGGCGTTGCGACGGATGTCTTCGACGGGGAACTGTCGACGGAGCGAGCCGCGGGCTCGCTGGGCCACCCCCACGGGCGGACCTTCCTCTCCCTGCTCGTCGGAGTGCTCGGACCGCGGGCCGTGCACACCGGGAATCTTCACCAAGGCCACCTGCCCAGACGCGCGGAAGTCGATCGTGGTTGCCGGGCGTGGACGTGCGCCACGTCCCACGCCGGGCGGGTCGGTGGCGGCCCCCGCCCGACCACCGTGCCAACCGCCCGAGGCTACTTCCCGCACCTGTGGGCGGGGTCTCCGCGGTCCGGCCGACCCTCGTACCATGGGCGTCCGTGCCGGCGTAGCTCAATCGGCAGAGCGCTCGCCTTGTAAGCGAAAGGTCCGGGGTTCGATTCCCCGCGCCGGCTCCAGGTCAACGGCGGTGCGCCCGCCGTGATTCCTTCGGTGCCAGCGGCGGTTGACAGCAGTGATCCGTCCCGGCGTCGGCACCCCGCGTGCCGGCCGACCTGCCGGCGTGCTCCTTCGGCCGTCGACGGTCGTGGTCGTTTCGATCGCGCTGCGGTTGACGATCTCTCCGGCGACGCGGGGACGGTCGATCGACCCTCACGAGGCCGTCCGCGTCGGGCACCAGGAGTCGACGACACCGACGTCGACACGCGGATCGGGAGGAGCGCCGTGCGGATCGCCGAGGTCCACCTCTACCAGGTCGACCTGCCGTTGGAGGGCGCCGTCTACCGGATGTCGGACGGCGCCCACACCGCCCTGGACTCCACGGTCGTGCAGATCGTGTCGGACACCGGGGTCTCCGGGTGGGGCGAGACCTGTCCCATCGGCCCGACCCACGCCGCGGCCCACGCCCTCGGCGCCCGCGCGGCCCTGACCCAGATGGCCCCGGGTCTGATCGGGCGGGAGGTGACCGGGCCCGCAGCGGTCCGGCGCGCGCTGCACGGCCTGCTCCACGGCCACGACTACGCGAAGGCCGCGATCGACATCGCGGTGCACGACCTGATCGGCAAGGCCCACGGCCTGCGCGTGTGCGACATGCTCGGCGGCGCGACGACCGGTGAGGTCGACTCGTACTGGTCGCTCACGCTCGACGACCCCGACGAGACCGCCCGCGTCGCGGCGGAGAAGATCGCCGAGGGCTACCCCCGGCTCCAGATCAAGGTCGGTGGACGGCCGCTCGAGACCGACATCGAGACGATCCGGAAGGTGTGGGAGGCGACCGGCTGCACCCGGCTCGTCGTCGACGCCAACCGGGCGCTGCTCACGCGGGACGTCCTGCGGGTCGACCGGGCGTGCGCCGACATCCCGTTCGCGTTCGAGCAGCCCTGCGCCACCGTCGACGAGATCGCCGCGGTCCGCGCCCAGCTGGACCACCCGGTGTACCTGGACGAGAGCACCGAGAGCCTCGGCGACGTGCTGCGGGCGATCTCGCTCGGGGTGTGCGACGGCTTCGGGCTCAAGGTCACGCGCCTGGGCGGCCTCGGGCCCATGGCCACCGTCCGCGACGTCTGCGAGGCCCGCTCGCTGCCCCACACCTGCGACGACTCCTGGGGCGGGGACATCATCGCGGCGGCCTGCGTCCACATCGCCGCGACCGTCGACCCTCGCCTGCTCGAGGGCGTCTGGCTCGCCGAGCCCTTCGTGGGCCTGCACTACGACTCGGCCTACCCGGTCCGGGTCGAGGGCGGCCGCCTCCGGGTGCCGACCGGTCCTGGGCTCGGCGTGGTCCCCGACGACGGCGCCCTCGGCGCGCCCGTCGCGTCGTTCGCGTAGACCGCCGCTCGTGACTCCTCGGTCTTGACAGGTCGAGAAGGCTCGACGTCGTGGGCGGGGGCGACGCGGGCGAGGGTCGCCGGATCCCCTACGCCGGCGACGTCCTGCGCGTGCTGGGCGAGAGCGACGGTCTGGCGTTCTGCGAGCTCACCGTGCCGGCCCGTTTCGCGGGGCCGCCGCCGCACGTCCACCACGGGTTCGACGAGGCGATCTACGTGCTCGAGGGCGCGCTCACGATGGTGCGTGGTCGTTCGGACCCCGAACCCGTGGCCGTCGGGGGCCTCATCCTCGCGCCGAGGGGTGCGCGGCACACGTTTGCGAACCCGCACGACCGGCCCGCCCGGGTGCTCGGGGTGTGGAGCCCGGCGAGCGCGCTGGACTTCATGGCCGAGATCGGTGCCGCCCTCCCCGCCACCGGGCCGCCCGACCCGGCCGAGCTGGCGGCGATCTACCACCGCCACGACAGCGAGATCGTGCCCTGATCACCCGCTGCCCGCACCGACCCCGCCCTCATGTCCACAGAGCGAGCAGCGTGTACGGTTTCTGTTCACGGTCGACCAGATGGCCGTACGGAGGCGAGCTCGGGGTGGACGAGTGGAACGGCCGTGCGTCACCCGATGCCCCGGGGAGCGCGCAGGACTCGCGTGACGCGATCAGCTGCGCCACGGGGATCCTCATGGAGCGCTACGGCTGCGACCTCACGACGGCGACCGAGCGCCTCGTCGCGTGGTCGCGCGACACCGACATCGAGATCGCGCTGATCGCCGCCTGGCTGATCGCCGACCTCACCGCGACGTGGAACGGCGAGCAGGCGTGACGACCACCGATCGACAGGACACCCAGCCGGACGAGGGCGAGCCGACCCCGCCGCACGGATTCCGCGCGGTCGACCTCTCGGTCTGGATCGCCGCGCAGGACGTCCGGGACCTCGCGCAGTACGCCCGCCAGGCCCGTCTCGTCCACGGCTCCTTCGGGCGGTTCCTCGTCGACGGTCCGTAGCGACCGCGGCGACGCGCCACTCGGTGGGTGGATCTCGGCGGAGATCCGTTAACGACCCCCTGGCCTGCGGCGACGCCCCCTGCGAGACGAACGGACTCCGCGGGGAGAGAACAGATGATGGTCCACGCCCACACGACGACGACCGACGAGCAGGTCACCGTTCCGGCCCCACGCACGCCGACGGCCCGCCCGGCCACCGTGCCGATGACCGTGCGGGCCGCGGGCGCCCGGCAGGACCGGGGCGAGCACCTCGAGCTGGTCGCCGCACGCCTGGTGTCGCAGGCGGCGGTGGTCTCGCTCGTCGGGAGGCTGGCCGTGCTGCTCGCGCTCGGCCTGCTCGCCTGGTTCCTGCTCCTGCCGTGATCAACGCGGACTTTCGGCGCCTAGAAGCAGCGAACAGCGCGTTCGCTGCCAACCCCGGGACTCAGGGCGTGATGACCACCTTCAGCGCCAGGTTCGCCGCCGCGTTGGCGAAGACGTCGTAGGCCTCGTCGATCTGGTCGAACGTGAACGAGTGCGTCCCCATCTTCTCGGCGGGGATGCGGCCGGAGGCGACCATCTTGAGCAGGGTCGGGATGGAGACGGTGTCGACGAGGCCCATGGTCATCGTGACGTTCGAGATCCACATGTCCTGCATCGGCAGCTCGACGGGCGTCCCGTGGACGCCGATGTTGGCGATCGTCCCGCCCGGCCGCACGAGGGACGCCGCGGTCAGGAGGGTCTCGGGGTAGCCGACGGCCTCGATGGCCACGTCGACGCCGAGCCCGTCGGTGAGCGCGACGACGTCGCCGACCGTCCCCGGGCCGACCTCGACCGCGTCGGTGGCGCCGAACTCGACGGCCTTCTCCAGGCGGAACTTGTTCGAGTCGACCGCGATGACCTTCGAGGCGCCCCACAGCCCCGTCGTCAGCACCGCGGACAGGCCGACAGCGCCGGCGCCGACCACCGCGACCGTGTGGCCGGGCCGCACGCCGCCGGCCAGGACGCCGACCTCGTAGCCCGTGGGCAGCGAGTCGGCGAGGAAGATCGCCTGCTCGTCGGTGACGCCCTGCGGGATCGCGTACAGCGACGTGTCGGCGTAGGGCACGCGGACGAGCTCGGCCTGGGTGCCGTCGATGAGGTGGCCGAAGATCCACCCGATGCCGCCGACCGTCTGGCAGTGCGACGGCATCCCGCGCTGGCAGTACTCGCAGCGCCCGCACTTCGTGATCGCGGGGACGAGCACGCGGTCGCCCACCGAGAAGCCGCGCACGGCGTCGCCGACTGCGGTGACGGTCCCGACCGCCTCGTGCCCGAGGATGCGCCCGTCGGTGACCGCGGCGACGTCGCCCTGCAGGATGTGCAGGTCGGTGCCGCAGATCGTGGTCGTCTCGACCTTGACCACGACGTCGGTCGGCTCCTGCACCGTCGCGTCCGGGACGTCCTCCCAGGCCTTCTTGCCGGGGCCGTGGTACACCAGTGCCTTCATCGTCGCTCCCGTCGGTTCGCTCCGGCGGCCCGGCCGCTCCCCGGGGCGCCGTGACCCGACGCTAGTGGCGTGGGACACACGAGCCTGTCCCATCCTGGGACGTCTCGGGCGACGCCCGCGGCGGCGAAGACGATCACTGACCCGCTTCCGGGACACCTACGCGATGTAGCTGATCCCGAACGCGTCGATCTTGCGGTACAGCGACGAGCGGGCGATCCCGAGCATCGCCGCGGCCTGGTACCGGTTGCCGCGCGCCTCGTAGAGCGCCTGGATGATCGCGTCCGCCTGCGCGGTCTCCAGCATCGACAGGCGCGGGCGGCTGGTGAAGCACAGTGCGGGCAGGTCCGGGGCCTGGATGACGCCGACGGGCTTGCGGGCGACGACGTAGCGCAGCACGTCCTCGAGCTCGTTGATGTTGCCGGGCCAGGCGTAGCCCTCGAGCACGCGGATCACCTGGTGCGACAGGCGCAGCGAGCGCCCGCCGCCGATCGAGCGAAGCACCGACAGCGCGATGTCGGCGAGCTCGTCGGCGCGGTGGCGCAGGGCGGGGATGCGCACGGTCTCGTGGAAGTGCCGCAGCAGCAGGCCGTAGGGGCGGCTCGCGTCCACCGAGGTCGTGTCCAGGCACGCGACGACGACGGCGTGCGACGAGCGCGCGAGCAGCAGGCGCAGCTGCTCGTCGAGCCGGCGCGCGGACAGCGGGGTCACGCCCTGCAGGCCGCGCAGCACGACGAGCTGCGGCCGGGCCGGCGGGCGGTGCACGAGGCGCTCCAGGGGCTCGGGCGCGTCCGCGGTGTCCGCGGCGACCACGGTGACGGTGCCGTCGCGGTGCAGCCGGCCGAACTGCTCGGCCGCCAGCGTCCGCTTCCCGACGCCGGCCTCGCCGACGAGCACCTGGTGGCGCCGCTGCCCGAGGTTCGCGGCGAGCTCCTGGCGGGCGCGCAGCGACGGCGTCAGCAGGTCGCGGTTGGCACGCACCCGGGCCTCGGCGTGCGCGCGCTCGGCTCCCCGCATGTCCGCGGCGAAGTCCCGTCGTGACGTGGGGGCGACGTGCGAGCCCTGCCGGCGCCGGGCCTCGGCCTCCTGCCGCCCCTGCTCGTCGACGGCCGGGCCGCCGCCCACCGCGCAGCCCACCAGGCGGTCGTCGTGGCGGATCTCCCGCACGGTGACCTCCGCGCCGACGCCGGAGGGCAGGTCGATCCGGTAGAGCTCGGCGGGACGGTCGAGGGCGAGACCCGCGAGGGCGAGGTCGGCGAGGACCTGCTGGTCGGCGGGCGGGAGCCGCCGCGCCCCGGCGCCGAGCACGAGGTCGTCGCCGTCGGTGGCCACCACCCAGGCGGCGCCCTCGGCGGCGAGGGCGGCGAGGGCGTCGTGCACCGCGAGGATCCGGCCGCGTCGCCCGGCGGCGTCCTCGTCGGCGATCTCCCGGGCGAGCGCGCGGACCAGCGGGAGGTCCCGTGCGGCGCCGTCGGTGACGTGGCGGGCGACGACGACGGCGAGGTCGCCGGGCTCGACGGGTGCCGCGGCGCAGGCGAGCGCGCCGAGCGCCGGGTGCAGGTGCTCGGGTCCCTCGAGCGCGACCGCCTCGCCCTCGTGCAGGGCCACCGCCGCCGCGGTGGTGCCGACGACGTGCTCGCCGTGCCCGTGGCCCGGGACCAGGTGCAGCGCGTCGAGGATCTCGGCGAGCGCGGGATCGCCGTCGCGGCGCACCAGCACCACGCCGTCCCGGTCGACGACCAGGACGCTGGCGTCGAGGTCCGGGTCGCGGACGTGCACGCGGTCGGCGACGCGCTGCGCCCCTGCGGACGGCGCCCCGGGACCGACGAAGGGCGCCGCGAGCCGCCCGGTGTCCACGCCCGCCGCGCGCGCCCGCTCCCACGACGCGAGCACCGCGGGCCGCACGACGCCCGCCGGGAGGTCGTCGCGGCCGTGGCGCAGGAACCGCCGCCGCGCGGCGTCCACCTCCCGCGCGTGGCCCACTCCCACGACGCTAGACCTGTGGAGGTGCGCTGCGCGCTCGTGAGCAGAAAACAGTGCTCCAGCACGCGGTTCTGCTCACGTGCGCGTAGCGCACCTCAGGACCGGAGCGTCTCGCTGGGCGAGCACCCGTAGCGCTCGCGGTAGGTCACCGAGAAGCGGCCGGGGTGGGTGAAGTGCCAGCGCGCGGCGATGTCGGCGACGGTCTCCCCGCCGGTGCGCGCGTCGGCGGCCCGGAGCTCCTGGTGGGCGCGGGCGAGGCGGACGTCGCGCAGGTAGGCGAGCGGGGTGGTGTCGCGCCAGCGCCGGAACGCCATCTGCAGGCCGCGCACCCCGAGCCCGGCGGCGGCCGCGACGTCGGCGACGTCGACGTCCTCGGCCGCGTGCTCCTCGAGGTGGGCGATCGCCCGGCGCAGCGTCGCGGGCTCGGGAGGGCGTCCCTGCGCGTCCGCCGGGAGCCCGCCGAGCTCCTCGAGCACCTGCTCGGCGGTGGCCAGCACCGTCTCGCCGTGGCGCTGCGCGCGCTCGAGGAGCAGCTCGAGGGCCGCGTCGGGCGTGACCTGCTCGTGCCGGGCCAGCAGGGCCCGGGCCGCCACGACCACGTCGCGGGCCCGCGCCCCCGGATCAGCGGCTCCGGGGCGCTCCCGGGCGGCCAGGATCCGGCCGGCGAGGCGGGCGATCTCCCCGGCCACCGCCCGCGCCTCGGGACCGAACGCGGACGGGGTGTCGGCGGCCAGCGCGAGCGTGCCGCCGACCGGACCGAGCGGCACGACGAGCACCGAGGCGGGCGCGACCGCACCGTCGCGCAGCGCGGGCCAGCGGGAGTCCGAGGACACGTCGTCGACGACGACCGGCACCCCGGACCGGGCGGCGGCCGCCCGCGGACCCCGCGCGACGGCCTCGACGGCGGCCACGGGCAGCTCGCCCGCCGACGACGTGACGGTGGTCCCGTGGCGGACCGGCACCGCGATCTGGGTCCAGCGGACCGCATCGGCGACGCGCAGGGCGTGCCGGCACAACCGACTCAGGTCGGACAGGGGGACGTGCTCGGCGTCGAGGCGCGCCGGACCCACCCGGGTGTGGTTGGACACCGGGGGAGCAGCAGTCGAGTCCATCGCGGTCCTGTCTCTCGGACGACGTCGGAGGGGCGCCATGGTTCGGCCGCGCGACGGGCACCGCGCGCGGCCGGACGACGACGGCTGCGACGTCAACCGGGGCAGTCATCCTAGCGCTGACGATCGGCGTCGCCTGCGGCCGATCGGTCAAGTCGCTGGTCCGCGCCGGTGTCAGGCGCGCAGCGTCTCGCTGGGGGAGCAGTGGAAGCGCCGGCGGTAGATCACCGAGAAGCGCCCGGCGTTGGAGAAGTACCAGCGGTGGGCGACGTCGGCGACGGTCGTCTCGCGCGGGTCGGCGGCCTGCAGCTGCTCGTGCGCCCGCCGGAGCCGGATGTCCCGCAACGCCCCGAGCGGGGTCGTGCCGCGCCACCGGCGGAAGACCGCCTGCAGACCGCGGACGCCCAGACCCGCGGCACCGGCGACGTCGGCGACGTCGATGTCGTCGCCGGCGTGCCCCTCGAGGAACGCCAGCGCCCGGCGGAGCGTCGCCGGTTCGGGCGGCCCGGTGGGCTCGTCGTCGCCCGGCGGCCCGAGCTCGTCGACGACGTGCCGGGCGCAGTCGAGGACCGTGCTCCCGGCGGAGGTGGCGCGTTCCAGCAGCGCGTCGAGGCCGCCCGGCGGGTCGAGCACCAGCTTCCGGGCCAGCAAGGTGCTCGCGGTGACCACCAGCGAGCGCGCCCGGACCGCGCCCGGCGCGGCGTCCCCGGTGAGCAGGCCGGAGCCGTGCGCGGCGATCTCGCGCGCCACGGCGCGGGCCGGGTCGTCGAACGCGTCCGTGGCGGCGAAGGACACGGTGCCGCGGAGGCCGAGGGGCAGCACGAGGACGGCGCGTGCCGTCGCCGACCGCAGGTCGGGCCACCGGTCGTCGACGCCCGCGTCGTCGACCACGACCGTGGAGCCGGTCCGGAGCACCGCGGCCCGCGGGCCGTCCGCGAGCGCCGTCACCGTCGCGGCCGGCAGGTGGCCCGCCGTGGCCGTGACCACGGTGCCCTCCGCCGTCGGCACGGCGAGCTCCGCCCAGAGCGTCGACCCCGTCAGCGCGAGGGCCTGGCGGGCGAGGCGTCCGAGGTCGTCGAGGGGGACGTCCGCCGCCGCGGGCCGGATCGGGTGAGCGGCGCGGACGTGGTCACGGGCGCGTTGCGCGTCGTCGAGCGTGGTGCGGTTCGCCCGCCGGATCCCACCGAGGTCCCCGCGCAACGCCCGCGCCGCCGCCCGGGCGAGGGACGCCTGCGTCTCCTGCACCGCACGGTTCTCCGCGGCCTCGGGGGCGTCGCCCGTGACGACGCGGTGGTCCGGGTCCCCGGTCTCCTCGAGCTCGGCCGAGATCGCGTCGAGCATCTCGGCGAGACGGCCGACGTCGGGGCGCGACGACCGGGGGCCCGGGACGTCGGCGGCGGCCCTCGGAGGGCGGTTCTCGGTGTTCACGACGTCGCCGGGTCCTCCTGCGGCGGCCCGGCCGTCGGCGTCCCGTCGAGGTGGTCCATGAGGATGATGGCGCCGCCGGGGCGGTTCTCCCGCCCGGTCAGGGGCGACACGGCGATCGCCAGCTCCACCGAGCGCCCGCGCCGGTTGATGGCGTCGATCCGCAGTGGGTCCTCCCGGGGCTGGTGGCCCGCCAGGACGTCGCGGACGAGCGGGCGGACGCGGTCGGTGGCCAGACCGATGTCGAGGTTCAGCAGGTGCTGGCCGACAGCTTCCTCGCTGCGCACACCCCACAGGTCGTCCGCGCGCCCGTTCCACGCCTGCACGATCAGCTCCGTGTCCACGACGATCACCGCCGTCCGCAGGCTGCCCAGGACGGACTCCAGGAAATCGTTGGCCCGGTCGAGCTGGCCGGAGCGCTCGCGCATCTCGTCGTTCATCGACTGGAGCTCGTCGTTGGTGGACTGGAGCTCCTCGTTGGTGGTCTCGAGCTCCTCGACGGTGGACTGGAGCTCCTCGTTGGTGGTCTCCAGTTCCTCGACGGTGGACTGGAGCTCTTCGTTGGTGGTCTCCAGCTCCTCGACGGTCGACTGGAGCTCCTCGTAGGCGGTCTCCACCTGCCGGTGGGCCGACTGGAGCTCGACGGTCATCCGGCGGTAGCGCGTGACGTCGGTGAAGAACAGCGCGATGGACACGCCCTCGTCGCCCTGCGTCTCGAGCGGCACGATCTGGATGTCGAAGACGAGGGTCTCGGTGGTCGAGCGGGAGTACTCCGCCTCGTGCTGCCACATCGACGTGCGGTGGCGACGGACGTCCTCGTAGGACGAGCGCAGGCCCGTGATCCGGTGGCAGATCTCCAGATCGGGGAAGCGGCGTCCGATCTCCCGGGCGGAGACGCCGAGCTGGGCCTCGGCGCGCTGGTTGGCCTTGGCGACGACGTCGTCCGCGGTGACGACGATCGTCGCGAGCGGGCTGAACAGCAGCGTCTCGTCCTCGAGCTGCACGTCGCGGCGGTTCTCGAGGTGCGCGCCGCGCCCGGCCATGACCGCCAGCCGGTCGGCCTGGTTGACCTGCTCGGCCTTGCGGAAGAACCGGCGCTTGAGGTCGATCGGCAGGAACAGCCGACCGTGGCTGAGCAGCATCTCGGCCTTGCCGAGGAACATCACGCCGGTCGGGTTGAGCGCGAAGTGGAAGCGCCGCAGGACCTGGGCCTGGGTCTCGGCGTTGAGGTACATCAGCGTGTTGCGGCACACGAGCAGGTCGAGGCGCCCGATCGGCGCGTCCTGCACCAGGTCGTTGCGACCGAAGATGACGCTGCGCCGCAGATCGCTGCGGAACGTGTAGCGCCCGCCGTGGCGCTCGAAGTAGCGGTCGCGCCACTCGTCGGGCAGCGCCTGGAGCTCGCGGTCGCCGTACGTCGCCTGCCGCGCCGTGGTCAGGGCCTCCTCGTCGACGTCGGTGGCGTAGACCTTCACGCGCTGCCGGAACTCCTCGACGCCGAGGGCCTCGGCGAACACCATGGCCAGGCCGTAGGCCTCCTCGCCGCTGGCGCACCCCGCCGACCACACGCGCACCGACTCGCCCCGGGTCTTGGGGGTGAGCAGCTGCGGGACGATCTCCTCCTGCAGCTCGCGCCACGCCTCCGGGTCGCGCAGGAAGCCGGTGACGTTGATCAGCACGGTGTTGAACAGGTGCGTGAACTCGTCCTGGTCGACCTGCAGCACATCCAGGTAGTCGGTGAAGGACGCGATCTCGAGCTGCTGCATCCGCCGCGTCACGCGCCGCCAGATGCTCGAGCGCTTGTAGCCGGTGAAGTCGAAGCCGCGGCTCTCCTTGAGGAACTCGAGCAGCGTCTCGAACGCCGCCTCGTGCTCGGCGGCGGCCTCGTCGACCCCGTCGACCTCGGTGCCCGGCTCCACGTCCTCGTTCACGCCCTCGTCGCTGGTCATGCGCTGTCACCGGCCTTCCGGTCGGCGAGGAGATCACGGACCAGGCCGGCCGACTGGAGCGCCTGGTGTGCGGTCTCGCGGGCGCGGTCCGCCGTCCGGGCCGATCCCCGGTCGTGCGCGGCCCGCGCGATCCGGTGCTGCAGATCGGCCTTGTCCTCGAGGGCCTGCAGGGCGGTGAACAGCGCCCGCTCGATCCCGTCGTCCTGCACGCTGGAGAGGCTCTTCTCCGACCACGCGTGCCCCACACGGCACCGGTAGCGCAGCAGGTTGTCCTCGCTGAGGTCGAACAGCGGACCCGAGCAGTCCGGGCACACCAGCCCGGCCGGCGGGCCGGGTGGTCTCTCCTGGTCGTTCACACCCACTCCCGCTCTGCTCAGGGTCAGCTCCCGCTCGAGCCGGGGACTGGGCCTCCGTCCACCGATCACCGGACGCGCCGCCAGCTGCGAGAACGTGGTGCTCATCTCGGCGAGCGACGTCACGATGGCCCCCGGGACCTGCTCGAGAGCGGCCCGCGGCATGGACGGGTAGAGGGCCTCGTCCGGGTCCTGGACGACGGCCGTCCCGCCGTGGCGCACCAGCGCCAGCAGCCCGGCGGCCCCGTCGTCGAGCAGCCCCGACAGCACGCAGCCGATCGCGCGCGGACCGCTCTCGATCGCCAGCGCGCGGAACAGCGGGTCGATCGCGGGGCGGTGGCCGTTCTCGCGCGGACCCCGGGTGACCTCGAGCCGGCCGTCCACGATGAGCAGGTGGTGGTCCGGTGGCGCGAGCAGGACGGCCCCGGCCACGGGGCGCTCCCCGTGCACGGCGTGCCGGACCGGGAGGGCACAGCGTCTGTCCATGAGCTCCGGCAGCACCGTCGGGGCCTCCGCCGGCTGGTGGAGCACGACGAGGACCGCGGCCGGCAGGTCCGGATCGAGGCGTTCGGCAAGGTCCAGCAGCGCCTCCACGCCGCCGGCCGAGGCGCCCACTCCGATGACAGGGGGAGCGTCCGCATCCATGCTCGACACCTCTCACGCGACGGCCACCCCGACGTCGGACGGTCGGTGTCGGCGAAGTCGTCGGCGAGATCGCCGAACGGCTGGGGACGTCAACCAGGTGGCTGGGCCATGCTAGTGGGGAAGAGGGTGGTGCCGGGCACACGGTGCTCGGCGACGATCCCGGGGCGGAGGACTCAGTGGACGACCAGCGGGACGCCGAGCCGGAGATCGTGGTCGACCGGCGATCCGCCCACGACCACGCCCACGAGCTGCAGCGGCGCATCGAGGACCTCGCCGAGCGGATCGCCGACTCGGAGGACCTGGTCGCCGCGGCCTACGAGGAGTCGGCCCGGCTGCGGCCCCACGAGGCCGAGCGCCTGCGCGAGAACGCCCGCCAGGCCCGGGAGTACGCCGAACGGGAGCGGACGTTCGCCCGTGACTCCGCCGCCGCGCGGCACTCCGAGAGCTGACGTCGCGGGCGGATACGCTGCCCGACCATGCCCGTCGGGACCACCGCCGATGACGGCGGCGCCGCGCGTGTCCGCCGGGCCGGCTGGCTGGTCACGGCAGCGGCGCTGGTCGTGGCCCTCGCGACGCTGCTGGTGGTCGCCCTGGTGCCGCCGGGCCCGGGCCGGACGGCGGCGGTGGTCGTCGCCGTGGTGCTGGCGTTCGTGCTCGCGGCGTGGCGGGCGATCCGCGCGCGGCGTGACCCGACGACGGTCGACGGCCTGCGCCCCATCTCGAGCTGGCTTGCGGTGTTCGGCTGGGCGGTCACCGTCTTCTCGTCGCTCGTGGCCCTCGCCGACCCGACCCACGGGGGCCGGGCGGTCGTCGCCGGCCTGCTCGCCGGCTGTCTCCTGGTGCTCGTCGGGCGGGCGGGCGAGCACGTCGGCACCCGGTCCTGACCTGCGCTTCACTGGCCGGTCACCCGGTCTGGTGCCAGGCTGGGAGGACCATGACCGACGCACCCGCCGAGCACGCTCCCGGGGACGTTCCCGGGGACGTCCCGGGAGACGCGCCCGTGGACGGGCGTGCCGCGCGCTGGGCGGGCCACCGCGAGGCCCGGCGCCTCGAGCTGGTCGACGCGGCCGTCTCGGCGATCGGGGAGCACGGGCCGGAGGTCACCACCGAGCAGATCGCCGCGCGCGCCGGGGTCTCGCGCCCGGGCCTCTACCGCCACTTCGAGGGCCGCGACGACCTGCAGAGCGCGATCGCCGCGCGGTCGGTCGAGCGGCTGGTCCACGAGCTGGAGCCGGTGTGGCGGCCGTCGGGCCGCCCATTCGACATGCTCGCCCGGGCGTTGCGGGCCCACCTGGGCTGGCTGGAGAAGAACGCGAACGTCTACCGCTACCTCAAGCGCACCTCGGTCGGCACGGGCGGCGAGTCGGCGACGACCAACGTGCGCGAGACGGTCGCCACCCACGTCGCGGGGATGCTCGTCGACGGATCGCTGGGGGCCGAGATCGCGCCCCCGGTCGCGCACCCGCTCGCGTTCGGGCTCGTGGGCATGGTCGACTCCGCGAGCGCCCACTGGCTCGACGACCCCCACGGCGCCACCCGCGACGCGCTGGCGTCCCAGCTCACGGAGGCGTGCTGGGCGGTGATCCGCGCGACGGTCGGCCCCGACGCGACCGGCGGGACGTGACGTCCGTGATCGGACCCCCGACCGGGGGAGGCGCAGCCGTGCGCGACGATGGAGACCCCGCCGGAGAGAGGATCTCAAGGCATGGCGATGCGCCGCTCGTTCCCCACCGTCCTGTCCGACCGGCTCCCCGAGACACGCGACTTCTACGTCGCGCTGCTCGGTTTCGAGGTCGCGTTCGACAGCGACTGGTACGTGGCGCTGACCCGCACCGACGGTGACGACATCCACGAGCTCGCGATCTGGGCCGTCGGTCACGAACTGGTCCCGCCGCCCTACCGCGCGGAGCCGGCCGGGGTGATCCTCACGTTCGTGGTGGACGACGTGGACGCGGTGCACGCCGAGGCCCGGCGCCTGCGCCTGCCGCTCGTCGCCCCGCCGCGTGACCTGTTCCACGGCCGGCGCCAGATGCTCGTGACCGACCCCAACGGCATGCTCGTCGAGGTCTCCAGTCCGAGCACGCCGTCCCCGGCGTTCACCGCCGAGCTCGCGCGCCGGGGCCGCGCCGCGGAGACCCTCGGTTGACCGTTCCGAACGACCCGGGGGCGCACGACCCGGTCCCCGACGACCCCGACGCGCCGGAGGCGGGTCGGCCGCCGGCGCCCGAGGCCAATCCCTTCACCGAGATCCTCGGTGGCCGCGGTCAGGCGCTCGACGCGACCGTGCCGTCGGTCGTCTTCGTCGTCGCGTGGCTCGCGGCCGGCCCGCTGGGGTCCGCGCAGCCCGTGCTCGTCGGCGGGATCGCCGCGGTCGTCGTCGCCGGCGGGGTCGCGCTGTGGCGGCACCGTCGCGGGGAACGTCCCCGCGCGGTGGCGGTCGGGCTGCTCCTCGCGGTCGGCGCGGCGCTGCTCGCGCTCTACACCGGGCGGGCCCAGGACTTCTTCCTGCCGCGGATCGTCGCGAACGCCGGCAGCCTCGCGGCGTGGCTGGTGTCGATCGCGATCCGCTGGCCGTTGCTGGGTCTCGTCGTGGGCGCGCTCACGGGTCACCCGACGAAGTGGCGCCGCGACCCCGACCTCGTCCGCGGCTACTGCCGGGCGAGCTGGGTGTGGGTCGCGCAGTACGCGGTGCGCGTGGTCGTGTTCACGGGCCTGTGGGCGGCCGATCAGGTGGTGGCCCTGGGGATCGCCCAGATCGTGCTGACCTGGCCCCTCGTGGTGGTGTGCGTCGCGGCCTCCTGGCCGCTGGTTCGTTCGGCCCTCCCGAGCGGGCATCCGGGCCCACGGCACCCCGTCGTCCAGCCGGAGTGATCCGTTCGGCCCAGCAATTGGGCCGACCGGGGGTGACCGACGTGGTCCGTGGGTGAACACTCTCACCGACGGACAACCGGGCACGATGGTGGGCGTCGTCCGGTGTGGTCGGCGGGTTCGTCACGGCACCTCGGACGTGCCCTCCGGCCTGCCAGCTGCCCCGTGTCCACCCCGACCCGCGACCCCGGGAGCCATGTCACCAGCGAACCCCGAAGAGAAGTCCGACAGCGCCGCCTCCGCCGGCATCGGCCTGACCTTCCCGCAGATCATCGCCAGTGCGCTGGCCGCCGCCACCGCGGCGATCCTCGGATCGTTCGTCGGCGTCCTCGGCACCATCGGCGGCGCAGCGGTCGCGTCGATCATCAGTACGGTCGGCGCCGCGCTCTACCAGAAGTCGCTCGAGGTCACCCGTGACCGGGTGAAGCAGCGGCTCGTCGTGGCGGGACCCAACAACACCCGCGTGGCCACGGCCGTCGGCAAGATCGCGGGCGGCAAGCAGGCCGCACCGCGAACGGGTGCTGCCCCGGCCCGGACGCCGATGCAGGCCCCGCCGCCCGGACGGCCCGTCGTCGGCCCGCCGACACCGGGGCCCGGCACGCCGTTGCCCCCGGGGCAGCGGCAGGTGCGTCCCGGGATGCCGCCGGCCGACCCGACGCGACGCGTCCCCGGGGCCGGCGGCCCGCCGACCGGACGTCCCGGCCAGCCGGCCGCGCCCGGCCAGCCCGTCGCGCCCGGCCGTGTGGCGCTGCGGGCGGAGGGCGTCTCGGACCCGACGCGGGTGCACCCGCGGGTGGACCCGAACGGCCCGCCGACCGCGCTCGCCCCGGGCGCCCCCGGCGCGCCGACGGAGGCCCGCCCGACCGCGTTCATCCCGTCGAGCCGTCAGCCGGGCACCCCGCCCGGCGGTGGGCCGACCGCGGTCATGGGCCAGCCGGGGCGTCCGGCGGGACCCGGTGGACCCGGTGGGCCCCCGACCGGCCCGGACGACGCGGTCACCCGCGTGGCGCCGCTCGAGCCCGAGCCCGCCGGCCGTCGGTTCACCGCCGCGGGCCTGCTGAGCGCGCTCAAGGGCCTCGGGTGGAAGACCTGGCTGACCCTCGGCGGCGTCGCGGCCAGCGTGTTCGTCATCGCCCTCATCGCGACGGTCGGTGTCGAGACGGCGGCCGGGCGCCCGCTCTCCGGCGGGTCGAGCGGGACGTCGGTCGGCAGCCTCTTCGGCCAGGAGACCGGCACGTCCGAGGCCACCACGGCGCCGTCCGACTCGAGCACCGAGGAGACGGGCGCGCCGAGCTCGACGACGTCCACCGACACCCAGCAGGACGAGCAGGGCGGCGACACCGGCAGCACCGGCACCCAGCAGCCCGACACGAGCACCTCGCAGCAGTCGACCCGGACCTCGCAGAACGGGTTGCTGCCGAACCTCGTGCCCCGCGACTCGGGCGGTTCCGGTGGAGGCTCCACCAACGGCTGAGATCCCGCGCGGACTCCCACCGACGGCCGGACGAACGTTCTAGCGTTCGTCCGGCCGTCGTCGTTCGTACCGCCGAACGGGCGGCGGTGACGGGTTCGCGAGGCGGGGGTGGTCATGGGCCGGGGGGCTCGCTCGGTGCTGAGCGCCGTCGCTGCGGCCGCCGTCCTGCTCGCGGCGCCGGGACCGGCGCAGGCGGCGCCCGCGTCGACACCGGGCGAGCTGGCCGGCGTCAAGGACCGGCTCGACGCCCTCGCGGAGCGCGACGGCGCGCCGGCCGCCGTCAGCGCCTGGTGGGTGGACGCGGCGAGCCGCACGGTGGTGCTGGCGCTCAACACGGCACCGCGTGACTCCCGGACGTCGGGCTGGGTGCAGGAGGCGCGGGAGGTCGACGCGTCGGTGCGGGTCGTGGACGGCGTGGCGGCGCCGTCCCCGCGGGCCGACCCGCCGGTCTACGACCTCGTCGGCGGCGACACGATCCGGGTGAACCGCACGCGCTGCTCGCTCGCGTTCACGGCCACCGCGGCGTCCGGCGCGCCGCGGCTCATCACCGCCGGGCACTGCACCAACCGCGGCGGCGACGTCACCGGCGCGAACAACACCCCCGTCGGGCCGGTGCGCAGCTCGGTGTTCGACCGCACGGGCGACTGGGGCGTCGTCGACGTGGGCCCGGGCTGGCGGGCCACGCCGTCGGTGGCCGCGGAGGGCTCGACGACCCGCTCGATCACGGGGACCGCGACGGCGCCGGTCGGGGCGACCGTCTGCCGCTCGGGCTCCACGACGGGCTGGCGCTGCGGGAAGGTGACCGCGGTCGACGTCACCGCGAACTACGCGGCCGGCCCCGTCCAGGGCCTCGTCCTCACCGACGCGTGCAGCGAGGGCGGCGACTCGGGGGGTCCGTTCGTGTCCGGGAGCTCCGCGCTCGGACTGCTCTCGGGCGGCACGGGCGACTGCACCACGGCCGGGGGCACGAGCCTCTACCAGCCGATCGACGAGATCCTGGCGGCCGAGGAGCTCACTTTGACTGTCGCCTCGTGAGTGCTTGTCCGTGCCAGGGCACGGAGTCAGGGGAGCACGCCGATAGGGCTCACAAGCGCGTGCGCAACGTCCGCGCGGCGGCCTCGGGGTCGTCGGCCTCGGTGATCGCGCGGACGACGACGACGCGCGTGGCACCCGCGGCGAGCACCTCGTCGAGGCGGTCGTGGTCGATGCCGCCGATCGCGAACCACGGGCGGGCGGGCGCCGCCGCGGCGGTGGTGCGGACGAGGTCGAGGCCCGGCGCGGGGCGGCCGGGCTTGGTGGGTGTGGGCCAGCACGGGCCGGTGCAGAAGTAGTCGGCGCCGGGCTCGGTCGCGCCGTCGGCGGCCTGGTCGGCGTCGTGGGTGGAGCGCCCGATGAGCACGTCGTCGCCCACCACTCGGCGGGCCCAGGGCACCGGGAGGTCGTCCTGGCCGAGGTGCAGCACGTCGGCGCCGGCGGCGAGGGCCAGGTCGGCGCGGTCGTTGACGGCCAACAGGGCGCCGTGGCGGCGCGCGGCCGCGGCCAGGACCTCCAGCGCGGCGAGCTCCTCGAGCGCCTCGAGGCCCTTCTCGCGGAGCTGGATGACGTCGACGCCACCGCGCAGCGCCGCGTCGGCGAAGTCGGCGAGGTCGCCCCGTGCCGCGCGGGAGTCGGTGCACAGGTAGAGCCGGGCGTCCTGCAGGCGCGTGCGCCGGTCGATCCTCGTGGCACTCACCGTGATCACGGTATCGCGTAGTTTCGGAGACCGTGGTCGACCGGCTCGTCGTCGTGGGAGCAGGGGCCGTGGGCTCCGCGGTCGCGTGGGCGGCGGCCCGCGAGCGGCTCGCCGGCGAGGTCGTCCTCGTCGACCCCGATCCGGGCTCCGGCGCCTCGCGGGTGGCGGGCGGCATGCTCGCGCCGATCAGCGAGGCCTGGCCCGGCGAGCGGGAGGTCCTCGAGCTGGGAGCGGCGTCGCTGGCGGCGTGGCCGTCGTTCGCCGCTCGCGTGGCCTCCGACGCCGGGCGGGACGTGGGGCTGCGCACCGAGGGCACGCTGCAGGTGGCCGTGGACGCGGCGGACGTCGCCGACCTGGACCGCGTCGCCGCCCACCTCGCGGAGTGGGGCCGCCCCGTGGAGCGGCTGACCGGGCGCGAGACGCGGCGGCGGGAGCCCTCGCTGGGGCCGTCGGTGCGCGCGGGACTGGCCGTCCCCGACGACCTGGCCGTCGACAACCGGGAGCTGCTCGGGGCGCTGGGGGCGGCGGGGTCCGTCGTCGGGGTGCGGTCGCTGGCCCGGCGCGTGGTGCGGGTGCTCGACGACGGGGCGCGGGTGACGGGGGTGGAGTTCGCGGACGGCGGGGTGCTCGAGGCCGAGCGCGTCGTGGTGGCCGCGGGGGCCTGGTCGGGGTCGCTGCACCCGGCGCTCGAGGGCCGGGTGCGCCCGGTGAAGGGCGAGATCCTGCGGGTGCGGGCGCGCCGAACGTCGCTGCCGCCGCCGTCGCGGACGGTGCGGGCGTCGGTGAGCGGCCGGCCGGTCTACGCGGTGCCCCGCGACGGCGGACGGCTGGTGGTCGGGGCGACGCAGTACGAGGCGGGCTTCGACCCCGACGTGCTCGTCGGCGGTGTGCGCGACCTCGTCGGCGACGTCGAGCGTGTGCTGCCGGGGATCGCCGACTACGCGCTCGAGGAGTCGGCGGCCTCGTTCCGTCCGGGGACCGACGACAACCTCCCGATGCTCGGTCCCCTCGGGCCGTCCGGGCTGCTGGCGGCGACGGGGCACGGGCGCAACGGGATGTTGCTGGTGGCGGTGACGGTGTCGACGCTGGCGGCGGTGCTGCGCGGCGACGCGCTGCCGGCGGAGGCGCGAGCGGCGGCGGCGGACCGGTCGGCCGTCGCGCCGGGCTGAGGGCCGCGCGTACGGTGGGAACCGGACACCACGGGAGCCCGGGCGCGGGCTGAGAGGGGGCCGTCACGGGCCCCGACCGTCGAACCTGATCCGGGTCATGCCGGCGCAGGGAGTGAGGGGCAGCGATGACCACCGTCTGGGTGAACGACGAGCGGCGCGAGGTGGTCGTCGGCACCACCCTCGCCGCCCTCATGGCCGACCACGGGGTGCCCGAGCGGGGTGTCGCGGTGGCCGTCGACGGCACGGTGATGCCGCGCGCGGGCTGGGCAACCGTGGCGCTGGTCGAGGGCTCGCGCGTCGAGGTGCTGACCGCGGTGCAGGGAGGCTGATCGTCCATGGATCCGCTGGTGATCGGTGGCCGCAAGTTCGGCTCGCGCCTGATCATGGGCACCGGGGGCGCGTCCGGGCTGGCCGTGTTGGAGCGCGCGCTCGTCGCGTCGGGCACCGAACTGACCACGGTGGCGATGCGTCGCCTCGACGCCGGCGGCGGGCCGGGCGTGCTGGCGCTGCTCGAGCGCCTCGGCATCGAGGCGCTGCCCAACACCGCGGGGTGCCGCACCGCCGCCGAGGCCGTGCACACCGCCCGGATGGCGCGCGAGGCGCTGTCGACGGACCTCGTGAAGCTCGAGGTCGTCTTCGATGACCGCACGCTGCTGCCCGACCCGATCGAGCTCCTCGACGCCGCCGAGCAGCTCGTCGACGACGGCTTCACCGTGCTGCCGTACACGAACGACGACCCGGTGCTCGCGGCGAAGCTCGCGGACGCGGGCTGCGCGGCGGTGATGCCGCTGGGCGCGCCGATCGGCACGGGGCTGGGCATCCGCAACCCGCACAACATCGAGATGATCACCGCCGCGTCCCCGGTGCCCGTGGTGCTCGACGCGGGGATCGGCACGGCGTCCGAGGCCGCGCAGGCGATGGAGCTGGGCTGCGACGCGGTGCTGCTGGCGACGGCCGTCACCCGCGCCTCGGACCCGGAGGCGATGGCGACGGCCATGCGCCTGGGCGTGGAGGCGGGCCGCCTGGCCCACGGCGCCGGCCGCATCCCCCGCCGCCACTGGGCCCAGGCCTCCAGCCCCCACGTGGACTAGCGCCCGTGTCAGCGGTGGGCCACCGCAGACACTGGGCGTCAGAAACGCCACACGCTCACTTCCGCGACACGCCGACGGTCCACGCGCGACGCACGGGGTGGGTCAGCCTGACGTTCAACGTCAGGAAATCCGCCCGCTCGATGCGTCAGCGCCCTTCGGCCAGCGCCTTGAGCCGCGGCAGCGTCTTCTCGATGCCCCGCGCGTTGGCGGCCGGGAAGCCGCTGCGGTCGAGGAGGAAGGGGACGAGCGCGGTCGACCAGTCGAACGTCTCCGTGACCGTGGTGCCGCCGTTCGCGGTCGGCTCGAGCTCGTAGCGCCAGCGGTGGCGGTTGAAGTGCCGCCAGGCGATGCGCTTGTCCTCCTCGAACTCGACGACGGTGTTGGAGATCCGGTAGGGCAGCTTGATCCGCATGCCGACGCCGAACGTCGAGCCCAGGGAGAGCCGCGACGGGCCGGAGATCGACGACTCGACCGTGCCCGAGCCGTCGAAGTCGGGGTGGCGGCGCGGGTCGGCGAGGAGCGCGAACACGGCCGTCGGCGGCGCGTCGATCTCGATGGAGCGGGACACCTGGCGTTCCGTCACACCGGCGCTCCTACCCACGGCCGGTGGACCGAACTCATGATCGTGGCGGATTTCCTGACCCTATCGGCGTGCTGTCCCGAATCGTCAGCAGGTGGCCGCCAGGCTGACACACCCCGTGGCTCCCGGGGTCAGCCCAGGACGACCGGGAGCGCGTCGACGCCGTACACGATCGACGTCCGGCGGAAGGGCTGGTCGTCCAGGGTCCCGGCGTCCGGGGCCAGCGACAGGTGCGGGAAGCGGCGCAGCAGGGCCGGGTAGGCCGTGCGCAGCTCCATGCGGGCGAGCTCGGCCCCGATGCACCGGTGGATGCCGTGCCCGAAGGCCAGGTGCGGCGTCGGCGGGCGGCGGGGGTCGAAGCGCTCGGGGTCGCTGACCAGGCGCGGGTCGCGGTCGGCGGCCGACAGGGACACGAGCAGCCCGTCGCCCTTGCTGATCGCGACGCCGCCGAGGGTCATGTCCTCGGTCGCGAAGCGCGGGAACGCAATCTGCACGACCGACAGGTAGCGCAGCAGCTCCTCGACGAACCCGTGCACGGCGCCCGGCTCGTCGCGCACGAGGGCGAAGCTGTCGGGGTCGCGCAGCAGCACCATCGCGCCGAGGGCGAGCATCGACGCCGAGGTCTCCAGGCCGCCGGTGAGCAGGCCGTCGGCGAGCTCGGCGAGCTCGTCGGTGTCGAGCTCGTCGCCGTGGTCGCGGATCAGCTGGCCGAGCAGGCCCTCGCCGGGCTCGACGCGCTGGCGCTCGACGACGCCGCGCAGGTACTGCAGCGACCCCGAGATGTTGTCGAACACCGCGCCGGCCCCGCCGAACAGGTCGAACCGGGCGGTGGAGAGCGCCTGGAACTCGTCGCGCTCGTCGTAGGGGATGCCGAGCAGCTCGCAGATCGTCAACGAGGGGATGGGCGTCGCGAAGTCGCGGACGAGGTCGACCGGCTCGCCCGCCGCGGCCAGCTCGGCCATGGCGTCGAGGCGGCCGTCGACGATCTCGGTGATCCGCGGGCCGAGACGGGCCAGCCGCCGTGACGTGAACTCCGGGGTCAGCAGGCGCCGCAGCCGGGTGTGCTCCGGGGGGTCGGTGAAGCCCAGCCCGCCGGGGTTCTGCCCCTCCTTGACGCCGGCCTGCCCGACGAGGTGCCCGAAGTCGTTCGACAGCCCGCGGGTGCGCCCGAGCACGGCGCGCGCCTCCTCGTGGCCGGTGACCAGCCAGGCCGTCACCCCGAAGGGCAGCGGGAAGTGCCGCACGGGGTTGTCCTCGCGCGCCTCCCGCAGCCCCGGCACCGGGTCGAGGCCGTCGCGCCGCAACGGCATCAGAGCGTGGTCGGGCAGCAACGTGACCGGGTCCAGGCCCCGCCGGCTGCGCCACGCGAGGTACCGGCGCGCCGCCCAGCCCACGACCCGTGACCGCCACGCGGCCAGTCGTGAACGGTCCACCACCGTGTCCACTCTGCCCTCCCCGCGCACGACGACGCCGCTCGGGGGCCGAGGCTAGGACGTTCGAGTGCCCGATGGACCCGGTGGTGGGGGTGTGTCACCCCACCGTTCGTCGGGGTCGACCCCGGGGACGGGTCCTGGGGGTGCCTCGGCGGCGCCGTCCCATTCGTCCGGTTGAGCCCCGGACGGTACGCCTCCGACCGGTGCGCGGACGAGGGTCGGGGCCCGCAGCCCGAGCCGTGCGAGCTCCAGTTCCGCCAGCCGGGAGAGCACGTGGGGGTCGCCGCGACGCCAGCCCGCCGCCGCGTCGGGCACGCGCGCGAGCCGGCGCGGCGAGGCCTGGACCAGGGCGCGCAGGGCGAGGAGGTCGGCGTCCCCCACCCGGCCGCGCAGCCCGTCGCGCAGGGCCAGCACCGCCCGCGCGGCGATCATCCAGCGCAGGCGCAGCCAGAGCCACACGGCGACGACGGGGACGATCGCCAGGAGCGCCGCGGTCCACGACAGCCCGGAGGCCAGGGCCTCGATCGCGGCGATCTCCTGGTCGCCGGCGGCGACGATGCTCTGCCCGGCGTCGGTGCCGCCCGACAGGGCGCGCGCGAGGTCGTCCCCGACGAAGGGGACGCCGGACGCGGTGTCGGCGGCGCCGGCGAACGTGTCGCGCACCCGGGTGCCGGCTGCGCCGAGCTGTCGGCCCGGCTCCTGCAGCGTCAGCACCGCGTCGTGGAGCAGCAACGCCAGCGACACGACGACCGCCACCCACACGAGCACCGCGACGTCCGCGAGGAACTGGCGGGTGCGCCGCCGGGGGCGCTCGGCGTAGACGGGCCAGCCGGCCCGGGTCGGGCGCAGGACGGGCGCCGGGTCGGCGTCAGCGGACACGGCGGGTGTGTGCCCCCCGGTCGGTGAGGGCACACCCGGCCCGTGCCGAAGCCCCGACGGATCGCCGTGCTCGACGACTACCAGCAGGTCGCGGCCACCTACGCCGACTGGGGGTCCCTCGACGCCGAGGTCACCTTCTTCGCCGAGCACCTCGGGGGTCCCGACGACGTCGTCGCCGCGCTCGCCCCGTTCGACGTCGTCGTGGCCATGCGCGAGCGCACCGCCTTCCCGGCCGAGGTCCTCGCCCGCCTGCCGGAGCTGGCCCTGCTGGTGACGACGGGCCCGGCGAACGTCGCGATCGACGTGGCGGCCGCCCGGGAGCGCGGGGTCACGGTGTCCGGCACCGGCGGGGTCAGCCCGTCCACCCCCACCGTCGAGATGACCTGGGGGCTCATCCACGCGCTGGCCCGCCACATCCCGGCCGAGGACCGCGCGGTGCGCGAGGGCCGCTGGCAGCACACGGTCGGCCGCGACCTGGCCGGCCGGCGACTCGGCGTCGTCGGGCTCGGCGGGCTCGGTGCACCGGTCGCCACGGTCGGGCTCGCGCTCGGCATGGACGTCGTCGCCTGGTCGGAGCACCTGGACCCCGACGAGGCGCGCGCGCACGGCGTCACGCCCGTCACCCAGGACGAGCTGCTCGCGACCTCGGACGTCGTGACGATCCACCTCAAGCTCTCCGAGCGGACCACCGGCCTGATCGGGCGTGACGAGCTGGCGCGGATGAAGCCGACCGCCCTGCTGGTCAACACCTCCCGCGGCCCGATCGTGGACGAGGACGCCCTCGTCGAGGCGCTGCACGCGGGGACGATCGGCGGCGCGGGGCTGGACGTCTTCGGGACCGAGCCGCTGTCGGTGGACTCGCCCCTGCGCACCGCCCCGCACACGGTGCTCACCCCCCACCTCGGCTACGTCACCGAGGGCACGTACGAGGTCTTCTACCGCGACGCCGTCGAGGACATCCGGGCCTGGGCCGACGGGGCGCCGGTGCGCGAGCTCGGCCCCGACGACGGAGGGTGAGGATTGCTCACCCTCTCGGGTGAGCGAACGACAAGTCGACGGCAAGTCGACGACAAGCGGTGAGTGTCACCGTTCCGGGCATCCGACGAGCAGCACGTGATCCTCAGGAGCCCGGCGTGACCACCGCCCCGACCGCCCCGACCGCGCCCGCCACCGATTCCGTCTCCCCGGGCGACCTCGCCCCGCTGCGCGCCGCGGACCGCGCGACGCTCGCCGACGTGCGCCGCCTGGCCCGCCTCGCCGACGGGATCGCGGGGGGCACGGTGCCCCTCGGCGAGCGGCGCGCGTGGGCCCTCGGTGACTGGGTCGAGCGCGTCAGCGAGGAGATCCGTCACCGGCACGAGGCCGAGGAGGCCCTGCTCTGGCCGGTGCTGGAGCGCCACGCCGGGCGCACCCTCGACCTGTCCGGGCTGCGCGACGACCACGTCGCCCTGCGCGGCCTGCTCGGCGAGGTGCGCCGGGGCACGCGCGGTGCCGTCGACGCGGTGCAGCTGCGCCCGATCGCGGTCGCCAGCGCCGAGGACTTCGCGCGCCTCCGTCGCCTCGCCCGCCTCCTGGGCGAGCTGGCCGACCTGCTCGACGAGCACCGGCGCGACGCCGAGCGCGAGCTGGACGAGGTGCTGGCGCGCGTGCCCCGCGAGGACTGGCGGCGCGCCACCCGCCTCCTGCACGCGGGCGCCCCGGACCCGGCGTTCACCGCCGCCCGGGCCCGCGCGGCCGCCGGCCCCGACGAGGTCGCCGCCGTCGAGGGCGCCCTCGGCGGGCGGGGCCTCACGGGCGCGCTGGCGCGCCGCGGCCTTCGCCGCCGCGAGCGGTCGGTCTTCGGCAGCTGACCCGCACGTCGTCCCGCACGTCCCCGTCCCGACCCCCGACCCCCGACCCCACGAACGGAGCACCCCCATGACCACCGCGACGCCCACCCTCCGCAACGACCTCCTCGGCATCACCCTCGGCCACCGCGCGATGTGCGCCGACAGCCGCCGGCTCGCGGCCCTCGCCGCGCGCATCGTCACCGGCGCCGAACGCGTCGACCGGGCCCGCGGAGCAGCGCTCGCGCGATGGATCGGGCGCCTGGCCGCCGAGATCCATCACCATCACGAGGCCGAGGACGACGTGCTGTGGCCCGTGCTCGAACGCCGGGCGGGCGACCGGGTGGATCTCGCCGCCCTCACCGACGACCACGCCGCCCTCGACCCGCTGCTGGTCGAGGTGCGCCGCGCCGCGGACGACGTCGCGCAGGTCCCCGCCGACGCCCTGCCCGGTCACCCCGCCGCCCGGGCGCTGGCCCAGCACCTGGGCGCCCTCGCCGACCTGCTCGCCGAGCACATCGCCGAGGAGGAGCGCGAGGTCTTCCCGATCATCCTCGCCCACGTCCCGCAGGACGACTGGCACGCCGTCGAGGCCGCCGTCCGTGACCGCGGGGGCGACATGCCGTTCGTGCTGCCGCGCGTCGCCGCGGCCGCGGACCCCGAGCAGCTGGCGCACCTGCGCCGCGCCGCCGGGCCGGTGCTCATGGTGCTGCTGCCCGTCACCCGCTGGCGCCTGCGCCGCGCCGAGAAGCTGGTGTTCGGGGAGGCGACCCTCTAGCGGTGGGCGTCCACGGCCCACAGCGGTGAGACCGGGCCGACGCCGGCGCCGAGGGGGTAGGACTCGGCGACGGCGCGCCGGATGAAGCGCTCGGCGGACGCGACGGCGTCGGGCATCGAGGCGCCCCGGGCCAGCGCGGCGCAGGTCGCGCTGGCCAGGGCGTCGCCCGCGCCGTGGACGTGCGGGGTGTCGATGCGGGGGCCGGAGAACTCCCAGGTCTGCTCGCCGTCGAAGAGCAGGTCGATCACCTCCGGCGACCCGCGCAGGTGCCCGCCCTTGACCAGCACGTACCGCGGCCCCATGGCGTGCAGGGCCGCCGCGGCCTCGCGGGCGGTGGCGGCGTCGGTGACGGTGACGCCGGCGAGCAGGCGGACCTCGTCGAGGTTCGGCGTCGCGAGCGCCGCGCGGGGGAACAGCCGCGTGCGGATGGCCTCCATCGCGTCCTCGGCGAGCAGGGGCTCGCCGGCCATGGACGCCGCGACGGGGTCGACGACGAACGGGGTCACGTCCTCGTCGCGCCCGATCCCGACCTCGTCGACGACGTCGGCGACCGCGTCGATGATCGGTCGCGACGCGAGCATCCCCGTCTTCGCGGCCCCGACGCCGATGTCGGTGACGACGGCCCGCACCTGCGCGGCGACCGTCTCCGGCGGGACGAGGTGGACCCCGGAGACGCCGAGCGAGTTCTGCACCGTGACCGCGGTGACGGCGACGCACCCGTGCACGCCGCAGGCGGTCATCGCCCGCAGGTCGGCCTCCAGCCCGGCGGCGCCGCCCGAGTCGGAACCGGCGATCGTCAGCGCGCGCGGCGGGGTCTCGGCCATGGGCGTCATCATCGCGTCAGCCCCTATGTGAGCGAACTTCGGTGCTATAGCACCGAAGTTCGCTCACATGGGTTCCCACGGCGCCACCGACCACAGCGACGACACGGGGCCGTGGCCGGCGCCGAGCGGGTAGGCGTGGTCGACCGCGCGCGTGATGTAGGCCTTGCCGAGCGCGACGGCGTCCACCAGCGCCATCCCGCGGGCCAGCCCCGCGGTGATCGACGACGCCAGCGAGTCGCCGCCGCCGTGCGTGTGCTCCGTGGACCGCCGCGGCGACGTGAGGCGGTGCTCGGTCCCGTCGGCGGTGACGAGCAGGTCCACGACGTCCGGTGACCCCGTCAGGTGCCCGCCCTTGACCAGCGCGGCGCCCGCCCCGAGGTCGAGCAGCGCGCGGGCCGCCTGCCGCGCGGTGTCGTCGTCGACGACGTCGACCCCGACGAGCAGCCGCACCTCGTCGAGGTTGGGCGTGACGAGGGTGGCCCGCGGGATCAGCAGCGTGCGCACCGCGTCCAGGGCGTCGGGCGCCAGCAGCGGGTGCCCGTGCATCGACGCCGCGACGGGGTCGACGACGAACGGCACGCGCGTCCCGAGCCCGACCTCGTCGCCGGCCTCCACGACCGCGGCGATGATCTCGGTCGAGGCGAGCATCCCCGTCTTGGCCGCGTCCACGCCCATGTCGCCCGCGACGGTGCGGATCTGGTCGGCGACGACCTCGGGCGGGATCGGGTGGTACCCGGAGACGCCGACGGAGTTCTGCACGGTGACCGCGGCGACCGCCACCGCGCCGTGCACACCGCAGGCGGTGAAGGCCCGGACGTCGGCAGTGAGCCCGGCGCCGCCGCCGGAATCGGTGCCCGCGATGGCCAGGGCGACGGGCGGCGAGTCCGGCGAGTCCACGAGGGGTCCTCCCACGCCGGCATGACCCGGCTGGTCCAGCGGTCGGCAGCGCCACTGCCCTCTCAGCCCGTCGGTCCGGGCTCCCGCGCGATCGAGATCGGCGCGGAACCTAACCGCGCGCCCGCTCGGACAGCAACTCGCGCTCCGCGTCGACCTGCTCACGCCACGGCCCCTCGTCACCGACGACGGCGACGGCGCGCGCCAGGTGCGCCGCGACGGCGTCGTCGCCGTGCCCCAGGACCCGGGCGAGCCGCGCCAGCACCAGGTCGATGGGGGCGAACGCGAGGATCCCGGTGACCGAGAGACCCCACCGGCCGGCGAACGGCGCGAGCGCGGCGAACGCCTCCGCGGCCCGCTCGCGGTCGCCCATCCGCGCGGCCACGAGACCCTGCACGGTGAGCAGGCCGCCCCAGCTCCAGTCGCGCGGCACCGGCAGCCGCTGCGACCACAGCGCCCGCGCCTCCTCCTCGCGCCCGGCGTCGAGCAGCGCGAGGGCGAGCAGGTCGTGGACGTAGCGGGGGAACGCGGCGTCGATCTCGCGCAGGTGCGTCACGCAGGCGCCGACGTCCCCGCGGGCGAGCGAGAGCGTGAACCGGGCGACCTCGACGAGCACCGTCGCGTGCGGCACCCCGGCGACGGCGAGGCGGCGTCCCTCCTCGTCGTAGGTGCGCTCGGCGAGCTCGTCACGGCCGGCGGTCAGCGCCACCATCGCGTCGTGCAGCCCGACGAAGGCGAGCGTCATCTCGAGCTGCCCGTCGGTGGCGGCGGCGAGCGCGGCGTCGGCGTGCCGGCGGGCGGCGGTCAGGTCGTCGCGGACCACCGCCGCGCAGAACAGCACGTGGTGGGCCTCGGCGCGGTGGTCGGTGTGCCCGCCGGCGGTCGCGGCGTCGAGCATCTCGCGGCCGAGCGGCTCGATGCGGTCCCAGTGCTCCGGCTGGGAGTTGACGAGGAAGACCGTGTTCAGCGCGGTGCACAGCAGCCGGGTGTGGCCCGACGCCCGGGCCCGCGTCAGGGCCTCCTCGGCGAGCGCGGCCGCCCGCACCGGCTCGAGGAACTCGACCTCGCGGGAGGACGCGAGCAGCAGGCGGGTGCGCAGGTCGTCGTCGGGAGCCCATCCGTCCGCACGGTCGAGGTCCAGCAGCTCGGCCAGCAGCGGCGCCATCCGCCCGCCGGTGCCGCGCACGGGCCAGGGCATCGGCGCGTCGAGGCTGGTCAGCGCCCGGGCGACGAGCTCCGGGTCGCCGGTGGCGCGGGCCGCGTCGACGGCGAGGTCGCGCTCGGCGTGGGCGTGCTCCCCGGCGCCGGACGCGGCCAGCGCGGTGACGAGCGCGCACCGCAGGCCCACGACCGCCGGCGTCGCGGGCCCGGGGACGGCGAGCGCGCCCCGGCACAGCGTGACCGCCGCCCGGAAGGCCCCGCGCGCCATCGCGGCGTCGGTGGCCGCGCCGACGTGGGCGAGCACCCGCTCGGGGGCGACGCGGTCGCCGGCGGCGAGGGCGTGGTGGGCGAGCGCGGCCGGGGTCGCGGGTCCGGCGATCCCCGCCTCCAGGACGTCGAGGATGCGCGCGTGGCGACGGGCCCGGCGCAGGCGCGGCACCTCGTCGGCGACGACCTCGCGCCACAGGTCGTGGGCGAAGCGCACCGCCCGCGCCCCGTCGTCCTCGCCGAGCACGCCCGCGGCGACGGCCGCCTCGAGCCCGTCGAGGACCTCCTCCTCGACCTCGGCGACGGTCCGGCCGGCCACGGCGGCCTCCACGGCGAGCACGAGGTCGACGTCGGCGGACCGGCCGAGCAGCGCCACGTGGGCCAGCACCGCGCGCGAGCGGCCGGGCAGGTCGCGCAGGCGCCGGCGCAGGACGTCGCGCACCCCGGCGGGCACCGCGCGGCCCTCGCCCGGCGCCGTCGCCGCCAGCCGGGCCACCTCGCGGACGAAGAGCGGGTTGCCGCCGGTGCGGTCGGCCACGGCGGACGCGGTGGCGGCGTCGGCCCGCAGCCCGTGCCGGGCGAGCAGGGCGCCGACGGCGTCGGGGGCGAGCCCCGCGAGGTCCAGACGGTCGGTGACGACCGACGCCAGCGCCGCCCACGTGGCGTCCAGGGCGGCGGTGTCCTCCTCGGTGCGGTGGGTGCCGACGACGAGCAGCCCCGACCCCGCCTCGGTCGCGACCATGCGCAGCAGGCGCAGGGTCTCGTCGTCGGCGCGGTGCAGGTCGTCGAGGGTGACCAGGACCGGGGTGCGGCTCCCGAGGGCGTCGAGCACGGCGCGACCGCGGACGAACGGGGTGGCGGTGTCGTCGGTGTCACCGACACCCAGGTCCCGCAGCACCTCCGTCCACGGCCAGGCCGACGGGGCGCCGTCGACCTCGGGACAGCGTCCGCGGGCGACGGCCCAGCCCGCCCGGGCGCGGCGGGTGGCGACGGCGTCGACGAGGGTCGTCTTGCCCGAGCCCGCCTCGCCGGCGACGAGCACCAGCTCCACCGCGCCGGCCGCGACGCGCGCCGCCGCGGCGTCGCAGCGGGCGAGCTCGTCGTCGCGGCCGAGGGGCTCGGGCACGACCTCGCGGGACGGCGCCGGGGCCGCGAGCACCGTCGTCTCCAGCCGCGCGAGGGCCGGGCCGGGGTCGAGGCCGAGCTCCTCGCGCAGGTGGTCACGGGTGCGGCGCAGGAGCTCGAGGGCCTCGGGGGAGCGCCCGCCCCGGTGCAGCGCGGTCGCGAGCAGCCGGACGCCCTCCTCGCGCAGGGGGTGGGCGTGGACGTGGCCGTCGAGCAGCGGGACGACGTCGGCGTGCCGGCCCAGGGCGAGCTCCGCGGCGGCGAGGCGTTCGCGGGCGGAGAGGACCAGCTCGTCGAGCCGGGCTGCCTCGGCGTGCGCCCAGGGCTCGTCGGCGAACTCGGCGTAGGCCGGGCCGCGCGGGACGTCGAGGGCCTCCCGCAGCAGGTCGGCGGCCCGGGCCGGTCCCTCGCCGCGGGCGCGGTCGACGAGGGCGGCCAGGCGCCGCGCGTCGACGAGATCGGGCTGCGCCAGGCGTAGCGCGTAACCGGGCGCGGCGGTGACCAGCACCTGCGACGGGGCGCGTGGGGCACGCCGGGGTTCCAGGACGCGGCGCAGGTGCGAGATGTGCACCTGCAGCGACGCCTGGGCGTTCGGGCCCGGTCGGCCGCCCGCGAGGTCGTCGACGAGCCGGTCGGCGGGGACGACCTCCCCGCCCGCCACGGCCAGCCGGGCGAGCACCGCGCGCCGGGCCGGCCCGCCCAGCTCCACCGGCGTGCCGTCGACGGCGGCGTGCAGCGGGCCCAGGACCCCGATCTCGACGGTCATCCCGCATCCGCAGGCTCGCGTACCCCCATCGGCCGAGGGTAGGTCGTTCCTCCGGCGGTCGGCAGCGTCACCCGGCCCGGTGAGCGAGGTCTCAGTGGTCCGTCAGCTCGGACGGCACGGCGAGGACGTCGACCATGGCGTCGCCGCGCAGCACCGTCACCGGCATCGTCCGCCCGATCGACGTCGCGAACAGCCGGCGCTGCAGCCCCTGGGCGTCGCTGACCGGCTCGCGGTCGGCCGAGACCACGAGGTCCCCGGCGTGCAGGCCGGCCCGCGCGGCCGGGCTGCCGGGCACGACCTCGGCCACCCGCAGCCCCTGCGCGCGGCCGAGCCTCGTCGCCACGGCGGCCGGCAGCGGGGCCGGCGCCCCGACGAGCCCGAGGTAGCCGCGCCGCACGCGCCCGTCGGCGCGCAGCGAGTCGAGGATGCGCCGCGTCGTCGCCGTGATCGGCACGGCCAGGCCGAGCCCGACGCCCGCGACGGCGGTGTTGATCCCGACCACGCGTCCCGACGCGTCCGCGAGCGCCCCGCCGGAGTTGCCGGGGTTGAGCGCGGCGTCGGTCTGGATGACGTCCTCGACGACCCGGCTCGCCCGCCCGCTGCGCACCGGCAGCGCCCGCCCGAGGCCGCTCACCACGCCCGCGGTGACCGAACCGGCGAGCCCCAGCGGGTTGCCGACCGCCACCACGAGCTGTCCGACGACCAGCCCGGCCGCGTCGCCCAGCTCGATCGCCGGCGGGGTGGGGTCGCGGGTCGTGAGGACGGCGAGGTCGGAGAGCGGGTCGGTGCCGCGGACGGTGACCCGGCCCTCCGTGCCGTCGGCGTACGCCACCGTGCCGTCGCGGTGCCCGCCGACGACGTGGGCGTTGGTCACCAGGACGCCGCCGCCGGCACCACCCTCGACGACCACCGCCGACCCGCTGCCCCGGCCGGCCTGCACCGCCGCGACCGAGGGCCCCACCGCGGCCGCGACGGTGCTCACGGTGCGGGAGTAGGCGTCGAGCTCGTCCATACCTCTCGTGCTTACACCGTTGCAGGCGTCCGGGTCGGCGTGTCCGCTGTCGGCGGACGTGGCAGCGGTCGTTGCAGCGAACGTGCTGTTCGCTGCTTCTAGGCGCGCGAAGTCCGCGTTGATCGAGGGCGGCTCGGGCCGTCTCAGTGCCCGAAGGGGTCCGGGTCGACGCCCGGCATCCACGAGTGCCCCGGCACGCCCCAGCCGTGGTCGCGCACGGCGCGCGTGGCGGCGCGGCGGTGCCTACCGACGAGGCGGTCGAGGTAGAGGTAGCCGTCGAGGTGGTCGGTCTCGTGCTGCAGGCAGCGGGCGAGGTAGCCGGTCCCGGTGACGACGACCTCCGTGCCCTCGACGTCGACGCCGCGCACCTCGGCCCACTCGGCGCGCCCCGTCGGGAAGGCCTCGCCCGGCACCGAGAGGCAGCCCTCCTCGTCGTCGTCGGGGTCGGGCATCGTCCCGGGCGGCGGGTCGGCGGACAGGACGGGGTTCACGACGACGCCCCGCCGGCGCTCGCCGTCCTGCTCGGGGTCCGGGCAGTCGAAGACGAAGACGCGGCGGTCGTCGCCGATCTGGTTGGCGGCGAGGCCGACGCCGTTGGCGGCGTCCATCGTCTCGTAGAGGTCGTCGACGAGGGCTCGCAGCGCGTCCCCGCCGTACTCCTCGGGCCTCACGGGCCGGGTCGGCCGGTGGAGCACGGGGTCACCGACGATGACGACGGGCCGAACGGTCACGGCGGGCACCGTAGTGCCCGCCGCTCGCCGCCTTCCCACGCGTGGAGCCCCGCGGTGTCGGGGCGCCGTGATTGAATGGAGGAGCCCGAATGACAGGCGTGTCATTCGAGCTCAGCGGGACGCCGTGGTGGGCAGGAGGCGAGAAGCGTGGCGGACGCGGTCCGGGTGCATCCCCCGCAGGACGAGCCGTCGGACGGGCTCGACCGTCGCGACCGCGAGATCCTCGCGTTCGAGCGTCAGTGGTGGAAGTACGCGGGCGCCAAGGAGCAGGCGATCCGCGAGCTCTTCGACATGTCCGCCACGCGGTACTACCAGGTGCTCAACGCACTGGTCGATCGTCCCGAGGCCCTCGCGGCCGACCCGATGCTCGTGAAACGCCTGAGGCGCCTGCGACAGAGCCGGCAGCGGGCCCGTGCGGCGCGTCGCCTCGGTGTGGAGCCCCGTTGATGGTCTCCTGACTCCCTGACGCGGCATTCCGCCGAGCGAGCAGGGAAGCGGACGACGGTCCGCTGAGGGGAGCAGGAGATGACTGGGCCCGGGTCCGCCGACGCCTCGCGCATGCGTATCGCGGGCATCGTCCTGCTCGCCATCGCCGGTGTCGCCGCCGTGGTCGGCCTGCTCGCTCTCGGGGGTGAGGGGCCCTCGAGCCCAACGGCCGCGCCCGCGAGCCCGGCGGCGCCGCTCCCCGGGGCGACCGGCAACGTCCCTCCCGGCGAGCAGCCGCCCGCCGGTCCGAACCAGGCGGGCGTACCGGGCGGGACAGGTCAGCCCGGACAGCCGGGGCAGCCCGGTCAGCCCGGCGTCGGTGGTGTCCCGGGCGTCGGCGGTGCTCCCGGTGTCGGTGGCGCGCCGGGCGTCGGTGGCGCTCCCGGTGTCGGTGGCGCTCCCGGCGGCGGCCCCGCGGTGGGCGCGCCGATCGTGCCCGGCGGCGGTGGCGCGGGTGGTGCCGGCGTCGGCGCCGGTGGCTCGGGCGGCGGCTCGGGTGGCGGTGGCGGTGGCGTGAACACCGCGACCCCGGTGCGGGTCTTCAACAACTCGACGATCCAGGGGCTCGCCGACCGCGCGGCCGCCGAGATGCGCTCCGAGGGCTGGAACGTCGTCGAGGTGGGCAACTACCCGAGCGGCGTGATCCCCCAGAGCACCGTCTACTTCGAGCCGGGCACCGGCGAGCAGGGCGCCGCCGACGCGATCGGCAACGAGTTCGGCCTGCGCGTCATGCCCCGCTTCCCGGGCATCCAGAACGCCTCGCCCGGCATCATCGTCATCGCGACGAACAACTGGGGCCAGGACGGGCGGTAGCGCTCTCCGTCGTTTGGTCAGGGGGCGAGTCACGGGACCGACTCGATATCGTCCTGGCTGTCGCCCGCGGCTGCGGGGCGCACGGGTAGTGGCGTGGGGGCGCGATGGGCGTGGAGCCGAATCCTCGTGGGGTGTTCATCTCCTACCGTCGTGCGACGTCATGGCCTCTCGCGCTCCTCATCCGGAACACACTCGAGGGTCGCGGATACGACGTCTTCGTGGACGTCGCTCATCTCGGCCGAGGTAACTTCCGAGAACGGGTACTGCGAGAGATCGACGATCGAGCGCACGTCGTCGTCGTCCTCCAACCCGCCACAGTGTTCGACGCCGCGCGTTCAGAGTCCGACTGGATGCAGCTGGAGATCGCTCACGCTTTCTCAGTCGGCCGCAACGTGGTGCCGGCGATGGAGTTAGGTTTCCGCTTCGACATCAACGGACCGCTGCCCTCGGGCATCGCCGGGTTGGCGCATATGAACGGCGTCGAGTTCCCTCCGGGTTACTTCGATGCGGCCATGGAACGCCTGGCCGATACGTTTCTCGCCCCACTGACAACCTCGGCCGTCGATGCCGATACGTCATCCTCGCCGCTCGAGGAAGACGCACCACAGGCCCGCCCGGCCGCCAGCGACCAGGACGCTCGCGGCGTATCCCGGGCGGCAGTCCCGCCTGTCGGTATCGACCTCCTGGCGCGTCTCGGGACGTCGGTCGTGGACGCGCGTCGCGGTGTCGCGCGCCTGCACCCCGAGGTCATCGGTGCTCTCGGGCTCGAGTATTGGGACGCGATCCGGGTGACAGGCGCTCGGTCGACGGTTGCGTTGGTAGGCCCGGCACCGCAACCGTCGGCACCAGGAACGGCCATCCTGGACGAGACGGCCATGGTCAACGCAGGGGTCGTCGACGGGTCGACGGTTGGGATCTCCGCTGCGCCCGTAGTTGCCGCACGCTCGGTTGAGCTCGCAGGCTCCCGCTTGGCGGTCAAGGCGCTTCCACCAGAGACTCTCCGCGCCGCTCTGATCGGCAAGGTTCTGCTGCCCGGAGATACGCTCTCGCTGCTCCCCCAGGACGTCGCACCCGTCCCGGGAGCCGATGCGGCTGGCGCGCGCCGCGAGCTTGCTGCTGCACTGGGCGGGACCTGGACCACCGAGCTCGTTACCGTGACTGCCGCTCAGGCACCTCCCGATGCCGATCCCTTTTCTGCGCTCGTCGTCGCACCGACGACCACAGTGCGCTGGCGTGACGGCGCCTCGACCTCTGGTCCCGGGCGCTATCCCTAGTTTTCGCCGGCGTAGGCCTCGAGCTCGGCGAGCTGGCGCGGGTCCAGTGAAGGCTTGACGGCCTCGCGCGCCGTAGCCAGGTCGTCCGCCGACACCTCGGTCGACTCCAGCGACGTCCGCATCGCCGTCAGCGCCGCCTCGCGGACGAGCGCGGCGCAGTCGGCGGCGGAGTAGCGGTCGAGGTCCTCGGCGAGCGCGTCGAGGTCGACGTCGTCGGCGAGCGGGGTGTCCCGGGCAGACGCGCGCAGGATGTCGGCCCGCGCAGCGGCGTCGGGCGGCGGCACATATACCCGACGCTCGAGACGACCGGGCCGGAGCAGGGCGGGGTCGATGAGCTCGGGGCGGTTGGTGGCGCCGAGCACCACCACATCGCGCAGGGGCTCGGCGCCGTCGAGCTCGGTGAGCAGGGCGGCGACGACCCGGTCGGAGACCCCGGCGTCGGTCGAGCCGCCCCGGCGCGGGGCCAGCGCGTCGATCTCGTCCAGGAAGACCAGCGCCGGTGCCGCGGCGGCAGCGCGCCGGAAGAGCGTGCGCACGGCCCGTTCGGACTCGCCGACGAACTTGTCGAGCACCTCCGCGCCCTTGACCACGAACACATTCAGCGACCCCGTGCCGGCCAGCGCCCGCACGAGGAACGTCTTCCCGCACCCGGGCGGCCCGTAGAGCAGCACGCCCCGCGGGGGTGAGACCCCGAGCCGCGCGAACGAGTCGGGATAGCGCAGCGGCCAGAGGATCGTTTCGGTCAGCGCCTGCTTGGTCTCGACCATGTCGCCGACCCGGTCGAGTGTCAGCCCGCCCGACGACAGCGTCTGCGACCCCGACGACAGCGACGCCGGGCGCACCGACGAGACCGCGCCGAGCAGGTCCTCGGTCTGCAGCGTCGGGTCCTCGTCGGCCCTCCCGACCCGCAGCGCCGCGCGCACCGCGGCCTCCCGCCGCAGCGCGACGAGGTCGCCGGCGACGAAGCCCGGGGTCCGCGCGCCGACCGAGGCCAGGTCGACGTCCTTGGCCAGCGGCACCCCGCGCAGCAGCACCCGGAGCAGCTCGGCGCGGTCGCGGTCGCTCGGGGCGGGCAGGGTCAGCTCGCGGTCGACGAGGTCGGCGCCGCGCAGGCGCGGGTCCAGCGCCTCCGCCCGCGACGAGGTGACGACCAGCGCCGTGCCCGGCGTCCCGGCGGCGCGGCGCAGGGCCTCGAGCACGAGCGTCGAGAGCGGCGGCGGGTCGGCGGCGGGCAGCAACGCCTCAGCGTCAGTCACCAGCAGCACCGTCGGGGCGCTCGCCGTCGCGTCGTCGACGGCCTCCCGCACCCGTGCCGCGGCCGCGCCGGCCTCGATCGCCGCGACGGCCGGCGCGTCGAGGCGGACGACCCGTGCCTGCTCGTCGGCGGCGACCGACCGCACGAGGGTGGTCTTGCCGGCGCCCTCGGGCCCGCTGACCAGCACCCCGAGCCGAGGCGCGGCGCCGAGGCGCTCGAGAAGCTCCGGGCGCTGGAACACGAGGTCGAACCACTCACCGAGGCGCCGGGCGGGCTCGGCCTGACCGACGAGGTCGGCGACGGCGACGGCGGGCTCGGCCGGCATCTCGGCGACCGGGGCCGGCGCGGCCGGGGCCTCGGACGCCGCAACCGAGAGCCCACCGGATGCCGCCCCGGAGCCCGACGCCGCCGTGGCTGATGACGTCTCGCGGGAGCCGGGCCGCGCCGAGGCATCCGGTGCAGCTCCTGTCCCCGTGCTCGTCCCATTCCGCCAGCGCACGATCGTCGTCGAAGTGACCATCAACGCCGAGGCGGGGTCAGCGCCGGCCGGTGGGTCGGCAGCCGTGACGGTGACGGTCTCGGTCGTCCAGGTGCCGCCCAGCGCAGCTGCGAGGCCCTGCCGCGCTCTGACCGCATCTGCCCCCGGGACGGGCGCGAGGTCCTGGGGAAGCAGCGAGAGCGTGTCGCCGGTCAGCAGGACCTTGCCGATCAGCGCGAGGCGCAGCGTCTCCGCCGGGAGCGCGCCGACGGCCAAACGCGAGCCGGAGAGCTCGACCTGGCGGGCGGCGGCGACGGATGTGGCGTTCACGCGCACCGTGGCGCCGTCGACGAGACCGGCATTGATCATCGTGGTCTCGTCGAGGATGGCGGTGGAGCTCCCCGTGAGGGCGGGCGCGGGGGCGACTAGTGCGGCGGTGGCGCGCACGCCCGTGACCCGGACCGCGTCCCACGCCTCGAGGCCGAGGGCCATGATCACCTCGGGGTGGAGGCGCACGACCCCGCGGCGCGAGTCACCCGCCGACGTACCCAACCGGGCGAAGAGGTCGAGGCCGACCGCTGCGCTCATCGGCGCTCGTCCCGGTTCCGGCGCAGCCCCAGACGTCGGGACCCCCGGGGCCGGGGCCGCCGGTCGCCCGCCGCCTCACGGTCCGCGGCGCGGGCGGGACGCTCGACGGGCCGCCCCGGCGACCGGTCCAGGGGGCCCGAGGGCGACCACGGATCGCGTTCGGGCAGGCCGACGTCGCGCCGGTCGCGGCCGATGTTGCGCGCAGCGCTCCCGGCCCGGGCCGCCGCGCCGGCGACCCGCCGGCGCAGGTTGCGCCGCGGCGGCGCGAGGCCGAGGCGGCGGTGGGCGCGGCGGACGGCGCGGCGCTGGCGCGGGGGCACGTGCCACACCTCGGGGTGGCGGCCGAGCCAGCGGTAGCGGTTGACCGCGTAGGGGATGTGCAGCAGGTAGAACGCCACGGCCACGACGTAGACGACGAACGGGAACGTCACGAGCGCGGCGGCCGCGAACGCGACGGCGACGAGCAGCGGCGCGACGAGCGACGGCGGCACCCGGACGCTCTTGAGCGAGGCGGTCGGCACCCGGCTGATCATCAGGGTCCCGACCATCACGGTCCACACGGCGATCGCGATCGGGTGCGACCACCACCCCGGCCCGATCTGGATCTCGAGGGCCATGGGGGCGAGGGCCACCAGCGCCCCGGCGGGGGAGGGCACGCCGACGAAGAACTCGCCCGCGTAGGGCGGCGCCTCCTCGTCGTCGGAGAGCGTGTTGAAGCGGGCGAGGCGCAGCGCGGCCGACACCACGAGCACCAGCGCGACCACCCAGCCGATGCGGATGTCGTGCAGCGACCAGAGGAACAGGATCAGGGCGGGCGAGACGCCGAAGGACACGCAGTCCGACAGCGAGTCGAGCTCGGCCCCCATGCGGCTGGTCGCGTCGAGCAGGCGCGCCAGGCGCCCGTCGAGCGCGTCGAAGACGGCCGCGAGCGCGATGCACGCCAGGGCGGCGACGCGGTTGTCCGCGAGCATGAACTGCACCCCGGAGAGCCCCGAGCACAGCGCGAGGACGGTGACGGCGTTCGGCAGCAGCCGGACACCGCGACGCCCCTCGACCGTCTCGGGGGTCATCGCGTGTCCGGCGCCGGCAGGTCCGCCAGCACCGTCTCCCCGCCCACGGCGCGCTGGCCGGGCTCGACGCGCACCGTGCTGCCCGGCGGCAGCAGGAGGTCGACCCGGGAGCCGAAGCGGATCAGGCCGTAGACGTCGCCGGCGCGCACCTCGTCGCCCGGCGCGGCGTCGCAGACGATCCGGCGCGCGACGAGCCCGGCGATCTGCAGGACGGCGAGGTCCTGTCCGTCGGTACTGCGCACCCACGTCGCCGTCCGGGCGTTGGTGTCGCTCGCCGCGGGGAGGTCGGCCGAGAGGTAGCTGCCCGGCTTGTGCTCGACGGCCTGGACCTGGCCGTCGACCGGGATCCGCTGGACGTGCACGTCGTACACCGAGAGGAAGACGCTGACCCGCGGGCGGGGCCCCGGCGGCAGGCCGCGGGCGACGAGGTCCTCGGGCGGCTCGGCGGTGTCGACGAGGCTCACGGTGCCGTCCGCGGGGGCCACGGCGATGCCCTCGCGCCGCGGCGTGGTGCGGTGCGGCGAGCGGAAGAACGCGGCGACCCCGGCGGTCAGCGCGAGGGCGCCGAACGTCCCGCGCCCGCGCAGGGCCCGCACGCCGAACGCCGCGGCGGCCACCGCGCCGATCACGGGGGCGCCGCCGGGGTGCAGCGGGGGGATCGTGTCGCGGACGAGCGCGAGGGCGTGACGCACGGTGCCGCCGGGACCGGCGGGTACCGCCGGACGGTCGGCGTGCTGGGCGGGGGACTGGTCGGACATGACCATCGTCGGCACGGATCCCTCTCCTCGACGGCGCGCGAGGAGAAACCTATCGGGCCGAGCGTGCGACGGGACGAGGTGGGAAGGCCCGGATGGGGCCGGGGCCGCCAACCCCCGAGTCGGCGACCCCGGCCGGGAACCGCTCGTCCGCTCCCCAGCGACAAGCGGTTGGTCCTCATCCGGATCGGCACCTGGACACACGTGCGGCGGTCCATGACACCTGTCACACATGGTGCCCGATGTCGCGCGACTGCGGAAGTCCGAGTCGCCCCAACGGTCCAACGGGACCGCTCGACGGGACGCTCGACCGGGGTACGAGGGGCTCCATCGAGCGCCCCTCGAGCCCCACCGGCATCACCCGTCCAGGAGCCAGACCTCGACGGACTCGCCGGCCTCGACCCGCGTGACCTGCGCGTCCACCACGAACAGGCAGTCGGCGTGGGCCAGTGCCGCGAGCAGGTGCGACCCGGCGGCGCCGACGGGCGCCACCGTGCCGGCGACGGCGTCGATCCGACCCCGCCGGAACTGCTGGCGGCCCGCCGGCGAGCTCAGCGCCTCGGCGAGACGGGCCCGCACGCGGGGCCGCTCGGGCTGCGGGTGCCCGAACGCGGCCCGCAGGACCGGGCGGACGAACACCTCGAACGAGACCAGCGAGCTCACCGGGTTGCCGGGCAGCGTCACCACCGCCACCTCGCCGGTGGGCCCGCGGTGGTGCCCGGCGCCCTGCGGCATGCCCGGCTGCATCGCGACCTTCGAGAACGTGACGCCGCGGCCCGTGAACGCGTCCTTGACCACCTCGTACGCCCCGGCACTGACCCCGCCGGAGGTGAGGACGAGGTCGACCGGGTCGTCGGCGCGGGCGGCGAGGGCGTCGTCGAGGGTGCGGGTGAACTGCTCGACGTCGTCGGGGACGAAGCGCAGCAGCTCGCCGCGCCCGCCCGCCTCGTCGACCGCGGCCGCGAGCATGGGGCCGTTCGACTCGTGGATCTGCCCGTGGCGCAGGGGTTCGCCCGGTGCGACCAGTTCGGAGCCCGTCGAGAGCACGAGCACCCGCGGCCGCCGGCGGACCCGCAGCGTGCCGGCCCCGATCGCCGCGGCCAGCCCGATCTGCGCCGGTCCGAGCAGGGTGCCGGCGGTCAGCACGACCTGCCCGGCGGTGACGTCCTCGCCGGCCCCGCGCACGTTCTGCCCGGCGTCCACGGCCTGCTCGACGCGCACCTGCTCGGTGCCGCCGTCGGTCCACTCCACCTGCACGACGGCGTCGGCGCCCTCGGGCAGCGCGGCGCCGGTCATGATCCGGTGGGCGGTGCCGGGCGCCAGGGGCGGGCCGTCGGTGCGCCCGGCCGGGACGTCGGCGGCGACCGGCAGGGCGACGGGCGTCGCGGCGAGGTCCGCGCTGCGCACCGCGTAGCCGTCCATGGCGGAGTTCGCGAACGGCGGCAGCGGGTGCGGCGCGACGAGGTCCTCGGCGAGGACCCGCCCGCGGGCGTCGGCCAGCGTCGCGGTCTCCGCGGCCGTCGGGCCGAGCAGGGCCGCGACGGCGGCGGCGTGCTCGGCGACCGGCCGCATCGCCGCCGGGTCGCCGTGGTCGTGCCCGTGTCCCGTCACGGCGGGCATCGTGCCGCCCGCCGTGCCGTGCCGCGCACCGGGCCCGTGGCGTGCTGCCGGCGGCCGTGTCGCGAACCGACCCGGATCGGCGGGCCCGCGGCGTTAGGGTTTCCGCGTGGCGGGCCGGAACGCGCAGGACCTGACCGGGCAGCGGCTCGGTCACTTCCGCGTGGACGGGGTCATCGGCCGCGGCGGCATGAGCGTGCTCTACCGGGCCACCGACACCCGGCTGGGGCGCCGGGTCGCGCTCAAGGTGATCGACGAGGCGCTGGCCGCGGACCGCGAGTTCCGCGAGCGCTTCGTCGACGAGGCCCGCAACACCTCGGCGGTCGACCACGCGCACGTCGTCCCGCTCTACGACTTCGACGAGACCGACGGCCACCTCTACATCGCCATGCGCCACGTCGAGGGCCCGGACCTCGCGAGCGTCATCGACAACCGGCCGCTCACCGTCGCGCGCACGCTGCGCCTGCTCGGGCAGGTCGCCGACGCGCTGGACGCCGTGCACGCCCGCGGGCTCGTCCACCTGGACGTGAAGCCCGCGAACGTGCTGGTCACGACGCGCGAGTCGGCCGGCGAGCACGTCTACCTCGCCGACTTCGGGCTCACCCGCCGCGGCGCCACCGGCCACCGCACCTCCGGCGGCGACTTCCTGGGCTCCCCGACCTACGCCGCGCCCGAGCACCTGCGCGGCGAACCCGTCGACGCCCGCACCGACGTCTACTCCCTGACCTGCGTGCTGTTCACCGCGCTGACGGGGCGCGCGCCCTACCTCGGGTCGGTCACCGAGGTGATCGACGGACACCTCGCGGGCGACGTGCCCTCGGTCGCCGACCTCGTCGGGCTCGACCCGCGGATCGACGACGTCGTGCGGCGCGGGATGGATCCGGACCGGCCCCGTCGGCACGAGACGGCGAGCGCCGTCGTCGAGGCGGCCCGGGGCGCGCTCACCGGCCCCGGGCCGGCCCCGCTCGTCGGGCCCCCGCCCGCCCGTCGCCCCCCGCCCCGGCATGCCGGCCCGCCGCCGGGGCGTCCGGTCCCGCCGGTGCCGCCGGTCCCGCCCGTTCCCACGCCGTCGACGTCCGCGGCCGCCGACAACCTGGCCGCCGACACCCCGGCCGCGCCGGACCGTGCCGGTGGACCGGCGGATCGGCCGTCGGACGCCGTCCCCGTCGAGGCGTCGCCGGACAGCGGGTCGTCGGCGGGTGCCTCGACGACCGGTGCGGCGGCGAGCAGTGCGTCGTCGAACGGCGTGCGGCCGCCGCGGGACACCACCGCCCGGCCTGCCGGGCGGACGGGCCCACCGCCCGCCCCGCCCACGCCACCCCGCGGCGGCCCGCCGAGCCCGCCCGGGCGGCCGCCGCAGGGACCGGCGTCGGGGCCGTTCCCCGCCCCCGGCGCGACGCCGTCGGGTCCCTTCCCGGCGCCCGGCCCCAGGCCCTCGGGACCGTTCGCCGCACCCGGGGCGCCCGGCGGCCCGCCCGGTCCGATCACCCGCTCGTCGGTCGCGCCGCCGATGCGTCTGCGTGACCCGATGCCCCCCGACCGTGACGGCTCGTTCGCGCGCGCCGCTGGCGGCCCGCGCCCCCTGGTGCCGATCGTCGTCGGGGCGGTCGTCGTGGTGCTCGTCGTGCTCGTGGTGCTGCTGCTCCTGTAGGGCACCGGCCCTGCTCCGGCGGGGGGCGACACCCCGGGCGGTTCGGTTGCACTCGCCCGACCCGAGTGCCAGCATGGGTTTGGCACTCGGTATCGTCGAGTGCCAGGTCGGGACGGTGAGGCCGGCGGAACGGAGCCGGTCGTCCGTCGCGGGCACCGCGCCTGACCGAGTTACGTGTCTCTCATCGGAGGACCACCCGCATGGCCAAGATGATCGCGTTCGACGAGGAGGCCCGTCGCGGCCTCGAGCGGGGCATGAACAGCCTCGCGGACGCCGTCAAGGTGACCCTCGGCCCCCGCGGCCGCAACGTCGTCCTGGAGAAGAAGTGGGGCGCCCCCACCATCACCAACGACGGCGTCTCGATCGCGAAGGAGATCGAGCTCGAGGACGCCTGGGAGAAGATCGGCGCCGAGCTCGTCAAGGAGGTCGCGAAGAAGACCGACGACGTCGCCGGTGACGGCACGACCACCGCGACCGTCCTCGCCCAGGCCCTCGTCCGCGAGGGTCTGCGCAACGTGGCCGCCGGTGCCAACCCGATGTCGCTGAAGAAGGGCATCGAGAAGGCCACCGAGGCCGTCTCGCAGCAGCTCCTGAAGTCGGCCAAGGAGGTCGAGACCAAGGAGCAGATCGCCGCCACCGCGTCGATCTCCGCCGGCGACGCCCAGATCGGCGAGCTCATCGCCGAGGCGATGGACAAGGTCGGCAAGGAAGGCGTCATCACCGTCGAGGAGTCGCAGACCTTCGGGCTCGAGCTCGAGCTCACCGAGGGCATGCGCTTCGACAAGGGCTACATCTCGCCCTACTTCGTCACCGACCAGGACCGGATGGAGGCGGAGCTCGACGACCCCTACATCCTGCTCATGTCCTCCAAGATCTCGTCGGTGAAGGACCTCCTCCCGCTGCTGGAGAAGGTCATGCAGTCCGGCAAGCCGCTGGCGATCATCTCGGAGGACGTCGAGGGCGAGGCCCTGGCCACCCTGGTCGTCAACAAGATCCGTGGCACCTTCAAGTCGGTCGCCGTCAAGGCCCCCGGCTTCGGTGACCGCCGCAAGGCGATGCTGGCCGACATGGCCATCCTCACCGGTGGCGAGGTCATCTCGGAGGAGGTCGGCCTCAAGCTCGAGACCGCCGACCTGAGCCTGCTGGGCCGCGCCCGCAAGGTCACCGTCTCCAAGGACGAGACCACGATCGTCGACGGCGCCGGCGCCGCCGACCAGATCCAGGGCCGCGTGCAGCAGATCCGCTCCGAGATCGAGCGCAGCGACTCCGACTACGACCGCGAGAAGCTCCAGGAGCGTCTCGCCAAGCTGGCCGGCGGCGTCGCGGTGATCCGCGCCGGTGCCGCCACCGAGGTCGAGCTCAAGGAGCGCAAGCACCGCATCGAGGACGCGGTCCGCAACGCCAAGGCCGCGGTCGAGGAGGGCATCGTCGCCGGCGGCGGCGTCGCCCTGCTGCAGGCCTCGGTCGGCGACGTCTTCTCGGGCCTCGGGCTCGACGGGGACGAGGCCACCGGCGCCAACATCGTGCGCACCGCGCTCGAGGCGCCGCTGAAGCAGATCGCCCACAACGCCGGCCACGAGCCCGGCGTCGTGGCCGAGAAGGTCCGTGGGCTCAACACCGGTGAGGGCCTCGACGCCGCCACCGGCGAGTACAAGGACCTGATCGCCGCGGGCATCATCGACCCCGCCAAGGTCACCCGCTCGGCGCTGCAGAACGCCGCGTCGATCGCCGCGCTGTTCCTGACCACGGAGGCCGTGGTCGCGGACAAGCCGGAGAAGGGCGGCGGCGCTGCTGCTGACCCGACCGGCGGCATGGGCGGCATGGACTTCTAGTCCGCGCCTTCTCGCTGCACACGAAGGGCCGCACCCCACCGGGGTGCGGCCCTTCGTCGTGTCCGGGGTGCTCGTGGTGGTGGGAGCGAGGGACTCCCTGACTGCGTGCCAGGCAGCGAGGGAGTCCCTCGCTCCACGGCCGTGGCGCGCCTGCCGGGGCGAGAGGCACGTTCCGCAGGCCGCGACGCCTGATGATCATGCGCAACGTGCCTCTCGCGGCGCGGTGGGGCACCGGGGTCACCCACCCCGTTCCGGCCAGGGGCGCCCTTCGCTCATCTATCCGAGCGAAGGGCACCTTCGTTCGGAACGCACGGGTTCCTCGAGCGCACGGGCTCCTCGAATGCACGGGCTCCTCGAACGCACGTGCCCATCGGGACGGGCGAGCCGCCGACGCGAACGGGGACTTCGCGCGCATAGAAGCAACGAACAGCGCGTTCGCTGCTACCGAGGGGTGCCGGCGCGCACCGACTCCGCGCCACGACTCGCCGCCTCCTCGTCCTGCGAGGTCGCGTAGAGGTCGCGGCGGAAGCGCTCGCGGATCGTGATCACGGCGAGGAAGGTCAGCGCCGCGGTGCCGATGATGTAGAGCGACACCGACCAGGACGCACCGGTCGCCGCGAGCAGCGCGGTCATGACGAACGGCGCGAGGCCGCCCGCGAACACCGACGCGAACTGGTAGCCCAGCGACGCCCCGGAGTAGCGGACGTCGGCGGGGAACATCTCGGCGTACAGCGTCGCCTGCGGCCCGTACATCGTGGCGTGAATCGTGAAGCCGACCAGCAGGGCGAGGAAGACCAGCGGCACCGAGCCGGTGTCGATGAGCCAGAACAGCGGGAACGCCCAGATCGCCATGCCGACCGAGCCGGCGAGGTAGAGCTTCTTGCGGGAGCCCATCCGGTCGGTGAGCGCCCCGAAGAACGGCATGGTGATCACCTGGGTGAGCCCGGCGCCCATGACGCACAGCAGGATCGACGTGCGCGACATCCCGACGGTCTTGGTGGCGTAGTCGAGCACGCCCGAGATCAGGATGTAGAAGGTCGCGTTGACGACGAAGAACGCGCCGGTCGCCTGGAGGATCTCCTTCCAGTAGACCCGCACGGCCTCCACCAGCGGGGCCTTGCGCAGGCCGGCCTCGCGCTTCGCCTCGGCCGAGCGCTCCTTCAGCGTCCTGAACACCGGGGTGTCCTCGATCTTGAGCTGCACGTAGAGCCCGATCAGCACGAGCACCAGCCCGGACAGGAAGGGGACGCGCCAGCCCCAGCTCGTGAACTGCTCGTCGGTGAGCGTCGCGGTGAGGACCAGGAAGAACAGGTTGCCGGCGACGGCCCCGAGCACGGCGCCGGTCTGCACGAGGCTGCCGTAGAACCCGCGGCGCTCGACCGGCGCGTGCTCGGTGAGCAGCAGCGCCGCCCCGCCCCACTGCGCGCCGACACCGAGGCCCTGGACCAGGCGGGCGAGGACGAGCAGCACCGGCGCCCAGACGCCGATCACGGCGTAGTTCGGCAGCACGCCGATCGCGAACGTCGCGACGCCCATGACCAGCATCGCCGCCACGAGCGGGGGCTTGCGGCCGTACCTGTCGCCGGCGTGCCCGGCGATGATGCCGCCGAGGGGCCGGGCGACGAAGCCGACCGCGAACGTCGCGAACGACGCCAGCGTGCCGGCGACCGGGTTCGACGACGGGAAGAACTGGGGCCCGAGCACCAGGGCCGCCGCGGTGGCGTAGATCAGGAAGTCGAACCACTCCAGGGTGGTCGCGAAGACGGCGGCCGTCGCGAGACGCCCCATCCGGGGCGCTGCTGCGGGCTGTGGGTGGGTCACGGCGTCGGCCCTCTCCGGTACACGAACGATCGTTCGTACCGTACGAGCGCGGCGGCGCCGACCACAAGCCTCAGTGCGCGAGCGGGCTCTCCAGCAGCGCGAGGGCGTAGCGCGCCTGCTGCTCGGCGAGCTGGCCGCGGGAGAGCCGCCCGTCGGGCCGGTACCACTGCGCGACGCCCGCGAGCGCCGAGAGCACGGTGCGGGCGGCGTCGGCGGGGTGGGGCGTGCGGAACTCCCCGGACGCCGCGCCCTGGGCGACGATGTCCTCGAACACCGCCTGGGTCGCGTCGCGGTCGACCACCAGGCGCTCGCGGTCCTCGCCGGCGAGGTAGCGCACCTCGTTGGTGGACACGACCATCGCGAGCTGGTGGTCGACCACGAACCGCACGTACGCGCGCACCACCTCGCGCAGGCGCGAGACCGCGTCGTCGCCGGCCTCGTCGACGGCCACGTGCAGCCGGGTCACGAGCTCGTCGTTGGCGTGCCGGAGCACCTCGGCGAGCAGGCGCGACTTCGACGGGAAGTAGTTGTAGAGGTTCGACAGACTGGTGCCCGCGCCGCGCGCCACGTCGCGCATCGAGGCGCCGTGGAAGCCCTTCGCCCCGAACGCCTCGAGGGCGGCGTTGAGGATCGCGGCCTCGTGACCACGGCCGGTGTCCCCGACGAGCGAGACCGTCGAACGCGCGTTCACGTCACCAGGGTAGGGCCCTTCTTGACGCCGTCACGAGACAGATGGTGGATTGGTACACGAACAGTCGTTCGTGTGGAGGTGTGCGGGTGGCCGACCGCTGGTTCGAGGACTTCGTCGTGGGGGAGCGGTGGACCAGCGCCCCGCGCGTCGTCACCGACGACGATCTCGCCGACTTCACCCGCGTCAGCGGCGACGACCACCCCTTGCACGCGGGACCCGGCGCGATCCTGCAGGGACCGTTCGGGGTCGCCGTCGCGATGGGGCTGCTGCAGGGGCTCGACATCCACGGTGACGCCGTGCTCGGTCTCCTCGACACCCACTGGGCCTACCGGCGCCCGGTGCGCGTGGGCGACGAGCTGACCCTCGAGGTGACGATCGTGCGCGCCCGCCGGACCTCGTCGGGCGACCGCGGCGTCGTCACCCGGGCCATGAGCCTGGTCAACCAGCTCCGCGAGACCGTCCAGGAGGGCACGACGGCGGCCATGATCGCCGCCCGCAGCGCCGGGCCCGACCCCGTCGGCCGCGCCTTCGGCACGGTCGGCTGGGCCGAGGCGCTCACCGACAAGGCCGACCTCGCCGACGAGCTCGCCAGCTGGGACGGCGCGATCGGCCTGCGCAGCGGCGATGACGAGGTGCACGTCCGGATCTACCGCGGGCGCGTCGTCGAGGTGGCGCGCCGGTCGCCGCGCGGCGCCACGTTCACCCTCGGCGCCGACGCCGCGACCTGGCTCGAGCTGGTCGAGGCGCCGGACAACCCGTTCATGCGCCTGGCGATGGCCGGGCGCTTCACCGTCACCGGCGACGGCTACGAGTACCTGCGGCTGACCTCCGCGCTCCACCGCCTCGCCGATGCCGCCCGGGAGATCGCCTGATGCGCGCCGACTACCTGCCGCTGGCCGGCGGCCTCGCCTTCGTCGAGCAGCACGGCGGCGGGACCGCGCCGCCCGTGCTCTGCCTGCACACCGCGGGTCAGAGCGGCGTCCAGTGGCGCCACGTCGCCCCGGCCCTCGCCGCCCGCGGGTACCGGGTGATCGTTCCCGACCTGCCCGGTCACGGCCGCTCCGAGCCCGCGCCCGGCGGGCCCGTCACCGACCTCGGGGTCTACGCGGACTGGTGCCTGCAGCTGATCGCCCGCCTGGGGCTCGAGCGCCCCGCCGTCGTCGGCTGCTCGATCGGCGGCAAGATCGCGCTCGACGTCGCCGTGCGGGCCCCGGACCGGCTCGCCGCCGTCGTCGCCATGGCCGCCGACGCCCACACCGGCGGGCGCCCGTCGGTGCGCGGGCTGCGCCGCGAGCTCGCCGACGTCGCCGCGCCGAGCCGCACCGACCGCACCTACCTCGGCACACTGGCCGTCGTCGGCAGCGACGTCCCGCGCGAGCGCGCCGAGCTGATCGCGACCATGCACCGACGGGAGGACCCGGCCGTGTCCACCTCCGACCTCTTGGGCTGGGCGACCCACGACCTGCGGGGGCAGCTGCCGACGATCACCTGCCCCGCCCACATCGTCGTCGGCGACGACGACCTCTGGCTCGACGTCGCCCGCGTGCGCGAGGCCGCGGCCAGCATCCCCGGCGCGCGCTGCACCGTGCTGGAGGGCATCGGCCACTACCCGATGGAGGAGATCGCGGACTTCGACGCCGTCCTCGACGGCTGGCTCACCGAGCTCGCCGGGCCCCCAGCGGTCACGGCGGTCACGGCATGACGGAGCGAGCGACGGCGACCCCGCACCCCGTCGGCCCCTTCCCGGCGCCGGGCGAGCGGCCCGCCGACCTGCCCGACCTCCTCGGACGCCTGGCCCGCCGCGACCCCGGCGCCACCGTCGTGCTCGACACGACGCCCGACGGCACGACGCACCCGGTGAGCCGCGCAGACCTGTGGCGACGCGTCCGCGCGCTGGCCGAGGAGCTGCGCGAGCACGGGGTGGCGGCCGGCGACGCCGTCGCGGTGTGGATGCCGAACTGGAGCGACGCGCTCGTCTGGCAGTTCGCGGTGGCCGCCCGCGGCGCGCACGTCGTCGGCGTCAACACCCGCTACGGGATCGAGGAGGCCGGGCACGTCCTCGGCCGGGCCCGTCCGGTGCTCGTCGCGCTGGCCCGGGGCTTCCACGGCCTCGACCTGCTCGAGCGTCTCCGTGCCGCCGTCGAGCACTCCGGCGTCGTGCCCGAGGTCGCCGTCGTCACCGGACCGTCCGGCGCCGAGGCCGACCCGGAGGCCTGCGACGTCGGCGCCGGCGCCTGGACCCCGCACCGCGACGACGGCCCGGAGCCGGCGCACGCCGACCCGGCCGCGCTCGCGGTCGCGTTCACCACCTCGGGCTCCACCGGGTTGCCCAAGCTCGCCGCCCACACCGCCACCGCGGTGCTCGCCCACGCCGTCGCCGACGCCGCCGTGCTCGGGCTCGGCGAGGGCGACGTCGTGCTCGGGGCCCTGCCGCTCTCGGGGGTGTACGGCTACAACGCGGTGATGGCCGGGCTCGCCGCCGGCGCGACGGTGCTGCTCGAGCCGACCTTCGACGCCGCGCGGGTGCTCGGTCACATCGAGGCCCACCGCGTCACGCACGTCGGCGCCGGGGACGACATGGTGCTGCGGCTGCGCGACGCCCACCGTGAGCACCCCCGGGACCTCTCGAGCTGGCGCTGGTGGGGCGTCGCCGACTTCCAGGGCCGCAGCCACGAGCTGGCCGCGTGGCTGGGCGCCGAGGCCGGGACGGCGGTGACCGGCGTCTACGGCTCCTCGGAGGTCTTCGCCCTGACCGCCGCCTGGCCCGCCGACGAGCCCGCGCCCGCGCGCTGGGCCGGCGGCGGGCGCGTGGTGCACCCCGACATCGCCGTCCGCGTCGTCGACCCGGACACCGACGCCGTCCTCGAGCCCGGCCGCGAGGGCGAGATCCAGTTCCGCGGGCCCAACGTCGTCGACGCGTACCTGGGCGCCGACGCTCCGGACGTGTGGACCGCCGACGGCTGGTTCCGCTCCGGCGACCTCGGCGTGCTCGTCGACGAGGGCGTCTTCGTCTACGTCTGCCGCCGCGGCGACGCCCTGCGCCTGCGGGGCTTCCTCGTCGACCCGGCCGAGATCGAGCTGCGGCTGGCCGCCCACCCGGACGTGGCGACGGCGAAGGTCGTCGGCGTCGAGGGCGCGGACGGGGCCACGACGGCGGTCGGCTTCGTGGTCGGCGCGGCGGGACGGGCGCCCGCGGGGGAGGATCTGGTGGCCTGGTGCCGCGAGGCGCTCGCGGGCTTCAAGGTGCCGGCGGCGGTGCACGTCGTCGACGCCATGCCCACGACGTCGGGCACGAACGGCACGAAGATCAAGGCCGCCGAGCTGCGCCGGTGGGCCGTCGAGATGGGGTGAGCCCACGGTGCGAGGCGTCTACCTGCCGGGCGGACGACGGGTCGACCTGCGCGAGGTGCCCGACCCGGAACCGGGGCGCGGGCAGGTCGTCGTGCAGATGCGGGCCTCGACGATCTGCGGCAGCGACCTGCGGGCGATCTACCGGGAGCACCTGGGCGAGGGCCCCGAGGCCTACCAGGACGTCATCGGTGGTCACGAGCCGTGCGGGCAGGTCGTCGCGGTGGGCGCCGAGGTCGAGCGGATCCGCGTCGGCGACCGCGTCGTCGTCTACCACATCAGCGGCTGCGGCCAGTGCGACGAGTGCCGCCGCGGCTACCAGATCAGCTGCACCTCGCCGCGGCGCGCGGCCTACGGGTGGCAGCGCGACGGCGGGCACGCCGACCTGCTGCTCGCCGAGGAGCGCGACCTCGTCCCGCTGCCCGACAGCCTGACCTTCCTCGACGGGGCGTGCGTGGCCTGCGGGTTCGCGACGGCCTACGAGGCACTGTGCCGCGCGGCGCCGGCGGGCGGCGAGCAGGTGCTGATCACCGGTCTCGGCCCGGTCGGCCTCGCGGCCGGGATGCTCGCGTCGGCCATGGGCTCGCCCTGGGTCGTCGGCACCGACCCGTCGCCCGACCGGCGCGCGCTGGCCCGCGACCTGGGTGCCGTGGACGTGGCCCTCGAGGGCGCCGACGAGGAGCTCCACGATCTCCTGGGTGACGGCGCCGAGGTCACCGTCGACTGCTCCGGCGCCGGCGTCGCCCAGCTGACCGCCCTGCGCCACACCCGCCGCCACGGCCGGTGCGCGCTCGTCGGCGAGGGCGGGACGCTGACCGTCGACGTCAGCGAGGTCCTCATCCACCGCCAGCTCGCCGTCCACGGCTCGTGGGTGGCGTCGACGTGGCGGATGGCCGAGCTGCTCGAGCGGCTCGCGCGGTGGGATCTGCACCCCGAGCGGGTCGTCACCGACCGCTTCGCGCTGGAGGACGCGGCGCGTGCGTACGAGGTCGCCGACGCCGGTGCGCGCGGCAAGGTGGGGATCGTGCGCGACTGACGCTTCACGGTGGGGACACGGTCGCCTACGCTCCGTCGCACCGGGGGCGAGCGGAAGGAGCGCGGATGAGCCAGGTGTCCGATCCGACGAGCACCGAGCGCCACCGGTTGCCCGTCCGGACCCTCGTCGCGGCCAGCATCGGCAACGCGATCGAGTGGTTCGACTGGACGATCTACGCGACGTTCGCCGTCTACTTCTCGTCGCAGTTCTTCGACAAGAGCTCGCCGACGCTCGCGCTCATCGGCACGACCAGCACCTACGCGCTGGCGTTCTTCTTCCGTCCGCTGGGCGGCATCCTGCTCGGGCGCCTCGCCGACATCCGCGGGCGCCGCTGGGCGATGCTCGTGACGATCTTGCTGATGGCCGGCGGGTCGTTCGTCATCGCGATCCTGCCGACCTACCAGGCGGTCGGGTGGCTCGCGCCGATCCTGCTGCTGCTGGCCCGCATCGCCCAGGGCCTGAGCCTCGGCGGCGAGGTCTCCAACGCCAGCGCCTACCTCGCCGAGATCGCGCCGCCCGCCCACCGCGGCCGGTACTCGAGCTTCTTCTACATCTCCACCGGCATCGCGCTGCTCGCCGCCAGCGTGCTCGGGCTCGTGCTGACGACCACGCTGTCGCGTCCCGAGCTCGAGTCGTGGGGCTGGCGGATCGCGTTCCTCGTCGGCGGCGTCCTCGGCCTGGTCGGCATGTGGCTGCGCCGCGCGCTGGCCGAGACCGAGCAGTTCGAGGAGAACCGCGAGCGCGCGAAGGCCGTGCGCAACCCGCTGATGCTGACCCTGCGCGAGCACCCCAAGGCCGTGCTGCAGCTCTTCGGCTTCACGCTGCTTTCGACGCTGTGCTTCTACACGTTCTTCAGCGCGCTGACGCCGTACGCCGTGCAGTTCCGGGCGGCCGAGGGCGGCGAGGTGTTCCTCGCCCTCTCGATCGGCACGATCGTCTTCATCGCGCTGCAGTACCCCATGGGCTACGCGGCCGACCGGTTCGGGCGGCGCCCGCAGCTGCTGATCTGGTCGGCGCTGATGACCGTGATCACCGTGCCGTTGAGCCTGCTCATCACCGAACGGCCGCCGCTGATCAACCTGATCATCGTGTTCGTCGTCGGCCTGGGGCTCTACACGTTCATGTCCTCGATCGCCCCGGCGATCATGAGCGAGCTGTTCCCGACCGAGCTGCGCGCCCTGGGCATCGGTGCCTGGTACAACCTCACGGTCGCGCTGTTCGGCGGCACCGCGCCGCTGCTGATCTCGGCGCTCTCGAGTGCGGACCGTCCGCAGCTGTTCTTCTGGTACGTCTCCGGCGGCGCGCTCGTCGCGTTCCTGATCATCCTGACGCTGCCGGAGACGAAGGGCCGCCAGCTCACCTAGCCCTCACGGAGCGGACGTTTCGGGCACGTGGTGGCACTCTGGTGCCATGGAGCTGCTCCGGACACTGCTCAACCTGATCTGGCTGGTGCTGGCGGGCGTGTGGATGGCTCTCGGTTATCTCCTCGCCGGCATCATCTGCTGCATCCTCATCGTCACGATCCCGTGGGGCATCGCGTCGTTCCGGATCGCGCTGTTCGCCCTGTGGCCGTTCGGCAGCCGCATCGAGCGCCGCCACGACGCCGGGGTCGGCTCCACGCTCGGCAACGTCATCTGGTTCGTCGTCGCCGGGTGGTGGCTCGCGATCGGGCACGTCGTGACGGCGATCCCGCTCGCGGTGAGCATCGTCGGCATCCCGTTCGCCTGGGCGAACCTCAAGATGATCCCGGTGTCGCTCACCCCGCTCGGGCGCCGGATCGTCGACACCGACGACCCCCGCGGGTTCGGCGTGGAGGGTCACCACGCCGCCCCGCCGGTCGGCGCGCGCCGCTGACGGAGTGGAGCTGCGGACACTGAACGTCTGCGGAGCCACTCCGCTGACACGCCGCGGTCAGCCGGACACCGGGAGGTCGTAGCGGCGGCGGATGCTCGAGCCGAGCCTGCGCACGTCGACCCCGTAGACGTGCAGCGAGATCGTCGTGGTCGGTGCCGAGTTGGTGACCTGGTGGATGTCGCCGGGCGGGAGCAGGCCCGCCACGGAGCCCGGCCCGGCGACGTCCTCGCCGTCGACGACGAGGCGGTCCCCGACGCGGAGGTAGCGGATCTCGTGCTCCTCGCCCGCGTGCACGCCGACCACGCACCACGAGAGGTGGTCGTGGATCGGGGTCGTCTGCCCCGGTAGCCACACCAGCGCCACCAGCGAGAACGCGCCGTCGTCGGCGACGTGCAGGAGGTGCTGGCGGTAGTGCTGCGGGTCACCGACGCACTGGGCAGGCGAGAGCAGCCGCGGGTCGCCGAGGAACGGGGCCAGGGCGTCACCGACGGCGTCCACCCGGGCGAGGCCCGGTGCGGACTGCCGGACGGCGGCGTCGAGGTCGGCGGTCAGGGCGGCCAGCGGTGTGATGATCCGGCTGACGGGTGGGGTGGTCATGGCGGGGCTCCCGGGGGTCAGGCCGCGACGAACGCCGGGGTCCCGGCGCGCAGGTCGGCGGTGAGGGTGGTCTCGTGGCCGTCGGTCTCGACGGCGAGGATCGGCAGCACGGAGGCGAGCAGGACGCGCATCCCGGTGTTCTCGGTGAGGACGTCGGCGACGAGGCGCGAGTAGCACTCCTCGCGGCCCAGGACGGCGACCGCGGCGAGCAGCCGACGTCCGACGCCCCGGCCCTGCCAGGTGTCGACGACCTCGATGGCGAGCTCCGCGTCGCGCAGGCTGCCGACGGCCTCCGGCGCGGCAGCTCCGCTGCGCTTCGTGCCGCAGGGCCCGATGAGCCGGGCGATGCCGATGGGCTCGCCGCCGGGGCCGAACGCGGCGACGGCGAGGTGCCGGCGCCCGTCGACGGCGGCGAGCTTGCGGCGCACGGCCCCGCGCAGCCGCGGGGTGGCGCCGTGGAAGCGCAGGTAGCGGCTGTGGTCCGACAGGCCCGCGAAGACGGTGTCGAGGACGTCGAACTCGTCGGGGCCCAGCTCCCGCAGCGTCACGGGAGCTCGACCGCGGGGTCGGAACGGGGGTTCCTCCGTCACCGGGGTGGTCGAGGTGTTCGGGACGAGGTGCACGGCGGCCATGTCGGGTCCTTCCTCGTGGCCGGACTTCGATGCCCGGCGACGTCACCGAGCGTGCTCCGCGGGCCCCGCCTCCCTCGTCGGTGAGCGCTCCCCATCTCGCGCGCCGGCGGTACCTACGCCGGTCCCCACACCGGGAGGTGGGCAGGGCAGCCGCCCGGGATGGGCAGCCGACGCCGATCCGGTCGCGGGGCGGTCTCCCTAGCGTCGAGGGAGCATCGACGAACGAGGAGGAGACGATGGACGTCATCGTGATCGGCGCAGGTCAGGCGGGTCTCGCGATGAGCCGGTGCCTGACGCGGCGCGGTGTCGGGCACGTGGTGCTCGAGCGGGGACGGGTCGGGCAGCGGTGGCGTCGCGAGCGCTGGGACTCGTTCACGCTGCTGAGCCCGAACTGGCAGACCCGTCTCCCGGAGGGCGCGTACACGGGGTCCGACCCGGACGGCTTCATGACCGGCCGCGAGGTCGCCGCGATGCTCGGCGACTACGCCGCGCACACGGGCGCGGAGGTCTGCGAGGGCGTCACCGTGCGTGCCGTCGACCCCGACGCGGCGGGCTGGCGGGTCCGCACCGACAAGGGCGACCTCACCGCCCCGGCCGTCGTCGTCGCCACCGGCGACCTCGACGTCCCGGCGGTCCCCGCCCTCGCCGCGGACCTGCCCCCGCACGTCGTCCAGCTCCACACCCGCGACTACCGACGCCCCGGCGCGCTGCCGCCCGGTGGGGTCCTCGTCGTCGGGGCCGGCCCGTCGGGCCAGCAGATCGCCGGCGAGCTCGCCCGCGCCGGGCGCGCCGTGCACCTCGCGGTCGGGCGTCACAAGTGCCTGCCGCGCCGCTACCGCGGCCACGACACCTACTGGTGGATGGACCGCATGGGCACGCTCTCCCGCACCCGGGAGTCGCTGCCCGACCCGTCCGCCGTCCGCACGCCGAACGCGGTGCTGACCGGTGGCACGCGGGACCTCGACCTGCACCGCCTCGTCGCGGACGGCGTGGTGCCGCACGGCAGGCTCGTCGGGGTGCGGGACGGCACGGCGTCGTTCGACGGCACGCTCCCGGCGATGGTCGCCGAGGCCGAGGACAACGCCGTGCGGTTCCGCGCCAGGGTGGACGGGTTCGTGGCCCGGAGCGGCCTCGACGTGGCCCCGGAGCCGGCCCGCCTGCCGCGGCCGGCGCCCTGGGCCGAGGAGGCCGACCGGGCGCTCGTTCTGGGCCGCATCGGGACCGTCGTCTGGGCCACCGGGTTCCGCCGCGACTTCTCCTGGGTGCACGCGGCGGTGCTCGACGCGGCGGGGGAGCCGGTGCAGCGGCGGGGGGTCACGGCCGCGGAGGGCCTGTACTTCCTGGGCCTGAAGTGGCTGCACCACCGGTCGTCGAGCTTCCTCGACGGGGTGGGTGCGGACGCGGAGTACCTGTCGCGGTTCCTCGCCGATCAGCTCGCGTCGTCGCGCAGCAGCTGGCGCACCCGCGCGGCCTCGCGGGTGAGGTGGTCGCGCTCGGGCACGCTGGCGGCGGCGCCGGCGGCCTCGGCGTAGAGGGCGGCCGCCCGCTCCCGGTCGCCGGCGCGCTCGTGGAGGTGCGCGGCCACCGCCGCGTAGCGCGGCACGTCGGCGTCGACCGCGGCGAGGGCCGCGAGACCGGCCCCGGCGCCGTCGGCCTCGCCGACCGCCACCGCGCGGTTGAGCCGCACCACGGGGCTGTCGGTGATCGCCAGCAGCTCGTCGTACCACCCGACGATCTGCACCCAGTCGGTCTCGTCGGCGCTCGGGGCGTCCGCGTGCAGGGCCGCGATCGCGGCCTGCGCCTGGTACTCGCCGAGGCGGTCGCGGGCCAGGGCGGCCTGCAGGACCGCGACGCCCTCGGCGATCAGCGTGGTGTCCCAGCGCGAGCGGTCCTGCTCGGCGAGCGGCACCAGGGCACCGCCCGGGCCGGTCCGGGAGTCGCGGCGCGCGTGGTGCAGCAGCATCAGCGCGAGCAGCCCCGCGACCTCGGGCTCGTCGGTGAGCGCGACGAGCTGGCGGGTGACGCGGACGGCCTCGGCCGCCAGGTCGGTGTGGTCGGGCCCGTCGCCGCCGTAGCCCTCGTTGAACACGAGGTAGAGCACCCGCAGCACGGTCGCGAGGTCGCCGGGCCGGTCGAGCGGCAGCCCGGTGATCCGCTTCTTGGCCCGGCTGATGCGCTGGGCCATCGTCGCCTCGGGGACGAGGTACGCGGCCGCGATCTGCCGGGTGGTCAGGCCGCCCACCGCGCGCAGGGTCAGCGCCGCCGCCGCGCTGGAGGGCAACGTCGGGTGGGCGCACAGGAAGTAGAGGCGCAGCGTGTCGTCGGCGGCGGCGCCCGGCTCGGCGGGCGGTTCGGCGTCGACCACGACCTCGCGTCCCCGCCGGGCGGTCTCGGAACGGGTGGCGTCGAGGAACTTGCGCCACGCGGCCGCGACGAGCCACCCCTTCGGGTCCCGGGGCGGGTCGCCGGGCCAGGTCTCGAGCGCGCGGATCAGCGCCTCCTGCACCGCGTCCTCGGCCGACGCGAAGTCCGCGCCGCGCCGGCCGAGGACGGCGATGACCGCGGGGACGAGCTCCCGCAGATCCGCCGTGTCGAAGCCCGGTGTCACTCCGTGTTCCCGGGCACCCCGGTGAGGAACGGCCGGACCTCGAGCCACTCGCCGATCGGCTCCCCTCCGGCCCCGGGTGAGGCGGAGAGCTCGCCCGCCAGCTCGACCGCGCGGTCCCAGGACTCCACGTCGACGATCATCCAGCCGGCGATGAGGTCCTTGGTCTCCGCGAACGGGCCGTCGGTGACCGGCGGCCGGCCCTCGCCGTCGAACCGCACGAACGCCCCGGCGGTCGAGAGCGCCTGGCTGTCGACGAACTCGCCGGTGTCCTGCAGACGGGAGGCGAAGTCGGAGATGAACTGCATGTGCGCGTCGACCTCGGCGGGCTTCCACTGGTCCATCGGCGTGTAGTCCATGCCCGGGTGGCCCGGTCCGCCCCGGTAGTGCTTGAGGATCAGGTACTTCATCGTCGTTCGCCTCCGTCGATCGTGCGGTTCGTACCCCGGGGACGGAGCGGCCGTCGCGTTCTCGACACGTCTCGAGAATTCTGGCCCTCAGGAATCCCGGGACCGTCGCGCGGCCTCCTCCCGCGAGCCGACGCCGAGCTTCGTGAGCACGGCCGAGACGTGGTGGTCGACGGTGCGGACCGAGAGCACGAGGCGCGCCGCGATCTGCGCGTTGGTGAGCCCGTCGGCCACGAGCGCGAGGATGTCGGCCTGGCGCGGGGTGAGGCCCTCCGGGTGGGCGCGGGTCCCCGCCTGCGGCCCGCGCGGGATCCGCCGCACCCCGAGCGCCTGCAGCCGGCGACGCGCGAGGCGGGCCGCGGGCGCGGCGCCGAGGTCGTCGAGGATCCGCAGGCCCGCGGTGATCGCGTCCTCGTGGCCGGCGTCGACGAGCTCCAGCGCCTGCTCGTAGGACCCGGCGGGCCAGGCCGCGGCGGCCGGCTCGCCCGCGAGGGCGAGCGCGTGGCGCGGCCACAGGTCGCCGGTCGGCTCGTCGGGGGCCGCCGCCAGGCCGCAGCGCAGGCCCTGGCGCAGCAGGTCCCCGCGGGCGCCGGCGAGTCCGGGCCGCCGCGACCGCGCGAGCAGGGCCCGGACCCGCGCGTGCTCCCGCTCGCCGTCCCCGTCGAGCCAGGCCTTCTCCGCGAGGCCGGCCGCGGTGGTCAGCAGCACCGGCAGGCTGTCCGCGCGGGTGGCGAGCTCCCAGGCGCGGGCGAGGACGGCGTCGGCGTCCGGATCGCCGCGGCGGGCCAGCAGGCGCCCCAGCGTCGGCAGCGTCTCCCTAGCGAGGATGCCGGCCTCGGGCACGGTGCCGACGAGGCGGCGCAGCCCGGCCTCCGCGGCGTCCCACCGCCCGTCGTCGACCATGAGCTGCAGCCCGAACGCCTCCAGCGAGTAGCCGTGGGAGAGGAAGTCGCCCGACCGCGTGCTCTCCAGGCCCTCCGCGACGACGGCGGCGACCTCGTCGTCGCGCCCGAGCCGGCGCAGCGCCTTGACCAGGCTCGTCCAGCCGCGGGCGGCGTGCTCGCGGTGGCCCGAGGCCCGCGCGGCGTCCAGGCCCTCGCGCACGGTGTCCGGCCCGTCGGCGTGGCCGAGGAACGCGCGTCCGAGGCCCCGGTAGACGGTGCCGAGCGCGGTCGGCGGCACCGTCGCGAGCTCGGCGAGGCCCGCCTCCTCCTGGTCGGCGAGCACGTACAGCACCCCGCGGTGGGTGCGGGCGAGGGCGTTCTCCGGGTCGAGCGCGACCGCCCGGTCGAGGGTCGCGACGGCGTCGGCGACGTCGCCGCGGATGTAGAGGTGCCGCGACAGCCCGACGAGCGCCCGGACGGTGGCTCCCGGGTCGTCGCCCGCGGTGCGCAGTGCCACGGCGTGCCGGGCCGTCGCGACGGCCTCCTCGACGCGGTGGGCGGTGTAGAGCTCCCAGGCGTGCTCCTCGGCGATCGCGGCCTGCTCGGCGGGCGGGAGGCGCTCCGCGTGCGGCGCGAGCTGGGCGTACCAGGCGAGCGACTGCTGGTGCGCGCCCGCCGCGGCGGCGGCCCGGGCGGCGGCCGGGGCGTGGGCGAGGACCGCGTCGACGTCGGCGCAGCGGGCCGCGTGGTGCAGGATGCGCGCCCGGTCGGGCGGGTCCTGCGCCAGCAGCGCGGCGAGCACCGTGCGTTCCAGCCCGAGGCGGCGGATCGGCGGGAGCGCCTGCTCGACAGCCTGGCGGGCGAGCTCGTGGCGGAACGCGACCGCGGCGCCCGACAGCCCGACGATGCCCCGGCGCTCGGGGACCTCGACGTCGTCGCGCCAGGCGGGACGCAGCACGTCGAGCAGCGCGTCGTCCGCGTGCCCGGGGATCACCGCGAGCAGGTCGAGCAGCTCCTGGGCGGGCCGGGGGAGGTCCGCGACCCGGGCGAGGACCGCGTCGCGCACCGACACCGGCAGGCCCTCGCTCTGGGCGGCGATCAGCTCGGTGACGAGGAACGGGTTCCCCAGCGTCGCGGCGTGGACGCGCAGGCCGGCGGCGCCGGCGAGGGTGGTGACCGCGCCGACCGTCAGCGGGCGCAGCGCCGGGCGTCGCGTCGAGGCGGCGGGCAGGCCGCCGAGCAGGCGCTGGAGCTGCGAGCCGGGGTCGACCTCGTCGTCGCGGTAGCTGAGCACGAGCACCGCGGGCAGCCGGGCGACGCGGCGGGCGGCGACGGCGAGGACGTCGAGCGTCGCCTCGTCGGCCCAGTGCACGTCCTCGACGACGAGGACGGTGACGGGCGTCCCCAGCTCGGCGAGCACGGCGTCGTGCACCGCGTCGGTGCCGCCCGCCGCGAGCGCGGCGCGCAGGGCGGGGGCCACGAGTGCGGCGTCGTGGAACGGCCCGAGGGTGCGGGAGGTGAGAAGGTCGTCGCAGGCGCCCTCGAGGAGGCGTGCCTCGGCGAGCCCGGCGGTCCAGGCCCGCAGCACGGTCGTCTTGCCGAGCCCGGCCTCGCCCGCGAGCAGCACGGTGCGGCCCTCGCCGCCCCGCGCGTCGGCGAGGGCGGCGTCGAGCTCGGCGAGGACCTCGCCGCGCTCCAGGATCTGCACCCCCACGGGGCCACGGTAGGTCGTCGTGACGGTCATGGCGGCGGCTCGCGGTGCATCAGGCGCTCGTGCGCGCGCTGTCGAGCAGGCCGAGCGCGAGCGAGAGCCGCCGCCCGAGCCGGCGCAGGTCGTCGAGCCGGGGCGTGTCCGGGCTCCCCGTGTCCGCGGCGTGGTCGACCTGCCAGTGCATGGCGAGTACGGCGGCGAGGCGGGTCCGCTCGGCGTCCGCGGCCGGGACGAGCGACAGGGCGTCGACGACCTCCGCCGCGCCGGCGGCGACGTCCCGGCCGACGGCGCGCCAGTGCAGGCCGCGCGCGACGTCCAGGGCGTCGGCCTGGCTCAGGCGCCGCCACAGGAACGCGGCGGTGGCGTAGGTGCGGATGCGCTCGGTCTCGGCGGCGTCGAGGACGCCGAGGCGCAGGTCGAGCTCGGGGTCGGTGATGGCGTTCACGGCGGGCTCCTCAGGCGGCACGGTCGGTCGGGTGGTCGAGGGCGCGGAGGGCCTCGACCTCGGGGCGCATCGCCGCGCTGAGCGCCGGCAGCAGCTCGCGCAGCTCGGCGAGGTCCCAGCGATACGAGGCGATCCGCTCGGTGAGGGCGGCGAGGTCGGCGGAGAGCCGGTCGCGGGTGTGCTGGTAGTCGCGCAGGGCGGCGTCCCGGGTCCGTTCCGTGGACCCGAGCAGCGCCCGGGCGAGCAGCTCGGCGTCGCGCAGCGCGTCGGTGATGCCGTGCGCGGTCAGCGGGTCCTTGAAGTAGCCGGCGTCGCCGACCAGCGCCCATCCCGGCCCGGACGCGCGCCGCACGTGGCCGGGCACGCCCGGGAAGCCGCGGACGCGCAGCGGGCCGGGGCCGGGATCCAGGTCGGGTGCGGCCTCCGCGAGCAGCGCCCGGTAGGCGCCCTCGAGGTCGCCGCGCAGGGCGTCGAACCGCGCGGTGGGCACGCCGGCCCAGACGCAGGCCTCGCCGCCCGTGGTCGGGATGACCCCGGCGGTGACGCCCGGGCGGTAGTGTCACCGGTAGCGGTCGTCCGGGAGGCCGGGCAGGTAGGAGTAGAGGACGGCGCTCGACGCCGCGCCGGCGTGCTCGACGTGGGCGTCGACGGCCTCGGCGACCGTGGAGCGCCGCCCGTCGGCGCCGACGACGACCGCGGCGTGCGCACGGACCGGGGCCCGCGTGCCGCGCTCGACGTACTCGACGCCGGTCACCCTGCCGCGCAGGTCCCGCAGCAGGCCGGTGACGCGGGCGCCGAACACGACCTGCGCACCGGCGCCGCGGGCCGCGTCGACGAGGATCGGGTCGAGGACCGTGCGGCGCGGCGCGCGCAACGGTGTCGTCCCGGGGCGGGAGGCCACCGTGACGACGTCGTCGCCGTAGTGGAACTCGGTGGCGGTGATCGCGGGGGCGCCCTGCGCCACCACGGTGGGCAGCAGGCCCCAGCGGTCGAGCTGGAGCACGGCGCCGCGCATGAGGGCGTGGGTGGACAGGGTGTCGGTGCCGGGCCGGGCGGACTCGAGGACGAGGACGTCCTGACCGCCGCGGGCGAGGAGCATCGCGGTCGCGGCGCCGGCCGCGCGGCCGCCGACGACGATCGCGTCGTACCTGTGCATGGTGGCGCCTTTCTGCTGGTGACGACGGGTGTGGGGCCACCGGTGGCCGGACGGGTCGCGTCCGGCCACCGGAGGAACTCAGGGGGTGACGACCTCGACGGACACCGGCACGCCGCGGGTGATGCTGTCGAACACCACCGAGCGGTCGGTGCCGCGCTGCACGACCTCGCGGAGCTTCTCCGGGGTCGCCTCACCGGCGATGTGGACGGTGATCCGGATCTGCTCGAAGCCGTTGCGGACACCGTCGTCGAGGCCCATGGCGCCCTGGACGTCCAGGTCGCCCTCGAGGGTCGAGGAGACCGCGGTGAGCTTCACCTTGCGGGCGGCGGCCGCGTAGACGAGCGAGGTCGTCACGCAGGCGGCCAGGGCGTGCAGCAGGAACTCAGCCGGGTTGGGGCCGTCGTCGGCGCCGATGAGGATGGCGGGCTCGCCGGCGTCGAGGGTGAATGCCTCGGCGCGGGAGGTGTCCTCGCCGCCCGCCGCGTAGAAGTCCTTGATCGTGCTGCGGTTGTGCGAGCCGCCCATCCACTGGTTGCGGGCCCGGAAGCGGAACCGCGCGAGGTCGGGCTGGGCCTTCAGCACGTCGAGGGTGGCGAAGAGGTTGGTGGTGTCCACGCCGTTGCGGACGGTGTGGGTGATCGTCTCGGTCATCGTGTGCTCCGGGGGTTCGGTGGGGCCGTTCTTCGGTGTCACCACCGTCGGCCCCGGGCACCGGCACGGGCATCGGCAGCGCATGCCCAAGCCGGGCGGCGGATGCCCACGTCGCCCGTCGGTCCACCGCCTCCGGCGAGAGATGGGTACCGGGGCCGGAGATGTGGGTGGCCACGGCGCTTCACCGCCGCCCCGGCACGTCCCTAGCGTCGAACCATGGCCACCACCGACTTCGTGACCCGCCTGATGGACCTGTGGTCGACCCCGCTGCCCGTGGACGACGCGGCCGCGCGGGCCGCGTTCGGGGAGCTGTACACCGACCCGGTGCGGATCAACGGGACGGACATGTCGCTTGCGGATCTGCTGACCCGCGCCCGCGCGACCCAAGGTGCCTACGGCGACCTCGACCGCAAGATCCTCGAGCGCGTCGAGGCCCCGGGCAAGCTCGTCGTCGCCTTCCGCATGCTCGGGACCCACACGGGCCCGATCGCGACGCCGCTGGGCACGGTGCCCGCCACCGGCCGGGCCGTGGACATCCGGGTGGTCGACGTCCTCACCCTCACCGGCGGGCGGATCAGCGAGATCGTCATGGTCGCCGACGAGCTGGCGAACCTGCACCGGCTGGGCGTGCTCGCGCTGGCCGGGTAGGACCGGTTCCCGCTGCGTTCCGCGGCCCGCGAAGCGGCGACCGGCGAGCGGCGCGCCGATGTGGGTACGTCACGGCGCGATCTGGGCAGCGCTCGCCCTGGGGCCCGCCCCCTCCCCGTTCCTAGCGTCGTCGGCACCGACGACGAGGGGAGCGACACCATGACGAGCGCACCGCGGGTGGGCCAGCGGGCGAGCCGGTCGCGGCTCGTCACCCGCCGGGACATCGAGCTGTTCACCGCGATCTCCGGGGACCGCAACCCCCTGCACTACGACGAGGAGTTCGCCGCGGCGACCCGGTTCGGCGGCCTCGTCGTGCAGGGCGGCGTCACCACGGCCGTGCTCAACGCCGTCGTCGCCGAGGACGTCCCCGGTCCCGGCAGCGTGTTCCTCCAGCTGGACCTGCGCTTCCTCGCACCGGTCCGGCCGGGCGACGTGATCACCGGGTCGGCCGAGGTCACCGCCGCGCGGGCGGACAAGCCGATCACCACGCTCGCCGTGCGGGTGACCCGCGACGACGGCGTGGTCGCCGTCGAGGGCACCGCGGTCTGCTACACGGCGACGCCCGCGGCGTCCCGCGACGGCACGACGATCTCGTCGGCGACCCACTGAGCCACGCCCTCCGGCCACGGCGCCGGCAGACCGAGCACGACGTGGGTGAACCCGGCGGCGAGCGCCTCGCGGATCGCCGCGCGGACCGCGCCGGGGTCGTCGTAGGAGACCGGCAGGTGGATCGAGCGGGTGATCGCCGCGGGATCGCGGCCGATCTCGGCGCAGTAGCGGTCGAGCAGGGCGCTGCGCTCGACGCAGTCGGCGATGTCGCCGCCCGGGATGTTCCAGAGGTCCGCGTGACGGGCCACCACGCGCAGCGTCTTCGCGGCCCGGCCCCCGATGAGGATCGGCGGGTGCGGGCGCTGGACGGGCTTCGGGTTGCCGAAGGCGCCGGTGAGCTGGACGTGATCGCCGTGGAAGTCGAACGGCGCGTCCTCGGTCCAGAGCCGGCGGATCACCGTGCAGGCCTCGTCGAGGGCGGCCACCGAGTCGCCGAAGTCGTGGTAGGGCAGGCCGTGGGCGTCGTACTCGCGTCGTGCCCAGGGGATGCTCGGGCGCGAGCCCGCGCCGATACCGAGGTCGAGGCGTCCGCGGGACACGACGTCGACGGTCGTCGCGATCTTCGCCAGCAGGGCGGGCGGCCGGAACCGGTTGCTGGTCACGAGCAGCCCGAGACGCAGCCGCTCCGTCTGCGCGGCGAGGGCCGCGAGCAGCGTCCAGCCCTCGAGGACCGGTCCCTCGGGGTCGTCGCCCCCGATCGGCTTGAGGTGGTCGAACAGCCACGCGTGGTCGATCTCCTCGACCGTGTCGGCCTCGCGCCAGACGCGCAGCACGTCGTCGTAGGAGACCTGCTGGGGCGCGGTCACGATGCCGAAACTGGGTGCGGTCATGGCGTCCTCCTCGCTGGTCCGCCTACCCTGCCGGAGACGGAACCGTGTTCCGCCACCGTAGCGGAACTTTGTTCCGATTTCTAGCGAGGGGATGCATGGCGGAGAAGAGGCGTGCCGACGCCCGGCGCAACGAGGGCGCGCTGCTCGACGCGGCCGCCGCGGTGTTCGTCACCGCAGGCGTCGAGGCGCCCGTGCGCGACATCGCCACGAAGGCCGGCGTCGGGGTCGGCACGGTCTACCGCCACTTCCCGACGCGGGCCGACCTCGTCGTCGCGGTCTACCGCCACCAGGTCGAGGCGTGCGCCGTGGCCGGCGAGCAGGCGCTCGACCGGCCCGGCAGCCCGTTCGTCGCCCTCCGGGCGTGGATCGACCAGTTCGTCGACTTCCTCGTCACCAAGCACGGCCTGGCCGGCGCGCTGCAGTCCGACAGCCCGCAGTTCGAGACGCTGCACGCGTACTTCCTCGACCGCCTCGTGCCGGTGTGCACGGGGCTGCTGGACGCCGCGGTCGCCGCGGGCGAGGCCCGCGACGACCTCGCGCCACGGGAGCTGATGCGCGGCGTCGGCAACCTCTGCATCGGCTCGTCGGACGACGACGCCCGCCGCCTCGTCGCGGTGCTCCTCGACGGGCTGCGCGCCGGCTAGCCCGACGGGTCGGGGCGCTCCGACTCCGGCTCGCCCTCGGCCTCCGTGCCCGGCATGGCCGGGCCCAGCAGGTCGTCGGCGTCGACGATCCGGTAGGCGTAGCCCTGCTCGGCGAGGAAGCGCTGGCGGTGGGCCGCGTACTCGGCGTCGACCGAGTCGCGCGCGACCACCGAGTAGAAGTGGGCCTGGCGGCCGTCGCCCTTGGGGCGCAGCAGCCGGCCGAGGCGCTGGGCCTCCTCCTGGCGCGAGCCGAACGTGCCCGACACCTGGATGGCGACCGACGCCTCGGGCAGGTCGATGGAGAAGTTCGCGACCTTCGACACGACCAGGACCGGGATCTCCCCCCGGCGGAACTGGTCGAAGAGGATCTCGCGTTCCTTGTTCTTGGTCGAGCCCTGGATCACCGGGGCGTCGAGCGCCACGCCGAGCTCGTCGAGCTGGTCGAGGTAGGCGCCGATGACCAGCGCGGGCTCGCCGCGGTGGCGCTCCAGGATGCTGCGCACCACCGGGATCTTGGTGCGCGCGCAGGCGCAGAGCCGGTAGCGCTCCTCGGCCTCGGCGGTGGCGTAGATGATCCGCTCGTTGTCGGTCATCGTGACGCGGACCTCGACGCAGTCGGCGGGCGCGACCCAGCCCTGGGCCTCGATGTCGCGCCACGGGGCGTCGTAGCGCTTCGGCCCGATGAGGGAGAACACGTCGCCCTCGCGGCCGTCCTCGCGCACGAGCGTGGCGGTGAGGCCGAGGCGGCGGCGCGACTGCAGGTCGGAGGTCATGCGGAACACCGGCGCGGGCAGCAGGTGGACCTCGTCGTAGATGATCAGGCCCCAGTCGCGGGTGTCGAAGAGCTCCAGCGCGCGGAACTCGCCCTTCGTCTTGCGGGTCATCACCTGGTAGGTCGCGATGGTGACCGGGCGGATCTCCTTGCGCTCGCCGGAGTACTCGCCGATCTCGTCCTCGGTGAGCGACGTGCGCGCCACGAGCTCGCGCTTCCACTGGCGCCCGGCCACCGTGTTGGTGACGAGGATCAGCGTCGTCGCGCCGGCCTTCGCCATCGCGGCGGCCCCGACGAGCGTCTTGCCGGCGCCGCAGGGCAGCACCACGACCCCGGAGCCGCCGTGCCAGAAGCCCTCGACGGCGTCGGCCTGGTAGTCGCGCAGCTCCCAGTCGGACTGGACGAGCTCGATCGGGTGCGCCTCGCCGTCGACGTAGCCCGCGAGGTCCTCGGCGGGCCAGCCGACCTTGAGCAGCGCCTGCTTGAGCCGTCCGCGCTCCGAGGGGTGCACCGCGACGGTGTCGTCGTCGATGCGCTCGCCGAGCATCGGGACGATCTTCTTGTTGCGCAGGACCTCCTCGAGCACGGCGCGGTCGTTGGACAGCATGACCAGGCCGTGCACGGGGGAGTTGGTGAGCTGCAGCCGCCCGTAGCGGCCCATGGTGTCGACGACGTCGACGAGCAGGGCCTGCGGCACGGCGTAGCGGGAGTACTGCACCAGGGCGTCGACGACCTGCTCGGCGTCGTGGCCCGCGGCGCGGGCGTTCCACAGCGCGAGCGGCGTCACCCGGTAGGTGTGGACGTGCTCGGGCGCGCGCTCGAGCTCGGCGAACGGCGCGATCGCCTGACGAGCGGCGGGGGCCGCCTCGTGGTCGACCTCGAGCAGCAGGGTCTTGTCGGACTGGACGATGAGCGGTCCGTTACCGGGCTGACTCAACCTCTCGACCTCCGGTCTGGTCGGCGGGTGGTCCGTCCCATTCTCCTCCGGGGGACCGACACGCCGTCGGGCGGAGCGGGGACGCCGCTCGGGGAGCGCTGCAGGCGGGCCGGACATTCCCCGTCACCGGGCGGCTACAGTAGGTCCGCTCGACACCGCCCTCGACGAGTGACCACCGACCCGATGGGCTCACGGCGCCGCGCACGACGGCGTCGTGGCTCGCCCGCGTCGTCCCCGGGCCCCGCCCGGGACCTCGCGCCGACCGCTCTGGACGCCAGACCACGCTGATGCGCTCGCCCGCCCTGCTCCCCGATCGTCGTACCGACGCGTCGCCGCGAGGCCGCACGGCGTCACCCACGTGCCACTCCGCGAACCGGACGGCCGTGACCATAGCCCATCCCTGGTCACCCAGCGTCGACCAGGGACGCGTTCGGCGCGTGGAGGCGCCGGGCGACGTCCGACCGTCCGGCGCAACCGGGAGGACCCGTCCGTGACCACCTCTGAGCGAGCACCCGAGCGCACCCCGGTGCGCTACCACGACCCGCGGGACGGGCGGCCGGGTCCGGACGACCGGACGGGTGGCGACTGGACCGAGCGGCTGGCCCTGCGCAACTGGAGCCTGCCCGTCAAGCTGGCGGCGGTCCTCCTGGTGCCGACGCTCTTCGTGCTGACCCTCGGTGTGCTCCGGATCGTCGAGCAGACCAGCGAGGCGGCGTCGTACGACAGCGTCCAGCAGGCGGTGGCCCTCGAGGACAGCACGTCGCGCGTGCTCGGCGACCTCGCCGCCGAGCGCTCGGCGGCCGCGGTCTACGTCGCGGCCAACCGCGCGGGCGGCTCCGGGCCGGTCGAGCAGCGGATCGAGGCGACGCAGGCGGCGACCTCCGAGCTGCGGCGCAACGCCGGCGCGGCCGACTCCCTCGACCAGCAGACCGTCACGGCCTTCGACCAGGCCGACGCCGAGATCGACCAGCTCGACCGGCTGCGCGACGACGTCATCGACGGCCGCATCGACGCCGCGGGCGCGATCGCGCGCTACACCGAGACCATCGACACCCTCGAGGTGTTCGACCGCTCGCTCTCGCGCGAGGCCGCCGACCCGAGCGTCGCGGGGCTCGCCCAGGGGCTCTACTCGCTCTCGGTGGTCCGTGAGGAGGACGCCTACGTCCAGGCGGTCGTGGCCGCCGGCATCGCCGCGGGCCGCATCGACGCGCCGTCGATCGACCAGGCCCGCAACGCGACGCTGCGCCGCTCGATCGCCGTCGACGACTTCCGCTCGGCGATCGGCACCGACAACGCCGCGCTCGCCGACGCCGTCGTCGGCCCGGACGTCGACAACCGCGACCTGCTCGCCCAGGTCGTGCTCGGCCGCGGTGCCGCCGGTCTGCCGCTGCAGGTGGCGGGGCCGGACTGGGAGCGCGCGTCCGCGGCGGTCGAGGACCGCGACGCCGCGACCTCCGAGCAGCTGCGCGGTCAGCTCCAGGAGCAGGCCGGGTCGCTGCAGGCCGCCGCGCGCAGCGGCGCCGGCGTCGCCTCGGTGATCCTGCTGCTCGCGCTGATGGCGGGCGCCGCGGTGGTCTTCTTCGTCACCCGCTCGCTGCTGCGCCCGCTGCGCCTGTTGCGGCGCACCGCCCTCGACGTCGCCGAGCGGCGGCTGCCCCAGGCGGTCCGCAGCCTGCGCGAGGGCGAGGCGCCCGACACCACGATCGTGCCGACGCCGATCACCACGCGCGAGGAGATCGGGCAGGTCGCCCGCGCGTTCGACCAGGTCCACGAGCAGGCGGTGCGCCTGGCCGCGGAGCAGGCCGGGCTGCGCTCGGCGTTCAACTCGATCTTCGTGAACCTGTCCCGGCGCTCCCAGGCGCTGGTCGAGCGCCAGCTGCGGCTCATCGAGCAGCTGGAGAACTCCGAGGAGGACCCGGAGGCGCTCTCCAACCTCTTCCAGCTCGACCACCTCGCGACGCGCATGCGCCGCAACTCCGAGAACCTGCTCGTGCTCTCGGGCACCGACCTCTCGCGGCGCGGCAGCCGGCCGGTGCCGCTGGTCGACGTCCTGCGCGCCGCGGCGTCGGAGGTCGAGCAGTACCAGCGCATCGACCTCGCGCCGCCGCCGCAGGCCCAGCTGCTGGGCCGCACGGCGAGCGACGTCGTCCACCTGGTGGCCGAGCTGCTCGAGAACGCGACGACGTTCTCCGCGCCCGATACCCGCGTGCGCGTGCAGGCGACGCAGCACGCCGACGGCTCCGTGCTCGTCGAGATCCTCGACTCCGGCGTCGGCATGAGCGAGGAGGACCTCCACGAGGCCAACGTGCGCCTCGACTCGCCGCCGACCGTCGACGTGTCCGCGTCCCGGCGCATGGGCCTGTTCGTGGTCGGGCGCCTCGCCACCCGGCACGGCATCACCGTCGAGCTGCGCAACCGCGACGACGGCGGGGTCGCCGCCACGGCCCTGGTGCCGGCGTCCGCGGTGCTCGCGGGGTCCTCGGAGGCGCAGCCCGCGCTGGGCGCCGGCGCCGGCACCCGCCGGCCGGACGCGGCCCCGAACGGCACGGGTGCCGTGCCGGAGCAGGCGCGCGGCGCCGTCAACGGCGCGGCGAACGGCGCGAACGGCCTCCCGCAGCGGGAGCGCCGGCCGGTCGGTGCGCCCGGGTCGTTCTTCTCGCCCGGCGTCGACCCCGCGCAGGAGCAGGGCCCTCCGCCGGCCCCTGACGGATCGCCGGAGCGGCGCCCGCTGCTGCCGCGGCGCGGACCGTCGGGCGGCGCGCCGGGGACGAACGGGCACGGCACCAACGGGCACGGGGGTCCGGGTGGGCCGGGTCTGCCGGGTCGTGGTGGCCCGTCCGGCCCGGGCCGTCCGGGTGGGCCCGGCGGGCCTGGTGGCCCTGGCGGCCCTGGTGGGCCCCTGGGTCGTCCCGACCCCGCGCCGGACGAGCGCGAGCCGGCCGGGTCCGTCCCGGACGGTCAGGACGCCCGCGCGCTCGCCGAGCAGCCCGTCGACGGATCCGCTCCTCAGTCGACGCCGGACGACGCGGACCAGGCGGAGCAGGGTCGTCACGGGTTCGTCGGCGGGGTCGCCGCCGCCGGGGGCGCCGCGGCGCTGATCGGCGCGGCCGCCGCCCGCCGGCGCAGCCGACGCCCCGAGGAGCCGGACGGCGAGCCGGAGGCCCCCGACGTCGTCGAGCCCCTCGACGCCGCCGACGAGGACGACGACGAGCCACTCGACGAGGACCTCTCCTGGAAGCGGGAGGACGCCGAGGAGGCCCCGGACGGCGACGCTGGCTCCGACGCGGACTCCGGCGTGGCCCCGGAGGTGGGGGAGGCGGACGAGCGCCCCGTCCCGGAGGGCGCCGGGCGCCCGGGGACGCACCCCGAGGGCCCGACACGCGACCCCCTGCAGGGTCAGCAGCAGGGCCCCCCGCAGGGGCAGCAACAGGGTCCGCAGCAGGGTCAGCCGCACGGCCCGCTGCCGGGGCGTCCCGGCCAGCCGGGCGGTCCCGGCGGTCCCGGAGCGCCCACCGGGCCCGGCGGCTTCGGTGGCGGCGGTGGCGCCCCCACCCCCGGCGCGCAGGGCCGACCCGCCGGTCCCGTGTGGGGCCCGCCGCCCGCCGGTCCCGGCGGTCCGGGTCAGGGTCCGCCGCCCGGATGGCGTGGCGCGCCGCCCGCACGGGGTCCGGGAGGTCCGTTCGGGTCGCCGCCGCCCGGTGCTCCGCCGCGTCGGCCCGCCGCCGGCCCGCCGATGTGGAACGGCGCCCCGGTCGTGCCGCCGCCCGGCCCCGCGACACCCGCCGACGAGCAGGCCGACGAGGTCGAGGTCGGCGACGAGACGCCCGTCGAGGAGGCCGTCGAGGAGACGACCGGCACCGGGGACGACGTCACCCGGGCCGCCGCACCCCAGGCCCCGCCGGTGCCCGGAGCCCCGGAAGCCCTGGAGGCCCCGGCGGCCCCGGAGGAGCCGGAGGAGCCGGGCGCGTCCGAGGCCGCCCCCGACACTCCCGAGGCGCTGCCGACGCGCGGTCCGAACCGTCGCGGCACGCTGCCGCTGCGCCCGCGGGTCGTGCGCCCGCAGGTGCGGTCGGCATGGCCGGAGGACCCCCAGGCCGAGGACACCGAGGACACCGCGGCGCCGACGACCGGCCCAGGTGGCCCCGCGGCCGACCGGGAGACCGACGTCCCGGCGGGTCCCGCGACGCCCGACGCGCCCGTCGCCGACGACCCGCAGCAGGCGCCGGAGGCCGGCGACCGGGGCATGCGACCGGCCGGCCGGCGCCTGCCGCCGACCGGGGCGGCCTTCTCCCCGGGGATGGCCCCGCGTCTGCGTCCGCGACGCTCCCCGGGGGAGCCGTCCGAGGAGCAGGCACCCGCGCCGGTCGACCAGGCGCCGCCCGGCCCCGACGCCCCGGAGGTCTCCGAGGCGCCGCAGGCTCCCGGGGCACCGCAGGCTCCCGAGGTGCCGCAGGCCCTCGAGGGGCGGCCGGCCCCCGGAGCCCCGGTGGAGCCGCGGGCTCCCCTGCCGTCCCGGCCGACGGGACGGACCCCGGCCGCCGCCGCGCCGCCGGCCCCGCCGGCCGGTGACGCCGACCGGCTCTTCGACCCGGCACCGCCGACCGAGGGCAACGGGCACACCCGCAACGGTGGGCGCGGCCCGGCGGCGCCCGCCGGGCCGAGCGGTCCCGGGCGGCCGGCCCCGGAGCGGCTCCCGAGCCGCGCCGGCAAGCCGCAGCGTGAGCGGACGCCGATCTACGACGAGGTCGCGTCCGCATGGTTCCGCGAGGCCCCGCCCGCGGCCGGTCCGGACGAGGCCGAGTGGGCCTCGACCTCGGGCGACGAGGGCTGGCGGGCGGCCGCGGCCACCGCCGACGCCCTCGACGCCGGGGTCAGTGCGGGCGGGACGACGGAGTCCGGGCTCCCGAAGCGCCGCCCGCGCGCCCAGCTCGTGCCCGGGGCCGCGCGCCCCGCCGGTGCGGGCGGTGCGGGTGGGCCGGCCGGGGGCCAGCCCGGTCCGGCGGGTCCGCGCCGCAGTGCCGACGCGATCCGCGGTCGACTCGCGAGCTATCAGCAGGGCGTGTCCGACGGGCGGTCCACCCGCCGCGGTCGGCCCGCCGACACCGAGGGGGAGCCGCAGGACGCCCGCCCCGGGGATGAGGAGGAGCAGTGACCGGAGCCCAGTCGCAGCCGAGCCGGTTCGGCTGGTTGGTCTCGAACTTCGCCGAGCGGGTGCCGGGGGTGGCGCACGCGGTGGTGGTGTCCGCCGACGGGCTGCTCCTCACCGCGTCCAACCGCCTGCCGCGTGACCGCGCCGACCAGCTGGCGGCCGTCGCCTCCGGCCTGGTCAGCCTCACGCAGGGCGCGGCGCGCTGCTTCGAGGCCGGCGAGGTCGTGCAGACCGTGGTGGAGATGGAGCGCGGCATCGTCCTGCTCATGTCGATCAGCGACGGGTCGTGCCTCGCCACGCTCGCCGCCCCGAACTGCGACATCGGGCTGGTCGGCTACGAGATGACGCTGCTGGTCGACCGGGTCGGTCAGCTGCTGACCCCCGAGCTCCGCGCCGAGCTCCAGGGGTCGGCGGTGCGATGACGTCACAAGGGGGTGACGACCGGTGAGCGATGACCCCGGCGAGTCCTTCGCCGACGTGCTCAACGGCATCAGTGGACCGACGTCGCGGGGGCCGCGCGGCGAGCGTCGCGGGCTCTTCCGGCGACGGCGCGCCGCCGAGCCCGAGGAGCCGCAGGCCGAGGCGGCGGCTCCGACGGGCGAGCCGGCGGTCGACGAGGTCGGTCCACCGAGTGACGGCACCGTCGCCCCCGACGGGTACCTGTACGGCGACGGCGTGCCCGACGGTGCGCACGCCCTCGCCCCGGGAGAGCCGCAGACCGCGCCGTACGGTGTGCCGCAGGCCGGTGGCCCGCCCCGGCACGAGCTGCCCGAGCCGGAGCCGCCGGGCGAGCGCGCCGACGACGTCGCGATCGTGCGTCCCTACGCGTGGACCGGTGGACGGACCCGCCCGGTCTACGACCTCGCCGTCGAGACGCTCGTCTCGATCGGCACCGCGGGCCGCGACCCGTCGCGGATCGCCCAGTACGAGCACCGTGCCGTGGCCGACCTGTGTCGCGAGCCCCGGTCCGTCGCAGAGGTGGCGGCGCTGCTGAAGCTGCCCCTCGGCGTGGCCCGGGTCGTGATCGGCGACATGGCGTCGCAGGGCACCGTCGTGGTGCACCAGACCGCCTCGACCTCGGGCGACGTCCCGGACATGGCGTTGATGGAAAGGGTGTTGAGTGGACTACGACGGCTCTGACGAGCGGTCCCCGACGACCACCTCAGCCAAGATCGTCGTGGCCGGGGGGTTCGGGGTCGGCAAAACCACGTTCGTGGGGTCGGTCTCCGAGATCGCCCCGCTCACGACCGAGGCCGTGATGACCGACGCGAGCGCCGGCGTCGACGACCTCTCCGCGGTGCCGAACAAGCGCACCACGACCGTGGCCATGGACTTCGGTCGCGTGTCGCTCGACTCCGACCTGATCCTCTACCTGTTCGGCACGCCCGGGCAGGACCGGTTCTGGTTCATGTGGGACGACCTCGTGCGCGGCGCGATCGGCGCGGTCGTGCTGGCGGACACCCGCCGGCTCGCCGACTGCTTCGCCGCCGTCGACTTCTTCGAGGACCGCCGCCTGCCCTACGTGCTCGGCGTGAACTGCTTCGACGGGGTCCTGCGCCACGAGCTCGAGGACGTCCGGGAGGCGCTGGCGATCGACCCCGCGGTGCCGATCCTGACCGTCGACGCCCGCGACCGGGAGTCGACGAAGCAGGCCCTCATCGCGCTGGTCGAGCACGCGATGCAGGTCTGGGCGGTCGGCGCCCGCGCCTGACACACCCCCCCAGATCAGGCGCTGCGGCCGTGTGCGCGTGCCCGTGACGAACGAACGGCGCTTTCGCTGCAACCGATGCAGCGAAAGCGCCGTTCGTTCGTCCGGGGTGGGCGCCAGCGGGCGAGCGCGCTCCGACAGATGGGTCAGCGGTCGGCGAGCACGCTGACCGAGGTGATGCGGTGCAGCGCGAAGGACATCGCCGCGCCGCCGACCACGTCGCCGTTGGTCTCGCCGTCGTCCTCGACCCCCTCGAGCACCCCGCCGCCGACGCGCAGCGGGCGCACGACGCGCTGGGACGCGGTGCCGTAGGCGTCGACGTACCCGATCCACACGCTGCGCCCCGTGCGCGCGGCCTCGGCCAGGACGGCGACGGTGGCCGAGGCCGCCGGGCGGCCCGCGCCGGCCCCCACGCCGCGACCCCGGTTGGCGGTGGCGGCCCGGTCGCCCGCGCGGAGCTGGGCGACGAGGGCGGCGATCTGGTCGTCGGACAGCGACGGCGTGGTGCCGACGGCGCGCTCGGGCCGTTTCGCGGGCGTGCGCCGGCCGCGGGGGCGCAGGTCGAGCACGCCGCCGACCTCGTCCTCGGCGACCGGGGACAGCCCGGCGGCGCGCAGGGCCTCGAGCACCTCGACCAGCGGCTGGGGGCTGACGAGCACGGTCGGGGCGATCCGGCGCAGCTCGAGGCGCTCGGCCTCGGGGTGCACCATCACCTCGGCGACGAGCGCCTCGTCCTCCGAGCGCAGGAACGACGCGGCCGCGCCGCCGCGCAGACGCCCGTGGCGGCGGGCGACGTCGTCGACGAGGTAGCTCAGACCCTGGGGGACCGGGGTGGCCGAGCGGGTCGTGAACAGGTCGTGGAGGTCGGCGGCGGTCTGCCCCAGATCGAGCGCGCGGCGCACCGAGGCCTCGCTGATGCGGTAGACGGTGGCGCCGCCCGCGGACTCGACGTCGGCGACGCGGTCGAGCGCCGCGGCGAGCTCGGGCTCGAGGCGCCCGGGAGCGACGGCGGTGAGGTCGGCCTGCAGGAGCACGTGGTCGACGGGGGCGGGCAGGGCCCGGCGCAGTGCCGCGGCGGCGGCCGCGTCGGGGTCGTCGCCCGGTCCGCGCGCCGGCACGAGCAGCTCGCGGGCCGCCGAGGTGATCGCGTCGTGGGCGACGAGCCCCACGGTCGTCGCCTCGCGCAGCACCGTGCGGATCATCTCGTCGCGCTGGCGGCCGCCCTTGCGGGGCGCGCGCCAGGCCAGTGAGGCGACGAGGTCGTCGGCGCTCGGCGGGCCCTCGCCGTCGGCGAACTCGGCGAGACGGTCGAGCACCCGGCGGCGCAGCGCCGGCGCCCACGGGCGGCGGGCCTCGTCGGAGAGCGGGCCGATGAGCTTGTCGCCGACGTCGCGCGCCCCGACCAGCGAGGGGGCGCGCGGGGTGTCGAGCCAGCCCCGCGCGAGCATCACCCAGCGCACGTCGGGGCCGGCGGCGAGCCAGCGGTCGACGGTGACGGTCGGCGTCCACGCCGGGTCCGCGCCCTCGGAGACGGCGACGAGGCCGGCGCCGGCGAGCACCTCGACCAGCAGCGCCGCGTCCGGTTCGCCGAGCCCGAGCTCACGGGCGACGCGGCGCAGGTCGCGCACCCCGAGCCCGCCCGAGCGCAGGACCGCGGGCGGGGCGTCCGACCACGAGGTCAGCACGATCTCGGCGCGCCGCACCAGCTCGAGGATCTCCCCGGCGGCGGTGGCGTCGACGTCGGCGGGGGCCCGGACGCGCGGGGCCGGCATGGGATCGGTGAGCGCGACGTCGCCGAGGGGCCGGTCGCCGCGCACGCCGAGCGCGGCCTCGCGGGAGAGCTCGACGGTCTCGTGGTCGACGCGGTGCAGCAGGCCGGCGGCGAGCAGGCGACCCACGGGCCCGTCGTCGCCCCCGGCGCGGCTGCGCCCGATCGGGCCGTCGGACGCCAGCGCCTCGACGACCCCGCGCTCGTCGGGACGCAGCGCGTCGACGACGGCGGCGTGGTCGTCGGACGTGGCGATCGCGGAGAACTCGGGCGCCGGACGCCCCAGCCCGCCGGGGTAGCGCACCGACACGTCGCGTAGCCCGGGGACGGCGCGCAGCCCCGCGCGCTCGTCGGGATCGGCGTGCGGGAGGTCCGGTGCCAGGGTGGACCCGTCGGGCCAGACGAGCGCGCGGCGCTGCAGGTCGGCGAGGGCGGCGCGGCCGGCGTCGGCGCGGTCGGGGCCGAGCAGTGCGAGCACGTCGCCGACGGCGACCGCCGCCTCGTCGGCGTGCACCACGAGCAGCGCGTCGACCACCTGCAGGGTGAACGCGTCGAGGTCCTCGCACGCGCGCCCCACCGACATCCGCACGGTCGCGCGGGTGGCCACCACACCGGTGTCGGCGGGGGCGGGCAGCGCCAGGTCCGGGCGGGCGCGCAGCAGTGCGGCCAGGAAGTCGTCGTCCTGGGCGCGCAGGTGTTCGAGGAGGGTCCGGCCGGACATCACCTCCCACGGTAGTCGGGGCCGGGCGCGCACACCCCCGAGGTGCGGCAGACTGGGGCCCCAGCGCTTCGCCGAGCCGATCCCCAGAGGAGTCAGGGAGAGCCATGGCCGACCACGACGAGAGTCCCCAGCAGGCCGAGGGCGAGCAGCCGCGGCAGGACCCCTGGTGGCCGGAGGTCGACGGCGGCCACCCGATCACCGAGCTGATGGCGCCCACCCAGGGCTCGCCGTCGCCGTTCGGCGAGACGGAGTTCCCCCTGCCGGCCGACCAGCTCGGCTACGAGCACCCGGTCACCGAGATCAACCGCTGACCACGCACCGCACGCCGACGCCCGTCGCCGGCCTCCTGCTCGCCGCGGGCGGGGGCCGGCGCATGGGACGTCCGAAGGCCGCCGTCGAGCTCGATGGCGAGCCGCTCGTGCGCCGGGCCGTCCGCGCGCTGCACGCCGCGGGACTCGCCCCGGTCGTGGTCGTGCTCGGCGCCGGGCTGCCGGGCACGGCCGCGCTGCTCGACGAGGGCACGGCCTGGGTGCCCGCCCCGGGCTGGGACACCGAGGGCCAGGCCGCGTCGCTGCGCGCCGGGCTGGAGGCCCTGGCGGGGACGGACGCCGTCGCGGTGCTCGTCGCGCTCGTCGACACCCCGGGCATCGGCGCCGACGCGCTGGCCCGCGTCGCCGCCCGCGCCGACGGTCCCGACGCCCCCCGCGTGCTCGCGCGCGGCGCCGTCGACGGACGGGCGGGCCACCCGGTGCTGCTCGGGCGGGCGCACTGGGAAGCTGTGCACGCGGCCGCCTCGGGCGACGCCGGCGCGCGGGGGTTCCTGCGGGGCCGGGACGACGTGGCGGCCGTGGAGATCGGTGACGTCGCGGTCGGGGACGACCTCGACACACCGGAGGACCTGCAGCGATGGGCCGAGGCGGAGCCGCATCGTTGATCACAGCCAGCGAGAGGACACCACGGTGACCGTCCCGGGACCCGGTTACGCGATCACGGCCCGCGTCGAGGCGCCGGCGAGCGCGACCGCGGCGGGCGACCTCGCCGTCGCGGTCGGGCGCGTGGGCGGCGTCATGACGGCGTTCGACGTCGTCGAGTCGCGCACCGACTCGATCATCGTCGACATCAGCTGCAACGCGCTGTCCGAGGAGCACACCCACCAGATCACCGACGCCCTCGACGGCCTCGACGGCGTGCGGGTGCGCAACGTCTCCGACCGGACGTTCCTGGTGCACCTCGGCGGGAAGATCGAGGTCAACGCGAAGGTCGGCCTGCGGACCCGTGAGGACCTGTCGCGGGCCTACACCCCCGGCGTCGCGCGGGTCTGCCAGGCCATCGCCGCGCGCCCCGAGGACGCGCGCAGCCTCACGATCAAGCGGAACACCGTCGCCGTGGTCACCGACGGCTCGGCGGTGCTCGGGCTGGGCAACCTCGGTGCCGCCGCGTCGATGCCGGTGATGGAGGGCAAGGCTGCGCTGTTCAAGCGCTTCGCGGGCGTCGACGCCTGGCCGGTCTGCCTGGACACCCAGGACACCGAGGAGATCATCTCGATCGTCCGCGCGCTGGCGCCGGTGTACGGGGGGATCAACCTCGAGGACATCGCCGCGCCGCGCTGCTTCGAGATCGAGGAACGCCTCCGGGACATGCTCGACATCCCGGTCTTCCACGACGACCAGCACGGCACCGCCGTCGTCGTCCTCGGCGCCCTGCGCAACGCGCTGCGCGTCGTCGGCAAGGACATGAACGACTGCCGCATCGTCGTGTGCGGGGTCGGCGCGGCGGGGTCGGCGATCATCCGCCTGCTCATGCCCCTGGCGCCCGCGGACCTGATCGCCGTCGACGTCGAGGGGATCATCCACCCGGACCGGCCGGGCCTGCACCCGAGCCTGGAGTGGGTGGCCGAGCGGACCAACCGCGACCGCCGCACCGGCGACCTGCACGCCGCGATGCCCGGCGCCGACGTCTTCATCGGGGTGTCCGCACCGAACCTCCTCCACGAGGACGACGTCGCGGGCATGGCCGACCGGGCGATCGTGTTCGCGCTCGCCAACCCGGACCCCGAGATCGACCCGGCGGTGGCCCAGCGGCACGCCGCGGTCGTCGCCACCGGCCGGTCGGACTACCCGAACCAGATCAACAACGTGCTGGCCTTCCCCGGCATCTTCCGCGGGCTGCTCGACGCGCACGCCCGCGGCATCTCCGACGTCATGCTGCTGGCCGCCGCGGCCGCGATCGCCGACGTCGTGGCCGAGCCGAACCCGCTGTTCATCGTGCCCAGCGTGTTCGACTCGACGGTCTCGCCCGCGGTCGCCGGCGCGGTCCGCAAGGTCGCCGAGTCCGACCGGGACGGCGCGGCCGTCGCGATCGGCGAGGCCCTCGCCGTCGGCGAGGAGACCGCGAGGGCGACGGAGACCGCCGATGAGTGAGAGCTCGGGCCTGACGCACGTCGACGCGACCGGCGCCGCGCGCATGGTCGACGTCGGCGACAAGGAGGTCACGCGCCGCACGGCCACCGCGACCGGCGTCGTGCACACCACCGCCGAGGTCACCGCCGCGCTGCGCGACGACACCGTGCCCAAGGGCGACGCGCTCGGCGTGGCCCGGGTCGCCGGGATCATGGGCGCCAAGCGCACGCCGGACCTCGTCCCGCTGTGCCACCCGATCCCGCTGGCCGGCGTCACCGTCGACCTCGAGGTCGGCGACGACCACGTCGCCATCACCGCCACCGCGCGCAGCGCCGACCGCACGGGCGTCGAGATGGAGGCGCTGACCGCGGTCACGGTCGCGGGCCTCACCCTGCACGACATGATCAAGGCGCTCGATCCGGCGGCGACGCTGGACGCGGTGCGCCTCGAGCGCAAGGAAGGGGGACGCTCCGGTGTCTGGACCCGCCCCGACGGCCGGTGACCCCACGCGGCGCGCCCGCGTCGTCACCGCCTCCAACCGCGCCTCGTCCGGCGTCTACACCGACCGCGGCGGCCCGATCATCGTCGAGTGGCTGCGCGGGCAGGGCTTCACGACGCCCGATCCCGTCGTCGTGCCCGACGGGGAGCCGGTGGCCGCGGCGCTGCGCGACGCCGTCGCGGACGGCGCGCACGTCGTCGTCACCACCGGCGGTACCGGCATCTCGCCCACCGACGCGACGCCGGAGGCGACCCGGGCGGTCCTCGACTACGAGGTCCCGGGCCTCGCCGACGCGGTGCGCCGCGCGGGGGCCGACAAGGTCCCGACGTCGGTGCTCTCACGTGGCGTGGCCGGGGTCGCCAAGCGCACCCTGGTGGTGAACCTGCCCGGCTCCCCGGGCGGGGTGCGCGACGGCCTGGCCGTGCTCGAGCCGGTGCTGGCCCACGCCGTCGACCAGATCCTGGGAGGGGACCACCAGTGAGTGCACCCGCGCGCGTCCTGCGGGCGACCGTCACCGAGGACCTGATCAGCGTGGACGAGCACGCCGCGCTGGTCGACGACGCCGCCGCCGGCGCGGTCGTGACGTTCGCGGGCGTCGTCCGCGACCACGACCACGGCCGCTCGGTCACCGCCCTGGACTACGAGGGCCACCCGAGCGCCGCGACCGTCGTGGAGAAGGTGGCCGCGGAGGTCGCCGCGCAGTTCGCCGGGGTGCGGGCGCTCGCCGTGACCCACCGCGTCGGCCCCCTCGGGATCGGCGACGTGGCGCTGGCCTGCGCCGTCGCCGCCGAGCACCGCCGCGAGGCCTTCGACGCCTGCAGCGAGCTCGTCGACGCCGTGAAGCGCGAGCTGCCGGTGTGGAAGCGCCAGGAGTTCACCGACGGCACCGAGGAATGGGTCAACTGCCCCTGACCCGCTCCCCGGCGCCCCGGTGACCCGGCGTCAGCTCATCGAGAGCGTCTGCCCCGGGAAGATCATGTTCGGGTCGCTGAGGACGTCGGTGTTGGCCTGGGCCAGCGAGCGCCAGGTCGCGCCGTGCGCCGCGGCGATCGAGCTCAGGGTGTCGCCGTTGCGCACGGTGTAGGAGGACACTGACGACGACGTCGACGCTGACGACGACGAGTCCGAGTCGCGCACCTGGCGTGTCTCGGAGCTGCTGCCGGAGTCGGAGTTCCCGGAGTCGGAGTCGTCGGAGTCCGCCGACTCGTCGTCCGAGCTGCCCGACGAGCCCGTGTTCGGCGAGTTGTCCGTCTGGCCGGTGCGCCGGGAGCAGGTCGGCCAGGCGTTCATGCCCTGCTCGGCCTTGACGCGCTCGGCGACACGGATCTGCTCGGAGCGGCTGGCGTCCTCCGGCTGCCCGGAGCCGCCGAAGGCGCGCCAGGTGGAGTCGGTGAACTGCAGGCCGCCGCCGAAGCCGTTGCCGGTGTTGGTGCTCCAGTTGCCGCTGCTCTCGCACTCGGCGAGGGCGTCCCAGTCGGTGTCGGCGTGGGCGGCCGGGGCCGCCAGCAGCACCGCGGGCACGACGGGGGCGCCGGCCGCGACGACGGCCAGAGCGGCCCGCCCGACGCGGCCGGGGCGACGCGCCGCGCGGTGGCGGCCGCGGGTGACGGTGGGTGCTGCGGACAGCACGGGGTCAACGATGTCCACGGATCTCCACGAGGGCCGCGCGGACGCCGGACCGGACCGTCACCGGGGAGCGGACGGGGGAGCACCGGTCGCGGGCGCCCCTGTCCGGGCACAGATGCTGCGGGGGAACGGGGCCCGTCGGACAGGGGGAGCGCCCGGGCCTCGGTCGGCGCCGCCGCGCGGGCCGACGGACCGAGGCTAGATCTTCGACGAGCTCCTGGCTCGTGGCTCTCAGGTACGTGAGGACGCGACGAGATCACGAACGAGTGACGGAGACGCAGCTCCGGGGACACGGGATGACCGAGTGCGACGGGAGCGGAACGGTGCGTACCTGAGACAGGTGACGCAGCTCACAACGAGCGGAACGACGACGGCCCCGGCTCCCACGCGGGAGCCGGGGCCGTCGAGGTGCGGTACGGGATCAGCGCAGGGCGAGCTGCTGCCCGACGCTGAGGCTGTCCGGGTCGGTCAGGCCGTTGCGCTCGGCGACGGACTGCCACGACACGCCGCTCGCGGCGGCGATCGAGCTCAGGGTGTCGCCGGAGGCGACGGTGTGGGTGCCGGCGCCGGCCTGGGCCGGCTGGGCCGGCTTGGTGGCGGACGCGGACGACCGGATGCCCTCGGAGTCCGAGTCCGAGTCGGAGTCCGAGTCCGAGTCGGAGTCGGAGGAGCTCGAGGAGCCGGAGTCCGACTCGGTGTTGGCCGAGTCGTCGGTGTTGCCGGTCTTCTTCGAGCAGGTCGGCCAGGCGTTCATGCCCTGCTCGGCCTTGACGCGCTCGGCGACACGGATCTGCTCGGAACGGCTGGCGTCCTCCGGCTGCCCGGAGCCGCCGAAGGCGCGCCAGGTGGAGTCGGTGAACTGCAGGCCGCCGCCGAAGCCGTTGCCGGTGTTGGTGCTCCAGTCGCCGCTGCTCTCGCACTGGGCGAGCTCGTCCCAGTCCGTGTCGGCGGACGCCAGCCCCGTGGTGAAGGCCAGCGGGGTCGCCGCGACCGCGCCCACGAGGGCGATCTGCGCCGCCCGCCGTCCCAGGGCGCGCGCCAGCGACTCATCGGAATTCCGAGCCATGACCTCTCTCCGTACCGCGCCGCGCGGGCAGGGCCTCGCGGGTGGGTCGACGGCCGGTTCCACGCGGCCTCACCGCCCGTGGGTGCAGGGGCACCCGGGCCTGGCTCCTCACGCCCGTCCGGTCCGCAACTTTCGTTTCGGGTCATCCCGGGGGCGCTGGACGGGCCACGGCGCGGCGACCCCGGGGGTGTCAGGCCCCCGACACACCGATCGGGTGCGTGCTACGGGGAGCCGGACGCAGACGGTACGGAGGACACAACACGTTTCAACCCGGGCTCATGCGACCGCCGTCACCGTCCCGTGACGCGCCCGTGACCGTCGAAGCGCCAGATCTCCTGCTCCGAGCGGGAGTCGATCTCCTTCACGCGGACCTCGCACCGGCGCGTCCCAGATCCGCTCTGTGCGTGGCCTCACGGTCCCGGCGGGGCCGTTCGGAGCAACGGATCTCAGCTGGGACCGTGATCTCGCCACCGGTCCGGTGGCTACCCCACCGGTGGTGGGACATGCTGGACCGGTGAGCGGCACCACCGAACCCCGTAGCCCGGACGACCTGGCGCAGGCCCTCGACGGCACCGGCTACCTGGCCGACGACGGCCTCGCGTCGGCAGCCTTCCTGGCCCTGCGCATGGGCCGGCCCCTGTTCTGCGAAGGCGAGCCGGGCACCGGCAAGACCGCCCTCGCCCAGGCCCTGTCCCAGGCGCTCGACCTGCCGCTCGTGCGCCTGCAGTGCCACGAGGGCATCGACGCCTCCCAGGCCCTCTACGACTGGGACTTCCCGCGCCAGCTGCTGCACCTGCGCGCCCTCGAGGCGTCGGCGAGCGCCTCGCACACCGAGCTCGACGTCGACGCCGTGGAGTCCTCCCTCTACGACCGCCGCTTCCTGCTGGCGCGCCCCGTGCTGCAGGCGCTGCAGGACGCGCCGTGCGTGCTGCTCGTCGACGAGGTCGACCGCGCCGACGACGAGTTCGAGGCCTTCCTCCTCGAGGTGCTCGCCGAGAACTCGGTGACGATCCCCGAGATCGGCGTCGTGCGCGCCGAGACGCCGCCGTTGGTCGTCCTCACCTCCAACCGCACCCGCGAGGTCCACGACGCCCTCAAGCGCCGCTGCCTCTACCTCTGGCTCGAGCACCCCGACCTCGCCCGCGAGACCGCGATCCTGCAGCGCCGCCTGCCCGAGCTCCCGAAGGAGCTCGCCGAGCAGGTCGCCCAGGCCGTGCACGGGCTGCGCGGGCTCGACCTGCTCAAGCCGCCCGGGGTGGCCGAGTCGATCGACTGGGCGCAGGCGCTGCAGCTGATCGGCGCGCGTCACCTCGACCTCGCGTCCGCCACCGCGACCCTGGGCGCGGTGCTGAAGTACCGCGAGGACGCGGACCGGGCGCGCGACAAGCTGGACGCCCTGCTCGCCTCATGACGACCCGGTCCGAGCGGAGCGACGGGGAATGACCACGAGTGACGAGGGCGGGAGCACCGAGGGGCCCGCTCCGCGCCCGCACGCCGGTGCGGTGCTCGCCGCGGGGATCGTCGATGACCTCCGCGGTGGTGGCGCGCCCCCGGGACCCGAGGAGGTGCTCGAGGACTTCGTCGCCTTCACCCGGCTCGTCCGCAACGCCGGCGTGCCCGTCACCACCGACCGCGTCGCGGCCTACCTGCAGGCGCTGCGCCTGTCCGACCTGGCCAGCGAGGTCGCGACCTACTGGGCGGGACGGCTGACCCTGTGCGCCGATCCCGACGACGTGGTGCGCTACGACCACGCCTTCGCCGCCTGGTTCTCCGCCGACCCACGTGACCAGCGGATGGGCCGCCCCTCGCAGCCCAAGCCGCGGGTCTCGACGATGGCGGCGCTCACCGAGCCACCCCCGGGCACGGGCGACGGCGACGAGGAGGAGACCCCGGAGCTGCGCGTGGCCGCCTCCGGCGAGGAGATCCTGCGCGACCGCGACATCGCCGAGCTCTCGATCGGTGAGCGCGAGCACCTCAAGCAGCTCCTCGCGCTGCTGCGCCCGGCGCCCCCCAAGAGACGGGCCCGGCGCCGCCGGCCGGCCCGGCGCGGCGAGCCCGACCCGCGGCGCACCCTGCGGGCGGCCCTGGCGAACGGCGGCGAGATCGGCGACCTGCGCCGGCGCGCCCGCCGTGAGCGCCCGCGCCGGGTGGTGCTGCTCATCGACGTGTCGGGGTCCATGAGCCCCTACGCGGACACGCTGCTGCGCTTCGCCCACGTCGTCACCCGGCGCACCCCCACGGCCGTCGAGACCTTCACGCTCGGCACCCGACTCACGCGGGTCACGCGCGAGCTGCGCCAGCGCGACCCCGAGAGGGCGCTCGCCGACGCCGGGCAGGCGATCCCCGACTGGTCGGGCGGCACCCGCCTCGGCGAGGTGCTGCGCGCGTTCCTCGACCGGTGGGGACAGCGCGGTGTCGCCCGGCGGGCGGTCGTCGTCGTGTTCTCCGACGGCTGGGAGCGCGGGGGTGCGGAGCTGCTCGGGGAGCAGTCCGCGCGGCTGCGGCGCCTGGCCCACCGGGTGGTCTGGGTCAATCCGCACGCGGGCAAGAGCGGCTACGCCCCGGTGCAGGGGGGAATCGCGGCGGCCCTCCCGCACGTTGACCGGTTGCTGGCGGGCCATTCCCTGACGACGCTGGCCGAGCTGCTGGAGGTGCTGCGGGATGCGTGACGTGCTGCCGACCCTGGAGTCCTGGTGGGACTCGGGGCGCCCGACGGCGCTGGCCACCGTCGTGGGCACCTTCCGGTCCGCGCCCCGCCAGCCGGGCGCGTCGATGCTCGTCGGCGACGACGGGCAGGCCGTCGGGAGCGTGTCGGGCGGCTGTGTCGAGGGCGCGGTCTACGAGCTCGGCTCCGGCATCCTCGAGGGCACCGACGACGCCACCCTGCAGCGCTACGGCGTCTCCGACGACGACGCGTTCGCCGTCGGCCTGACCTGCGGCGGCATCCTCGACGTCTACGTCGAGAAGGTCGACCGCGAGTCGTTCCCGCAGCTCGGCGCGATCGCCGCGGCCGTGCGCGAGCACCGCTCGGTCGCCGTCGCCACCGTCGTCTCGGGCCCCGCGGACCGGATCGGGCGCCGGCTGGTGGTGTGGCCCGAGGAGGTCGAGGGCCACACCGGCTCGGCCCGCCTCGACGACGCGCTGCGCGACGACGTCCGCGGCCTGCTCGCCGCGGGCCGCTCCGCGCTCGTGTCCTACGGCACCGACGGCGAGCGGCGCGGTGAGGGTCTGCAGGTCTTCGTCGAGTCGTTCGCCCCGCCGCCGCGGCTGATCGTCTTCGGCGCGATCGACTTCGCCGCCGCCGTCGCGCGGATGGGCACGTTCCTCGGCATGCGGGTCACCGTCTGCGACGCCCGCCCGGTGTTCGCGACCTCGAGCCGCTTCCCCGAGGCCCACGAGGTCGTCGTCGAGTGGCCCCACCGCTACCTCGCCAAGGAGGCCGAGGCGGGGCGGATCGACTCGCGCACCTCGCTGGCCGTGCTCACCCACGACCCCAAGTTCGACGTGCCGCTGCTCGAGGTGGCGCTGCGCCTGCCCGAGATCGGCTACATCGGGGCGATGGGGTCGCGGCGCACCCACCTCGACCGCCAGGACCGGCTGATCGAGGCCGGCGTCACCGAGGCCGAGCTGGCCCGGATGTCGAGCCCCATCGGCCTCGACCTCGGCGCCCGCACCCCGGAGGAGACCGCGGTGTCGATCGCCGCGGAGATGATCGCCCAGCAGTGGGGCGGACGGGGCACCCCGCTCTCGGACCGCGAGGGCCCCATCCACTCCGAGTCCAACGTCGAGCCCGCCGTGTCGGCGGCCTCGCTCCAGACGGCCCCCTAGGTGACCCGGGCGGTCAGGAGCAGGTACTCCCAGTCCATCGACCCGTCGCCGCGGTCGTGGCGCTCGGCGACGCCCGCGATGTCGGCGTCGAGCGCCGCGGTGCGCTCGGCGTCGTCGGCGACGTTGCGGTAGGCCACGATCGTCGGCCCGTAGGTCTCCTTCCAGTACGTGCGGAAGGTCGACGGCGTGTCGAACGCCGACACCCGCACGGTCCGGACCTGGGTCTCGACGTCGGTGACGCGGTCGCCGAGCAGGTCGCGCACGTGCCCCTGGTCGCCCCACAGCGGCGGGGGCTGCGCACCGGGCGGGGGCGGCGGCACGTAGGGCTTCATGGTCTTGAACAGGTCGCCGACGAAGCCGGCGGGCGTCCAGCTGATGAGCCCGATGCGCCCGCCGGGGCGGACGACGCGGACGAGCTCGTCGGCGGCCTGCTGGTGGTGCGGGGCGAACATGATCCCGACGCAGGACACGGCGACGTCGAAGGAGTCGTCGGGGTACGGCAGCGCCTCGGCGTCGGCCTCGTCCCAGCGCAGGGCCACGCCCTGGCGCTGCGCGAACGCGCGGCCCGCCACGAACAGCTCCGGGGTGAGGTCCGAGGCGACGACGTCGGCGCCGGCGAGCGCGGCCGGCACGGCGACGTTCCCGGTGCCCGCGGCGATGTCGAGGACCCGCTCGCCGGGACGGATCCCGGTGGCGGCGACGAGCGTCGGGCCGAGCTCGGCGATCAGCCGGGCGGCCACGTCGGGGTAGTCGCCGAGGCCCCACATGGTGCGGTGGCGCGCCTTGAGGGCGGCGTCGGCGGCGGCGGCGTCGGTGGTCGTGGTGTCGGTCATGGGGGGCTCCCGGGATCGGTCTCGGTCGGTCTCGATCGGTACGACGAGAACGGTCCGCTCACCGAGCGCGCCGGGCATCGGGAGGTCCTCCCTAGGTTCTGCGTGCCGGACTGGGCCGTTCGGGACATTTCCCGGGGGGAGTCGATCACGTACCGTCACTGGGGTGGACCTGCTCGAGCGCGAGGACGAGCAACGCCTCCTCGCGCGGGCCTGGCAGGAGGCGCGCTCCGGGACGGGCTCGGTCGTGCTGCTCGCGGGCGAGTCGGGCATCGGCAAGACCTCGCTCGCCCGTCGCTTCGCCACCGACCCCCGTGGCGGTCCCGACGGGCAGGTGCTGTGGGGCGTCTGCGATCCGCTCGGGGTGCCGCGCCCGCTGGGCCCGTTGCACGACGTCGCCGCCGACCTCGGCGACCCGGTGGCCCGCCTGCTGCACGACAGCGCCCCGCCGCACGAGATCCACCGCGCCCTGCTCGACGTGCTCGGCGCGCGCTCCCTGCTGCTCGTCGTCGACGACCTGCAGTGGGCCGACGAGGCGACCATCGACCTGCTGCGCTTCCTGCTGCGCCGCGTCGCCGGGACGCGCTCGCTGGTGCTCGCGACCTACCGGGCCGACGAGCCCGATCCGCAGCCGGCGCTGCGGGCCCTGCTCGGCGACGTCGCGCGCACCCCGGCGGCCACCCGCCTCGAGCTCGGCCCGCTGTCGGTCGCGGCCGTCACCGCGCTGGTCGGCGGGCGCGCCATCGACCCGGCCCACCTGCACCGGCTCACGCGCGGGAACTCCTTCTTCGTCACCGAGGTGGTCAGCCAGGGCGCCGTCTTCGGCGACGCCGGGGACCTCGCGGACCTGCCGGTGTCGGTGCGCGACGCGGTCCTCGCTCGCACCGCGGGCCTCGACGCGGACGCCCGCGACCTCGCCGACCTGTTGGCCTGCGCCCCGGGACCGGTCCCGGACACGCTCTTCCCCGCGCTCGGGGTGGGGATGGGTCCGCTGCGGACCCTCGACACCGCGGGGCTCATCGGGCGCGACCGCCGGGGCGTCACCTACCGCCACGACATCTGCCGGCTCGCGGTGGCGGGCGCGATCCCGCCCGGCGGCGAGGTCGCCCTGCACCGGCGCATGCTCGCGGCCCTCGAGACGCTCCCGGACCCGGACCCGGCCGTCGTCGCCCACCACGCGCTCGCCGCGGGTGACGACGGGAGCGCGTTCCGGTACGCGGCGCGCGCGGGACGCGTCGCCGCGACGGCGGGGGCGCACACCGAGGCGGCCCGCTTCTTCGCGACCGCGCTGGCCCACGCGCCGCGCGACGCGCTCGGCGCGCGGGCCGGGCTCGCCGAGCTGCTCGCGCACGAGCTCTTCCTCACCAACCGGCTGGGCGAGGCCATCGAGGCGTGCCACCGCGCGATCGACTGGCGCCGGGCCGACGGCGACCTCGACGGCGTCGGCGCCGGGCACCGGTCGCTGGCCTCGTTCGAGTGGTACCACGGCAACCGCGACCTCGCCGTGGCGCACGCGGCGACCGCGGTCGAGGTGCTCGAGCCCCGCGCCCTGCCGGGCAGCCCCGCGGCCGGGCTCCTCGGCCACGCGCTGGCGGTGCAGGGGTTCCTGGCGATCCAGGACAACGACCTGACGAGGGCCCGCGAGCTGCACGAACGCGCCCGCACGGTGGCGGCCGGGGCCGGGGACGAGGCCCTCCCGGTGCGGCTGATGGTGGTGGACACCGTGGCCGGGATGATGACGGGCGACGCGTCGGCGCGGACCCGGTTGCTCGACGCCCTCGAGGCGGTCGGCGACGACGTCAAGGTCGAGCACTCCACCTGCTGGACCCAGCTGGCCAACCTCGACGTCGAGCAGCGGCGCCTCGACGCCGCCGAGAAGGTGCTCGACCGCAGCCTGCCGCTGACCGTGCAGTGGGAGTACCCGATCTGCGAGCACTGGCAGCGCGGGGTGCGCGCCCGCCTGCAGGTGGTGCGCGGCGCCTGGGACGAGGCCGCGCAGGACGCCCGCGGGGTGCTCACCGACAGCGGGTCGATGCTGACCCACACCTGGCCGTCCCTGGTGCTCGGGCTCGTCGCGCTGCGCCGTGGCGGCGACGAGGCCGACGCGCACCTCGAGCGGGGCTGGGACATCGCGGTGCGCTTCGGCGAGCCGTTGCGGGTGCTCCCCGCCGCGTCGGCGCTGGCCGAGCGGTCCTGGGTCACCGGCACGGCGGACCCCCGCCTGGCCGGCGCGGCTGAGCTCCTCGCGGAGATGGGATCGCGGCCCGGCACCGAGTGGTCCGCCGCGGAGCTCGCGGTGTGGCTGCGCCGGCTCGGGCGTCCCGTCGGTCCGCCCGTCCTGCCGCCCGCCGGCCCGGGCCGGCTGCTGCTCGAAGGCGACGCCGCCGGCGCCGCGCGGGCCTGCGCGGAGCTCGGCGCGCCCTACGAGGAGGCCCTCGCCCTCGTCGACACCGGTGAGCCCGCCGACGCGTTCGCCGCGCTGGAGCTGCTCGACCGCCTCGGGGCGGACGCCGTCGCGGCGAAGGTGCGCCGCGACCTGCGTGCCCGCGGCGTCACCGGCGTGCCCGCCCGGCCCCGCAGCACGACCCGCACCAACCCGGCGGGCCTGACCGCCCGCCAGGTCGACGTGCTGCGGCTGCTCACCGAGGGACTGACCAACGCGGGGATCGCCACGCGCCTGTTCATCTCCGAGAAGACCGCCGACCACCACGTCTCGGCGATCCTCGCCAAGCTCGACGTGCCCACCCGCCGCGAGGCCGCGGCGGCCGCGCGGGACCTCGGCCTCGTGCCCGACCGCCGGGTCGCCCAGCACACGTAGGCCCGCGGCTCGCGGACCTGCGGGACGTGCCGTTCGCCCCGAGCTCGCCTCGGGACGGCGAGCGTCGTCACCGGTCCTCACCGGTCCTCACCGGTCCTCACCGGTCCCCGCCGGCGAGGCGTGGGCAGCCGCGGACGCGGGGCCTAGGTGGTCACGCAGGGCAACATGGGGAGCGGGCACCGATGTCCGGCGACGGCTCCCGGCGGCATGGTCCTCCCATGTCCATCACCGTGCGTCACACCCTCCGCGGAGGAGAGGTCCGGACGGCCGTGCGCGACCTGGCGCCGGTCGTCCTCGGGCTCACGCCGTTCGCGCTGCTCATCGGCGTCACCGCCGTCCGCTCGGGCGTCGGGGCCGGCACCGGGATCCTCGGCGCCCCGCTGCTCTACGGCGGCAGCGGGCAGCTCACCGCGCTCACCCTGATGGCCGGCGGCGCCGGTCTCGGTGCCGTGCTCGCCGGGGTGAGCCTGGTCAACGTGCGGTTCCTGCTCTACGCCGCGGCGCTCGAGCCCCACTTCCGCGGCCAGCCGCGGTGGTTCCGCTGGATCGCCCCGCACTTCGTCGTCGACCCGGTGTACGCGATGGTCACCCGCCGTCGCGAGCTGTCCGGCGCCGAGCTCGACGATCCCGTCACGTTCCGTCGCTACTGGACGACCGCGGGGGTGGGCCTCGGTGTGGCGTGGACCGCGCTGACCGCGGCCGGCGCCCTGCTGGCGCCCGTGCTGCCGACGTCCTCGGCGCTCGACGTCGCCGCCCCCGCGATGTTCCTGGCGATGCTCGTCCCCCAGCTGCGCACCCGCCCCGCCCGGGTCGGGGCCGTGACCGCGGCCGTCGTCGCGGCCCTCGCCTCGTCCCTGCCCACCGGCCTCGGCCTGCTGTGCGGCATCGCCGCCGGCGTGGTCGCCGCGACCCTCACCGACCGGAGCCCGTCGTGACCCTCCTCGCCTCGGCCGTCGCGACCTACGGGCTGCGGATCGTGCTGATCACCCTCGTCCCCGCGCACCGGCTGCCCGCGGTGCTGCGCCGCGGCCTGCCGCACCTCGCGCCGGCCGCGCTGGCCGGCCTCGTCGCCACCGCGCTCGCCGGGCACGCCGGGCCGGGCGCGCTGGTCGCGCCGGGCCCCACCCACCTGGCGCTCGCCGTCGCCGGGCTCGTCGCCTGGCGCTTCCGCAACCCCGCCCTGCCCGTCCTGGCCGCCGTCGTGGTCGCCGTCGCGTGGGAGGTGCTGTCGTGACCCGCACCCTGCTCGGCGTCTGGGCCCACCCCGACGACGAGACCTTCCTGTCCTCCGGCCTGATCCTCGCGGCACGCGAGCGCGGTGACCGCGTGGTGCTCGTGACGGCGACCCGCGGCGAGCACGGCACCGACGACCCGGGGCGCTGGCCGCCCGGGCGCCTCGGCCGGCTGCGTGAGCGCGAGCTCGAGGCCGCGCTCGCCGTGCTGGGCGTCGACGAGCACCGCTTCCTCGGCTACGGCGACGGTTCCTGCGCCCACGCCGCGGAGCCCCTGGCCGCGCGGGCGATCGCGACGGTCATCGAGGAGGTCCGCCCGGACACGATCGTGACGTTCGGCCCGGACGGCGTGACCGGCCACGACGACCACCGCGCGGTCGGGCGCTGGACCACGCGGGCTCGCCACCGGGTGGCGCCGCAGGTCGAGCTCCTGCGCGCCGTGCTCGCGCCCGGCTTCACCCGGCGCTTCGCCGCGGTGAACGAGGCGTTCGGCGTCTTCATGGACGACCCGGCCGACGACGTCGACCCCGGCCTGCACCTGCGGCTGGAGGGCGCACAGCTCGACCGGAAGATCGAGGCCATGCTCGCGCAGGACAGCCAGACCCGCCGTCTGGTCGATGGCGTGGGTCTCGCGACGTTCCGGCGCTGGTGGGGCGAGGAGGCCTTCCTCGTCGACCGCCCGGTGGCGGCGAGCGCCGCCGCAGCGGTGTGATCCGCGTCGCGACCTGCGCTGATCGGGCACGACGGAACGGTGGGGGACAACCTCGTCGTCACCCTGCCGTCGCCCGCTGTCCCTCTGTAACGTGGGCTACATCGTCGTGCGGGTCGGCCATTCGGCCGGTCGGCAGAGAGGGGGCAGCGTGGTCCTCGTCGACAGCGTGACCCGCGCGGGGGAGTCGGTCATCGCCCATCGTCGCTCGCCGGAGCCGGTGGGCGACGGGGCCGTCGCCGCTCCGCGGACACCGCCCGGACGGGCGAGCACGCGGTCGCGCACGGGGACCCCCCGCCTCGCGAAGTTCCACGTCCCGGAGATCCTGTTCGGACCCGGCTCGCTGTCCGAGGCGGCCCATGCGGCCGTCCGCCTGGGCGCCCGCCGGCCCATGCTCGTCACCGACCCCGGGCTGTGCGCCGCCGGCTGGCCCACCCAGCTGTGCGCGCACCTGGCCGAGGCCGGCCTGCGTGCCACGGTCTGGGACGGCGTGACGCCGAACCCGAAGGACCACGAGATCGCCGCGGGCCACGTCGTCTACCGCGAGCAGGGCTGCGACGTCATCGTGGCGCTCGGCGGCGGCTCGGTGATCGACGCGGCCAAGGGCATCGCGCTGCTCGCCGGCAACGGCGGGCGCATCACCGACTACGAGGGCGTCGACCGGATGGCCCTGCCCATCCCGCCGATGGTCATGGTGCCGTCCACCTCGGGCACGGGGGCGGACGTCTCGCAGTTCTGCATCGTCACCGACACGGCCCGCAACACCAAGATCACGATCCTGGGTCGGGCGCTGGTGCCGGACATGTCGATCGTCGACCCGCACCTGCTCACCACGATGCCGGACTGGCTCAACGCGGCCACCGGGCTCGACGCGCTCACCCACGGCATCGAGGCCTACGTCTCGCGCGCCCACAACCCGCTCACCGACCACCACGCGCTGCAGGCCATCGCGCTCGTCGGCGAGCACCTCGAGCGCACGATGGACCACCCGTCCGAGGAGGCCGCGCGCACGTGCATGGCGCAGGCGGCGCTCGAGGCGGGGCTCGCGTTCACCAACGCGATCCTCGGTGCGGCGCACGCCATGAGTCACCAGGTCGGCGGTCTGCTCGACCTGCCGCACGGCGTCATCAACGGGGTGCTGCTCCCGCACGTCATCCGCTTCAACGCCGAGCCCGACCCGCACCGGTTCGTGCCGATCGCCCAGGCACTCGGGCTGCCCGGGCGGATCGCGCCCGACTCGACGGCGGGCGCCGCCGAGGCCGCGGAGTGGGCCGCGGAGGAGGTCCGGCGCATCGCCGACGAGCTCGGTGTGCCCAAGGGCCTCGGCGAGATCGGCGTCACGGAGGCCGACGTGCCGGTGCTGTCGACGATGACCCTCGCCGACGCGTGCCTGTCGACCAACCCGCGCGAGGCCGACCAGGCCGACATCGAGGCGCTGTTCCGGACGGCCCTGTAGTGCTCCCCGGGAGCGCCCCATGAGCAGCCGGACCGAGACCGACCTCCACGATCTCGACCAGCTCACCGGCATCCGGTCGGGCAAGCCGTCCTTCTACATCGAGTACCTCGCGTCGGCCGAGCGGCTGCGACGCGTGATCCACGCCCTCGACCGGATCTCCCGGGCGCTGGTGCGCACCACCGAGGGCCCGGGCACGCTCGTCCGCTCCGTCGCCGAGGCCGCCGCCGACCACCTCACCGCCCACTGGGTGGTGTTCGCGCTGGCCGACGGCGCGCTGCCGGAGGCCGCGCCGCGCCACCTCGTGCTGGGCCCGGCCGGCGACGAGGTCGACGCCGCGGACCCGGAGCTGCCGCCGTGGGTCGTCGCCCACCTGCGGGCCGTGCGCTCCGGACGGGGCCACCACCACGAGGACGGCGGGGCCGCGACCAACAGCGCGGACGTCGAGCACGATCCCCACCACCTGCACGTGCCCGTGCACCTCGACGGCGACGTCGTCGGCGAGATCGTCGCGTGGACGGGCGCCGAGCGGGCCATCGACGCCACCGACGCCTCCGTGCTGCGCGTCCTCGCCGGCCAGACCGCGGCCGCGCTGCAGAACTCCGCGCTGCACCAGCGCACGATGCGGCTCTACGGCGAGGCCAGCCGCCACGCCGAGGACCTCGCGGCGCGCAACGACCAGCTGCAGCGCACCCGCGACGCCCTCACCGTCGCCCGCCAGCGCGAGGTGCTCGACTCCGAGCGCCACCGGATCGCCCGCGAGCTGCACGACTCGGTGACCCAGTACGCGCTCTCGGCCGGCATGCAGATCGAGGTCGTGCGCTCGGAGATCCGCGACGAACGCCAGCGCGGACGCCTCGAGACCGCCAAGGAGCTCACCCGCCGCGCGGTGGAGCAGCTGCGCAGCGCGATCTACGCGCTCAACCACTCCGGCGACCGCGGCCCGCAGAGCCTGCCCGCGATGCTCGAGGAGCTCTCGACGGTGCACATGCCCTCGGACCTGCGGGTCCAGGTGCGCATCGAGGGTCGCCCCGTGGCGCTGTCGTCGGCGGCCGAGCGCTCGCTGTTCCGGGTCGCGGGCGAGGCGCTCTTCAACGCCGCCGTGCACGCCGAGGCGAGCGTCGCCGTCGTCCGCCTCGCCTACCGCAAGGACCGCCTCGTCCTGTCCGTCTCCGACGACGGCACCGGCGACCCCGAGCACGTGCGCCGGTCGCTGCGCGTCGCCGCCGCCGGCGACCTCGACGGCTCCCACCGCGGCCTGGTCAACATGGCCGACCGCGCCCGGGAGATCGGCGGCACGCTGCGCATCCGCCGCGCACCCCAGGGCGGGATCCGGGTCGAGGTCGGCGTGCCGCTGGCGGCCTGCCCCGGCCGCGCGGCGCCCGCCGAGAACACAGAGATCGCATCGGAAGCCAGGAGCACGTCATGACCGAGATCCGCGTGCCCGCACGCACCACCGCCAAGCGCGGGGAGGTGCGCATCGTCCTGGTCGACGACCACGCCATCGTCCGGCAGGGCCTGCGCTCGGTGCTCGAGCGCGAGCCGCAGTTCGCCATCGTCGGCGAGGCGTCCAGCGCCGCCGAGGCGCTCGCCGTCGTCGCCCACCAGCGCCCGTCGATCGTGCTGCTCGACCTCAAGCTCTCCACGAGCTCCGACTCCGAGGGCCTGCACCTGTGCCGCCAGCTCACCCAGGCGCACCCCGGGGTGGGCGTGCTCGTGCTGACGACGTTCCTCGACGACCGCCTCGTGGTCGAGGCCGTCCACGCCGGCGCGCGCGGCTACGTCGTCAAGGACGTCGACACCACCGAGCTGACCTCGGCGATCCGCGCGGTCTCGCGCGGCGAGTCGGCGTTCGACTCCCGCTCCGCCGCGGCCGTCGTGCGCTCCCTCAACGGCCAGCAGCCCCACGGCGACCCGCTGACCGGCCGCGAGCTCGACGTGCTGCGCCTCCTCGCGCGCGGGATGTCGAACCGCACCATCGGCCGCGAGCTCTTCATCTCCGAGACGACGGTGAAGTTCCACGTCGGCAACCTCATGCGCAAGCTCGACGTCACCCGCCGCGCCGAGGCCGTCTACGCCGCCTCGAAGATGGGCCTGATCTGACACACGCCGTGTGTCAGCCTGGCGGCCACGCTGACAATCCAACACAGCACGCCGATAGGGTCAGGAAAGCCCCCACGATCACCGCAGCTCGACGTCGAGCTCCGCGATCACGTCGGGGTCGGCGATCATGTCGATCGCGACGATCCGGCCGTCGACGACGACGAGGTCGAACGCCGAGAAGACGCGCCCGCCCGGGGCGTAGGCGGCGCCCAGCGCGCCGTCGAGCAGCGCGGGCTGGGCAGCACGGGCGCGGCCGCAGAAGACGCGGGCGACGGCCTCGGCACCCTGCATCTGCTCGGTGACGTCGGGGGCTCCGCGGTCGCGGTAGGCCTCGGCGGCGGCCACGGCGACGCGGTCGGCGCGCAGCTCCACGTCGGGGTCGAGGACGCTGAGCAGGCCGGCGAAGTCGCCCTCGCGCGCGGCGGTGAGGAAGGCCTCGACGACCTCGCGCCGCCGGGCCGGGTCGGCCTCCGCCTCGGCCGAGCCGCCCCGGACGCGCCGGCGCGCCCGGCTCGCGAGCTGTCGCGCGGCGGCGGGGCTGCGCTCGACGACCGTCGCGATCTCGTCGAACGGCACCCCGAACATGTCGTGCAGCACGAAGGCCAGGCGCTCCGCGGGGTCGAGGCGCTCGAGCACGACGAGCAGCGCACCCCCGAGGGCGTCCGCCTGGGCCGCCCGCGCCTCCGGGTCCGGCTCGGGGTCAGGGGCGTCCGGAGCGTCGTCGATCGGGGACTCCGCGCGGGTGCCGCGGCTGCGCAGCATCGACAGGGCGACGCGGCTCGCGACGGTGGTCAGCCAGGCGCGCAGGTTGTCGATCTCGGAGCTGTCGGTGCGCGACAGGCGCAGCCAGGTCTCCTGCACGGCGTCGTCGGCCTCGGCCGGGCTACCCAGCAGCCGCAGCGTCACGGCGCGGAGGTGCGGGCGGTGCGTCTCGAAGTCGGTGGCCAGATCGTTCTCGTCCATCGGTCACATCCCTGCGTCCTCGGGGGTCTCTCCCATAGACCGGCGCGGACCGGTCGATGTGACCACGGACGAGGAGATTGTCATGGCCGGACGACTCGAGCACTTCACCCGCGCGCTGCCCGGCTTCGGCGAGGCCGTCGGATCGATGATCGGCACCATCCGGGCCACCGGCCTGTCGGACGGCATCCGCGAGCTCGTGCACCTGCGGGTCAGCCAGATCAACGGGTGCACGTTCTGCGTGGACTCGGGCACGAAGACGATGCGCAAGAACGGCGAGTCCGAGGACCGGCTCGCCATGCTCGTCGTGTGGCGCGAGGCCCCGGGCTTCACCGACGCCGAGCGGGCCGCGCTCGGGCTGGCGGAGGCGGCGACGCGGATCAGCGACCGCCCCGAGGCCGTGTCCGACGAGGTCTGGGCCGAGGCGGCGCGGCACTTCGACGAGACCGCGCTGGCCGGGCTCGTCGCCCAGATCGCCCTGACGAACCTGTTCAACCACGCCAACGTCGCCATCCGGCGGCCGGTGGGCGCCTGGTGACATGTGAGCGAACTTCGGTGCCATAGCACCGAAGTTCGCTCACATGGGCCGTTCAGGGCAGCGGCGTGAGCAGCCGGTGGGGACGGCGCAGGGCGACGCTGACGGCGTCGTCGCGCCGGGGGCGGTCGGTCGCGTCGGGGTCGGTCACCCGCGTCTCCAGCGCGGCCGGCCCGGGCGACGTCCCGCACGCCGGGCACACGGCGCCGGCGGCGAGGTCGGCCCCGCCCGCCGGGCAGTCGGCGTGGCGGAACCGGCGCCGCCGCCCACCCGCCCCCGCGTGGTGCCGCTCGCCCCACCACAGCAGCGAGTACAGCGCGGGCCACAGCTCGAGCCCGGCGTCGGTGAGGACGTACTCGTCGCGGCCGGTCGTGTAGGGACGCCGTGCGAGGACACCGGCGTCGACGAGCGTCGCCAGCCGGTCGGACAGCACCGCGCGGGGGATGTCGAGGTGGGCGCGCAGGTCGGCGAAGCGGCGGACGCCGAAGAAGCAGTCGCGCAGCACGAGCATCGTCCAGCGCTCGCCGACGACCTCGAGGGCGCGCGCGAGCGCACAGTCCTGACGGTCGTAGCTCTGCCCCAGCGGCACGGTGACCAGCCTAGCAGTTCGGTTCAATGAACGAACCGAACCTGCTACCGTCCGCCGCGTGAGCTCGCCCCGCGCCACCCTCGCCGTCGCCGGCACCGCCACGTTCCTCGCGCTCGTGGTCTTCACGACACCGCTGGCGACGCTGCCCTCGACGGCGACCGCGCTCGGCGCCGGCCCCGAGGCCCAGGCCTGGATCCTCAGCTCGATGAGCATCGGGCTCGGCGTCGCGCTGCTCTCGGTCGGCGCGCTGGGCGACGACCTCGGGCGCCGCCGGGTCCTCGTGCTCGGCGCGGCGGTCCTGGCGGCGGCGTCCGTGCTCAGCGCCCTCGCCCCCAACGCCCTCGTGCTGGTGGTCGCCCGCATCCTGCAGGGGCTCGGCGCGGCGGCGCTGGTCGCGTGCAGCCAGGGGTTGCTCGGCCACGCGTTCCCGGCCGGCACCCCGGAGGCCCGGACCGCCAGCAGCGTCTGGGGCGCGAGCCTCGGCGCCGGCATCGCCGCCGGGCCCTTTCTCTCCTCGGGCCTCGACCGCGTCGTCGGCTGGACCGGCGCCTACTGGGCGGCCGCGGCCGGCGCCGTCGTGCTCGCGGTCGTCACCCACCGCCTCGTGCCCGAGTCCCGCGCCGCCGAGCCGCGGCCGATCGACCTGCCCGGCGTCCTGGTGCTCGCCGCCGGGCTCGCCGCCCTGCTCGCCGGCCTCGTCGAGGGACGCGCCGGCTTCACCCGGCCCGGCGTGCTCGCGCTGCTGGCCGCCGGCGTCCTGCTCCTCGCCCTGTTCGTCGTCCTCGAGCGCCGGCGCGCCGCCCCGATGCTCGACATGGCGCTGTTCGGCTCGCCCGCGTTCGTCGCCGCGACGGTGGGGGCGCTCGCCACCGGCATGGGGATCATCTCGACGACGTCGTTCCTGCCCACCGTCGTCGAGCGCGGCCTGGGCAGCACCGCACTGGTCGGTGCGCTCCTGCTGCTCGCGTGGTCGGGCACGAGCGTGGTGACGGCGCTGCTCGCCCGGCGCCTGCCCGCCGCGTGGTCCGGGCGGCTGCTGCTCGCCGGCGGGCTGCTGGTCGTCGCGTGCGGGCAGCTGCTGCTCCTCGGGCTCGCGCCGGACGACGGTCCGCTCTCGCTGGTGCCCGCCCTCGTGATCGCCGGCGCCGCGAGCGGGATCGTCAACTCGGCGCTGGGCCGCGAGGCGGTGGCGAGCGTGCCGCCGGGACGCGGCGCGATGGGCGGCGGCGCCAACAACACCGCGCGCTACGTCGGTTCGGCGATCGGCACGACCGTCATCGCCGTGGTCGCGACCCGCCCCTCGCTCGGCGGTGGACCGGCGGGTCTCGTCGCGGGGTGGAACGACGCGCTGCCGCTGCTGATCGGGTTCTCGCTGCTCGGCGCGGTCGCGGTCGCGGCCTGCCGACCCCGACGGGTCCGCACGCCCGTGACGACCGGGTGACGCAGCGCCACGTCCGGGGGAGGATCAGGGGTATGGACAAGTCGAAGCTCGCCGAGACCCAGGGCCCGCTCAAGTCGCAGTACAAGGAGGACCCCGAGTCGGCCGTCGTCACGCTGAAGGCCGACGGCGACGTCGACGGTTCCGGCATCGCGTGCCGGGTGCAGACCTCGCAGGCGCTCGTCGAGGCCGGCCTGCACCCCGCGACCGGGGGTGACGGCACCCAGCTGTGCTCGGGCGACATGCTCCTCGAGGCCCTCGTCGCCTGCGCGGGCGTCACCCTGCGGGCCGTGTCGACGTCGATGGGCGTCGAGATCCGCGGCGGCAACGTGCACGCCGAGGGCGACCTCGACTTCCGCGGCACCCTGGGTGTCGCCAAGGACGCGCCGGTCGGGTTCCGCGAGGTCCGGCTGCGCTTCGACCTGGACACCGACGCCGACGCCGACACCCTCGCCACCCTGCACAAGCTCACCGAGCGGTACTGCGTCGTCTTCCAGACGCTGGCCAAGCCGCCGGAGCTCTCGGTCGAGATGACGCCGCGCCAGGCCGCCACCGCCTGATCCCGCACGACGAAGGCGCCGCTCACGACTCGTGAGCGGCGCCTTCGTGTGTGATCAACGGGGAGTTTCGGACGCCTAGAAGCAGCGAGATACCCGTTCGCTGCGAGCAGCCGGTCCGCGCCTCAGTCCGTGTGGTACGGGTCGTAGTGGATGTTGAGGAACGGCGTGCCCGCGTCGAGCAGGGCGTTCACCGTCGCCCGCACCATCGGCGGGGAGCCGCTGACGGTGATCTCCCGGTCCGCCCAGGCGCCGTAGCGCGCGACGACCTCGCCGACCGTGCCCGTCTCGGCCCCGTGCTGGCGGCCGTCGTCCTCGACCACCGGGATGACCGACAGCCAGGGGTTCTCCTGCGCGCTGCGCCGGAGGGCCTCGATGTCGTAGAGGTCCGCCCACGTCCGGCCGCCGACGAACAGCGCCACCTTGCGGTCGGTGCCCTCGACGATCAGCTGCTCGATGATCGAGCGGGCCGGCGCGAGGCCGGTGCCGCCGGCGACCATGAGCAGGTCGGAGCGCGAGCGCGGGTCGAGCGTCATCTGACCCATGGGCGGGCCGATGCGCCACACGTCGCCGACACGGGCGTGCGACACGATCGCCCGGCTGACCCAGCCGCCCGGCACGGTGCGGACGTGGAACTCGAGCACGCAGTCCGGGCCGGGCGCGTTCGCCGGCGACATCGAGCGCCACATGCGCGGACGCTGCGGGGTCTCGACGCTGACGTACTGCCCGGCGACGTAGGGCACGGGCTGGCTGGTCTGCACCCGGACCACCGCGAGGTCCTGGGAGATCCGGCGGTGCTCCATGACGCGGCCCATCCAGACCGCCGGGCCGCGCTCGGCGTCGGCGGCCTCGCGCATGATCTGCGCGACGAGCTCGTACGCGCCGGTCCAGGCCTCCTCGAGCTCGCGCGTCCACACGCCCGGGCCCGCGGTCTCGCGGATGGCGCCGAGGAGCGCCTCGCCCACCTTGTCGTAGTGCTCGCCGATGACCCCGAACTTGCGGTGGTCACGCCCGAGCTGGCGCAGGAAGACCGAGAGCTCGTCGGGCCGGTCGACCATCTGCACCACGTGGACGAGAGCCCGCAGCAGCCGGGTGCGCTGCAGCTCCATCGTCACCGGGAACAGGTCGCGCGTCTCCGGCGCGATGCGGAACAGCCACCCGTAGAAGAGGCTGCCGAGCTCGTCGCTGCGGTGCGCCACCGCCGCCCAGCTGGAGCGGATCAACGACACCATCTGGTTGACGTCGTTGGACGACGACGCCTCCCGCGGCGCGGGGAGCCCGACGCCCTCGGGCGTCCAGCCGCCCGTGATGGTGGACGGCTCCGGCTGCGGCGGTGGGGGAGGCGGGGGTGCCGTCGGGATGGGGCCGAACGGACCGGAGCCCGTCGACGAGCCCGCGTGCCGGCCGCCGTTGAAGGGCGGCGGCGGCGCGGCCGCCGGGGCGGAGCCCGGGTAGGGGGACCGCGTGCCGGACGGCGGGCCGTGCGGCGGCCCGGGCGGGTAGGTCATCGAGCTTCCCTCGGACGCGGAGCGGTAGGAACCCGTGCGGTCGTGCCCGGGTGCGGACGGCGCGGACGAGCGGTGCGGGCCGTCACGGTGATCATCGGCGATGTCGAAGACCGAGCTGTCGGACTCGTCGGGGCCTCCCGGACGTCCGGGGTCGACCGGGCGGGAGAGCGGCCCGGACGACGTCTCGTAGCCGTCGAGCTCGGAGCGGTTGCCGTACCAGGCATCGGCGGTGCGGGCGTCCTCACGATCGGGGTGGGCGGCGCCTGCCGGGCGGGACCGGCCGAGCGGTCCCCCGGCCAGGGAGCGGTCGTCCCTCGCTGCGGTCACGTCTGGTCGACTCCTCGTCCCGAATGACTGGTCTCCCCCGGCGTCGCGCCACCCTAGCGGTTGTCCTCGACCTGCGAACGCTACTCCGGGTCGCCCCCGCCACCGCTCTGACGTGTGTCCGTGCGGTCAGCGTAAGGCCACGCCCGGTGAGCGGGGCCTGAGGACCCCCGCATCGGGTGACAGGGCCGAACGGCCGCGTCATCCGTCGTCGGACAGCGACCGTTCCCCGTGTTCGATCACCGGGCCGCCCGCGACCGCGCGCGGCCTGTCGCCGGGCGGGCGCTACTCGGCGGTGGTGGCCCCGCCGTCCAGGGGTGACGGCGAGGTCTCCGCGGTGTCCTCGTCGAGGTCCCCGAGCCCACGGTTCCCGACCGCGGCGCCGCCGGGCACCCCGCTGCCCGCCCCGTTCGCGCCGCCGGCCCCGTCGGCCCGGGGGGTGGGGCTCGCGGGAGTCGTCGACCGCGGGGTCCGCGACGACGTCGTCGTCGGGCGTTCGGTCGTGGTGGACCTCGTCGCCGTCGCGCGGGGACGTGAGGTCGGCGTCGTGGCCCGCGGCGGGGCGGCCGGCTGCGGCGCCCGGCGCGCGGACGCGGCCGCGGAGGAGGGCTCGGCGGTCCGGGTGCCGGCGTCGGGCTCGAGGGCCTCGACGACGCCCGTGTCGACGGTCGGGACCGTGTCGACGGGCCCCTCGCCGGTCTCCGGCACGGGGGTCTGCTCCGCCGGGATGGCCGGGGCGTCCGGCAGGGCGATCTGGGCGCCGGTGCGCTGGGCGTCGAGCCCCAGCGCGATCCCGACCCCGCCGACGGCCACCGCCGCCATGACGGCCGCGGCCGCCGGCAGGGACGAGAGGCCGCGACGGCTGCGCGCCGCGGGCGTCGCGCGGGAGAGCATCCGGGCCATCTCGTCCGCCCGGGCCCGCATGTGCCGCGACGGGCGCGGGCGCCGGCGGGACGGCCCGTCCGGCCCGCCCCCCGACCCGGACCCGGCGGCCACCACCTCGTCGACGTCCGGGCGACCCGGCGCGGCGATGTCGGCGATCGCCGGCACCTCGGGGACGGCGGGGACGGGTCCGTGCGGGGTGACGACGGGCAGGACCGTGGTCGCGCGCTCGTCGGCGGGCGGGCCGGACGCGTCCCGGCCACCCGTGCCGTTCGGCTCGCGGCCCGCGGGCCCCGGGGCTCGCGTCACGGTGCACCTCCCGGCCCCGCAGGCGCCGTCCCCGACGACGTCACGCGCTGTATACGAGGCCATCACACGTTGTCGACCGGACAGCGTGCCAGACGCGATCGACCGGCGTCGGACGACCCGTGCGCTGCGGCGATCCGGGAGGGTCTCCGGAAGGGGCCGGTGTGTGCGAATCGTGGTCGGAGCACCCTCTACAGTGATCCCGCGTGGAGCCGTCCCAGGGCATCGGCACGCGCGCGGGGCCGTCGACGGCACGCCGCGTGGCGGTCGTCGCGGCGACGTCCTCGTTCGTGGTCATCCCGCTCGCGACCGCGTCCACGGCCCTCCTGCAGCTGCGCCGAACAGCCCATCACGGTTCGGACGTTCTCCGGCGGGATTGATCCGAACAGCGAGATCCGTTCCGGGTTCCGGGGCGGCAGAGTGACCGGCGGCCGCGTGGGGACGGCTCGAGACACGGAGGTGGCATGACGCGCGGCGTGGCGACCGAGCTCGTCGACACCGGGGACCCGACGTCCCCGTCCCCGCAGTCCCGGGACGTCCGACCCCGGCCCGCGGTCGTCGGCACCGGGACCCCGGCACCGCCCGTGCCGACGGCGCACCCCCGTCCCGCGTCCCCGCCGCATCCCGTCGGCCCTCCCGAGGGAGGACACGGAGCCGGGACGGCTCGGCCGTTCGGCGCCACAGCTGCCCCGCACGTGGCGCCCCCGCCGGACGCCGGCACGGTCGACGCCGGGTCCGGGGCGCTCCCGCGGGTCCCGGCCGCCCGCACGGCGCCCCCGGCGAGTGCCCCTGGCCCCGCCCCCGTCACGCCGACGCGCCACGTCGCCGTCGACCCGGCGGAGGCCGAAGAGTTCGTGCGGCTCTTCCACACCGAGAACCCGGGTGCGGGTCCCGTCGAGCCGCGCGTCGCCGCGGTCCGCGAGGAGATCGCCCGGACCGGCACCTACGTGCACACGGGCGCCGAGCTGGAGTTCGGCGCTCGCGTCGCGTGGCGCAGCTCCGCACGCTGCATCGGGCGCCTCTACTGGCGCAGCCTGCACCTGCGCGACCGCCGGCACGTCACCGAGCCCGACGAGGTCGCGGCCGAGTGCGTCGGGCACCTGCGCGAGGCCACGCGCAAAGGCCGCATCCGCTCGACGATCACGGTGTTCGCGCCGGACGGCCCATCGGGGCGCGGACCGCGGATCTGGAACGAGCAGCTCATCCGCTACGCCGGCTACCGCGCCGGCGGGCGGGTGCTCGGCGACCCGCGCACCGCGGGCTTCACCGACACCGCCCGCACCCTGGGCTGGACGCCGCCGAGCCCGATGGGGCGCTTCGACGTCCTGCCGCTCGTCCTCAGCGGCGGGGGCGAGCACGTCAAGGACGGCCCGCAGGTCCACGAGATCCCGGCCGACGCCGTCCTCGAGGTGCCGCTGACCCACCCCGACCACGCCTGGTTCGCCGACCTGGACCTGCGCTGGCACGCGCTGCCGGTGATCAGCAACATGCGCCTGGACATCGGCGGGATCTCCTACCCCGCGGCTCCGTTCAACGGCTGGTACATGGCCACCGAGATCGCGGCCCGCAACCTCGCCGACGCGGATCGCTACGACATGCTCGCCGAGGTCGCCGAGGCGATGGGCCTCGACACCTCGAGCGACCGCACGCTGTGGCGCGACCGCGCCGCGGTCGAGCTCACCGCGGCCGTGCAGCACTCGTTCGACGAGGCCGGCGTCTCCCTCGCCGACCACCACGGCGAGTCCCGCCGCTTCCTGCGCTTCGTGGAGAAGGAGGAGGCCGCGGGGCGGAAGTGCCCGGTGGACTGGAGCTGGATCGTCCCGCCGATCTCCGGCGGCCTCACCCCGGTGTTCCACCGGTACTACGACGAGCCGACCGACACCGGGCCGATGTTCCGCCTCGACGACCAGGCCGTGGCCCGGGCGGGCGGCTGCCCGGTCTAGGTGCGCTGCGCGCACGTGAGCAGAAAACAGTGCTCGAGCACTGATTTCTGCTCACATGGCGCAGCCACCCACGTCGACGACCAGCCAGCCGCCGTGGTCGTCGGCGACGGTGAAGGGGCGCCCGGAGCGCGCGCCGAGAGCGTGCAGGGCGGCGTGGTCGAAGGTCCTCAGGTGCCCGTACACGGGCTCGGGGACGTCCTCGTAGGGCACGGCGACGACCACGCGCCGGCGGGCCACGCGCAGCATCTCGTCGAGCACCGCGACGGTGTCGCGGGCGGGCAGGTGCTCGAGCAGGTGCACGGCGGTGACCGTGTCCACCGAGCGCGCGGCGGCCGGGAGGGCCCGGGCGTCGGCGACGACGGGGCGCACGGCCTCCCCGCGGCGGCGCGCGACGGCGCCGAGCAGGCCCATGGTGCCCGCGGTGTGGTCGGTCGCGACGACGTCGAGACCCTCCTGGGCCAGGCGCAGCGGCAGGAATCCGAAGCACGAGCCGACGTCGAGCACGGTGCGCCCGCGGATCTCCGCGAGCGCCCGCTCGTGCACCGGGGCGAAGGCGGCCAGCGACGACTCGGGGGCCGCGCCCGGGTCGACCACGTCCCGCGGGTCGCGCAGCACCGCGAGGCTGTTGGCGTAGAACGTCGACCACGCCGTGAGCGGGTCGCTGATCGTCGACCGCACGATCCCCGTGAAGATCCGCTCGAAGTCGCCCGCCGAGGTGACGATGCCGGCGAGCTCGCCCGCGAGCAGGCCGGCGATGTCGTCGTCGAGCTCGTCCGGGCGCAGCCGGTGCAGCACGAGGAGGCGCTCGCCGGGGCGGTGCACCTCGAAGTGCTCGGTGACGCGCTCGGGCGGGCGCGCGGCGACCAGCCGCACGGGCACCGGGGCACGGTCGACGTGGCACACGACGACGTGCTCGTCCTCCCAGCGCCCCGGGTGCGCCGCGCCCAGCGGGTCGATGCGCACGGTGCCCGTCGCCCCGGAGGACACGGGGTCGGCCAGCCCGGTCACCGCCCGATCATCTCGGCCGCCATGTCGTGGCTGACCTCGGAGAGCCCGGTGAGGTCGCGGACGACGCGGATGCGGTCGACGAACTCCGCGTAGCGGGGCAGGTCGCACGCTCCGAGGCCCCACGAGTAGCGCGGCTCCGGGGTCAGCCAGATCGTCTCGCGCGCCCGGCGGGTGATCTCGGCGAACGCCTCCATGTTCGCGTCGTTCCCGTTGCCCCGGCCGTCGCCCAGGACGATCACCGTCGAGCGCCGGTTCACCGCCGAACCGTGGTCGTCGAGGAACGTGCCGAACGCGGTCCCGTAGTCGGAGTTCGCGTCGACGTCGATCAGGTCGCCACCGAAGATCAGCCCGAGGGCGTCCTCGACGGTGTGGTCGGCGAACAGGTCGGTGACCTCCATGAGGTCGGAGACGAACGCGAACGAGCGCACCTGCCCGAACATGTCCTGCAGGCCGTGCACCAGGTGCAGGGTGAACCGGGCGGTGGCGCGCACCGACAGCGACACGTCGGCGAGGATCACCAGACGCGGCTTGTCCTCCGTGCGCTCGACGGTGACCGGCCGGAACGGGACACCGTCGAAGCGCATGTTGCGGCGCATGGTGCGCCCCGGGTCGATGCGCCCACGGGGCGATTCGCGGCGCTTGTGCGTCAGCGCCCCGTGCAGGGTCTTGGCCAGCCGGCGCAGGGAGTCCTCGAGCTGCTGGCGCTCGTGCTCCTGGGCCCGGTCGACCTCCGCCTTGTGCGCCTCCTCATCGGCGTGCCCGCCGTCGACGATCCGCTGCTCGATCTCCATCAGCCGCTCGAGGTGGCGCTTGATCGCCTCGGGCAGGTTCTCGAGCATCCCGGCGAGCCGGCGCCGCAGCGCCATCGCGTCGGTCTCGTCACCCTCGTCGGAGATACCGTCCTCGACGCCCTGCAGCCAGCCCAGCAGGGCCTCCTGCTGGGCGACGTTGAGGTCCGCGTCGACCTTCGTCCCGGAGTCGGTCGCGATGTCGCCGGGCAGCCCGCCGCCGTGCAGGCGGTCGGTCTCGATCTGGACCTTCTCCTGCGTGCCGGTCTGGTCGGTGGCCCCGTCCTTGGAGAAGACGATCTCGTCGGTCATCGCCGCGAGGTCGATCTTGTTGGCCTCCTGGTGCAGGTTGTACTGCTGGGCCATGTCCTCGGGGTCGAAGAACTCCTTGATGTCGACGGGCGCGCCGTGGTCGTGACCCTGCTCGGGGGTCTCGCTCGGCTCGTCGGAGAGCGTGAAGTTCTCCAGGGAGCCGTCGTCGGAGAGGTCCTCGTGGCCGTGCCCGTGGCCGTGGCCCCGGTCCTCGGCGCCGATCCGCACCAGGGCGAAGAACGCGTCGAAGATCTCGTCGTAGGTGTCCTCGTCGCGGATGTCCTTGACCAGCGACACGCGCAGCGCGGCCTTGAGCGTCTCGCGGTCCGCGAGCACGCCGGGCTCCCGCGCGCAGCGCATGGCGTCGAGGACCTCCGAGGTGGAGATCCGGACCTGCCGGATGCGGAGCAGCCGGACGAAGCGGTGGATGCTGGCCTCCATCGAGGCCCTCCTCTCGAGCGTCCGGGCGGGCTAGAGCGCGCGACGCCTGCCGAGGCCCGCGCCGAAGGACCGGGAGCCCTGACCCGAGCTCACCGGCCGCTTCTTCGGGGGCTCGAGCTCGCCGCTGCGGGCCTTCTCCTTCTGCTCCACCCCGGCGGCGTAGTGGCCGACGTGGCGGCCCTCCTCGTCCTTCGCGGCGCGCACGGACCGGCCGTCGGGGCCGTCGTCCTCGTCGTCGGTGACCCGACGCGACGTCGCCGGCGCCGGTCCGGACGAGTGCCCGTTGTCCCCGTGCCCGTGCCCGTGGCCATGACCGTGGCCGTGCCCGTGCGCGTCGTCGATCTCGGCGTTGGGGTCGACGAGCTTCGGCAGTGCGCCGAGGGCCTTGGTGACGTCCTTGTCGTACTTGACGACCACCGACACCGTGTCGGAGAGCACCGAGCTGTTCAGCTCGTCGACGCCCAGCACGGCGAGCGTGCGGGCCCAGTCGATGGTCTCGGAGATGCTCGGCGCCTTGCGCAGCTCGAGCTCGCGCAGGCCGCGGACGACCTCGACCAGCTCGCGCGCGGTGGCCTCGGGCAGCCCGGTCTCCTTCGACCGGACGATCTCCAGCTCGCGCTCGGCGGTGGGGTAGTCGAGGAAGAGGTGCAGGCAGCGGCGCTTGAGCGCGGCGGCCAGGTCGCGAGTGTTGTTGCTGGTCAGGATGACGTACGGCGCGTTCTCGGCGACGAACGTGCCGACCTCGGGCACCGAGATCTGGAACTCGCCGAGGGTCTCCAGCAGCACGGCCTCGAGCGCCTCGTCGGCGCGGTCGACCTCGTCGATCAGCAGCACGACCGGCTCGTCGGAGCGGATGGCCTCCATCAGCGGCCGCTCGGCGAGGAACTCCTCGGAGAAGAAGACGCTGTCCTGCGCGGCGATGCGCTCGACCGACGTCCTGATGTCGGGCGCGTCCTGGACGATCTCGGCGATCTTCTCGCGCAGCATCTGGGTGTAGAGCAGCTGCTTGCCGTAGTCCCACTCGTAGAGGGCCTTGGTCTCGTCCTGGCCCTCGTAGCACTGCAGGCGCAGGAAGCGTCGGCCCGTCGCGAGCGCCAGCATCTTGGCGAGCTCGGTCTTGCCGACACCCGCGGGACCCTCCAGCAGCAGCGGCTTCTCGAGCCTCGTCAGCAGGAAGACCGTCGTGGCCAGCCGCCGGTCGGCGATGTAGCCCTGCTCCGCGAGCGCGTCGACGACCTCGTCGACCGACGCGAAGGGAGAGGAGGCGGGCTGCTCGGTCGTGCTGGTCACGCGGGTTCCTTCCTACAGATGACGGATCGAGGGGAACACACCGGTGCCCGGTGGGCCAGCGGGAGACGCCGACCTCACCGGGCACCGGTGCAGGGCGATCAGCTGAGCAGGTCGTCCAGGTCGCCGTTGAGGCAGTGGTCGACCACGGGGCGCACCGTCGTGAAGGTGCACTCCTTGGGGTTGCCCGGGGTGCAGGCGTCACCGAGGACGTGGTTGGTGATGCGGTCCACGTCGGCGTCGTTACCCGTGATCGTCTTCTCGTTCTCGTAGAACTTCGTCGGGCCCTGGCCGAGACGGTTCTTCGAGTACGAGTCCTGGGTGACGTCGGTGAACTTCTCCGGGATGCCCACGTCGCGCAGCAGCCGGATGGCGGCCGCGAGCGCGGCCTCCGCGGCCTGCACGTCGGTCATGTGCGTGGTGTCCACGCCCATGGCCTCGGCGATGCGCGCGAAGCGCTTGTAGGCGACCGGCATGTTGAACGCCCACACGCGGGGGAGCGCGACGGCGTTGTTCAGGCCGTGGTGGGTGTCGTAGAAGGCCGACACCGCGTGCGAGATCGAGTGGATGATCCCGAGGCCACCGGAGTTGAACGCCTGGGCGGCGATGTACTGCGCGTACATCATGCCCTGGCGGCCGGGGAGGTCCTGGCCGTTCCAGACCGCCTCGCGGAGGTTCTGGGCGGTGAGCTCGATGGCGCGGATCGCGTTGCCGAGGCTCGGCTCGAAGTTGAGGCGCGAGACGTAGGGCTCGGAGGCGTGCGCGAGGACGTCGAACCCGCACTGGGCGGTGAAGTCGATCGGGCAGTCGTAGTAGAGCACCGGGTCGTCGATCGCCAGGCTCGTCACCGAGGCGTCGTCGAACGCGACGTACTTGTGCGGGTTGTTCGGGTCCGTGGTCGTGTCGGTGATGACGTACGCCCACGAGGTCTCCGAGCCGGTGCCGGCCGTCGTGGAGACCGCGATGTGCGGCGGGTTCTTCGGGTTCTCGGACTGGTTGAAGCCCTCGAACTCGTTGACGTTGCGGCCGTCGTGCGCGACCGAGACGCGGGCGCCCTTGCAGGCGTCGTGGGAGGAGCCGCCGCCGATGGAGACGAAGCTGTCGCAGTTGTTCTCCTGGTACAGCTTCACCGAGTCCATGACGTTGTAGTCCTTGGGGTTGGACTCAACCTGGTCGTAGATCACGGTCTCGATGCCGTGCCACTTCATGGACTCCGAGATCTTGTGGACGATGTCCGTCCCGCGCAGACCCGAGGTCATGATCAGCGTCTTCTTGAAGCCCATCTTGAGGGCCTCGGGGCCGATCAGCTCGTGCGAGCCCGGCCCGAGCAGCGCCCGAGGGAAGGGGTGGAACTCCTTGATCGGGAACGGCTTGAGCAGCTCGTCAACCTGCATGCTGGTCCTCTCGTCGGGGTCGGTCCTCGGGGCCGTCCGCGGACGGCGGGCCCCTCGTGATCCGGCGCGACGCTAGGGGTGGCCCGGGTCACCGGAACAGAGGCACGCGGTGATCCCGACCACGGCGACGGTGCCCGGCCTACACCTTCGGACAGGTTCCGAGCCTGCCCGATGCGCGGCGTTGTGGGCGACGAGTTGTTGCCATTCTTACGCGATAAGCGGGCCGGGTGGAAGGGGGCGCGGCGGGGAACCTCGGTCCGGTGACGGAGGACCTCACCGGGCGCACCGCGCTCGTCACCGGGGCGAGCCGTGGCCTCGGACGCGCGATCGCCGCGGGACTCGCCGGCGCCGGGGCGACGGTGATCGGCCTGGCGCGCGACGGCGACGCCCTGGGTGAGGCGGTGGCTTCGTTCGGCGGCCAGGGCCTGGTCCACGACCTCGCCGACGTCGACGGCATCGCCGCCCGCGTCGAGGGGCTCGAGGTCGACGTGCTGGTCAACGCCGCGGCGATCATGAGCGCGCGCCGCTCGACGACGCTCGACGCGTCGCTGTCGCAGTGGCGCGACGTGCGCGCCGTCGACCTCGACGCGCCCTTCGCGCTGATCTCCGCGCTCGTGCCGGGGATGGCGCGGCGGCGGTGGGGGCGCGTCGTCAACGTCAGCGCCTGTCTCGGGCGCATGTCCGGGCCGGGGACCGCCGGCGGGCTCGCGCCCTACCGCGTCGCCAAGGCGGGGCTCAACGCCCTGACCCGCAACCTCGCCCACGAGCTCGCCCTCGGCCGGCGCGGCGTGCTCGTCGACGCGACCTGTCCGGGCCACTGCCGCACCGACATGGGCGGGCCCGACGCGCCCCGCTCGGTCGAGCAGGGTGCGGACACGGCGCTGTGGCTGGCTCGTCGCGCGTCGACGCCGTCCGACCCGGCGCCGACCGGGCGGCTGTGGGAGGACCGGGCCGAGGTGCCCTGGTAGGCGCGAGGCCGCGGGTCGGGGTGGGGGAGCGAGGGAGCCCCTGGGTACGTGGGAGGCAGCGAGGGACTCCCTCGCTCGCGCCGGGGTTCGGCTCGCGCGGGGCCCGGATGATCACCAGGCTGTCACGAGCGCGACGGTGATCGACAACGCCCGTGGGAGCCTGCTGATCACGGGCGGCCGGGCGAGGGCCGCTCCGAGCCGAGAAGATCACGAGGGCGGGGGGACCCGGGAGGGACCGCGAGCGTTCCCGAGCTGCTCCTGATCTCCGTGGCTCCGCACGACGGGACCTCGTGCCTCGCGCCGTCGGGCATGACCAGCCGGTCACCGCATCTGATCAACGTCCGGGGCCGGCGCTCCACTCCCGGGAGGCGTCGGCGTCCTCGTCGCCGGCGGGGTGGGGAACGAGGCGCACCTCGCCGTCCGGTGCTGTCGCCAGGGCCAGCCCCGGGGCGCCGCCCAGCAGCAGCCCGGCGACGAGGCGACACCACGCGCCCCAGGCGTGGGCCCGCGGGTCGCCGCCCAGCGCTTCGAACTCCTCCTCCTGGTCCTCGAGGTAGGCCCGACACCGGTCGGGCGGCAGGTCGATGGTCCGGGCACCGATGCGGATCGCGGCCCGGTCCGGGGCTGCCTCGGTGTCGAAGCCCTGCTCGCGGAGATGGCGGGCGAGGGCCTCGAGCTCGGAGGCGTAGACGGCCGGGTCGTCGTGCGGGCCGTCGACGCTCGGGGGCGCGTCGGGGTCGTCGGTGCGCTCCTCGACCAGGCGAGGGGTGCCGTCGTCGAGCACGAGCGAGACGCGACGGACCCGGTTGACGCCGCCTCCGTGGTCGGCGGTCAGCTGATCGGCGAGGTGGACCGCGACGAGACCTCGCGCCACGTCGCGCGGATCGTCCTCGAACGGGGCGTAACCCGCCGCGACGTCGTCGAGGTAGGCGCCGAGCAGGTCCTCGGCCAGATCGAGGACCGCGGCCGGCCCCCCGCTCCCGCGCGGCGCCACGGTGGGCGATGCCGTGGTGGCGTCGACGGCGAGACCGTGACCCCGCAGGGCGGCGACCAGGGCGTCGACCTCGGTCCCGTTCGCGCCCACGCCGGCACGCTAGCAATGGCGCTGATGCGGACGGAGCGTGTTGACGTCGCGAAAAGCGTTGCCCTCACGGACGACGGCGGTGGTTCAGGGGTCGGCGAGCGCCGCCCGGGCGAGGTCCAGCGCGCGTTCCCGGGAGACGCCGAGCTCGGTGACGCGGCGGGCGTACTCGGCGGCGAGCTCGCGGGCCGGGTCGGCGGCGGTCTCCGCGCCGACGACGAACGTGCCCAGGCGCCCGCGGGTCTCGACGACGCCGGCGGCCTCGAGCTCGCGGTAGGCGCGGGCGACGGTGCCGGGCGCGAGGTTCAGGTCGCCGGCGAGGCGCCGGACCGCGGGCAGGCGGGTGTGCGGGGCGAGCGCACCCGTGCGCGCGAGCTCGGTGACCCGCGCCCGGAGCTGCTCGTACGGCGGGTCGGTCGATGCGGGATCGAGATCGATGAGGTCGACGCTCACCGCGACGAGAACCCCCGTGACAGGGCGTCGAACGCCTCCTCGACGAGGGCGCCGAGCGCGTCGGCGTCCGCCTCGGGCCGCGCGTGCCAGGCGCTGAAGACCGCTCGCATCGCCGCCACGACCGACCGCCCGAACACCTGCGCGATCAGCGACGCGGCGTCGGTGTCCCAGCGGCGGGCGGCGTCGGCGGCGAGGGTCTGCTCCCAGTCGCGGTAGCGGACCGTCGCGCGCGCCGCGAGCTCGGGGACCTCCTCGATGAGCCCGAGACGCCGGCGCAGGGCGGGCAGCTCGGCGTCGGCGTAGTGGTTGACCGCGAGGAAGGCGGCGCGCGCCGCGGCCACCGGGTCGTCGCCCGGCTCGTCGGCGAGCACCGCGGCGAGGGCGGCCAGCCCGTCGTCGAGCTCGCCGAGCACCACGTCGAGCTTGGTGGGGAAGTACCGGAAGAACGTCCGCCGGCCGACCCCGCCCGCGACGGCGAGCTCGTCCACGGTCGTCTCGTCGAACCCCTGGGACGCGAACAGCTCGAGGGCGACGTTCTCGAGACGCTGGGCGACCGGCACCCGCCGCGCACTCCTCGTCGTCACCACGTGCCCATCCTCTACCACGGGGAGGGGTACGGCGTCCCCGCCGTCCGGAGGGGTGTTTCCCACCCGGAACGAGTCTGGCGGTGGCACCGAGTGCCGCTTAGCGTTCCCCCCGCCCGAGGCACCGGTGGTGAGGAGGACGGTATGGAGATCAAGGACGAGCACGCCGATAGGGAGCTGGTCGAGGAGACCCTCGTCGAAGAGGTCTCGATCGACGGTATGTGCGGCGTCTACTGATGCCCACGACGGCGGCGGGGGCGGGACCGCAGGGCATGCACCGAGGTGCCTCCCCCGCCGGCGTCGACGGTTTCTCGCCCGACGCGCCCTACCGCATCTCCGGTTCGGTGTCGGTGCGCCCGGAGACCTTCGGCGCCCTCGTGTACGACTTCCACACGCGGCGGCTCTCGTTCCTCAAGACCCGGCTCCTCGTCCGGGTCGTGGAGGGGCTCGCCGACCACCCCGACGTCCACGGCGCCCTCGAGGCCGCCGAGGTTCCTGCACACCAGCGGGAGCAGTACCTCAAGGCACTGGCCGGCCTCGCGCAGGCGGGCACGATCCAGCCTCGCTTCCAGGGGGACACCACCACATGAAGCTCGTCGAGCACTTCGTCGAAGGCCTGACCTCCCCGATCTGCCTGACCTGGGAGCTCACCTACGCCTGCAACCTGTCCTGCGTGCACTGCCTGTCCAGCTCCGGACGTCGTGACCCGAACGAGCTCTCCACCGAGGAGTGCAAGGCGGTCATCGACGAGCTGCAGCGCATGCAGGTCTTCTACGTCAACATCGGCGGCGGCGAGCCGACCGTCCGCAGCGACTTCTGGGAGCTGCTGGACTACGCGATCGCCCACGACGTCGGGGTCAAGTTCTCGACCAACGGCGTCAAGCTGGACAAGGCCCGCGCGGCCCAGCTCGCCGCCACGGACTACGTCGACGTCCAGATCTCCCTCGACGGCGCGACGGCCGAGGTCAACGACCACGTCCGCGGGCCCGGCTCGTTCGACACCGCGATCCGCGCGATGGAGAACCTGTACGAGGCCGGCTTCGGCCAGTTCAAGATCAGTGTCGTGGTGACCCGCCACAACGTCGACCAGCTCGACGACTTCAAGGCGATCGCCGACCGCTACGGCGCCCAGCTGCGGATCACCCGCTTCCGTCCCTCCGGCCGCGGTGCCGACTCGTGGGACGAGCTGCACCCGACCCGCGAGCAGCAGCGCCAGCTCTACGACTGGCTCGTCGCGCGCGGCGAGGACGTCCTCACCGGCGACTCGTTCTTCCACCTCTCCGCGTTCGGTGAGGAGCTGCCGGGGCTCAACCTCTGCGGCGCCGGTCGCGTGGTCTGCCTGATCGACCCGGTCGGCGACGTCTATGCCTGCCCGTTCGCCATCCACGACCAGTTCCTCGCCGGCAACGTCCGGTCCGAGGGCGGGTTCAGGACGGTGTGGCAGGAGAGCGAGCTGTTCGCCGAGCTGCGCGGGCCGCAGTCGGGCGGGGCGTGCACCAAGTGCTCGCACTACGACGCCTGCCAGGGCGGCTGCATGGCGGCGAAGTTCTTCACCGGCCTGCCGCTCGACGGGCCCGACCCGGAGTGCGTCCTCGGCAACGGCGAGCGCGAGCTGGCGAAGCTGGAGATGGACACGGTCATCCCCAAGCCGTCGCTCGACCACTCGCACAAGACGACCCGGGGTCCGCGCAAGGACGGCGGGCCGGTGCCGCTGACGCTGTCGGTGCGCCGGCCGGACCGGGCCTGCGACTCCGACCCCCTCGCCGGCGAGGGTACGCGGATGCCGGCCGGGATCCGGGTCAGCTGAATCTCCCCCGGTGCCGCGGGCGATCCTCGCGGCACCGGGGTGACTCCCTCTAGTCGTCCGACCGGCTCGGGATCGTGAGCCGGGGCCGCTCGGTGCGGTGCGGGATGGTGATCGGGGGCCGCTGGGGCTCGGCCGAGCTGGTCCCCGCCGAGGTGCCGGAACCGCTGCCGGGGTTGCCGCTGCTCGAGTTGTCGCTGCTCGAGTTGCCGCCCGAGCCGGTGCCGGAGCCGGAGTTCCTGACGGTGTCGGTCCCCGACGACTCCGTGTCCGTCACCGAGCTGCTCGCTCCCGCCGGGGCCGCGGCGTCCGCGGGCTGCTGCCCTGCCGGTGCTGCGGCGGGGTCGACGGCCGGCGCGACGACGGCGGCGGGCGGTGGCGCGGGGCCGTCCGCGGTGACGAGCGCGAGCCCGCCGCCGAGGAGTCCGCCGACGGCCAGGACCGAGGCGCCGACGGCGAGGGCGACGGCCACCCGCCGGCCCGACCGCGTCGGGGCACGTCTCGGGGTCGGACCCGGCGGCGGAGCCAGGGCGATCGGGGCCGGGCGGGTGAGCGTGGGGGACACGGCGTTCTCCTGGGGCGATGTCGGCCGGTGGGGCCCACCGAGTCTCGGGTGATCACGCCGTCCGGCACCCGAGTAGCCGACTACTCGTCCCCGGTCCGGCGTCCGGTCCGGGTACTCGTACGTACTTCCCGCCCGGGGGTCCCGGAGCGACGCGAGGTGCCGCGACGCTCGTCGTCATGGCGACGATCGCAGCGAACGGCACGACGCTCTATTACGAGCTGCGGGGGAGCGGCCCACCCGTCGTCCTCATCTCCGGAGCTCCGGGCGACGCCGGGTTCTGGCCGGAGCTCGCGGATCTCCTCGCGGACGAGTTCACCGTGCTCAGCTACGACCGTCGCGCGCACTCGCGCAGCCCGCGCCCGGAGAACTGGGTGACCACGTCGATCGACGAGCACGCCGACGACACGGCCGCGCTGCTCGAGGCGCTGGATCTCGCCCCCGCCGTCGCGTGGGGACACAGCGGGGGCGGGCTCGTGCTCACCAGCCTCGCCCTGCGCCGCCCCGACGTGCTGCGGGGCGCCGTCTTCCACGAGCCCGCCTTCTTCACCGTCACGCCGGCGGGCCGGGCGGTCGTCGAGGGGCTACAGGGGACCGTCGCGGACGCGATGGCACGCGGCGGTCCCCCACTGGCCATGGAGCTGTTCCTGCGGTGGGCGGACGGGGACGAGGTCTACGAGTCCCTCGACCCGGCGTTCCGTGACCGGATGCTCGGTGACGGCGAGGTCCTGTTCGGGATGGAGATGGAGCTGTCACTGAGCTACCTGCCGACCCCCGACCAGCTCGGCGGGCTCGCGGTGCCGAGCGTCGTGCTGGCCGGTGCCGACAACCGTGATCCGGACGCGGTGCTGCACGGCCTGTACGGCGCCGCGCAGTGGACCGCGGTCGGTCTCGGCGCGCCGCTCGTCGAGACGCCCGGTGCGCACGTCCCGCAGATCACCCATCCCCGGGAGCTCGCGGCGTTGATCCGGCCCATCCTCACGCGGCTCGCCGCGTCGGCACCCGTCGACGCCTGACGATCTCGGAGCGGCGAGCAGCGCAACGCGTTCGGTCGATTGCGAGCAGTGACCGGTCCGGACGTCGTCACTTCCGCTCCGGGCTGATCCGAATCCATGATCAGCACGGATGACGGGCATGACCGCGACACCGGATGCGGCCCCGGAGCCGATGGCCGCCCTGCCGCTGCTCGCCGAGGCGGGCGTCAGCGTCTACTGGATCCCGCTCGAGGGGCGGACGGCGTGGGTCGCGGACGCGGCCACCCGCCAGGTGTGGATCTCCCGCGCCGTGCCCCGGGAGGCGTTGCTGGGCTGCCTCATCGAGGCGCTCCAGGTGCTCGACGAGCACCAGGTGGCGCCCGACCTGCGGCTGGTCCACTCCACGGACCGCGTCGTCGAGGACTCGGACCGGCGGCCTCCGGAGCTGGGCGTGGTCGCCGAGGCGTAGCCGGGCCGGTCAGTCCGACGAGCTGCTGCTCGACGACGAGCCGGAGTCGCTGGACGACGATCCGGAGTCGCTCGAGGAGGAGCCGGAGTCGCTCCAGGACGAGCCCGAGTCGGACCAGCTCGAGTCGGACCAGCTCGAGTCGGACCAGCTCGAGCCGGACCAGCCGCCGTGGTGGTGGTCGTGGTGCCCGTGGTGCCCGTGGTAGTGGTGTCCGGGGTCGTGGCCCGGCGGCCACCCGTGGTGGGTCTCCCGCGTCGGGTCGTACCAGGAGCCGGGACCGGGTCCGCCGCGCACGCCGCCCCCGGTCGCGCCGAAGCCGCCCTCACTCCCGGACCGGTGGCCCGCCGCGGCGTGGCCCCGCCCGGGGCCGAAGGGCCCGCCGCCGAGCGCCGCGCCGGCGAAGCCGGACATCGCCTGGTGCATCCGGCTCCGCAGGAGGTTGATGACGGCGAGCACCGTCAGCATCGAGGCGACGGCGAGCGCGAGGATCGTCCCGACGAGCACGGCCGTCGGGCCGCGGGTGACCAGGACCGTGACGAGGACGAGCACGACGACGACCTCGAGGGCGATCGCCGCGGCGAGGAGCACGCCCGCGGTGCGTCCGCGGGACGGGGGCTGGGGGTACATGGCCGATGATCCTGGTCAGCGTCTCGGAGGGCGGGCCAGAGTAATCGCGAGGAGGAGTAGTCGGGATCGTTCTCCCCCCTCGGCTCCACCACGTAGGGGACGCCGCCGCCAGCGGGCGTCCCTAGCGTCGTCCCGACGCGTACCGCCGAGGGAGGCCGCCGTGACCACGACGACCAGCACGACCTCACCCGAGGTCCTCCGAGCCACCGCCGCACGTCTCGTCGCCGGGGGCCGCGGGATCCTCGCCGCCGACGAGAGCCCGCGGACGATGTCGCGACGCCTCGAGGACGCCGGCGTCGCCCCGAGCGAGGAGTCCCGCCGCGCCTACCGCGAGCTGCTGCTGACCGCCGACGACCTCGCCGCCGGCGTCAGCGGCGTCATCCTCTGCGACGAGACGCTGCGCCAGCACCTGGCCGACGGGCGCCCGTTCCCCGCGGCGCTCGCCGACGCCGGGATCCAGACCGGGATCAAGGTCGACACCGGGACGGCGCCCCTGGCCGGTGGCGAGGAGGGCGAGACCGTCACCGAGGGCCTGGACGGGCTCGCCGGCCGGGTGGCGGAGTACGTCGAGCTGGGCGCCGAGTTCGCGAAGTGGCGCGCGGTGCTGCACCTCGGCGCCGGCCGCCCGTCGAGCCGGGCGCTCGAGGCGAACGCCGAGGCGCTCGCGGCGTACGCCCGGACCTGCCAGGACGGCGGGCTCGTGCCCGTCGTGGAACCCGAGATCCTCAGCGCGGGCGGGCACCGCATCGAGGTGTGCGCGGCCGCGACCGCCCGGACGCTCGCGACCCTGGCCCGCGCGCTGGACCGCGCCGGGGTCGACCCGGCGGCGATGGTGCTCAAGCCGAACATGGTCACCGCGGGGGAGGGGGCGCGGCAGACGGCAGGGCCCGACGAGGTCGCGCGCGCGACCGTCGACACCCTGCGGGCGACGATGCCCGACGACCTCGCGGGCGTCGCGTTCCTCTCCGGCGGCCAGCCTTCGGTGATCGCCGCCGCCAACCTCGCCGCGATCCGCCGGCGGGGTGGCCCGTGGCCGCTGACCTTCTCGTTCGGCCGGGCGCTGGTGTCCCCGGCGCTGCTCGCGTGGCGGGGGGACCCGTCCGCGGTCGACGCGGGTCGGGACGCGCTGCGCCGTGAGGTGGACCGGGCCGCCGCGGCCTGATCACGCCCGTCGCCAGCCGAGCTCCTCGTCCGCCAGCAGGTGGCGGACGAGGAGCTCGGTGCTGGCCGTCGCGTCCGGGTGGGTCACGACGTGCCACGGGCGCGCGATCGGGACGCCCGGCATCGCGAGCTCGACCAGCGCGCCCTCGGCGAGCAGGCGCGCCACACCCTCGCGCGCCACGAGCGTGACCCCGAGCCCGGCGCGGGCGGCGGCGATCGTCGCGCCGTGCGAGCCCAGGACCATGCGTGGCGGGTCGTCCGGCAGGTCCTCGAGCAGCGCGGTGAGCGTCGCGCGGATGCCGGAGCCGCGCTCGCGCAGGAGCCACGTCGCGGTGGCAGGGTCGAACGCCGCGGCGGTGTCCGGGGTGCCGACGACGGTGAGCGTGTTGTCGCGCAGGGCGCGGATGCGGGCGTCGAGGTCGCCGGGCGGGCTGCCGGCGACGACGACGTCGAGCTCGTGGTGGCGCAGCATCGACCACACCGCGGCGCTGGGGGAGACCTCGACCCCGACGTCGACGTGCGGGTGGCGGGCGCGGAACGAGGCGAGCAGGGCGGGCAGGAGGTGCTCGCCGGCCGTGGTCACGGCGCCGAGCCGCACGTGCCCGTGCTCCGGGTCGGCCTCGCCGCGCGCGGCCGTCGTGGCCTCGTCGAGCAGGCCGAGGATGCGGCGGGCGTAGTCCGCGTAGCGCGCACCGGCGGGGCTCAGGCGCACACCGCGGCCGTCACGCTCGATCAGCGCGACGCCGACCTCGTCGGCCAGCGCGCGCACGGCGGCGGAGACGGTGGACTCGGTGACGACCAGCGCCGCCGCGGCCCCGCGCACCGACCCCGCGTCGGCCAGCGCGACGAACGCCCGCAGGCGCGCGGTGGTGGTCACCCGCCGAACCTATGTGAGCGAACTTTGGGGCTATAGCACCAAAGTCCGCTCACATAGGAGTCAGGAGCGGTGGCCGCCGGCGAAGACGCGGCTGGCGCGCAGGTCGGCGGCCTCGAGGGTCGTCAGGTCGGCGAGGCCCACGGAGCCCCCGCCCTCGCCGAGGCGGCGGGCCTGGCGCATGCGGGCGCGGTCGAGCGCGTTGCGCACGCTGCGGGCGCCCGCGAACCACTCCTGCTCGCGGCGCAGCGCCAGGTACTCGCGCAGCGCCTCGTGCGCCTCGTCCGAGAACCCCAGCCCCTGCTCGGCGACCATGCCCTCGGCGATCGTCACCAGCTCGTCGGCGCTGAAGTCCGGGAAGTCGACGTGGTGCGCGATCCGGCTCTGCATCCCGGGGTTGGCCTCGAAGAACGTCGCCATCCGGTCGCTGTAGCCGGCGAGCACGACGACGAGGTCGTCGCGGTTCTCCTCCATCGCCTGGAGCAGGATCTCGATGGCCTCGCCGCCGTAGTCGCGCTCGTTGCCCGGCCGGTGCAGGTAGTACGCCTCGTCGACGAACAGCACGCCGCCGCGCGCCTTGCCGACGATCTCCTTCGTCTTCGGCGCGGTGTGCCCGACGTACTGGCCGACGAGGTCGTCGCGCGTCGCCGTCACCAGGTGGCCGCGGCGCAGGTAGCCCAGCCCCTTGAGCAGGTCCCCGAGCCGTTGCGCGACCGTCGTCTTCCCGGTGCCGGGGTTGCCGGTGAAGCACATGTGCAGGGTCGGGCGGTCGGTCGTGACGCCGAAGCGCTCGCGGACCCGGTCGACGACCAGCAGCGCCGCGAGCTCCCGCAGGCGTTCCTTCACCGGCGCGAGCCCGACGAGCTCCCGGTCGAGGCCGTCGAGGACGTCGTCGACGCCTGCCTCCCGGCGCACGGCGTCGAGGTCGACGACGGCGTCGGGGGCGAGGACGTCGGGTGTCTCGTCGAGCGGCTCGGGCTCCGACGCGACGGCCGGGCGGGAGGCCCGCCCGCCCGTCGCGAACGACACCCGTCCGTTGTCAGTGGTGACCATTGCCGTTGCTCCGGGCCGACGCGCCGGCGGACGCGCCGTAGCGTGACCCCGCGGGCCGTTCGGTGGCGTAGGAGTGGATCGAGTAGTTGATGCGCCGGTCGACGCCCTCCTGGCGGTCGAGGCGGAAGCCGGGCTCCTCGCTCGGGCGCTGGACCAGGAAGGACAGCGCGACGGTCTGCCGTCCGAGGCTCGCGTCGTAGGCGTTGACGCGCACGTAGTGCTCGGGGTGCTCCTCGCGGCACGCGCGCACCTCGTCCATCACCGCGGCCGGGTCGGCCAGGTCGAACAGCGGCAGGCCCCACATCTCCCAGTAGGTGTTGCGGGGGTGCGGGTCGTCGGTGAACTCCACCGAGCACGGCCAGCCGTGCTCGAGCGCGTAGGCGATCTGCGCGGTGATCTCGTCGTCGGTCAGGTCGGGCAGGAACGAGAACGTCCCCTGGGTGATCCTCATCTGCGTTCCCTCCCTCAGGCGGGCGTCGGGGTGGCGTCGACGGTGTCGGTGGACGCGTAGTCGAACGTGATGTCGCCCCACGTCGAGAGCGCCATGTCCAGCGGCTTGTTGCGCTTCGCGGCCTCGCGGAGGATCTCCGGGCCCTCGGCGAGGTAGTCCTTGCCCTCGTTGCGAGCCTTGATCATCGACTCGACGGCGACGCGGTTGGCCTCGGCGCCCGAGGCGATGCCCATCGGGTGGCCGATGGTGCCGCCGCCGAACTGCAGGACCGTGTCCTCGCCGAGGTGGTGCAGCAGCTGGTGCATCTGGCCGGCGTGGATGCCGCCGGACGCGACGGGCATCGTCGCGGGCATCGACACCCAGTCCTGCTCGAAGAACAGGCCCTTCGACGGATCGGCGTCGTAGCGGCCCTTGCGCAGCACGTCGTAGAAGCCGTGGACCGACGCCGGGTCGCCCTCGAGCTTGCCGACGACCGTGCCGGCGTGGATGTGGTCGACGCCGGCGAGGCGCATCCACTTCGAGATCACGCGGAAGCTGACGCCGTGGTTCTTCTGGCGCGTGTAGGTGGCGTGGCCCGCGCGGTGCAGGTGCAGGATCACGCCGTTGCGCCGCGCCCACTTCGCCAGCGACTGGATCGCCGTGTAGCCGACGGTCAGGTCGACCATGACGATGACGCTGCCGAGGTCCTTGGCGAACTCGGCGCGCTCGTAGATGTCCTCCATGTCCGCGGCGGTGACGTTGAGGTAGTGGCCCTTGACCTCGCCGGTCTCGGCCTGTGCCTTGTTCACCGCCTCCATGCAGGCGATGAAGCGGTCCCGCCAGCGCATGAACGGCTGCGAGTTGATGTTCTCGTCGTCCTTGGTGAAGTCCAGCCCGCCGCGCAGGGCCTCGTAGACGACGCGGCCGTAGTTGCGCGACGACAGCCCGAGCTTCGGCTTGGTGGTGGCGCCCAGCAGCGGGCGGCCGAACTTGTTGAGGTACTCGCGCTCGGTGACGATCCCGTGCGCCGGGCCCTGGAAGGTCTTGACGTAGTGCGCCGGGATGCGCATGTCCTCGAGGCGCAGGGCCTTGAGCGGCTTGAAGCCGAAGACGTTGCCGATGATGGAGCTGGTCAGGTTCGCGATCGACCCCTCCTCGAAGAGGTCGAGGTCGTAGGCGATGTAGGCGATCCACTGCCCCTCGACGCCCGGGACGGGCTCCACCCGGTAGCACTTCGCCTGGTAGTGCTCGAAGGTCGTGAGCCGGTCGGTCCAGACGACGGTCCACGTCGCCGTGCTGGACTCACCGGCGACCGCGGCGCCCGCCTCTTCGGGCGGCACCCCGTCCTGCGGCGTCACGCGGAACGCGCACAGGAGGTCGGTGTCCTTGGGTTCGTAGTCGGGCTGCCAGTACCCCATCTCCGCGTAGGGGATGACGCCCGCGCTCCATCGATCGGCCATGCACCGAGAGTGCGGGCCGACCGTGTGCAGGACAATCAAGTGTTCTCGGCGAACCCTTCGCCGTTCGGCTCATCGTCGAGGGGGACGGCGACGGTGACGGTCGTGCCGGTGCCGGGTCGCGAGGCCACCCGCACGGTGCCGCCGACGAGCTCGGCGCGCTCGCGCACCGAGGCGAGGCCGTAGCCGCGGGAGCCGGTCTGGGGGTCGAACCCGACGCCGTCGTCGGCCACCGTGAGGTGCACGCCGTCGCCGACGGCCTCCAGGCGGACGTCCACCTCGTCGGCGCCGGCGTGCTTGAGGACGTTCTGCAGGGTCTCCTGCGCGATCCGGTACAGCGCGACCTCGACGTGCTCGGGCAGGCGGCGGTCGTCGAGGTCGAGCACGACGCGCACGTCGGGCAGCCCGCGGGCCAGCGCGGCGAGCGCGCCGGCGAGCCCGAGGTCGTCGAGCACCGGCGGGCGCAGCGCACCGATCGCCGCGCGGGCCTCGTCGAGGGTGGTGAGGACGAGGTCGCAGGCGGTGGCGAGGTTCTCGTCGGCGGCCTCGGCCTGCTGGTGACCGAGGAACGTGCGCACGGCGTCGAGGTGGAACGACAGCGTCACCAGCCGCTGGGAGATGCCGTCGTGGATGTCGCGCGCCAGACGCTGCCGCTCGGCCTCCTGCGCGGCCACCATCTGCTCGGCGAAGCGCCCGTGCGCCTCCTCGCGCGCCGCGAGACGCCGGTGCATCCGCGCCTGGTGCACCGCGCCCGCGACGAGCCGCCCGATCGTGCGCAGCACCCGGACGTCGCGCTCGTCGAACTCCCGGCGCGCCACGGTGTGCACGTTGAGCACCCCGACCAGCCCGGCCGGCTCGCTCTCCATCGGCACCGACACCATCGACGTGTAGGCCTCGCCGCGCAGCTCGGGGATCGCGACGTAGCGGGGATCGTCCTGCTTGTGGTCGGGGATGACGACGGGCTCGCGGTGGCTCGCGACCCAGCCCGTCACCCCGGTGCCCAGGGGCAGCCGCACCGCGCCGACCTGGGTGTCGAACGGCGGCGTCGCGCCCGCGAGGGTCAGCGAGGGCTCGGTGTCGTCGAGGACGTGCACGAAGCAGACGTCGGTGGCGGTGGCCTCGGTGATCACGCGGGCGACCGCGGCGGCCAGCGGTTCGACGCCGGGCCCGCGCGTCGCGGCCTCGATGATCGCGAGGAGGACGGCGTTCTCGCGCTCCGGATCGGCGAGGCCCAGGCCCGCACCGAGGGGTCGAGCTCCGCTCCGCTGCGTCTCCCGCGTCACCGGAACACCCCCTCCCGCAGCGCCGCCGCGACGGCCGCGGTCCGGTCGGGCACCGCGAGCTTGCGCAGCAGCGCGCGCACGTGGCTCTTCACCGTCTCGTCGCCGATGACGAGCTCGGCGGCGATCGCGCGGTTGCTGTGGCCGGCGACGAGCAGCGCGAGGACCTCGCTCTCGCGCTGGGTCAGGCCGAGGTGCGCGCCCGGCCAGAACTCGTCGCGCTCGAGGCGGGCCGCCGACGCCGCCGCGCGCCCGGCCATCGTCGCGTCGACGACCGTCGTCCCCGACGCCGCGAGCTCGAGGTGGCGCACGAGCTCCTCGCCGCCGATGTGCTTGAGCAGGTAGCCGGCCGCCCCGGCCCGGAGTGCCTGGTAGAGGTACTGCTCGTCGTCGTAGACCGAGAGCAGCACGACCTTCTGGCCCGGGGCCCGCTCGGCCAGGCTGCGGCACAGGTCGAGGCCGCTGTCGCCGCGCAGGCGGACGTCGCAGAGCACGATGTCCGGCGCCAGCGACACGGCGGCGTCGAGGGCCTCGCGGGCGCTGTTGGCGCTGCCCACCACGCGGACCCGCCCGGCGAACGGGGCGAGCATCGCCTTGAGCCCGGCGACCACCATCTCGTGGTCGTCGACGAGGACCACGCGCAGCGGTGCGGTCGCCGTCATCCTGAGCACCCTAGGGACGCTCCGTGGTTCCGTCTCCCCCGTTGGACCCCCCGTGACGGGGGAGCACACGCCGGGCGCCGGTCCCTAGCGTCGGCGTCGAGGAAGGGAGACCTCGTGCCCGACAAGTCCCTGCGCATCCGGCGTGCCGGCTCGGCGCCGCCGAACCGCCGCCCGGTGATGCTCGCGATCGCCGGCGACAGCGCCGCCGGCAAGACGACGATGACGAAGGGTCTGGTGGAGGCCCTCGGGCCCGAGCGGTGCGTGTCGCTGTGCACCGACGACTACCACCGCTTCGACCGGGAGGAGCGCAAGGAGCTGCCGTTCACCGCGCTCCACCCGGACTGCAACCACCTCGAGATCATGGAGCAGCACCTGCAGCTGCTCGCGACGGGCTCGCCGGTGCTCAAGCCGGTCTACGACCACGGTTCCGGGCAGCTCGTGCGCCCCGAACTGGTCGAGCCGGCCGAGTTCGTCATCGTCGAGGGGCTCTTCCCGCTCTGGAGCAAGCTCTCGCGGGCCTGCTTCGACGTCACCGTCTTCCTCGACCCGCCCGAGGAGATCCGCCGCGGGTGGAAGGTCAGCCGGGACACCAGCAAGCGCGGCTACACCGAGGAGAAGGTGCTCGCCGAGCTGGAGCGCCGCGAGCCCGAGTCCGAGGCCTGGATCCGCCCGCAGCGCGCCAACGCCGACCTCGTCGTGCGCTTCGCGCCCATCGAGGGCCGCGACGACCCGCCGGACACGCCGCTGTCGGCGACGATGATGATGCGCCCGACGATCGACCACCCCGACCTCACCGAGGCCCTCCAGCCGGGCCTGTCGCGGGCGATGCACCTCAAACTCGAGCGCGATCCCGACGGGCGCCCGGTCGAGTCGTTGCACGTGCACGGGTACGTGCCGCGCGAGGAGAGCCTCGCGGTGGAGAAGGCGATCTGGACCTCGCTCGGCACGCCCGACACCGAGACGCCGCAGTGTCTGGGACGTCTCGGGGACGCGCGCAGCGAGCCCCTGGCGATCGCCCAGCTCCTGCTGCTCTACCACCTGACGGACGCCGCGCGGTGAGCGTCCCGGAGGCGGTCGTCCTCGACGTCGACGGCACCCTCGCCGACACCGAGCGCGACGGGCACCGGGTCGCGTTCAACGACGCGTTCGCCGTGCACGGGCTCGACCTGCGCTGGGACGTCGAGCACTACGGCGAGCTGCTGGCGATCACCGGCGGGCGCCGGCGGATCGCCGCGGCGCTGCGCGCGACCGGCGTCGACGACCCGGACGGCCTCGCCGCCGAGGTGCACCGCACCAAGACCGCGCTGTTCACCGACGTCGTGCGCCGCGGCGGCATCGCGCCGCGCCCGGGGCTGCCGGCGCTCGTCGACGACCTGCGCGCCCGCGGCGTGCGGATCGGGGTCGCGACGACGGGCCGGCGGGCGTGGGTGGAGCCGCTGCTCGACCACCTCCTCGGCCCGGGTACGGCCGAGGTCGTGGTCTGCGGCGACGACGTGGCGGCGCTCAAGCCCGACCCCGAGGCCTACCGCGTGGCGCTGGCGCGCCTGGCCGTCGACGCCGCGGCGACCGTGGCCGTCGAGGACTCCGGGCCGGGGCTGCGGGCGGCCCTGGCGGCGGGGCTGGCGACGGTCGTGGTGACCAACGACTACACCGCCGACCACGACCTGACCGGCGCGGCGATCGTGCGCGAGGCCTTCGACGCGCCGGACCAGCTCACGGCGGACGAGCTGGGCACGGCCCTGGTCCGCACACCCCACGTGCGCGCCTGGTGAGTGTCAGCCTGGCGGCCATGCTGACGTTGAACGTCAGGAAACCCACCACGATCTTGGCCGGGTCGAGCGGGTGGGAATACTGACGTCCAACGTCAGCGTGGCCGCCACGCTGACACACCCCGTGGATCGGTCGGTCACCAAGACTGGGTGCCGGAGGGCGTGGAGTCGGTGTCCTCGCCGGCCGGGTGGGTGTCGGTGCCGTCGGTCCCGTGGGTGCTGCCGGTGTCGGTCCCGTGGGTGTCGGTGCCGTGGCTGTCGTGGTCGTCGTGCGTGCCGGTGGTGTCGTGGTGCGACGTGGTGCCGCGACCCGAGCCCGTCTGCGGTCGGCGGGTCGTCTCGCGGGTGCGGGGGGCGCGGGTCTCGGTGTTCTCCGACCGCACCGACGGGCGGGCGACGGCGACCGGGCTCGGCTCGGCGACCGCGGTGGCCTCCGGCGTGACGGTCGTCGTGGGCGTCGACGACGCGGTCGGCGTCGGGACCACGGGCGCCGCGGCGACGGCGGGCGTGGCCGCGCCGACCAGGGCGTACGCCCCGCCGCCGACGACCCCGAGGGCGATGGCCGCCGCCGCGAGCGTGGTGACGAGGGTCCGCCGGCCGGAGGGTCGTGCCGGCGCGGGCGCGGGGATCGGGGCGCTGATCGGCCCCGTGACGGGGTCGGTGAGCACGGGACGCGGACGCCGGACCGGAGCCACGGGCGCCATCCGCGCCAGCGAGGTCACCGCGACGGCCGTGCGCGCCGCGAGGTGGGCGGCACCGACGGCGACGGCGTGCTCCGGCTCCGGGCCGGTGGTGACGGGGCGGCCGAGGTCGTCGCCCAGCGCGGCCGCGGTCGACCCCATCCGGCCGGAGCGGCCCACCAGCAGCACGGAGTCGAGATCGGAGGCGATCACTCCGGCGCCGGTGAGCGCCCGGCGCACGACGTCCACGACGGGCCCGTCGCCGTCGCCGACGGCGGTCCCGATCACCGTGAAGACCCCGGCCGCGTGCCGCAGCACGGCGGCCTCGACGGCGCCCCCGCCGACCTCGACGACCGCCACGGTCGCGCCCTCGGCGAGCACCCGGCCCTCGGTGTGCCCGACGGCGGCGGCCACGGGCGCCGGCACGAGCGCGATCTCGCCGAGCCCGAGCGACGCGCCCACGCCGGTGAACGCCTCGCGCTCCGCGACGCCCCAGGTGGCGGGGTGGGTCAGGACGATCCCGTCGGGCGCGCCGCCCTCGCGCTCGGCGGCGAGGTCGACGACCCGGCGCAGCAGCACGCCGAGCAGCGCGCTCGCGGCGAAGGGGGCGCCGTCGAGCAGGAACGGGGTCGGATCGGTCAGGCGCGCCCGGATGCCGTCGGCCACGCGGCCGGGCTCGGCGGCGGCGCGGCGGACCGCGGCGTCGCCGACGATCGGGGCGCCCACCTCGGGCCACAGCAGCACCGAGGGCATCGAGGCGCTGTGCTCGCCGAGGGCGACGACGCCGGCACGGCCGGCACGGTGGACGGCGGCGGTCGTGATCGTGGTGCCGAGGTCCACACCGAGGTGGTAGGTCATCGTCGTCTCCGGCGGGCGGGGCGGGCGGGGTGATCACGAGCCTGCGCCGCCCCGGGCCGCCGGACAGTAGGGAACACCCCACCCGGGCCGGGGTGGACCCGCGGACTTCCCCATGTGAGCGAACGTCGGGGCGATAGCCCCGAAGTTCGCGC
>NZ_JBBEGL010000009.1:0-162238 GCF_037400275.1 Actinomycetospora aeridis | reverse complement strand
CGGCCGGACGCCGCGGATGGAGGCGTCGACGAGCTGGATCGGGTGGAGCATCGGGAGCTCGCCCTCCAGGTACTTCCGGATCTGCAGCAGGCAGCCCGGGTTGGCGGTGACGAGGACGTCGGCGCCGGTGCCCCGGATGTTGTCGGCCTTGCGCCGGCCCAGGTCGCCCGCGGCCTCGGGCTGGAGCATGTTGTAGATCCCCGCCGAGCCGCAGCAGATCTCCGCCTCGGGCAGCTCGGTGAGCTCGACGCCCGGGATCGCGCGCAGCACCCGCCGCGGCTCGGACCGGATCTTCTGGGCGTGCCCGAGGTGGCAGGCGTCGTGGTAGACCACCTTCGCCTCGACGGGGTGTCGGCGTGCCCGCGGGTCGGCGAGCGTCTCGTCGACGACCTCGGAGATGTCGCGGACCTTCGCGGCGAAGGCGGACGCCCGCTCCGCCCACTCGGGGTCGTCGGCGAGCAGCTCGCCGTACTCCTTCATCGACGACCCGCACCCGGCGACGTTCGTCGCGACGGTGTCGACCCCGGCGCGCTCGAACGTCGCGATGAGCTTCTTCGCCCGCGCGATCGCCTCGGACTCGCGCCCCGCGTGCAGGCCCAGCGCCCCGCAGCACGTCTGCTCCCGCGGCGCGATCACGTCCCAGCCCTCGGCGGCGAGGACACGCACGGTCGCCTCGTTGACCGGGTGGAAGAACACGTCCTGCACGCAGCCGGTGAGCAGGCCGACCCGGCCGCGACGGGGACCGACCGCCGGGGTCCGGGCCGGGATGCGGGCGAACGCCTCGCGCACCTTCACCGGCGGCAGCAGCGACTCCATGGCGGCGAGCCGGGACGGCAGCTTCGCCATCACCTTGTCCATGCTCTTCGGCCGCAGCTTCTGGTAGAGCGCGCCGCCGATCGACGCCGCGCGCAGCCGGCGCTTGTAGGGGAACAAGGCGAAGATCGCCTCGCGGAAGAGCCGGTCCGCCCGCGAGCGCGGCACGTTGCGCTCGATCTGCGGTCGCGTCGCCTCGAGCAACCGGTCGTACTGGACGCCCGACGGGCACGCCGTCACGCACGCCATGCAGCCCAGGCACCGGTCCATGTGCGTGGTGAACGCGCCCTCGAGCGGGATCTCGCCCTTCTCGGCCATCTCCATGAGGTAGATGCGCCCGCGCGGGGAGTCCATCTCCTCGCCCCAGAGCGCGTAGGTCGGGCACGTCGGCAGGCAGAAGCCGCAGTGCACGCAGTCGTCGAGCAGCTCCTGCGCCGGCGGGTGGTGGTCGTCGAAGGAGCCGTGGTCGCCCGTCGCCAGGACGTCGGCCCGCTCCGGCGCGGCCTTCTCCCCGCGCTCGGAGGAGAAGTCGGGCCCCGGGCCGGTGGTGGGGTGGGTGGTCATGCGCTCACTCCGGTCGACTCGGGGGTGGGGACCCACGGGGCCAGGCGGCCGCGGCCCAGGCGCTGGTCGGGGTCCAGGGAGGCGGCGACGGCGCGCAGCACCACCGCCGACGCGGGCGCAGGCCCGAACGCGGGGAGGTCGGCCCCGGTCGGGCGCTGGCGCAGGGTCGACGTGCCGCCGGCCGCGGCGACGCGCCGGTGGGCGGCCGCGACGACGTCGGCGTCGGCGGGCAGCGCGACCGTCGCGACGCCCGTCCGCGGGGATGCGGTGACGTCGCCCAGGTCGCCGGCGTCGGCCTCGAGCCCGTCCAGCACGCCCGTCAGGGCCGAGGGGACGACGCCGAACCGCAGCACGGCGCGGCCGTCGGGACGGGCGCGGACCGCCACCGCGTGCGCCTCCCACGCCGCGGCCGCGTCGTCGGGGGCGAGGAGCTCGCCGCCGACGGCGTCGGCGAGGCGCCGGGCCCGGGCGTCGGCACCGCTCTCCGAGCCCTCGACGTCGGCGAGCAGGCGGCCTCCCTGACCAGCGACACCGTGCCATTGGACCGCGACCGCCTCGGCCGGGCTGTCGGCGATCCGGCGGGCGAGGTCGGCCGACGCGGCCCGGTCGCACGGCACGGCCACGGTGGCGGTGGCCTGCGGGGAGGGGTGCAGGCGCAGCACGAGCCCGGCGATCACGCCGAGCGTGCCGTGGGCGCCGTGCAGCACCTTGGTGAGGTCGTAGCCCGCGACGTTCTTGATCACGTGCCCGCCCGAGCGGGCGACGGTGCCGTCGGCGAGCACGATCGTCGCGCCGATCACGAGGTCGCGCAGCGACCCGTACTGCAGCGCGCGCGGTCCGGAGTCGGCGGTGGCGAACAGCCCGCCGAGGGTGGCGCCCTCCGCGGCCCGCGCCGGGTCGACCGCGACACGCTGGTGGTGCTCGCCCAGCTCGGCCTGCAGCGCGGCGAAGGGCGTGCCCGCGCGGACCTCGACGGTCATGTCGCCGGGGTTGTGCGTGACGATCCCGGAGAGCCCGGTGAGGTCGAGGACCGTGTCGGCGGGGGCAGGGGTCCCGGCCCAGTCGGCGGCGGTGCCCGCCCCGGCGACACGGAGGGTGCCGGGACGGTCGAGGACGGCGTCGCGCAGGTCGTCAACGGTGGTGGGCGTGACGGTGGTGCTCACAGGCGCTCGATCACTCCGGCTTCCTCGAGGGGATGGGGCGCGTACTTGCCCGGGCGCTCGCCGCACAGCCGGGGCGTCGGGAAGAGCTTGCCGGGGTTGCACCGCGAGTCCGGGTCGAACGCCAGCCGCACGCGGTGCATGACGCCGAGGTCGTCCGCGGAGAACATCGTGGGCATCGAGCAGGCCTTGTCGGTGCCGATGCCGTGCTCGCCCGACAGCGACCCGCCCAGCTCGACGCAGAGCTCGGCGATGTCGGTGGAGAGCTTCTCCGCGGCGTCGTGCTCGCCGGCGGACTCCGAGTACAGCACCAGCGGGTGCAGGTTGCCGTCGCCCGCGTGGAAGACGTTGGCGACGCGCAGGCCGGCGTCGCGGCCCATCTCGGCGATGCGGGTGAGCACCTCCGCCAGCCGGGTCCGCGGGACGACGCCGTCCTGGACGATGTAGTCGGGGCTGATCCGCCCGACCGCGGCGAACGCGGCCTTGCGTCCCTTCCAGACCTTCTGGCGCTCCTCGGCCTCGGTCGGCACGTGCAGGCGGGTGGCGCCGTGCCGCTCGCAGATGGCCGTGAGGTGCTCGAACTCCGCCTCGACCTCGTCGGCGGGCCCGTCCAGCTCGATGATCAGCGCGGCGGGGGAGTCGACGGTGAGTCCGGCGCCGGTGGCGGCCTCGGACGCCTCCATCGCCAGCGAGTCCATCATCTCGACCGCGGCCGGGATGATCGCCGCGTCGACGATGTCGCCGACGGTGTCGCCCGCCGCCTCGATCGACGGGAAGTCGGCGAGCACGGTGCGCACCGTCTCCGGGGTCTGCAGCAGCCGCACCGTGACCTTGGTGCAGACGCCGAGGGTGCCCTCCGAGCCGATGAAGAGCCCCCGCAGGTCGGGGCCGGCCTGCTCGCCGGTCGGGCCCCCGAGGGTGGCCACCGAGCCGTCGGCCAGCACGACCTCCATCTCCAGCACGTGGTTGGTGGTGAAGCCGTACTTCAGGCAGTGCGCCCCGCCGGAGTTCTCGGCGACGTTGCCGCCGATCGTGCAGACCTGCTGGCTCGACGGGTCGGGCGCGTAGTACAGCCCGTAGGGCGCGGCGGCCTTGGAGATCTCGAGGTTGTAGACGCCGGGCTCGAGCACCGCGCGCCGGTTTTCGACGTCGATCTCGAGGATGCGGCGCAGCTTCTGCAGCGAGATCACCACGCCGTCGGCGACGGGCATCGCGCCGCCGGACAGGCCGGTGCCCGCCCCCCGCGCGACGAACGGCATCCCGTACTTCGCGCAGAGCCGTACCGCGCCGGCGACCTCCTGCGCGTCGCGCGGCAGCACGACCAGCGCCGGGACCTGCCGGAAGCCGGTGAGCCCGTCGCACTCGTAGCTGCGCAGGCCCACCTCGTCGGTGATGACCCCGTTGTCCGACAGGAGATCCGTGAACTCCCGGACCATGGCGGCGTCGAGCATGGCTACCTCCCCGCTTCCGCTGCGGGACGATCCTCGCCCGCGGAGCGCACGACCGCCACCAGACGGGCGGGGTCGGCGAGGTCGTCGAAGATGTGCTCGGCGCCCGCGGCCCGCAGCTCCCCGACCGACGAGCGGCCCGTGGCGACACCCACCGCGATCGCGCCGGCCCCGTGCGCGGCCTCGACGTCCCGCGGGGTGTCGCCGACGACGACCATGGTCGGCACCCGTCCGAAGCGGGCGGCCAGGGCGTCGCGGGCCTGCTCGACGACGCGGACCCGCAGGCCGGGACCTTCGCCGTAGCCGCCGAGCCCGAGGTCGATCGGGCCGTCGGCGAGACCCACCGCGGACAGCTTCGCGGTCGCGCCGACGCGCACGTTGCCCGTCGTGAGGGTCTGGACGACCCCCGGCTCGGCGGCGAGCGCGGCGACGGTCTCGGGGACGCCGGGCAGGGTGTGCGCGACGGCGGGGAGGTCGCCGGCTCGGCGGCGCCAGCCCTCGCTGACCGCGGCGATCATGGCGTGGCCGAAGTCGTCGCCCCGCGCGGTGACCGCGTCGGCGTCCTCGGCGTCCAGCGCGTCGCGCAGCGCCTCGCCGATGAGCCAGTCGGTGTGCCCACCCATCCGGATCGCGTCGAACCGGGCCGGGTGGCCGGTGACCTGCGTGAACGCGGCGCCGAGCACCTCGACCCCGATCGTTCCGCCGAGCAGCAGCGTCCCGTCGACGTCCCAGCAGACGGCGACACGGGGGGTCGGGGTCACGTCATGTCCTCCTCGGCAGCTCGACGACGGCCAGAGGGTGACCGCCGACCACGTCGAGTTCCTCATCCTGCCCGCCGACGAGCTGATCGACCGATCACGCCGTCTGGTACGAAGCGGGCGTGGCGTTCGAGCGCGGAGAAGCAGCGAACGCCACGGTCGCTCCGTCGGGTGGGGCGGTCACCTTCCGCGTCGCCGCGTACGACGACCCCGACAGCGTGCGGTTCGTCGACGCCGTGCAGGCGTTCTACGTCGAGCGCTACGGCGGGGCCGACCGCACGCCCGTCGACCCCGCCGAGTTCGCGCCGCCCCGCGGGATCTTCCTGCTCGGCAGCCTGCCCGGCGTCGGTCCCGTGTGCTGCGGCGTCACGACGCCGCGACGATCGACGCCCGCGACGAGGGCGTGCTGCGTCCGGGCGACGCGGAGATCAAGCGCATGTGGGTCGACCCCGCGCACCGGCGCCGGGGGGTCGCCACCGCGGTGCTCGCCGAGCTCGAGGGCACCGCGCGCGCCGCGGGCTGCGGGCGGACCGTGCTCGAGACGGGCACCGAGCAGCCGGAGGCGCTCGCGTTCTACGGCGCCCGCGGCTACGTGGCGATCCCGCGCTACGGGACGTACCGCGACGAGCCCTCGAGCCTCTGCTTCGCCCGCGGGCTCGCCCCACCTCCGTGACCACCGGGTGGGGTGCGGGGCACCGGCCCGGTGGGCGCTAGCGTCGCGGACGCCCGTCACCCGTGTCGTCCGGAGGCTCCCACCGTGGCCCGACCCCTGTCCGAATCCGTCGAGGCCGGCTGGGCCGAGGCGCTCGAGCCGGTCGCGGACACGGTGTCGGCGATGGGCGACTTCCTGCGTACCGAGGTCGCCGAGGGCCGCAGGTACCTCCCGGCGGGCGCGAACGTCCTGCGCGCGTTCCAGCAGCCGTTCGAGAGCGTGCGCGTGCTGATCATGGGCCAGGACCCGTACCCGACACCCGGGCACGCCGTCGGCCTGTCGTTCTCCGTGGCCCCCGACGTGCGGCCGCTGCCGAAGAGCCTGCAGAACATCTTCCGCGAGTACTCCAGCGACCTCGGCCACCCGCCACCCGGCAACGGCGATCTCTCGCCGTGGGCGGCGAACGGCGTGCTGCTGCTCAACAGGGTGCTCACCGTCGGGCCCGGCGCACCCGGGTCGCACCGCAACAAGGGCTGGGAGAAGGTCACCGAGGCGGCCGTCGCGGCGCTCGTCGCGCGCCCCGACCAGCCGCTCGTCGCCGTGCTGTGGGGCCGCGACGCCCAGACGGTCAAGCCGCTGCTGGGCGAGGAGGTGCCGACCGTCGAGTCCGCGCACCCCAGCCCGATGTCCGCGGACCGCGGGTTCTTCGGCTCGCGCCCGTTCAGCCGCGTCGACGAGTACCTGAGCGAGCTCGGGGACGAGCCCGTCGACTGGCGCCTGCCCTAGGGGCGGCGCTCAGCGCCGACCCCAGCGACGGCGGCGCCGACGCTGCGGAGAGATCATGCCCCAGCTGTGGGGCGGCGTGGTCTCCGGACGGTGACGCCCGGCGCGACGGCGCGCGAACACGAGGCGCCACAGGTCGGAGAACCGTCGCCGGGGGTGCGGGGCCACCACCGGCAGCGGTGCCCGCGGGGCGAGGACCGGCACGGCGGAGGCGGGGACCGCCACGGGCACGGCAGCCGGCATCGCAGCCGGCATCGCGGACGGCATCGCGGTCGACGGCGGACCCCAGCCGGCGACCGACGACGGAGGGCCCCACCCGGATGTCGCGGCGGCGGGTCGCCGGGGCGTCGGGAGCGGACCGGTCGGGGCAGCGGGTGGTGCCGCGGCGGGGGGCGCCGGCGCGGCGGCCACCGACCGGGCCTCGTCCTCGGTGAGACGTTCGGAGACGACCTTGAGCGGCTCAGGAGTTCGCCCAGGGGATCCTGGGCGTCCCGGCTGGCTCACGCGGACCTCCGTTCGTCGCTCTCCCCGACGTCGGCGACGAGGTCGATCCTGACCGACGTACTGTGCAGATGCAAGAACATCTGCACCGCCGAGAGCCGTTGCACGACCCCGGGGGAGGTCGCATGCCCGAGCCGACGCCAGCCCGCGGCGCGAGGTCCGACGACGTCGCGTGGCGCAAGAGCCGCCGCAGCAACCCCAAGGGGAACTGTGTCGAGGTGGCCCCGCTGCCCGACGGCGGGGTCGCGGTGCGCAACTCCCGCCACCGCGACGGGCCCGTCCTGGTCTACACGCGGGCGGAGATGACCGCCTTCCTCCTGGGCGCGAAGGACGGCGACTTCGACGACCTCCTGGCCGAAGGCGCCTGAGACACACCGCTCGTCCCGTCCGGACGGAGACCGACTGTTACGGTCGTCTCACTGTCCGGGCGCGCTCCCGCGCGCCGCGCCGCAGGCTGGTGGAGGTACGGGCGTGGCCCCATCCGGGGAACCCGCGGACGCCGAGCTCCCGCAGGGTCCGGCACCGCGCGACATCCGTGACGCCCCCGGCGGCGGGCCGACCGTGCTGCGCATCATGCTCGGGCACCAGCTGCGTGCCCTGCGTGAGCGCGCCGGGATCACCCGGGAGGCCGCGGGCGACCGCATCCGCGGCTCCCACGCCAAGATCAGCAGGCTGGAGAACGGGCGCACCGGGTTCAAGGAGCGCGACGTCGACGACCTGCTGACGCTCTACGGCGTCGAGGAGGCCGACGAGCGCGACGCCCTGCTCGGGCTCGCCCGCCGGGCCAACACGCCGGGGTGGTGGCACCGGTACTCCGACCTCCTGCCGTCGTGGTTCGAGACCTACGTCGGCCTCGAGCAGGCCGCGAGCCAGATCCGCACCTACGAGCCCCAGTTCGTGCCCGGACTGCTGCAGACCGAGGCCATGGTGCGCCACGTGACCGCCCTGGGGCACGTGTCGATGGCCGACGAGGAGGTCGAGCGGCGCGTCGAGCTGCGGCTGCGGCGCCAGCAGGTGCTCGACGGCGAGGACGCGCCGCGCCTGTGGGCGGTGCTCGACGAGGCGGCCCTGCGCCGGCTCACCGGGGGGCCCGCGGTGATGCGCGAGCAGCTCGACCACCTGCTCGCGGTCTCCGAGCGCCGTGGCGTCGTCGTGCAGATGGTGCCGTTCGGGCACGGCGGCCACGCCGGGGCGGGCGGCCCGTTCAGCATCCTGCGGTTCCCGCGGGAGTCCGCGGTGCCGGACGTGGTGTACCTCGAGCAGCTGACCAGCGCGCTCTACCTGGACAAGCGCTCCGACGTGGATGACTACCTCGCCACGATGGAGCTCCTGTGCGTCCAGGCGCTGCCGCCCGACGAGACCCGGGACGCGCTACGCGCGATGCGCGCCGAGCTCGGCTGAACCCGGGGGAGGGTCAGCGGGCGACCTTGCCGGCCTTGAGGCAGGAGGTGCAGACGTTCATGCGCTTGCGGTTGCCGTTGTCCAGGCGCGTGTGCACGACCTGCACGTTCGGGTTCCAACGACGATTCGTGCGCACGTGCGAGTGCGACACCGACTTCCCGAACCCCGGGCCCTTCGCGCACACGTCACAGACGGCACTCACGGCTGAACTCCTCGACACGCTGACGATTCCCGCACCCACACCGTTCGACGGCGGTGCGCATTGCCGTCCAGCGTAACCGAGCCGTGCGCCGAGCCCGTCCGGCGGGGTCCCGCGCCCGTCGCCGGGTCCGGCCCGTCCACCGTTGTCGGTGCCGGGTGACATCCTCGTCGGTGTGGTCGGCATGGACACATCGCTGCGCACCGCCCTCGGTGACAAGACCGCCCGGCCGCTCGCCCGCCAGCTCGGGCTCGAGACGGTCGGCGACCTGCTGCGCCACTACCCGCGCCGCTACATCGAGCACAACGCGATCACCCACACCTCCGAGAGGGAGGACCGGCGGTTCCGCCCCGGCGAGCACGTCACGCTGCTCGGCCGGGTGGAGGCGGCCCAGGGGCGGCGCATGCGCCAGCGCAAGGGCCACGTCCTCGAGCTCCAGGTGTCGGCGGGCGGCCACCGGTTCACGTGCACGTTCTTCAACCAGCCCTGGCGCGAGCGCGACCTGGCCGTGGGGACGACGGCGCTGTTCTCCGGCGACCTCAAGCGCTACCGCGACATGTGGCAGGTCGTCGCGCCCGAGTTCATCGTGCTCGGGGCGGGCGCCAGCTCCGAGCTGCCCGGGCTCATCCCGGTCTATCCGGCGAAGCGCAAGCTGCGGTCCTGGGTGATCATGATGGCGGTCCGGCAGGTGCTCGCCCTGCTCGACGACCCCGAGGACCCGCTGCCGGAGACCCTGCGGGCCGCCCACGGCCTGGCCTCCCTGGGCGACGCCCTGCGCCGGATGCACCTGCCCGACACCCGGGAGGAGCAGGAGTGGGCGCGGCGCCGCCTGGTGTGGGACGAGGCGTTCGGCCTGCAGCTCGCGATGATCGGCCGGCGGGCGAGCGCCACCACCCGTCCCGCTCCGGTGTGCGCCCGGAGGGACGACGGTCTGGCCGCGGCGTTCGACGCGCGGCTGCCGTTCACGCTGACCGGCGCGCAGCAGAAGGTCGGCGAGTCGCTGGCCGAGGTGCTCGCCGGGGAGGAGCCGCTCAACCGTCTCCTGCAGGGGGACGTCGGGTCGGGCAAGACGATGGTCGCGCTGCGGGCGATGCTCCAGGTGGTCGACGCCGGACGGCAGGCGGTGCTGCTCGCCCCCACCGAGGTGCTCGCCGCCCAGCACGCCCGCTCGCTCTCGGCGATGCTCGGCCCGCTGGGTCGCGCCGGGGAGCTGGACGCCGATCCCGACCACGCCACCCGGGTCGTGCTGCTCACCGGCTCGCTGGGCGCCAAGGCGCGGCGCCAGGCGCTGCTCGACGCGCAGTCCGGGGCTGCGGGCATCGTCGTCGGCACCCACGCGGTCATCCAGCAGAGCGTCGGCTTCGCCGATCTCGGCCTGGTCGTCGTCGACGAGCAGCACCGCTTCGGGGTGCACCAGCGCGACGAGCTGCGCTCGCGCCCGGGCCCCACGACGCCGCACGTGCTCGTGATGACGGCGACGCCCATCCCGCGCACGGTCGCGCTCACCCTCTACGGCGACCTCGACACCTCCGAGCTCGACGAGCTGCCGAAGGGGCGGCAGCCCATCGCCACCACCGCGGTGCCGGCGGGCGTCAAGCCACGGTGGCTGGAGCGGGCGTGGGAACGCGTGCACGAGGAGGTCGCCGCGGGCCACCAGGTGTACGTCGTCTGCCCGCGCATCGGCGAGGAGGGCGGTGACGCCGACCGCGAGCCGGGCGAGGCGCAGCCCGAGCCCCCGGCCGACGACCTGCTCGATCCGCTGGACTCCGGTCCCGACGATTTCGAGGAGGCCCTCCGCGCGCTGCAGCCGCCTAGCGAGGACGAGCAGGAGGAGACGCAGCGCCCGCCGCTCGCGGTCACCGAGGTCGGCCCGATGCTCGCCCAGGGCCCGTTGTCGGGGCTGCGCCTCGAGGTGCTGCACGGACGCATGCCCACCGACGACAAGGACGCGGTGATGCGGGCGTTCACCGACGGCCGGATCGACGTGCTCGTCGCCACCACGGTGGTCGAGGTGGGCGTCGACGTCCCCAACGCCACGATGATGATCATCATGGACGCCGACCGGTTCGGGGTCTCGCAGCTGCACCAGCTGCGCGGCCGCGTGGGGCGCGGCGCGGCGGCGTCGTCGTGCCTGCTCGTCACCCAGGCCGTCGAGGGCTCGCCCGCGCTCGAGCGCCTCGAACGCCTGGCGGTCACGCCGGACGGATTCGAGGTCTCGCGCATCGACCTCGAGGTGCGCGACGAGGGCGACGTGCTCGGCGCCGAGCAGTCCGGGCGACGCTCCGGGCTGAACATGCTCTCGGTGCTCCGACACGGCGACCTGGTCGCCGAGGCGCGCGACGAGGCGCGGGCCGTCGTCGCCGGCGATCCGGCGCTCGCGCATCACCCGGGGTTGGCCGGACTCGTGCGGTCGGTGGTCGGCGAGGACGAGGCAGCCTTCCTCGATCGGCTGTAGGCACCGCTCGTCCGGCCGCAACCGCGGCGTGCCGGCGTCGACGAGGGGTGAGAACGGCCGCTCGTCCTCACCGGATCGGGGCAGTCCCGCGGCGAGCGGTTCAGGTTCCCGGTGACCCTGCCGATGAGCGCGGTGCGACGACCGGCGAGCGCGCTGTGACGGCGTGGCGTGGACGGGGACGGTCACGGATCGGTTACGTTCTGGTCGTCGCCCGGCATCAGCGGGGCGGCGCGCTCGGCCGCTTCGTCCGACTCCCCGTCCGGCGGCCTCCCCGGAGCGCACGTTCTCCCAGGACGGGGCGGGTGACCGACGTCGCGCCGCAGCTCCCCAGCGGCCCGCCGTCCGCGGACCCGGGTCGTCCCCACGGCCCAGATTCGCGCAGCGCTGCCCGGCGGGCGTGGAGTTCCGCATGACGGCTGTGCTGCCCGAGATCGGTGAGGTGACCCCTCGCGGTCCGCAGGGACGTCACCGCGCCCCCGAGGACGCGACGACCGGTTCGATGGGTGCCATCCCTGCCGACCGCCGCACGCGGTCCGGCCACGGGCGGCACGGCCGCCCGGAGGGCGCTCCCCACGGGTCGGCCACCCACCCGCTCTCGCGTGCCGCGCGCACCGCCGGGCTGTCGCTGGCCGCCCTCGGCGCCGTCGCGACCGCCGGCGGCCTGGCGACCCACGGCCTGGTCGGGGGCGACGAGCCGCAGGCCACCGGTGAGCACGCGATCAACCCGCAGCTCGCGTCGGCGAACCTCGCGATCGCGCCCTCCGCCCACGACACGGGCGCCGCGACCTCGTCGGTGCTGCCGGTCGTCAACGACGCCGCCTCCTCGGGTGCGTCGACCCAGCAGTCGATCAAGCACGACTCGCCGGACTCCCGCGCCGCGGCCGCCCGCACGGCCCAGCAGGGCCAGGAGCGCCAGGCGGCGGCGTCCTCGTCGCGCCAGCAGCAGAAGAAGGAGCCGCAGGCCTCCAGCGCCGGCTCGTCGGTGGCGCAGCAGGCCATCTCGGCTGCGCGTGCGCAGCTGGGCGTGCCCTACGTGTGGGGCGGCACCTCGCCCGACGGGTTCGACTGCTCCGGCCTCACGCAGTGGGCCTTCGAGAAGGCCGGCATCGAGCTGCCGCGCACCTCGCGCGCCCAGGCCCAGGAGGGCACCGAGGTCAGCGAGGGCAGCATGCGGCCCGGCGACCTCATCTTCTTCAACAGCCCCGTCAGCCACGTCGGCATCTACATCGGCGGCGGCAAGATGATCGAGGCCCCGCAGACCGGCTCCGACGTCAAGATCTCGGACGTCGAGCGGCGCATGGACGACCTGAACACGATCCGGCGTCTCGGCTGAGGCCGACCCCGCACCTGAAGTAAGAGGGTCCGGGCCCGTCGCCCCGAACGACGGGCCCGGACCATGTGGTGTGCGGAGGCTCCCCAGCTCCCACTCACCAGGTCTGTGCCCACCGGATAGCCCCGTCGCGCGCACCACAAACACGGGTTCCGGGCCGATCGGTCGGTTTTCCGCGCCCACCGGTCACCCTCGGACCGTGCGACGGCGACGGACGACCGCGAGCCCGCTGGGCGCGCTGCTGGCACTGATCGGCGTCCTCCTCGGGGCGTGCGGCGCCGCTGCGCCCGCGCCCGACCCGTGTACGCCGGCCGTCCCGGGTGGCGTCACGCGCGCCGTCGACACGGCCGGCGCCCGGGTCCACGTCACCCTCGCCGGGCCCGAGGACGCCCCGGCCGTCGTGCTCCTGCACGGCTTCCCGGAGACCGCGGCCACGTGGCGGGCCGTCGCGACCGACCTGGCCGCCGACCACCGCGTCGTCGTCCCCGACCTGCGCGGCGCCGGGTGCTCGGGGTTCGCGCCCGCCGGCTCGGACGCCTACGCCGGCGGGGACATCGCCGCCGACCTCGCGCAGCTCGCGGCGACCCTGGACCTGTCGCCGGCGACGGTCGTCGGGCACGACCTCGGCGTGACGGCGGCCGTCGCCTGGGCCCGCAGCCGCCCCGAGCAGGTCTCGCGTCTCGTGCTGGCTGGGGGCGGCGTCCCCGGGTTCGGGCTCGCCGAGCTGGGGCCGCCGCACCTGCGGACCTTCGGCGAGGCGCCGGCGGGTGCGCTCGAGGACGCCCAGCGTCCCCGGGTGCGGGAGTTCCTCGTCGCCTTCACCGGGAGCCCGGCCTTCCCGCTCGACGAGGCGGTCGCCGCCTACACGCCGCCGGGGCGCCTCGACGCCGCGATGGGCCGCTACCGGGCGCTCGGCCGGGACGCGGCGGCGCAGCGTGCCGACCCCCGCCCCCTCGCGATGCCGGTGCTCGTCGTCGCGGGTGGTGCGCCGGACCTCACCGTCCCGACGGTGACGCCCTTGGCGCCCCGGCGACGCGTCGTCGTGGTGCCGGGCGCGGGGCACTACGTCCAGGTGGAGCAGCCGGCGGCCTTCGCCGACGCCGTCCGCGGGTGACCCCATCGGTGATCAACGCGGACTTCCGGCGCATAGAAGCAGCGAACAGCGCGTTCGCTGCACCAGAGCGCGCGGAGGCGAGCTAGGTGCGGAGGCGGTCGCGCAGGTCCTTGGCGCCGCGGACGGCGGCCCGGCGGACGGCGTCGGCGGCCTGGGTGTACTCCGACCCGGGCGGGTTGACGCGCGGGGGAGCGGGGTCGACGGCGCGGGTCTCGCGCGCCTCCGGTGCCTCACCGCCGCGGCGGGACTGCGCCAGGCCCTCGGCGACCCGCTGGGCGTCCTCCCACGCCGAGGCGGCGCGGTCGACGGCGGCCGAGAACTCGGCGCGCCGGGGGCCCGACGGTTCCTCGTCGGTGGCGAGGAACTCCGCGTCGCCCATGGCCTGCACGAAGCGGGCCGTCGCCGGCACCGTGACGTCGGCGAGGGCCGGGCGGGCGGCCACGGCGTACCTGTCGGCCTCGAAGGCGGCGTACTCGGCCTGCAGGGACGCGAACCGGTCGCGGGCGAGGTGCCAGCGCGCCGCGTCGTGCTCCGCGAGGCGCCCGACCCGGCCCTGCGGGTGGCCGTGCACCACCGTGCGCACGCGCGTGACGCCGCGGCGCACCGCGAGCACGGTGGCGACGATCGCGGCGATGATCGCGGCGACCAGGTCGGCCACCGCGGCGAGCAGCGCGACCCCGAGGCCCTCGAGGTCGCCGGCGGCGACCCAGACGGCCAGGAAGATCACGGGGGAGAGGAGCGTGAGCAGGCCGGCGAGGCCGTAGAGCCAGGGCGCGGCGGAACGTCGGGGTCGGTCCACGGTGTCCTCCCGGCCTGTGTCGTCTCCCTCCTTGATACCGCACGACGCTGCCCGGCAGCAGGAGTACCGCGGTAGCCTCCGCCGGCCCGGGTGCCGGGTGGTGCAGGCAGGAGGGGTCCGCTCGATGTTCCGCAAGGTGCTCGTCGCCAACCGTGGCGAGATCGCGATCCGGGCCTTCCGGGCCGCCTACGAGCTCGGCGCGGCCACCGTGGCGGTGTTCCCGCACGAGGACCGCAACTCCGAGCACCGCCTCAAGGCCGACGAGGCCTACCAGATCGGCGAGGTCGGTCACCCGGTCCGCGCGTACCTGTCGATCGAGGAGATCATCTCCGCGGCGCAGCGCTCCGGCGCCGACGCGGTCTACCCCGGCTACGGCTTCCTCTCGGAGAACCCGGGACTCGCCACGGCGTGCCGGGACGCCGGCATCACCTTCATCGGCCCGCCGCCGCGGGTGCTGGCGATGGCGGGCAACAAGCACAAGGCCGTCGCCGCCGCCCGCGAGGCCGGCGTCCCGGTGCTCGACTCGTCCGACCCGTCCGACGACCTCGAGACCCTGCTCGCGGCCGCGGAGTCCATGACCTACCCCGTGTTCGTCAAGGCGGTCGCGGGCGGCGGCGGGCGCGGCATGCGGCTCGTGCAGGAGCACGGCGGGATGCGCGACGCGCTGCAGGCGGCGATGAACGAGGCGTCGAGCGCGTTCGGCGACCCGACGGTGATCCTCGAGCAGGCCGTGGTCGACCCGCGCCACATCGAGGTCCAGATCCTCGCCGACGGCGACGGCCACGTGATGCACCTCTTCGAGCGCGACTGCTCGGTGCAGCGGCGCCACCAGAAGGTCGTCGAGATCGCGCCCGCCCCGCACCTGGGCCCCGAGCTCCGGGAGCGCATCTGCGCGGACGCGGTCAAGTTCGCCGAGGCCATCGACTACGTCAACGCCGGCACCGTGGAGTTCCTGCTCGACGGCGACGGCAACCACCACTTCATCGAGATGAACCCGCGCATCCAGGTGGAGCACACGGTCACCGAGGAGGTCGCCGACGTCGACCTCGTGGCCGCCCAGATGCGCATCGCGTCGGGCGAGACGCTCGCGGACCTCGAGCTCTCGCAGGACACGGTCGCGCTGCACGGATTCGCCGTGCAGTGCCGCATCACCACCGAGGATCCCGCCAACGAGTTCCGCCCCGACATCGGGATGATCTCGGCCTACCGCTCGGCGTCGGGCTCGGGCGTGCGCCTCGACGGCGGGACGGCCTACGCCGGCGCGGAGATCAGCGCGCACTTCGACTCGCTGCTCGTCAAGGTCACCTGCCGCGGCCGCGACTTCACGACGGCCGTGCGCCGCGCCCGGCGCGCGCTCGCCGAGTTCCGGGTCCGCGGCGTCGCCACGAACATCCCGTTCCTCATGGCCCTGCTCGACGAGCCGGACTTCCGCGAGGGCCGGGTGACGACGTCGTTCATCGCCGAGCACCCGGAGCTGCTCGCGGCCCGCGCCCCCGCCGACCGCGGCACGCGGCTGATGACCTACCTCGCCGACGTCACCGTCAACAAGCCCTACGGCGAGCCGCCGCGCCTGGTCGACCCGCGCGAGAAGCTCCCGGCGGTGGACCTGTCCGTCCCGCCCCCGGACGGCTCGCGGCAGCGGCTCGGCGAGCTCGGGCCCGAGGGGTTCGCCTCGTGGCTGCGCGCGCAGACGAGCGTGCCCGTCACCGACACGACCTTCCGCGACGCCCACCAGTCGCTGCTCGCCACGCGGGTGCGCACCCGGGACCTCACCGACGTCGCCCGGCACGTCGCGCGCACCACCCCAGAGCTGCTCTCGCTGGAGTGCTGGGGCGGGGCGACGTACGACGTGGCGTTGCGCTTCCTCGCCGAGGACCCCTGGGAGCGGCTCGCCCGCCTGCGCGAGGCCGTCCCCAACCTCTGCCTGCAGATGCTGCTGCGCGGCCGCAACACGGTCGGCTACACGCCCTACCCGACCGAGGTCACCGACGCGTTCGTCGCCGAGGCCTCCCGCGTCGGCGTCGACATCTTCCGGATCTTCGACGCGCTCAACGACGTCGGCCAGATGCGCCCGGCGATCGACGCCGTCCGCGCCTCCGGCGGCGCGGTGGCCGAGGTGGCGCTCTGCTACACCGGCGACCTCTCCGACCCGTCCGAGAAGCTCTACACGCTCGACTACTACCTGCGCCTCGCCGAGCAGATCGTCGGCGCGGGCGCGCACGTCCTGGCGATCAAGGACATGGCCGGCCTGCTGCGCCCGCCGGCCGCGCGCACGCTCGTCACCGCCCTGCGCGAGCGCTTCGACCTGCCCGTGCACCTGCACACCCACGACACCGCGGGGGGCCAGCTCGCGACGCTGACCGCGGCGATCGACGCCGGGGTCGACGCGGTCGACGCGGCCGTCGCCTCGATGGCGGGCACGACCTCCCAGCCCTCGCTGTCCGCGCTCGTCGCGGCCACCGACCACAGCGACCGTCCGACGGGCCTCTCGCTCGACGCCGTCAACGCGCTGGAGCCCTACTGGGAGCTCGTCCGCAAGGTGTACGCGCCGTTCGAGGCCGGCCTGGCGTCGCCGACCGGGCGGGTCTACACCCACGAGATCCCCGGCGGGCAGCTGTCGAACCTGCGCCAGCAGGCCGTCGCGCTCGGGCTCGGCGACCGCTTCGAGCAGGTCGAGGACGCCTACGCGGCCGCCGACCGGATGCTCGGCCACCTGGTGAAGGTGACGCCGTCGTCGAAGGTCGTCGGCGACCTGGCCCTGCACTTCGTCGGCGCCGGCGTCGACCCGGCGGCGTTCGAGGCCGAGCCGTCGAAGTACGACATCCCCGACTCGGTGATCGGCTTCCTGCGCGGCGAGCTGGGCGACCCGCCCGGCGGGTGGCCCGAGCCCCTGCGCACCCGCGCCCTCGAGGGCCGCACCGAACGGCCCGGGCTCGCCGAGCTCACCGACGACGACCGCAAGGGCCTCGAGTCCGACCGCGCCGCGACGCTCAACGACCTGCTCTTCCCCGGGCCGACCAAGGACTTCCGCGAGCACCGCAGCGCCTACGGCGACACCTCGGTGCTGCGCAGCCAGGAGTTCTTCTACGGGCTGGAGTCCGAGCGCGAGTACGCGGTGGACATCGACACCGGCGTGCAGCTGCTCATCGAGCTCCAGGCGATCTCCGAGCCCGACGAGCGCGGCATGCGCACCGTGCTGATGTCGCTCAACGGCCAGCTGCGGCCGCTGTCGGTGCGCGACCGCGCCGTCGACACCGACGTCAAGGCCGCCGAGAAGGCCGACCGCAGCGACCCGGGCCACGTCCCCGCGCCGTTCGCCGGGGTCGTCACGCTGCAGGTCGGCGAGGGTGACCGCGTCGAGGCCGGCGCGACCGTCGCGACGATCGAGGCGATGAAGATGGAGGCCTCGATCACCGCGCCCACCGCGGGCACGGTGGAGCGGCTCGCGATCGGCTCGGTGCAGCAGGTCGAGGGCGGCGACCTCGTCGTCGTCCTGTCCACGTGACCCGGATCATCGGCGGCTCGGCGGGCGGTCGGCAGATCGCCGTCCCGCCGACGGGCACCCGGCCCACGTCCGACCGGGTGCGCGAGGCTCTGTTCTCGGCGCTCGAGGCGCGCGGGGTGATCGAGGACGCCGAGGTCCTCGACCTGTTCGCGGGCTCCGGGGCGCTGGGCATCGAGGCGATCTCGCGGGGGGCGTCCACCGCGGTCCTCGTCGAGCGCGACCCCCGGGCCTGCGCGGTGATCCAGAGCAACGTCGGCGTGGCCGGTGTGCGCGGAGCGCTCGTGCGGCGCAGCGCCGTCGACGCGTACCTGAAGAAGACCCCGAGCCCCGTCGACCTGGTCTTCGTCGACCCGCCCTACACCGACGCCGTCGACTCGGTGAACGAGGTCCTCGCCCGCCTCCCGCGGTGGACGCGCCGGGACGCGGTCGTCGTGGTCGAGCGCGACTCGCGGTCCCCGGCGCCGGCGTGGCCGGAGGGCCTCGTGCCCGACGACCCCCGGGTCTACGGGGAGACGACGCTCTACCTCGCGACCGTCTCCTGACGCGGCGTCCGGCGGCGCGGAGCACGGCGCCGGACGGCAGGCGGTGATCCTTCCGGAGTCACTTGCGCGGAGACCTCCTCCCGGCCGCGTCCGGCACCTCCTGCCGGGGAAGACCGGGCTCCGCACGGCGGGTCACCCCGTACCCGCCGCCCGTGGACCCGGGAGGAACCGCAGCATGGGTGAAGGTCTGGGCATCGAGTCGATCGACCTGCACGGGTCGGTGGTGATCAACGGCCGCCGGGTGCGGATCGACATCACGACCGAGGACGAGCCGCCGCGCGACGAGCGGGCCGACGACGAGATCGAGGACGTCGAGGACGAGCCGCTCGAGGACGAGCCCGTGGACGAGGACGAGCCCCTCGAGGACGAGCCCCTCGAGGACGAGCCCCTCGAGGACGAGCCCCTCGACGAGGACGACGAGTTCGTGGACGAGGACGACGATCTCGAGGAGGACGAGCCGGTCGACGAGGACGACGAGGCCGAGGACGCGGAGGACGCGGAGGACGCGGAGGACGCGGAGGACGCGGAGGACGCGGAGGAGGCGCCGGCCGAGAAGCCGCGCCGCCGGCGCCGGAGCAGGGCGAGCAGCTGACCCGGGCGGCTCGGCGGCCGGGGATCACCAGCCGTCGGGCTCCTCGAGCCAGGACAGGATCGCCTCGTCGACCCGCACGTCGGAGTAGGTCACGTGCGCCTCGACCTCGTCCGGGAGGTTCGTCCGCCGGCTCCCGGAGCGGGAGGCGTCGACCTCGACCCGGGGCTCGGCGTGGAAGCGCAGCCGGCGGGCCCGGACCGAGGAGCGGAACTCGACGTCGGGCGCCCGGTCCCCGCTCACCCGGTGGCCCGTCGCGCGGGCCGCGGGCGGGAGTTGGACGAGCCGCGGCGTGAGGTGCCCTTCGGGGGGTCGTCGGTGCTCCCGGAGTCGGTGCTCCCGGAGTCGGTGCTCTTCGTGGTCCGGCGCCGCCGGACCACGGTCGGCTCATCGCCGCCCTCGTCCTCGCCCCCCTCGCCGGACGACCCGGTCGCCTCGCTCGCGGTCTCCGTCACCGTCCCGGCCACGTCGCCCGCGGTGTCCGCGAGCTCGCCGGCCGTGATCGCCGCGGCTCCACCGACGTCGCCGACCGCGTCGCCGGCGGCGTCCCCGACCGAGCTGCCGAGCTCGCCGACCGCGGACCCCGCCTGCTGCCCGAGCTCGCCCACCGCCTCGCCGGCGGCGCTCCCGACCTCGCCGACCGCCTCGCCCACGCCCGACCCGACCTCGCGCACGGCGTCCTGTGCGGTCCGCGCGATCGTCTCGAGGATCTGCGGGTTGCGGTCGATGGTCGTCAGGACGCGATCGATGATCCCGGCGACCTCGTCGAGGCGGACCTTCAACGTGGCCTCGGCCTGCACGCCGTCGATCTCCAGCTCGACCGAGCCGAGCTGGGCGTCGACACCGACGTTGAGCTTGAGCAGGTTGAGGACCTCGGCCTGCAGCGACACCTTCGCCCGCAGGTCCTCGACCTTGAGTCCCAGGTGCTCGACCTCGAGCTTCGGCACGTCGAGGTAGACGTCGGGACGACCGCCCGCCTCCGCGCGGCCACCCTCGGCGCGCGGGCGTGTCGCCCCGGAGGCCCGTCGCTCGCCGTCGCGCCGCGCGTTCCGGCGGGACGACGGTGCGGGCGGGGCCTCGTCGTCGGTCGATGAGCTGCTCCGCCGGGTGCGACGCGGGGGACCGTCAGCCATGGGTGCCTCCTCCTCGGGTGCCCGAGGAGGATGGGCGGCGGGCACGGGCACGGAAACGAGCCCGGTCGGCCCAGGCGGTCCCTCCCCACGGCCCAGGCAGCGGCTCTGCCAGCATCGACGGCGTGCGGTGGACCGCCCTCGTCGGGCTCCTGGTGGTGGCGGTGCTCGCCGTGCTCGCGGTGTCCGCCTGCCGCGGGGAGGTCACCCGCGAGCCGTCCGGTCCGCCCACCGCCGAGCAGGTGGACCGGGCCCTGCGCTTCGCGGCCCTCGCGCCGCTGCCGCCGGGCGCGGTCGTCACGCGCCTGGAGACCCAGGGCGGGATCGACACGCAGGTGGTGCTCGCCGTGCGGGTCCCCGACGGGTCGGCCTGGCGCGCCGGGTCCGGGCTCCCCGCCGACGGCACCCAGCAGCGCGTCGCCAACCCCGACGGCGCGATCGTCCACCGGGAGGTCCGCAGCGGCCCCGGCGAGCTGACCGTCACGGCGTTCACCACCTGACGCCACCTGACGCCGACCCGCTGCGTCAGCCGCGGATCGCGTCCAGGAACGCCTCCGCGCCCTCGACGTCCACGTCGCGCAGACGCTTCTTCCGCCACGCGCCCGGGGTCACGGCCGCGTGCACCTCGACGACCCCGTCGGAGCCGGTGGCGCGGTGGGTCTCCCGGTAGCCGCACGCGGCGCTCACCGCGCGGGAGGCCTCGTTGCCCACGGCCGCGGCGGTCACCGCGCGCGTCATGCCGAGCGGCCCGAACGCGAGCTCGAGGAGCATCAGCCGCACCCGCCGCCCGAGCCCGCGGCCCTGCTCGGCCCGGGCCAGCCACGACGAGGTGCGCGCCGTACCCGCCGGGTCGTCGAGCTCGTGGGCGAGCACCGCCAGGCCGAGGACCCGGCCCCCGTCGAGCACCGCGAACGGGGCGCGCCAGCGGGTCGGGGTCGGCGCCTCGCGCAGCCGCCACGCCCACTCCACGAACCGGCGGGCGGCGACGGCCCCCTCGTCCTCGGGCCAGCCCATCAGCTCGCCGGCGCGGCCGGGCTCCACGACGCCGCCCGGCTCGGCGACGATCTCGGCGAGCTCGAGCAGCTCCTCGTCGGTGGGGACGAGCAGCACCGTGCCCCGGTGCGCGACCCGCAGCCCGAACTGCGGGTAGAGCGCCGCGAGGTCGGCGCGCAGGAGGTCGGCGTCCACAGCAGGGCATGGTGCCTGTCTCGATGGTCGAGCTCCCGCTCCGCTCCGTCTCCGTCGTGGGAAGATCGCGACCATGGCGATCGCGGTGTGCCCCGGTTCGTTCGACCCGGTCACCCTCGGGCACGTCGACGTCGTCACCCGGGCCGCGGCCCTGTTCGACGAGGTCGTCGTGGCCGTCGCCGTCAACCCGACCAAGCAGGGCCTCTTCACGGTCGACGAGCGTCGTGAGCTGCTGGCGACGGCGCTGGCCGGCGTCCCCAACGTGCGCACCGACGCGTTCGAGGGCCTGGTGGTCGACTACTGCGCCGCCATCGGCGCGGCCACGCTGGTGAAGGGCCTGCGCTCGTCGATCGACTTCGGGTTCGAGGAGCCGATGGCCCAGATGAACCGCCACCAGACCGGCGTCGACTCGGTCTTCCTCATCACCGACCCGCGCTTCTCGTACGTCTCGAGCTCGCTGGTCAAGGAGGTCGCCCGGGGCGGCGGGGACGTGGCGGCGTTCCTGTCTCCGGAGGTGCACCGCCGCCTGCTCGAGCGCCTGGGCTGAGGGCTGCGCGACACGCCGACGGGCGGGGCGAATCCCCGGCTGTCGTCGACGGCGGCGGCACACTGCTGACCGTGTACCGCGTGTTCGAGGCGCTCGACGAGCTCGTGACCCTCTGCGAAGAGGCGCGCGGGCTCCCCATGACCACCAGCTGCGTGGTGCCGCGCGGCGACGTGCTCGAGCTCCTCGACGACGTGCGCGAGGCCATCCCGGGTGAGCTGGACGACGCGCAGGACGTCCTCGACCACCGCGACAAGCTCGTCGCGGACGCGACCGAGGAGGCCGAGCGCACCCGGTCGGAGGCGCAGGCGGAGGCCGACCGGCTGCTCGCCGAGGCCCGCGAGCAGGTCCAGCAGATGATCGCCGAGGCCGAGCACGAGGCCGAGCGCACCGTGGGCCGCGGCCGCCGCGAGTACGCCGAGCTCACCGAGCGCGCCGAGGCCGAGGCCGAGCGCATGGTCGAGGCCGGGCGGCAGAACTACGAGCGGTCGGTGGACGACGGGCGGACCGAGCAGGCGCGTCTCGTCGAGGCGCACGAGGTCACGCGCGCGGCGCACGTCGAGGCCGAGCGCATCGTCGACGCCGCCACGGACGAGGCCGACCGCCGCCGCGCCGAGTGCGACCACTACGTCGACGGCACCCTCGCCGACTTCTCCGAGACGCTCGAGTCCGTGCTCGACACGGTCGGGCGCCACCGCCACCAGCTGCGGATGAGCGCGCCCGCCGGGTCGGGCGCGGCCGGGCCGCCGCGGGCGCGCGACGACGACGAGACCGGTGAGACCGGGTCGCGCGACAGCGCTCCGCGCGAGGGCTGGCGCCGGTGGAGCGAGCGCCTCGGCGCCTGACCCTGCTCGCGTAGACTGATCGGTCGGGCCGGCACCGGCCCGATCGAGCCAGACCCGGCGGGACACGAGAGATGACAGGCGAGAAGCCGCAACCCACCGTCGACGCGACCAGCCCCTGGGTGGTCGACGTCGCGCGCGAACTGCTGCGCCGGCCCGGGCAGATGAAGACGCTGCGCCGCGACGTGGCCGCCCCCGAGGGCTTCGGGCTCGACATGATCGGCGTGCCGGTCGGCGAGCCGATCCACCTCGACCTGCGCCTCGAGTCGGTGATGGAGGGCGTGCTGGCCTCCGGGCGCGTCGAGGCCGACGTGCGCGGCGAGTGCTCGCGCTGCCTCGAGCCGTTCACCGACCACGTCGACGTCGACCTCACCGAGCTCTACGCCTACCCGGACTCGGTGACCGACGAGACGTCGGAGGAGGACGAGGTCAGCCGGATCGTCGACGAGCGCATCGACCTCGAGCCGGCCGTGCGCGACGCGGTCCTGCTCGAGCTGCCCGTCACGCCGCTCTGCCGCGAGGACTGCCCCGGCCCGGAGTCCCCGGACCCGGAGGCGTGGGCCTTCGTCCCGGCCGGAGAGGCTCGTGAGACAATCGATCCTCGCTGGGCCGCGCTGCAGGAGAAGTACGGCGTCACCGGCCCGAACGAGAACTGAGGAGACTGAACCACCGTGGCCGTCCCGAAGCGCCGGATGTCCCGCGCGAACACCCATGCCCGCCGCTCGCAGTGGAAGGCGTCGGTGCCGCAGCTGGTGGCGTGCCAGAACAAGGCGTGCGCGCAGCCGAAGCCGCCCCACGTGGCGTGCCCGCACTGCGGCCAGTACGCCGGTCGCCGGGCCGTCACCCCGGCCTGAGGCCGGACCTGACGGCGCCATGACGGCGACCAGCATCGAGGCGTCCGGCACTCCCGACGAGCCTCCCCGCGAGCCGACGCTCGGCGAGGTGCTGCAGGTCGACCTCGACCCCGAGCTGGTCGAGCTCGCCCTCACGCACCGCTCGTACGCGTACGAGCATGGGGGGCTCCCCACCAACGAGCGCCTCGAGTTCCTCGGCGACGCCGTGCTCGGCGTCGTCGTCACCGAACGTCTCTACCGCGAGCACCCCGACCTGCCCGAGGGCCAGCTCGCGAAGCTGCGGGCCAGCGTGGTCAACATGCACGCGCTGGCCGGCGTCGCCCGCGAGCTCGGCCTCGGCGACCGCCTGCATCTCGGCCGCGGCGAGGAGCTCACCGGCGGTCGCGACAAGCCCAGCATCCTCGGCGACGCCGTCGAGGCCGTGCTCGGCGCGGTGCACCTCCAGCACGGCATCGAGACCTCGCGCTCGCTCGTCGAGCGCCTCTTCGACGACCTGCTGCGCACCGCGCCGCTGCTCGGCGCCGGGCTCGACTGGAAGACCAGCCTGCAGGAGCTCACCGCGGCGTCCGACCTCGGCGTGCCCGAGTACCGGATGGTCGACGAGGGCCCGGACCACCTCAAGGTCTTCACGGCCACGGTGGTCGTTGCCGGCGAGGAACGCGGCACGGGCGTCGGGCGCACCAAGAAGGAAGCCGAGCAGAAGGCCGCCCGCGCGGCCTACCAGTACCTCGACGGCGGGGACGGCACCTCCACGTCCGGTGCCTGAGCTCCCCGAGGTCGAGGTCGTCCGGCGCGGGCTCGCCGAGCACGTGCTCGGTCGCCGGGTGAAGTCCGTCGAGGTCACCCACCCCCGCTCCGTGCGCCGCCAGGCCGGCGGCGCCGTGGAGCTGGGGGAGCGCCTCTCCGGGCGGGTGCTGCGCGCGGTCCGCCGCCGTGGCAAATACCTGTGGGTGGAGCTCGGCGAACCCGAGGACTCCGGCGGTGAGGTCGAGGCCGCCCTGCTCGCCCACCTCGGCATGAGCGGACAGCTGCTCGTCCAACCCGCCGAGCGGCTCGACGAGAAGCACCTGCGGATCCGGATCCGGTTCGACGACGACGGCCCGGAGCTGCGGTTCGTCGACCAGCGCACGTTCGGTGGGCTCACGGTCACCGACGTCACGGGTCCCGAGGCGCTCCCCGTCCCCGTCGCCCACATCGGGCGTGACCCGCTCGACCCGGCGTTCGACGCCGAGGGTGCGGTGGGCGGCCTGCGCCGGCGGCGCACCGGGCTCAAGCGCGCGCTGCTCGACCAGACCCTGGTGTCCGGCATCGGCAACATCTACGCCGACGAGTCGCTGTGGCGGGCGAAGCTGCACTACGAGCGGCCGACGGCCACGCTGACCCGGCCCGAGGGGCGGCGCCTCCTGGTGGCGGCGGGCGAGGTGATGGGTGAGGCCCTGGCCGCCGGCGGCACGTCCTTCGACGCGCTCTACGTGGACGTGAACGGCGACTCGGGCTACTTCGACCGGGCGCTCGCGGTGTACGGGCAGGAGGACCGTCCCTGCCCGCGGTGCGGCACGCCCGTGCGGCGCGCGCCGTTCATGAACCGCTCGTCGTTCTGGTGCCCGACGTGCCAGCCCCGCCCGCGGCGCCGGCACGTCTGATCGGCCCATGTGAGCGAACTTCGGTGCTACTGCACCGAAGTTCGCTCACATGGTCAGGGCGTCTCGGCGCGGGTGACCTCGAGGTTGCGGAAGGTCGGCGGGCCGTCGCAGACGCCCACCATCTTGCTGGCGAACGCCGAGGTCACGGGGCTGTCGGAGTTCCTCTGGGCCGCCTCGGGGCTGGGGAACTCGACGACCTCGACGTAGGTGTCGGGGCGGTCGAGGTCGCGGCCCATGACCATCCACCGCGCGGTGCGCTCGGCACCGATCTCCGAGATCCAGCCGTCGATGAGCATGTCCATCTGGTCGTACTGGCGGGTGGAGAACTCGATGAGCTGCACGAACGCCCCGGCGCCGGTGGCCTGCGGCGCGTCGCGCAGGTGCGCCCGGAGCCCGTCCCGCAGCTCCTCGCCGTCGGTGTGGCGTGCGCGGCGACCGCGTGGGCGGCCCCGGCCGCGAGGACCTCGTCCTCCTCGCCGGTGAGGGTCAGCGTGCAGTCGTTCTCGCTGGGGACCTCACGACAGTCGAGCATCCTGCGCATGGCGGACCTCCCTGGGGCATCGCACGGACGGCGGAGGACCAGTGAAGTCCCGGGTGACACGGCCGCTCGATACGGAGGCCTCCGTAGACCGAACGGGTGACGACGGTGCCGGGCCGCGGGGAAGTGGTCGACACTCGGTGACCCGCTCACCTCCAGGGGTGCCCATGAGCGCCGAGCGCACCCTGACCGCCGCCCTCGACCTGGCCGCGGCGACCGCCACCGTGCGCACGCCCGCCGATCTCGACAGCCGAGTCTGGCCGGCGCTCGCCGCGCTCGCGGGCGCGGGCAGCGTCGCGGTCACGGGGTTCGACGGGCACGCGCTGACCTGGCCGTGCGGGACCCCGTCCGGCACGCGGCATCGGGCCCTGCTCGTCCTGCGGCGCCGCGGTGCCGAGGCCCGCGTCGTGCTCCACCGCGCCGTCCGTGACTTCTCCGACCGCGACGTCGCCCTGCTGCACCTCGTGCGGCCCCACCTGGCCGACGCGCTGTGGCGCGCCGCGCACGGCCCGCCGGCCCGGGCCCTGACGGCCCGCGAGCAGGCGGTGGTCGCGCGGGTGGCCCGCGGCGCGACCGACGCGGCGATCGCCCACGAGCTCGGGATCAGCCGCCGGACCGTCGGCAAGCACCTCGAGAACGCCTACGCCGCCCTCGGCGTGCACGACCGCACGTCGGCGGCGCTGCGGCTGGCGGTGCCGCCGGCCTGACCAGGTGGTCCGGTCAGTCGTCGCCGCGCAGCGACCGGCGGATCTCCTCGAGCTTGTCGCGCGCCGCGCTGTCGTGGTCGGCCTCGCGCTCGGCCCGCTCGCGCCCCGCGGGGCTGTCGGCGACGAGCTCCTCGTAGCCCGCGGCCGTCGTGGAGCGGCGCTCGATCGTCTCGCGGACGTGCTCGAACGTGGGCACGCCGTCCTCGGTGTATCCCGGTTCCGTCACACCGGCGAGCGTAGCGCCGCGGACACACGTCGGGCCCCGCATCGCGAGGCGACGCGGGGCCCGGACGAGCAGCGGGACTGCTCAGACGTTCTGCGAGGAGTGCTCCATGAGCTGCTTGAACTCCTCGAGCGCCTTCTCGATCTTCTTCTGCGGGTCCGCGAAGAGCTTGGCGACGGCGTCGCCCGCGGCGCCGCCCGGCGTCTGCACGTGGAGGCTGACCTCGACGCCGGTGGTGTCACCGTGCGGGTCGAAGCGCACCGCGCCGCCGGTCTCGACGTGGTTGTTGCTCTGCTCGAGCGACTTCCACGCGATCTTGCGGTCGCGCTCCTCGTCGATGATCTTGGCGTCCCACTCGATGTCCTTGCCCAGCGGGCCCTCGACCACCCAGTGCGTGACGTCGGCCTGGCCGTTCTTCGGCTCCACCGACTTCACGTCGTCCATGATCTGCGGCAGGTGGGTCAGCGGCCGCCACCACTGGTAGCACTGCGCGGCCGGGGCGTTGACCTCGAGGTAGTGCGTTGCGGTTGCCATGTGTCACGGGTTGACAGCGGGCGACGGCCCCGAAACGACGCCATCGGTGCGACACGACCCACGTCCTCGACCGATCCCGTGGACGTTTCGGGCTTCGCGTAGCGTCATCCGGGACCCGGGGCGGGGGAGGAGGACCGGGCGTGCACCTGAAGAGCCTCACGCTGAAGGGCTTCAAGTCCTTCGCCTCGTCGACGACGCTGCGCTTCGAGCCCGGCATCACGTGCGTGGTCGGGCCCAACGGCTCGGGCAAGTCGAACGTCGTCGACGCCATCAGCTGGGTGCTCGGCGAGCAGGGGGCCAAGGCCCTGCGCGGCGGCAAGATGGAGGACGTCATCTTCGCCGGCACCTCGGGGCGTGCCCCGCTGGGCCGTGCCGAGGTCACGCTCACCATCGACAACGCCGACGGCGCGCTGCCCATCGACTACGCCGAGGTCTCGATCACCCGGCGGGTGTTCCGGTCGGGCGCGGGCGAGTACGAGATCAACGGCAGCAGCTGCCGCCTGCTCGACGTCCAGGAGCTGCTCTCGGACTCCGGCATCGGCCGCGAGCTGCACGTCCTCGTCGGCCAGGGCCAGCTCGACGCCATCCTGCAGTCGCGGCCCGAGGAGCGGCGGGCGTTCATCGAGGAGGCGGCGGGCGTCCTCAAGCACCGCAAGCGCAAGGAGAAGGCGCTCCGCAAGCTCGAGGCGATGCAGGCCAACCTCACGCGCCTGTCGGACCTCACCACCGAGCTGCGCCGCCAGCTCAAGCCGCTCGGGCGCCAGGCCGAGATCGCCCGCCGGGCCCAGACCATCCAGGCCGACCTGCGTGACGCGCGGCTGCGCCTCGCCGCGGACGACCTGGTCACGCTGCGCACCACGATCTCCCGCGAGCAGGCCGACGAGGACGCCGCCCGCCGGCGCCGTGACGAGACCGAGCGCGCGCTGGCCGAGGTCGGCGAGCAGGTGACGACGCTCGAGGCGGCGGTCGAGGCCGCGACGCCGGCGCACACCCGCGCCCAGGAGGGCTGGTACCGCCTCTCCGCGCTGCAGGAGCGCCTGCGCGGCACGGTCGCGCTCGCCGCCGAGCGGCACCGGCACGTCGCCGGCGCCGAGGACGCCCCCAGCGGGCCGGACCCCGACGAGCTCGAGCGCCGCGCCGGCGAGGCCGCCGAGCACGAGGCCGCCCTCGAGGCCGAGGTCGCCGAGGCCCGCGCCACGCTCGAGGGGCACGCGGAGGAGCGTGAGCAGGCCGAGGACGCGCTGACCACCGCCGAACGCCGCCTCGCGGCCGCCACGCGCGCCGCCGCCGACCGCCGGGAGGGGGTGGCCCGGCTCGCCGGCCAGGTCGAGACGCTGCGCGGGCGCCTCGCGTCGTCCACCGAGGAGCTCGAGCAGATCGCGGGCTCCCTGGACGAGGCCCACGGGCGCGCGACCACGGCGCGCGAGGAGCTGGCCGCGCTGGAGGACGAGGCCGGTCCGGAGCCCGCCGCCGAGGCCGAGCCCGTCGCGGCGTCCGACGTCCCCGACGACGCGCCCGACCCCGAGGCGGCCCTCGACGCCGCGGTCGAGCGGCACGAGGTGGCCCGGGCGGCGGTCGACGCCGCCGGCGCGGCCCACCGCGACGCCGAGCGCGACCGGGCCCACTGGCAGGCGCGCACCGACGCGCTCGCCCTCGGCCTCACCCGGCGCGACGGTGCGGGCTCGCTGCTCGCCGCCGCCGACCCCGTGCCCGGCGTGCTCGGGTCGGTGGCCGCCCTGCTGCGGGTCGACGCGGGCGACGAGGACGCCGTCACCGCGGCGCTGGGCCCCGCGGCGGACGCGGTGGCCGTGCGCGGCCCCGACGCGGCCGCCGACGCGCTCGACCGGCTCCACGACACCGAGGGCGGACGGGCCGGGCTGCTCGTCGGCGGGGGTGGCGCGGCGCCCGCGCACCCGGGACCGGCGCCGTCGGGCACGCGCTGGGCCGCCGACCTCGTGCGTGCCCCGGACGACCTCGCCGGTGCCGTGGCCCGGGTGCTCGCGGGCACCGTCGTCGTCGACGACCGCGCGGCCGCCCGCGCCGTCGTCCGCGACCACCCCCACCTGCGGGCGGTCACCCGCGGCGGCGACCTGCTCGGCGCCGACTGGGCGGCCGGCGGCCCGTCGGGCAACCAGAGCCTGCTCGAGATGCAGGCGGCCGCGGACGAGGCGGGCGACCGGCTGGCCGCCGCCGAGCGCCACGTGCGCGAGGCCGACGCGGCGCTCGAGTCCGCCCGCGAGGCCGAGTCGGCGGCGCGGGCGGAGGTCGGCGTCGCCCGCCAGGTCCGCGACGACCGGCGCCGCGCCGACGCGGAGGCGCGCCGGGCGGCGGACGCCCGCCGCGCCGCCGACGACGCCGCGCGCGCCGACGCGGCGCGGCGCCACGGTCGGCTCAGCGAGACCGTGCGCGCCGCGGAGGCCGAGGCCCAGCGGCTCACCGAGCGGCGCGCGGCCGTGGAGCGCACGCGCGACGAGCGCCGTGACGAGCTCGACGAGCTCACCGAGCGGCTCGCGATGGCCCAGGACGAGGCCGCCGAGATGGCCGACGGGGCCGCCGACGCCGAGGACCACGCCGCGGAGCGCGACCGGGCGTCCGCGGCGCTCACCGCGGTCCGGGCCGCCGAGGTCGACGCCCGCCTCGCGCTGCGCACCGCCGAGGAGCGCCTGCGCGCCGTCGCCGGGCGCGCCGAGGGCCTGCGCCGCCGCGCCGAGGGCGAGCGCGAGGCACGGGCCCGGGCGGAGGAGCGCGCCCGCGAGCGGGCGCGCGTGGCCACGCTCACCGAGGAGGCCGTGCGCCACGGTCGGGACGCGCTGGCGCGCCTGGAGTCCTCCCTTGCCCGCGCCGCCGAGGCCCGCGACGCCGCCGCGGCGGTGCGCACGGCGCGGGCCGGCGAGCTGGAGACGGCACGCGAGCGCCAGCGTGAGCTGCAGGCGGGCCTCGAACGACTCACCGACACGGTGCACCGCGACGAGGTCGTCCGCGCCGAGCAGCGCACCCGGCTGCAGCAGATGGAGGCGGGCATCGGCGAGCGCTTCGGGATCGCGCTCTCCGATCTCGTCGCCGAGTACGGCCCCGACGTCCCGATCCCGCCGCCTGCGGGCGAGGTCGCCGAGGTCGAGGCGGCCCGCGAGCGCGGCGAGCAGGTCGTCATGCCCCCGGCCGAGCCCTACGACCGTGCCACCCAGCAGCGCCGCGCCGCCCGTGCCGAGAAGGAGCTCGGCCAGCTCGGCAAGGTCAACCCCCTCGCCCTCGAGGAGTACGCGGCGCTCGAGGAGCGCTACCGCTTCCTGTCCACCCAGCTCGAGGACGTCAAGAACAGCCGCAAGGACCTCCTCGAGGTCGTCTCGCAGGTCGACGCCACGATCCTCGAGGTCTTCGCGACGGCGTTCACCGACGTCGCCCGGGAGTTCGAGGCCGTGTTCCCGGTGCTGTTCCCGGGGGGCGAGGGACGGCTGGTGCTCACCGACCCCGACGACCTGCTCGCCACCGGCGTCGAGGTCGAGGCCCGCCCGCCGGGCAAGAAGGTCAAGCGGCTCTCGCTGCTCTCCGGCGGCGAGAAGTCGCTGACGGCGGTGGCGATGCTCGTGGCGATCTTCCGCGCCCGCCCGTCGCCGTTCTACGTCATGGACGAGGTCGAGGCGGCCCTCGACGACGCCAACCTCCGGCGCCTCATCGGCCTGCTCGCCGAGCTGCGGCGCAACTCCCAGCTCGTGATCATCACGCACCAGAAGCCCACGATGGAGATCGCGGACGCGCTCTACGGCGTGAGCATGCGCGGCGACGGGATCACCGCCGTCATCTCGCAGCGCCTGCGGGGCGCGGATGCGCCCGGACCGTTCGCCGGGACCACCCCGACGTGACCACTCAGAGTACTCCTGCGTCGCGTTGAGTAGTGGTCGCTGGCCCGGATCGGGGTCGAGGACGACGCCGACGGGGCCTCCCGACCGGCCCGCGACGCCTCTACCGTGCTGGTGAGGGCGCTGCGGGGGACGGGGGCGGACATGACGGCGGTGCGATCCGGTCCGGCCCACGCCGCCCCGGACGTGCTGCTGTCCCCGGCGCCCCCGACCGGACCCGTGCGCCCCGGCCGCCACGCCCGTCCCGGCCCGGGCACGCCCTCGGGTCCGCTGGTGCCGCTGCGCACGGTGGCGCGCACGCCCGTCCCGACGCCCGCCGCCGAGGGTGTCCTCGAGCTCGCGCCGGGGCGGCTGCTGATCGACACCTCGTACTCCCGCCTGAGTCCCCACCTCGGCCACCGCCGGGTCGCGGTGAGCGTCGACGGGCTCCCGTGGCGCTTCGCCTGGGGCCGCACGCCCATCGAGCTCCCGGCGGGGCGACACCTCGTCGAGATCGAGGTGGAGCACGGACGGGCCGGTCGGCGCGCCTGGGGGCACGTCGCCGACGCGGTGCCCGTGGCGGCGGGCAACACCGTCGAGGTCTTCTACCGGGCCCCCGCCCTGCCGCGCCTGGCCGGCTCGCTGGGCCCATCGCGCCAGCGCACGGCGGGGTTCGCGCTGTGCGCGGCGCTGATCGTGCTCGCCGGCGTCGCCGCCCTCACCGGGGTCGGGCTGCTGGTCCTCGCGGTCGCGCTGCTCGTGGCCTGATCGCTTCCCCCGGGGTCCGACCGCTGCGGTGATCGCCGTTCGCAGGACGTGCGCGGCGTCAGGCGCGGCGCACGTCCTGGGATCGCCGATCATGCGTGCGGCGCCCGCGGGTCCACCCGGCCGCGCGCCGCGGTGACGCGCGGCTGGGAGACTGGCCCGCGTGTCGCTGAGCTCGTCGCTGACCTCCCCGCTCGACCAGACCGCCGCCCCCGCCGGGGCCAGCACGCTGTCGACGGGGCTCATCGCCACCATCGTCGTCGTCGCGGTGGTCGTGATCCTGCTCATCGTGCTCGGTGTCGGGCTCTACCTGCGCCGGCGGCGCCAGGTCTCGCTCGCCGAGGAGCAGGCGGAGGAGGCCAAGCCGACCAAGGGCTCCTACCAGGCGGGCGGTGGCTTCAGCTTCAGCGCCGGCACCGGTGGCTCCACCCTGACCCCGCCACGCGGGCCGGGAGCCCAGCCGGAGGCCCAGCCGGAACCCCAGCCGGAACCCGAGCCGAGCGAGCCCGCCGCGCGCCCCGAGACCGCCGGTCCCCAGGGCACGGCCTCGCCGGGCGCGGCCGAGGCGCCCCCGGCCACGCGGCCCGCCACACCCGAGGTCACCGAGCCGGAGACCACCGAGCCCGAGGTCACCGAGCCCGAGGTCACCGAGCCGGAGACCACCGAGCCGGAGACCACCGAGCCCCCGGCGACCACCGGCCCGGGCACGCTCGACGAGCCCGACGTCGCCGCCGGCCCCCAGGCCACGGCGCCCCCGGAGGCCGCCGAACCGGAGACCGCGGAGCGCGTCACCACGGAGCCGGCCGCACCCGAGGCGCCCACCACCACCGACGCCACCGAGACCGTCCCCCCGTCGACGGGGACCACGGTCGCCCCGGCCGCGCCGCCGGAGGAGATCCCCTCGGCCGAGGGGCGCCTCGAGCGCCTGCGGGGGCGGCTGGGCCGGTCGCGGTCGACCCTGGGCCAGGGCCTGCTCGGCCTGCTCGGCGCCGGGGACCTCGACGAGGACTCCTGGGAGGAGGTCGAGGACACGCTGCTCCTGGCCGACCTCGGTTCGGCGACCACCCAGGAGATCGTCGGCAAGCTGCGCGAGCGCATCGCCGTCCGCGGCGTCCGGACCGCCGACCAGGCCCGCGAGCTGCTGCGCGAGGTGCTCGTCGAGGCGCTGGGACCGGACATGGAGCGCTCGGTGCGCGCCCTCGCCCACGACGACCGTCCGGCCGTGGTGCTCGTCGCCGGCGTGAACGGCACCGGCAAGACCACGACCACCGGGAAGCTGGCGCGCGTGCTGGTCGCCGACGGCTTCGTCGTGCTCCTCGGTGCCGCCGACACGTTCCGTGCCGCGGCTGCCGAGCAGCTCGCGACGTGGGGCGAGCGCGCCGGCGCCGAGACGGTGCGTGGCAAGGAGGGTGCCGACCCGGCGAGCGTCGCGTTCGACGCCGTCCGGCGCGGCACCGAGTCCGGGGTCGACGCCGTGCTGCTCGACACGGCGGGCCGCCTGCACACGAAGACCGGCCTCATGGACGAGCTCGGCAAGGTGAAGCGGGTCGTCGAGCGCCAGGCCGAGGTCGACGAGGTGCTGCTCGTCCTCGACGCCACCACCGGCCAGAACGGGCTGACCCAGGCGCGGGTGTTCAGCGAGGTCGTCGACGTCACCGGCGTCGTGCTGACGAAGCTCGACGGCACCGCCAAGGGTGGCATCGTGTTCCAGGTGCAGCGCGAGCTCGGGGTGCCGGTGAAGCTCGTCGGCCTCGGTGAGGGGCCCGACGACCTCGCGCCGTTCGAGCCCGGGGCGTTCGTGGACGCGCTGCTCAAGTAGCCGCGGCTGTCGGGGTGCGGCCCTAGCCTGCGGGTCATGTCCGGCATCGCACGCCTGCAGCTCACCGCCATCGACACCCCCGACCCGTACGCGCTCGCCCGCTTCTACTCCGCGCTCGTCGGGCTCCCGATCGCCGAGGACCCCGAGGACGACTGGGTCGAGCTCGACGCGGGTGGCGCTCCCACCCTGGCGTTCCAGCTCGCGCCGGCCCGGCGTGCCCCGGCGTGGCCGCAGGAGGGCGCGCTGCAGTTCCACCTCGACCTCGAGGTCGGCGACCTCGACGTCGGCGAGGCGGCCGTGCTCGAGGCCGGGGCCACGAAGGCGGAGACACAGCCGGGGGAGACGTTCCGCGTCTACCTCGACCCCGACGGCAACCCCTTCTGCCTCGTGCTCGCCGGGGAGGGGTGAGACGGGTGTGCTCCGATCGGGCGGGCGATCATCGCGCTCCGTCATGACGCACGTCTCCCGCTGTCCGGTAACGCCGGGCGCGAAACATGATGGTGACACCCGGCGGCGGGCTGTTAACTGCCACGAAACGAACGGCGACCCCGCCGGAAACACGGCCTGCGCATTCTCGCTCTTCGAAATCGCTGCTCGCGAGAAGGGAAGCTGCTGGCCGTGGAACTCGACAGCGGAACGATCGCCTGGATGTTGACCAGCACCGCGCTGGTCCTGCTCATGACGCCGGGCCTGGCGCTGTTCTACGGCGGCCAGGCGCGCTCGAAGAGCGTCCTCAACATGATGATGATGGTCTTCAGCACGTGCGCCACGGTGGGCGTGCTGTGGGTCATCTTCGGCTACTCGCTGTCGTTCGGTGACGACGTCGGCGGTGGCCTGCTCGGCAACCCGGGCCAGTACTTCATGCTCTCGAGCCTGCTCTCCGAGACGGTGCAGACCGACGGGCTGCCGGACATCGCCTTCGTGGCCTTCCAGGCCATGTTCGCGATCCTCACGGTGGGCCTCGTCGCCGGTGCCGCCGCGGACCGCATGAAGTTCAACTCGTGGATGGTGTTCTCCCTGCTGTGGGCGACGCTGGTCTACTTCCCGATCGCCCACTGGGTGTTCGACCTCGACGCCGGCTGGATCGCCAACGGCATCGGTGCGATCGACTTCGCCGGTGGTACGGCGGTGCACATCAACGCCGGTACGGCCGCGCTCGTGCTCTGCATCGTGCTGGGCAAGCGCCGCGGGTGGCCCCGTGAGCCCATGCGTCCGCACAACCTGACGATGGTCATGCTCGGTGCCGGTCTGCTGTGGTTCGGCTGGTTCGGCTTCAACGCCGGCTCGGCCGCGGTGGCGAACTACTCGGCCACCTACGCGTTCCTCAACACGGTCGTCGCCACCTGCACCGCGATCTGCGGCTGGCTGATCATCGAGCAGATCCGTGACGGCAAGGCCACCTCGCTCGGTGCCGCCTCGGGCATCGTCGCCGGCCTCGTCGCCATCACCCCGGCCTGTGCCGCCGTCACCCCGCTCGGCGCCATGGCCATCGGCTTCATCGCCGGCATCGGCTGCGCCTACGCCGTCGGCCTGAAGTACAAGCTGGGCTTCGACGACTCGTTCGACGTCGTGGGCGTCCACCTCGTCGGTGGTCTCCTCGGCACCCTGCTCATCGGCTTCTTCGCCTGGGACGGCTCCCCGTCCGAGGTGTCCGGTGTCTTCTACGGCGGCGGCTTCGGCCAGCTCGGCATCCAGGCGCTCGCCGCCGTCGCCGTGATCGCCTACTCCGGCATCGTCACCGCGATCATCGCCTTCATCGTCAAGGCGATCATGGGCCTGCGGGTCGACGACGAGAGCGAGGCCGTGGGGATCGACGAGGGCGAGCACGCGGAGTCGGGCTACGACTTCTCGAGCCTGCGGACCGGGGGTAGCGGTCTCGGGTCCTCGAAGTCGACGCTGTCTGCTCCGACGCAGGTCACGGCGACCGCAGGCAAGGAGGGCTGAACGAGATGAAGATGGTGACCGCGATCATCAAGCCGTTCGTGCTGGAGGACGTCAAGGGCGCCCTCGAGCAGCTCGGGGTCCTGGGCATGACCGTCAGCGAGGTCCAGGGCTACGGCCGCCAGAAGGGGCACACCGAGGTCTACCGGGGTGCGGAGTACTCCGTGGACTTCGTGCCGAAGGTCCGCATCGAGGTCGTCACCGACGACACCGCCGCGGAGAAGGTCGTCGACGCGATCGCCGAGACCGCCCGCACCGGCAAGATCGGTGACGGCAAGGTCTGGGTGACCCCGGTCGAGACCGTGGTGCGCGTGCGCACCGGCGAGCGCGGGGCGGACGCCCTGTAGGAGCTCGGCATCACGACGGCGCCGGGTCCCCGCAGTCACGGGGGCCCGGCGTCGTCCGTCCCGGCACGAGGTCCACGACGAGACCCGAGCACCACGACCGGAGAGGGGACGCGGCGGATGGCCGTAGCGGACGCGGAGCGCAGCGGAGCCGGACCCGGAGATGCGGACGCGGAGCGCAATGACGGGGGACCGTCGAGCCTCGACGACGAGCGCGGGACGACGAACGGCGACGCCGTGGACCTCGTGCGGGCCCGCGCCGCCCTGCTCGACCCGCCTCCCGGGGCCCGTCGCCTCGGGCCGGCCGCACTGCGCGAGGCGCTCGTCGAGCTGCACGACTTCTGGCTCTCGTCCCGCGCCGCCGCGGTGGGGGTGGGGGAGGGCTCGGCCCTGGTGGCCGTCGGGGCGCTCGGACGCAAGGAGCTCGCGCCGTACTCGGACCTCGACCTCGTGCTGATCCACGACGGTCGGGGGCGGAAGAGCGGCCGGGAGGAGATCTCGCGGGTCGCGGACGCGCTGTGGTACCCGCTGTGGGACGCCGGCATCGGGCTCGACCACTCGGTGCGCACCGTCGGCGAGGCGATCGAGGTGGCCACCACCGACCTGCGCGTCGCCCTGGGCCTGCTCGAGGTCCGCCACCTCGCGGGCGACCCCGAGCTCGCCGAACGCCTCGCCGCCACCGCGCGCCAGGCGTGGCGCGCCGGCATCCGCGGCCGCTTCGACGACCTCGTCGCCGCCACCGAGGCCCGCTGGCAGCGCTCCGGCGAGGTCGCCCATCGCATCGAGCCCGACCTGAAGAACGGGCGCGGCGGGCTGCGCGACGTGCAGCTGCTCGACGCGCTGGCCGCGGCGCAGCTCGTCGACCGCCCGACCGTCGACGTGCAGGACGCGCGGCGCCTCATGCTCGACCTGCGGGTGGAGCTGCACCGGCGGGCGGGGCGGGCGCGCGACGTCATGCAGGCCGAGGACGCCCACGAGGTGGTCGCCGCGGCCGCGGGCGATCTCGGTGTCACCGACCGCTTCGACCTCGCGCGGGCCCTCTCGGGTGCCGCGCGCACGGTCGTGTTCGCCACCGACACCGCGCTGCGCTCCGCCCGCGCCGCGTTGCCCCGGCGGGGCCTCGCCGCGCTGCGGCGGGCGCCGGCCCGGCGCCCGCTCGACGACGGCGTCGTCGAGCACGCCGGCGAGGTCGTCCTGGCCCGCGACGCCCAGGTCTCCCGGGATCCCTCCCTGGTGCTGCGGCTCGCGGCGACGGCGGCGCGCACCCGCCTGCCGATCTCGGCGAGCACCCTGCACCGCCTCGCCGAGGCGGCCCCGGAGCTGCGCGAGCCGTGGCCGCGGGCGGCCCTCTCCGAGCTGCTCGCCCTGCTCGGGGCGGGCGAGGGCATGGTCGACGTGATCGAGGCGCTCGACCGCACCGGGCTCTGGGGGCGGCTCTTCCCCGAGTGGGGCGCGGTGCGCGACCTGCCCCCGCGCGACCGCCAGCACGTGTGGACCGTCGACCGCCACCTCGTCGAGGTCACCCGCCGCGCGGCGGAGCTGACCACGCGCGTCTCGCGGCCGGACCTGCTGCTGCTCGGCGCGCTCGTCCACGACATCGGCAAGGGCCGCGACGAGGACCACTCCGTGGTCGGCGAGCGCCTCGCCGCGGCGCTGGGCCGGCGCCTGGGCCTGTGGCCCGCCGACGTCGACGTCCTCGCCGCGATGGTGCGCCACCACCTCCTGCTGCCGCACACGGCGTCGCGTCGCGACCCGGAGGACCCGGCGACGGTCGAGCGCGTCGTCGAGACCCTCGGCGCCGACCCGGTGCTGCTCGAGCTGCTGCACGCGCTCGCCGAGGCCGACTCGCTGGGCACCGGGCCGGGGGTGTGGACGCCGTGGCGCGCGACCCTCATGGGCGACCTCGTGAAGCGCTGCCGCGTCGTCATGGCGGGCGAGCCGACCCCCGGGCCGTCGCCGCTGTCGGACGAGGCGCTCGCCCTCGCCCGCACCGTGGCCGAGAGCGGCCGCCCCGAGGTGGCGATCAGCGGCGAGGGCGCGCTGACCACGATCACGATGACCGTCGCCGCCCCGGACCGCCCCGGCCTGCTCTCCCGCGCCGCCGGGGTGCTCGCGCTGCACTCGCTGCAGGTCCACACCGCCGATCTCGGGGAGCACGACGGCGTCGCGGTCGACGCGTTCACCGTCTCGCCGCGCTTCGGGCGCCTGCCCGAGGCGTCGCTGCTGCGCGAGGACCTCGTGCGCGTGCTGCGCGGGTCGATCGACCTGCCGGCCCGCCTCGAGGCCAAGGAGCGCGACTACGACCGGCCGGGTCCCGCGCCGGCGCCGAGCCGCGTCGTGTGGTTCGACGACGAGGCCACCGGCGCGGTGGTGCTCGAGCTGCGCACCAACGACCGGATCGGGCTGCTGTACCGCGTCGCCGCCGCGCTCGAGTCCGAGGGGCTCGACGTGCGGTGGGCGCGCGTGTCGACCCTGGGCAGCTCGGTGCTCGACGCCTTCTGCCTCGAGACCGCCGAGCACGAGGGACTCGACCCCGAGCGCCGGGAGAAGGTGGAGGAGGTCGTGCTCGCCGCGGCGGCGAGCGGGCTGACGACCCCGGAACGCTCGCCGACGGCCTGAGCCGGGGCGCTCAGAGGTCGACCGGGCGCAGGTCGAACGGCGACGTCACCCACAGCCGCCGGCCGTCGGGGGAGAGGGTGAGGGACCCGGGCTCGCGGACGTCGAGGCTGCGCACGAGTGCGCCCGACGCGACGTCCAGCACGCCGACCCCCGTCGACCCGTCCGCCTCGGACCGCAGGTACGCGCCGTAGAGGAGCCGGCCGTCGGGCGTGGCGGCGACGGCCCCGACGCGGAAGCCGCGGGCGCCCGGCGGCGCCGGGGCGAGGGAGCGCGAGACGGCGGCCGTGGCCAGGTCGATCTCCTGGACGGTCGATCCACGCCACGGGGAGACGTAGGCGTGGCGGCCGTCGGGGGAGAGGGTGAGCCGGTCCAGGGCGTCACCGACGCCGTACGGGACCCGCGGGGAGGCCGCTCCGGTGGCGAGGTCGTGCCCGACGAGGGCGCCGCGGTCGAGACCGTGGACGACCCGGCCGTCGCGGCGGACGGCGAGCGTGGACGGCGCGCGCCCGACGTCGGCGACCGTCGTGACCGCCCCGGTCACGGGGTCGATCCGCGCGATGCGCCCGCCACGGTCGGTGCTCGTCGACACGACGACCACGTCCCCGACGGGAGCGGTCGCGATCGCGTACACGATGCCGTCGAGGGGGACACGGCGCAGCACCGTCCGGGTCCCCGCGTCGATCACCACGACGGTCCCGTCGCCCCCGCCGCCGCGCGCACCGTGGGCGGCGTAGACCGTCCGCCCGTCGGGCGCGAGGGCCAGCCCGCCCCCCGTCGCGAAGCCGGGGCGGTCCCCGAGCGGGATGGTGCCCACGGAGCCGAGCGTCTCGGTGTCGAGCACCTCGATCTCGCCGTCGGTGTCCGCCAGCCAGAGCAGGCGCCCGTCCGGGGACATGATCGTGTCGAGGGCACTCGCGTCCAGCCGGGCCGCCGACCGGGGCCAGAGGGCGACCAGCGCGACCAGCACCGCGACGAGCGTGAGGGCGGCGCCGGCGACGAGGAACGCCCGCCGCCGGCGTGGGCCGCGGTCCGGCGGTGGCGGCGCCCACGGCGAGTGGGCCCGCCCCGGGCCCGGCGGGGACCACGACGGCGCGTGCGGTGGTGCGCTCCAGGGCGCGGGCGCCGGCGCGGGGACCGGGGCGGGTGCCTCCAGCGCCCGGGCCGCGGCGGCGGCGAGCGCCCCGGCCGAGCCGTACCGCCGGCCGGGGTCGGTGGCCGTCGCGACGGCGACGACGTCGTCGAGCGCGCGCGGCACCTCCGCACGCAGCGCCGACGGCCGGGGCCGCGGCGCGTGGTGGTGGGCCGCCATGAGCTGGACGAAGTCGCCGGTGAAGGGCGGGCGGCCGGTGAGCAGCTCGTGCAGCACGCAGCCCAGCGCGTAGACGTCGACGCGGTGGTCGCCGCCCGCGGCGAACCGCTCCGGCGCCATGTAGGCGGCGGTGCCCGTCACCGCCGACGCGCTGCGGGACCCGGTGAGCAGGTTCGCCGCGATGCCGAAGTCGATGAGGTAGACGAAGTCGGCACGGCCGTCGGGGTCGTCGCCCACGCGCTGGAACAGGACGTTGGACGGCTTCACGTCGCGGTGGACGAGGCCGTCGGCGTGGGCGGCGTCGAGGGCTCCGGCGACCTGGGCGAGGACGGCCACCGCCCGCGCCGGCCGCAGCGGGCCGTGCCGGGCGAGGTGGTCGGCCACCGAGACGCCCTCGACGAGGCGCATGTCGAGGTAGGGGCGGCCGTCGATGGCGCCGTAGTCGTGGATCGGGATGACGTGCGGGTCGCGCAGGCGGGCGGCGAGCTCGGCCTCGCGCAGGAAGCGTCGCTGGAAGTCGGCGTCGTCGGCGAGGCCCGCGGGCAGGCGTTTGAGGGCGACGTCGCCGCGGTCCTTGCGCGTGTCGACCGCGCGGTGGACCTCGCCCATCCCGCCCCGTCCGAGCAGGCCCCGCAGCTCGTAGGGCCCGAACCGCTCGGACACGCGGGGGAGCCTAACGATCCGTCCGGGGCCGAGGGGGCCGTTCGGGAGACGACGGCGGAGGTCCGCCGAGCGCGACCGTTAGGCTGGGGGTTCGTCCTCGGCCGACCGTGCCGGGGCCTTCCTGCGCCGCCCAGCGACAGATCGAGGAGTGCGAGCGCCGTGTTCGACGCCCTGTCCGACCGTCTCACCTCGGTCCTGTCCGACCTGCGCGGCAAGGGTCGGCTCTCCGAGACCGACATCGACACGACGTGCCGCGAGATCCGCATCGCGCTGCTCGAGGCCGACGTCGCCCTGCCCGTGGTGCGGGAGTTCGTCAAGCAGGTCAAGGAGCGGGCGCGCGGCGCCGAGGTCTCCGAGGCGCTGAACCCCGCCCAGCAGGTCGTCAAGATCGTCAACGAGGAGCTCGTCGGCATCCTCGGCGGCGAGACCCGGCGGCTGCGCTTCGCCAAGCAGCCGCCGACGGTGATCATGCTCGCCGGCCTCCAGGGCTCCGGCAAGACGACGCTCGCCGGTAAGCTCGCGCACTGGCTCAAGGGCCAGGGCCACACCCCGATGCTCGCGGCCTGCGACCTCCAGCGGCCCAACGCGGTCAACCAGCTCCAGATCGTCGGTGAGCGCGCCGGGGTCGAGGTCTTCGCGCCCGAGCCCGGCAACGGCGTCGGCGACCCGGTCGACGTCGCCCGCCGCGCCGTCGCCGACGCGCGCAGCCGCCAGTACGACGTGCTCGTCGTCGACACCGCCGGCCGTCTCGGTGTCGACGAGGAGCTCATGCGCCAGGCGGCGGACATCCGCGACGCCGTGACGCCCGACGAGACGCTGTTCGTCCTCGACGCCATGGTCGGTCAGGACGCCGTCCTCACCGCCCAGGCGTTCCGCGACGGCGTCGGCTTCTCGGGCGTGGTGCTCACCAAGCTCGACGGCGACGCTCGCGGTGGTGCCGCGCTGTCGGTCCGCGAGGTCACCGGCGAGCCGATCCTCTTCGCGTCCAACGGCGAGAAGCTCGACGAGTTCGACGTCTTCCACCCGGACCGGATGGCCTCGCGCATCCTCGGCATGGGCGACGTGCTCACCCTCATCGAGCAGGCCGAGCAGGCCTTCGAGGAGGGCCAGGCCGAGGCCGCCGCGGCCAAGATGGGCACCGGCGAGCTCACGCTCGAGGACTTCCTCGAGCAGATGATGGCCGTGCGCAAGATGGGCCCGATCGCGAACGTGCTGGGCATGCTGCCCGGCGCGAACCAGATGAAGGACCAGCTCGCCGGGCTCGACGAGAAGCACCTCGACCGCGTCCAGGCGATCATCCGCGGCATGACGCCCGCCGAGCGGGCCGACCCGAAGATCATCAACGGGTCGCGGCGCCTGCGCATCGCCAACGGCTCCGGGGTCGGCGTCACCGACGTCAACCAGCTGGTGGAGCGGTTCTTCGAGGCCCGCAAGATGATGAAGAACATGGCCGGCCAGTTCGGCCTGCCGGGCATGGGCGGCGGGCGCAAGGGCAAGCGCCAGGCGGCGAAGGCCGCGAAGAACGTGCGCAAGGGCCCGAAGTCGATGCCGGCGATCGCGGGCATCGCCCAGGAGAGCACCGGCCAGGACCGCGGCGAGCGCTCCGTCGGCAGCTACCAGACCCCAGGGCTCAACCAGCTCCCGCCGGCGCTGGCGGGGATGAACGAGCTGCCCCCGGGCTTCGACCCCGGCGCCCTGAGCTTCCCCGGCAACGCCGGCGGCGGCTCCCCGCGCGGCAACGGCGGCGGCAAGAAGGGCACCAAGAAGAAGCGCAAGTAGGTCAGCGCTCCAGCCACTGCCGGCGCCGCCGGTCCGAGGCCCGCGACAGCCAGGCGTCCTGCACGATCTCGGCGAGCTCGTCGCGGGGGATGCGGTCGAGGTGCGCCGCGCGCAGCAGCACCGAGAGGTGCCCGTCGAAGTGCGGCGTGGTGAAGAACGGCGTGGACGCGTCGTGCACGAGCGCGTCCTTGTCCTCCTCGGACTCCACCCAGAACATGATCACGTCGGTGTACTTCTCCCCGGTCTCCGGGTCGCGGGCGTCGGGCCGGGGCGTGCGGAAGAAGACGAACGACTTCCCGCCGACCTGGTAGACGGTGTTGCCCTTCGGCCCCTCGACCGCGGTGACGAACGGCATCCCGGCGGCGAGGGCGTGCACGTCGTCGACGGTGCTCATACCGGCCGCGTGTCCCTTCTCCTCGACGACCCCGGGGCTACCCTCCCGGCATGCCGCCGACGCCGCCTCCGCACCCCCCGCTGCACCTGCGCGGCGTCCTGCTCGACGGCACCGCGGAGGGGGAGCGCGTCGGCGAGCTCTGGGTCACCGCCGAGGGCCGGATCAGCCTCGACCCCGTGCCCGGCGCCGAGACGGTCGCCGACGGCGGGTGGATCCTCCCGGGTCTCGTCGACGCCCACTGCCACGTCGGCATCGGCCCGGACGGCCCCGTCGAGCTCGAGGAGGCCCGCGAGCAGGGACACGTCGACGCCGCGAGCGGCGCCCTGCTCCTGCGCGACTGCGGCAGCCCCGTCGACACCCGCCCGCTCGACGACGACCCGCGGATGCCGGAGATCGTCCGCGCCGGGCGCCACCTCGCCCGTCCCAAGCGCTACATCCGCGGGCTGCCGATCGACGTCGAGCCCGACGAGCTGCCCGCCGCGGTCGCCGAGACCGCGCGCACCAACCCCTGGGTGAAGCTGGTCGGCGACTGGATCGAGCGCGACGCCGGCGACCTCGCGCCGCTGTGGCCCGACGACGTGCTCCGCGCGGCGATCGACGCCGCCCACGCCGCCGGGGCGCGCGTCACCGCCCACGTCTTCGGCGAGGACGCGCTGCCGGGGCTCATCGGGGCGGGCATCGACGGCATCGAGCACGGCACCGGCCTGACCGACGACACGATCGCGATGATGGTCGAGCGGGGCACCGTGCTCGTCCCGACGCTGATCAACGTCGAGAACTTCCCGTCGTTCGCCGACGCGGCCGGTGACAAGTTCCCCCGCTACGGGGCCCACATGCGCGAGCTCTACGCCCGCGCACCGCGCACGATCGCCGCCGCGATCGAGGCGGGCGTGCCGGTGTTCGCGGGCACCGACGCGGGTGGGGGCATCGTCCACGGCCGGATCGTCGACGAGGTCGCCGCGCTGGCCGGCGTCGGGCTCGGGCCGGCGCGGGCGTTCGCGGCGGCGTGCGGCGACGCCCGCGCGTGGCTCGACCGCCCCGGCCTCGTCGACGGCGCCCCCGCCGACCTGGTCGTGACCAGCGAGGACCCCCGCGCCGACACCGACACGCTGCGCTCCCCGCGGCTCGTGCTGCGCGCCGGGACGACGCTCTAGGTCCGCGCCGGCAGCCGCCGCGACAGCGCGACCGCCACCACCAGCACGGCCGCGATGACGAGCAGCGCGTCGGAGAACGCGGCCCCCGCGCCGTCGTGCAGGGGGTTCCACGAGCCCGCGCCGCCCGCGGTGCGGGCCGCGAGCACGGCGCCGAGCACCGCGGCCCCCGTCCCGCCGCCCAGGAAGAACGCGCCCTGGTAGATGCCGAGACCGACGCCGGCGTGCTCGGTCGGCACCGCGGCGGCGACGGCGTTGATCAGCGGCGAGGTGATCGACGCGAGGGCGACACCGACCACGAACGTCACCGCGGACAGGAGCACCGCCGAGCCGCCCGCGGCCGTCGAGAGGGCCGCGACGGCCACGAGGAGCAGGGTCAGGCCGATCCCGACGAGGCGGCGCGGGCCCAGGCGGTCGGAGAGCCGTCCGGCCGCCGACGACAGCGCGGCGACGGCGAGCGCCCCCGGCAGCAGCACCAGCCCGACGTGGCCGACGCCGAGACCGTTGACGGTGGCCACCAGCAGGGGCACCAGCAGGATCGTGCCGAGGTAGCAGAACATCGCGAGGAAGCCGACCGCGACGGCCGTGACGAACGGGCCGTGGGTGAGCAGTGCCGGGGGCACGAACGGGCGGGGCGTGCGCCGGATCCGGACGGCGAACCCGGCCGCCAGCAGCACGGCCAGCAGCACCGCGCCCCACGACGACGCCGCGCCGAGGCCCACCTGCTGGGCGCGCGTCAGCCCGAACAGACCGAGGCCCACCGCCCCGCCGAGCAGCACCCCGCCGACGAGGTCGATCTGACGCCACGACGGGTCGGCGCTCTGCCGGCCGTCGGGGAGCACCCGCGGGGCGATCACGAGCAGGGGGGCGACGAGCAGCGCGGCCCCGAGGAACGGCCAGCGCCAGCCCGCGAGCTCGGCGACGAAGCCCGCGAGCGGCGGCCCGAGCGCCTGGCCGGCCCCGACGCCCGTGCCGACGATCCCGAAGCCGAAGCCCCGGCGCCCCGGCGGCAGCGAGCGCGCCACCGCGACCGAGCCGAGGGCGGGCACGGCGGCGCTGCCCAGGCCCTGCAGGACCCGTCCCACGAGGTGGAGGCCGATGGCCGGCGCGAGGCCCGCGACCACCGAGCCGACCAGGAAGATCGCGATGCCGACGGCGAACACCCGGCGCACGCCGAACACGTCGGCGATCCGCCCGTAGAGCGGCGTGGCGACCGCGAAGCTCAGCGAGAACGCGGTGACCACCCACGCGAGGCCGCTGGGGGAGGCGGCGAAGTCGCGGCCGATCTCGGGGACCAGCACCAGCACCATGCTGTTCGCGAGGACGGCCACCGCCACCGCCACCAGCAGCACCCCGAGCAGCAGGCCCACGCGGACCGGCGGCTCCTCCTCGACGGCCGGGGGCGCCGTCAGCGGATCACTCACACGGACAAGACTGCGCCCTTGAGTGCACTCCAGGTCAAGCTCCTAGGGTGGAGAGAGTGACCACCGCGCCGACGATCGACCTCAACGCCGACCTCGCCGAGGGCTTCGGGATCTGGTCGCTGACCGACGACGACGCGCTGCTCGGGGTGGTCACGTCCGCGAACGTGGCCTGCGGCTTCCACGCCGGCGACCCCCTGACGATGCAGCGGGTCGCGGCGGCCGCGGTCGGCGCCGGCGTGGCGATCGGCGCGCAGGTGTCCTACCGCGACCTCGCGGGCTTCGGCCGGCGCTTCGTCGACGCCGACCCCGCCGAGCTCACCGCCGACCTGCTCTACCAGGTCGGGGCCCTGCGGGAGTTCACGCGCGCCGCGGGCGGGGAGGTCGCCTACCTCAAGCCCCACGGCGCCCTCTACAACGCCGTCGTGCACCACGACGCCCAGGCCGGCGCGGTCGTCGCCGCGGCCGAGCAGGCGGGCCTGCCCGTGCTCGGGCTGCCCGGTTCGCGCCTGCTCGCGCGGGCGGCCGAGGCCGGTCTGACGACGTACGCCGAGGCGTTCGGCGACCGCGGCTACACCCCGGAGGGCACGCTCGTGCCGCGCCGCGAGCCCGGCGCGCTGCTGCCCGACGCGGACGCGGTCGTCGAGCGCGCCCGCCGCCTGGCCACCGACGGCGTCATCGTCGCGGTCGACGGCACCGAGATCCCGACGGAGGCGGCCTCGCTCTGCCTGCACGGCGACAGCCCGGGAGCCGTGACGGCGGCCCGCCGCGTCGCCGAGGCCCTGCGGGACGCCGGGGTCACCCTCGCGCCCTTCGCCTGAGGGGCGGTCTGGCACAATCGTCGAGTTGTCGCGGTCCGTCGCGACGACTGGTGGAGCACGCACGAGCGGGCACGCCGCCCCGGAGGTCCTCCTCGGCAGGGCGGCCCCGAACATCGACCGAGGAGTACCCCAGCAGTGGCTGTCAAGATCAAGCTCGCCCGCATCGGCAAGATTCGCGAGCCGCACTACCGCGTCGTCATCGCCGACGCGAAGAACCGCCGTGACGGTCGCGTCATCGAGACCATCGGCGAGTACCACCCGAAGAGCCAGCCGAGCGTCATCAAGATCGACTCGGAGCGCGCGCAGTACTGGCTGGGCGTCGGTGCCATCCCCACCGAGCCGGTCCACGGCCTGCTCAAGGTCACCGGCGACTGGCAGAAGTTCAAGGGCCTCCCGGGCGCCGAGGGCAAGCTGAAGCCGCAGCCGGAGAAGGTCGACAAGCAGGCCCGCTTCAACGAGGAGCTGGCCAAGGTTTCCGGCTCCGCGGAGTGAGCGAGCTGGCCGAGGCGCTCGAGCACCTCGTGCGCGGCATCGTCGCCCACCCCGACGAGGTCGCGGTCGACCTCGTCACCAACCGCCGTGGTCGCACGCTCGAGGTCCGGGTCCACCCCGACGACCTCGGCAAGGTGATCGGCCGCAACGGCCGCACCGCCACCGCCCTGCGCACCGTCGTGGGTGGCATCGGCGGCCGTGGCGTGCGCGTCGACGTGGTCGACACCGATCGCTGACGCCGTGACCTCTCCCGACGAGCGCGTCGTCGGCCGGGTCGTCAGGGCCCACGGCCTGCGCGGCGAGCTCGTCGTCGAGCCCCGCACGGACAACATCGAGGCCCGGTTCGCGCCGGGCACGGTGCTGTCGGTGCGGGGCTCGCGTGTCCCCCGGGTCACCGTGATCGGCGCCCGCCGGCACGGCGACCGCCTGCTCGTGACCGTCGAGGAGGTCGGCGACCGCGACGGCGCCGAGACCCTGCGCAGCGCGGAGCTCACGGCCCCGGCGCTGGCCGAGGCACCCGACGATCCCGACGAGTTCCACGACCACCAGCTCGAGGGCCTGCGCGTCGAGCTCGCCGACGGCACGCCCGTCGGCACCGTGACCGCGGTCCTGCACGGCGCGGGGGGCGAGCTGCTCGCCGTCGATCGCGTCGAGGGCGGCGAGCTGCTGGTGCCCTTCGTCGCCGCGATCGTCCCGGTGGTCGACGTGGCGGGCGGACGGCTCGTGCTGGACCCGCCGGAGGGCCTGCTCGAGGAGTGAGGCCGGCCGGGCGCGCTCAGTCCAGTCGCTCCTCGTCGGAGGCGATCGACACCGAGACCACGCCGTCGAGCTCCGAGAGCTCACCGGTCAGTCCCGCGACGTCGGCCCGCCCGGTCAGCGACAGCGTGACCGTGGCCGTCCCGTCGCCGGAGCCCTCGCGGTCCACCTGCATCCCGGCCACCGCGAACCCGGTCTCGGTGCAGGCGGTCACCACGCCGCGCAGCACGCCCCGGCCGTCGGTGTAGGTGACGTGGATGGCCCGCTCCCCGGCGCGGCGGCTGATCAGCCGGGAGATCGGGCGGAAGCCGCGGGTCACGACGTAGTGCACGACGACCCCCGCCGCGGCGAGCACCGGGAGCCCGGCGCCCGCGGCCATGCCCACCGCGGCGACCGTCCAGACCGTCGCCGCGGTCGTCAGGCCCCGCACGGCGTCGCGGCGGACGAAGATCAGGCCGCCGCCGATGAACCCGAGGCCGGACACGATCTGCGCCGCGACGCGGGACGGGTCGAGGGAGACGTCGGAGTTCGCCAGCAGGTCGTCGAAGCCGTACTTCGACACGAGCATGAACGCCGCCGAGCCCACCCCGACGAGGGTGTGCGTGCGCAGGCCCGCGCTCTTCGCGGCGAGCTCGCGCTCGATCCCGATCAGCGAGCAGAGCACGAGCGCCAGCCCCAAGGGAGCGAGCAGCGCCCACTGGTCGCCGTAGGCGATGAACTCGTTGAGGCCCATGTCGTCCTCCCGCCAGGAGCCGGGGGCAGGATCGTCCCCGATGCGCATCGACGTCGTCACGATCTTCCCGGGATACCTCGCCCCGCTCGACGAGGCCCTCGTCGGACGGGCGCGGCGCGCCGGTCTGCTCGACGTCCGCGTCCACGACCTGCGCCGCTGGGCCACCGGCGTGCACAAGGCCGTCGACGACTCGCCCTACGGCGGCGGCCCCGGGATGCTGATGACCGCGCCCGTGTGGGGGGCGGCGCTCGACGAGGTGACCGGATCGGGCGACGGCGTCCCCCGCCTGCTCGTCCCCACCCCGGCCGGTGCGCCCCTGACCCAGCACCGCGCCGCGCAGTGGGCCACGGAGTCGTGGCTGGTGCTCGCCTGCGGGCGCTACGAGGGCATCGACGCGCGGGTGCTCGAGGACGCGCGCCGGCGGATGCCCGTCGAGGAGGTCTCGCTCGGCGACTACGTGCTCGCGGGAGGGGAGGTCGCGGCGCTCGTCGTCGTGGAGGCCGTGTCGCGGCTCGTGCCCGGCGTGCTGGGCAACCCGGCGTCGGCGGAGCTGGACAGCTTCGCCGAAGGGACCGGCGGTCTCCTCGAGGCGCCGGCGTACACCCGGCCCGAGCAGTGGCGTGACCTCGACGTCCCCGACGTCCTGCGCGGCGGCAACCACGCCGTCGTCGACCGGTGGCGCCGGGACCGCTCGCTCGAGCGCACCGCGGCCGTGCGCCCCGACCTGCTCGACGCGCTCGTCGCCCGGCACGGAGCCGACGCCTTCGACGCCCGCGACCGCGAGGTGCTCGCGGCGTCCGGGTACGACCCGGCCCCCGGGGCCCGCGCGGCGGCATGGCAGACTGGGGAGGTTGCCGCGGACGGCGGACGACCCGATCAGGGTCGGTGAGTGCCGTCCCGCCGCCCGAGAACCGCTTCTCCTCGGCAGACCGGATCGCCCGCCCGCGGGTCCCGGGCCGGGGCCGTGAGACCGCGAGGACGCTGACGATGAACGCCCTGGACGAGCTCGACGCCAAGTCGCTGCGCTCCGACATCCCCGACTTCCGTGCCGGGGACACCGTGAAGGTGCACGTCCGGGTCATCGAGGGTTCACGCTCTCGTGTACAGGTCTTCCAGGGTGTCGTGATCCGCCGCCACGGCGGCGGCCTGCGCGAGACGTTCACCGTCCGCAAGGTCTCCTTCGGCGTCGGGGTGGAGCGCACCTTCCCGGTGCACTCGCCCAACATCGCGGAGATCGAGGTCGTCACGCGCGGTGACGTCCGTCGCGCCAAGCTGTACTACCTCCGTGAGCGCCGGGGCAAGGCCGCGAAGATCCGCGAGAAGCGCGAGACCACGCCGGCCTCCTGAGCCGACGCGACCCGGTCTCCTAACCTGAAGCGCGTGCGTCCCCAGGAGCCAGGCGGTCCCCCGTTCCGCAGCCACGGAATGGGCGGCGAGACGACGCGTACCGATCCGCCCGGCGGGCGGGGGGCACACGCCCGGCCCGATCACGAGGACGACGACCACGCGGCCGATCCCTACGGCGACGTGCCCCCGCCCGGCGCGGGCGGCACCCAGGCGCCGTACGGGGCGTCCGGCTGGTCCGGGTCCGGCGGCGGTGCCCGTGGCGGTGGCGGTGGCGGTGACGCCTACGGCGACGTCGGTGCGTACGGCAACGGCCACGCCGCCGACGGCTACGGAGCGGGCAACTCCGCGGCCGGCGGCTACGGGAACGGCTACGGGAACGGTGACGGGTCCGGTGTCGTGAACGGCTACGGCGACGTGCCGAACGGCCGCCCGGCGACCGGGCCGGCCGACGGGGTCCACGGCGTCAACGGGAACCAGGGGCAGGCCGGCCCGGTGCCGCCGTCGTACGGCTACACGGGCCCGCCGAACGGCCAGGCCGGACCCCCCGGGTCGCCCGCGCGGCCCGGGCCCTACTCCGGCCAGCCGTTCCCGCCGCCGGGACCGCCGGCTCCTTCCTGGGGGGCCGCGCCGCCGGGCGCCCCGCGTCCCGACGGTCGCCCGTCCGGACCCGCCGGGGCGCCCTCGCCCGCGAACGGAGCGCCCGTCGCCGGCCAGCCGCCGCGCCCCGTCTCCCCGCCGGTCCCGTCGCCCGCCGCGCCGCCGTCCCCGCCCCACGGAGCCCCGGCCGGGGCCCCCGCTGCAGGGTCCGAGCCGGCCCGGGAGGCCGCGCCGGAGGAGCACACCGGGCTCGCCGGCGCCGACGGGTTCGCCTCGCGGGCCCCGCGCACACCGTCGTCGTCCACCACTTCGTCGTCCACCACCGCCACCACCACGGCGATGACCGGTGGCGCCGGGGTCGCGCCGGGTCGTCACCGCCGGTCCGGCACCGGTCCGGGACGCGACGAGGACGCCCCCGAGGACGGCAGCGACGACGGCCGGGACGCCGCCGGGCGCGCCGGGCGGCACGGCGGCGACAAGGGCAAGGCGGGGAAGGGCAAGAAGAAGAAGGGCTCGTTCTGGCGCGAGCTGCCGCTGCTCATCGTGGTGGCGGTCGTGCTGACGTTCGTCATCCAGACCTTCCTCGCGCGCATCTACGTCATCCCGTCGGCCTCGATGGAGCAGACGCTCCACGGCTGCAACGGCTGCGCCAACGACCGCGTCGCCGTCGACAAGCTGACCTACCGGTTCTCCGACCCGGCGCCCGGCGACGTCGTCGTCTTCCGCGGCCCGCCGACGTGGGGCGACAACGGCGAGGTCGCCGGTGAGCAGCCGTCGGGCAACGTGCTGGTCCGCGGTCTGCAGAGCGGGCTGTCGCTCATCGGGCTCGCCCCGCCCGACGAGAAGGACTTCGTCAAGCGGGTCATCGCGACCGGCGGCCAGACCGTCGCGTGCTGCGACCCGCAGAACCGCGTCACCGTCGACGGGCAGCCGCTCACCGAGCCCTACATCTACTACCAGCCCAACCTGGGCCGCACCCAGGCCGACTTCGCGCCCGTGCGCGTGCCCGACGGCCAGCTCTGGGTCATGGGCGACAACCGCAACAACTCCGCGGACGCCCGCGTGCACGGCCCGATCGGCGTCACCGACGTCATCGGCAAGGCGCGCGTCATCGTGCTGCCGGTCGGACGCTGGGGCGGCGTGCCCGACACCGACCCGCAGGCCCAGCCGTCCGCTCTTGGAGCCCCCGGGTGGACCTCGGGGGCGCCGCTCGCCGCCGGGGTCCTGGGTGCGGTGCCGCTCGTCGTCGTCACCCGCCGGCTGCGCGCGCGGTGGACGGCGCGGGACGGCTGGTCGTCCGGGTCACCTCCGTCCCCCGACCCCGGCCGGTGACGGCGGGCGACGCAGCGGAGCGGGGCCAGGGCCCCGGCTCCGGCCAGACTTCCGGACCCGGGTCCGGGTCGGGTGCGCCCCGGCGGCGTCCCGGCGGTCGGCCACCCGGGTGGCGTCCGGCGCGCCGTCGCAAGCCGCTCCCGCCGCGCACGGGCGTCCAGCCCCCGCGCGCGATCGTGCGGCGCAGCACCGAGAGCTGGGCGCTGCAGTCGGCGCTGGAGCGCCACGGTCTCGGCCCGGTCGTCGGCGTCGACGAGGCCGGACGCGGCGCCTGCGCGGGCCCGTTGGCGGTCGCGGCGTGCATCCTGCGGCCCGGGGACGCCCGCCGGTTCGAGGGGCTGACCGACTCGAAGCTCCTCACCGCCGAGGAGCGCGAACGGTTCGCCCACGTCATCAAGCGGCGCGCGCTGGACTGGCGCGTCGTGCTCGTCGACCCGCCCGAGGTCGACCGACGCGGCGTGCACATCGCCAACATCGACGGCATGCGCCGGGCGGTCGCCCGCCTCGACGTACGTCCGGGCTACGTGCTCACCGACGGCTTCCCGGTGACGGGCTTCGGCGTGCCGGCGCTCGCCGTGCCCAAGGGCGACCTGGCGGCGGCGTGCGTCGCCGCGGCGTCGGTGCTCGCCAAGGTGACCAGGGACCACCTGATGGCCGAGCTGCACGAGAAGCATCCGGAGTACCGGTTCGACCTGCACAAGGGCTACTGCACGCCCACGCACGGCGCACTGCTGGCCGAGCACGGACCCTGCCCGGAGCACCGGTACAGCTTCGTCAACGTCGCCGCCGCGGCGCGGGGGCGGAGCCCGGAGGGCCTCGCGGCCGGCGTGCGCCACAATGGTGCCGTGAGCGGTGCTGTGACCGGTGCGGTGACCGTCGACGACGCGTCCGCCGAGAGCGGGGAGGCCGACGAGCTGGCGGCGCTCGACGACGCGCTGCCGGACGGCGCCGACGACATCGAGGACGTCGTCGGCGAGCTGCCCGCGGGCGCGTGGGACGCCGCGGCGGAGGGGGGAGAAGCGCGATGAGCGCGGAGGATCTCGAGAAGTACGAGACCGACATGGAGCTCTCGCTCTACCGCGAGTACCGCGACATCGTCTCGCAGTTCTCCTACGTGGTGGAGACCGAACGCCGGTTCTACCTGGCCAACTCCGTCGACGTCGGCGTCCGCAACGCCGACGGCGAGGTGTACTTCGAGGTCACCATGTCCGACGCCTGGGTGTGGGACATGTACCGGCCGGCCCGGTTCGTCAAGAACGTGCGCGTCGTGACGTTCAAGGACGTCAACGTCGAGGAGCTGGAGAAGCCCGACCTCCGCCTCGACGAGGGCCCGTTCAGCGGCTGACGCTGCGCCGCGCGGCCTGATCGCAGCGCCACCACGGCCCCGGGCCGTCCCCACCCCACCCGGTTGTCCCCAGGCGTCGAGCCGACGCTCACGTCCACGGGCCCGCGCCGGCCACGCTCGATCCCGCCGCCGGAACGTCCGGCGGGGACGAGGGGGCCGGGATGGTCGGGATGGGCGAGGTCGCCACACCGTCGGAGCGAGCGGGCGACGCGGGCCGGCGGTCGCTCGGTCAGCGCGGCGAGGACGTGGCCGCGGCCCACCTCGCGGCCCGCGGGCTCACGGTGCTCGACCGCAACTGGCGCTGTCGGGAGGGCGAGCTCGACCTCGTCGCCGACGACGGCGGGCGCCTGGTCGTCGTCGAGGTCAAGACGCGGTCGGGCACCGGGTTCGGGTTCCCGGCCGAGGCGGTGACGGCGATCAAGGCGGCCCGCATCCGGCGGCTGGCCCAGCGCTGGCTCGCCGAGCGGCACGCCGCCGGCGGGGCGGGCTTCGCCGAGGTCCGGTTCGACGTGCTGGCCGTGCTCGTCGCGCCGGGCACCGCCCCGCAGGTGGAGCACTACGAGGGGGCGTTCTGACGTGGCCCTCGCGTGCGCGTGGTCGATCGGGCTGCGCGGGGTCGACGGCGAGGTCGTCGAGATCGAGGCCGACATCGGGCAGGGCCTGCCCGGCGTCTCGCTGGTGGGGCTGCCGGACGCGGCGCTCGCGGAGTCGCGCGACCGGGTGCGGGCGGCCGTGGCCAACTCGGGTGAGACCTGGCCCGCCCGCCGCATCACGCTCGCCCTGTCCCCGGCGACGCTGCCCAAGCAGGGCAGCGGGTACGACCTGGCGCTGGCGTGCTCCGTGCTCGCGGCCGCCCGCTCGGTGCCGGCCGCGGCCCTGCGCGGCGTGGTGCTGCTCGGCGAGCTCGCCCTCGACGGCCGGGTGCGGGAGGTGCGGGGTGTCCTGCCGGCGCTGCTCGCGGCGCGGCGCCTCGGCGTGGAGCAGGCCGTCGTGCCCGCGGCCGCCGCCACCGAGGCCGGCCTGGTGGACGGCGTCGAGGTCCTCGGTGCCGAGCACCTCTCCGACGTCCTCGCGTGGTTGCGGGGTGATCGCGGGCGGCTGCTCGCGGTGCGGCCCGGGACACGGCGGCGGGGCAGCGGGCCGCGGGAGGACCTCGCCGACGTGGTGGGCCAGCTCGCGGCCCGTCGCGCCGTGGAGGTCGCCGCCGCCGGCGGTCACCACCTGCTGATGGTCGGGCCGCCCGGCTCGGGCAAGACGATGCTCGCCCGCCGGATGACCGGCCTGCTGCCCGACCTCGACGCCGACGCGGCCCTGCAGGTGGCCGCGGTCCGCTCGCTCGCGGGGGCGTTCGACCCCCAGGAGGCGCTCCCGGCCACGCCGCCGTTCGTCGCGCCGCACCACTCGGTGTCCGCGGCGGCGCTCGTCGGCGGCGGCAGTGGCCTGGCCCGGCCGGGCGCGGCGTCGCTCGCCCACCGGGGGGTCCTCTTCCTCGACGAGATCTACGAGTTCGGGCCGCACGTGCTGGAGATGCTGCGCACGCCGCTCGAGGAGGGCGAGGTCCGGTTGGCCCGCACCGACGGGGTGGCGCGCTACCCGGCGCGCTTCCAGCTGGTCATGGCCGCGAACCCCTGCCCGTGCGCCCCGCCCAAGCCCACCGACTGCACGTGCTCGGGCCTCGCGAAGCGCCGCTACACCCAGCGGCTGTCCGGGCCGATGCTCGACCGCGTCGACCTGCAGGTGACGCTGCAGGCCGTGGAGGCGCTGTCCTGGGACGGCGCGTCGACGCTCGAGGAGGTCCCCGAGGACACCGCGGCCGTCCGGGCACGCGTCCTCGCGGCGCGGGCCGCCTCCCGTGAGCGCTGGCGCGACGCGGGGTGGCGCACCAACGCCGAGGTCCCCGGTCCCGAGCTGCGACGCCGGGGCCGGCTCCCCCGCGCGGCTGCGGCGATCCTCGAACGCCAGCTCCGCACCGGTGCGATGACCGCCCGCGGCGTCGACCGCGCGCTGCGCGTGGCGTGGACCGTGGCCGACCTGCGGGGCGCGCCGGGCCCGGAGCTGCCCGACGTCACCGAGGCGGTCGGGTTCAAGGGGTTCGTCGGGGAGCACGGGAACGACGGCGAGGACGCCGCATGAGCAGCTCCCCGGCCCCGGTGCCCGTCGACGGGCAGGTCGACCGCGCGGTCCTGCTCGCCCGCGCCTACCTCTCGCGGGTGGCCGAGCCGCCCGCCGTGGCCCTCGCCGCCTTCGTGGACGAGGTCGGCCCGGTCGCCGCCGCCCACCAGGTCCGTGAGGGGACCACCGAGGGGCCGGGCGCGCTGCCGCCCGGTGTCGCCCGCGAGACCTCCGCGCGCCGGGGCACCGACCGCGCCGAGGCCGATCTCGCGCTGATCGCCGCCCGTGGTGGCCGGTTGATCGTCCCGGAGGACCCGGAGTGGCCGGCGCTCGCGCTGATGGGTCTCGGACACGTCGCCGGGGCGGACGGGGCACCGGGGCTCGAGGGGCCCGCGACCCACGACGGCCCCGCGGCCCCGATCGCCCTGTGGGCCCGCGGACCGCTGCGCCTCGACGGCGTCCCGACCGGCTGGGCGGCCATGGTCGGCGCGCGTGCCGCCACCGAGTACGGCCTGTGGGTGGCACGCGACTGGTCGGCGGAGCTCGCCGACCGCGGCTGCACCGTGGTCTCGGGCGCCGCGCTGGGCATCGACGGGGCGGCGCACCGGGGGGCGCTCGCCGTCGGCGGCGACACGGTCGCGGTGCTCGCCTGCGGGATCGACCGGGCGTACCCGCCGAAGCACGCCGCCCTGCTCGAGCACGTGGGTCACCGCGGTCTGGTGCTCACCGAGTACCCGCCCGGCGCCACCCCGGCGCGACACCGCTTCCTCGTCCGCAACCGGCTGATCGCGGCGCTCGCCGCGGGCACCGTGGTGGTCGAGGCCGCGGCACGGTCGGGGGCGATGCGCACGGCGCTGGTCGCCGGGGCGCTCGGCCGCGCGGTGATGGTGGTGCCGGGCCCGGTCACGTCGGTGCAGTCGCTCGGGTGTCACGAGCTCGCGCGCCGACCGGAGGTGTCCGTCGTCGGGCGGGTCGCGCACGTCGTGGAGGAGGTGAGTCGAGTGGGGGACGGGTGGGCCCCTCCACCGGGGACCCCCACGCGTCGGACGGACGGTCTTGACCCAGGGGCACTGCGTATGCACGAAGCGCTACCTCTCCGCGCGGCGCGCACAGCCGCACGCCTGGCCCACGACGCCGGGGTCGACTTCGCGGAGGCGGACACCCACCTGAGGGATCTCGAGACCCGCGGGCTCGTGTCGGAGGACGACGGGCGGTGGCGTCGCCGACCCGGGTGAACAGGCACAGCGCGACGAACGGTTGCAGAGCGCGACGAGTGGGACCGCTCCCCGACAGTGGCCGACGGTCACCGAACGCGGTGCGGCGGTGCTTGACCATGAGCCTCCGTGTCGGAAGTCTTCACGTCGATGACCGGCACGTTCTTTCCCGACGACGCAGCCGGACGGCTGCGCGGGCCGTCGCGGTCACCCGGTCGAGGGGCCTCTCGTGAGTTCCCCTTCGACCCGGTCACCTCGTCACGCTCCGCGTTCACCGAAGCCGACGTTGCGGGGGCCTCGGAGCCCGCGACCACGGCGGACCCGGCCCGGCCGGATGCCGCACGTCACGTTGCGGACGACCGATCCGCCGCGGTGCCCGAGCCCCGCCGGGAGGGCACGGGACAGGCGGCACCGGGCAACGCCGCGGAGAGCGTCGATGGGCACCTCGCGGCGTTCGCCGCGCACCTGCGCTACGAGCGGGCGCTCTCGCCCCACACCGTCCGGGCCTACCTCGGCGACGTGACGTCGCTGCTCGGTCACGTCCGGGACCGCGGGGGCGCGCAGGACGGCGGGCTCGACCTCGACGATCTCGACCTGGCCGGTCTGCGGGCGTGGCTGGCGGCCGAGCGGGCGCGGGGCGCGAGCCGCACCACGCTGGCGCGCCGGGCCGCCGCCGCGCGCACGTTCACCGCCTGGGTGGTCCGCACCGGACGCGCCGCCACGGACGCCGGGGCGCGCCTGGCGTCGCCGCGGGCCCACCGGCGTCTTCCCGAGGTCCTGCGCGCCGACCAGGCCGCCGAGGCGCTGCGGGCGGCGGCGTCCGGTGCCGCGGAGGGCGATCCCGTCGCGCTGCGCGACCACCTGGTGCTCGAGCTGCTGTACGCCACCGGCGTGCGGGTCTCCGAGCTCTGCGGACTGGACGTCGACGACGTCGACGACGGCCGCCGCACGCTGCGGGTCCTCGGCAAGGGCGGCAAGGAGCGCACCGTCGTCTACGGTGCGCCGGCCGCCGCCGCGCTCGAGGACTGGCGGCGGGACGGGCGCCCGGCGCTCGCCGTCCCGACGTCACCGCCTGCGCTCCTGCTCGGCGCCCGTGGCGGCCGGCTCGACCCGCGCATCGCGCGCACGGTCGTGCACGACGCCGCGGGGGCCGTCCCGGGAGCACCTGACATCGCGCCGCACGGGCTCCGGCACTCGGCGGCCACGCACCTGCTCGAGGGGGGAGCGGACTTGAGGAGCGTCCAGGAGTTGTTGGGTCACGCGTCACCGGCGACGACCCAGCTGTACACGCACGTGTCCGCCGAGCGGCTGCGCGCCGTTCACGACACCGCCCACCCCCGTGCCTGAGGCCTGGGGCGCCGCGGCCGCCACGATGTCCGCCGACGCACCGCAGCAGGGTCACCAGCACGGTCACCAGCACGGGGACCAGGACGGACCCGCGACCGGTCCGCAGACCGGCCCGCTGCCCGCCCTGCCCGGCTCCGACTCGGACGCCGCCGTGCGTGCCGCGGGGGTCGCGGCCCGGACGCCGCGTCGGCGGGCGCCCGCGCGGCACGAGCCCCCGGGACCCGCCACCGACGGCGCGACGGCCCTCGCGCCGGTGCCGGCACCCTCCGACGGGTCGCGTGACCGGCGTCCCGCCGAGCGTCCGGAGCACCTGCTCCCCGCCACCCTCGGGCGTGCCTCGCCGGGCGGGGCCGACGAGGAGGCGATGGTCGAGGCCGGCATCGCCGACCTGTGGGCCGCGTACGCCGACGATCCGCGCAAGTCGACGAAGGACCGGTTGGTGCTGCACTACGCGCCGCTGGTCAAGTACGTCGCCGGCCGCGTCGGCACCGGTCTGCCCGCGCACGTCGACGTCGCCGACCTCATCCAGTGCGGGATCTTCGGCCTGGTCGACGCCATCGAGCGCTTCGAGCCCGACCGGGGCCGGAAGTTCGAGGTCTACGCGATGCAGCGCATCCGCGGCGCGATCCTCGACGAGCTGCGTTCCCAGGACTGGGTGCCGCGCTCGGTGCGCTCCCGGGCCCGAGAGATCGAGCGGGCGATCGAGCGTCTGGAGGGCCGCGAGCAGCGCTCGTGCAGCGACTCCGAGCTCGCCGCCGAGCTCGAGACGTCGACCGACGACCTGCGCTCGACCTTCGGGCAGATCGCGATGACCAGCGTCGCCGCGCTCGACGAGCTCGTGTCCGCCGGACGTGGCGGCGGCTCGGTGGACGGGGCGACGGCGCCCTCGCTCGCCGACTCGCTGCCCGACACCGGCGCCGAGGACCCGCTGTCCGCGATGGAGGACCGCGAGACCCGCAGGCTCCTGGCCGAGGCGGTGGGGCAGCTCGCGGAGCGGGACCGCACGGTGGTCGGTCTCTACTACTTCGAGAACCTGACCCTCGCGGAGATCGGGCGGGTCCTCGGGGTCACCGAGTCGCGGGTCTGTCAGCTGCACACCCGCGCGGTGATGCGGCTGCGGGCCCGGCTGGCGGAGCTCCAGCACGCCTGAGGGTCACGGGTCGGTCGGGAGCAGACGCACCCGGCCGAGCCCGAGCAGCAGGAGCGGGTCGAGGTACTCGAACGCTCCCGCTGCGCCGTCGGGCGACGGCCGGCGCAGGCCCCAGTGCAGGCAGGCGGCCACCGGGCACCCGCGGTGCCCGGGTTCGAGGACGCCGAGGGCGTCGCCACGGCGGACCCGCGCGCCCGGGGCGACGGTGACCGCGACCGGCTCGTAGGTGGTGCGCAGGCCGTCGGCGTGCTCGACGGAGACGACGCCGTGTCCCGCGACCCGGCCGGCGAAGACCACGACCCCGTCGCCCGCCGCGACCACCGGCGTCCCGGGACGCCCCGCGAGGTCCGCGCCACGGTGACCCCGGCCGTAGTAGTGCGGCGGCGGGTCGAACAGCCGCGTCACCGCACCCGGCGCACCGGACGTCGCCGGCGCGCCACCGCCGGCCGTCCAGGGCACCGGCCAGCCGAAGGCACCGACGGGCACGACGGGCGGGGGAGCGGGCGCGGCGCGCGCCGGGGCGGTGAGCACCAGAGCGAGGGCGAGGGCGGCGAGGAGGCAACGCTTCACACGGACTTGGACGCAGCCGGGGCGCCCGCGGCTCCCTCGGACCTCGCGACCGAGATCACGAGCGCGTCACGCACCTCCGGAGGCCGATCCGCGTGTGTCAATACCCGGAACATGCCTGACAGGGCGTGCCGGGGAGATGCCTGACAGGTGGGTCATCGGCGGGGGTGGGGGTGGGTGGCGCCGATGGAGAAGGTCTCGATGCGGCTGGAGCCGTAGTAGATGTGCAGGCGGCCCTTGTCGCGCAGCAGCCCGACGGTCAGGCCGGCGAATCGGGCGTCGAGGTAGAGCTTGCGTCCGGCGTAGCCGATCCGCCCGCCGCGGTTGACCTCGCGCAGCAGCGCGCCGGCGGGCAGGTGGGCGTCGGCGGGTTCGACCTCGAGCACGGGCAGCACGGTGGGCGCGCCGGGCCGGTATCGCTGGGCGGGGAGGGCGCCGTCGAGGCTCTGGTGGGGCCGGTAGGTGTTGTAGTGCTCGGTGAACTCGGCGAACAGTGCGCGGGCCTGGGCCATCGTCGCTGGGGCCGGGCGGCGGGCCAGCCAGCCCCGCGCGGTCTGGTGCAGTCGTTCGATCTTGCCGCAGCAGCGGGGGTTGTAGGGCCTGGAGTGGGTCAGGCGGACCCCCGCGGCGGTGACCTGGCGTTCGAAGCTGACCGTGACCGCGCGCAGCCGCCCGGTGAAGCACAGCCCGTTGTCCGAGAGCAGCCCGGCGGGCAGCCCGTGCCCGGCGACCGCGGTGCGCATCGCGGTCCAGGCCAGGCTGGAGGTCAGCGCCTGGCCGAGCTCGATCCCCACACAGAACCGGGAGTGGTCATCGATGATGTCGACCGCCCAGTACCCGTGCCCGTCGGCGAGGTGGTGCATCGCCCCGTCGATCTGCCAGAGCTCGTTGCCGTGCGCGTAGGTGAACCGCTGCCCCTCATCACGCCCACCGGGCCCGGCGCCGCGGCGCCGCCGCAGCGCCCCGTCGCCGTGGCGGGCCAGCACCTGCTGCACCGTCGATGTCGCCGGCACCGGATCGACCCCCTCGAGGACCAACCGATCCCGGATCTTGCGCGGGCCCCAACCCTGCTCCTTGCGCAGCTCCAGGATCCGGTCGGTGAGCACCTCGCCGACCAGACCCGGCGAGCGATGCGGGCGACGAGACCTCGGTGCCAGACCCTCGAGGCCCTCAGCGTCGTGGCGACGCTTCCAGTCGTAGAACGTCTCGCGGCTGATCCCGTGGCGGCGACACACCTCACTGACCGACCGGCCCGACCAGCCCGGCTCCATCAACACGGCCAGACGCTGCTCCACGACATCCATCACCCTCAGCGGCATCCACCAGCGCACCAGAAGTACCGGGCTGTCAGGCATCTCCCCGGCACGGCGTGTCAAGGATGTCGCCGGTCACGACACACCTCCGGAGGCCGATCCGCGTGCACAGCGCACTCCTGATCTCCACGACGTCTCCACGACATCGCCACGACGTCGGCAGGAACGCCCGCCCCGGCGTGTCGCGCGAGCGAGCGTGTGGCGATCCTGTCGTTGAGCGTCAGCGTGGCCGCCACGCTGGCACACCCCGTGTGCGCAGGCGAGCGGGGGTGGCGACGCCCGCGGGGAGGCGGGCAGGGGTGCGCGGGTACACTCGTGACCAGCGGTCCGTCGTCTCCTGCTCCGTCCGGAGTCGCACGGGCCGACTTCGCGTGTCCTCTCAAGCGCCCGCACGTCGAGCGCTGCCAGAGCCGCATCCGGGCGGTCCCGCCGAGCGGGTTCCGGATCGGCCACGAGGGCACCAGGGCGGCGGCCCGGCCGGGACCGTCGCGACAACCGCCAGGCCTGGTCAGCGCACCGGGCCGCCGAGAGAGGTAGTTCCACCGCATGGCCGTCGTCACGATGCGCCAGCTGCTGGACTCGGGTGTCCACTTCGGACACCAGACCCGCCGCTGGAACCCCAAGATGCGCCGCTTCATCTTCACCGAGCGCAACGGCATCTACATCATCGACCTGCAGCAGACGCTGTCCTACGTCGATCGCGCCTACGAGTTCGTCAAGCAGACCGTCGCCCACGGCGGCACGGTGCTCTTCGTCGGCACGAAGAAGCAGGCCCAGGAGGCCATCGACGAGCAGGCGCGTCGCGTCGGCATGCCGTTCGTGAACCAGCGCTGGCTGGGCGGCATGCTCACCAACTTCACCACCGTGCACAAGCGCCTCCAGCGCCTCAAGGAGCTGGAGGCCATGGAGCAGAGCGGGGGCTTCGAGGGTCGCACCAAGAAGGAGATCCTCATGCTCACCCGCGAGCACGACAAGCTCGAGAAGACGCTCGGCGGTATCCGCGACATGGGCCGCGTGCCCAGCGCGGTGTGGGTGGTCGACACCAAGAAGGAGCACATCGCGGTCGGCGAGGCCCGGAAGCTCAACATCCCGGTCGTCGCCATCCTCGACACCAACTGCGACCCGGACGAGGTCGACTACCCGATCCCGGGCAACGACGACGCCATCCGCTCGGCGGCGCTGCTGACCCGCGTGGTCGCCCAGGCGTGCGCCGACGGCCTGCAGGCCCGCGGCCAGCGCGACGGCGGCGAGCGCGGGGCCGACGAGCCGCTCGCCGAGTGGGAGCAGGAGCTCATGGGGCAGGGCTCGACCGTCCAGGGCGGCGACGGCGCCAGCGCGCCGACCGGCCTGGAGCAGGGCAGCACCAGCTCCGCCGTCGACGCCCCCGGCGACTCGCCGGCCGCCTCGCCGGCCGCCGAGGAGACGACCAACGCGATCGGCGACGACACCACCCCGGTGAGCCGTCCCGAGCGCACCGGCGGCACCGTCGACGCGAACTCCGAGGGCGACGACAACGCGATCGCCGCCGCGCCCGAGGCCGGCCAGCAGAACGGTGCCCCGACCCCGCAGGGCGGGGCCGGCTGACGGTCGGCGGACGCCGCACCGCGAGCCCCGCACGACACGACCCACACACCAACAGGGACGGACGAGAGCCGCACCATGGCGAACTACACCGCTGCGGACGTGAAGAAGCTCCGGGACCTCACCGGGTCCGGGATGATGGACTGCAAGAAGGCCCTCGAGCAGAACGAGGGCGACCTGGACAAGGCCGTCGAGGCCCTGCGCATCAAGGGTGCGAAGGACGTCGGGAAGCGGGCCGGCCGCACCACGGCGAACGGCATCGTGGCCGCCCGTGACGGGGCGATGATCGAGCTCAACTCCGAGACCGACTTCGTCGCCAAGAACGCCGACTTCGTCCAGCTCGCCGAGGACATCCTCGGCGTCGCGCTCGCGAGCGGCACCAAGGACCTCGAGTCGCTCAAGGCCGCCTCCCTCGGCGAGGGCACGGTCGACGACAAGGTCCAGGAGCTCTCGGCGCGCATCGGCGAGAAGCTCGAGCTGCGCCGCGTCGCGCTGCTCGACGGGCCGACCGCGACCTACCTCCACCGCCGGTCCTCGGACCTCCCGCCGGCCATCGGCGTCGTCGTCGGTTACACCGGCGACGGCGACGACGCGGCCGACGCGGCCCGCGGCGCGGCCATGCAGGTCGCGGCGGCGCGCCCCCTCTACACCACCCGCGACGAGGTCCCCTCGGACGTGGTGGAGAACGAGAAGCGCATCGCCGAGGCCACCGCCCGCGAGGAGGGCAAGCCCGAGAAGATCCTCGAGAAGATCGTCGAGGGTCGCCTCAACGGCTACTACAAGGACACCGTGCTCCTCGAGCAGGACTCGGTGTCGGTGGACAAGAAGACGGTCGCCAAGGTGCTGGAGGAGGCGGGCGTCTCGGTCCGCACCTTCGCGCGCTTCGAGGTCGGCCAGCCCTGAGTCGTGCGGGGGCGGGGCGCGGGCACACGCCCGGCCCCGCCCCCGACGCACTCGCAGAGCACGTCCCCGTCGGTGGGAGGAGAGCGCGTGGCCAGTCCCCAGACCGTGTCGGACGCGGGCCCCGATGCCCGTTCCGGACATCGCCGGGTCCTGCTCAAGCTCGGCGGCGAGATGTTCGGCGGCGGCGGGGTCGGGGTCGACCCGGTGGTCGTCCAGACCGTCGCCCGCCAGATCGCCGACGTCGTGCGCTCCGGCATCCAGATCGCCGTCGTCATCGGCGGCGGCAACTTCTTCCGCGGCGAGGAGCTGCACCGCTACGGCATGCAGCGCCAGCGCGCCGACTACATGGGCATGCTCGGCACGGTCATGAACTGTCTGGCCCTGCAGGACTTCCTCGAGCGCGAGCACCACATCGACACCCGCGTGCAGACCGCCATCACCATGGGCCAGGTCGCCGAGTCGTACATCCCGCGCCGCGCGATGCGCCACCTCGAGAAGGGCCGCGTCGTCATCTTCGGCGCGGGCGTCGGCATGCCCTACTTCTCCACCGACACCACGGCCGCCCAGCGCGCGCTGGAGATCGAGTGCGAGATCGTCCTCATGGCCAAGGGCGTCGACGGCGTCTACACGGCCGACCCCAAGCTCGACCCCACGGCGACGATGTTCCACGAGATCTCCCACCGCGAGGTGCTGGAGAAGGGCCTCAAGGTCGCCGACGCCACCGCGTTCAGCCTGTGCATGGACAACAACATGCCGATCATGGTGTTCAACCTGCTGGTGGACGGGAACATCGCCCGTGCGGTGCGGGGTGAGAGGATCGGCACGCTGGTCCAGACCCCCTCCGGGCCCTGAGGAGAGGCGACACATGATCGACGAGACGCTCCTCGACGCCGAGGAGAAGATGGAGAAGGCGGTCAGCGTCGCCAAGGAGGACCTCGGCGGTGTGCGCACCGGCCGGGCCAGCCCCGCGATGTTCAACCGCATCAGCGTCGAGTACTACGGCGCCTGGACGCCGCTGAACCAGCTAGCGTCGGTGCAGGTGCCCGAGGCCCGCATGGCCGTCATCAAGCCCTACGACGCGAGCCAGCTGGGCAGCATGGAGCGCGCGATCCGCGACTCCGACCTCGGCGTCAACCCCAGCAACGACGGCCAGATCATCCGCGTGGTGTTCCCGCAGCTCTCCGAGGAGCGCCGCAAGGACATGGTCAAGGTCGCGCGCAGCAAGGGCGAGGACGCCAAGGTGTCCATCCGCAGCGTGCGGCGAGGCGCCATGACCGAGCTCCAGCGCATCGTCAAGGACGGCGAGGCCGGCGAGGACGAGGAACAGCGCGCCGAGAAGGAGCTCGAGACCGTCACGGCGCGGTACGTCGCCCAGGTCGACGACCTCGTCAAGAACAAGGAAGCCGAGCTCCTCGAGGTCTGAGGTCACCATGCCCTCCTCCGCATCGCGGCCCCGGCGGCCGGCCGCCGGGACGTCTGCCGGGACATCCGCCGACACGTCCTCCACGGACGCCGTCGCCGGTGGCCCGGTGACCCCCGCGGAGGAGAGGCCGGCGGAGAAGAAGCCCTCCCGCGCCGGGCGCAACCTGCCCGTCGCCATCGGCGTCGGCCTCGCGATGGGCGCGGTCATCCTGGTCGCCCTGCTCACCGTGCGGCAGGCGTGGATCGGGATCGTCGCGATCTCCGCGGTGATCGGCACCTGGGAGCTCTTCGGCGCCCTGCACCGCGGCGCCAGCATCCGCCTCTCGCGCGTCCCGGTGCTGGTCGGCGGGCAGGCGATGATCTGGCTGGCCTGGCCGTTCGGCACCGAGGGCATCCTCGGCGCCCTGCTCGTCACGGTGCTCGGCTGCTTCCTGTGGCGCATGCGGCTCGGCGCGGCCGGGTTCGTGCGCGACGTGGGCGCCTCGATGCTCGTGCTCTGCTGGGTGCCGCTGTGCATGGCGTTCGCGACGATGCTCGTCGTCCCCGCCGACGGCACGGCGCGCGTCCTGACGTTCCTCATCGTCGTCATCTGCTCCGACACCGGCGGCTACGCCCTGGGCGCGCTGTTCGGCAGGCACCCGATGGCGCCGAAGGTCAGCCCCAAGAAGTCGTGGGAGGGCCTCGCCGGGTCGATCGTCGCCGGGTCGACGGGCGCGTGCCTGTCGATCGCGTTCCTGCTCGACGACCACTGGTGGTTCGGCCTGATCGTCGGGCCGCTGCTGGTGGGGACGGCCGTCACGGGCGACCTCGTCGAGTCCCTCATCAAGCGCGACCTCGGCATCAAGGACATGGGCAGCACCATCCCCGGTCACGGCGGGCTGATGGAGCGCCTCGACTCGCTGGTCACCTCGGCGCCGATGGCCTGGCTGCTGCTCCTGGTGCTGGTCCCCGTCCACACGTGACGCGCCACCGCGAGAGGGACGTCGTCGAGTCCCCCAACATCTGGCGCTGGCCCGAGGTCTACGAGCGCGAGAACGAGGCCCAGGACGCCACGGGCGCGCTGTGGGACACGGTCGCCGAGCTCGCCCCCCACGACGGCGCGGACGTCGTCGACGTCGGGTGCGGCGACGGGTACCACCTGCCGCGGTTCGCGCAGCGGGCGCGCAGGGTGGTCGGGGTCGAGCCTCACGCTCCGCTCGTCGCCCGGGCCCGCGAACGCGTCGCCGGCCTCCCGGGCGTCCGCGTCGCGCCGGGGAGTGCGGCCGCCCTGCCGCTGCCCGACGACTCGGCCGACGTCGTGCACGCCCGGACGGCCTACTTCTTCGGGCCCGGCTGCGAGCCCGGCCTCGCGGAGGCGTCCCGCGTGCTGCGCCCCGGTGGGGTGCTCGTGGTCGTCGACCTGGACGCCACCCGCCACTCCTACGGCTCCTGGATGCGCGCCTCCGCCCCGCGCTACGACCCCGGGGCCGCCGAGCGCTTCTTCGCCGGCCAGGGCTTCGCGGCGCGTCGCGTCGACACCCTCTGGCGCTTCACCGACCGCACGACCCTCGCCGACGTGATGCGGATCGAGTTCACTCCCGCCGTCGCGCAGAAGGCGATCGACGGCACCCCGGGCCTCACCCTCTCGGTGGGCTACCGCGTGCACACGCGCCGCGAGCCGGCCGGTCTCCTGCGCCCCTGAGTTACCCAACGGATATATCAGTCCGTCGCCCGGGATCTCTTGACGTGATCTCGGTCACGGTCGCACTCTGGTTGCGCCAAGCGAAACCTGGTTGCACTCCTCGCAACCACCGTCCGAAGACCGGCTCGGGGGCCGCCGGACGCGCGACGAAGTGAGGTGCTGATGACGGACGTCCTGCCCACCCGGTCGACGGTGGAGCTCGTGCCGGAGCCGTCGTCCACGGTGGTGACGAACCCCGGGATCCTGCTCTACCCGCGGCTGCGCAAGTCGCCGTACTTCTGGAAGTCGCGGGCGCACGGCGTGGCGATGTACAGCGTCTACAACCACACGTACCACCCGCGTCACTACGGCGACCCGATCGCCGAGTACTGGGCGCTGCTCGAGGACGTGACCCTCTGGGACGTCGGCGTCGAGCGCCAGATCGAGATCTCCGGGCCGGACGCCTTCGCGTTCACCAACATGCTCGTGCCACGCGACCTCACCAAGTGCGCGGTCGGCCAGTGCAAGTACGTCTTCCTCACCGCACCCGACGGCGGGATCGTCAACGACCCGGTGCTGCTGCGCGTCGAGGACGACCGCTTCTGGCTCTCGCTCGCCGACTCCGACGTCGGGCTGTGGGCGAGCGGCCTGGCGCACGCCGGGGGCTGGGACGTGACGGTCCGCGAGATCGACGTCGCCCCGGTGCAGGTCCAGGGTCCGAAGGCCAAGGCCGTCGTCACCGACCTGTTCGGTGCCGACGTCGCCGAGATGCCGTACTACCACCTGCGGCACGCGGTGATCGACGGCATGGAGGTGGTCGTCAGCCGCACCGGCTACAGCGCGGAGATCGGCTACGAGATCTACCTGCGCGACGCCGTCCGCAACGCGGGCCGGCTCTGGGACCGGGTGTGGGAGGCGGGGCGCCCGCACGGGATGCGCCCGATCGGTCCGTGCCACATCCGGCGCATCGAGGGCGGCATGCTCGCCTACGGCTGCGACATCACGCTCGACACCAACCCGCTCGAGGTCGGCTACGACTACACGTGGATGGTCGACCTCGGCCAGGAGGCCGACTTCGTCGGCAAGGACGCGCTGATCCGGGCCAAGGCGCGCGGGCTCACGCGGTCGATGGTCGGCGTCGAGATCGGCGGCGCGCGCCTCGGCACGTTCAACGACGGGTCGATGATCGAGCCGTTCACGGTCCGCAACGAGGCGGGGGAGTTCGTCGGCACCGTGACCAGCGCCTGCTGGTCGCCGCGGCTCGAGCGCAACATCGGCCTCGCGATGGTCGCCACGCCGTCGACGCCGATCGGGACGACGCTGCAGGTCGTCACGGACGACGACGTGCGCGACGGCGTGGTGGTCGAGAAGCCGTTCGTCGACCCGCGCAAGCAGACCCCCAAGGGCTGAGCGGGCCGGTCATGGACCACGTCACCACCCTGGGGACCCTCCTCGCCCACCCGCGCTTCGAGGTGGCGCCGACGGCGGACGTGCTGGAGGTCGCCGCCGACCTCCCGGCGGGCGCGACGGTGACCGTCACCGCCACGCCGAGCCGGGGGGTGGCGGCCACGGTGGACGTGGCCGTCGCGCTCGCCGCGCGCGGGTTCGCGACGGTGCCCCACCTCGCGGCGCGCAGCGTGCGCGACCGCGGCGAGCTGGCCGGGCACCTCGACCGGCTCGCCGCGGCCGGGGTCCGCGAGGTCTTCGTCGTCGGCGGCGACGCGCGCGAGCCCGCCGGGGACCTGCCCGACGGGCTCGCGCTGCTGCGGGCCATGGAGGACCTCGGCCGGCGCCCGCCGCGGGTGGGCGTCCCGTCCTACCCCGACGGCCACCACCGGTTCGCCGACGACGTGCTGTGGGCCGACCTGCGGGTCAAGCAGTTCCACGCCGACTACACGGTGACGCAGCTGTGCTTCGACGCCGACCTCGTCGCCCGGTTCGCCGGGGCGGCGCGGGACCGGGGGATCGACCTGCCGGTGATCGCCGGTGTCCCGGGCGTCGTCGACGCCGCACGCCTGCTGCGGCTGTCGGTGCGGATCGGGGTCGCCGACGCGGTGCGGTTCGCCCGCTCCCACCGCAGCACCGCCGGCGCGCTCCTGCGGGGTGGGCGCCACACCCCCGACGAGCTCGTCGCGGGCCTCGCGGCGACCCAGGTGACCGGCGCTGGCGACCTCGCGGGGCTGCACCTCTTCACGTTCAACCAGATCGAGCCGACCGTGCGGTGGCTGTCGCAGGCCCGCCGCACGGCCGCGTGAGTACCCCCGAGGAGGGGCCGTGACACCGTTCCCGGACCGGGCCCAGGTCGTCGTCGTCGGCGCCGGTATCGTCGGCAACGCCGTCGTGCACCACCTCGCGCGGCTGGGGTGGCGCGACATCCTGCTCGTCGACAAGGGGCCGCTGCCCGATCCGGGCGGGTCGACCGGCCACGCGTCGAACTTCGTCTTCCCGGTCGACCACTCCCGCGAGATCACGCTGCTCACCGGCGACTCGGTGCGCCAGTACACCGAGCTGGGGACGCTGACGACCTGCGGCGGCATCGAGGTGGCGCGTACTCCCGAGCGGGTCCAGGAGCTCGACCGGCGGATGTCGTCGGCGCGGGCGTGGGGGATCGACGCGGAGCTGATCAGCCCCGCCGAGGTCGCGGAGAAGGTGCCGTTCCTCGATCCCGCGCCGGTCCTGCGGGGGTTCTGGACCCCCTCGGTGGCCGTGGTCGACCCGCTGCGCGCGGGCGAGCTGATGCGCGAGCGGGCCGTCGCCGCGGGCGCGCTCACCGTCTCCGCGCTCACCGAGGTGCTCGCCATCGACACGGAGGACGGCCGGGTGCGCCGCGTGCGCACCGACCGCGGGGACGTCGACACCGAGTACGTCGTGGTCGCGTGCGGCGTGTGGAGCCCGCGCATCGCCGCGCTCGCCGGCGCGACGATCCCGCTGACGCCCGCCGTGCACCAGATGATCGACGTGGGCCCGATCGCCGAGCTCGCGGCGACCGGCCGGGAGATCGCGTTCCCGATCATCCGCGACATGGACCCGTTCATGTACGAGCGGCAGAGCGGCGCCGACCTCGAGATCGGCTCCTACGCCCACCGGCCGATCCTCTGCGACCCCGACGAGATCCCCTCGATCGCGGCCGCGGCGCTCTCGCCGACCCAGCTGCCGTTCACCGCGGACGACTTCGACCCGCAGATGGAGGCGGCCCTCGAGCTGTTCGCCGGCATCCTCGACCGGCCCGACGCCGGCATCCGGCACGCCATCAACGGCCTGCTCTCGCTGACCCCGGACGGGCACCCGCTGCTGGGCGAGACCCCGGAGGTGGCGGGGCTGTGGTCGGCGGCCGCCGTGTGGATCAAGGAGGGCCCGGGGGTCGGGCGGCTGATCGCCGAGTGGATGACCGCGGGCGTGCCCGAGATCGACCCGCACGCCGCCGACGTCGCCCGCTTCGCCCCGCACGAGCGCACCCGCACCCACGTGCGCGCCCGCGCCGCCGAGGGCTACAACAAGACCTACGGGATCCTCCACCCGCGCGAGCAGTGGGGCTCCGACCGCGGCGCCCGACGCTCGCCCTTCTTCCCGCGCGAGGAGGCCCTCGGCGCCGAGTTCTTCGAGGTCGCGGGCTGGGAGCGCCCCCAGTGGTACCGCGCCAACGAGCCCCTGGTCGCCGAGCTCGGCGTCGAGGGCCGCCCCCACGAGTGGGATGCGCGCTGGTGGTCGCCGATCATCAACGCCGAGCACCTGGCGTTGCGCCGTGGCGTCGCGATGATCGACCTGAGCGCCTTCGCCCAGTTCGACGTGTCCGGTCCCGGGGCGCTCGCGTACCTGCAGCACCTCACCGTCGCGCAGATGGACCGGCCGGTCGGGCGCGTGATCTACACGCCCGTGCTCGGGCCCGACGGCGGCTTCCGCAGCGACCTGACCGTCGTGCGCCTCGGCGACGAGCACTTCCGGGTGGTCACCGGAGGCTCGGACGGTGCGCGCGACCGGCACTGGTTCCGGCGTCACCTGCCCCGCGACGGCTCGGTCGCCCTCGCCGACCTCACCTCCGCGGTGTGCACCCTCGGGCTCTGGGGTCCGCGGGCGCGCGACGTGCTGGCGGCGGTCACCGACGACGACGTCAGTGACGCCGCCTTCCCGTTCGGGACCGCCCGCACGGTGCTGATCGGCTCGATCCCGGCCCTCGCGCTGCGCCTGTCCTACGTCGGCGAGCTCGGGTGGGAGCTGCACGCGCCCACCGAGTGCGGCCTGCGCCTGTGGGACACGATCGCGGAGGCCGGGGCGCCGCACGGCATCGTCCCCGCCGGGATCGGCGTCTACGGCACCACGGGCCGCCTCGAGAAGGGCTACCGGCTCATGGGCCACGAGCTCGACGGCGAGCACGGGCCCGTCGAGGCGGGGCTCGCGCTGCCCGGGCTCAAGGCGGCCGACTTCGTCGGCAAGGCCGCGTACACCAAGGCCCGCGAGGGCGAGCCGGAGGCGACGCTGTGCACGCTGCGGCTCGACGGCGCGTACCGCTTCCCGCAGGGCGGCGAGCCCGTGCTGACGAGCGACGGCGCGCGGATCACCGACCGGCGCGGCCGCCCCTCGTACGTCACCAGCGCGGGTGCGGCGCCGTCGCTCGGGACCTACCTGCTCATGGCGTACCTGCCGCCGTGGCACGCGGTCGAGGGCACCGGGCTGCTCGTCGAGTACCTGGGGGAGCGGTACCCGGTGACGGTCGCGCGCGCCGGCCGGACGCCGCTGTTCGACCCCGACGACAGCCGGATGCGGTGACCGGCCCGATGGACGTCCTGGTCTGCATCAAGCGGGTCCCCGCGGTGGGCGCGGAGATCGCGCTGACGCCCGACGCCACGGCGGTCGACACCCGCCACCTCGGCTTCACCCTCGGCCCGCACGAGGAGTGCGCGGTCGAGGAGGCCGTGCGGATCGCCGGGCACACCGGCGGGTCGGCCGGCGTGCTCACGGTCGGGCCGCCCGAGGCCGACGAGCAGCTGCGCTACGCGATGTCGATGGGCGCCGACCACGCCGTGCGCGTCGAGGCGCCCGTCAGCGACCCCGACCCGGAGGTGACGACGGCGGCCGTGGTCGGCGCGCTGCCCGACCTGCGGCCCTACGATCTCGTGCTGTTCGGCGAGGCGTCGGCCGACGCGGGGCACGCGCAGGTGGGCTTCCGCGTCGCCGCGCTGCTGGGGCGCCCCGTGGTGGGCGGGGTGAAGGGGGTCGAGGTCGGCGACGGACGGGTGCGCCTGGAGCGGCACGTCCCCGACGGCGTCGAGGTGCACGAGGCGCCCCTGCCCGCGGTGGTCGCCGTGCTGGAGGGCCTCAACCTGCCGCGCTACCCGACGATCAAGGGCCGGCTGCGGGCGAGGAAGGCGCCGATCCGGGTGCTCCCGGGACCGGCCGTCGCCGGAGGTCTGCGGACGCTGCGGCTGCGCCACCGGCCCGAGGCGCGCGCGGAGACCGTCGTCCTGGGGCACGGCGCTCCGGCGGCCGGCGCCGTCGTCGACGTGCTGGCCGACCTGGGGATGGTGCGCTGATGGTCCTCGCGGTGATCGAACGCGACGGCGACGGCCTGACCGCCGCCTCCGCGGAGGTCCTGGCCACGGCACGAGACCTGGCGGACGGGCTGGGGGCGACCGTGGGGGCCGTCGCTGTCGGGGACGCGGGCGACCTGCCCGACGACCTCGTCAAGCGCGGTGTCTCGACGCTCCATCTCCTGCGCCACGAGCTGCTGGCCGACGGCGAGCCGGCGACCGTCGGCGAGGCGCTCGCGCAGCTCGTGACGGCCGAGCGACCCGTCGCCGTGCTCGCGGCGGCCACCGACGCGGCCACCGAGGCGATGGCCGGGGCGGCGGCACGGGCCGGGGTGCCGCTGGCGACGGCGTGTGTGGAGATCCGACCGGGCGCCCCGTGGGAGGTCACCCGCGAGCGGGCCGGCGGCATCCTGCTCGAGGACGCCGCGCTGGACGCGCCGATCCACTTCTGCACGCTCGGCACCGGCACCCGCACACCCACCGAGACGGCCCCGTCGGTGGAGGTCGCCGAGGTGACCGTGCGCACGTTCGTCCCGCAGCTCGACGCCGCGGTGCCGCGCGCCCGGCTCGTCGAGCGTCGCGCGCGGGCGGCCGGGATGACCCTCGCGACCGCGCCCGTGGTGGTGTCCGGCGGGCGGGGCGTCGGCAGCGCCGAGGGCTACGCGGTGCTCGAGGAGCTCGCAGGCCTCGTCGGCGGGGCCGTCGGGTGCTCGCGGGTCGCCACGAACAACGGGTGGCGCCCGCACGCCGACCAGGTCGGGCTCACGGGCACCCGGGTCAGCCCGGATCTCTACGTCGCGTGCGGGATCAGCGGTGCGACCCAGCACTGGGTGGGATGCATGAACGCCCGCGCGATCCTCGCCGTGAACACCGATCCCGAGGCGCCGATGGTGGCGCGGGCGACGTGGGCGGTGATCGGCGACGTGCACGAGGTGCTGCCCGCGATCGTGGAGGAGATCCGGCGGCGCTCCGAGGCCTGACGGAGAGCCCCGACGGAACGGTGCCGACGGTCGGGGCTGGCGTCCGGACCAGGCGTGCGGTCGCGTTACCGTGGATGTCGTGTCCTACCCCCCTCCCCGCCCGCCGTCGGGGTATCCCGGTCCCGGCGGGTACGGCGGTCCCGGCGGTCAGCGCGGCCGAGGTGCCCCGCCGCCCCGGCGCGGCCGCGCCGTGCGCATCGACCCCGTGCTCGTCGAGCTCGGGGCCGGGCTGGTGTGGCTCGCGGTGGGCACGCTCGGTCTCGCCGCCGACGGCGCGGGCACGCTCGTGCTCGCGGTCGGCATCGCGATCGCCATCGGCATCGGGGTGGAGAACCGCCGCCGCGGGCCGCGCCCGTTCGACACCTCGCGGTCCACGGAGCTCCTGCGCCTCGGCGGCGGGGTCGTCGTGGCGGTGATCATCGCCTCGATCCTGCTCGGCCTCCTGTCCGCCTCGGCGTTCCTGCCGGGGCTGGCGCTGGTGCTCACCGGCGGCGCGTTCGTGCTGCTCAGCCGCGCCACCGGGCAGCGCCCCACGCGCTGGCTCGGCATCGCGCTCGTCGTCGCGGGCCTGCTGTCGGTGCTGATCAGCACGGGCACCGCGGGCGGGTTCGTCTCGCAGGGGCTGCTCGGGGTGCTCGCGGGCGTGCTCCTGCTCGTGTCCGCCGCCGACCGCGTCGGCCTCGTCGAGATGCTGCGGGACCGCGCGCGATGACCGAGCCCACCCTCGAATCCGCCGGCGACGCCGCGGGGCCGGTGCTCTCGCTGTCCCCGCGCGGCACCCGTCGCTCCCGCCCGGCGCGCCACCTGGCCGACCTCGACCCGGCGGGCCGCCGTGAGGCCGTCACCGAGCTGGGCCTGCCCGCCTTCCGCGCCGACCAGCTCTCGCGGCACTACTTCACGCGCCTCGAGGCCGACCCGGACGCGATGACCGACCTGCCGGCCGCGGCCCGCGAGACGCTCGCGCCGGCGCTGCTGCCGGAGCTGCTCACGCCGACCTCGGTGGTCGACTGCGATGGCGGCGCCACCCGCAAGACGCTGTGGCGGGCGAACGACGGCGCGCTGGTCGAGAGCGTCCTCATGGGCTACCCGGACCGCGCCACCGTCTGCATCTCCAGCCAGGCCGGGTGCGGCATGGCGTGCCCGTTCTGCGCGACCGGCCAGAACGGGCTCGAGCGCAACCTGTCGACCGCCGAGATCGTCGAGCAGGTGCGCACGGCGGCCGCCGCCGTCAAGGCCGGCGAGCTGGGCGGCGAGCTGCGCCGCCTGTCCAACGTCGTGTTCATGGGCATGGGCGAGCCGCTGGCCAACTACCGCCGCGTCGTCGACGCCGTGCATCGGCTCTGCGACGCGCCGCCGGCCGGCATCGGGCTCTCGCAGCGTTCGGTGACGGTGTCGACGGTCGGGCTCGTCCCGGCGATCCACCGGCTGGCCGACGAGGGCCTGCAGGTCACGCTGGCGGTGTCGCTGCACACCCCCGACGACGAGCTGCGCGACACCCTCGTGCCCGTCAACACCCGCTGGCCGGTCGCCGAGGTGTTCGCCGCGGCGCGGCACTACGCCGAGGTCACCGGGCGCCGCATCTCGATCGAGTACGCGCTGATCCGCGACGTCAACGACCAGCCGTGGCGCGCCGACCTGCTGGCCAAGCTGGCGTCGAAGCACCTCGGGCGCCTGGTGCACGTCAACCTCATCCCGCTCAACCCGACGCCGGGCAGCAAGTGGGACGCGAGCCCCGCCCCGGTGCAGGCGGAGTTCGTCCGCCGCGTGCGCGACGGCGGCGTGGCGTGCACCGTCCGCGACACCCGCGGTCGCGAGATCGCCGCCGCCTGCGGGCAGCTGGCCGCCACCGCCCAGCAGTGATCGGGACGTGAGCACCCCGGCGGGCCGCTGGCAGGTCCACCGTCTCGTCCCCTCCGGCACCGAGGGCGCGCCGGACGCGGACACCGCCACCTGGATCCGCGCCATGAGCGCAGCGTTCCTGGGCGGGCGGCCCACGCCCGAGACGATCGCCGCGCAGGCGTCGATGATGGCCGGCCACCGCCTGCGCGGGGTCTACGAGCCCGGCGACACCGCACCGGTGGCGACCCTGCGCTCGTGGGACGCGCGGATGAGCGTGCCGGGCGGCGAGGTCGCGGCCGACGCCGTCACCTCGATCGGCGTGCGCTCCACCCACCGCCGCCGCGGCCTGCTGCGCGCGGTGCTGGTCGACGACCTCGCGGAGGCGTCGCGCGCCGGCACCCCCGTCGCCGCCCTGACCTCCACCCAGGGCTCGCTCTACGAGCGCTTCGGCTTCGGCCTGGCGACGTGGACGCGGACGGTGCGCGTCGACACGCACGCGGCGACGTTCCGCGACCCCGGACCCACCGGGCGGCTGCGCACCCTCGACCCGGCCGGCTTCGCCGCCGCCTCCGCACCGGTCCAGGACCGCGCGCGGCGCCGGCACCCCGGCTCGATGGACCGCTCGGCCGCGTCGTGGCACGCGCTGATCACCGGCGGCGTGTACGACGACTCGCCGCGCTACGCGATCGGCTGGTCCGACGCCACCGGGCGCCCGGCCGGCTACGTCGTCTACGGCGTCGCCGAGGGGTGGTGGAGCACCGGGTCGGCGCGGATCGCGGTCCACGACCTGCAGGCCACGACGCCCGAGTCGTACCGCGAGCTGTGGCGGCACGTCTGCTCGCTCGACCTCGTGGGCACGGTGAGCTGGTCGGACGCGTCGGTCGACGAGCCGCTGCCCTGGCTGCTCGCCGACCCGCGGGCCGTCGAGTCGGGCCCCGTCCGCGAGATGCTGTGGCTGCGGATCCTCGACGTGCCCGCCGCGCTCGGGGCGCGCCGCTACCCCGTCACCGAGCAGATCGTGCTCGCCGTGGACGACCCCGCCGGCTACGCCGCCGGGACCTGGCTCCTGGACGCTGGCGACCCCGTGGCGCCGCGCGTCGTTACCACCACCGCCGAGCCCGACGTCGCCCTGGACGCGGCGACGCTCGGCTCGCTCTACCTCGGCGGCGTCGACCCGCGCGTGCTCGCGCGGGCCGGGCGCCTCGAGGAGCGCACGCCGGGCGCGGCCGGCCGGCTCGCCCGGTTGCTCGCCGCGCCGAGCGCCCCGTGGAACGGCACCCGGTTCTGACCGCTCACACCTCGGGCGGCTCGTCGGGTACATCGTCGGGAACGCCGTCGTCGCGGTCGGCCCAGTCGAGCAGGGCGCGCAGGTCGAACACCTCGTCGTCGATCCGCGCGTGCAGGTCGCCCAGCTCCGCGTAGCGCGCGGGCATCGTCGCGATCGTGAAGTCGCCGGGCTCGGCGTCGTCGATCTCGTCCCAGCGCAGGGGCGCCGACACCCGCCCCTCGGGCGTGCCGCGCACCGAGTAGGCCGACGCGATCGTGTGGTCGCGGGTGTTCTGGTTCCAGTCGAGGAAGACCGTGCCGGGCTCGCGGTCCTTGCGCCACCAGGCCGTGGAGACGAGGCCACCGGCGCGCCGCTCGACCTCGCGGGCGAACGCGAGCGCGGCCCGCCGCACCTCGGTGAAGGAGTGCTCGGGGCGGATGCGGACGTAGACGTGCAGGCCCTTGCCGCCCGAGGTCTTGGGGAAGCCGACGGCGCCGAGCTCGTCGAGGACCTCGTGGGCCACCGCGGCCACGCGCCGGATCGTGCCGAACTCGACGCCCGGCATCGGGTCGAAGTCGATGCGCCACTCGTCGGGCGTCTCGACGTCGGCGGCGCGGGTGTTCCAGGGGTGGAACTCGACGGTCGACATCTGGACCGCCCACACGACGTCGGCCGGGCTCGTCACACAGAGCTCGTCGGCGGTGCGGTTGTAGCGCGGGAAGTGCACGCGGACCGTGCGCACCCAGTCCGGTGCGCCCTTGGGCAGCCGCTTCTGGTGGACCTTGTCGCCGTCGACGCCGGTGGGGAAGCGGTGCATCATGCAGGGCCGCTCGTAGAGGGCGCGGACGATGCCGTCGGCCACCGAGAGGTAGTACTGGGCGAGGTCGAGCTTGGTTTCTCCCCGCGCCGAGAAGTACACCCTGCCCGGGTTGGTCAGCCGCACGGTCCGGCCGTCGACCTCGATCTCCGCGGCCTCGGTCACGGCGGCACGATACCGGCAACACCCACGACACCGACGGAGATTCATGAGCAAGCGCATCGTCGTCATCGGCGGCGACGCCACCGGCATGTCGGCCGCGTCGACCGCCCTGCGCCACGCCGGGGACGGCGAGCTCGAGGTGATCGTCCTCGAGCGAGGTCACTACACGTCCTACTCCGCGTGCGGCATCCCGTACTGGATCTCCGGGCACGTCGGCGACCGCGACGAGCTGATCGCCCGCTCGCCCGAGGAGCACCGCGAGGCCGGCATCGACGTCCGGATGCGGACCGAGGCCACGGCGATCGACCTGGAGAAGCGGTCGGTGAGCGTGCGCGGCATCGACGACGGCGATGCCTACGAGCTGGGATTCGACGAGCTCGTCATCGCCACCGGCGCGGTGCCGACCGTGCCGCCGCTGGAGGGCTCCGACGCGCAGGGCATCTTCGGGGTGCAGTCGCTGGAGCAGGGCGAGGAGATCGTCAAGGACCTCGCCGACGGCGACCGCCGCCGGGCCGTCGTCGTGGGGGCCGGCTACATCGGCGTCGAGATGGCCGAGGCGATGGTCGTACGCGGCATCGAGACGACGATCGTCGACCAGGCGCCGGAGCCGTTCACGCAGGTCGACCCGGACATGGGCGCGCTCATCCGCGAGGCCATGGAGGGCATGGGGATCACCGTGCTCACCGGCGCCGGGGTCGACGGGTTCGACGTCGGCGAGGACGGGCGGGTCCGTGCCGTCCGGGCGGGCGACACGGTGCTCCCGGCCGACATCGTGATCATCGGGCTCGGGGTGAAGCCGAACGTCGCGCTCGCCGAGGACGCCGGGCTGACGATCGGCGCCTCGGGCGGGATCGTCACCGACGTGCGCATGCAGGCCGCGCCCGGCGTCTGGGCCGGCGGCGACTGCGTCGAGGTGCACCACCGCCTGTCGGGCAAGGGCGTGCACATCGCGCTCGGGACGCACGCGAACAAGCACGGCCGGATCATCGGCACCAACATCGCCGGCGGGTACGGCGCCTTCCCGGGCGTCATCGGCACCGCGATCAGCAAGGTCTGCGACCTCGAGATCGGGCGTACGGGGCTCACCGAGTCGGAGGCACAGGCGGCGGGGTTCGGCTACGTCAGCACGTCGGTCGAGTCGACCACCACGGCGGGCTACTGGCCGGGGGCGGAGACGATGACGGTGAAGGTGCTCGCCGAGCAGCGCACCGGGCGCCTGCTCGGCGCCCAGATCGTCGGGCGGCCGGGCTCGGGCAAGCGCATCGACGTCTTCGCCACGGCGATCTGGAACGCCATGACCGTGGAGGAGATGACGTTCATGGACCTCTCCTACGCCCCGCCGTTCTCGCCGGTGTGGGACGCGGTCCTCGTCGCCGCCCGCAAGGCCGCCAAGGAGGTCCAGGGCGAGATCCCGGCCTCCCCGGTCTGACGCCCATGTGAGCGAACTTCGGTGCGATAGCACCGAAGTTCGCTCACATACGCCGATCAGCCCACGTGGACGGCGGGGCGGCGGGTGCGGTCGGGCTCGGCCTCGCGGAGCACCTCGCGGGTGACCGGCGCGACCTCGCCGACGCCGAAGAGCAGGTAGCGCGCGAGGTTGGTGGCCGGGCTGCCCTCGTCCCACTCGAAGTAGACGTGCGGCACGGTGCCGGTGACGTCGCGCAGGTGCAGCAGCAGCGCGGCGATCGCGTTCGGCACCGTCGAGCTGCGGGCGCGCAGGACCCGGTAGCCGTGGCGCTCCTCGCCGAGCACGTGCAGCTCGGACTCGAAGTTCGAGGGGTCGTCGACGGTGATCTCGACGAACACCACCACGTCGCCGGACGGGATGTGGTGGTCGTAGCGCTCCTCGAGGTCCTTCTCCTCGTACTCGCGCTTGTCGCGGCGGTCCGGCTCGTTGGCCACCAGGCGGATCGTCGCGTGCGGATCGGACTCGGTGGCCTCACGGACGATCCGGCGCGCGGTCTTGTCGAGGTGCACCCCGGTGATCCGCAGCTCGGTGCTGCGCAGCGCCCGCGACGCGAACGACACCACGAAGATCGCGGCCACGAACATCAGGCCGATCCGCAGGCCCTCGGGCCGCTCGATCATGTTGGCCACCGTCGTGTAGACGAAGACGACGGCGATGATCCCGAAGCCGATCGTGGCGCGCCGTTGCCCCTTGGCCCGGGCCGAGAGGGTCACCGAGATCGACGCCGACGTGATGAGCACGAGCACGCCGGTGGCGTAGGCGCCGCTCTGGGCGTCGACGCTCGCGTCGAAGACGATCGTGATGAGGATCCCGAGCGCGGTGAACACCAGCACCATCGGCCGCACGGCGCGCGCCCAGTTCGGCGCCATGCCGTAGCGGGGCAGGTAGCGCGGCACGAGGTTGAGCAGCCCGGCCATCGCCGACGCGCCCGCGAACCACAGGATCGTGATCGTCGAGAGGTCGTAGACCGTGCCGAGCACGGCGCCGAACTGCTCGTGCGCGAGGTAGGCCAGCGCGCGCCCGTTGGCCTGCCCGTCGGGTCCGAACTGGTCGAGCGGGATGAGCAGAGTCGTCACGAAGCTCGAGGTGACGAGGAAGCCGCTCATGATCAGCGCAGCGGTGGTGAGGAGCTTGCGCGCCCCGGCGATGCGCCCGTCCGGATGCTTCTCGGTGTCGCCAGGGGCGCCGCGGACCAGCGGCATCACCGCGACGCCGGTCTCGAAGCCCGAGAGGCCGAGCGCCAGCTTGGGGAACACGACGAGGGCGATCGCCACCACGATCAGCGGGTTGCCGTGCTGGGTCAGCAGCGCGTCGCCCCAGTCGGTGATGCGCACCGGCTCGGTGAGCACCCGGTACAGGGCGCCCGCGACCACTACCAGGTTGAGCAGCAGGAACGTCGCGACCACGACCACGGCGATGCCGATCGCCTCGGCGAAGCCCAGCAGGAACACGACGCCGAGCAGGATCACCAGCGCGCACGTCAGCGGCACCTCCCACCCGTGCAGCGCGCCCCCGACCAGCGGGTTCTCGACGATGTGCGCGGTCGCGTCGGCGGTGGAGAGGGTGATCGTGATGAGGAAGTCGGTGACCGCGAAGCCGAGCAGCACGAGCACCAGCAGCTTCGACCACCAGTACGACAGCAGCTTCTCGAGCATCGCCACGGAGCCCTCGCCGTGGGGGCTCTCGCGGGCCACGCGGCGGTAGATGGGCAGCGCGCCGGCGAGTGTCAGCACGACGAGGACGAGCGTGGCGATCGGCGAGATCAGCCCGGCGGCCACGACGGCGACCGCGGGCTGGTAGCCCAGCGTCGAGAAGTAGTCGACACCGGTGAGGCACATGACGCGCCACCACGGCTTGCCCTCGTGCTCGGGCTTCGGGCGGGCGTGCGGGCCGGAGTACTGCGAGCCCCGGTCGGTGAGTCCGTCGAGGAGCCAGCGCCGCAGGGCCGAGGACCGTCCCCGCCGCTCGGTCGACGCCTCGGGCGGGGCCGGCGGAGCGCTCACCGCCGCCAGGACGTCCGTGAACGGATGACGGCGCCGAGCGAGAGGGCGAAGAAGCCGACGGCCAGGGCCACCAGCCAGACGTCCTCCTGGCGGCCCTCGTGGTTGCCCCAGGTGAGGATCAGCAGCACGGCGGCGACCAGGAAGCCGGACAACCGGGCGACCTTCGGGTAGTGGCCGTGCCAGCCCCACTCGACCGAGGGCTCGTCGTCGGAGGAGACGCCGTTGACGACCACGCCGGCGGGGTCGCGGTGGGCGACGCCGCCGCCACCGTGCTCCTGGCGGGCGGGGCTGTTCGTGGCCACGGAGGTCTCCTGGGATCGCGCTGGGGCCGGGGGCGCGCTCAACCTACCGCGCGCCCATCTGTCGCGCGTGCCGCGCGCCCGTGATGATGAGCCGCGATGAGCACACCGCGCCGGATCGTCCTGCTGGGCTCCACCGGGTCGATCGGCACCCAGGCCCTCGACATCGTCCGGGCCCACCCCGACCGCTTCGTCGTCACCGGCCTCGCCGCCGGCGGGGGGCGCCCCGACCTGCTGGCTGCGCAGGCCGCCGAGTTCGGGGTCCCGACGCTCGCGGTCGCCGACCCCGCCGCCGCGCCCGACCTGCGCGAGCGCACCCCGACGGGCACCCGGGTCCTCGCCGGCCCGCAGGCCGCCGCCGAGCTGGCGTCCGCCGGGGCCGACATGGTCCTCAACGCCATGGACGGCTCGCGTGGCCTCGCGCCGACGCTGGCGGCGCTCGCGGCGGGTTCGACGCTCGCGCTGGCCAACAAGGAGTCGCTGGTCGCGGGCGGCCCGCTGGTGACCCGCGCGGCCGAGCCCGGACAGATCGTGCCGGTCGACTCGGAGCACTCCGCCCTGGCCCAGAGCCTGCGCGGCGGGCGGCCCGAGGAGGTCGCCCGCCTCGTGCTCACGGCCTCGGGCGGCCCGTTCCGCGGGCGCCCCCGCGACGAGCTCGCCGGCGTCACCGTCGAGCAGGCCCTGGCCCACCCCACGTGGGCGATGGGGCCGGTCGTGACGCTGAACTCCTCGACGCTGGTGAACAAGGGCCTGGAGCTCATCGAGGCCCACCTGCTCTTCGGCGTGCCCTACGAGCGCATCGACGTCGTCGTGCACCCCCAGTCGATGATCCACTCGATGGTGACGTTCGTCGACGGCGCCACGATCGCGCAGGTCAGCCCGCCGGACATGCACATGCCGATCGCGCTGGCCCTGGCCTGGCCGGACCGCCTGCCCGGGGCGAGCCGCCCCGAGACGTTCGCCGACCCCACGAGCTGGACCTTCGAGCCCGTCGACACCGAGGCGTTCCCCGCGCTCGAGCTCGCCCGCGCGGCGGGCACGGCCGGGGGCTGCCTGCCGGCCGTCTACAACGCCGCCAACGAGGAGGCGGTCGCGGCGTTCCTCGCCGGACGCTGCGCGTGGACCGGGATCGACGGGACGCTCGCCGCGGTGCTCGACGACGCGGGGGAGTGGGCGCGCGACCCGCGCGACGTCGACGACGTGCACGCCGCGGAGGCCTGGGCGCGCCGGCGGGCGGGGGAGCGGCTCGGCGCCCCGGTCTGACGCCGGGGACCCCGGGACCGGCCCCCACACCGGGCACACCGCCCCCGCGGCTACCGTGTCCTGCCGTGATGCTCGTCCTCGGGATCGTGCTCTTCGCGCTGGGGCTCCTGCTCTCCATCGCCTGGCACGAGCTCGGCCACTACACCGCCGCGCGGCGCTTCGGCATCCGCGTCCCCGAATTCATGGTCGGCTTCGGGCCGACGGTGCTCTCGGTCAAGCGCGGCGAGACGCGCTTCGGGCTCAAGGCGGTCCCGCTCGGCGGCTACATCCGCATGATCGGGATGGTGCCCCCGGCGCCGGGCGAGCGCATCGGGCGCAGCCGGCGCTCCGGCCCGTTCCAGGGGATGGTCGACGACGTCCGCGCCGACTCGGTCCGCGACTTCGAGCCCGGCGACGAGGACCGCCAGTTCTGGACCCGCAAGCCGTGGCAGCGGATCATCGTCATGCTCGCGGGCCCGTTCATGAACCTGGTCCTCGCGGTGGTGCTGTTCGCGATCGTGCTGATGGGCTTCGGGGCGCCCACCGCCCAGCCGGTGGTGCGTGCGGTGAGCGAGTGCGTCGTCCCGTCGTCGCAGACCACGCCCGGCTGCCCGCCCGGGGCGCCGCCCACGCCGGCGGCGCAGGCCGGCTTCCAGGCCGGCGACCGGATCGTGAGCTTCGGCGGGCGGGAGTACCCGGAGTGGCGCGACCTGCAGGTCGCGATCCGCGACGCCCGCGGCACCGTGCCCGTCGTCGTGGAGCGGACCACCCCGACCGGGACCCAGCAGCTCACCCTCTACCCGACGCTCATCGAGAACCAGGTCGCCGACCTCGACACCCCGCTGGGTGAGGAGCCCCGCTACGTCACCGCGTCGTTCCTCGGTCTCACCCCGATCGAGCCGGTGATCCCCCAGACGGTCGGGCAGGTGGCCGACCGGATGGGGAACATGCTCGAGGGCACGGTGTACGCGATCGCGCGCCTGCCCGAGAAGGTGCCGGCGCTGTTCGGGGCGGTGTTCCTCGGCGAGGAGCGCGAGGCCAACGGCCCTGTCAGCCTCGTCGGGGTGTCGGTGATGGGCGGGCAGGTGCTCGAGCAGGAGCGCCCGGTGGCCGAGGAGGTCTCGCTCTTCCTGAGCCTGCTCGCCGCGGTGAACCTCTCGTTGTGCCTGCTCAACCTGCTGCCGCTGCTCCCGCTCGACGGCGGGCACGTGCTGCCGGCGCTGTGGGAGGCGGTGAAGAAGCGCATCGCGCGCCTGCGGGGGCGCCCCGACCCCGGACCGGTGGACCTCGCCCGTCTCCTGCCGATCGGTGTCGGCTTCGCAGCGGTGATCATGGCGTACGGGGCGCTGGTGATCGTGGCGGACATCGTCAACCCGATCGACTTCGGCCTGTAGGTCCCGGTCGGCCGCTGTAAGCCTCGCCACCGGCGGGGTCGGTGGTTCTGGGGGAGACTGGACGGTGACTGGTCCACTTCGTCGAGGAGAGAGATGACCGTCGACCTCGGCCTGCCCGAAGCCCTGCCCGTGCTCGCCCCGCGCCGCCAGACCCGCCAGCTGGACGTCGGCGGGGTCGGTGTCGGCAGCGACCACCGGGTGTCGGTGCAGTCGATGACCACCACCCTGACCGCCGACGTCAACGCCACCCTGCAGCAGATCGCCGAGCTCACCGCGGCGGGCTGCGACATCGTGCGCGTGGCGTGCCCGTCCGCCGACGACGCCGAGGCGCTGCCGGCGATCGCGAAGAAGTCGGGGATCCCGGTGATCGCCGACATCCACTTCCAGCCGAAGTACGTGTTCGCCGCGATCGACGCCGGGTGCGCCGCGGTGCGCGTCAACCCCGGCAACATCAAGAAGTTCGACGACAAGGTCGGCGAGATCGCGAAGGCCGCCAAGGACGCCGGCACCCCGATCCGCATCGGGGTCAACGCCGGCTCGCTCGAGCCCGGCATCTTCGCCAAGTACGGCAAGGCCACGCCCGAGGCGCTGGTCGAGTCGGCGCTGTGGGAGGCCTCGCTCTTCGCCGAGCACGACTTCCACGACATCAAGATCTCGGTGAAGCACCACGACCCGGTGACGATGGTGCGCGCCTACGAGCTGCTCGCCGAGCGGTGCGACTACCCGCTGCACCTCGGCGTCACCGAGGCCGGCCCGACGTTCCAGGGCACGATCAAGAGCGCGACGGCGTTCGGCGCGCTGCTCGCGAAGGGCATCGGCGACACCATCCGCGTCTCGCTCTCGGCGCCGCCGATCGAGGAGGTCCGCGTCGGGCTCTCGATCCTGGAGTCGATGAACCTCCGTCCCCGCAAGCTCGAGATCGTCTCCTGCCCGTCCTGCGGGCGCGCGCAGGTCGACGTCTACAAGCTCGCCGACGAGGTCACCGCGGGGCTCGAGGGCATGGAGGTGCCGCTGCGGGTGGCCGTCATGGGCTGTGTCGTCAACGGGCCCGGCGAGGCCCGCGACGCCGACCTGGGCGTGGCGTCCGGCAACGGCAAGGGCCAGATCTTCGTCAAGGGCGAGGTCATCAAGACGGTGCCCGAGGCCCAGATCGTCGAGACCCTCATCGAGGAGGCCATGCGCCTGGCCGACGAGGCCGGCGAGGGCGAGCTCTCGGGCGGCCAGGCCGGCGGCGCCCCCACCGTCACCGTCGGCTAGGTGTCAGCGGAGTGGCGCCGCAGACGATGAGTGTCCGTGGCTCCACTCCGTCGGCGCTCGCCGAGCGCTCGTGATCGGATGGGAACGTGAGCACGTTCGACGATCTCGACGCCTTCGCCGCCACCCGCCGCTGCGCGGGTCTCGCCCTCTCGCCGGACGGGTCGCGGCTCGTCACGACGGTGTCCGAGCTCTCGGCGGACGGGAAGAAGTACGGCACGTCGCTGTGGGAGCTCGACCCGGCCGGTGATCGCGCGCCGCGGCGCCTCACGCGGTCGTCGACGGGCGAGTCGTCGGCGGCGTTCACCCCCGACGGCGACCTGCTGTTCACCTCGCGCCGCGCCGACCCCGCCGCCGAGAAGCCGAGCGAGGAGCGCGCCGGGCTGTGGTTGCTGCCCGCGGCCGGCGGCGAGGCCCGCCCCGTGGTCGAGCGCCCCGGCGGCGTCAGCGGCTTCGCGGTCGCCCGTGACGCCGGCACCCTCGCCCTCGTCACCCCGAAGCCGGTCGTCGGCGACGCCGAGGAGCAGCGCGAGGCCCGCGAGAGCGCCGGGGTGTCGGCGCGGCTGCACACCCACTTCCCCGTGCGCTTCTGGGACCACGACCTCGGGCCGGGCCGCGCCCACCTCCAGCGCTGCGCGCCCCCGGACCCCGCCGATCCCGCCGCCGGCTACGGCGAGCCCGAGCACGTCGCTCCGGGCGACCGGGAGCGGCTCGGGGGCAGCGCGATCAGCCCGGACGGGCGCACGGTCGCGGTGGTCGTCGAGGTCCCCGACCCGGCCGACCCCGCGTCGTGGCGCCGTCGCCTCGAGCTGCGCACGGAGGACGGCGTGCTCGTCGTCGGCGACGAGCCCGGCGCCGACCACGAGGTCCCGGTGATCACGCCCGACGGCCGCTGGCTGCTCTGGGTGCGCGAGCGCCACCCCCGCCCGGGGCGCGGCATGGCGCACACGCTGCGGGCCCGGTCGCTCGAGGACGGGCGCGAGATCGACGTGCTGCCCGAGGGCGCCCGGCAGGTCAAGGGCGTCATCGGGGCGCCCGGCGGCGACGTCGTCTACGTCCTCGTCGACGAGGCGGGGCACGGGCCGGTGCTGCGGGTGTCGATCACCGACGGCGCCGTGACCCGCCTGACCGCGACCGGCACCTACTCCGACGTCGCCGCCGCCACCGACGGGAGCGCGCTCTACGCGCTGCGCTCGGCGGTCGACGCGCCGCCCACGCCCGTGCGCCTCGACCCCGCCCGTGCCGACCAGGAGCCGGTCGTGCTGCGCGGGGTCACGGTGATCGACCCGTTGCCCGGCACGCTCACCGAGGTCCACGCCACCGCGGCGGACGGCACCGCGCTGCGCTCCTGGCTCGTACTGCCCGGCGGCGCGTCGGCCGCCTCCCCGGCGCCGCTGATGCTGTGGATCCACGGCGGGCCGCTGTCGAGCTGGAACGCGTGGTCGTGGCGCTGGAACCCGTGGCTGATGGCGGCGCGCGGCTGGGCGGTGCTCCTGCCCGACCCGCGCCTGTCCACCGGCTACGGCCAGGAGTTCCTCGACGCCGCCGCCGGCGCGTGGGGCGAGCTGCCCTACACCGACCTCATGACCGCGACCGACGCCACGCTGGCCCGCGACGACATCGACGCGACGCGCACGGCGGCCATGGGCGGCTCGTTCGGCGGCTACATGGCCAACTGGATCGCCGGGCACACCGACCGGTTCGCCGCGATCGTGACCCACGCCAGCATCTGGCACCTCGACGGCTTCGTCGGCACCACCGACGCGTCGTTCCACTGGCGCCGCGAGTGGGGCGACCCGCTCGACGAGCGCGAGCGCTACGACGCGCACTCGCCGCACCGGCACGCCCGCTCGATCACCACGCCGACGCTGGTGATCCACGGCGACAAGGACTACCGCGTGCCCATCTCGGAGGGCCTGCGGCTCTGGTACGACCTGCAGCGCCACGGGGTCGAGTCCCAGTTCCTGTACTTCCCCGACGAGAACCACTGGGTGCTCCAGCCCGGCGACGCCAAGCTCTGGTACCGCACCGTGTGGGCGTTCCTCGACCACCACGTGCTGGGCCGCCCGTGGGAACGGCCGGCGCTCGTGTAGGACACGGGTGGTCCGGGCGGACTCCGCTGGGAGTTCCGTCCCCGGACGTGGCAGGCTGGACGGGTGCTCCGTACCGCCGGTGCGCGGCTGCTCGACGACCGGGACCGGTCGAAGGTGCGGAGCGCCCTCGACGCCGATCCCGTCGCCACGTGCATGGTCGCCTCGCGGGTCGAGACCGTCGGCGTCGAACCCTGGCGCCTCGGCGGTGAGCTGTGGGGCGTCGGGGGACGTCTCGACGGTCTGTGCTTCTCGGGCGCCAACCTCGTGCCGCTGCGCGGCGAGCGCACCGAGGTGCGCCACTTCGCCGAGCGTGCCCGTCGCCAGCGTCGCAACTGCTCCTCGCTGGTCGGTCGCCGCGAGCTCGTGCTGCCCCTGTGGGACGAGCTCTCGGAGCACTGGGACGCGGCGCGGGAGGTCCGGGCCGACCAGCCCCTGATGGCCACCGCGACGACGCCGCTGATCACGCCCGACCCCGCCGTGCGCCAGACCCGCCCCGACGAGCTGGAGCGCTACCTGCCGGCGGCGATCGCGATGTTCCTCGAGGAGGTCGGCGTCGACCCCCGCCTCGGCGACGGCGGCGCCGGCTACCGGGCCCGGGTGGCGGAGCTGATCGGTGCCGGGCGCGCGTTCGTGCGCTTCGAGCAGGGCGAGGTCGTGTTCAAGGCCGAGATCGGTGCGCTGTCCTCGCGTGTCGGCCAGATCCAGGGCGTGTGGGTGCACCCCGCCTGGCGCGGCCGGGGCCTCGGGCAGTCCGGCACGGCGGCCGTCGTCGCCCACCTCGTGCGGGCCCGGCGCGTCGCGAGCCTCTACGTCAACGCGTTCAACACCCCGGCCCGACGGGCGTACGAGCGCATCGGGTTCGAGCAGGTCGGGTCGTTCGCGACGGTGCTCTTTTGACACCGACGACACCGACGACGACGCCGACCCGCCGTCGCGCGGGGTGGCTGGCGCTCGACGCCGTCGCCGTCGTGGTGTTCGCCGCGCTCGGGCGGACCAGTCACGCCGAGGACCTCACCGGCACCCTCGTCACGGCCGCGCCGTTCCTCGTGGGAGCGGCTGTCGGCACGCTCGCCGCGCGGACGTGGCGTGACCCGCTGGCCTGGCGTTCGGGGCTCGCGGTCTGGGCGGGGGCCGCGGTCGTCGGCCTCGCGCTGCGGGCGGCGTCCACCGGCCGCCTGCCGCTGTCGTTCGCGATCGTCGCGACGGTCTCCCTCGGCGTGCTCGTCCTCGGCTGGCGGGGGATCGCCCGCCTCGTGCGCGCCCGTCGCCGCTGACCGCGGCTCGCTTCCCGGCCAGGCCTGCCCCGGGCGGCCGTGTGTCCGTCAGCTGCCCGGACGGCGTCTTCGTCTCGCGGCCAGCTCGGTGACGGTGTGTGATGTCCGTCCGCCACTCACGGCTGAATCTCGACCGGGTCGCCGATCTGCAGGGAATCGAAGAATGCGGCCGCGTCATCGTCGGAGAGATGGATGCAGCCCAACGACGGGCGTTGCAGACTTCCGGCGTGGAATGCGCGTCCGCGGTGGTCGAAGAACACGGAATAGGGCATCGGGGTGCCCGTGATGGAACTGGTGTGCTCCCTCGCCTTGCGCGTCACGCGGAACTCCCCGGCGGGCGTCGGCTGGGAGAGGATGCCCGAGGTGATCGGCACCGGACCGCGGAGCACCCCGCCCCGGCCGTCGAGCAGCCAGGCCCGCTGGTCCGAGAGGTCGACGCACGCCCTCGCCGGCGCTGCGCACGGCGCCTCCGCCGGGGCGGCCGCGGCGGGGCCGGCGGCACCGGCGGTCGCTCCGCCGATCAGCAGGAAGGCCACGACCCAGAGGGTCGCCACCGGCAGGGCCTTCACCGACTGGTGCAGCATCACGGGCGCTCCCGATCCATGACCGACGGTCGAGGTCCCCGGGCGACCGCGACGGCGGCCGCCCGGGGTCGTGCTGAAGTCCGTGCTGATCAGTTGGGAGCGGGGGCGTCGACCCCCACGCCGACGTTGCTGGCGCCGCCGCCGGTGCCGACGGTGCTGCCGGCGTTCCCTGTCGCGGTGCCGGTCGCGTCGTTGGTCGCGCCGACGGTCCCGCCGACGGTGCCGCCGGCCCCGGTGGTCGCTCCGGACGAGGCGTTCGCGCCGGAGCTCGTGCTGGTCCCGGCGCCGGTGCCGACCGTCCCGCCAGTGCCGCCGCCGGTGGTCGTGCCCGCGTCCGCGCTGCTCGAGGCGCCGCCGCCCGTGGTCGCGCCGGTCCCGGAGGAGGCTTCGGCGCTCCCGCCGGCCACGGCCTCGTCGGCCTCGTCGTCCTCGTCGTCCGGGGGCGTCACCTCGATGTTGATGGTGGTGCTGCCCTCGGCGTCCCCGTCGGCAACGGCATTGCTGCCCGCCCCGGCGTCGGCATCGGCGTCGGCGGACGCGCTGCCGTTCGCGCCGGTGTTCGTGCCGCCCCCGGCGCCGCCGTTGGCCCCCGCGTTCGCCTGGCTGCTGGCCTCGCTGCCGGTCCCGCCCGAGACGTTGCTGCTGGCTCCGGCCTGACCCGCGGCCGCGGGCAGACCCTGCGGCCCCTGGATGCCCGGCTGGCCCTGCTCGCCGGGGAGGCCCTGCTCGCCCTGCTCACCCGGGAGGCCCTGCTCGCCCTGCTCACCCGGCAGCCCCTGCTCACCTTGCTCGCCCGGCAGACCCTGTTCGCCCGGGAGCCCCTGCTCGCCCTGGAGGCCCTGCTCACCCTGCTCGCCGGCGGGACCCTGGGGTCCGGCCGGACCCATCGGCCCCGCCAGCCCCGCCGGGCCGGCCGGACCGGGCGGACCGGCGGGACCGGTTGGACCGGCGGGGCCCGCGGGCCCCGCGATCGGCGGTGGCACGTCGCCCGCGTACGCCGCGGGAGCGACGAACGCGATCGCCCCGGCCACGCACGTGGAAAGGACGGCCGCGGTGATTCTCCGGTCCACGGGTTCCCCCCTCGGAAGATCGTCAGAGAAATGCGGGAATGGTGCGGGACGAGGATGAAGTGGCATCACTCAGTGTCGCCAGAGCGCGACGGAGGGTCTCACCACATCGTGTACGAACCGTTTCGCGGACTGGCTCGTGTCGCCGCTGCTCACGGTCGCGGAGGGCCCTGACCAGGCTCCGCGCGTCCCCGCCACGACCGGCCACCCGTTTCGCGTGGCGGACAGCGGGCGAGGGGCGGGTCACGGCGGTGGTCCCGGTCGGGCGACCGCGGCGCCCGTCCGGGCGCCTACGCTGGGGCCATGCCGGTTCGCGCTCCGCTGCGGCCCGGGGTGCAGACGCCGCTGCGCCCGGTGCCGCCGCACATCCCCCGCCCCGAGTACGTGGGCAAGCCCGCTCCCACGCGCAGCACCGACCCCTGGGTGCAGACGCCGGAGATCATCGAGGCCATGCGGGTCGCCGGGAGGATCGGCGCTCAGGCCCTCGCGGCGGGCGGCGAGGCCGTGAAGCCCGGCGCCACCACCGACGACGTCGACCGCACGGTGCACGAGTTCCTGCTCGACCACGACGCCTACCCGTCGACGCTCGAGTACCGGGGCTTCCCGAAGTCGTGCTGCGTGTCCCTCAACGAGGTCATCTGCCACGGCATCCCCGACTCGACGGTGATCGAGGACGGGGACATCGTGAACATCGACGTCACCGCCTTCATCGGCGGCGTGCACGGCGACACCAACGCGACCTTCCTCGCCGGCGAGGTCGACGAGGAGGACCGCCTGCTCGTCGAGCGCACCCACGAGGCGACGATGCGGGCGATCAGGGCCGTCAAGCCGGGGCGGGAGCTCAACGTCGTCGGCCGTGTCATCGAGTCGTACGCCAACCGCTTCGGCTACGGCGTCGTGCGCGACTTCACCGGCCACGGCATCGGCCGGGCGTTCCATTCCGGGCTGGTCGTCGTCCACTACGACGACCCGACGCGCCACGAGATGCTCGAGCCCGGCATGACGTTCACGATCGAGCCGATGATCACGCGCGGGGCGATCGACCACGACGTCTGGGACGACGGGTGGACGGTGACGACGAAGGACAAGTCGCACACCGCCCAGTTCGAGCACACGATCCTCGTCACCGACACCGGCAGCGAGATCCTGACCCTGCCGTGAGCGCTGTGCCGACCGTGAGCCGATGAAGCGCCCGCACGTGCTCGCGTCGGCGGCGGTGTCGATCGACGGGTTCCTCGACGACGCCTCGCCGCACCGGCTCGTGCTGTCCGGCCCCGCCGACCTCGACCGTGTCGACGCCGAGCGCGCCGGGGTGGACGCGATCCTCGTCGGCGCGGGCACCGTGCGCGCCGACGACCCGCGCCTGCTCGTGCGCTCGCCGCAGCGCCGGGCCGACCGGGTCGCGCGCGGGCTCGGGCCCTCGCCGCTGCGGGTGGTGCTCTCCGCGCACGCCGTCGACCCCGGCGCGCGCATACTCACCGAGGGCCGCGACCTCGCCGACACCACCGTGCTCGCCGGCACCCCGCACGAGGTGCTCGACCACCTCGCGAGCCACGGCGTCGTGCGGCTCATGGTCGAGGGCGGCGCGGCGGTGCACCGCGCCTTCCTCGCCGCCGGGGTGGTCGACGAGCTGCAGCTCGCCGTGGCGCCGCGCCTCGTCGGCGACGGCCCGCGCTTCACCGGCACGCCCGCGGACGCGCACCTGCTCGAGGCCCGCCCGGTCGGCCCCGACGTCCTGCTGCGCTACCGCTTCGGCGACGCCGACGCCCGCTGGCTCGCGGAGGCCTGCTCGCTGGCCGAGCGCTGCCCGCCGTCGCCGTCGGCGTTCTCGGTGGGCTGCGTGGTCGTCGCCGCCGACGGCACCGTGCTCGCGACCGGGCACAGCCGCCGCGACGACGTCCTCGACCACGCCGAGGAGGTCGCCCTGCGCGACGTCGACCGCGCCGACCCGCGCCTGCCCGGCGCCACGATCTACACCTCGCTCGAGCCGTGCGGGCAGCGGGCGTCGCGGCCCGTCACCTGCGCCCAGCACATCCTCGACGCGGGTATCGGGCGGGTCGTCATGGCGTGGCGGGAGCCGCCGCTGTTCGTCGGGACACCGTCGGGGGCCGCCCGGCTCGAGGGGGCGGGCGTCGAGGTCGTCGAGTGCCCCGGGTTCGAGGACCTCGCGCGGCGGCCCAACCGGCACCGCTGAGTGCTGTCGTTCATCGTGGATCCGTGCGCTCCCTGCCGATCCTGCTGCCCGCTGCGGTGATCAAGGCCCGCGCCTGCCCGCTCGCGTCGATCCGCCAGGTCCGTACCTGGCGGCTGCGATTCGTCGAGCACGCCGCGGGCGCCGACCGGCTCCCGCGACCCGCTGGCTGGTCCGACGTCGTCGAGGCCCACGCCGTCCCCCGGGACGGGCACGCCGTGGAGCTGGTCGGCGACGGCTTCCGTGCGGCGTGGGACGCCCCGCACCGCGTGGACGGGCCCGTGCGGCTGCGCGGCGAGCTGGTGGTCGACCCCCTCGACGGGCTCGAGACGACCGGGCGCATCCACCGCGTCCGGCTGCTCACCGAGACCGTGCGCGAGGACACGCCGGGGGAGCGGAGGGTGGCGCTGACCGCGCGGGACCTCTCGGCGGTCCCGAAGGCGGTCGACGACACCCACGACCGCGGCGTGCTGCTGGATGTCGAGCTGGGCGTCACCTGAAAGACTGCCGGACGTGGCGAAGGTCTACGAGCGCATCGAGCCCCGCCTGGCCCGGTGGATCGGCGAACAGCCGGTGTTCTTCGTCGGCACCGCGCCGCTGTCCGGCGACGGGCTGGTCAACGTCTCGCCGAAGGGCCTGCGCGGCACGTTCGGCGTGCTCGACGACCACACCTTCGCCTACGTCGACATGACCGCGAGCGGCATCGAGACGATCGCCCACCTGCGCGAGAACGGGCGGGTCTGCGTGATGTTCTGCTCGTTCGACGGCACGCCGAACGTCGTGCGCCTCCACGGCCGCGGTCGGGTCGTGACCCACGGCGAGCCGGGGTTCGACGACGCGCTCGCCCCGTTCGTCATGGGCCTGGCGTCCCGGCGCACCGAGGCGCGCGGCGTCGTCACCGTCGACGTCACCCGGGTCGCCGACGCCTGCGGCTACGCCGTGCCGCGCATGGAGCTCGAGGGCGACCGTGAGCTGCTGGACTCGTGGGCCGAGCGCCGCAGCCCGGAGTGGCTGCGGAACTACCGCGCCGAGAAGAACGAGCACTCGCTCGACGGCCTGCCGGGACTGGCAGGACTCCCGGAGTGGTGAGGGGCGCGCTGCTCGTCGCCGGCACCACATCGGACGCCGGCAAGAGCGTCCTCGTCGCCGGGATCTGCCGCTGGCTGCACCGCCGGGGCGTCGATGTCGCGCCGTTCAAGGCGCAGAACATGTCCAACAACAGCGTCGTCACCCGCGACGGCGGGGAGATCGGGCGGGCGCAGGCGCTGCAGGCGGCGGCGTGCGGGCTCGCCCCGAGCGTGCGGTTCAACCCGGTGCTGCTCAAGCCGGGGACCGACCGCAGCTCGCAGGTGGTGGTGCGCGGCGTCGTCGACGGGACGGTGTCGGCGGCGAGCTACCGGGAGCGCAAGGCGGCGCTGCTCGAGGTGGTCACGGAGACCCTCGCCGACCTGCGCGGCGACCACGACGTCGTGATCTGCGAGGGCGCCGGCTCTCCCGCGGAGATCAACCTGCGGGCCACCGACATCGCCAACATGGGCCTGGCCCGGGCTGCCGACCTGCCCGTGGTCGTCGTCGGTGACATCGACCGGGGCGGCGTGCTCGCGCACCTCTTCGGCACCCTCGCCGTCCTCGAGCCCGCCGACCAGGCGCTGGTCGCCGGCTGGATCGTCAACAAGTTCCGCGGCGACCCCGCCCTGCTCGCCCCCGGTCTCGACCAGCTGCGGGCCCTGACCGGGCGGCCGACGCTCGGGGTGCTGCCGTGGAGCCCCGAGCTGTGGATCGACGCCGAGGACTCGCTCGGGCACGTCGCCGACGGCGTCGTCGGGCGCCCGGCGCCCCCGCGCGGGCGGGACTGGCTGCGCGTCGCGGTCGTCCGGCTGCCGCGGGTCTCCAACGGCACCGACGTCGACGCGCTGTCGAGCGAGCCCGGCGTGGCCGTGCGCTGGGTGACCGAGCCCTCCCGCCTGGCCGACGCCGACCTCGTCGTGCTGCCCGGCTCGAAGACCACCGTCGCGGACCTCGCGTGGCTGCGCGCCACGGGCCTGGCCGACGCCGTCGTCGCCCACGCCGCGGCGGGCCGCCCGGTGCTCGGGGTCTGCGGCGGCTACCAAATGCTGGGCCGGCGCATCCACGACCCGCACGGCGTCGAGGCCGCGCCCGGCACGGTCGACGGCCTCGGGCTGCTCGACGTCGAGGTGACCTTCGACGTCGCCAAGCACCTCGGCACCCCGACCGGCACGGCGCTCGGCGAGCCGGTCTCGTGCTACGAGATCCACCACGGGCGGGAGCTGCGCGGTGCCGGCCCACCCCTGGTGACCCTCGCCGACGGGACGCCCGAGGGCGTCGACGCCGGGCACGTGCTCGGCACCCACGCCCACGGCCTGCTCGAGAACGACGCCCTGCGCCGGCGCCTGCTCGCCCGGGCCGCCGCGGCCGCCGGGCGGGACTTCGTCCCGGCGCCCGACACCTCCTACGCCGCGGTCCGCGCGGCCCAGCTGGACCTGCTCGGCGACCTCGTCGAGAAGAACCTCGACACCGACGCCCTGGAACGCCTGATCACCGACGGCGCGCCGGCCGGGCTACCGACGGTTCAGGCGCGCGCGACGTCGTAGACGTGCCCGGCGGTCCGCAGCCGCTCGACGAGCGCCGGGCCCATGGCCGTGGCGGGGGTGAGCGAGCCGGTCCGTGCGGGCAGGCGCTCGCCGTCGAGGGCCAGGCACAAGCCGCTCTCGCCGAGCATCACCGCGGTGGCGGCGTAGCCCGGGTCGCCCGAGCCCGAGACGCGCGCGGTGTAGCGGGCGCCGGTGGTGGTCGTCGCTTCGATGTCGTGGCGGAACCACCCGTTCTCCCGGGTCTTCTCGCTCGGGCCCTCGCCGGGCTTGGGCAGCACGCGGTCGAGGACCTGGCGCACGCCCGGGGTCGACAGCCCGGCCAGCAGCCCGCCGAGCCCCGCGGTGATCGCGCCGGCCGTGACGGCGCCGACCGGGCCGCTCCCGGCCCCCATCACCTCGCCGTAGCGCAGGCCCTTGCCGTAGGCGTAGCCCGCGATCGCGTTGGACCGCCGCACGATGCGGGTGTTGTACGACGCCATGACGAACGGCGCCACCCAGCGGCCCTCGACCCGGTGCGGCGCCGGGTTGTCGCTGGGCTGGCGGGTGTCGGGCTCGGCGTCGCGCTCGGGGGAGAGGCCGAACGGGTCGCGCATGAGCCTGAACAGCGACCGGTCGGCGCGCGCGCCGTCGGCGAGCCCCTTCATCGAGTCGATCGTGCCCCCGGAGACGCCGCCGCGGACCCGGACGATCGCGGTGACGTCGGTGAGCTCGCCCTCGCCGTCGGCCTGGACGCGGCTGTGCAGCAGGAGGACCGCGAGGTCCGAGGGGATCGAGTCGTACCCGCAGGAGTGCACGATCCGGGCGCCGCTCGCGCGGGCGGCATCGTCGTAGCGGTCGATGGCCTCGCGGGCGAACTGGACCTCGCCGGTGAGGTCGGCGTAGTGGGTGCCGGCCGTGGCGCACGCCTCGACCACCGGCAGGCCGTACTTGGCGTAGGGGCCGACCGTGGTCACGAGCGCGTCGGTGGACGCGGCCATCCGCGCGAGGGCCTCGGTGTCGCTCGAGTCCGCGACGACGAGGGGCCAGTCGGAGCCGGGGGCGGGCAGCCGGTCGCGGACCTTCTCCAGGCGCTCGCGCGAGCGTCCGGCCAGCGCGATCCGCGTGCCCGCCGGGGCGTGCCGGGCCAGGTAGGCGGCCGTCAGCTCCCCGACGAAGCTCGTCGCGCCGAACAGGACCAGCTCGTGCTCACGATCTCCGGACATGCGCGCACGATAGCCGCGGGCCGGGCGGCGGGCAGGTCACGGTGTCGGGTGGTTACTGGCTGGTATCTCTCGCCAGGCGAGGGATACCAGCCAGTAACCGTCGCCGGGCGGACGCGGTGCGGGGGTCACCCCGGCGTGATCGCAAAGACCGGGTGGCGGTCGGCGATCGCGGCGATCTCCTCGTCGGACGCGTCGGCGCCGACGCCCTCGAAGAACGCGCCGACCTCCCACGCCCAGGCGCGCAGGTAGGCGCGCAGGACCGGCACCTTCTCGGCGATCTTCTCCGGGCAGGCCAGCTCGACCGCGTGCACGGTCTCGGTGCGGCGGCCGACCGTCAGCTCGGCCTCGCCCGCCACCCGCAGGTTGCGCACCCACTGCGTGTGCCCGCGCGCCGCGACGAGGTAGCGACGCCCCTCGATCGTGAGCGGGTTGACCGGCGTCGTGCGCACCTCGCCGCTCGTGCGCCCGCGGACCCCGAGGACGGCGGAGCCGGCCAGGGGGAGGCCGAGGCGGGTCAGGCCGGCGACGATCGGGTTCATCACGCGGCGCGTGATCGCTCCGGGGGTCTGGTAGTGGGTGCTGGCGGTCATGGGGTGCTCCTCGGGGTTCGTGACGAGAGCGGTGCTCTCGCAATGCCGAGTGTTCTCCCGCCGACGGGATGCGTCAAGAGCAGTGCTCTCATTTCCGTGGCAGGATGCCCCCATGCCTCCCGGAGTCCGCGCACGGGCGCGCGCCGAGACCACCCGCGCGATCCTCGACGAGGCGCGCCGCCAGCTCGCCGAGCAGGGCGCGGCGGCGCTCTCGCTGCGCTCGGTGGCGCGCGAGGTCGGCATGGTGTCTTCGGCGGTCTACCGCTACGTCGCGAGCCGCGACGAGCTGCTGACCCGTCTCATCGTCGAGGCCTACGACGCCGTGGGGGAGCGGGCCGAGGCCGCGCGCGACGCCGGGGGGCCGCCGCGCGAGCAGTGGCGGGCGGTGTGGCGCGCCGTGCGGGACTGGGCGCGGGAGCACCCGGCGGAGTACGCGCTGATCTACGGCTCGCCCGTGCCCGGCTACGCCGCGCCCGCCGAGACGATCCCGGCCGCGGGGCGCGTCGGCCTCGTGCTCGCCGGGATCGTCGGGGAGCACGGCGACGCCGGCGGGCAGGAGTCGCCCTGGCCCGACGTCCTGCGCGCGGACCTCCTGCCCGGCGTGCCGCCCGCCCTCGCGGTGCCGGCGATCATGGCGTGGACCCAGCTCTACGGCACCGTCGGCTTCGAGCTGTTCGGGCAGTACGAGAACGTCGTCGACGACCGCGACGCCTACTTCGACGCCGTCGCCGACGCCGCGGCGACGTCCGTGGGGCTCGACTGAACGGGTTCACACCGCCAAGATCTGACGCCGTCCGGGCGCTTGACGCGGTGCGCGTGGCGCCCGACGGTAACGAGGTCAACGACGTCGAGAGGTGGCCCGATGGCGGAGCACAGGCGGTCCGGTACGGAGGGTGAGCCCTCGCTCCCCGAGACCGTCGAACGCGAGCGTGCGGCCGAGGAGGTCGCCGACGTCGGGGCCGACTCGCTGCCCGAGGCGGAGCGCCGTGCCCGTCGCGCGGCGGACGAGGCCGACACGTCCCTGCCGGGCACCGAGCGGCGTGAACGGGCCGAGGCCGAGCGCGCGGACGCCGAGGAGGCCCGCGAGGACCCGCGCCCGATCCCGGGCGAGGAGTACCGCCGGCGCGACTGACGCGCCGGGGGCCTCAGCCCGTGCGTGTCGCGGGGGCGGCGAGGCGCGTCCGCAGCCCGGTGATCATGAGATCGAGGCCGTGGCGGAAGAGCTCGTCGTGGTCGGCCCCGTGCCCGACACGGTCGGCGAGCACGGCGGTGAGCGCCGCGTGCTGCGGGTAGCGGGCGGGGTCGTGCACGCCGCCGTCGCCCGTCCCGGCGTCCCGTTCCCGCTCCGCCTGGTACTCCAGCGCCGAGCCGATGACGAGGTTCCCGAGGGCCTGGATCCCGGCGAACGCCTCGGTCGGGGTGAAGCCCGCGGCGACGAGCGTGCCGAGCACCTGCTCGGCGGCCGGCATCGCCGCCTCGGTCGGCCGGTTGCCGGCGAGGACGCGCGCGGCGTCCCGGTGGGTCACCAGCGCCCGGTACTGCCGGGTCGCACGCTCGCGCAGCCACTCGCCCCAGTCCTCGCCGGGGGCGAGCGGGACGACCTGCCACTGGTCGACGAGCAGGCGGTCCGCGACGTGGTCGAGCAGCGTGCGCTTGTCCGCGACGTGCCAGTACAGGGTCGGCGCGCTGACCCCCAGCTCGCGGGCGAGGCGGCGCAGCGACAGGCCCTCCAGGCCGACCTCGGCCAGGAGGCCGACCGCGGCGTCCACGACGTCGTCGCGGGTCAGGGCCATGCGACCTCCTTGCTCTCTCTAACGCTGTCAGAGTAGCGTCTCTAACACTGTTAGAGGAGGGGCGGATGGACACACCGGCGGTCGCGGTCCGCGGCCTGGTGAAGCGCTACGGGGCGATCGAGGCGGTCCGCGGGATCGACCTCGAGGTCGCGCGGGGGGAGACGTTCGGCTTCCTCGGGCCGAACGGGGCGGGCAAGTCGACCACGATCAACATCCTGTGCACCCTGGTCGAGCCGACCGACGGGCACGCCGAGGTCGTGGGGCTCGACGTGGTGCGCGACCGCGCCGCGGTGCGCCGCCGCATCGGGCTGGTCTTCCAGGACCCGACGCTCGACGCCCCCATGTCGGGCGAGCAGAACCTGCGGTTCCACCAGGAGCTCTACGGCGTCGACCGCCGCCGGGCGCCGGCCCGCCGCGAGGAGGTCCTGCGCATGGTGGGGCTCTGGGAGCGGCGCGCCGACGAGGTGCGCACCTACTCCGGTGGCATGCGGCGCCGTCTCGAGATCGCGCGCGGCCTGCTGCACTCGCCGCAGGTGCTCTTCCTCGACGAGCCGACGATCGGGCTCGACCCGCAGACCCGCGGCACCATCTGGGACTACGTGGCGGAGCTGCACCGCACCGAGGAGATCACGGTCTTCGTCACCACCCACTACATGGACGAGGCGGAGCACTGCGACCGGATCGCGATCATGAACGAGGGGCGCATCGTCGCCCTCGACACCCCGGACGCGCTCAAGGCGCAGGTCGGCGCCGACCGTGTCGCGATCACCACCGACGACGACGAGGCCGCGCTGCGCGTCCTGCGCGCCGAGCTCGGGCTCGAGGGCGCGGTGCGCGAGGGCGCGGTGACGATCGCGGTGCCCGACGGCGCCGGCTTCGTGCCACGGCTGTTCGACCGGCTCGGCGGCCACGGCGTCAGCATCCGCTCGGTGACCGTCACCCGACCCAGCCTGGACGACGTCTTCCTCGCCCACACCGGCACGACGATCCGCGACGCGGAAGCCGGCCCGAACATGCACCCGATGGCGATGCGGATGAGGCGCTGATGACCACCGAGACACCCTCCGGCCTGTCCACCGCGTCCGTCCGGGTCCCCGAGAGCAGCCTCGCGACCGAGGCCCGCGCCGCGACCGTGGTCTGGCAGCGCGAGATGATCCGGTTCGTCAAGGACCGCTCCCGGATCCTCTCGTCGCTGGCCCAGCCGCTGCTGTTCCTGTTCGTCCTGGGCAGCGGGCTGGGGTCGCTGCTGGGGAGCAGCACGGGCGGATCCGTCGAGTTCACGACGTTCCTCTTCCCGGGCGTCATGGCGATCTCGGTGCTGTTCACCGCGGCGTTCGCCGGCATCTCGATCGTGTGGGACCGCGAGTTCGGGTTCCTGCGCGAGATGCTCGTCGCGCCCGTGTCGTCGGCGGCGATCCTCGTCGGGAAGGCGACGGGCGGCGCCACCGTCGCCACCCTGCAGTGCCTCGTGCTGCTCGCCCTGGCCGGGCTCGTCGGCGTGCCCTACGACCCGCTGATGCTGCTGGCCATGATCGGGCTGATCTTCCTGATGGGCTTCATGATCACGGCGCTGGGGCTGGTGCTCGCGGCGCGGGTGCGGCAGATCCAGACCGCGATGCCGCTCGTGCAGCTCGTGATCACGCCGCTGATGTTCCTGTCCGGGGCGCTCTTCCCGCTCTCGGGCCTGCCGACGTGGCTCGCCGTGCTCACCCACGTCAACCCGATGACCTACGCCGTCGAGCCGCTGCGCTCCGTGGTGTTCGACCACCTCGACGTCGACGCCGCCACCCGGCGCGGTTCGACCCGGGCATCGTCTGGGGGACGTGGCAGGTGCCGGTGGCCGTGCAGATCCTGATCACCGTCGCGTGCTGCGTGATCCTGCTGGCCCTCGCGGTGTGGCGGTTCCGGCGGACGGAGTGAGCTACCAGCTCTCGGGGTCGAGGGGCAGCCCGAGCAGGGCGTTCTCGATGACCTCGGGCAGCGCGGGGTGGATCCAGTACTGCCGCTCGGCCATGGTGCGGGCGTCGAGGCCGAAGGTGATGGCCTGGATGAGGGGCTGCACCAGCGAGGAGGCCTCGGGGCCCATGAGGTGGGCGCCGAGCAGGGTTCCGTCGGGGGAGGCGACGAGCTTGACGACGCCGGTGGTGTCCTCCATGGCCCAGCCGAAGGCGACGTCGCCGTAGCGCTGGGTCTTGGTGACGTAGCGGATGCCGCGGTCGCGGCAGTCCTGCTCGCGCAGCCCGATGGAGGCGATCTGCGGGTCGGTGAACACCGCCGAGGGCACGTGGGCGTTGTTGGTCACCCGCGGCTCGTCGGGGTGCAGCAGGTTGTGCTGCACGATCTTCGCCTCGTGGTTGGCGACGTGCTTGAGCTGGTAGGGCGAGCTGATGTCGCCGAGCGCCCAGACGCCCTCGGCGGTGGTGCGCTGCTGGTCGTCGACGACGATCCGGCCGTCGGGGTGCACGGCGAGCCCGCCGGCCTCGGCGTCGAGCCGGTCGGAGTTGGGGATGCGCCCGGTGGCCACGAGCAGGGCGTCGGTCTCGATCGTGCCGTGGTGGCAGTGCACGACGATGGTGCCGTCGGGCCGCTGCTCGGGCGGGGCGGTGGGCGCGGCCTCGAGCAGGACGTTCCAGCGGTGGGCGGCGAGCTCGGTGAACCGCGCGGAGATCTCCTCGTCCTGCTCGCGCAGCAGCGCCGGGCCGCGGGTGGCGAGGGTGACCTCGGCGCCCAGCGCGGAGAACACGTGCGCGAACTCGGCGGCGATGTAACCGCCGCCGATGATCGTGAGCCGGCGGGGGACCTCGTCGAGACGCATGACGTCGTCGGAGGTGTGGAACGGCACCCCGCTCGCGGCGATGACCTCGGGGATCCCCGGGCGTGACCCCGCCGCGACGACGACGCGGTCGCCGGTGACGGTGACCGGGTCGCCGCCGTCGGTGGGCGCCACCGACAGCGTGCGGTCGCCGGTGAACCGGGCGTGGCCGAGGTAGACCGTGGTGGCGTCCTGGCCCTGGCGGTAGCGCTGCCCGCCCGCGCTGATCGGGTCGATGCGCCCGAAGACGCGGTCGCGGATGTCGGCCCAGCGGATCTTGTCGATCGAGGCGTCGACGCCGTAGGTGCCCGCCCGCCGGATCGTCTCGGCGACGTCGGCGGCGTAGACGTACATCTTGGTCGGGATGCACCCCACGTTCAGGCAGGTCCCGCCGTAGACGCCGTGCTCGACGATCGCCACGTCCATGTCGGCGAACCGCTCGTCCGGGATCGTGTTGCCCGAGCCGGTGCCGATGATGACGAGGTCGTGGTGGGGCACGCCCCCACGGTAGTGCGCCACCGATCGCGGTGCCTCGGCCGCCGACCGTCGTCACCCACACCAGGCGGCTGCGACGAACGGTCACCGCGCCGCCCGTTCGTCGATCGCAGCGGACCGCTCACCGGTGAACTGCCACTCGTCGGTGTCGTTTACCGACGAAAATCGACCGTTCGTCGTCGCTCGGCGGAGCGAACCTGCCCGCCGATGCCTTGTCCGGGCTCCGACCTACTGCTGTCGTCTGCGGCCAACGGCAGCTCCGACTGAGCCGAACAGCTCAGTGCGGGAGCCGCCGAACGGACCTGGGCGAAGGGGCGGACCGGATGTCGAACGGCGTGCACGGTGGGTGGACCACACGGTCGGTGATGCGGGCGTGCGTGCTCGGTGTGGTGGTCCTCCTGGCCGTGCTCGCCGGTGCCGGTGGGGCGTGGGCGGCCGAGGGGTCCCCCGCGCCGGACCCGGGTGGCGAGGGCGGAGCGGGATCGGGCGTCGTCGTCGACGCCGGCGTCCGCGTCGTCGGGGGCGCGCGGACGACCACCGACGAGAACCCGTGGGCGGTCTACCTCACCGACGCCGCGGGGTTCCAGTTCTGCGGGGCCACGCTGGTCGCGCCGACGAAGGTCCTCACCGCCGCCCACTGCATGGCCAGCACGACCGCCGAGCAGACCCGCGTCGTCGCCGGGCGCGACGACAAGCAGTCGACGACGGGCGAGACCTCGACGGTCACCTCGGTGTGGGTCAGCCCGGAGTTCGAGGGCGTCGGCCAGGGCACCGACCTCGCCGTGCTGACGCTCGCGACCGCGAGCACCCGCACCCCGCTGCCGCTCGCCGGCCCGGAGGACACGGCGCTCTACCAGGACGGCCGCGCCGCCCAGGTGTTCGGCTGGGGCGCCACCGCCGAGAGCGCCGCCCCCTCGCGCTACCTGCTCACCGCGACCGTCCCGATGCGCGGCGACGACTACTGCCGCTCCGGCGACCGCTCCTTCGACGCGCGCCGCCTCACCTGCGCGGGGTTCGACCAGGGTGGCGTCGACTCCTGCCAGGGCGACTCGGGCGGCCCGCTCGTCGCCGCGGGCAAGCTCATCGGGGTCACGTCGTTCGGCGACGGCTGCGCCCGCGCCGGCAAGCCCGGGTACTACGTGCGGATCGCGAACGCGAGCCCCGGCCTGGCGGCCCAGCTCGCGTGAGCTGACGAGACGTCCGGACCGGAGGGCAGACCGGTCCGACGAAACGGAGGCGGGACCCGGGCCCACCTGCCCCCGGGTCCGGGTCCCGCTCCGCGGCGTCATTCATCTCAGCGGGTGCTCAGATGTCGTGGGTTAGGGTCGGCCGTCCTCCACCCTCTCCCGATTGGTGACCCACCGTGGGCTTCCCGTTCTCGGCCGTCGTCGGCCACGAGGACCTGCGAACCGCCCTCATGCTCACCGCGGTCGACCCGGGGATCGGCGGCGTGCTGGTGCGCGGGGAGAAGGGCACGGCGAAGACGACGATCGTGCGCGCGCTCGCCACGCTGCTGCCGCCGGTCGAGGTCGTCGCGGGCGACCGCTTCTCGGTCGAGATCGACGCCGGCGAGGAGAGCCCCGACGGTCCGTTCCCCGCCGACGCGCCCCGGGAGCGCCGGCCCGTGCGGCTCGTCGAGCTGCCGGTCGGGGCGTCCGAGGACCGCGTCATCGGGTCGCTCGACCTCGAGGAGGTCCTCGCCCACGGGCGGGCGGCGGTGCGTCCGGGCCTGCTCGCCGCCGCACACCGGGGCGTCCTCTACGTCGACGAGGTCAACCTCCTGCACGACCACCTCGTCGACCTGCTCCTCGACGCCGCCGCCACCGGACGCGCCACCGTCGAGCGCGACGGCGTCTCGCTGACCCACCCCGCGGCGTTCCTGCTGGTCGGGACCATGAATCCGGAGGAGGGCGAGCTGCGCCCGCAGCTGCTCGACCGCTTCGGGCTCACCGTGCACGTCACGGCGTCGCGCGACGTCGGCGAGCGCACCGAGGTCGTGCGCCGCCGGCTGGCCCACGACGCCGACCCCGACGCCTTCGCCGCCCGGTTCGCCACCGACGAGGACGCCCTGCGCGCGCGGCTGGTCGAGGCCCGGGCGCGGCTCGGGTCGATCGTGCTGCCCGACGCCGAGCTCGTCCGGATCTCGGCGCTGTGCGCGGAGGTGGAGGTCGACGGCATGCGCGCCGACGTCGTGCTGGCCCGGACCTCCGTCGCCCACGCCGCCTGGCGCGGGGCCGACGCCGTCGACGCCTCCGACGTGCGCGCCGCGGCCCGGCTCGCCCTGCCCCACCGGCGCCGCCGCGACCCGTTCGACGAGCCGCACCTGGGCGACGACGAGCTGGACGAGGCCCTCCGGAAGGCGGACGAGGCGGCGGCGGAGGAGCCCGAGCCGCCCGAGGGCGGTCCCGACGACGACGGTGGTGGCCCGCCGGACGACGGCGGCGGTCCGCCTGACGGCGGTGGGGGTCCGGGCGGCGGTCCGGGCGGTGGTGGCGGTGCGCCGCCGCCGAGCTCGTCGGCGCCGCCTCCGGAGACGTCGAACGGGTCGGGCGCGGCCGATTCGTCCCAGGAGTCGCCGCAGGAGTCGCGACCGTCGGAACCGTCGGAACCCGCCGGCGTCCCCGTCGGCGCGCCGGCGCGGACGCGGCTGAAGGCGCGCCGCTTCGAGGTCCGCGGGACGGGGGAGGGCGCGCCGGGCCGCCGCTCGCGGGCCCGCGGCCGGCAGGGTCGCGTGGTGCGCGCGGTGCCCGACGCGCGTGACGACACGACGCTGCACGTGCCCGCGACGGTGCTCGCCGCGGCGGGCCGAGGTGCTTCCGTGGCGCGCGGGGACCTGCGCCACGCCGTGCGCGAGGGTCGCGAGGGCAACCTCGTCCTGTTCTGCGTCGACGCGTCGGGGTCGATGGCGGCGCGGCGGCGCATGTGTGCGGTGACCGGGGCCGTCGCCGCGCTGCTGCGCGACGCCTACCAGCGTCGTGACCGGGTCGGGGTCGTGACGTTCCGGGGATCGTCGGCGAGCGTGGCGCTCCCGCCCACGACCTCGGTGCACGCCGCCCACGCGCGCCTGCACGACCTGCGCACCGGCGGGCGCACCCCGCTCGCCGACGGGCTACGCACCGCCCGGGCGGTGCTGCGCACCGAGCGCACCCGCGACGCCCGACGGCGTGGCCTGCTCGTGGTGCTCACCGACGGGCGCGCCACGAGCTCCGGGGGTCTCGACGCCGCCCTGGAGGCGGCCCGGGGTCTCGCGCGCGACGCCGGCGCGGCCGGGCGGGGCGCGAGCATGAGCACCGTGGTCGTCGACTGCGAGTCCGGGCCGGTGCGCCTCGGGCTCGCCGGGCGCATCGCGCGGGTCGCCGGCGGCAGCGTCGTCACCCTCGACGAGCTGACCGGCGAGTCGGTCGCCGGCGTCGTCGAGCAGTTCCGGGCCTCGTGAGCACTTTCCGGGGCAATAGCCCCGGAAAGTGCTCACATGGCGACGAAGGAGGCTGACAGTGCCGCAGGGTGTCCCGAGCAGCGTCCCTGACGACGGGCTGACGACGCGGCAGCGCCGGCGCCGCCCGCTGCTCGTCGTCCACACCGGCGTGAACAAGGGCAAGTCGACCGCCGCGTTCGGGCTCGCCCTGCGGCAGTGGACCGCCGGGTCGTCGATCGCCGTGTTCCAGTTCGTCAAGTCGGCGAAGTGGCGCGTGGGCGAGGAGACCGCCCTGCGCGCCCTGGGCGACCTGCACCGGGAGACCGGCCAGGGCGGGCCCGTCGAGTGGCACAAGATGGGCGAGGGCTGGTCCTGGTCGCGCAAGCAGGGGTCCGAGGAGGACCACGCCGCGGCCGCGCGGGAGGGCTGGGCGGAGATCCGGCGCCGTCTCGAGGCGGGCGCCCACGACTTCTACGTGCTCGACGAGTTCACCTACCCGCTGAAGTGGGGCTGGATCGAGGTCGACGAGGTGGTCGCCGTGCTGAACGACCGGCCCGGCCACCAGCACGTCGTCGTCACCGGCCGCGACGCCCCGCCGGCGCTGGTCGACGCCGCGGACCTCGTCACCGAGATGACCAAGATCAAGCACCCGATGGACGCGGGGCAGAAGGGGCAGAAGGGCATCGAGTGGTGAGCTCCCTGCCGCCCCGGATCGTCGTCGCGGCGCCGTCGTCGGGCAGCGGCAAGACCACCGTCGCCACCGGTCTCCTCGGCGCCCTCGCCGCGCGGGGCGCCGCTATCGGCCCGTTCAAGGTCGGTCCCGACTACGTCGATCCCGGCTACCACGCGCTGGCCGCCGGGCGGCCCGGCCGCAACCTCGACCCGGTCCTCGTCGACGCCGCGACGCTGCCCGGGCTCGTGGTCCACGGGACGCGGGGCGCCGAGATGGCCGTGATCGAGGGCGTCATGGGGCTCTTCGACGGGCGGATCGACGCCGCACCGGACGCGGACGGGTCCACGGCCCACGTCGCCCGGATGCTCGAGGCCCCGGTGGTGCTCGTGGTGGACGCGCGCGGGCAGTCCCGCTCGATCGCCGCGCTCCTGGCCGGGTTCCGCGACTTCGACCCGCGCGTCCGCCTCGGCGGAGTGATCCTCAACCGCGTCGGGACGAACCGCCACGAGGAGATCCTGCGGACCGCCTGCGCCGAGGTGGACCTGCCGGTGCTCGGCGTCCTGCCCCGGCACGCCGAGCTCGCCGTCCCGTCCCGTCACCTGGGCCTCGTCACGGCCGCCGAGCACGGCGCCGCCGCCCGGTCGGCCGTCGCCGCGATGGCGGGCCTGGTCGCCGACCACGTCGACCTCGACGCCGTGGCCGCCCTCGCCCGGACGGCCCCGCCGACGCCCACCGAGGCCTGGGACCCCGCGGCGGCGGTCGGCCCGGCCGTGCCGGGTGGCCCGGTGGTGGCCGTCGCCGGGGGTGCCGCGTTCACCTTCGGCTACCCCGAGCACGTCGAGCTGCTGGCCGCCGGCGGGGCGCAGGTCGTCACCGTCGACCCCGCCCACGACACCGCCCTCCCGGCCGGGACGGCGGGCCTCGTGCTCCCCGGCGGGTTCCCCGAGGAGCATGCCGAGGCGCTCAGCGCCAACGTCGCGCTGCGCGAGGACGTGCGCGCCTTCGCCGCCGCCGGCGGGCCCGTACATGCCGAGTGCGGCGGGCTGCTCTACCTCGCGCGCTCGCTCGACGGCGCGCCGATGTGCGGCGTGCTCGACGCCGACGCGGCCATGGGCCCGCGCCTGGCGCTGGGCTACCGCACCGCGACGGCGTGCACCGACTCCCCGCTCGCGACCGCCGGCGAGACCGTCACCGGCCACGAGTTCCACCGCACCGTGACGACCCCCCGCGCCGGCGCCCCGGCGGCGTGGCGCTGGGCGGGCGCCGAGCCGGAGGGGTTCGTCGCGGGCGGCGTCCACGCCTCCTACCTGCACACCCACCCCGCGGGCCGACCCTCGGGCGTCGGGCGGTGGCTGCGGCACCTGAAGCCGGCGTGACCGTGCCCGCTGTAACCGTCCTGGGCGTGGGCATCGAGCCCGGGACACCCCTCGAGCACCTGCAGGAGGCCGTCGACGACCTCGGCCTGGCGGGCGTCGACGTCGTCGCCACCATCGACACCCGCGGCGCCGAGCCCGCTGTGCTCGAGCTCGCCGCCGGCCGGACCCTGCGGACCTACCCCGCGGCCGTGCTCGACACCGTCGACGTCCCGACCCCCTCGGCTGTCGTCCGGCGCCTCACCGGCACCGGCAGCGTCGCCGAGGCGGCCGCGCTGCTCGCCGCCCGTGAGCGGGGCGGGGGCGAGCTCGTCGTGCCCAAGCAGCGCGGGCGGGGCGTGACGGTGGCCGTCGCGCGCTGAGCGCACGCCGGCGCCGTCACCCTGCCGCGTCCAGCAGGATGTCGCGGAGCTCGCCGGGGACGTCGCGCATGAGGTTGTGGGCGGAGTCGAGCTCGTGGACCGACCACGCGGGGTCGTTGCGCAGGCGTGCCAGGGTGCCGACGAACGGTGAGGTCAGCTCGCCCCAGTCCTTCGCGTAGACGTAGACCCGCTTGCCGAAGCACTCGAGTCCGCGGGTGAGCGCGGCGGGCTGCTCGAGGGTCGCGAGCGGGTGGTCGGTGGCCCGCGCGTCGAAGAACGGCAGCGTCGGGACGAGGCCGGTCGGGCGGCCCTCGTCGTACCAGGCGCGCTCGCGGTCGTCGGTCATCGTCCGGGCGGTGTCGCCGTCGCGCGGCACGAAGGCGTCGAGGTAGACCAGCGCGTCGACGCGGTCGGGACGGCGGTCGGCGGCGACGGTCATCGGCAGGCCGCCGTAGCTGTGGCCGGCGAGCACCACCGGCCCGTCGCTCGCGTCGAGGGCCCGGACGACGTCGGTGACGTGGGTCTCGAGGTCGACCGCGGGGTCGGGCGGGGTGGCGGGGTCGCCGACGGAGGTCAGAGTGAGGGCCCGGACCCGGTGGCCCGCGGCGCGCAGGTCGGCGGCGAGGTCGTCGAAGCACCAGCCGCCGTGGCACATCCCGGGCACGAGCACGAAGGTCGTCATGGGACGAGCCTGGCGGGCGGCGAACCATACGTCGAAGACATGCTTCGTCTGTTCGCCAGCAGCATTGCTTCTGGATGTGTCGCGCGTCCGGCGTGCCGCCCGCCTCGGGGCTCACGCGCGGGGTCGGGACGCGCGAGGATGGCGGTCATGAGCGAGCAGCCCCGGTACGGCGCCCCGTCGCCCGCCGACGGGCCGACCACGCCCGGGTCGGGGGCGGTGTCACGGGCCGAGCTGGACGCGGCCCGGGACGGGTCCTCGGTCCGGTCGTCGGCGGGGCCCGTGGACCACCCGACGACACCGGCGGGCGGGGTGCCGGCGGCCGGACCCGTGGAGCACCCGACGGTCCCCGACGGGGCGGCCGCGGCGCGCCCGCGCGTCCGGACGTCGCCGGGACGGACGCGGATCGGGGGCGCCTGGATCGGGCTGATCCTCGGCGCCGTGGTGCTCGTGTTCCTGCTGATCTTCATCCTCCAGAACCTCGACCCGGCGCGCGTCGTGTTCCTGGGTCTGGAGGCGACCCTGCCGCTCGGCATCTGGCTGCTGTTCGCCGCGATCGCCGGGATGCTCCTGCTCGCCATCCCCGGTCTCGGGCGGATGGTGCAGTGGCGTCGGGCGGCCCAGCGCACCGGGAGGACCCGTTGACCACCCCGTCGCTGCGCCTCGCCGGCGCGCCCCTGCCGCTGGTGGGACGCGCCCGGGCCTACGTCTGCGGCATCACGCCCTACGACACGACCCACCTCGGTCACGCCTCGACCTTCGTGTGGGCCGACGTCGCGGCCCGCGTGCTGCGGCGCGTCGGCACCGAGGTGGTGAGCTGCCGCAACGTCACCGACGTCGACGACGTGCTCGACGCCGCGGCCGAGCGGGCGGGGGCGCGGTTCGACAGCTTCGCCGCGGTCGGGCAGTTCCGCTTCGACCACGACATGGCCGCGCTCGGCGTGCGCCCGCCGACCCACGAGCCGCGCGCCCACAACCACGTCGACGGCGTCGTCGCCCTGGCCGCGGCGCTGCTCGAGCGCAGTGCGGCCTACGAGCGGGACGGTGCGGTGCTGTTCCGGGCGTCCGGGCTGCCCGCGGTGGAACCCGCGGGCGACGACACCTCGGCCGAGGCGCCCTGGCCCGACGCCGACGAACCGGCCGACGCCCTCGTCTGGCGCCCGGCCCAGCCCGGCGAGGCGGCCTGGCCGAGCCCGTGGGGCGACGGGCGCCCGGGCTGGCACGCCGAGTGCGCGGCGATGGCGCTCACCGTGCTCGGTCCCGCCGTCGACCTGCACGTCGGCGGCGCCGACCTGCGCCACCCGCACCACACCACCCAGGCCGCAATGGCCGAGGCCGTCACCGGCGTCGCGCCCTTCGCGCGGGCACGCCTACACGTCGGGACGGTGCGCGTCGACGGCGAGAAGATGGCCAAGTCGGCGGGGAACCTGCTGCTCGTCGGCGAGCTGCTCGAGACCCACCCCGCCGCCGCGGTGCGCCTGCTGCTGCTCGACCGCCACTGGGCGGAGCCGTGGGACGTCACCCGCGGCGCCCTCGACGACGCCGCCGCGCGCCTCGAGCGGCTCTACGCCGCCGCGGCGCGCCACGCCGGTGGTGGCGAGGCGGCGAGCGAGGCCGTGCTGGTGCGACTGCTCGACGATCTCGACGTCCCCGGCGCGCTCGACCTCGCGGAGTCCGAGGGCGGCGACGCGGCCCGGACCACGCTCGCGGTGCTCGGGCTGGCCTGAGCTCGCCCACCGCCGGGGTTTGCCGCGGTGCTGGGGTTCTGAGCGAAGGGCACCTTCGTTCGGATAGACCGGCGAGGGGCGCCCCTCGCCGGAATCACGCTGGCCGGCGCTGGGGTTCTGAGCGAAGGGCACCTTGGCTCGGCTAGACCGGGGAGGGGCGCCTTTCGCCGGAATCGGGGCGTCGCTCAGGGAGCGAGGGTGGAGCCCGGTCACCGAGGTTGTGAGCGAAGGGCACCTTCGGTCGGATAGACCGGCGAGGGGCGCCTTCCGCCGGAATCGCTGCGCCTGCGCGGCGGGGCGAGCGGCACGTTCGGCATGATCAACAGGCCGCAAGGCATGCGGTTCGTGCCGGTCGCCGAACTCGCGGAAACTCGTCGAAAGAATCTTGTGGGAGTTGTCCGGAACCGCCTGGGACTGTCGGGGGTCGGGGCTAGATTCGAACACATGGGCGAACGGGTGGGTGGTGTCGAGCGGGAGGTCCTGGACCGCGCTGACGCTGCCGTGCGCGCTCACCGCCGGGGGTACTACCAGCGCCTCGAAGCCATCGCCGAGCTCGACGAGTCGGGTGTGGCCGCCCGGGCCGGGTACCGCACCACCCACGGGCTGATCGCCGATCGCGACCACCTCGGCCAGACGGAGGCGAAACGGTTGGTCGCCGAGGCCCAGGACGTGTGCCCACGCCGGAGCATGGCGGGAGAGCCGTTGCCGGCGCGGTTGCCGGCCACTGGCGACGCGCTGCAGGCGGGGTTGATCGACCCGGGACACGTGAAGATCATCCGGGAGACGATGCGGAAGCTGGCCGGGCTGGCGGGGCTGTCGGGGCGGTCGGGGGTGGCGGCGCCGTCGTTGCCGGATCTGGTGGTGATCGAGGCGTCGCTGGCCCAGGCCGCGCAGGCGATGGCGCCGCACATGCTGGACAAGCTTGCCAAGCAGATCATCGACCGCTGCGACCCGGACGGCGCGGCCCCACCGGAGGGCGGGGCTTCCCGCGACGAGTTGCTGGTGGTGCGCCGCCGGGACGGGTCGTTGGTGTTGAAGGGTGCGATGCACGATCCGATGGATGCCGAGGCGTTCGTCAACGTGATCGCTGTGCTCTCCGCCCCGGCGGGTGCGGAGGATCAGCGTCCGTTGGCGCGGCGGCAGATGGAGGCGTTGCACGAGCTGGTCCGCGACGCCTGCCGCCCCCACGGGCTCGCCACCGAAGCCGGCGGCGGGCAGGCCGACACCACCGCAGACGCCGAAGCCGCCGCCAGCGAGCCCGCCGCGGCTGACGACTCGGGGGAGAGCGACTCGGGCGAGAGCAACGCGGGCGAGAGCAACGCGGGCGAGAGCAACGCGGGCGAGAACGACTCGGGCGAGAGCGACTCGGGCGACGCGAGCGGCGCGAGTGACTCGGGCGAGCGCGAGAGCGCGGGCCCCGGCGCCGAGGCTGCTGGTGACGCTGTCGGTGGTGACGAGCCGTGGGCGTTGATCCCCGAACCCCGCCGCCCCGGGGGCAGTGCACCGGCCCCGGCGAAGCGGGGCTGGCTCTGGGGACCGGGGCGGGCGCTGCTCACGGTCACCATCGACCACCGCTGGCTCTGCGAAGCCCTCGCCGAACAGAACGGCGGGTTCGGGACGTTGGACTCGGGCTACGCCGTCGATGCCGCCACCGTGCGCCGCTGGGCCTGTGACGCCGAGATCGTCCCGGTCGTGCTCGGGTCGAAATCCGAACCGCTGGATGTCGGGCGGCGTCAGCGCACCGCCACCGACGCGATCCGCCGCGCGCTGCACCTCCGGGACGGGGGATGCGCGTTCCCCGGCTGCGACCGCACACCCCGCCGCTGCGAAGCCCACCACGTGCGCGAGTGGTACCGGCACCGCGGTGACACCGCGCTGGAGAACATGGTGCTGCTGTGCCGCTATCACCACCAGCTGCTCCACCACCGGCACTGGACGATGGAGATGATCGACGGCCGGCCCTGGTTCACCCCGCCCTGGATCGTCGACACCGAACAGACACCCCGACCCGGCGGCCGACCCCACGTCCCCCTCTGACGAGCTGCTGCGGGGTGTGCGAAGCGTCGCGGGCGGTGCGTCTCGGGTCGCCGACGCAGCGTGAGTTCTGCCCGGTCGTGGGCGTGGCGCGCCGAACACCTCTCCGCGTGTCATGGCGCGGCGCGCCGCATCTGCTCGGGCGTCCCCCTACCGTGGGCCGCGCGCGCCGTGGGAGGCCCCGTGCCCCGGCGGCGGAGGGGAGGTGGCCTCGTGGGGGTGGGCACCCGATGGTGGCGTCGCACCGACGCCGAGATCGCGCTCGACGAAGCCTGGGGTGGCCCGGACGAGGTGACCCTCGCGCCCGCTCCTCGAGCCTCGCTCGACGACACCGGGCGTGGGACCCGCGAACTCGCCGAGCGCGAGGCTCGTGAGCAGGCCGAACGCGAGGCCCGTGAGCAGGCCGAACGCGAGGCCCGCGAGCAGGCCGAACGCGAGGCCCGTGAGCAGGCCGAACGCGAGGCCCGTGAGCAGGCCGAACGCGAGGCCCGCGAGCAGGCCGAACGCGAGGCCCGTGAGCAGGCCGAACGCGAGGCCCGCGAGCAGGCCGAACGCGAAGCGCGTGAGCAGGCCGAACGCGAAGCACGCGAGCAGGCCGAACGCGAAGCACGCGAGCAGGCCGAACGCGAAGCACGCGAGCAGGCCGAACGCGAAGCACGCGAGCAGGCCGAACGCGAAGCACGCGAACAGGCCGAACGCGAAGCACGCGAACAGGCCGAACGCGAAGCACGCGAACAGGCCGAACGCGAAGCACGCGAACAGGCCGAACGCGAAGCACGCGAACAGGCTGAACGCGACGCCCGGGACAAGGCCGAACGCGACGCCCGGGACAAGGCCGAACGCGAGGCCCGGGTCCAGGAGGCCCGGGAGAAGGCCGAGCAGGACCGGGTGTCGACGCTCCCCGGCGAGGCGGTGTCGCCGTCCGTCGCCCGTGACGCCGCGGCGCGGGAGGAGGCCGCACGGGCCGCGGCGAAGGCCAACCGGAAACGCCGTCGTCGGCGGGTCCTGATGATCTTCCTGGTGGCCATCCTCGCGGTCGCCGCGGTGTGGATCGTCCCGCGACTGATCGCGATGGCGTTGGCGGTGATCACGGCGCTGGGTCTGGGGCCGGCACCGGACACGACGACGAGCGCCCCAGAGACGCCGGTGGCGGCGGCGTCGGCACCCGGCCCGGCCGCCGCGCCCGCGGCCGTGACGCCCCAGGAACTGCCCCGCGGGGGCACGACGATCGCTCCCGACCAGAGGGTGGTCGTGGTCCGCGCGACCCCGGGCGTCCCGGCGGAACAGACGGCCGACCTGGCCGAGACCACCGCGACATCCTTCGGCAGCACCGGGCGGTCGGCCCTCCCGGCGCTCGAGCTGCCGGTCGGCGACCCGGCCGGGGCGGGGGCGGCATGGCAGCAGCTCGCCGTCACCCGCGCGCACCGCCAGCTGCTCGTCCTCGCGGTCCCGGCGGGCACCGCCGACGTCCTCGGCACCCTCGCGCCGTGGGAGCGCCTGCTGCAGGAGCCCGACGTGGGGCTCGCCCTCGACGCCACCTCGCCCCTGCCGCCCGAGGAGCTGGGCGCGGTGACGGGCTGGCTCGCCACGATGGTCCGCTCCGGGAACCTGCCGCAGAAGCTGCTGGTCGTCCCGGGCGCCGCGGCCGGGGCGCCCGCGGAGATCGCGCTGGTGTCGACCGGCGACGCCGCCTCCCCGGTCCTGCGCGGCGTGGTCCTGCCGCCCGGTGGGCCGTCCGCCCGCGAGATCCTCGCGGCCGACCCCGCTCCGGACGTCGTCCTCTACCGCTGACCGGCGCCGTCCGCGCCGTCCGTCCCGAGGACGAGGAGCTCCGCCGCGCCCCTCAGCGCTTCCGCGCAGTGCCACGCCTCCCGCGGGACGTGCAGCACCTCGTGCGCACCGAGCGTCACCGCCGGCCGCCCGTCGACCTCGATCCGCACACAGCCCTCGAGCACGATCACCAGCCGGTCGGCGTCCTCGTAGCGCACCGGGCCGGTGCTGGCGCGCGACGGCAGCGCCATCCGGACCAACGACACGCCGCCGTAGCCGTCGTCCGGCCCGACCACCAGGTGTGAGGCGACCGGGTCGACGTCGAGCCCGTCGTCCGTGATCGACACGGGCTCGGGAGCGGTCGTGCTCATGCGTCTCCTTCCGGACAGCTCGCGCTCACATGAGCAAGACGAACTGGAATCCACCTTCGGCTCACGAGTACAGGGCCCCGAAGCGGCGACGTCAAGAGCCGCCGTCGGACCCGCTACCGTGCTCATATGAGCAGCGCCGTACACAGGGACGACGCCTGGGGTCCGAGCAGGCGACTGCTCGCGGCGACGGCGGCACACCGGTTCCACGTGCTCGGGCGCACCAAGGTGGAGATCGCGCAGGAGCTCGGGATGAGCCGCTTCGCGGTCGCCCGACTGCTCGACGCCGCCCGGGACCAGGGCGTGGTCCGCATCGAGGTCACCGCGGGCGACGACCTCGACCACGCGGCGTCGGAGGAGCTGGCCGCGGCCTACGGCCTCCGCCGCGCCCTGGTGGCGTCACCCGACACAGCACCCGAGACAACACCCGCCCGTCGCCGCGTGGCCGGTCTGGCGGCCGAGCTGCTCACCGAGCTGGTGGGTCCCGACGACGTCCTCGGCCTGGCCTGGTCGCGCACGATCAACGACGCGGTCGACGCCCTGCGCACCCTGCCGCCCTGCACGGTCGTGCAGCTCTGCGGGGCCTACTCGCTGCCGTGGCGCTCGGACACCTCGCCGGAGACGGTCGCGCGGGTCGGTGCCCTCTGCGGCGGGCCGACCTTCCCCATCTACGCCCCGCTCGTGCTGCCCGACGACCGGACCGCACGGACGCTGCGCGCCCAGCCGGGAGTCGCCGACGCGGTCGAGCGGTTCGCGGACCTCACGATCGCGGTCGTCTCGGTCGGGGCGTGGAGCCCCGGGCACTCGACCGTCTTCGACGTCCTCACCGAGGACGAGCGCGCGGCCCTCGGGGAGCGCGGGGTCGTGGGCGAGGTGGTCGCCCTCCCGTTCGACGCCGAGGGTCGCGTGCTCGACGTCGACCTCGCGCGCCGCGTGCTCGCCATCGACGAGGGCGCCCTGCGGGCCGTCGACGAGGTCGTCGTCCTGGTCACGGATCCCGAGCGGGCCGCCGCGGCCGACGCCGTGCTGCGCTCGGGTCTGCCGACCACGCTCGTCACCGACGCCGGGACCGGTGCGGCGATCGCGCGCATCGCCGCCGGGCGCCCGACGGCCTGACCCTCACCCGCCCCACGTGGTGGACCGCCGCGCGACGTCGTGGAGCGCCTCGAGCTCGCCGTACCCGAGCGCCTCGGGCAGCAGCGCGAGCCGGTCGGCCAGCCCGTCGGCGGAGGCACCGAGCACCGTCGGCGGCTCCGGATCGCCGCCCTCGAGCCCGTCGGGCGCCACGACGACCCCGCACACCGCGGGCTCCCGGTGCCGTCCGCGCCCGAGCGTCGTCCGCACGTGCCCGACGGCGGCGCGCAGCTCGTCGGCGAGCGCCGTGCGGTGCCCGCCGACGTGCACGACACCGCGGCGGACCTCCACGCGGCCGGCGCCGGCGGAGCGCGCCACGACCACTCCCGGCGCGCCGAGCAGCAACGTCACGGTGCCGTGCGCGCCGAGTGGCACGTCGGGGATGGCCCGCCACGGCTCGCTCGCCGTGGCGATCCGCGAGAGACGCCGCAGGCCCCGGGGGTGCACGACGGCGTCGACGGCGGCGGCGAGGGCCGGGTCGGCGGGCTGCTGCCGCGACAGGTCCTCCCACCCGAGCCCCAGGAGCTCCGCGAGCGCCCGGTGCCAGCGGGTGTGGCGGTCGCGGTCGTCCTGGTAGGCGATGTTCGCCCCGCACAGCGAGCAGGACCGTCCCTCCCCGAAGCCCCAGTCGTAGGACGGCTCGTCGGTGATCAGCCTGCGGGCCTGCTCCGGGTCCACACCCAGCACGGTAGGCGCAACCCGCTCCACGCCCGTCGTTAGGCTCGGAACATGGCACGAGGGGTCACGCGGATGTCCGGTCTGTTCCTGCGCACGCTGCGCGAGGATCCGGCCGACGCCGAGGTGATCAGCCACCGGCTGCTGGCCCGCGCCGGGTACGTCCGCCGGGTCGCGCCGGGCATCTACTCGTGGCTGCCGCTGGGCATGAAGGTCCTGGGCCGCGTCGAGGCGATCATCCGCGACGAGATGGACGCGATCGGCGCCCAGGAGGTCCACTTCCCGGCCCTGCTGCCCCGCGAGCCCTACGAGGCCACCGGCCGCTGGACCGAGTACGGCCCGGCGCTGTTCCGGCTCAAGGACCGCAAGGGTGCCGACTACCTGCTCGGGCCCACGCACGAGGAGCTGTTCACCCTCATGGTCAAGGGGGAGACCAGCTCCTACCGCGACTTCCCGGTGACGCTCTACCAGATCCAGAACAAGTACCGCGACGAGGAGCGTCCCCGCGCGGGCATCCTGCGCGGCCGCGAGTTCGTCATGAAGGACTCGTACTCGTTCGACCTGACCGACGAGGGCCTCGACGCGTCCTACGCGCGGCACCGCGAGGCCTACCTGCGCATCTTCGCCCGGCTGGGGCTGGAGACGCAGATCGTCTCGGCGATGTCCGGGGCGATGGGCGGGTCGAAGTCCGAGGAGTTCCTCGCGACCGCCGCGTCCGGGGAGGACACCTACGTCCGCTGCCCCGCCTCGGGCTACGCGGCGAACGTCGAGGCCGTCACGACGCCCGCCCCGCCCGACGAGTCGGTCGCCGACAAGCCCGGGGCCGTCGTGTACGACACCCCGGACACCCCGACCATCGAGACGCTGGTCGACCACGTCAACGGGCTCGGGCTGGCGAACGAGAACGGGGCCAGGACGTTCACCGCCGCGGACACCCTGAAGAACGTCATGGTCAAGACCCGGCTGCCCGGTGCCGAGGAGTGGACGCTGCTCGGCGTCGGCGTCCCCGGCGACCGCGAGGTCGACATGAAGCGCCTCGAGGCGTCGGTCGCGCCCGCCGACGTAGCGCTGCTCGAGGACGCGGACTTCGCCGCCAACCCCTTCCTCACCAAGGGCTACATCGGCCCGGTCGGCCTCGCCAAGAACGGCGTGCGCTACCTCGTCGACCCCCGGATCGTCACGGGCACCGCCTGGGTCACCGGGGCCGACGAGCACGGCCGCCACGTCGTCGACCTCGTCGCCGGCCGCGACTTCACCCCCGACGGGACGATCGAGGCCGCCGAGGTGCGCGAGGGCGACCCGTCACCCGACGGCGGTGGCACCCTGGTCGCTGCCCGCGGCATCGAGATGGGGCACATCTTCCAGCTCGGCCGCAAGTACGCCGAGGCGCTCGGGCTCACGGCGCTCGGATCGGACGGCAAGCCCGCGACGGTGACGATGGGTTCCTACGGCGTCGGCGTCACCCGCGCCGTCGCCACGATCGCCGAGCAGCACGCGGACGACAAGGGCCTCGTCTGGCCGGCCGAGGTCGCGCCGTACGCGGTGCACATCGTCGTCGCGGGCAAGGACCCGGCGCAGGCCGAGGTCGCCGCGGGGATCGCCGACGGGATCGCCGCGGCCGGCCTCGAGGTCCTGCTCGACGACCGCAAGGCCTCGCCCGGGGTCAAGTTCGCCGACGCCGAGCTGCTCGGCATGCCCACCACGGTCACCGTCGGCCGCGGCCTCGCGAACGGCGTCGTGGAGGTGACCGACCGCGCGTCGGGCGAGCGCCGCGAGGTGCCCGTGGACGACGTGGTCGGCGAGATCAGCGCAGGACTGCGGCCTTCCTAGCGGATCAGGAACGAGGCCAGCAGGGCCACGATCACGGAGTTGTAGACGAAGGTCAGCAGGGTGTGCAGGTTGACGACCCGCCGCATTGTGGGCGTCGTGATGCTCACGTCGGTCGCCCCGAACGTCGTCGCGACCGCGAGGGCGAAGTACCGGTAGTCGGCGAAGTCGCCGGTGCGCGTGCCGGGGAAGTCGAGGCCGGGCTCGTCGATGTCCCGCTGCGCGTAGTGCACGGCGTAGGCGACGATCGACAGCGCCCAGGAGCTGAACAGGACGCTGAGCGTCAGCGGCGCCAGGACCAGGTCGTCGACGGCGAGGCCGGGGACGTGCGGGAGCAGCAGGGCCGCGGCCAGCGCCACGACGGTGGCCTCCACCGCGAAGGCCGGCCCGCCGCCGATCGCGGAGCGCCGGCGCACCCCCGCCCGATTCGGTGCGTCCCGCGCCCGCATCCGGGCGCGGAACTCCGCGGGGCCGACCCGCCCGAACGTCCGCAGCGTCAGCACGGCGTAGACGACGGCGAAGAGGTCGAAGCCGACGAGGAAGAGGATCGCGCGTGCCGACCAGACGTGCTCGGTCAGGAAGGCGGTGCCGTTCAGGGCGAGGCCCACGGGCAGGGTGAGCACGACGGCGACCACCAGGGCGAGCACCCCGCGACGCGAGTCGCGGCACAGGGGGTGACGGGACGGGGTCACCGTCTCCTCGGTGGGGGTGTCGACCACGGTCAGCGGCCGAGCGTGTCGGCGATCCAGTCGTGGGCGACGCGCTCGAAGCGGAACTGCCCGAGCCCCTCGCAGTGCCCGCCCGCGCCCTCGGCCGCCGTGAACGCGTGGCGGGTCACGGGACCGCCCACCGCGGCCGCGAGCGGCTCGGCCTGGCCGGTCGAGGCGAAGTCGCCCTCGGGCTCCACCACCAGGACCGGGCAGGTGATGCGGTCGGCGAGCCAGGCGAGCGAGAACCCGCTTAGGGCCCGGAAGTAGTCGGTGAGGGTGGTGACGCCGTGGGCGGCCATCCGCCAGCGGAAGTCGTTGCTGCGCTGCGGGTCGGCGAGGAGCGTCCCCGCGAGGTCCGCCTCCAGCGTCGGGTCGTCGTCCTGGAGGCGCTGCCACACCGCGTCGCCGAGGCGCCCGCGCAGGGCCTGGCCGAAGTCGTACTGACCCGGGTCGCAGACCAGCGCGGCGATGCGGGGCTCGCCGGTCACGCCGCGCGGGGCGAGGTAGCCGGCGAAGCTGCGCCCGAGCAGGACGAGTGCCGCGGGGTCGACCCCCGGGCGCCCGACGAGGTCGTCGACCACCGGGCGCAGGACGGCCTCGTAGTCGGGACGCAGCGGCAGGCCGCGCCGGTAGAGCACGCCGCCCTGCCCGGGGCCCTCGACCGACAGGCAGTTCCACCCCTGCTCCAGGGCGCCGAGCGCGGCGTCGAGGTAGCCGGCCTCGGCGGTCGAGTCGTACCCGGCGGGCGCGATCACGGTCGGGCGCGGGACGTCGGGCCCCGCCGGGCGGAACAGGTAGCCGGCCGCGACGACGCCGTCGCGCTCGATCTCCACCGTCTCGACGTGGTGGTCCATCAGTGCCGCGGCGGCGCGGAAGGCGTCGACGTGCGCGGTGTAGGCGTCCTGGAGGTCCTGGCGCGTCAGGTCGTCGCGGGCGAAGAAGAACGACTGCCGGTGGTACTCCGCGGCCCGCAGGTAGCACCGCCGCGCGCTGACGCGGTGGCCCGCGGCCAGGCTGGCGTCGCCCTCGGCGCGCACGGCCTCGGCCGTCGCACGCCACTCCCGCAGCCAGGAGCCGAGGTCGCCGGGGGTGATCCGGCCGGCGGTCGCGCCGACCTCACCGAGGTCGGCCGAGCCGCGCATCGCGGCCGTCATCGAGCGGTTGAGCTGGGCGTCGAACGAGGCGTCGCCGGTGCGCAGGACGGGGCCGGTGTCGCCGGTGAAGGCGACGCCCGGGGTGCTCTTCGTCGAGGTGGTCATCGTCGCTCTCCCGGAGTCGCCACGGCGCGGTCGCCGTGAACATTGTCACGGAGTGCCACGAGAGGCGAGAGCGTCCGGACGAATCAGCGAGATCTTGGGCCGTTCGAGGCTCGTGATCTCCGGGAGAGCGCTACAGGTGGTCAGTTGGACCGTTGACGTCGCTCCAGGCGGATCGACACGCCGAGGACGGCGAGACCCAGCAGCGGCAGGACCGCGCCGACCGCGGCCGGTGCCGACCACCCGAGTCCGGCCGCGAGCACCACACCGCCGAGCGCCGCGCCGACGGCGTTGGCGACGTTGAAGGCCGAGTGGAAGCTCGCGGCCGCGAGCGAGGGGCCCCCGGCCGCGAAGTCGATCAGTCGGCCCATGAGCGCCGGGCCCGCCGACATGCCGACGAAGCCGAGGGCGAACAGCCCGACCGTCGCGGCGACCGCGTTGCTCGCCGCCACCGTGAACGCCACCAGCACGCCGGTGTAGGCGAGCAGGGCGATCGCGATCGTGGCCCGCGGGGCCTTCTCGGCGAAGCGCCCGCCCGCGATGTTGCCGACGGTCATGCCGATGCCCAGCGCGCCGAGCAGCAGCGGCACCGTCGTGGTGGAGACGCCGGCCTGGTTGGTGAGGATCGGGCTGATGTAGCTGTAGACGGCGAACATGCCGCCGAAGCCCGCGGCGATGACGCCGAGGGTCAGCCAGACCTGGGGGCGCCGCAGCGCGGTGAGCTCGGTGGCGAGGCTGCCGCCACGGTCGCCGGGCGGGCTCGGCACGAGCGTCACGACGGCCGCGACCGTGATCAGCGCGATGACCGTCACCGCGACGTACGCGCTGCGCCAGCCGAAGGCGTCGCCCAGCCACGTCGCGGCCGGCACGCCGATGATGTTGGCGACGGTGAGCCCGAGCATCACCGTCGCGAGGGCCCGCGCGCGCCGCTCCGGTGGCACCAGCGCCGCCCCGAGCACCGCGGCGGTGCCGAAGTACGCGCCGTGCGGCAGGCCGGCGAGGAAGCGCAGGCCCACGAACGGCAGGAACGACGGCGCGATCGCCGACAGGGCGTTGGCGACGACGAGGAAGACCGCCAGCGCCACCACGAGCTGCCTGCGCGGCCAGCGCGCGCCGACGAGGGCGATCAGCGGGGCGCCGACGACCACGCCGAGCGCGTAGGCGCTGATGGCGGCGCCGGCGGTGGGCACCGAGACCCCGAGGTCGCTCGCGAACCCCGGCAGCACGCCCATGCTGGCGAACTCCGTGGTGCCGATGGCGAGGCCACCGAGCGACAGGGCGGCGAGGCTGACGCCGGCGGGCACCCGCGAGGAGCGGGCGACCTCGCGGGTCCGGGTCGACGCGGGGGCGTCGGTCGAGGTCGGCGGGGTCACGCGGTCACCTCCTGGGTGAGCCCGGGGGCGATCTCCTGGGCGAGCAGGGTCGGGACGACGTCGGCGAGGGAGTCGACGGGGATGTCGGCCGGCTCGCCGCGCAGGCCGGCGACGGTCGCGCCCGCGGCCCGGCCGGCGGCGACGCCGACGGCGGAGTCCTCGACGACGAGGCAGTCGGTGACGTCGACGGCGAGGAACTCGGCGGCCATGAGGTAGCCGTCGGGGGCGGGCTTGCCGGCGGCGACCATGTCGCGGGGCACGATCACCGGGGCGTCGATCCCGGCCGCGCCGAGGCGGGCGCGGGCGAGGCGGGCGTCGGCGCTCGTCACCACGGCCCACGGCGTGTGCGTGGCGTCGAGGTGCGCGACGAGGTCGTGCGCGCCCGGTGCGGCCACGACGTCGGCGAGGTCGACGTACTCGTGCTCGAGGTGGTCGCGGGTCGCGGCGGCGACCCCGGCCTCGTCGAGGTCGGGACGCATGCGGCGCACGGTGCTCTCGGCGGGGTGCCCGGTCATCGCGGCGAGGACGGCGTCGGGGTCGGCGTCCCAGCGCTGCGCCCACGTGCGCCAGGAGCGCTCGACGGCGGCGTCGGAGTCGACGAGGGTGCCGTCCATGTCCAGGAGCACGGCGGTGAACCCACACGTCGTCGGACGGGCGGGTGCCTGGAGGTGCACGAGGGGTCCTTCCCTGCTGACGGTGGCTATATCCTCGTGGTCCGAGCATAATCAGCCGCATGACGGCGTCAACGGAGACGGGACGTGAGCCCGGTCGCGCCCGCGTCGACCGCTGGCGCACCAAGGCGGAGGTCCTCGCGGAGGTCCGGCGCAGCCCGGGCCTGACCCGCGTCGAGCTCGCCCGGCGTCTCGGGCTGTCCAGCGCGTCGGTCACCGAGACCGTGGCGCGGCTGCGCGAGGGCGGCTGGCTCTGCGAGCACCGCGCGCCCGTGCAGGGCCGCGGCCGCCCGACGACCACGCTCGAGCCGGCGCCCGACGGGCCGCGGGTGGTGGCGGTCGACGTGCGCCACGAGGACTGGCGGGTCGGGCTGGCGGGTCTCGACGGGCAGGTCTCCGGGATCGTCACCGCGCGCCACGACCGCGACCCGCAGCGCGTCGCCACGGCCCTTGCCGCCGCCGTCGGCGACATCGCCGCCGGGCACCGCACGGTCGCGGTCGGCCTCGCGGCGCCGGCGCCGATCTCCGACGACGGGCTGGTGCGCGCCACCGAGCTGGCGTGGGACGCCGTCGACCTCGGTCCGGTGACCGCGGCCCTGGACGAGCGCTGCCCGGACCCCGTGCCGCTGCTCGTCGGCAACGACGCCACCCTCGCCGGCGTCGCCGAGGCACGCACCGGAGCGGCCGCGGGGGCCGGCACCGCGGTCTACCTCACCGTCGAGGTCGGTCTCGGCGGGGCGCTGCTGCTCGACGGCCTGCCGCACCTCGGGGCGCACGGGCAGGCGGGGGAGTACGGCCACCTGCCCTTCGGCGACCCGGCCCGCCCCTGCTCGTGCGGGGCCACCGGCTGCTGGGGCCCGGAGGTCGACGGGCGCGCGCTGGCCCGCCGCCTCGGCGACCCGCCGCCCGGCGACCCCCGCTCCTACGCGCTCGGCGTGCTCGAGCGGGCCGCGGGCGGCGACGCCGCTGCTGTGCACGCCGTGTGCGGGGTCGCCGCGGCGCTGGCCCGGGGCGTCGCCGGGCTGGTGGCTGTCCACGACCCCGACGTGGTCGTGCTGGGCGGGCTCGCCCGGGGGCTGCGGGCGGCGCCGGGCTTCGACGAGGCCTACCGGCGCGGGCTCATGGCCTTCCGTCGCGACGACCCGGTGCCGGTGCGCGACGCCGTGCACGGCGACGACGGGACCCTGCACGGGGCCGCGGCCCTGGCGCTCGACCACGCCACGAGCGCCGAGGGGCTCGCGGAGAGCTGCGAGCCCTGACCACCGCTACCCGCTCTCCTAGCCGCCGAGAAAACTCAGCCGCACCGTCCGGGTCGGGTTGTCGCCGTTGGTGTCGACGAGGCACACCGACTGCCAGGTGCCCAGCGCCAGCCGGCCCCCGATCACCGGCACCGACATCGAGGGCGCCACGAGCGCGGGCAGCACGTGGTCGCGCCCGTGGCCCGGCGAGCCGTGGCGGTGCGACCAGCGTCCGTCGGCGGGCAGCAGCTCGCGCAGCTGGGCGAGCAGGTCCTCGTCGCTGCCCGCGCCGGTCTCGATGATCGCCACCCCGGCCGTCGCGTGGGGCACGAAGACGTGCAGCAGGCCGTCGGGCGATCCGGCGGCACCGACGAAGGCCTCGCAGTCGCGGGTGATGTCCCGGACGGTCTCCCGGTCGCCGGTGCGGACCTCGATCTCCTCGCTGAACACGGGGCCGAGGGTAGGCGCGGGGTCCGACGGTCCAGAATGCCCGTCGTGCACCCCGACTCCGGACAGGGACGTGTGACCGTCGCGGTCGTCACCGGCGCGGGACGGGGGATCGGCGCCGGCCTGGCCGCCGCGCTCTCGGCGCGCGGTCACCACCTCGTCGTCACCGACGTCGACGCCGCCGCCGCGCAGGCCACGGCCGACGCGCTCGACGGGCCCGCGACGCCGATGCCGCTCGACGTCCGCGACCCGTCCGCCCACCGGGCGGTGGCGCTCGCCGCGGCCGACCTGGGCGACGTCGTCGTGTGGGTCAACAACGCCGGCGTCCTCACGACCGCAACCGCCTGGGAGGCCACCGACGCCGAGGTGACGTCGACCTTCGAGATCAACACCCTCGGCGTCGTGCACGGGTGCCGGGCCGCGGTGGACGTGATGCGCCGTGGGGACGTGCTCAACATCGTCTCGCTCTCCGGGCTCGGGCCGACGCCCGGTTTCGCGACCTACGGCGCCAGCAAGGCCGCGGCGCTGAGCTACACCCAGGCGCTCGACATCGAGCTCGCCGCCGCCCGGCGCCCGGTCCGCATCCGGGCGCTGTGCCCGGACGTCGTCGACACCTCCCTGGTCAGCAACGTCGCGCACCGGCCCAGCGCGGCCCTGCTGTTCACCGGCACCCGCCTGCTCTCGGTGGACGAGGTCGTCGACGCGGGGATGGGGATGCTCGGGTCGCACCGGGCGATGCGTACGGTGCCGGGCTGGCGCGCGGCCCTCCAGCGCACCTCGGCGGCGTTGCCGGGGCTCGCCCGGGTCGCCGTGCCGCTGGTGGCCCGCACGGGCGAGCGGCGGCGGTTGTCCCGGTAGCCCGACGACGCACGCGGCAGGACGCGACCCACCCCCCGGGGGTCGTGATCGGAACGTGACCCGTTCGGTTACCGTGAGCGCGGTCCATGTCCCCCGAACGTGGAGGATCGGATGCTGGTGCTGGCCCCCGATCCCCGTCTCGGTATCGCTCCGGAGCGGGTGGCACGCGCGCGCGCCCTGCTCGAGGAGGCCGAGCGCGGCGGCCCGGTCCCCGGTGTCGCCGTGGCGTTGCCGGGCGGACCCGACGGCCCCCTCGACGCGGTCGTCCTGCGTCCCGACGGCGTCCTCGGCCTGGCCCCGCTGCCCGCGGCCGAGCGCGAGGCCGCCCGCGTGTCGGTCGCGGCCGGCGGCGGGCGGGCCCCGGTGCTCGCCGCCTCGACCGCGCAGGACGCGACCGCACACGACCCGACGGCCCAGGACCCGACGGCCCAGGACCCGACAACACAGCGTCCGACGGCGCAGGGCGCGAGCGACGAGCTCGACCGCCTGCTCGGCCTGCCCGACCCGCCGAGCGCCGCACCCCGCCGGGTGCTGCCCAGCCTGCCCGCCGCCGGCGCGGAGGCCGGCGGCGAGGACGACACCCGCGCCGCCCTGACCGCGCCGGTGGGCTCCTTCCGCGTGATCGACGTCGCCGACCTGCGCCGCGTGCTCGTCGCGTTCCGGCTCGGCGACCACCTCCCCGACGAGGCGCGTCTCGCCGAGGTGGGCTTCCTCACCCCGGAGACGCCGGCGCTGCAGGCGGGTGCGTCCCCCGAGACGACGCCGGTCCCGGTGCAGGACGCCGGTGCGGCGGTGCCCGCCGGCACGGCGGAACGCCCGTCGCTCCCGCCGACCGGGCGGCTGCCCGCGTCGGCACCCGAATCGTCCGGGCCGCCGGTCGCCCCGTTCCGGTCCGGGGGCGGCGACTCCCGGGGCGCCGCGGGCGGCATCGGTGGCCTCGCCCGGGCCGGCCGTGCCGCCCGGAAGGCGCGCGGGCGCGCCGGTCGCCTGCCCGACTGGGTGTGGGGCTGGCGCGGACTGACGGTCGCCGCCGTCGCGGCCTTCCTCGTCGCCCTCGGGCTGGCCTTCCTCGTCGGCCGCGCGGCCGACGTCGGCGACCCGCCGGCCGACCCGTCCGCGACGCGCGTCGTCGACGGCGTGACCTACACCCGCCAGGTCGCCACCACCGACACCTCCTGCGAGGGCCACGCCTACAACCAGGCGGCCTCGTTCCTGCGCGAGCGCGGCTGCCTGCACCTCGACCGCTCGCTGTGGTCGGGCAACGCCGAAGGGCAGGAGGTGGTCGTGGCCGTGGCGACCGTGCAGCTGGCCGACACGTCGACGGCGTCGGCCTTCCGCTCGCTCGTCGACAGCAACGGCACCGGCAACGTCTCGGACCTCCTGCGCGAGGGGCGGGGCTACCCCGGCGCCCCGCAGGCGCTGAGCGGCCAGGGCTACGCCTCGGCGCAGCTGGGCGACCGTGTCGTCGTCGCCGAGGCCGACGGCATCGACCCGGACTTCACCGACGGCGACGCCCTCGACCGCATCTCCCGCGCGGGGCTGGCGCTGCGCTGAGGGCCCGCCGCCCGTCGCTCAGGAGGCGGCGCCGTCGCCGGGGAACGCCGGTACCGGTGGTGTCTCCCCGGCGAGCCCGCGCCAGGTGATCGAGGTCGTCGCGGCCGCCGTGACGGCGTCGAGCGCGAGGCGCCGCCACTCCGCGCCCGTGTCGGGCTCGGTGCGCTCCGCGACGGCCCGCCAGGCCGCGGCGACGTCGTCCTCGGCGACCACCGCGAGGGCCGCGGCCGACGCGGCGTCGGTGACGGGGGACGGGGGGCGGTACGCCGCCGCCGCGGTGGGCGGCGTCTCCCCGGAGCGCGCGAGCAGGGCGACGACCGCGTCGCGCCGCTCCCGGTGGGCGAGCGAGGCCGCGGCGACGCCGGCGGCGGTGGACGGCGGCAGGAACGCCGAGACGAGCCCGTAGACCCAGATCGCGGCGTGCTCGGTGCCCAGCGCCGCGAACGCGGCGTCGCGCAGCTCGTCGGACAGCGACGGGGGTGGGGCGGGTGTCGTCACGCGAGCACCGTCGCCTGCCCGGCGCAGCTCGCCGCGATCGAGGTCACCAGGCCGCACCGGTAGGACGCCGTCGTCAGCGCCAGCGCGCCCGCCGCGTCGCGGGCGGTGCCCAGCGAGCCGCGCAGGGCGGAGACCGCCGCGGCCGCGCTCGCCGGCGGGGGTGCGGGCGGGAGCGTCGGTGCCGTCGCGGCGTCGACCGCGGTCGCCCGGTCCGGGCGTGCGCGGCGGACCTCGGCCGCGAGCGCGTCGGCGTGCGCCCGGCGGGCGTCGGCGACCGGGGTGAGCGAGGCGGCCAGCTGCGGGAACGCGGCGGCCGCCGCCGTGGCCGCCGCGGCGTCGGACCGCGCCGCGGCGAGCGGGGCCTCGAGCTCGTCGGGACCGTCGTCGCGCGCGCACCCGGCGGCGACGAGTCCCGTGACGGCGACGATCGCCCCGACACCCCGAAGGACCGTGCGGCGCGGCACGACCCCGCGGGCGTCCTCGTCCGGCGTCACCGCGACATCCCCGACCACGGCGGGCCAGTCTGCCAGCCGCCCGCCCGCCCGGGCGGGCCGCGCCACGCGGCGGGAGCGCGGCGGGGCGAGCGCTAGGCTGGACCACTGCGCGCCGGCGTCCCGGCGCCCGCCAGCACCGCCCAGCCCCGCCCGTCCCGCGTCCCGGTGATCGTCACCCGGGCGCGCCGCACCGGCCGGGGCGGGCCCGCCCGTGAGGAGCCCCGTTGTCCCGTGGGACGTCCGGCGACGGCCAGGCCGCCGACCGCCTGCGCCCGACCGTCGTGGAGATCGTGGAGGCCGCCGGCTTCGTGCTCGACGACCTCGAGGTGCGCCCGGCCGGGCGCCGCCAGGTCGTGCGCGTCGTGGTGGACACCGCCGAGGTCCCCGGTCCGCACGACCCGCCGGCCCCCGGGCCGGATCTCGACGCCGTCGCGGGCGTGAGCCGCGAGCTGTCGCAGGCGTTCGACGCGATGGACGAGGGTGGCGGGCCGGGCGGCACCGACACGCCGGCGGGCGAGTACACGCTCGAGGTCACCACGCCCGGCACCGACCGACCGCTCACCCGCCCGCACCACTGGCGGCGGGCGTGGCTGCGCCGGGCCGCCGTCACGCGCACCGACGGCAGCACGCTCAGCGCGCGCGTCGGTCCGGTCGGCGCCCCGCAGGAGCCCGCCGACGGCAGGGACGGCGGCGTGACGGTGACCCTGGCGGAGGGCACCCCGCGCGGCCCGGTGCTGCACCACGTCCCGCTGGCCGAGGTGGCCCGGGCGGTGGTCGAGGTCGAGTTCAAGCCCGCGCCGCCCTCGGAGGTCGAGGCCCTCGTGGCCGCGGCGACGGGGGAGCAGGACGGACAGCAGGACGGACAGGAGGAACGGTCGTGAAGGTCGACATCGCCGCGCTGCGCGCCATCGAGCGGGACAAGGAGATCCCGTTCGAGACCGTGCTCTCCGCGATCGAGACCGCGCTGCTCACCGCGTACAAGCAGAACGGCGGCGACAACCCCCGCGCCCGCGTCGAGGTCGACCGCAAGAGCGGCGACGTGGCCGTGCTGGTCCCCGAGACGGGCGAGGACGGCGAGGCCGTCGGGGAGTACGACGACACGCCGGAGGGCTTCGGACGCATCGCCGCGGCGACGGCCCGTCAGATCGTGGTGCAGCGGCTGCGCGACGCCGAGCACGAGCGGACCTACGGCGAGTTCTCCGCGAAGGAGGGCGAGGTCGTCGCCGGGGTCGTGCAGCGGGACGCGCGGGCCAACGCCCGCGGCGTGGTCGTCGTCGAGATCGGCTCGATCGAGGGCGTCCTCCCGGCCGCCGAGCAGGTGCCGGGCGAGCGCTACGAGCACGGCGCCCGCATCCGCTGCTACGTCGTCGGGGTCAACCGCGGTCCCCGGGGCGTGCAGGTGACGCTCTCGCGCACCCACCCGAACCTGGTGCGGCGCCTGTTCGCCTTCGAGGTCCCCGAGATCGCGGCGGGCCACGTCGAGATCGTCTCGGTGGCCCGGGAGGCCGGCCACCGCACCAAGATCGCGGTGCGGTCCAAGGTCGCCGGACTCGGGGCCAAGGGCGCGTGCATCGGGCCGATGGGCGCCCGCGTCCGCGGCGTGATGAGCGAGCTCAACGGCGAGAAGATCGACATCATCGACTGGGCCGACGACCCGGCCGAGTACGTCGGCAACGCGCTCTCGCCCTCGAAGGTCGTGTCGGTGACGGTGGTCGACGCGAAGGCCCGCACCGCCCGCGTCGTCGTGCCGGACTTCCAGCTCTCGCTGGCCATCGGCAAGGAGGGCCAGAACGCCCGCCTCGCCGCACGTCTCACCGGGTGGCGGATCGACATTCGCTCGGATGCCGAACCGCCCCCGGCGGTGGAGGAGGAACCCCCCGGCGTCGAGGTCCCCGGTGGCGGGGTCGAGGACCGCTCGAGCGGCGCGGTAGAGTGACCGGTGGCCCGAACCCGCGAGCCCGGTCGTGGGGTGGCGCCGGAACGTGATCGTCACGCAGACGCCCACGGCCCGGTGCGCACCTGTATCGGCTGCCGTTCGCGGGCCTCGGCGTCGGAACTGCTGCGAGTGGTGGCTGCGGACGGGATCGTCGATCCCGACCCGCGGCATCGGAAGCCCGGTCGCGGTGCGTGGGTGCACCCCGACCCGGACTGCCTGCACCGCGCGGAGCGCCGATCGGCGTTCCCCCGGGCGCTACGCGTCCCGGGGCCGCTCGACACCGGAGCCCTGCGCACACTGCTCGCTCCGGACCCCGCCGTTCCACCCACCGGGCACGACAGGCGCGACGACCGTCGCGTGCGTACGAGGAAGCAGGTCGACCCCCATGAGCCAGCCGTGAAGCCCTCACGATGACGGCGCAGGCGTAGACACGAGGTCGCGGGCCCCCGCTGACCTCGAGGATGAGGAGATCAGTGCCAGGTAAGGCCCGGGTGCACGAGCTCGCCAAGGAGCTCGGCGTCACCAGCAAGCAGGTACTCACGCAGCTGGAGTCCCTCGGCGAGTTCGTCAAGTCGGCGTCCTCGACGGTGGAGGCTCCCGTCGCGCGCAAGTTGCGCGACTCCATGGCCGGCGGCAACGGCGGCGGCTCCGGCCGCGGCCCGCGTCCGGGCGCCACGCCCGGCCCGCGCCCCGGCGGTGGACCCCGTCCCGGTCCGTCCGGCTCGTCCGGCGCCCCGCGCCCCGGCGCGACCCCCGGTCCGCGCCCCGGCCCCTCGCAGGGCGGCGGCAACGGTTCGGCGGGCTCGTCCGGCTCGTCCGGTGGCGCCCCGCGTCCCGGGCCGCGCCCCGGCCAGGACCGTCAGGACCGCCAGGACCGTCCGGCGCCCGCGGCGGCGTCCGCCTCGTCAGCCCCGGCGGCCCCGGCCGACGAGCGTCCGGCCCCGTCCGGCGAGCGCCCCGCCCCGCAGGGCCAGCGCCCCGGTGGGTCCGGCTCGTCCGGGGGCGCCCCGCGTCCCGGTGGTGACCGTCCCCGTCCGGGCGGCATCCCCCGTCCCGGCGGCGAGCGTCAGGGCCAGGGCGCCGACCAGCGCCAGGGCGGCGGCCAGGGCGGCCAGGGTGGCGGCCAGGGCGGCGCCCCTCGCCCCGGGCCCCAGCAGCGTCCGGCGGCCGCGGCCGACGGTCAGGGTGGCGGTCAGGGCGGCGACACGTCGACCGTGCCGCCGCGCCCGGCCGCGCCGAAGCCCGGTCCGAAGTCGCCGCGCGTCGGCAACAACCCGTTCGGCGTCGGTTCCGGCGCCCCGCCCCGCCCGCAGCGCCCCCAGCCCGGTCAGGGCCAGGGGCAGGGCCAGGGCGGCCCGCGTCCGCCGCGTGACGGCGACGCGCCCGCGCCCCGCCCGCCGCGTGACGGCGAGCGTCCGGCCGCCGCGTCCGGCGACCGTCCGCCGCGTCCCGGCGGCACCGGCGGCGCGACGCCGGGCAACATGCCCCCGCGTCCGAACCCCGGCATGATGCCGTCCCGCCCGTCCGGTCCGCCCGGACGCGGTGGGCCCGGCGGTCCCGGCGGTGGCCGTGGCGGTCCCGGTGCGGGTCGTGGTGGCCCCGGCGGTCCCGGTGGGGGTCGCGGTGGCCCCGGTGGGGGTCGTGGTGGTCCCGGTGGCGGCGGCGCGCCCGCGGGCGGTGGCTTCCGCCCGGGTGGCGGCGGCGGTCGTCCCGGCGGCCCCGGTGGCCGTGGTCGTGGCGGCGGCGCCGCGGGTGCCTTCGGGCGCCCCGGTGGGCCCGCGCGTCGTGGCCGCAAGTCGAAGCGGCAGAAGCGCCAGGAGTTCGACAACATGCAGGCGCCGTCGGTCGGCGGCGTCCGCCTGCCGAAGGGCAAGGGCGAGACCGTCCGTCTGCCCCGCGGTGCGTCGCTGACCGACTTCGCGGAGAAGATCGACGCGAACCCGGCCTCGCTGGTGCAGGTGCTGTTCCACCTCGGTGAGATGGTCACGGCCACCCAGTCGGTGTCCGACGACGTCCTCGAGCTGCTCGGCGGCGAGATGAACTACGACGTCCAGGTCGTCTCCCCGGAGGAGGAGGACCGCGAGCTGCTCGAGTCGTTCTCGATCAGCTACGGCTCCGACGAGGGCGACGACGAGGACCTCGAGGCCCGCCCGCCGGTCGTCACGATCATGGGTCACGTCGACCACGGCAAGACGCGCCTGCTGGACACCATCCGCAAGACGAAGGTGGCCGAGGGCGAGGCCGGCGGCATCACCCAGCACATCGGCGCCTACCAGGTCGAGACCGAGCTGGAAGGCGTCGAGCGCGCCATCACCTTCATCGACACCCCGGGTCACGAGGCGTTCACCGCCATGCGTGCCCGTGGCGCGAAGTCCACGGACATCGCGGTGATCGTGGTCGCGGCCGACGACGGCGTCATGCCCCAGACGATCGAGGCGATCAACCACGCGCAGGCGGCCGACGTGCCGATCGTGGTGGCGGTCAACAAGATCGACAAGGAGGGCGCCAACCCGGCCAAGATCCGGCAGCAGCTCACCGAGTACAACCTCGTGGCCGAGGAGTTCGGCGGCGACACGATGTTCGTCGACATCTCCGCGCGTCAGAACATCAACATCGAGGGGCTGCTCGAGGCCGTCCTGCTCACCGCGGACGCCTCCCTCGACCTCCGGGCCAACCCGGAGATGGAGGCCCAGGGTGTCGCGATCGAGGCCCACCTCGACCGCGGCCGCGGCCCGGTGGCCACGGTGCTGGTCCAGCGCGGCACGCTGCGCGTCGGCGACTCGGTCGTCGCGGGCGACGCGTCGGGCCGTGTCCGGCGGATGCTCGACGAGTTCGGCGAGGACGTGAAGGAGGCGCTGCCCTCCCGTCCGGTGCAGGTCATCGGGTTCACCTCGGTGCCCGGCGCGGGTGACACGTTCCTCGTCGTCGACGAGGACCGCGTGGCCCGGCAGATCGCCGACCGGCGGCGTGCGCGCGAGCGCAACGCCCAGCTGGCGAGCCGCCGCAAGCGCGTGTCGCTCGAGGACCTCGACGCCGCGCTGAAGGAGACCAACGAGCTCAACCTGATCATCAAGGGTGACAACTCGGGAACCGTCGAGGCTCTCGAGGACGCGCTGATGAAGATCGACGTGGGCGAGGAGGTCCAGCTGCGGGTGCTGCACCGCGGCGTCGGTGCGATCACCGAGGGCGACATCAACCTCGCGATCGCCTCCGACGTCATCGTCCTGGGCTTCAACGTCCGGGCCGAGGGCAAGGCCACGGAGCTGGCCACCCGCGAGGGCATCGACATCCGCTACTACTCGGTCATCTACCAGGCGATCGACGAGATCGAGCAGGCCCTCAAGGGCATGCTCAAGCCGATCTACGAGGAGGTGGAGCTCGGCACCGCGGAGGTGCGCGAGGTCTTCCGCTCCTCGCGTGTCGGCACCATCGCCGGATGCCTGGTCACCGACGGGATCATCCGGCGCAACGCCAAGGCGCGCCTGGTCCGCGACGGTGCGGTCGTCGCCGAGAGCCTCACGGTGAACTCGCTGAAGAGGTTCAAGGACGACGCGACCGAGGTCCGCGACGGCTACGAGTGCGGTCTGACGCTCGGGTCGTTCAACGACATCAAGGTCGACGACAAGATCATGACCTACGAGATGCGGGAGAAGCCGCGCGAGTGAGGTCGTTCGTCGGAGCTCGGGGGCGCTGACGGATGTACGTCGGCGCCCTCGAGCTCGACCTGCTGCTCGGTGCCGTCGGGTCCATCAAGGAGAAGCGCTCCGTGGTGCGGCCCGTCGTCGCCGAGCTCAAGCGGAAGTACGCGGTGTCGGTCGCGGAGGCCGGTCATCTCGACCTGCACCGCCGCGCCCTCATCGGGGTCGCGGCGGTCGCGGCCGACCCCGAGCACGTCACCGACGTGCTCGACCACTGCGAGCGCCTGGTGGCCGCCCACCCCGAGTTCCAGGTGCTCTCCGCGCGGACCCGCTGGCTGGGCCCGCACGACGACGGATCCCTCTCCTACTGAAGGAGCCCCCGCCATGGCCGACGCGCCACGGGCCCGCAGGCTCGCCAAGCGGATCTCCCAGATCGTCGCCTCGACGCTGGAGCACGAGGTCAAGGACCCGCGCCTGGCGATGGTGACGATCACCGACACCCGCGTGACCGCCGACCTCCGCGAGGCCACGGTCTTCTACACCGTCTACGGCGACGACGCCGAGCGCGCCGGCTCGGCCGCCGCCCTCGCCAGCGCCCGCGGCGTGCTGCGCACCGCCGTCGGGCGCCAGACCGGGGTGCGGTTCACGCCGAGCCTCGAGTTCGTCCCGGACGCCGTGCCGGAAGGCGCCGCGCGCCTCGACGAGCTGCTCGAGGGCGTCCGCCGCGCCGACGCGGAGGTCGCGACGCTCGCCGTCGGCGCCTCCTACGCCGGCGAGGCCGACCCGTACCGCAAGCCGCGCGAGGACGACGAGGATCCGGAGGACCTCGACGACGTGCCCGTCGGGGACGAGGAGGAGGAGCCTTCCCCCGACACCGATCACAGCGCGCGGTCGACGGGCTGACCCCGACTCCGTACGGTGACGGCGTCGGGCGCGCAGCTCCGGCGCGACACGAGGGGAGCGCACCCGCGATGGTGGCGGCCGAGAGCCGGGACGTGGCGAGCCGGCCGATCGACCTCGGTGCGGCGGTGGGCCTGCTCACCGGGGCACGTCAGGTGGTGCTGCTCGCCCACGTCAACCCGGACGCCGACGCGCTGGGCAGTGCCCTGGCGCTCGGGCTCGCGCTGCACCGGCGCGGCGCGCAGGTCCAGGTGTCGTTCGGCGCGCCCGAGCACCCCGCCGAGTCGCTGCGTGACCTCGACGTCGCGGGGCTCGTCGTCCCCCACCACCGCGTGGTGCACCGGCCCGAGCTCCTCGTCGTGCTCGACACCGGCAGCGTCGACCGTCTGGGCACCCTCGCCGACCGCGCCGAGACGGCGGGCACGACGCTGGTGATCGACCACCACATCTCGAACTCCGGGTTCGGGACCTTCTACTACGTCGACCCGGCGGCCGAGGCGACCGCCGTGATGGTGCTGCACCTGCTCGACGCCATGGGCGCCCCCGTCGACCTCCCGACGGCCCGTTGCCTCTACGCGGGGCTCGTCACCGACACCCGCAACTTCCGCGCGGCGTCCCCCGACACCCACGCGATGGCGGCGCGGCTGCTCGTCGCGGGCGTCGACGCGGAGGCCGTCACGCGCCCGCTGCTCGACACCCACCCGTTCTCGTGGCTCTCGATGCTCTCGGCGGTGCTCGCCACCGCCCGCCTCGAGGTCGACGAGGCCCGCGGCCTCGGGCTCGTGCACGCCGTGATCGCCCGCGACCACATCGACGTGGGGCGCCAGGAGGAGATCGAGAGCGTCATCGACGTCCTGCGCACCACGGCGGAGGCGGAGGTGGCGGTGGTGCTCAAGCAGGTCGGCGACCGGCGCTGGACGGCGAACATGCGCTCGAAAGGGCGCCTCGACGTCGCCGCGGCGGCCTCGGCCCTCGGCGGCGGGGGACACCGCCACGCCTCGGGCTTCACGGTCGACGGCGACGCCCCGGCGATCCTCGACCGCGTCCGCCACGCCCTCGCCGACGCGCCCCTGCTGGGGTGAGCGTGTGTCAGCGGCGTGGCGCTGCAGACATTGAGTGTCCGTAATGCCACGCACTCGATTCCGGCGCACGCGCGCCGGCGCCCGTCCCGACGACGACGACCCCGGCGCGCGGCGGGTCCTCGCGCTCGCGTCGTCGGCGCTCGTCGTCCTCGTCGCCGAGCCGCTCTACCTGCTGGTCGACACCGCGGTCGTGGGGCACCTGGGCGCGGTGCCGCTGGCCGGGCTGGCGGTCGGCGGGGTGGTGCTCGCCCAGATCGCCGGCCTCGGGACGTTCCTCGCCTACGGCACCACGGCGCGCGCCGCCCGCCACCACGGCGCCGGCGACCGGGCCGCCGCCGTCCGCGAGGGCGTCGCCGCGACGTGGATCGCCCTCGGTGCCGGGGCGGTCGTCATCGCGACCCTGTGGCTCCTCGCGCCCTGGCTCGCCGACCTGCTCGGCGGCGGGGGAGAGGTCGCCGACGCCGCCACCGGCTGGCTGCGCATCGCCGTCTGGGGCGCGCCGGGCATCCTCGTCGCCCTCGCCGGCCACGGCTGGATGCGCGGCGTGCAGGACACGCGCCGACCGATCGTCGTGGTGCTCGCCGGCAACGGGCTCTCGGCGATCGTGTGCCCGCTGCTCGTCTACGGCGTCGGGCCCTTCCCCGAGCTGGGCCTCGAGGGCTCGGCCTGGGCGAACGTGGGCGCCCAGGCCGTCGTCGGCCTCCTGTTCGTCGGCGCGCTCGTCCGCGAACGGGTCTCGCTGCGCCCGGTCCCCGCGGACATGCGCGCCCAGTTCGGCCTCGGGCGTGACCTCCTGCTGCGCAGCGCCGCGTTCCAGGCGTGCTTCCTCTCGGCGACCGCGGTCGCCGCGCGCTTCGGGGCGGAGTCGGTGGCCGCCCACCAGATCGTCCTGCAGCTCTGGACGTTCATGGTCACCGTGCTGGACGCGTTGGCGATCGCCGCGCAGTCGCTGGTGGGGGCGGCGCTGGGCGCGGCGTCGGTCGGCACGGCGCGGCGGGTGAGCGGGCGGGTCACCCGCTACGGCCTCGTGCTGGGTGCCGTCGCCGGTGTCGTGTTCGCGGTGACCGCCGGCGTCCTGCCCGCGGTCTTCACCCCCGACGCGGCCGTGCGCGACGTCGTCCCCCAGGCGTGGTGGTTCTTCGTCGCGCTCCAGCCGGTCGCGGCCTACGTGTTCGCGCTCGACGGGGTCCTGCTCGGCGCCGGCGACGCGGCGTACCTGCGGCGGATCACCGTCGGCTCGGCGGTGGCCGTGTTCCTGCCGACCATCTGGCTCTCGCTGGTCTTCGGCTGGGGCCTCGTCGGCATCTGGGCGGGGCTCACGCTCTTCATCGTCGCCCGCGCCGTCGCGGTGGGCCTGCGCGTGCGCGGGGACGCCTGGGCGGTCACGGGCACCTGAGGAAGGTCGGAGGAAACCCGGAGGACAGCCCCGGCGGCACTGCGAAGGTCGTCCCCGTGACCAGCACGGACCCGTGGGTGGCGATCCTGGTGTTCCGCTCGACCAGCGACGCCCCGGACTACGAGACGCACTACCGCGAGGACCTCGCCGACGTGCGCGCGGGCGACGAGGCCGGCGCCCGGCAGGCCGCGCTCGCCCACGCCCGGGCGCAGGAGGGAGCTGTCGTGAACCAGTTCGGCGAGACGATCGAGCTCTCGCTCGTGCGCGTCGTCGACGTCGCCCCCGCCCTGGGCCCCCTGGAGTCGGGCGGCGACCTCTACGCCCGGCACTTCCGCGATCTCGACGCCTACCGCCGCTTCGAGCCCTTGATGGCGAGCACGCCCTGATCACCCGGAGCCGCCGCCGACGCCGTGCGAGCGGCACGTTCCGCATGATCATCGGGCCGGTCGGCCTGCGCAACGCGCCTCTCGTGCGCCGGGTCCTCGGTGAGGCCTGACTGTCGGGGGTCCCTGCTTCCCTGACGTCATGGAGTGGGACGCGCAGGCGGCGGGGTGGCTCGAGGACGCGCTGGCGCGGCTGCGCGCGAGCGGGCTCGCCGGTCTGGTCGAGCGCACCGTCGCGCGCGTGTGGGAGGCGAACGTCGACCGGTTCGATCCCGTGGTCGCGGGCGACACCGCGACGTCGCTGGGCATCACGGCGTCGGAGAACATCCGCACGCTGCTCCTGCGCGAGGACCGGCACGCCTGGGCCGAGCGGGGCGTGCTGCTCACCTCGCGGCAGCAGGCCCTGGTCCTGGTGGTCGACGGGCTCGAGGTGCTGATCATGAAGGCCGGCGCGCTCGACTGGGAGGGGACGCGCTGGGATCTCGCCAGCGACGTGCGCCGGTCCGCCGCCGAGGACAACGCGAAGCACTACGAACCCGACGTCGAGCACCAGAGCGGCCAGACGTGGTGGCCCCGCCTGGTGTCTGCCGCCGACGACCGCCCCGAGGAGCTCCGCCATCTCGTGCTCGTCTGGACCGGCGACCCCGTCACCGCCGTCACCAGCGGCTGGCTGGGTGTGCCCTACGCGGGTCCGGCGGGCAGCACGCCGTGGCTCGCGGTCACCCCGGTCTGGCGGCACGGCGCCGACGACGTGCCACGGCCCCCTGAGCCGTTGATCGCCGTCCCCCGGGCGCGTCCCCCGTCCGACCCGGTCCTGCGGAGCCGGGCGTGACGCCGTCAGCCCGCGACGACCGGGCGGCGCAGGTCGGCGGCGGGGAACGGGGGCAGCTCGTCGACCCGCAGCGACGCGCGCCCGGCCGCCCGCCAGGCCCGGGCGACGAGGTCGGCGTCCTGCTCGGTGACGAGGTTGCCCATCACGCGCAGGGCCACGGTCATCAGCGCGCGCGAGCGCATGCCCACCGGCCCGGCGAGGGGCAGCAGGCGCGGCATGGTCAGCAGCGTGGCCAGGCGCCGGGCGATCGAGAACGCCGAGCCGTAGTGGCGGCGCAGGGTCGCGGGCCAGGCGAGGGACAGGTCGTCGTCGGTGTCCAGCAGGCCCGCGACGGTCCGCCCGCTCTCCAGGCCGTAGTCGATGCCCTCGCCGTTGAGCGGGTTGACGAGCCCGGCGGCGTCGCCGACGAGCGCCCAGTTGCGCCCCGCGACGCCCGAGACGGCGCCGCCCATCGGCAGCAGCGCCGAGGCGACGTCGCGCACCTCGCCCTCGAGCTGCCAGTCGTCGCGGCGCTGGTCGGCGTAGTGCGCGATCAGCGACCGCAGCCGCACGTTCGCGGGCCGCGACTCGGTGGCCAGGGTGCCGACGCCGATGTTGACGTGCCCGTCGTGCAGGGGGAACACCCAGCCGTAGCCGGAGAGCACCTCGTTCTCGGTGCCCCGCAGCTCCAGGTGCGACGAGATCCACTCGTCGTCGTGGCGGCCCGAGCGCACGTAGCCGCGGGCCGCGACGCCGTACGCGGTCTCGCGGTGCCACTCCCGCCCGAGCACCCGGCCCAGCGTCGAGCGCGCCCCGTCGGCGACGACGAGGCGGCGGCACCCGATGGTCGTGGACTCCCCGTCGGCCGTGGTGAACACGACCCCGGTGACCTCGTCCCCGGAGCGCTCGACGTCCACCGCGCGAGCGCCCTCCACCGGTCGGGCCCCCTTCTCCAGGGCGACCGTGCGGATGCGGGCGTCCAGCTCGGTCCGCGCGACCGCTCCGCCGTGGGCAGGCAGGGACCCGCCGGGCCAGGGGAGCTCCAGCAGCTGGCCGAACCCGGCGGCCCGCAGGCCCCGGTTCGTCCCGCGGCCGCGGACCCACGCGCCGAGGCCGAGGTGCTCGAGCTCCGCGATCGCGCGGGGCGTCAGGCCGTCGCCGCAGGCCTTGTCGCGGGGGAAGACGGCGGCGTCGGCGAGGACGACGTCGTGGCCGGCGTCGGCGGCCCACGCCGCGGCGGCCGACCCGGCGGGGCCGGCGCCCACGACGAGGACGTCGGTGCGCGTCGGGATGGTCACCTCTCCAGCATGCCTGCCGGGACGGTGCGGGGCGGGGTGGGAGAGGCGGGCATCATGGTCCGCCGTGTCGGGACGTGGTGAGCGGCGCGAACCCCCGCCGCCGGGGCTGCTGGTGGTCGACAAGCCCGCGGGGTGGACCTCGCACGACGTGGTGGGGCGCGCGCGGCGCCTGATGGGCACGCGCAAGGTCGGGCACGCCGGCACGCTCGACCCGATGGCCACCGGCGTGCTGGTGCTGGGCATCGAGCGGGCGACGAAGCTGCTCGGCCACCTCGCCCTCGACACCAAGAGCTACCTCGCGACCATCCGACTCGGCCTCGCGACCGGCACGGACGACGCCGAGGGGGAGCCCCTCGGTGAGCCGGTCGACACCGCCCACCTCGCCGACGAGGCGATCACCGACGGCGTCGCCGCGCTCACCGGCGACATCGCCCAGGTCCCGAGCAGCGTCTCGGCGATCAAGGTCGACGGCCGCCGCGCCTACGAGCGCGCCCGGGCCGGGGAGGACGTGCGGCTGGAGGCGCGCCCGGTCACCGTCGGGCGCTTCGACGTCCTCGCGACGCGCACCGAGGGCCCCTTCCGGGACCTCGACGTCCTCGTCGACTGCTCGTCGGGCACCTACGTGCGCGCCCTGGCCCGCGACCTCGGCGCCGGGCTGGGCGTCGGCGGGCACCTCACCGCGCTGCGCCGCACCCGGGTCGGGCCGTTCACGCTCGCCCACGCCCGCACGCTCGAGGTCCTCGCCGACGAGGCGGGGAAGGCCGGCCGGGCGTCGCTCTCGCTCGACCTCGACACGGCCGTGGCCACCGCCTTCCCCCGCCGCGACGCCGACGCCGACGAGGCGGCCGGCCTCGCCCACGGCCGCCCCCTGGCCGCCGCGGGGGCCACCGGCACCGTCGGGGTCTTCGGCCCCGACGGCCACGTCGTCGGGCTCGTCGCCGACGACCGGGGCGCCGCGCGCCCGGTCCTCGTCCTGGCGCCCGCCTGACCCCCGGACCTGATCACCCCCTCCGACACGGCGTGCCCGCGGGCACCGGCCGTAGGCTCCGCGCCGTGCAACGCTGGCGGGGACTCGACGGTGTGCCGCCGGGCTGGGGTCGGTGCGTCGTCACGATCGGTGTGTTCGACGGCGTGCACCGCGGTCACCAGCAGCTCATCGCCCGGGCGGTCGCCCACGGACGCGAGCTCGGCCTGCCCACGGTGCTGATCACCTTCGACCCGCACCCGGCCTCGGTGCTGCGCCCGGGCACACACCCGGCCCGGTTGACGACGCTGACCCGCCGCGCCGAGCTCGTCGCCGAGCTGGGCGTCGACGCCTTCTGGGTGTTGCCGTTCACCACCGACCTCGCCCGGGTCGCGCCCGACGAGTTCGTCCACGAGCTGCTCGTGGACCGCCTGCACGCGGCGATGGTCGTCGTCGGGCGCAACTTCACGTTCGGCTACAAGGCGGCGGGCGACGTCGCCGAGCTCGAACGCCTCGGGCAGCGCTTCGGCTTCGCCGCCGAGGGCGTGGACCTCGTCACCGAGCCCCTGGGCGCCGCCGCCAGCAGCTCCACGGTCACGTTCTCCTCGACCTACATCCGCGCGAGCATCGCGGCCGGCGACGTCCGCGCGGCCGCCGAGGCCCTGGGGCGCCCGCACCGGCTCGAGGGCGTCGTCGTCCGCGGCGACCAGCGTGGCCGCGAGCTGGGCTACCCGACGGCCAACGTCGACTGCGGCGAGCACGCGGCGATCCCCGCCGACGGGGTGTACGCGTGCTGGTTCCACCACCGCGGCGAGGTCCGGCCCGCCGCGACGTCGGTGGGCACCAACCCGACGTTCTCCGGGCGGCAGCGCACGGTCGAGGCGTACGTCCTCGATGCCGACGAGGACCTCTACGGCGCGCGGGTGGGCGTCGACTTCGTGGAGCGGCTGCGCGGGATGGACCGCTTCGACGGGATCGAGGAGCTCATCGCGGCGATGGACGACGACGTCGCGCGCACCCGCGAGGTCCTCGGTCTCTGACGGCCTCGGACTTGCCCCGAACGGCCACCACCGCGCCGCTCCGGCTGCGACGCTCGCCGCGTGGGCCGATCGGAGAGCGCGGAGACGGTGCGCCGCAACCGCGAGCTGCAGCGCCGCTTCTACGGCGAGCCGCTGGGCGACCGGCTGCGCCGGCTCCTGGGCGCGCTCGACGTCTCGCAGGCGGCGCTGGCCGGGGCGCTGGGGGTCAGCTCGCCGATGCTCTCGCAGCTCATGAGCGGCCGCCGCGTCAAGATCGGGACGCCCGCGGTGTTCGGCCGGCTGCTGATGCTGGAGCAGGCGGTGGCCCAGCGGCCGGTCGCCGAGCCCGCCGACCCTGTCGACCCCGCCTATGTGGAGGGCCTGCTCGCCGAGGTCCGGGCCGCCGAACCACGCGCCCCGAGCTCGTACGACGTGCTCCGGACGGTCGCCGGGCCCGAGGAGCTGGCCCGGGCCGCGGACACCCTGGACCGCGGCTTCCCGTCGCTCGCGGGCCTCCTGCGGCAGGCGGCGAGCGTCGAGTCGCCCCGGCCGGGCCGCTGACGGGGGCGTCGGACCCGTCGGTACACTGGGAGTTGTTTCGCCTGGCTGCGGTCCGTGGTGGCCGGGCGGCGGGTGGTCCTCCTCGCGATCGGCCCCCGCGAGTGCGTCGTCCGTATCCTTCCCCGCCGACGGGGTGAGGAAGGTCGGCGCCCAATGCTCACGGCACCGACTCACAGCAGACTGGAGCACCACCCCGTGGCACTGACCACCGAGCAGAAGAAGGCGACCCTCACCGAGTACGGGGTCCACGAGACGGACACCGGGTCGCCCGAGGCGCAGGTCGCGCTGCTCACGCAGCGCATCGTGCGGCTCACCGAGCACCTGAAGATGCACAAGCACGACCACCACTCCCGCCGCGGACTGCTGCTGCTGGTGGGCCGTCGTCGTCGCCTGCTGAAGTACGTCGCCTCCGTCGACGTCGCCCGCTACCGCTCGCTCATCGAGCGGCTGGGGCTGCGTCGCTGAGCCTCCGGACGGAGCACCCCTGAACCCCGCGCACCCACCGCGCCGACCGGCCGAGACGCCGGCCGGCGCGGTGGCGTGCGCAGAACCCTTATCCGGCCCCGCCGCCACCCGCCACGTCACCGGGCTGCCCGCGCGTCGTCCGGTCCTCGGTAGTGGCCCTGGGACGACAGAGCACTCCTCTGGGCGTCCCCGGGCTTCGATCGAAGACCGGCCGCGTGGCGTGACCGCCGTGGTCGGGGTGCGGTAGGGCCCCGCAGAGGAGAACCCCCGCATGACCGACACAGACTCGGGTGTCCACGAGACCACCGCGGTCCTGGACAACGGTGCCCACGGCACCCGCACCGTCCGCTTCGAGACGGGCCGTCTGGCCCGCCAGGCGGCCGGCGCCGTCGTCGCCTACCTGGACGACGACACGATGCTGCTCTCCGCGACGACCGCGTCGAAGCGGCCGAAGGACAACTTCGACTTCTTCCCGCTCACGGTCGACGTCGAGGAGCGCATGTACGCCGCGGGCCGGATCCCCGGCTCGTTCTTCCGGCGCGAGGGCCGCCCGTCGACGGACGCGATCCTCACCTGCCGGCTCATCGACCGCCCGCTGCGCCCGACCTTCACCGGCGGCCTGCGCAACGAGGTCCAGGTCGTCATCACGGTCCAGAGCCTGGACCCGAAGGACCCCTACGACGTCCTCGCGATCAACGCCGCCTCGGCGTCGACGCAGATCTCGGGCCTGCCGTTCGACGGCCCGATCGGGGCCACCCGCGTGGCGCTCATCAACGGGCAGTGGGTCGCGTTCCCGACCTGGGAGCAGCTCGAGAGCGCCGTCTTCGACATGGTCATCGCCGGCTCGGTGACCGCCGACGGCTCCGACGTCGCCATCGCGATGGTCGAGGCCGAAGCCACCGACCACGCGTGGAAGCTCATCGGCGAGGGCGCCCAGGCGCCCACCGAGGAGATCGTCGCGCAGGGCATGGAGGCGGCCAAACCGTTCATCCGCACCCTCTGCGAGGCGCAGAAGGAGCTCTACACCGCGACCGGTGTGACGACGAAGGACTACCCGACCTTCCCGGCGTACCAGGACGACGTGTACTCGGCGGTCGAGAGCGCGGTCGGCTCCGACCTCGACGACACCTTCTCGATCACCGGCAAGCAGGACCGCGACGAGGCCCAGGACGCCATCAAGGACCGCCTGGTCACCGAGCTGTCCGGCAAGTTCGAGGGCCGCGAGAAGGAGATCGGCGAGGCGTTCCGCTCGCTGACCAAGAAGACGGTCCGCCAGCGGATCCTCTCCGACGGCTTCCGCATCGACGGCCGCGGCACCACGGACATCCGTCCGCTGGCGGCCGAGGTCGAGGTGATCCCGCGGGCCCACGGCTCGGCCCTGTTCGAGCGCGGCGAGACCCAGATCCTGGGCGTCACCACGCTGAACATGCTGCGCATGGAGCAGTCGATCGACTCCCTCACCCCGGAGACGACGAAGCGCTACATGCACCACTACAACTTCCCGCCGTTCTCCACCGGCGAGACCGGTCGCGTGGGCTCGCCGAAGCGCCGCGAGATCGGCCACGGCGCGCTGGCCGAGCGGGCGCTCGTGCCCGTCCTGCCGACGCGCGAGGAGTTCCCCTACGCGATCCGCCAGGTCTCCGAGGCGCTGGGCTCCAACGGCTCGACCTCGATGGGCTCGGTCTGCGCCTCGACGATGTCGCTGCTCAACGCCGGTGTGCCGCTCAAGGCGCCGGTGGCCGGCATCGCCATGGGCCTCGTCTCCGGCGAGGTCGACGGCAAGGAGACCTTCGTCGCGCTCACCGACATCCTCGGCGCCGAGGACGCGTTCGGTGACATGGACTTCAAGGTCGCCGGCACGAAGGACTTCGTGACGGCCCTGCAGCTCGACACCAAGCTCGACGGCATCCCGTCCGAGGTGCTCGGCCGGGCGCTGACCCAGGCCCGCGGGGCCCGCCTCGCGATCCTCGACGTCATGGCCGAGGCCATCGACGCGCCCGACGAGATGAGCGAGTTCGCGCCGCGGATCACGACGGTGAAGGTCCCGGTCGACAAGATCGGCGAGGTCATCGGGCCGAAGGGCAAGATGATCAACTCGATCACCGAGGAGACCGGCGCCGACATCTCCATCGAGGACGACGGCACGATCTACGTCGGTGCGGCCGACGGGCCGAGCGCCCAGGCCGCGATCGACAGGATCAACGCCATCGCCAACCCGCAGCTGCCGAAGATCGGGGAGCGCTTCCTCGGCACGGTCGTCAAGACCGCGGCGTTCGGCGCGTTCGTCTCGCTGCTGCCGGGCCGCGACGGCCTCGTCCACATCTCGAAGCTGGGCGGCGGCAAGCGCATCGGCAAGGTCGAGGACGTCGTCAACGTCGGCGACAAGCTGCGCGTCGAGATCACCGACATCGACAACCGCGGCAAGATCAGCCTCATCCCGGTCAAGGAGGAGGACGCGGCCGCCGAGGCCGCCGAGACCCCCGCCACCGACGGGGCCGCCGAGACCGCCGCTCCCGCCACCTCCGGCGCGGTCACCGGCGCCATCGGGGGTTCGTCCTCCGCGTGACGGCTCCGTCCACCACGGCGACCGCCGCGACGACCCACCCCGCCCCCGGGGTCGCACGTTCCGTGCTCCCCGGGGGTCTGCGGGTGGTCACCGAGCACGTCGCCGGCGCCCGCTCGGCGTCGGTGGGGCTGTGGGTCGAGGTCGGCTCGCGCGACGAGCCGGCCCTCGGACCCGCCACGCACGGTGCCGCGCACTTCCTCGAGCACCTGCTGTTCAAGGGCACGCGGCGCCGCTCGGCCCGGGCGATCGCGGAGGAGATCGACGCCGTCGGCGGCGACCTCAACGCCTTCACGGGCAAGGAGCACACCTGCTTCTACGCCCACGTCCTCGACCGCGACATGCCGCTCGCGGTCGACGTGCTCGGCGACGTGGTGCTCGACGCCGTGATGGCCGGTGCGGACGTCGAGCTCGAGCGCGACGTCGTGCTCTCCGAGATCGCCGGACGCGACGAGGACCCCGAGGACCTGCTCGCCGACGACTTCGACGCGATGATCTTCGGGGCGCACCCGCTCGGCCTGCCGGTGATCGGCACGGAGGAGTCGGTGACGGGCATGACCCGCGACCGGCTCGCCGACTTCCACGCCCGTCACTACGTCCCGTCCCGCTCGGTGCTCGCCGTGGCCGGCAACGTCGCGCACGCCGACGTGCTGGCCGCGGTGGCCGAGGCGTACGGGTCCCGGCTGGACGGGCCGGTCGCGCCGTGGCACCGGGTGGTCGGCGCCGCCCCCGCGGTCCCGGCGGACCGCCTCTCGGTGCGCGACGAGGACACCGAGCAGGCCCACCTCATGCTCGGCGTCCCCTCGCTGGCCCGCGCCGACGAGCGGTGGCCCGCGCTGCAGGTGCTCTCCACCGTGCTCGGCGGCGGGATGAGCTCGCGGCTGTTCCAGCAGGTCCGCGAGCAGCGGGGCCTGGCGTACTCGGTGTACTCGTCGACCACGGGCTACGCCGACACCGGCACCCTCGCGGTCTACGTCGGGTGCGCCCCGGAGCGTCTCGGCGCCGCCGCGACGGTCGTCCGCGACGAGCTCGGCGACCTCGCCGCCCACGGCATCACCGACGCCGAGCTCACCCGCGCGCGGGGCCAGCTGCGCGGCGAGCTGGTGCTGGGCCTCGAGGACACCTCGTCCCGGATGACGCGCCTCGGGCGCCGCGAGCTCGACCACGGCGGGCTCGACCGGGCCACCGACCTCACGACCACGCTCGAGCGTATCGACGCCGTCGGGGCCGACGACGTGGCGGCGCTGGCGTCGTCGCTGCTCACCGGGCCCCGCACGGCCGCCGTCGTCGGCCCCTACGGTGACGTCGACGAGCTGCCGGACGAGGTGCGGGAGATGATCTCCGAGTGATCACGGTGGGGGTGCTCGGCGCGCACGGGCGCATGGGCTCCGAGGCGTGCGCCGCGGTCGAGGGCGCGGAGGATCTCGAGCTCGTCGCGTCGGTTGACATCGGCGACGATCGCGAGGCCCTGCGTGCCGCCGACGTCGTCGTCGACTTCACCCACCCCTCCGCGGTGGCGGACAACCTGCGCTGGTGCGTCGACGCGGGTCGGCACGTCGTCGTCGGCACGAGCGGCGTGGGCCACGAGCTGCTGGACGAGGTCCGGGGGCGCCTGCAGCCCGGTCAGGGCGTGCTCGTCGTGCCGAACTTCGGTATCGGCGCGGTGCTGATGATGCGTTTCGCGGCGCAGGCGGCCCGGTTCTTCGACTCGGTCGAGGTCGTCGAGCTGCACCACCCCCGCAAGGCCGACGCCCCCTCGGGCACGGCGACGCGCACGGCGCAGATGATCGCCGCGGCCCGCGCCGAGGCCGGCCTCGGGCCGGGTCCGGACGCGACCACCCACGACCCCGACGGCGCCCGCGGCGCCACGGTCGACGGCATCCCCGTGCACGCGGTGCGCATGGCGGGTCTGGTCGCGCACCAGGAGGTCCTGCTGGGCACCGAGGGCGAGACGTTCACGATCCGCCACGACTCGCTGCACCGCAGCTCGTTCATGCCGGGCGTGCTGCTGGCGTGCCGGAAGGTCGCGGAGCACCCGGGCCTGACGGTGGGTCTCGACGCCTTCCTGGACCTCGACTGAGTTGTCGCGCAAGGAGATGCGGTAGTCAGCGCTCCTGCGTCGCGCTCCCTACCGACCTCCGCGCGGTGGGGCCTGGTCGATCCAGGGCCGCAGGTAGTCGTGGTCGACCTTCCCGGGGTCGATCAACGTGATCATCCGGCGCACCCGCTCCGCGGCGTCCTTGGTGAGGCGGAAGTCCTCGTCGCGCGACATCCGGTCCTCCGGGCCGAAGGTGCGGGCGGCGGCCACGATCTGCGGGACGGCCGCCCGGACCTCGTCGGCGTCGTCGGCGGCGAGGGACGGATCGAGCCCGGCGCCCTCGAGCCGGGCGCCGACGTCGGCGAGCTGTGCGGCGAGCCAGCCCCACGGGTCGGCCGTGAGCTCGGTCGAGAAGACGCGGTCGGAGGGCTCGTCACCGTCGAAGAACGGGTGGAAGTGGGCCGCCGACCACGCGTCGGCGGGCCGGTCGAGCCGGTTGAACAGGTCGGCGCGCCAGAACGCCTCGTCGACGACGGTGCGCTGCGCGGCCGACTCGCTGCCCCGGTGCTCCTGCGGGGTGAGCAGGCGCAGCTCGACGCGGGCGCCGTGCTCCATCACCGCCTCGGGGGAGATCTCGAACCAGCGGCGCACGACGACCGCGACGCGGGTGAAGCCGTAGACGATCAGCATGAACGCTCCTCAGGACAGCAGCGGGAGATCCAGGTCGTCGAGCGAGGGTTCCGGGCGGAACTCCAGGTCGAGCGTGCCCGCCACCCGGATCTCGCGCAGCGGCCGCCCGCCGGCGTCGAGGGTGCGCACCGTGCCGTCGGGATCCCAGCCGGCCCGCTCGTAGAAGCGGCGCGAGGCGGCGTCGCGCTCCGGTACCCACGCGATCGCGCGCGTCGCCCCGCCGGCCCGCAGACCGCCGGCCGCCTCGACCAGCAGGCGCCCTCCGTGCCCGCGGCGACCCCAGCGGGGCTCCACGAGCAGCGCCGCCACCGCCGCCACGGAGGCGGCGTCCTCCGGGACGGCGCCCGCGGCGTCGACGAGGTCGTCGGGCGACGCCGGCCCGGCGGCACAGAAGCCGACCAGCGCGTCGCCCTCGGTCGCGACCCACACGGCGCCCGCGGCGATCGGGCCGGCCCACCCCGCGGCGACCGCGTCGGCGTCGAACCCCTCCACCGCGCCGGGCGGGAGCAGGTCGGCGTAGGCGGAGGTCCACACCGTGCGCTGGACGTGCGCGACGGCCGCGGCGTCCTCGGCGGCGGCGAGGCGGACGGAGGCGAGCGCCATGCCGCAGAGCCTAGGGATCCGGATCACGACACGATGCGGACCGGGGGCAGTCTCGCCAGGATCGGGGGCATGACGGCGACCGACGACATGCTGGCGGCCAACAAGAGCTTCGCGGCGGGCTTCGACAGGTCCGGGCTGCCCGGGCCGCCCTCGCGCGGGGTGGCCGTCGTGGCCTGCATGGACGCCCGCCTCGACGTCTACCGCGTGCTGGGCCTCGGCGACGGCGAGGCGCACGTCATCCGCAACGCGGGCGGCGTCGTCACCGACGACGTCCTGCGCTCGCTCGCCGTCAGCCAGCGCAAGCTGCAGACCCGCGAGGTGGTGCTGCTGCACCACACGAAGTGCGGGATGGCGACCTTCACCGACGACGACTTCGTCGCCGAGCTCGAGGCCGAGACCGGGCAGAAGCCGTCCTGGCTGCCCGGGACGTTCCCGGACACCGAGCAGGACGTCCGCGACTCGCTCGCCGCCGTGCGCTCCAGCCCGTTCCTGGTGCACACCGACGCCGTGCGCGGGTTCGTCTACGACGTCGACAGTGGAGCGCTGACCGAGGTCGCATGACCCTCGAGATCACCGCCGAGCTGGACGTCCCGCACCGCCCGGACCTCGACCCGATCGGTCGCCAGCTCGACGCGCTCGCGCCCGTCGCCGCCCGCTTCCTCGTGCCCGACAACGCGACGGGGCGCGCGGCGGTGGCCGGGCTGGTCGTGGCCGCCGAGGTCCGCCGGCGCGGGCACGAGGTGGTGGCGGTGCTCAACGCGCGCGACCGCAACACCCTCGGCCTGCGCCGCGACCTGCTGGGCCTGCTCGCCCTCGGCGTGCACGAGGTGCTGCTGCTGCGCGGCGACCGGCCCGACCAGCTCGCCGAGGACGGCCCGCTGACGGTCGGCGCGATGCTGCGGGAGGCCCGGGCGTTCGCGGCGGAGCAGGAGGTCGACCTCCGGATCGGGGTGGTCGCGGCGCCCGGCCGCGACCTGCCGGCGTGGAAGCGCGACGCCGACGTCGTGTGGCTCGCGCCGACGTTCTCCCTGGCGGCGGTCAGCGACTGGCGCGCGCGGCACGCGGACCTGGTGCCGCCCGTCCGCGCCGGCGTCCTCGTGCCGACCGGCCCGCGCATGGCCCGCGGTGTCGCCGAGGGCATGGACCTCGACCTGCCGGACCACCTCGTCGAGGCGCTGGAGGACGACGCGGACGCCGGCGTCGACCCGGCCGTCGAGCACGCTCTCGCCCTGCGCGACGCGGGCGTCGACGGCATCCACCTCGTCCCGGTGAGCCGCTACCGCGAGGTCGCCGCGCGGCTCGCCGGGCTCGTCTGAGCGGCCTCGGTCAGCAGGTCGGCCTCGGCGCGCAGGCCGTCGGCGAGCACGTCGAGGTCCGGGACGAGACCCGGGTCGACGCACACGCCGAACGTGAGCACGTCGACCATCGATGCCGCGGTGACCCGCAGCGCGTGGTGGAACCCGATCTCGGCGAGGGGCCACGTCGCGCGGACCCGGCGGCCGAGCACCGCGACCGGCGTCCGGGGGCCGGGCACGTTCGACACGCTGACGGTGAACGCGCGGGCGGTCGCCCGGAGGCGATCGCACACGCGGCGCAGGGGCGGTGACACCGCGGCCACGCGGTGCAGCAGGTCGTCGAGGAGCGCGGCGTCGCGGGCGTCCTTGCGGGCCGTCGTCAGCGCGTGCACGGCGCGCAGGCGCTCGAGCGGGTCGGTGACGTGCAGCGGCAGCGGGAGGTCGAACGCCGAGTCGCGGTTGCCCGCGGACGGGTCCTCGCGCGGCAGGCTCACCGGCACGCGGACGCGCAGATCGGTCACCGTGCCCGCGTGGTGGTCGACCCAGCGACGCAGCGCACCGGCCAGCACGGCGAGGAACGCGTCGTTGACGGTCGCCCCGGCCGCGCGGGCGACCGCGTGCAGCGCGGCGAGGTCGGTGTCGACGAACGCGACACCGCGCCGGGTCGAGATCTCGCCGTCGAACGGCGAGTGCGCGCGGCCGACGGTGAACTCGCGCGCGATGACGCCGGCGAGGTGGGCCCGGCGGCGTTCGTGGTCGGCGTGGACCGTGGCGGGTGCCGGCGCGGGGGGCTCGTCGTCGTAGAGCACGGTGTGCGACAGGCGCGTCATCGTCGCGCCGTCGGCGAGGGCGTGGTGGACCCGCCAGAGCAGGGCGGTGCCGCCGTCCGCGAGCGGGGCCACGTCCATCGACCACAGGGGGCGGGACCGGTCGAGGTGCTGGGCGAACCGTGCGGCCACCAGCGCGCACAGCGCGTCGTGGCCGTAGGGGCCGTCCGGACCCTCCGGGCCGTCGACGACGTGCTGCGCGAGGTCCAGGTCCGCGGCGGGCGTCCACGCGGGCCCCTCGGGGAGCTCGGTGAGCCGGTAGCGCAGCTCGGGCGCGACCGGCAGGCGCGCGGCGATCCGGGCGCGGACCTCGGCGGCGGTCACGGGCGGGCCGTCGAGGATCGCCCCGTGCAGGACGTGGCCGACGACGGTGGCGCACTCGAGGTCGAGGATGGCGCGGTCCTCGGTGCTCAGCGGGATCGGCGGCACGCTCACAGGTAGCCCAACGTCGTGGCCTGGGCGGTGAGCTCGTCGCGGAAGCTCGGGTGCGCGATCGCGATGAGGCGCCGGGTGCGCTCGGCGATCGTCGCGCCGCGTAGCTCGGCGACCCCGTACTCGGTGACGACGTGGTCGACGATGTTCTTGAAGGTCGTCACCGCGGCACCCGGCTGCAGCTGCGGGACGATCCGCGAGACGGTGTCGTCGTGGGTCGCGGCGTGCAGCACGATGAACGCGGCGCCGTGCTCGGACATGATCGCGCCGCGCGCGTAGTCGGGCTGGCCGCCCGAGGACGAGAAGTACGAGCTGCCCAGCGACTCCGAGGCGCACTGCCCGAGGAAGTCGACCTCGAGGGTCGCGTTGACCGCGCGGAAGTGCGGCTCGCGGGCGACGTTCCACGGGTCGTTGGTGTAGTCGACGGGGTGGAACTCGACGCCGGGGTTGTCGGCGACGAAGTCGTAGAGGCGCTGCGTGCCCAGGCTCGCCGTCGTGATGATCTTGCCGCGGTGGGTGGCCTTGCGGGTCCCGGTGATGACGCCCGCCTCGACGAGGTCGACGAAGCCGGTGCCGAAGACCTCGGTGTGCACGCCCAGCTCGCGGTGGTCGCCGAGGGCGGCCAGCACCATGTCCGGGACCGCCCCGATCCCGATCTGCAGGGTCGCGCCGTCGGGGATGCGCTCGGCGACGAACCCGGCGATCGCCCGGTCGCGGTCGGTCACCCCGGGGCTCGGCGGCACCACCAGGGGACGGTCGGCCTCGCACCAGCCGACGACGTCGCTGACGTGGAGCTGGTTGCCGCCGAAGGTGCGCGGCATCTGCGCGTTGACCTCGACGAAGAACGGCACCTCGCCGATGAACGCCGCGGTGTAGGTGGCGTCGGTGCCGAGCGAGAAGTAGCCGTGCCGGTCCGGCGGTGACACCGAGGCGATCACGAGGTCCGGGGCGGCGGCCCGGCGCAGCAGGCGCGGGACGTCGCTGAAGTTGTTCGGGACGAGGTCGCAGTGCCCGGCGCGGAAGGCGTCGCGGGTCGCGGGGGAGAGGAACCACGACACGTGGCGCAGCCCCGGCACCTTGCCCTCGATCGAGGGGCGCTGGCGCGGGGCGAGCATCTGGTGCAGCCGCACGCCGTCGAGGCGGTCGCCCGCGGCCTCGAGGGCGTCCAGCACCGTCGCGGGCTCACCGTTGAACGAGTTGACGACGATCTGGCTGCCCGGACCGATGTGGTCGAGCACCGCGCCGGCGGGCCGGCGGGCGGCGGTGATCATGTCCGGGACGGAGGGGGCCACAGACGGGATCCTGGGCCAGCGGCGACGCCCTGACCAGCACGATCGCCGTCCGCGCCCGGCCCGTCACTCCCGGTCTATGCGGGTCGCGGCAGGGGGAGCGCCACGGGTTCGTCGTCGGCGAGACGGGCCTGCCCGGCCGGGTGCTCCACGAGCGCGAGCACCCGCGACGCCATGAACCGCGCGGTGCGCACCGGCGTCCCGCCGCGCGTCACCTCGCTGACCTCGACCACGCCGCGGCCGTGCGCGATGTCCACGCGCCGCCCGGCCCTGGTCGCCTCGACCTCCCACGTCCGCGTCGCGCCACCGGCGTCGACGACGATCTCCACACGGTCCCCGACCATGGGTCCTCCTCACGCTGTTCTCCCAGGTCAACGCCGGTGCGCGCCGGTTTCTTCCGCGCTCTCCCGAGGTTGTCGGGGGTCTGGGGCAGGATCGGGACGTGGACACCATGTCGGCGGCGCAGGCCCGGCGCGCGGCCGTGGCCGCGCAGGGGTTCGGCGGCGCGGCGCGGCGCGGGCAGCCGGCGCGGCGCACGCTCGCGGCGGAGGTCGAGCGGCTGGGGCTGCTCCAGCTCGACTCGGTCAACGTCGCGGTGCGGGCGCACTACGCGCCGCTGTTCTCCCGCCTCGGCCCCTACGACCGCGACACCCTCGACGCGCTCGCCTGGCCGCAGACGCCGGCGCAGGCCCGGCGCCGCACGATGGTGGAGTTCTGGGTCCACGAGGCCAGCCTGCTGCCGATCGACGCGTGGCCGCTGTTCCGCTGGCGGATGCGCGACAACGCGGCGCGGGAGAGCCGCTGGCTCGGCAGCGCGCTGGAGCACCGGGCCGACGTCCTCGACGCCGTCACCGCCGCGATCGCCGAGCACGGTCCGCTCGAGGCCGGCGGGGTCGAGCGCGTGCTGGGCGACGGGGGCGACCGGAGGGCGCGGGCGTACGGCGGGTGGTGGCAGCGTTCGGACATCAAGGTCGCCTGCGAGCACCTCTTCGCGATCGGCGAGCTCACCACGGGCACGCGGCGGGGCTTCCGGCGCGCCTACGAGCTCACCGAGCGGGTGCTCCCGCCCGAGGTCCACGCCCGCGATCCGGCCCGCGACGAGTCGATGCGCGAGCTGATCCGCCGCGCCGCAGAGGTGTACGGCGTCGCCACCGAGCCCGACCTCCGCGACTACCACCGGCTCCCGCCGACGGAGAGCCAGGCGGCGGTGGCGGAGCTGGTCGACGCCGGGGAGCTGGTGCCGGTCCAGGTCGAGGGCTGGTCCGCGCCCGCCTACCGGACGCCGGACCTCCGCGTCCCGCGCCGGATCGCCGGGCGCGCGCTGCTGGCGCCGTTCGACCCGCTGATCTGGTTCCGGGCCCGCACGCTGCGCCTGTTCGACTTCCACTACCGCATCGGCATCTACACGCCCGCCGAGAAGCGCACCCACGGCTACTACGTCTTCCCGTTCCTGCTCGACGGGCGGCTGGTCGCCCGCGTCGACCTCAAGGCCGACCGCGCCCTGGGCGTGCTGCGGGTGCCGGGCGCGTTCCTGGAGGACGGTGCCGGTCATCCCGGCGAGCCGCGGGTGGCCGCGGAGCTCGCCGCGGAGCTCGCGACGATGGCCGCGTGGCTCGGCCTCGAGGGCGTGCTGGTCGACGGCGGCGGGGACCTCGCGGCGGCGCTGGCTCAGGCGGTCAAGGTCGGGGGGTGGACGTAGCGCACCCCGGGCGGCAGCAGCCCGGTGCGTGAGGTGCGGGCGAGCACGGCGAGCAGGTCCTCGCGGAAGGCCTGGGCGGCGCGGGTGGGGGCGACGTCGGTGCGGTGGGCGAGCGAGATGGTGCGGTGGCTCCACGCGCCGCCGTCGAGGCGGGTGGCGCGCAGGGACGGGTGCCCGGCCAGCACGAGGCTCGGGACGATCGCCACGCCGAGGCCGCGCTCGACCATGCGCAGCAGGGCGTCCATCTCCCCGCCCTCGACGGCGATCCGCGGCGTCACGCCGGCGGCTGCGCAGGCCGCGAGCGTCACCTCCCGCAGCTCGTAGCCGGGCCGGTTGACGACGAGCGGGTGGTGGGCGAGCTCGGCGATGCCGATGTGCTCGCCGAGGTCGGGACCGCTGCGCGCCGCGACCACCACGAGCTCCTCGCGCAGCACCGGGGTCAGCGCGAGGTCGCCGCCCGGGTCGGTCCGGTCGATGACGAGCGCGACGTCCAGCTGGCCGCGCTGGAGGTCGGCGACGAGGTCCTGCGAGCCGCCCTCGGAGACCTGGATCGCGATACCCGGGTAGCGGCCGTGGAAGACCTCCAGCACGTCGGCGACCACGCTCACGCACAGGCTGGGCGTCGCACCGAGCCGCAGGCGTCCCCGGCGCAGCCCGGCGAGCTCGGCGATCTCCATCCGCGCCGTCTCGGAGTCGGCGACGATCCGCCGCGCGAGGGGGAGCAGGGCCTCGCCCGCCGCCGTCGGTGTGACGTTGTCGTGACCGCGCGTGAGCAAGGTCTCGCCCAGGTCGTCCTCGAGACTGCGGATCTGTTTGCTCAGCGTGGGCTGGGCGACGCGGCACAGCGCCGCTGCCTGCGTGAATCGGCCGGTGTCCACCACAGCGAGGAAGTAGCTGAGCTGTTTGATGGTCATCGCCATAGCTTCACGCTATGGCATGACCGTGTTGCATGCATTAGCGCTCCGGGTGTCGCCGACTTACCGTCCTCACGTGGTCATCACCCCGCAGCGCAACATCGTGTCGAGGACGTGGGGCACCTCCGTCGGCAAGAAGTCGGTCATGGCCGTGACCGGGGGCATCTTCCTGCTCTACGTCACCGCCCACATGATCGGGAACCTGAAGATCTTCTTCGGGATCCAGGCCTTCGACGCCTACTCGCAGCACCTGCGCGAGATCGGCGAGGCGATCTTCGGGTACGAGGGCGTGCTCTGGATCATCCGCCTCGTCCTCACGGTCAGCGTCGTGCTGCACATGTGGGCGGCGTTCTCGCTCTGGTCGCGGGCGAGGAAGGCGCGACCGATCGGGTACCAGCACCGGCAGAGCTGGCAGGGCAGCTACGCGGCCCGCACGATGCGCTGGGGCGGGGTGATCATCGCGCTGTTCGTGATCTGGCACATCCTCGACCTCACGACGGGGACGGTGAACCCCCTCGGGGGTGACGAGAGCGCCTACATGAAGCTCGTCGCGAGCTTCGACCGCTGGTACGTGGCGCTGTTCTACGTGCTCGCCGTCGTCGCGCTGGGCTTCCACATCCGGCACGGCCTCTGGTCGGCCATCCAGACGTTCGGCCAGAACAGCGCGCTCAAGCAGAACGCGCTCAAGACCTTCTCCTTCGTCGTGGCGGCGGTGATCACCATCGGTTTCGCGATCGTGCCGCTGTCCGTGATGTTCGGTTTGGTGGGATGACACATGTCTGAGCTGCAGCAGGAGCCCACGGCCACCCAGGGCGAGGGCCGCTACGTCGTCGGCGACCCGATCGGCGACTCGCGCGCCCCGGACAGCCCGATCGGCGACCGGTGGAGCGACCGCAAGTTCTCCGCGCGCCTGGTCAACCCGGCGAACCGCCGCAAGATGAGCGTCATCGTCGTCGGCACCGGGCTGGCCGGTGGCGCCGCCGCAGCGACGTTGGGCGAGGCCGGCTACCACGTCAAGTCGTTCTGCTTCCAGGACAGCCCGCGGCGCGCGCACTCGATCGCCGCCCAGGGCGGGATCAACGCCGCCAAGAACTACCGCTACGACGGCGACTCGGTCCACCGGCTGTTCTACGACACGATCAAGGGCGGCGACTTCCGCTCCCGCGAGTCGAACGTCCACCGCCTGGCCGAGGTCAGCCTCAACATCATCGACCAGTGCGTGGCGCAGGGCGTGCCGTTCGCCCGCGAGTACTCGGGCCTGCTCGACACGCGCTCGTTCGGCGGCACCCAGGTCTCCCGCACGTTCTACGCCCGCGGACAGACGGGCCAGCAGCTGCTGCTCGGCGCCTACCAGGCCCTCGAGCGCCAGGTCGCCGCCGGCACCGTCGAGATGCACCCGCGCACCGAGATGCTCGACCTCATCGTCGTCGACGGGCGGGCGCGCGGGATCGTCACGCGCAACCTGTTCACCGGCGAGATCGACACGCACCTCGCTGACGTCGTCATCCTCTGCTCGGGCGGCTACGGCAACGTCTTCTACCTGTCGACGAACGCCAAGGGCTCGAACGTCACGGCCGCGTGGCGGGCGCACAAGCGGGGCGCGCTGTTCGCGAACCCCTGCTACACCCAGATCCACCCGACGTGCATCCCGGTGTCCGGCGAGTACCAGTCGAAGCTGACGCTGATGTCGGAGTCGCTGCGCAACGACGGCCGCGTGTGGGTGCCGAAGGAGCGCGGCGACGACCGTCCGCCGAACGAGATCCCGGAGGACGAGCGGGACTACTACCTCGAGCGCCAGTACCCGGCGTTCGGCAACCTGGTCCCGCGCGACATCGCCTCGCGCGCCGCGAAGAACATGTGCGACGCGGAGCACGGTGTCGGCCCCGGCGGGCTGGGCGTCTACCTGGACTTCTCCGACGCCATCGAGCGGCTGGGCCGGTCGGCGGTCGAGGCGAAGTACGGGAACCTGTTCGAGATGTACCAGCGCATCACCGGGGACGACCCCTACGAGGTCCCGATGCGCATCTACCCGGCGATCCACTATACGATGGGCGGGCTGTGGGTCGACTACGACCTGCGCTCGACCATCCCGGGCCTGTTCGTCGGCGGCGAGGCCAACTTCTCCGACCACGGGGCCAACCGCCTCGGCGCGTCGGCGCTGATGCAGGGCCTCTCCGACGGCTACTTCGTGCTGCCGACGACCGTCGCCGACTACCTCGCCGACGCGCCGTTCGACCCCGTCCCCGAGGACCACCCCGACGTCCGCGAGGCCGTCGAGTCGACCCGCGAGCGCATCGACAAGCTGCTCTCGGCGAACGGGCACCGCACCGTCGACTCGTTCCACCGCGAGCTCGGCCAGCTCGTGTGGGACCAGTGCGGCATGGCCCGCAGCAAGGAGGGCCTGGAGAAGGCCCTCGACCGGATCCCCTCGCTGCGCGAGGAGTTCTGGCGCGACGTGAAGATCGTCGGCACGGGCGACGGGTTCAACCAGTCGCTCGAGAAGGCCGGCCGGGTCGCCGACTTCATGGAGCTCGCCGAACTCATGTGCCTCGACGCGCTGCACCGCGAGGAGTCGTGCGGCGGGCACTTCCGCGTCGAGCACCAGACCGAGGACGGCGAGGCCGAGCGCGACGACGACAACTTCTCGTACGTCGCGGCCTGGGAGTACGGCGGGGACCACCAGCGCCCCGTGCTCCACAAGGAGGACCTCGAGTTCTCCTACGTCCACCCGAGCCAGCGCAGCTACAAGTAGTGGAGTCACCACAGTGAAGCTCACCCTGCGCATCTGGCGTCAGGCGTCGCCCGACGCCAAGGGCAAGATGCAGAAGTACACCCTCGACGACGTCGAGCCGGACATGTCGTTCCTCGAGATGCTCGATGTGCTCAACGAGAAGCTCATGCTCGACGACAAGGACCCGGTGTCGTTCGACCACGACTGCCGCGAGGGCATCTGCGGCTCGTGCGCGATGGTCATCAACGGCACCGCGCACGGCCCGCAGAAGAACACCACCACGTGCCAGCTCCACATGCGGCACTTCAACGACGGCGACACGATCGACATCGAGCCGTGGCGGGCGCGGGCGTTCCCGGTCATCAAGGACCTCGTCACCGACCGGAGCGCCTTCGACGAGATCATCAAGGCCGGCGGCTACATCTCGGTCAACACCGGCTCGGCGCCCGAGGCGCACGCGATCCCGGTGGACAAGGTCTCGGCGGACGACGCGTTCGACGCCGCCACCTGCATCGGCTGCGGCGCCTGCGTGGCGGCGTGCCCGAACGGCAGCTCGATGCTGTTCACCGCCGCGAAGGTGACCCACCTGGGCCTGCTCCCGCAGGGCCAGCCCGAGCGGGCGACGCGGGCGATGAACATGCTCGCCAAGCAGGACGAGCTCGACTTCGGTGGCTGCACCAACGTCGGCGCCTGCCACGAGGTGTGCCCGAAGGGCATCCCGCTGGCCTCGATCGCGCAGCTCAACCACGACGTGCTCGGCGCGACCCTCACCGGGGCGCGCTCGGACTAGGGCTCGCCCCCTCGTTCCGACCGAAGGGCCCCTTCGCTCGACTAGAGCGGCGAGGGGCGCCGTTCGCCGGAACCCGGCGCCCCGGACCGTGATGAGCGAAGGGCCCCTTCGGTCGAACTAGTCGACCGAAGGGGCCCTTCGCTCGGCATCGGGGCGCGGGGCCCGGGGTTCACGACGCCGCGGTCAGCGCCGGGGTGCCGGCCGTCGCGACGGTGACGTCGCCTGCCCCGGTGCGGGCGCGGATGCTCAGCGGATCGCCCGTCGGTGCCTCCGGACGGTCCGCGCGCACCGGCAGCTCGCTGCGCACCCGTCCGACGGCGGCGTTCAGGGCGACCCGGGCGTCGACGCCCGCGTGCACGCCGATCCGCAGCGAGCCCACGCCGGTGCCGAGCTCGAGGTCGCCGGACAGGGCGTCGGTCACCGCGACGTCCCCGGCGGCCGCGCGGACGGCGACGTCGGCGCGGACCTCGCCGAGCCGGATGCGCCCGGCCCCGGTGGTGATCTCGGCGGGCGCGAGGACGTGGTCGACGCGCACGCCCCCGGCGCCGCCGGTCATGCGCAGCGGGCCCGCGAGCCGGTCGATCCGAACCTCGCCGGCACCGCAGCGCAGCTCCGTGCGCCCGGTGACCTCGTCGAGCCGGATCTCCCCGGTGCCGTGCACCGACACCTCGTCGGCGCGCCCCTCGACGTACAGGCGGGCGGCGCCGGCGCGCAGGCGCAGGGTGCTGTCCTGCGGCGCCCGCACGGTGACGGCGAGCGGGATGCCCCGCAGTGCGAGGTCGCGCGGCCCCCGCACGGTGATGCGCCGGGTGTCGGCGTCCCACTCGAGGGTGGTGGCGGCGACGGCCGCGGCGGCGCGCTCCTCCGGCGACAGGGGCGTGCGGTCGGCCCCGAGGAAGCCGAGCAGCCCGGAGAGTCCGCGCACCCAGCCGGGCGGCGCGTCGGGGTCGGCCTCGACCCTGGCGCCGACGGACGCCTCCGGCGTGGGGTCGAGGTGCACGCGCACCGTCCCGGCGTCGATCGCGAGGTCGAGGGTCACCGGCTCGGACCCGCTGTCGGTGACCTCCCGCGACGGGGCGCTCATCCGCGTACCCAGCCCGAGACGTCCCCGCCGCCCTCGTCGCCCTCGTCCTTGCGCGGGGCGTCCTTCGGGGCGTCCTTCGGGGCGTCGTCACCCGAGGACGGGGAGGACGGCGTGGACGGGGACGACGGCCGGCCCTGGTCCCAGCCCTTGCGCCAGTTCTCGTCCCAGTTCTTGTCCCCGCTCTCGTCGCCGTGGCCCCAGGGCCCGCCGCGGTGGCCGCCGTACTGGCCCTTGAGGGCGCCCTGGACGGCCTGGCCGATCCAGGAGTTCAGCGACATCCCCTGGGAGGCGGCCGCCTTCTCGGCCTGGCCCTTGATCTGGTCGACGAGGCGCAGGGTCATGCGCGAGATGTCGCCGACGTCCGGGCCGCCCTGGCCGCCGAATCCCTGGCCCCCGAAGCCCTGACCCCCGAAGCCGGGGAAGCCGGGCGGGGGCGGCGGGGTGTGGCGGTGGTTGCCGGGGCCGCCGCCGGGGGTGCCGGCGAACGGCGACGAGGACGGGCCGGCGAAGAACCCGTCCTCGGCGTTCGGGTCCCGGTCGACGACGACCTGCACCTCGCGCCCGGACAGGCGCAGGGAGACGGTGCGGTCGCCGAGCTGCTCGGACACCTCACCGGCGAGGTCGGAGAGGGCGTTCATGAGCGCCAGCCGGACGGCGGGCTCGAGGGCGGCGGCGAGCGAGGAGCCCGCCCGGGTCGTGGCCTCGTCGCCGACGGCGGCGGCCGCGGCGAGGTCGTCACGCAGGGAGGCGACGTACGGTGTCAGGTCCATGACACCACTGTGACACCACAAGCGCGTGATCGCCACCATCGTGGTGTCAGTGTGCTGTCAGCGAACCCCGCGGAGGGCAACTTGTACCGTGGGGCCGTGCCGGAGACCGTGCAGCCCGAGGTCACGCTGATCGCGAAGACCGAGTTCTTCGCGCCGCCCGGGGTCCCCTGGGAGACCGACGTCGACGGGGGTCAGGCGCTCGCCGAGTTCGCCGGCCGCGCCTGCTACCAGTCGTGGAGCAAGCCGAACCCGGCGACGGCGACCAACGCGGGCTACCTGCGCCACATCCTCGAGGTCGGGCACCTCTCGGTGCTCGAGCACGGCTCGGTGAGCTTCTACCTGACCGGCATCTCGCGCAGCCTCACCCACGAGCTGATCCGCCACCGGCACTTCTCGTACTCCCAGCTCTCGCAGCGCTACGTCCCGGAGAAGGACGCGGCGATGGTGGAGCCGGACGTCATCGCCGACGACCCCGAGCTGCACCAGATGTTCGCCGAGGCCAGCGCCGCGGCCCTCGCGTCCTACGAGAAGCTCCTCGCCGGTCTCGAGGAGCGCTTCGCCGACGAACCCAACCGCACGCTGCGGCGCAAGCAGGCCCGCCAGGCCGCCCGCGCCGTGCTGCCCAACGCCACCGAGACCCGGATCGTCGTCACCGGCAACTACCGGGCCTGGCGCCACTTCATCGCGATGCGCGCGAGCGAGCACGCGGACGTCGAGATCCGCGACCTCGCGATCGCGTGCCTGAAGGTGCTCCAGGCCGAGGTGCCCAACGTGTTCGCCGACTTCGAGATCCGCCGCCTGCCGAGCGGTTCCGAGGTCGCCGCCAGCCCGTTCGTCGCCGAGGGCTGAGCCGGGCGGCGTCCGGGTAGGAGGACCCCATGAGTTCCGCCCAGATCGCCGACGCCGAGCGTCGCGATCTCGCCGACCTGCTCCTGCGGCTCGGCCCCGATCAGCCGACGCTCTGCGGCGGCTGGACCACGCGCGACCTGCTCGCGCACCTGATCACCCGCGAGCGCCGTCCCGACGCCGCGCCCGGCATCCTGCTCCCGCCGCTGGCGAGCTGGACCGAGCACGTGCAGGCCTCGATCGCCCGCGGCGACTTCGGCGAGCTCGTGGGCACACTGCGGTCGGGCCCGCCGTTCTGGAGCCCGTTGGCGCTGCCGCCGCTGCGCGCCGTCGACGTCCAGGAGTTCTTCATCCACCACGAGGACGTCCGCCGCGCCCAGGCCGGGTGGTCGCCACGTCCTCCGGACGAGGCGCGCGACCGCACGATCTGGCGCATGGTGGGGCTGCTCGGCCGGCTGACCTACCGCTCGAGCCCGGTCGCGGTGACCCTGCGGCGGCCGGACGGCGAGGAGCACGCGGTGCGCTCCGGACCGCGCACCGTGATCCTCACCGGCGAGCCCGGTGAGCTGCTGCTGCACGCGGCCGGGCGCGACGAGTGCGTCGTGCACCCCGAGGGCGAGCCCGACGACGTCGACACCGTGATGGCGCTCGACAGGGGCCTGTAGATGGTCGACTGGGTCCAGGACGAGCCCCTCCCGCCCGCGACCGACGCCGACGTCCGCGCGCACGAGGACGCCCTGCGGGTCGACCTGCCGGGCGACTTCCTCGCCGTGGCGCGGCGCCTCCAGGGAGCACGGCCGGTGCCGGCCGCCGTCGACCTCGCCGGCGGTGCCCGCACCGCGGTGGCCCGGCTCCTGCACTTCGCGGAGGGCTTCGGCAACATCGTGACCCGCCGCTTCCCGGTGGAGGAGGTGCTGGACAAGGGCGTGATCCCGTTCGCGGAGGACGTCGGGGGCGACCTGTTCTGCTTCTCCTACCGGATCGACTTCGACGCGCCCCCCGTCGTGTTCTGGGACGTCGACGGCGGCGCCGCGCTCCTGGCGCCGAGCTTCACCGCCTTCGTCGACCTGTTGCACGAGTGACGGGCGCGGCCTGGTCCGGCACCCGCCGGATCCCGCGCGGTACCGTCCCACTCGAGGGGCCAGGAGCGGGCCGCCCGCCCACCCGGCGTCGACGCGAGCTCCGCCGGACGCCCCGTGACCAGGAGGAACCGATTCCCACCCGAACCACGCCCACCGGGACGACCCGATGAGCCGCTCCACCGCCCGCCGCTCCGAGCAGGGCCAGCAACGGGGGCACCAGCAGGGCCAGCAGCAGGACCAGCACGGGGACCACGACTGCGCCCGCGGCTCCGGCGTGCCGACCCAGTCGGTCCCGGGCTCCGAGGGCACGCCGCCCCCGACGCCGGACGGCGCGCTGCGCGTCGTCGCCCTCGGGGGCATCGGCGAGATCGGGCGCAACATGACCGTGCTCGAGTACGGCGGGCGCCTGCTGATCGTCGACTGCGGTGTGCTCTTCCCGTCCGAGGACTCGCCCGGTGTCGACCTGATCCTGCCCGACTTCCGGGCCGTCGAGGACCGCCTCGACGACGTCGACGCGCTGGTGCTCACCCACGGGCACGAGGACCACATCGGCGCGGTGCCGTTCCTGCTGCGTCAGAAGCCCGACCTGCTGGTCGTCGGGTCGCGGTTCACGCTCGCGCTCGTCGAGGCCAAGTGCCGGGAGCACCGCCTCACCCCGCACCTGCTCGAGGTCCGCGAGGGGGAGCGCAACCACCACGGCACGTTCGACTGCGAGTTCTTCGCGGTCAACCACTCGATCCCCGACGCGCTGGCCGTCGCGATCCGCACCCCGGGCGGCACCGTGCTGCACACCGGCGACATCAAGCTCGACCAGCTGCCCCTCGACGGCCGTCTCACCGACCTCGCGGGCTTCTCCCGCCTCGGCGACGAGGGCGTCGACCTGCTGCTCGTCGACTCGACGAACGCCGAGGTCCCCGGCTTCGTCACCCCGGAGCGCGACATCGCGCCGGTGATCGACGACGTGTTCCGCAAGGCACCGAGCCGCCTGATCGTCGCGTGCTTCGCGAGCCACGTGCACCGCGTCCAGCAGATCCTCGACGCGGCGTCGAAGCACGGCCGCAAGGTCTGCTTCACGGGCCGCTCGATGGTCCGCAACATGGGCATCGCGACCGACCTCGGCCTGCTGCACGTGCCCGAGGGGCTGCTCGTCGACCTCGACGACGCGCTGGCGATGCCCGAGAAGGACGTCGTGCTCGTGTCGACCGGTTCCCAGGGCGAGCCGCTCTCGGCGCTCGGGCGGATGGCGCGCGGCGACCACCGCCAGATCACGATCACGCCGGGCGACACCGTCGTGCTGCTCTCGAGCCTCATCCCGGGCAACGAGACCGCCGTCTTCGCGGTGATCAACGGGCTGACCCGGCTCGGCGCCGAGGTCGTGCACTCCGGGGTCGCGCGCGTGCACGTGTCCGGTCACGCGTCGGCGGGAGAGCTGCTCTTCCTCTACAACGCGCTGCGGCCGCGCAACGTCATGCCCGTCCACGGCGAGTGGCGTCACCTGCGGGCCAACGCCGAGATCGCCCGCCGCACCGGGGTGGAGAACGTCGTCATCGCCGAGGACGGGGTGGTGGTCGACCTCGTCGACGGCCGCGCCGCCATCAGCGGCCGGGTCGAGGTCGGGCACGTCTACGTCGACGGCAACCAGGTCGGCGACGTCGGCGAGTCGACGCTCTCGGACCGCACGGTGCTCGGCGAGGGCGGCTTCATCGCGATCACCGTCGCGGTCGAGGCGAGCACGGGGCGCGCGCTGTCCGCGCCCCGGATCTCCGGTCGTGGCTTCTCCGACGACCCCAAGGCGCTCGAGAACGTCGTCGCGCTGGTCGAGATGGAGCTCTCGCGCACCGAGGCCGAGGGCATCACCGACACCCACCGCATCGCCCAGGCGGTCCGGCGGGTCGTCGGCAAGTGGGTGGGGGAGACCTACCGCCGCCGGCCCATGATCGTGCCGACGGTGCTGCCCGTCTGACGGAGGAGCCGGCTGAGGCACGGGTGTCTCAGCGTGGCGGCCACGCTGGCGTCCAACGTCAGGAAAGACGCCACGATCACGACGGTCCCTGACGCGACCGACGCTGACGTGGTTGTCGCTGTTTGTCGCGGCTGTCGCCGACGTGCGGTAGACTCGAACACGTGAGCGAACAGGTGGGTGCGGCGGAGCGGGCTATGCTTGCCCGTACCCGCGCCCGGTTCGCGGCCCGGGGGGTGGAGCACTATCGGCTGCTCGAGGATGTGGCCGAGCTCGACCGGGCCGGGGTGGCCGACCGGACCGGGGACCGGCTGGTCGAGCGGCTGGTGGAGAACCTCGCCCGCTGCGACCGCCGGGAGGCGACCCGGCTGGTCGAGGAGGCCCGCGACCTCACCCCCCGGGTCGCGGTCAGCGGCGAGGCGCTGCCGCCGCGGCTGCCGCACACCGCGGCCGCCCTGGCCGACGGCGCGGTCGGTGAGGCGCACGTCCTCATCATCCGGCGGACCATGGCCCGCATCGCCGCC
>NZ_JBBEGL010000008.1:0-191673 GCF_037400275.1 Actinomycetospora aeridis | reverse complement strand
GGCGCCAGCGCAGCGGGCGCGGGAGCACGACGATCTTGCCCGTGGCGCGGTCGGCCTCCATGACGGAGTGCGCGTCGCGGATCCGCTCGATCGGGAAGACCTGGCCGAGCGGGACGCTCGCGCGTCCCGCGGCGACGTCGTCGAGGAACCCCTGCAGTACGTCGGCGGGGAGGTCGGTGGCGTCGCCGCCGTACGCGGTGAGCCGGACGCTGCGGGGCAGGTAGTCGATGGGGTAGAAGTCCGGCACCGTCCACTCGTTGGACAGCATCCCGGCGAAGCACACGACGCCGTGCCGTCGCGTGGCGCGCAGGGTGTCGGGCAGGGTCGGCGTGCCGACGAGCTCGAGCGCCGCGTCGACGCCGCCGCCGAGGGTGTCGTGGACCTGGCGGGCGACCTCGCCGTCGTCGATGAGCACGTGGTCCACGCCGACGGCGCGCAGCCGCGCGATCTTCGCGCCGGTGCGGGTCGTCGCGACGACGGTGAGCCCGCGGGCCTTCGCGAGCACCGCCGCGGCGAGCCCGACCGACGACGTCCCGCCCCGGATCAGCAGCGTCTGGCCCGCCTGCACGTCGAGCCCGTCGGTGAGCGCGCCGTACGCGGTCTGCAGCATCTCCGGGACGGCGCCGAGGGTGGGCCAGTCCAGGTCGCTGGTGAACGGGATGACCTGCCCGACCGGCACGCAGGTGTACTCCGCGTAGCCGCCGTCGAACGTGCGGCCCATCCCGCCCATCATCGTGACCACCTGCTGGCCGGGGGCGAACTCGCCGCCCGGGCAGACCGCGACGACGCCGGCCGCCTCGATCCCGGGCACCCGCGGGAACGTGACGCCCTCGGCCAGCCCGAGGCGGGTGTGGAGCTCGGAGCGGTTGATGCCGAACGCCTTGACCGCGATCAGCACCTGGCCGGGCTCCGGTTCGGGGACGAGCAGTTCCTTGATCTGCAGGGCCTTCAGGTCCCCGGGGCCACTGAGCACGACGGCACGCATCCTCGCCACGGGGATGATCCTGCCGCGCGTCGGGCGGCCGTCGCTACGCCGCGGAGAGGGTCTCGATCCCGCGCGGGCGCCCCTCGGCCTCGCGCTGCGCCACCCCGGCGCGGACGAGCGGGATGACCTCGCGGCCGAACTCCTCGGCGTCGGCGAGCAGGTCGTAGCCACGGGCCGAGAGGATGTCGACGCCCAGGTCCCAGTAGTCGAGCAGGGCCGCCGCGACCGTCTCGGGCGTCCCGACAAGCGCGGTGGAGTTGCCGCCACCACCGGTCGCCTTGGCCGTGACGGTCCACAGCGCGCGGTCGAAGCGCTCGCCGCGCTCGGCGACGGCGAGCAGGCGCTGGGACCCGGCGTTCTCCGGGTTGGTGAGGCGGTGGCGGTTGGTCAGCGGCTGCGTGCCGCCCTGCGTGCGCTCCTCGATCCGCGCGACGGTGGCGTACGCCTTCTCCCACGCCGCCTCCTCGGTGGCGCCGAGGATCGGGCGGAACGCGACCTGGATGCGCGGCATCTCGGTGCGCCCCGCCGCCCGGGCCGCGGCGTGCACGGTGGCGATCTGCTCGGCCGTGCCGGCGAGCGGCTCGCCCCACAGCGCGTAGATGTCGGCCTCGGCGCCGCCGACCGCGTAGGCGGCGTCGCTGGACCCGCCGAACGACAGCCGGATCCGCGGCTGCTGCGCGGCGCGGACGTCGAGCGCGAAGTCCTCGAACGCGTAGTGCTCGCCCGCGAAGTCCCAGGGTGTCGTCTCGGTCCAGGCCCGCTTGAGGATCTGCATGTACTCGCGGGTGCGCGCGTAGCGGGCGTCCTTGCTCAGGCGGTCGCCCTCGCGGGCCTGCTCGTGCTGGTTGCCGCCGGTGATGACGTGGACGGTGACGCGCCCGCCGCCGATCTGGTCCATCGTCGCGAACGTCTTCGCCGCGAACGTCGGGATCGAGAGGTTCGGGCGGTGCGCGACGAGCAGCTGCAGGCCCTCGACGTGGTCGAGGATGTACGTGGCGGCCTGCGCCGGGTCGGGGCTGCCCGACGAGTAGGCGGTGAGCACGCGGTCCCAGCCGTTGTCGCGGTGGGCGCGGGCGAGGCGCAGCGTGTAGTCGGGGTCGAAGGCGGGACCCGAGCGCGGGGCGATCTCGGATCCGTCGTTGGTGGCGGCGATGCCGAGGAACTCGACGGGCATGGCGGTGCTCCTTGCTCTGAGGGGGACGGCGGGACGAGCCGTCGCCTCAGAGCGCCGACGCCAGGCGACCGAGATCGACGTGGCGGCGTGAGACCAGGAGGACCACGTGTCCCACGCTCCTCCTCGCTACACGACCGGTCAATCGCGGGCGAGGCGCGGGTGGTGTGCACGACAGGACCGTTGCCCTGCGCGGGAACCCGGTGATCGTGTCGGGGCGTGCCCCGCCGCATCCACCTCAACGCCTTCGACATGAACTGCGTCGCGCACCAGTCACCCGGCCTCTGGCGCCACCCCGACGATCGCTCGCCGGACTACCGGGACCTGCGCTACTGGACCGACCTGGCGCAGCTGCTCGAGCGCGGCGTGTTCGACGGCATCTTCATCGCCGACGTGCTGGGGACCTACGACGTCTTCGGCGCCGACGCGACCGCCGCGATCCGCCAGGGGGCGCAGATCCCGGTCAACGACCCGATGATGCTGGTCTCGGCGATGGCCGCGGTCACCGAGCACCTCGGCTTCGGGGTCACCGCGGCGACCGGCTTCGAGCACCCGTACCCCTTCGCCCGCCGCGCCTCGACCCTCGACCACCTCACGAACGGCCGCTTCGGCTGGAACGTGGTCACCGGCTACCTGCCCGCCGCGGCGCGGGCGATGGGCGAGGCCGACCAGATGCCCCACGACCAGCGCTACGACCACGCCGACGAGTACCTCGAGGTGCTCTACAAGCTGTGGGAGGGCTCGTGGGACGACGACGCGGTGGTGCGCGACGCGGAGCGGGGGGTGTTCACCGACCCGGACAAGGTTCACGCGATCGACCACCACGGCCGCTTCTTCGACGTCGACGGCATCCACCTCTCCGAGCCGTCACCGCAGCGCACGCCGGTGATCTACCAGGCCGGCGCGTCCCCGCGCGGGCAGCGTTTCGCCGCCGAGAACGCGGAGGCGATCTTCACCGGGGCGCCGACGAAGGAGGTGCTCGCCCGGACCGTCGCCGACATCCGCAAGGCGCTCACCGAGGCCGGCCGCGACCCGTACAGCGCGAAGATCTACACGATGCTCACGGTGATCACCGACGAGTCGTCGCAGGCGGCGCGGGCCAAGCACGAGGAGCTCGCGGCGTACTCCAGCGACGAGGGCGCCCTGGTGTTCATGTCGGGCTGGATGGGCGTCGACCTCTCCCGCTACGACCTCGACGACCCCATCGGCGACGTCGAGTCCAACGCGATCCAGAGCGCGGTGGCGTCGTTCCAGCAGGCCGACCCGTCGGGCGAGGAGTGGACCGTGCGCGACATCGCCCGGTGGGGCGGGATCGGCGGCATGGGCCCGCGCGTGGTCGGCTCGCCCGCCGAGGTGGCCGACGAGCTGCAGTCCTGGGTGGACGAGACCGACGTCGACGGCTTCAACCTGCCCTACGCGATCACGCCCGGGACGTTCGCCGACGTCGTCACCCACCTCGTGCCCGAGCTGCAGCGCCGCGGCGTCTACCCGACCGGCTACACGCCCGGCACGCTGCGCCACAAGCTCTTCGGGCAGGGCGACCGCCTGCCCGCGGAGCACCGCGGGGCCTCATACCGGCGCCGGCTCCAGGGGGACACACTCGGCGAGTAGTCCGACGACGTCGTGCCACGCCCGCGCCGCGTGCCGGGCGTGGTACCCGACGCCGGGGAGCAGGACCTGACTCGCGTCCTCGACGGGCGGGTGGTGGAACGCGTGCAGCGCGCCGCCGTAGACGACGAGGCGCCAGTCGACGTCAGCGGCCTGCATCTCGGCGGCGAACGCGTCGCGCTGCGCGGGCGGCTGGATCGGGTCCTCCGAGCCGACGCCGGCCCAGACCGGGCAGCGGATGTTCGCGGCCTCGCCCGGCCGGCCCGTGATCAGCCCGTTGACCGCGGCGATGGCGCGCAGGTCGACGCCGGCGCGCCCGAGCTCCAGCCCGACGGCGCCGCCGGTGCCGTAGCCGACGACGGCGACGCGCCCGGGGTCGGTGCGCGGCTCGGCGAGCAGCACATCGAGGGCCGCGTACCCGATGTCCCGCAGCCGCTCGGGGTCCTCGAGCAGCGGCAGGCAGCGCGCCAGCATCTCCTGCGGGTCGTCGAACCACCGCCCGCCGTGGATGTCGAAGGCCAGCGCGACGTACCCGAGCTCGGCGAGGGCGTCGGCGCGGCGGCGCTGGAAGTCGTTGAGCCCGGTGCCCTCGGGCCCGACGAGGACCGCGGGCCGGCGGTCGTCACCGGCCGGCAGCGCGAGGTGGGAGACCATCGTCAGACCGTCGGCCGGGTAGGACACCGTGCGCGTCGTCACCGTCATGGCGACCGACGCTAGGGACCGCGCGGGCGGTACGGGCCGGTGTTCGCGACCGGCGGACGAGGTGCCCTCCGGGCATGTGAGCAGAAAGAAGTGCTCCAGCACTTCTTTCTGCTCACATGCGCCGCAGGCGCACCTCAGCTCCAGTGGCGCGCGGCGACCGTCGGGTGCGAACGCAGCCAGCCGACCAGGGCGTTCTCGCCGTAGGCGGCGAGCAGCGGGTTGTCCGGGTCGTCGTTGGGGTCCCAGTCGCCGGTCTGCGCGGCGAGCTCCGGCGGCAGGTCGACGGGCTCCACGACGGCGTCGAGGCGCGGGCCGAGGAAGAACGCCACCGAGTAGCGGTCGACGCCCGCGGGCGGGCTGGTCACGCGGTGGCGGGTGGCCGTGAGGTAGCCGCGGGTGGCCACCTCGAGCATCTCGCCGATGTTGACGACGTAGCCGTCGGGGACGGGCGCGGCGCCGATCCAGTCGTCGGCGCCGGGGACCTGGACCTCGAGGCCGCCGACGTCGTCCTGGCGCAGCAGGGCCAGGAACCCGTAGTCCTTGTGCGCGCCGACGCCCTGCGCGGTCGCGGCCCCGCCCGGGTAGTGCAGGACCTTGAGGTGCAGGTGCGACTCCTCGTCGAACCAGCGGTCGAAGTGGTCCTCGGGCTGGTCGAGCGACGCGGCGAGCGCCCGCAGGATCTCCTGGCTCACGCGCAGCGCCTCGGCCTGCCACGCGAGCACGGCGTCGCGCAGCCCGGGCAGCGCCGGCGGCCACTGGTTGGGCCCGACGAGGCCCCAGTAGCGGTCCTCCCCGGAGACCGGGGCCCGCTCCGGCCCGATGTCGATCTGCTCGCGCTGGTCGGCCTCACCGCCGGTGCGCTCGGTGCCGACGCGGCTGTACCCGCGGAAGTGGGGCGACGCGGTGTTCTCGATCGCGAGCCGGTCGTCGATCGGCAGCGCGAAGAACCGGCGGACCTCGTCGTCGAGGCGCGCGGTGAGCTCCGGGTCGATGCCGTGGCCGACGACGGTGAAGAACCCGACGTCCCGCGCGGCGCCCCGCAGCTCGTCGAGGAACGCGTCACGGTCGCCGGAGCGGAACCGGCGCAGGTCGAGGACCGGGAGTCCGGGCACGGGCTTCTCCTCTCCAGAAGTGCTCCCATCCAGAAGTGCTGCCAGCCTCGCTCACCCGGTCGCGGGCCGCCAGCGGCTGACGCGACGTTCCAGCACCACCAGCAGCTGGTTGATGGCGAGGCCGAGCAGGGAGATCGTCAGGATGCCCGCGTACATCTGCGGGACCTCGACGTTGAACTGCGCCGCGGTGATCAGGTAGCCGAGCCCGGCGTTGGCGCCCGCCATCTCGGCGGCGACGAGCACCAGCAGCGACACCGCCGCCGCGAGGCGCACGCCGGTGAACAGCGTCGGCACCGTCGAGGGCAGCACGACCTTGCGGAACACCGCGCCCGCGCCGAAGCCCAGCGATCGCGCCGAGCGCACCAGCAGCGGGTCCACGGTGCGCACCGCGCTCGCCGTGTTCAGCAGGATCGGCCACGAGCACGCGAACATCACCAGCGCGATCTTCGAGCTCTCGCCGAGCCCGAGCAGCAGCACGAACACCGGCAGCAGGGCCAGCGCCGCGGTGTTGCGGAAGATCTCCAGCAGCGGGTTCAGCGCCTCGGCGACGGGCCGGTACCAGCCGAGCGCGATGCCCAGCGGGATCGCGACGACGACGGCCAGCACGAGCCCGCCGAGCGCGCGGACGAGGCTGGCCCCGAGGTGCTCGCCCAGCTCGCCGCTGACGGCGAGCTGCCACCAGGCGGCGAGCACCTCGGAGAACGGGGGCAGGAACACGCGGTCGACCAGCCCGAGGCGCGGCACGACCTCCCAGACGGCGAGGAACGCGATCACGGCCGCGCTCCCGCGGATCAGGGTGACGCTGCGGCGACGGCCCCGCCGTGGCCGTGGCGCCGGGGACTCGGCGGCCTCGGCGCGCTCGTCGGTCGGCTCAAGCGTGCTGGTCAACGCGGGCCTCCTGGGTCCGGTCGTGCTGCGTCTCGGCCTTGACGGGTCGAGCTCCCCTATCGGCGTGCTCCCCTTGACGCTTCGTCTCCCCGCGGAGCGAGGTCCACACCCGGTGGCGGGCGCGGGCGAACTCGGGGCTCGAGCGGACGTCGGTGTCGGGGTCGCCGCGCGGCAGGTCGCCGACCTCGACGATCCCCTTGACGCGCCCCGGGCGGGCGGTGAGCACCGCGACGCGGCGGCCGAGGTACACGGCCTCGTCGATGCCGTGGGTGATGAACAGGATCGTCTTGCCGGTGCGCCCCCAGATGCGCAGCAGCTCGTCCTGCAGGGTCTCGCGGGTCTGCGCGTCGAGCGCCGCGAACGGCTCGTCCATGAGCAGCACCGCGGGATCGAAGGCGAGGCTGCGGGCGATCGCGACGCGCTGGGTCATGCCCCCGGAGAGCTCGTGGGGGTAGTGGCGCTCGAACCCGGCCAGTCCGACGAGGTCGAGGTACTCCCGGGCCCGCTCGGCCCGTTCGCGGCGCGGCGTGCCGTTGGCCTCGAGTCCCAGCTCGACGTTCGCGCGGGCCGTGCGCCAGGGCAGCAGCGCGTACTGCTGGAACACCACGCCGCGGTCCAGGCCGGGACCGGTGACCTCGCGATCGTCCACGAGCACCCGGCCGGAGCTGGGGGAGGACAGGCCCGCGACGAGGTCGAGCAGCGTCGACTTCCCGCAGCCGCTCGGGCCGACCAGGGTGACGAGCTCGCCGGCGGCGACCTCCAGGTCGAGGTCGTCGAGTGCGGTCACCGGCGGGGCGCCGGCCTCGCGGCCCGGGAACCGCCGGGCGACGTGCTCGAATCGGATGCTGCTGCTCATCGGGCTCCCACCGGTCCCGCCTCGGCGGCGTAGGGGTTGAAGGCGTTGGTGACGACGCGGTCGACGTCCACGCGGCCCGGGGCGACGATCCCGTCGGCCTCGAGGAGGTCGAGCCACGTGGTGAACTCGCTGCGGGCCATGACGCCGCCGGGCAGGGCGACGCCGGTCGAGTGCCAGTAGTCGACGGTCGTGAGGCTCTCGTTGCGGCCGCGGCGCCGGATGATGTCCCTGAACCGCGCCACGACCTCGTCGCGCGGGCGGGTCTGCGCCCACGCCACGGCCCGCGCGGTGCCGCCGACGAAGGCGCGCACGGTGTCCGGGTTGGCGGCGATGAACTCCTCGCGCATCACCGTCGAGCCGGCGGTGAAGGGGCCGAACAGTTCGAGGTCGGTGGTCAGCGGGCGCAGACCGCCCCGAGCCAGCGCCTTGTCGCGGTAGACCATGTGCAGCGAGGCGACGTCGAGCTGCCCGGACCGCAGCGCGGACTCGGTGGCCACCGGCGGCACGACCACCGGCTGCACCTCGGCGATCTCGTCGCGGGTCAGGCCGCTGCGCTGCAGCCAGATCCGCAGCGTGTCCTCCCAGTGCGCGCCGAGGGTGTTCATGCCGACCGTGCGCCCGACGAGGTCGCGCGGACCCCGGATCGGGCTCTCCTCGGGCACGTAGAAGCCGCCGAACGTCTCGCGGTCGGTGCCGTAGTAGCCGATCACCGACCGGATCGGCGCCCCCGCCGCGACCAGGCGCAGGACGCCGCCGTTGAAGGCGCCGCCGTAGTCGGTGTCGCCGGTGACCGCGGCCTGGATGTCCTGCGGGCCGCTCGTGAAGTTCCCGATCCACTCGAGGTCGACCGGGCCCAGGAGGCCGAGGTCGGCCGCGAGCTCGGGGAACGTGACCTGCCCGGTCTGGCCCTGGTAGCGCAGGGTCGTCGTGGTGCGGGGGGTACCGCCGCCACCGGAGCACCCGGCGAGGGCTCCGACGGCGAGGGCGGTGGTGGCGAGGCCGGTCAGGAACTGCCGTCGCCGCACGGTCAGGAGGCGCCGGCGTAGGCGTCGGCGTTGCCCTCGACCGCGACGCTGCGCTTCCCGTCGACCGAGACCGGCACGTCGCCCGCGACGGTGACCCGGTGCATCGTGCGGGGCAGGTCGCCGTAGTCGGCGACCGCGTAGTGCTGGGTGGCGCGGTTGTCCCACAGCGCGATGTCGCCGGGCGCCCAGCGCCAGCGCACGGTGTTCTCCAGGCGCGTCACGTGGCTCTGCAGCAGGTCGAACAGCGTGCGGCTGTCGACGCCGTTGTAGCCGAGGAACTTCGTGATGAAGTGCCCGAGCACCAGCGTGCGCTCCCCGGTCTCGGGGTGGACGCGCACCACCGGGTGGTGGGTCTTGTAGATCGTCGCGGTGAACTCCTGCTGGTACTCCTCGGTGCGCCCCTCGGGTCCCGTGGTGGCATGCGCCGTGGCGTAGTCGTAGTCGTTCGAGTGCTCGGCCCAGAGCCCGTCGACGAGGGTCTTCAGGCCCTCGGGCAGGCCCGCGTAGGCGGCCGCGGTGTTGGCGAAGACGGTGTCGCCGCCGAACGGGGGCAGGACGAGCGCGCGCAGGGTCGTGAAGGCCGGCGGGCGGTCGACGAAGGTGACGTCGGTGTGCCAGCTGTTGGCGCGGTTCCCGCGCTCGGAGTCGACGGGCAGGATCGCCGCCTCCTCCTGGCCGCCGGTGATCGTCGGGTGGGCGGTGGTCAGCGGGCCGAGGCGCCGGACGAAGCCGGCGTGCGCCCGGTCGTCGAGGTGGTCCTGGCCGCGCACCACGACGAGCTTGTGGGCGAGGATCGCCGCGCGGATGCGGGCGACCTCCTCGTCGGGCAGGTCGGGCGAGAGCCGGACCCCGGTCAGCTCGGCGCCGAGGGCGCCGGCGATCGGGCGGGTGTCGACGGACGTCGTGACGGACATGCGCACACTCCTGCTCTGCGGAATCGTCCCGGGCAATTCCGGAAGAAGGCATGCGGAATCGCCGTCGGGGGACGGGAGAATGCCGCCGAGAAACGTTCCTCCGGCGGCGGAGGAGAAGGGGGGAGCCGTCAGCTCCGACAGAGCGCGCTGGCGAGGCGCACGAGGTCGACGTGGCGCCGGACGGTGAGCAGCACGAGCGTCATCGCAGGTCGGCGGGGCATCGGCCACTCACCTCCGGGCGTCGTCGGGACTCGCTCTCGAATCTGGCACACCGTGAGGGGTCGGGACAAGACGCTGCGTGATGCGCCACGGAAACGGACGCGGGTATTGCGCAGGAATCGTCGGTCACGTCTGCTGGACCCGCCACCCTCGAGCTCCCTCTCCGGGGAGAAGAAGCGAGCGCGCCGTTCGCCGCCCACACCGCACGGCAGCGAACGGCGCGCTCGTGATGCCTCAGACGGCGGCCGGGAGCTCCGCCCGCGTCCAGTCGTTGACGAACTCCAGGCCCGAGCGCTGGAAGAGCTGCGTCACGGGGCAGCGGCGCTCGGTCTCCGAGATGAGCGTGGCGAACTGCTCCTCGCTCGCGTCGGTCTCGACGGTGGCGCGGACCGCGACCTTGTCGAAGTTGGCGTTGCCCTCGGCGCCGCCGACGAGGACGGCGGTGTCGAGGTCGCCCTGGATGTCGAACGTCCAGTTCCCCAGCGTGATGCCGAGGTCCTTGGCGACGAGGGCCGCGGTGACCTGGTTGCACGAGGTCAGCGCGCCGAGGGCGTAGAAGAGCGGGCTCGGGGCGGCGTCGGCGCCGCCGAACGCGGGGTAGGCGTCGGTGGTGAAGACGTGACCGCCGGCGGTGAGCGTCTGCGCGACGCCGGTGCCCTCGCCGTGGACGGCGAACGGGACGACGGTCTCCTTGGGCTTGATGGCCATGGATGGGCCTCTCTCGGGCGTGGGGGAGCACCCCGGGCATGCGACGGCCCGGGCGTGCTCGAGAAGGAAGGACGTGGGCGATCAGCCGCGACGACAGGTGGTCGTCGCGAGCCGGCACAGGTCGACGTGCAGTCGTCGCACCAAGGGGCCCACGGCGATGTTCCTACCCGATCGTGCGCAACCTAACCAGGGCGCAGAGCGCACGATCACGCACCGACCGTGTCCAGCGCGGCCGCGAGGTCGGCGACGAGGTCGTCGGGATCCTCGAGCCCCACCGAGAAGCGCAGGTGCCCGTGGCGGCGGAACTCCGCGGGCCAGGACGCGGCGCGGGCCCCGGTGGGCCCGACGTGCACGATGAGGCTCTCGTCGTGGCCGAGGGACACCGCCGAGGTGACGACGCGCAGGTCGGCGACGAAGCGGTTCTGCAGCGCGGCGTCCCCGTCGAGGGCGAAGGCCATCATCCAGCCGTACCCGCGCCCGCCGAACTGGCGCGCGGCGAGGGCGTGCTGGGGGTGGTCCGGCAGCCCGGGGTAGGCCACGTAGGCGACCGTCGGGTGGCCGGCGAGGAACTCCGCGACCCGCTGCGCCGACGCGACGTGCTGACGCAGCCGCAGCGGCAGGGTGATCGCGCCGCGGGAGATCAGCCAGGCGTTGAAGGGCGACACCACGCCGCCGACGTCGACCATGGCCTCGGCCCGGATCGCGTCGATGTGCTCCCGCGCGCCGACGACCACGCCCCCCATGGCGTCGCCGTGCCCGTTGATGACCTTGGTCAGCGAGTGCACGACGAGATCGGCCCCGTCGGCGAGCGGGCGGTGGAGCGGGGGCGGGGTGAACGTCGAGTCCACGCTGAGCAGGGCGTGGCCCTCGTGCGCGATCTCCGCGATCGCGGCGACGTCGCACACGCGCGTCGTGGGGTTGGCGATCACCTCGGTGTGGACGAGACGGGTGTTCGGCCGCATCGCGGCGCGCACCGCCTCGGGGTCGCTCGTGTCGACGAACGTGGCCTCGACGCTGTAGCGCTGCGGCAGGATCTCGGCGAAGAGCCGGTACGACGCCTCGTAGGTGACGTCGGAGACCACGGCGTGGTCGCCGGTGCGCAGGAACGTGAAGAACACGCCGTGCAGCGCGGCGACCCCCGACGCGAGCACGACGGCGTCCTCGCCCTGCTCGAGCAGCGCGAGCTTCTCCTGCAGCGCGCGCTGGTTGGCCCCGGTGTTGCGGGTGTAGAGCGGGACGTCGAACCCCGACCACGACAGCTCCTCGGGGGCGTCCGGCAGCGCGTAGGAGTTCGCCATCACGAGCGGCGTGCGGATCGCCCCGCTGCCCGCATCGACGGCGTTGCCGGCGTGCACCGCCTGGGTGGCGAACCCGAGGGAGTCCGGGTGGTGCTTGTCGGGGCGGGTCACGCCGGTGATCGTGTCACTCCAGCTGGTCGCGGGCGGTGAGCAGCGAGAGGTAGGCCCACTCGAGGTCGCCGGCGGCGAGGTGGGCGCACGCGACGCGGACGGCGGGGACGGCCGGGCCGTTCTCGCCGGTGCGGCCGATGTGGCGGGTCAGCGCCTCACGCAGGCGACGGTCGAGCGCGGTGCGCGTGGCGTGGTCGAACCCACCGGCGAGCCCGTCGAGCCGCGTGATCGCGGCCTCGACGGCGTGCAGGAGCTGGGTGGTGCGCGGCCGGCGCGCGGCGGCGGCGATGCTGCGCCGCGGGTGCGTCGGGTGCCCGGTCGGGATCGTGCGCAGGACGGGCGGGTCGGACGGGACGGCGGTCATGAGGGGCTCCGGGGAGTGCGGAGCGCAGCACGGCGGGCCGTCGCGGCGCGGCACCGTGCCGCGCCCGTGGGGAATCTCGGGTCAGCGGCGCACGGACGTCGTGCGACAGCCGCTGGCCACGAGCCGGAGCAGGTCGACCCAGAAACGACGGACCAGCACCACGCCAGGTCCTCGTCCGCTCACACCGAGGAGCCTCGCACGCCGTGGCCCCGAAGACCACCCGCCGGAGGGACGTCAGGCGTGGTCCTCGTGACCGTGGTGACCGTTGTGGCTCGACGGCAGATCGAGTACGGGGTTGCCGTCGAAGAAGCCGCTCGGGCGCAGCATGAAGCCGATGGTCGAGACCGGCATCACCGGCCAGTCCTCCGGGCGCACCACGTGGTGGGCGCCCATCGTGTACCAGACGACGACGTCGGCGCCCTCCAGCGGACGGTCCCCGTCCAGGTAGGTCGGCAGCCCGGTGCTGCGGGGCTGCTGGAGCGGGTAGTCGCCGGCGGCGAAGCGCTGGGCCGGGTCGTAGGCCGTGACCCACACCGAGTGCTCGGTGAACCCGGACCGCGGCGCGAACAGCGCGTCGGCCGGGTACATCGGGGGCACCGTGGCGCCGGGCATCAGCTGGTAGCCGGTGGGCCCGCCGACCGACGACGTCGCCTCCGGGTTCTCGATCCGCCACGTCCGCGCGTGCTGCGGCGCGACGTCGCGCCCGCCCATCGACTCGGAGGTGATCGGGGTGCGGCGGACCTCCCAGGCGTTGCCGTGCGGGTTGGCGGGCCCCGGCGGGCTGGGCACCGAGTCGAGCTCGACCACGGTGTTCAGCGGGCCGTCGACCGCCATGTCGAGGCGGACGCAGAAGAAGTGCTGGTGGTTGGGCCCGTAGAGCCCCGGCGCCACCAGCGACCCGTGCGTCGGCGTCTCACCGGGCGCGATCGCCGCGGTGGAGATGACCCCGGTCAGCTTGACCTCGTACTCGAGGACGCCGTCGTCGTAGAGGTACCAGAAGTAGCCGTACTCGTAGTTGCCGACGGTGACGATCGAGGAGATGACGAGCCGCCGCCGACGGCGGACCTCGACGGCCCCGGTGCGGAAGTCGGTGTGCTTCCACGCGATCCCGACGTCCTCCTCGTGCATGCAGATCGCGTTCTCGATGACCGCCGGCTCGCCGTCCTGGTCGTTGACGACGCCGTCGAAGTAGTGGATGTGGCCGAGGCAGTCGCACCCGAGCCGCAGCGAGTTCGCGAGCCAGCCCACGCCGTACTCGCCCTGGTCGAACACGTTCTTGAACCGGTGCGTGGGGGCGGGGTCGCCGTAGGGCACGTACATCTCGACCAGCGAGGCCCGGTTCAGGACGGGCCGGGTGCGGCCGCGGTCGTCCCAGGTGACCTGGTGGAGGATCACGCCCTCGCGGGGGGAGAAGCCGATGCGCAGCCGCCAGCGCTGCCAGCTGACCGCGTGGCCGTCGACGGTGAAGCTGGGGCCCTCGGGCTGGACGACGTCGAGGGGCTTGATGCCCTCGCGCAGCGCGTCCACCCGCGGCACGTTCTCCGGGTCGTGGATCCAGGGCTGCTCGTAGTTGCCCGGCTGCGGCGGGAACGGCACGACGCCGTGGTCCTGCACGTCGACGACCTCGCGCGCGTCGAGGTCGACGGTCACGATCAGGCCCTCGACGGGGCGGGCGTAGCCGTGCTCGCCGGGGGCGGAGCGCACCCAGGTCAGCGGACGCAGGATGCGCCGGCGCGCGGGGTCGTCCTCGGGGCCGGTCCAGCTCGACGCCCACGGGTCGACCATGGCCAGGTCGAGGTCGGTGACCCCGCGCAGGCGCATGGCCTCCTGCCAGCGGGGGTCGGCGCGCACGATGTCCTCGCAGGCGAAGAACTCCTCGCCGGTGACGGGCGACTGCACGCCGGGGCGGGCCTCGAAGGACACGACCTCGCCGTCGGTCAGCGACACGACGGCCTCGTAGACCAGCCGCTCGGCCCGCTCGTAGAGCACGATCTCGGCCTCGCGGGCGAGGCGGGCGGCGCCGGCGAGGGCCTGCTTGCTCGGCTCGTGCAGGGTCACGAAGACGAACCGCGCGGAGTCGGCGAGGCCGCGCTGCGCGCGCAGCAGCCGGGCGGCCTCGCGGATCTCGTCGCCGGAGAGCGGTTCGAGCGGGTGGACGCGGCCCCGGCCGGTCTCGACGGTCGTGGGCTCCTCGAGTGCGGTCACGGGGTGACCTCCTTGCCGGTCTGGTCGTCGAGCTCGGGGTCCGCGAGGCTGAAGTGGCCGAGACCTGCGTACACCGCGGGCCGCCGGGCCCTCAAGTACAGGGCGATGACGACCCCGACCACGAAGATCACGAGCGGGACCCACGGCAGGACGCCGATGAACGGCACGCCCTCGGCGGCGGCGAGGGCCGCGCGGTTCTCGACGAGCAGGTAGCAGGCGCCGGCCATGGCCAGGAAGCCGAGGACCGGGGCGAGGAGCGTGGTCCACCACCCGAAGCCGTCGCGGGCGGTCGTGAGGAAGTAGCGGATGATCGCCACGCAGACCAGCGCCTGCACCGCGAGGATGCCCAGCACCCCGAGCAGCGGCGACCACGTGCCGAGCTTGACCAGGGCGGCCTCGGTGCTCGGGTCGTAGAGCACGAAGGCGAGGCAGTAGAGGGCCACGACCGTCGTCACGGTCATGGCGGCGACGCCCGGGCTGCGGTGGCGCGACGTGCGGGCGAGCACGCCGGGCAGCACGCCCTCGCGGCCGAGCGCGAACAGGTAGCGGGCGCTGGTGTTGTAGAACGCCATGGCGCAGGCGAACGAGCTCGTGACGGCCAGCAGCTCGATGATCACCGTCAGCCAGGGCCCGGCGAACCGGTCGCTGAGCGGGTAGAACGCCGACGCGTAGACGCCGTTCAGCTGGTCGGACACGGCCTGGACCGAGCCGAGCAGGCCCCAGCCGGTGACGAAGGCGTAGGACACGATCATGTAGAAGACGCCGAGCCCGATCACCGAGCCGTACGTCGCGATCCGGGCGATCCGGTGGGGCTCCCGGGACTCCTCGGCGTAGTTGGGCGCCATCTCGAAGCCGACCCACGACCAGAAGGCCGCGAACAGCGCGATGCCGGCCGCCGTGGAGCCGAAGACCTGCAGCGCGCCCGCGTTGTCGAACACCTGCGCGGGGTTGAACGGGGACGGCGAGAAGCCCTCCGCGCCGCCGTGGGCGAACACGGCCACGGCGAGCACGAGCAGCGCGAGCACCTCGGCGATCAGGGCGACGCCGAGCACCTTCGCGGTGAGCTCGATGTGGAACCAGGCCAGCAGGCTCATCACGGCGAGACCGATGACGATGTACACCCACGCCGGGAGGGCGAGCCCGGTCCACGCCTCGACCGTCGTGGCCGCGAAGTAGCTCATGACCCCGAGGACCGCGGCCGTGAAGATCATGTAGCAGATGCCGATGAGGACGCCGGAGCCGACGCCGATCACCCGCCCCAGCCCGCGGCTGATGAACGTGTAGAAGCCGCCGGCCGAGGTGACGCGGCGGGCCATGGCGATGTAGCCGACCGAGAAGATCGTCAGCGCGATCGTCGCGATGCCGAAGGCGGCGGGCGCGGACCAGCCGCCGCCGTTCACGGCGACGGGCACGTTGAACAGCATCGCCGTCAGGGGCGCGGCGCCGGTGACGATGCAGAACAGCACCGACGGCAGTCCGAGCGCGTTGTGGGCCAGGCGGCCCTGCTCGGCGGTCGGCGACGAGCCGGCCGGAACGGTTGCGGTCATCGGTTCCTCCCGCCACGAGCGGCCCCCCGGCCACCACCCAGTGTCGAGCCCGCGACCTGCGGTCTCACTCGTTCGTGTGATGCGCATCACCACGGCGTCGGCGTGCGATCGGCCGGTCGTGTCAAGCCAGAGGGTCACCCGAACGAGGGGGTACGGCCGTGTGACGCCGAGCACGCTGACGATCTTCGTCCTCTCGGACCAGTCGCTGGTCAGTCGTTCGGACCATGACGCACGTCACTGCCCGAGACCGCCCGGGACGACCGACCGGTCCGGACGGGGCCGGATCGCGTTTTGACCCGCGGCCGCCCGCCTGTCAGCTTTCCGGTCGTGCGCAACCACTTCCTGCTCGCCGGTCGGCGGCACGTGGATCTCTCGCGCATCTCCAGCGCGCTCTGTTCCTGACGGGTCTCCCCACGCCCGGCGTTCCCCGACCGGCTCACGGTCCCCGGGCGCGGCCTGATTCCCGTGGCCCGCTGCATCCCCCGCGTCGTCCCGTTCCCCGGGTGACGCCCCTCCCGGCTCCCCGCCCTCGCACGTCACCCGAGGTGACCTGTGCCGCGGGGTGCCTGCTCCCCAGCTCCCCGAGAGGTCTCTGTCTTGGCAACCCACCGCACGCGACGGCCCACGGGCCGTCTGATCGCCGCCGGCGCCCTCGTCGTCGGCGTGGGCGCCGCCGCCGGCGCCCTGGTCCCGGCCCTCGCCGCCCCCGGCGCCGCGACCTACACCGTCACGACCGTCGCCGATGCCGGCCCCGGATCGCTGCGCCAGGCGATCACCGACGCCAACGACTCCGGCGGCACCGACCGCATCGAGTTCGCGATCCCCGGCGCCGGCCCGCGGACCATCGCGGTCGACAGCCCGCTGCCCGAGATCACCGACCCCGTCACCGTCGACGGGTACACCCAGCCCGGGGCCACCCCGAACACGCGCAGCGCCGGCAGCGACGCCGAGCTCGGTGTCGAGATCGCCGGCGGGGACGACGTCGCCGGCAACGGGCTCACCCTGGCCGACGGCAGCGGCGGCAGCACCGTGCGCGGCCTCGTCGTCAACGGTTTCACCGGCACCGTCGCCACCGGGAACGGCGCGGGCGTCAAGGTCGAGTCCGACGGCAACACCATCGCCGGCAACGTCCTCGGCCTCGACGCCGACGGCGAGACCGCGGCGCCCAACCGCACGGCCGGCGTGCTCGTCACCGGCCAGGGCAACACCGTCGGCGGCGGCGCGGCGGCCGACCGCAACGTCGTGTCCGGCAACGGCAACCGGCTCAACCTGCAGAGCCCGGTGCCGGTGGGGACCGCCGGCGTCTACCTCCGCGGCGGCGGCGCCCGGGCCAACACGGTGGACAACAACATCATCGGGCCGAGCGCGTCGGGCGACCCGGTGCTCACGCGCGGCAGCACCGGACCGAGCCTGGTGCAGGGCAACGGCGTGATCGTCGAGGCCGGCGCGCAGCGCAACGTCATCGGCGCCACCGAGCGCGACGACCCCGGCAACGTCATCTCCGGCAACGCGACCCGCGGCGTCTGGATCCAGCTGCCCGGCACCAGCTACAACAGCGTCAGCGGCAACCGGATCGGCACCGATCTCGAGGGCGACGGGCCGCTGCCCGGGCCGACCGATCCGGCCGCGGTGCAGGACTCGGGCATCCAGATCTCGCAGGACGCCCGCTACGACTCGATCGGCGTCGGCCCGGACCGCTCGACGGAGCCCGGGTTCGGCAACGAGATCGCCTACAACGACAACGACGGGGTCGTGATCGGCGGCACCCAGCGGTTGGCGACGGACTTCACCGACGGCCACCTGATCCGCTTCAACACGTATCACGACAACGGCGGCTCCGACGACATCGGCATCGCCATCAACGGCGACTCCGGCACCCCCGAGCAGGGGCTCGCGAGCCCGTTCGAGCGCACGCCCGGGCTGGGCAACGCCCCGCACGACCGCAACGTCACCAACCTCGACGAGCCCACGGACTTCGACACGGGCCCGAACAACGAGAACAACCTCGTGCGCCTGGACCCGACCACGTCGCTCGAGGGCGGCCGCGCGCACGCGCGCGGCACGGTCAACACCGAGCCGAACGCGACCTTCGTGATCGACTTCTACGCCAACGACGACCCCGATCCCTCGGGCTACGGCGAGGGCGAGCACTTCGTCGGCTCGTCGACGATCGACACCGACGCGCTCGGCAACGCCACGATCGACGTCCTGCTGCCCGCCGACGAGAACGTGACCAGCGGTTCGGCCATCACGGCGAGCACCACGAAGATCTCGGGCGGCGTCACCTCGGTGCTGCCCGCGGACGCCGGCGAGCTCGCGGGGCAGCTGACCCAGCCGCCGTTCTCGACCGGCGAGTTCGGCAAGAACAGCGAGGTCGAGTGACCACCGCTGCAGACACCCCGAGGAGGACGACGGTGACCGATCCGCGACGCGTGCGACGTGCAGCCCTGGCCGTGGCCTTCGGCGCCGCCGCCGCGGTGGCCCTGCCCGGTGCGGCGCACGCCGACGAGCAGGCCACCGACGAGCAGGCCACCGAGGAGCAGACCACCGAGGAGCAGGCCACCGGGGACCTGTCCCGGGCATCGCCGCTGGACCTCGTCCTGAGCACCCCCGGCGACGTCATCGGGACGCTCGCCGACGGCAGCCCGATCTGAGAGGACCCATCATGAGCACCCACCCGATCGCCCGGGCCGCCGCCACGGCCGCCCTGGGCCTCGCCGGGCTCGCCGCGCCGGCTGGCACCGCCGCCGCGGACCCCCTGCTCCCCGAGGAGCCCCAGGGCTCGACCGACCCCGCGGACTACACCAGCGCGGGCGTCGAGAGCGCCGAGCAGCCGGAGCAGCCGTACTTCGACGGCGGCCCGGTGAACAGCGGGATCGAGACCGTGTACGGCTTCGTCGGCGCACCCGCCGACGGGCTCCTGTCCGGCAACCTGCCCATCCCGCACAGCCAGGACTAGTCCGACCGTCGTATGTGGGTGAAATTGTGGGCTGTAGCCCACAATTTCACTCACATACTCCGTTCGGCCCGGGCCGGTTCGGGGACGAGGAGGCGGGCGAGGGACTCGGCCTGGTCGCGGATCTCGGGGATCGCGGTGGTCTCGTAGAGGTCGCCGCGGCGGGTCGCGCCGAGGGTGAACAGCCGGCGCTCGGCACCGGTGAGGGCGCCGTCGGGGTCGGTGTCGAACCCCAGGCCGAGCGGGTGCGGGCGCGCGTGGCCCTCACGCAGCAGCGAGCGCACGAGCGGGTCCGACACCGCCGTGACGTCCTCCTGCGCGCCCACGCAGGGCAGGACCCTGTCCACCTCCACCAGGTCGTCCACCCCCTTCGTCGGCTCCCGCAGGCGCACGACGAGCCGGGCGCCGACCGCGTCGATCTCGTGCACGGTCGCCGACCGGATCTGCAGCCGGCCCGCGACCGTCAGGTGCCGCAGCTCGTCGGCCACCGCCGGCGCCATCCGGTGGCGGTGGATCTCCCAGCGCCGCGCGTGCTCGGTGAGGAAGCGCGCCCGCTCGTCGAGCGACAGCGAGCGCCACAGCCCCGGGATCACCGGTCGCAGGCCGTCGACGACGTCGCGCCACCGGTCGGGGGCGGCGGCGATCCGCAGGTGCACGGCGTCGACGATCTCGTCGAGATCCAGGTCGTCGTCGGGGGTGACGACGGGGTCGACGACGCTGCCGGGGGTCCGGGAGTGGGCGCGCGGCGCGAACCCGGACCGGGAGACCGCGAGCAGCCGCACCCGGCGGTCGGCGCGGGCGATCGAGAGCGCCGCGTCCACCATCGTCAGCCCCGTGCCCAGCAGCACGACGCGCTGGTCGCCCGACGCGTCGAGCGCGCCGTCGCGCCATGGGTCGACGACCATCCCGGGGTGGGCGAGCGCGTCGTCCGTGGCGCCCGGGGGACGCTCCACGCCGAAGGGCCCGGTGGCGAGCACCACGCGGTCGCCGTGCACGGCGCGCCCGTCGGCGAGGTCGACGTCGACCCCGCGCGGGCGCATCGTCGCGCCGACCGCGCGTCCGGGCACGACCTCGAGGTCGACGAGGGAGCGGTCCGTGGCGGCGCGGACGTCGAGCAGGGTGTCGGCGAGGTAGGACCCGAACGCCCAGCGGGGTGCGAACTCGGCGTCGCGGTCGTCGCGGGGGTCGTCGGGATCGGTCAGCGCCGAGGAGTCCCGGGCCGCGAGCCAGTCGGGGAAGGTCCGGTCGGCGCCGGCGAGGGTGAGCGACGACGCCGGCACGTTCAGCCGGTGCCAGGGCCGGCCGGTCGCGTACGCGACGCCGCGGGCGGGTGCGCCGTCGCCGACCCACGTGACGCGCAGGGGGCGCCGGGTCCCGCGCGCGACGCGCAGGAGCTCGATCACGACGAGCGTGCCGGCGGCGCCGTTGCCGACCACGACGACCGACGGGGTGTCCTCGGTGCTGCTCACAGGGGTCCTCGAAGCATGGGGTGCCCGCGGCAGGACCTGCGGGCGCGAACGGATCTCGGAGCGGGGGAGAGGTCAGGCCCGACAGGCCTGGCTCGCGAGACGCGCGTGATCGAGGTGGCGGCGGCGGGTCAGGGCCACACCGGCGCGTGGAGGCCGGGCGCGATCCAGCGCACGCGTCCCGGGCACGAGGTCATCGTGCCCGATCCTCCTCGCGAGGTGAACCGCCTGCGACGCGCGCCGCATCCCGTCCGAGAGATCCGATGTGAATCCCACGTGAGGGGGCCTGTACGGCCGTTCGGAGGACCATGGCATGCTCCCGCCCCATGGCCATGGTCCGTCTGGTGCAGCGACTGCACCTCGACCTCGGCCGCCTCGGGTCCACCTTCTGTTGTTGCTGACCCGCACCGCGTAGATCGCTCCCCGTCGAGGACCCCGAATCCTCGGCCCGGCCCTCCGGCCCTCCCGCTCTCCCCGCGGACGCATCGCCGCGTCCCGCTTCCCGGCGCCTGCGCGCGCACCCCGGTCGCTCCCCCTTCCGTCCGGGCCCACCCGAGGACGTCCCGTGGACTCTCCTGGCTCTGCCGCCGTCACCTCGACGGCTACACGACGTGCCCGAGCGGCGACGTGGCGTGCGAACAGCTCGTCGCGGTCCGTGCTCGGCTCGGTCCCGCGCGGCGTGGCCGAGCTCGGCGGCGTGACCCGGCTCGCCGGTCAGGTGGTGTGGAGCGCGGTCCGGCACCCGCGCGGCTACTGGACCGAGACCCGCGACGAGATGTTCCGCGTCCTGACGCGGTCGGCGGTGCCGATGGTGCTCGCGGTGTTCACGTTCGCGCTGATGATCGGCATCCTCGGGCTGAACTTCCTCAACCTGCTCGGCGCCGCGTACCGCTACGGCCAGTACTTCTTCATCGTCAACACCCGCGACTTCACGCCGTGGATCAACTCCATGGTGGTCGCCGGGATCGTCGGCACCGCGCTGTGCGCCGACCTCGGGGCCCGCCGCATCCGCGAGGAGATCGACGCGCTGGAGGTGCTCGGGCTCGACCCCGTGCGCGAGCTGGTGCTGCCGCGGGTGCTGTCGATCTCGCTGCTCACGCCGCTGCTCATGACCGTCAGCCTCGTCATGGGCATCGTCGGCGGGCTCTACAGCACGGTGACCTACGGCGACGTCCCCGCCGCGGACTACTGGGAGACGTTGTTCAAGAACCTGACCTCGGTGGAGATGGTCGTCGCGGTCGGCAAGAGCCTGCTGATCGGGTTCGTCACCGGTGTCGTCTGCGCCCACAAGGGCCTGACCGCCCGGGGCGGCTCGATCGGCGTGGGCCGGGCGGTCAACGAGGCCGTGGTCCTGTCCTTCGTCCTCGTCTTCCTTGTCGACTTCGCGGTCAACCTCACCGCGCTCGGCCTGTTCCCGGAGATGGGGTCGGTCCGATGAGCACGCGCGAGGTCGAGGTCGACCCGTCGGCCGTCGGGCGCAAGGTCTCGGAGCTGCTGGCCAACGCCGCGGCGATGGTGCGCTTCTGGGGGCAGGTGCTGCGGACGATCCCGCACGCCGCCCGCACGTTCCCGACCGAGGTGATCCGGCAGGGCGCGATCCTCGTGGTCTCCAGCGGCCTGGTCATCTGGTTCATGGAGTTCCTGATCGGCGTGATCTTCACCGTGCAGGGGCACTACACGACCCGCCAGTTCGGGGCCTCCGGCTACGTCGCGATCTTCCCGGGCTACGCCGGGCTGCGGACGTGCGCGCCGGAGATGTGGGGCTGGATCCTCTCGGCCAAGGTCGGCTGCGGGTTCGTCGCGGAGCTCGGCTCGATGCGCGCGAACGAGGAGGTCGACGCGCTCGAGGTGATGGGCGTCGACCCCGTCTCCTATCTCGTCAGCACGCGGGTCCTCGCGTCGATCATCGTCATGCCGTTCCTGTTCATCGTGGGGCTGGGCCTGCTCTACCTCGGCGCGTTCCTCATGGGCACCCAGGTGCTGGGGTCGGTCTCGCCCGGCGGCTTCCTGCAGGTCCTCTGGGCGTTCCAGAGCCCGCTCGACCTGCTGTTCTCCATGATCTGGACGATGGCGCTCGGCGTCGTCGTCGTCCTCGTCGGCTGCTGGTACGGCTTCACGGCCACCGGCGGGCCCGTGGGCGTCGGGCAGAACACGGCCCGCTCGATGGTCGTGAACATGGTCCTGGTCAGCCTCGTCGGGCTGTTCTTCCAGCAGCTGTTCTGGGCCGGTTTCCCCAACGCCCCCGTGGCGAATTGATCCGGAGCGCCACCGTGACGATCCACGACGAACCCACCACCCGCCTCCCGCGCGGCGAGACCTCCGGGGCCGCCGTCGAGCTCGAGGGCGTGCGCAGGTCCTTCGGCGGCACCCCCGTGCTCGACGGCCTCGACCTGCGCATCACCGAGGGCGCGATCACCACCGTGCTCGGCCCCTCGGGTACCGGGAAGAGCGTGCTGCTCAAGCACATCATGGGCCTGCTCGAACCCGACGAGGGTCGCGTGCGGGTCTTCGACCAGGACATCTGGCAGCTCCGGGAGAGCGAGCGTCGCGCCCTGCGCACCCGCTTCGGCGTGCTGTTCCAGGACGGCGCGCTGTTCGGCTCCATGAACCTCTTCGACAACGTCGCCTTCCCCCTGCGCCGCCACACCCAGCTCGACGAGGACGAGATCGAGGAGAAGGTGATGGCGCGGCTGCGCGAGGTGGGCCTGGAGAGCTCGCTCGGCAAGGCGCCCAACGAGATCTCCGGCGGGATGCGCAAGCGGGCCGGCTTCGCCCGGGCCCTGATCATGGAGCCCGAGATCCTGCTGTTCGACGAGCCGGACTCCGGGCTCGACCCTGTGCGCACCAGCCTGCTCAACGACCTCGTGCTGTCGATCCACGGCGAGCAGGGCGGCACGTACGTGCTGGTCACCCACGACATCCACACCGCCCGCAAGGTCTCCGACGACGTCGGGGTCCTGCACGAGGGACGGCTGGTGCACTTCGGGCCGGCGGCCGAGGCCTTCGACTCGGGCGACGCGTTCGTGCGGCAGTTCCTCAACGGCGAGTCCGACGGCCCGCTCGGGATGGACTGACCATGGCCGACCGTCGCACCGCCACCGTGGTGCTCGCCGTCCTCGTCACGCTGATCGCCGCGGCCGGGGTGGCCACCGCCGCGACCGCCGTGGCCGCGCCCTACACACTCCAGGTCGTCATGCCCTCCGCTCTCGGGCTCACCGAGGGCACGCCGGTCGAGGTCGACGGGCAGCAGGCGGGCGAGATCGCCGAGCTCGCCGCCCGCGGCGACCGGGCGATCGCCACCGTCGAGATCACCGACGACGAGCACGTCGCGCTCCCGCTGCACGCCGGCACCGTCGTGCGCGTCGAGTCCCGCTCGGTGCTCGGCGAGCGCTACCTGCAGGTCGAGCCCGGGCCCGCCGACGCCGCCGAGCTGCCCGACGGCGCGCTGATCCCGGCCGGGGCCGCGCAGGTCACGCTCGAGGACGTCCTCGGCGCGCTCGACCCCCCGACCCGCGCGCGCCTGGCGTCCACGGTCCAGCAGCTCGACGGCACGCTGCGGGGCCGCGAGCGCGACGTCAACGAGACCCTGCGGACGGCGGGCCCGACGGTCGAGGCGCTGGGCTCGGTCCTCGACGCCGTCGGCCGCGACGGCCCGGCGATCCGCGAGCTGATCACCGACGCCCAGCAGGTCACCGGCGTGCTCGCCGAGCGCCGCGCCGCCGTCGAGGGCACGGTGCGCGACCTCGGGACGCTGACCGACGCCGTCGCGGCCCGCCAGCAGCAGCTCACCGACGGCCTCGCCGAGCTGCCGGGCGCCCTCGACGCCGCCCGCGGTGCCCTCGACCGGGTGCCCGCGGCGACCGACGCCGCGGTGCCGGTGCTCGACGACCTGCGCCCGGCCGCGGCGCGCCTGCCCGGGGTGGCGTCGAACCTGCGCCCCGTCCTGACCGACCTGCGCTCCACCGCCGCACAGCTGCGCTCGACCCTCGAGGCCGCCGACGTGCTGCTCGCCGACACCCCCGGCCTGCTCGACCGCACGCACCACACGGTCCCGCAGCTCACCGAGGCGGTGCGGCAGGCGTCGCCGGCGGTCGCGTTCCTGCGGCCCTACAGCCCCGAGATCGCCGGGTTCCTCGGCAACTGGGGCAACTTCTTCTCCTCCTACGACGCCAACGGCCACGTCGCCCGCGCCCTGTTCACCGCCGGACAGACGTCGCTGAACAACCAGCCCCCCGCGCCGCCGTTCGGCGGGGTGGTCGACCGCAGCCCGGCGCCCGGCACCTCCGGCGGCGAGCCCTGGACCGACGCGAACGGAGACGGTGCCCGATGAACCGCACCGACGAGATGGGTCGAGCTCCGCTCCGCCCCGTCTCCCGCCCACTGCGTCTCGCCCTCACGCTGCTCGTGGCCGTCGGCCTGGTCGGCGCTACCACCGGTGCCGTGCTGCGCAGCGAGGCCGCTTCTCCCTCCGGACGCGTCGAGGCGCTGTTCGCCGACGCGAGCCCGCTGCGCGCGGGCAACGAGGTCCGGATGTACGGCGTGCGGGTCGGGCTGATCGAGGAGATCGTCCTCGACCCGCCCGCGCCCGGCGGGCACCGTCTCGCCCGGATCGTCATGGACGTCGAGCCGGAGGCCCAGCAGCTGCACGCCGACGCGACCGCCGCGATCCGGCCGGTCTCGCTGCTGGGGGAGCGGTTCCTCGACCTCTCCCCGGGCAGCCCGCAGGCGCCGGCCGCGGACGACCCCGCCGTCATCGGCCCGGAGCGCACCTCGCGCGCCGTGGACGTCGACGACGTGCTCAACACCTTCGACGACCCGACCGCCGCGGCGCTCGCGTCGATGGTCACGACGCTCGGCGAGGGCCTGCGCGGGCGGGGGCCGCAGGCCGCGGCCGCGCTCGACGCGCTCGCCCCCGCGCTGGCGCGCACCGACCGCCTCACGGCCGTGCTCGACGACCAGAACGCGGCACTGAACCGCATGATCGACGACGGGTCGCGGGTGTCGGCGGCGCTGGCCGACCGCGACGGCGCCACGCTCGACGAGCTCGTCGACACCACGCGCCGCACCGTCGACGCGGTCGCCGCGCAGCGCGAGGCGCTCGACCGGACGCTCGTCGCGCTGCCCGACACCGTGGCGGCCACCCGGCGCACCCTGGGCGAGCTCGCCGGGACCGCCGACGCCACCACGCCCGTGCTGCGCTCGATCCGCCCGGTGACCCGGGACCTGGGCGCGCTGAGCCGGGAGCTGCGGGAGTTCTCCGACGCCGCCGACCCCGCCCTCGGCGCGCTGCCCCCGGTGATCGACCGCCTCGACACCCTGCTCGACCAGGCCCGCCCGGCGGTCGCCGATCTGCGTCCCGCCGCGGACGACCTGCGCTCGGTCGCCGGGTCGGTGCGGCCGATCGGGGAGACGGTGCTCTCCCACGAGCGCGGCGTGCCCAGCAACCTCGAGCTCGCGATGAGCGGCATCGCGGACTGGGCCATGGCCACCAGCGGTTACGACGGCGTCTCCCACTACTTCCGCGGGGTCGCCGTGGTCACCCCCACCACCCTGTGCAACATCGGTGCGGGCGCCCTGCCGCCCGGCACGATCCCCGGGAACGCGCCGCTGTGCCCCGCCGCGCCGGGCGGGCTGAGCCTGCCCGCGCTGCCCGGCGCCGACGCGGTGCCCGGGGGTGAACCGGGGGCCGCCGGTCCCGGAACGGGCGACGACAACGCCACCGGCCTCTCGCCCGAGCAGGAGCGCGGCCTCGTCGACCAGATGCTCGGAGGCGGTCGCTGATGGCCCCGTCTTCCCGTCCCGGGACCCATGCGGCCGCCGAGCGGCGCCGCACCCTCACCGTCGGCGTGGTGGTGCTCGTCCTCGCCGCCCTGCTGCTCGTGGTCGTGTTCACCGCGAACCGCGGCCACCTGCCCGGCGAGCCCACCACCACGGTGCGCGTCGCGTTCGCGGACATCGGGCAGACCGACACCAACTCCGAGGTGCGCCGGGGCGGCGAGCGGATCGGACAGGTCTCCGACGTCACCATCTCCGGCGGGCGGGCCGTCGCGACCCTGACGCTGATCGGGGACGTGCCCGTCCACGCCGACGCGCGGGCCGAGATCCGCGACCAGTCGGCGCTCGCGCAGAAGTACGTCGAGCTCATCCCGGGGAGCCCCGACGCGCCGCGGCTCGAGGGCGTGCTCCCGGTCGAGCGCACAGAGTCCAGCCACGACCTCGCCGACCTGCTCGACGTGTTCGACGTGCCGACGCGGGAGGCCCTGCGCTCGACCGTGCGGGAGGTCGGCAGCGGGCTCGCCGGGCAGGGTCCCGGGCTCGGACGCTTCGTCGGTGCCGCCCCCGGGATGCTCGACGACCTCGGCACCGTCTCCGGGGCACTCGCCGACCCCGCGGCCGACCTGCCCGGGACGCTGCGTTCGGGCGCGTCGCTCGCCGGGCATCTCGAGCCCGCGTCCGCCGAGCTCGCCGGGCTCCTCGCGCAGAGCCGCGACACCCTCGACGCGCTCTCCACCGACGGCGGCGAGCCGCTCGGGGGCACGGTGCGCGAGGCCGCGGACACGCTGCCCGCGCTGCGCACCGCCGCCGACGACCTGTACGCGCCGCTGGCCGACACCGGCTCGGCGATGCGCACGCTCGGACCGGGCGCCGCCGCGCTCGGCGACGGCACGCCGGACCTGCGCGGCACGCTGCGGGAGGCCGTCGGCCCGCTGCGGAAGGTGCCCGACGTCGCCGACCGCGCCGACCCCGCGCTCGCCGACCTCACCGAGACCCTCGCCGCCGCGCGCCCGTTCGTCCCGCGTCTGGGCGAGGGGCTGCGCAACGCCGCCGAGCCGCTGTCGGTGCTCTCGCGCTACACGCCCGACATCGCCCTGTTCAGCCGCACGTTCAGCAGGCTGAACACCAGCCACGACGGGTTCCGGCACCAGTTCCGGATCTTCCTGTCGGCGCCCGGGCCGGCGTCGCTGTCCGGCCTGCCGCGGGGGCTCGGCGACGCCCCGACCAACCCCTACCCCGAGCCCGGGACCGCCTCGGACGACCGGGACTCGAACGGCGCGCTCGTGCCCGGAGGCGACCGATGAAGCCGACCCCCGTCCGCGCCGGTCTCCTGCTGGTGGTCGTCGTCGTCGCCGTCTTCGGGCTCGTCTTCGCGAAGACCTCGCTGGTCACGACCCTGCGTCCCGGCGACGAGCTCGTGCTCGAGACCGCCGGCGACTACAAGCTCGAGGCCGACAGGAGCGAGGTCAAGATCGCGGGCACGCCGGTGGGCGTCGTCGCCGACGTCGAGCAGATCGGCCCGGGCCGCGTCGACATCACCCTGAAGCTCGACCCCGGGGCGGCCGAGAAGCTGGGCACCGCCCCGCGCGCCGACATCCGCCCGACGACCGTGCTGGGCGGCACGTACTACGTCGCCCTCGTGGCGGGCGGCGGCCCGGGTGAGCCCGAGGGCGGGCGCATCCCGACCGAGCGCACCACCACGCCCGTCGAGCTGGACGCCGTGCTCGCGGCGATCCCGCCGGACGCGCAGCGCTCGTTGCAGCGCACGTTCGGGCTGCTCGACGACACCCTGCGCCCCGGACGGGAGCCGATCCGCGACCTGCTGGCGACGGCCCCGCGCACGCTCGTGCCGGCCGGGCAGGCGCTCGACGCGCTGCGCGGCGAGCGGCCCGACACCGACCTCGCCGCGCTGGTCACGGACTTCGACAGCACCGCGAGGGTGCTCTCGGCGCGCGACGGCCAGCTCGCCGAGGTGCTCGAGTCGTTCGGCGCGACCGCGAACGTCCTCGCGCGCGAGAGCCGGCCGGTCGCCGACACCGTCGCGACGATGCCCGAGACGCTGCGTGCGGTGCACCGCGGCGCCGACGACCTGTCGGGCACCCTCGACCGCATCCCGCCGACGGCCGAGGACATCCACCCGGCGGTGCGCGAGCTCGACCCGCTGCTGGCCGACCTCGACCCGGCGCTGGTCGACACCCGCGCGCTCCTGGCGCAGCTGCGCCCGGCCCTCGACGACGCCCGCCCGCTCGTGGAGGACCTCGTGCCCACGACGCGGACCGGCTCCCGGGTGCTCGACGACGTCGCCGACCCGGTGTTCGAGCGCGTCAACGGTCCGATCCTGGGCGCCCTCAACGCCCCGTTCGAGGGTCAGGGGCCGAAGTATCCGGGCGGCGGGGGGACCGGTCAGCCGCTCTACGCCGAGCTCGGCTACGCGCTGACCAACCTCAACGGCACGATCAAGACCTACGACGGGAACGCCGGCATGATCAGTTTCCAGCCGGGTCTCGGCACGGCATCCCTGCTCAACGCCCCGGGCGGGCTGGACGGCCTGCTGGAGCGGCTCTCGCGCGAGGGCGGGCCGCCCCTGCTGCCCGGCGGCGCCGAGGGCGGTGGCGACCGGGGCGGACCGAGCCCGCTCGGTCTCCCGCTCGGGGGCGGGCGATGAGCGCGCGGACGTCCCTGCGCCGCACGTGGCGGCGGCTGCGCCGCGTGCCGGGGCTCGGCCGTGACGTCCTGGTGCTGGTGGGCGTCGCCGCCCTCGGCGTCACCGCGGCCGTGATCATCCTGTCGCAGCTGGACGTCGTGCCCCCGTGGAGCGGGTACCGCGAGATCAAGGTGGAGGTGACCGACGCGGTCGCCGTGAGCCCGGGCAATTCGCAGGAGGTCCGGATCGCCGGCGTGCCCGTCGGGCTGATCGAGGATGCGGAGGCCACCGACCACGACACGTCGATCCTGACGCTGTCGATCGAACCGGGGCACCCGATCTTCGACAACGCGCGGGCCGTCCTACGGCCGAAGAACCCCCTCAACGAGATGTACGTGTCGCTCGCACCGGGCGGCCCGCCGGGGCGGGAGCTCGGGGCCGACGACGTCCTGCCGGCGACCCAGACCCAGCGACCCGTGCAGGTCGAGGAGGCGCTCGGCGGGCTCGACGAGCGCTCCCGCACGGCGATGACCGCGCTCATCTCGGAGTCCGACGAAGCGCTCGCCCGGGCCCCGCAGGCGCTGCCGGCCGGGCTCGACGCCACCAGCGCGACCCTCGACCGGCTGCGCCCGGTGGTCACCGCGCTGGCCGAGCGCCGGGACAACATCCGCCGACTGGTCGGCACGCTCTCGCGTGTCGCGACCGCGGCGGGGCGCGACGACGCCCGCCTGACCTCGCTGCTCGACTCCACGCAGGCGACCCTGGCGACGCTCACCCGCCGCGACGACGAGCTCGCGCGCACCCTCGAGCAGCTGCCCGGTCTCTCGGAGGACCTGCGCCGCGCGCTGGCCAGCACGTCGACGCTCACCGACGAGCTCGATCCCACCCTCGACGAGCTGCGCGCGGCCGCCCCCGAGCTGCCCTCGGCGCTGGCGCGGTTCGGGGACACCGCGGGCTCGCTGCGCGACGTCGCCGGACGCGCGGCGCCGGTGGTGGGCGAGGCCCGCCCCGTGCTCGCCGACCTGCGGCCGGCGGTCACGGACCTGCGCGGGACCCTCGAGGACGTGCGCCCGGTGTCGCGCTGGGCCGACGACGCGACCGCGCAGGTCGCGCCGTGGATGTACGACCTGCAGGCCTTCTTCACCAACACCAACTCCGTGTTCAGCGTCGGCGAGCCCGGCGGGCGCCGGATCGGCCGCGGCCACCTCTCGCTCGACCTGACCCAGCCCGACGGCGTGCTGCCCCCGGCCCGCGCCGGGACGAACACCTACCGCGACGGGGAGAGCCCGCTCGGGCCCTACCCCGCGGCCGGCTCGGGAGGGCCGCGATGAAGGCGATCAAGGTTCCCGCATCCGCCGTCGGCCACGGCCGGCTGGTCGTCGTCGTGGCGTTCACGCTCGCGGTCGTCCTGGTGCTGGCCTGGATGTGGTCGTTCACCGGCGTGAAGGTCCCGTTCTTCACCTCCGACCGCGCCTACGCGGTGTCCGCCGACGTCGACACCGTGCGCAACCTCGTGCCGTTCGCCGACGTGCAGATCGCCGGGGTCCGGGTCGGGGTGGTCGAGCGGATCACGGAGGCACCCGGCGGACGACGGCTCGAGCTGCGCTTCGACGAGGAGGCCGTGCCGCTGCACGAGGGCGCGTCGGTCCGCGTGTCGGAGAAGTCGCTCGCCGGCCAGTACTACGTCGACGTCGTCGACGGCACCGGCCCGCCCCTGGACAGCGGCACGGTGCTGCCGCCGTCCGGAGTGCGCCCGTCGGTGGACCTGCGTGACGTCCTGCAGGGGCTCGACGAGCCGACGCGGGCGTCGCTGGGTTCGATGCTGCGCGCGACGGGCGAGGGCACGGCGGGGCGCAGCGAGGACATCGGACGGCTGGTCACCGGCCTGACCCGGCTCGGCGACCACGGCGGCGACGCCCTCGACGGGCTGGCGGCGCAGTCGCAGGACCTGACGCGGCTGTCGAACGAGCTCGGCACGGTGTTCGCGACGGTCGACACCGACCGCGGGCGCATCGCGCAGGTGGTGCGCGACGCGAACCGGGTCACCGCGGCGACCGCCGGGCAGCGCGAGGCGCTGGAGGCGAGCGTGCGGCGCCTGCCCGGGCTGCTCGCCAGTACCCGCACCGCGTCCGGGGAGCTCTCGCGGCTCTCGGGCTCGCTCGCGCCGGTGGCGGCGGACCTGAACCGCGCCGCGCCGGACCTCGGGGCGGCGCTGCTCGAGCTGCCCGCGACCACCCGCGACCTGCGCGGGCTGCTGCCGTCGCTCGACGGCGTGCTCGACCGGGCGCCGGCCACGCTCGACCGGATCCCGGCGACGGGCGCCGACGTGCGGGCGTTCGTCGGGCCGGCCACCGAGATGCTGCGCGACCTGAACCCGGCGCTGCGCTACCTGCGCCCGTACGGCCCGGAGGCCGGGCAGTTCTTCGCCAACTTCGCCGCGGGCATGGACCACCCGACCGCGGACGGGCAGATCTACATCCCGCTGCAGGCGGTGGAGAACCCGTACGCGCTGCGGCCGAACCCGCTGCAGCTGCCGACCGGCGTCATCGCGGGCGAGAACGCCTACCCGGCGCCCGGCAGCCTCGACGACCGCGGTCCGCAGGGGCCGTTCCCGCGGGTCGAGCGGGACGGCGAGTGAGGGCGCGCGTCGTCGCGGCCGTCCTGTTGCTGGCGGTCGTCGCGGGGATCGGAGGCGGTCTCGCGCAGCTGCGCGTGGACACCGGGACCGAGCAGTTCCTGCCCGCGGGCGCGCCGTCGGTGCAGGCCACCGCGGACGCCGCGGCGGCCGTCGGCGGCGACCCGGTGGTGGTGCTGGCGCGCTCGCCCGTGCCGGCCGGGCTGCTCGCCGACCCCGACCAGCTGTTGCGGCTCCTGCGCCTCGAGGGCGGGCTCGCGAAGACCCCGGACGTCGCCGCCGTCTACGGGCCGGCGACGGTGCTCAACCAGGTCGTGGGGTCGGCGCGCGGCCTGCTGGCGCAGGTCGCGGGGCGCCGGGACGGTGCCCGGGAGGCGGCGCGGGCGGAGGCCGGGCGCGGCGGGGCCGCCCCGGCCGACGCCGCGCGCGCCGGCGACGACGCCGCGGCCGCGGTGGACCGGCGCTACGCGCCGCTGGTGGTCTCGGCGCTGCCCGCGGGCGTGCCGACGCTGCGCAACCCCGACTTCGTCCGCGCCGCGATCCTCGAGCCCGACGGCGCGCCGAAGCCGCGGTGGCGCTTCGTGGTGCCCACCGCCGACACCGTCGCCGTGCTCGTGCGCCCCCGCGCCGGGCTCGACCAGGCCGGGACCGGGGCGCTCGTCGACGCGATCCGCGCGCAGGCGTCCGGCGCGGGCCTCGCCGCCGAGGTGACGGTGGCGGGCGTGCCCGCGGTGACCTCCGGGCTCGCCCGCGCCGTCACCCGCGACCTGCCGCTGGTGGCGGGGCTGGTCGCGCTCGTCGTCGCCGCGCGCTTCTGGCTGGTGCCCGCGCTGGGCGGGTCTCGCCGGCAGCGGGTGCGGTCGGTGGCGTGGCCGCTCGGCGTCTCGGCGCTGGGCGCGAGCGTGGTGCCCGCCGCCGCGGGCTGGGCGGGCGTGCCGCTGTCGTTCGGCGCGCTGGCGCTGCTGCCGGCGCTCCTGGGCGTCGGCACCTCGTTCGTGCTCTACCTCGCGAGCGCCCGCGACCGGCGCCCGGTGGTCGCGCTCGGCCTCGCCGCGGCGGCGGGGTTCGGCGCGCTCGCGGTGTCGCCCCTGCCGTTCGTGCGCCAGCTCGGCGTGGTGCTCGGCCTCGGCGTCGCCCTCACCGTCCTCGCCGCCCTGTCCCTGCGCCGCTGGGCGCCTCGCGATGTCAGCGACGTGGCGTCGCAGACACCCAGTGTCCGAAATCCTCCGTCGATCATGAGGCGCCCGTGGCCGGGGCGTCTCGGGATCGTCGCCCTCGTCCTCGCCGCCGGGGGCTGGATCGGTCTCGGCGGGCTCGGGGTGACCGCGAACCCCCTCGACCTCGCCCGCGGCGTCCCCGAGCTCGAGGACGCGCGCGCGGTGGACCGGACGCTCGGGTCGTCGGGCGAGCTGTCGATCGTGCTGCGCGGGCCCGACGTGCTCTCCCCGGAGGCGTTCGCCTGGTCGCGGGCCGCGTCGCGGGGCGTCCTCGCCGCGCACGGCGACCGCGTGCGACCGGTCGTGAGCCTGTCCGACCAGCTCGGTTTCCTCGGCGACACCCCGACCGCCGGCCAGATCCGCGCCGGCGTCGCGCTCCTGCCCGACTACCTGCGCGACGCCGTGTCGACGCCCGACGGGCACCTCGCGCTCACGATCGTCGGGGTCCGCCTCGACGACGACCTCGGCGCGCAGGCCGACCTCGTCGACGCCGTGCGCGCGGAGCTCCCGCCACCCCCGCCCGGCTACACCGCCGACCTCGCCGGCCTGCCCGTCGCGGCCGCCGACGGCTACCGGGCGATCTCGGTCGAGCGTTACCTGGCGAACCTCACCGGAATCGCGGCGGCGGGCCTCGTGCTCGCGATCGGCCTGCGACGCCGCGGCGACGCGGTCCGCGCGGTGCTCGCGGCGCTGCTCGCCACCGGCTGGGGCTTCGCGCTCATGGCGGTCACCGGCACCGAGCCGACCACGCTGACCGTCGCGCTCGGCGCGCTGGTCGCGGTGGGCGCGAGCGAGTTCGTCGTGCTCCTGCGCCTCGACGCCGGAGCGAGGCACCGCCGCAGCGTCGCCGTCGCGGCGGCCACCGCGGCGGTCGGCTATGCGGCCCTCGCGGTCTCCGGCCTCTGGGTCCTGCGCGACCTCGCGCTGGTCCTCACCGTGAGCGTCGTCCTCGCCTACCTCGCGGCGCTGCTGGTCACGGGTCCGCCGACCCCGCGCCGCACCCCACCACCCGACCGCACCGACGCGACCCCCGACCCCGTCCGCACGGAGGTACCGGCGTGACCACGACCGACACCGACGCTCCCGTCCTCACCGAGCTCGACGCCCTGGACGACGAGACCGCCACCACCGACAGCACCGGCCCCGTCAGCGAGCTCGACGCGCTCGACGACCCGCGCCCGGCGCCCGATGCCGAGACGGACGCCGAACCGGAACCCGACCGGCCCTCCCGCGCCCGCCTGCTGGCCACGACGGCCCGCACCCGCGCCGCCGCCCTCGCCGCCCGCGTCCCCGGCGGCCGGTGGACGCGGCGCGCCGTCGCCGCGGTCCTCGTCCTCGCGCTGCTCGCCGGCGCCGGGTTCGCGGTGTACCGCTGGGCGACCGCCCTGCCCGACGACGCCGCCCTGCGCGTCGCCGACGGTGTCGTCACCGAGCAGGCCCTCGACCAGCGCGTACGGCTCTACGGCGCCCTCTACGGCATCGCGCCGCCCGGGGACGACGCCGGCCGGGACACGTTCCGCCGCGACACGGCCAAGGCCGTCGCGGTCAGCGAGGTCGTCGTCGGCGAGGCCGCCGCGCGCGGGATCACGGTGTCCGAGGCGGAGGTGTCCGGCCAGCTCGACCAGCTCGTCACCCGAAGCTTCCCGGCGGGCCGCGACGACTTCCTCGCCCGCCTGTCGCAGGTCGGCATCGGCGAGCGCGACGTGCTCGACGAGGTCCGCCGGCAGATGGTGACCTCCCGGCTCTACGAGCAGGTCGTGCGGGACGTGCCGCCGGTGACCGACCAGGACGTCGCCCGCGCCTACGACGAGCGCCGCGCGACGCTCACGACCCCCGAGCAGCGCCAGGTGCGCGCGATCGTGCTGAGCAGTCGCGACGACGCCGACGCGACGCTCGCCCGCCTGCAGGCCGGCGCCGACCCGGCCGTCGAGGCCACGCGATCGCTGGACCAGAGCACCCGGGGCACCGGCGGCGACCTCGGGCTGCTCGTGCGCGACCAGGTCGCCGCGCTCGACCCGGGCCTCGCCGACGCGGTGTTCACCGCCGCGCCCGGATCGTTCGTCGGCCCCGTCCCCCTGCAGCAGGCGTGGGTGGTCGCGCAGGTCACCGGCACGCGGGCGGGTAGCCCGCTGACGCCCGACCAGGCCCGCGACCCGCTGCGCGCCCAGCTCGGCGCCGAGCGTGCCGGGGCGCTGTGGAACACGTGGACCACCGACCGGCTGCGCCACGCCGACGTCGAGTACGCCGACGGCTACCGCCCCGCCGACCCGTTCGCCGCCCCCGCGCCGCGCTAGAGAGAGGACCCCCGTGGTCGCCGTCGAAGTCATCGAGACCCCGTCGCTCGGCGACCGCAGCTACGTCGCCCACGACGGCGTCGCGGCCGTGGTCGTCGACCCCCAGCGTGACCTCGACCGCGTCGAGGCCGTGCTCGCCGCGCACGGGCTCGCCGTGGCGCTGGTGGTCGAGACCCACGTCCACAACGACTACGTCACCGGCGGGCTCGAGCTCGCGCGGCGCACGGGCGCGCGCTACGCCGTCGCCGCCGACGAGGACGTCGCGTTCGACCGTGTCGCCGTGGCCGACGGCGACGAGCTCACCGCGGGCAGCCTGACCGTGCGCGTGCGCGCCACCCCCGGCCACACCGACACCCACCTCGCGTACGTGGTCGACGGCGCCGACGACGAGCCGCCCGCCGTGTTCACCGGCGGGTCGCTGCTGTTCGGGACGGTCGGGCGCACCGACCTCGTCGACCCGGACCGCACCGACGAGCTCACCCGCGCGCAGTACCGCTCGGCGCGGTCGCTGGCCGCGGACCTCGAGGAGCGGGCCAGGATCTTCCCGACCCACGGCTTCGGCAGCTTCTGCTCGTCGGCGCCGACCTCGGGGGCCACCGAGAGCACGATCGCGCAGGAGCGGGAGGGCAACCTCGCGCTCACCGTCGACGACGAGGACGACTTCGTGCACCGGCTCGCGAGCGGGCTCACCGCGTACCCGTCGTACTACGCGCACGTGTCGCCGGAGAACCTCGCCGGCCCGGGATCGCTGCCGACCGGGGCGGTGGCGCCGGCCAACGCCGAGATCCTGCGGCGGCGGCTCGCCGCGGGGGAGTGGGTGATCGACCTGCGGGCGCGTCGCGCCTACGCCGCCGACCACGTCGCGGGTGCGGTCGGCATCGGGCTCGAGGGGTCGTTCGCCACCTACCTGGGCTGGGTCGTGCCCTGGGGCGCGCCGCTGACGCTGCTCACGGAGAAGCCCGACGACATCGACGAGGCGCGCCGCGAGCTGGCGCGGATCGGGATCGACCACCTCGCAGGTGCCGCCGCCGGGAGCCCCGAGGCGCTGGCGCCGCCGGAGCGCCGGGCCTCGTTCCCGGTCGCCACGTTCGCCGAGCTGGCCGACGCGGGCGAGGACGTGCAGGTGCTCGACGTGCGCCGCGCCGACGAGTTCGCGGGCGAGGCGATCCCGGGCGCGACCAACGTCCCGCTGCACGAGCTGCCCGGCCGCGTCGACGACCTCCCGCCGGCGCCGCTGTGGGTGCACTGCCGGTCGGGCTACCGGGCGGGGATCGCGGCCGGGGTGCTCGCGCGCGCCGGCCGCGACGTCGTGCTGATCGACGACGACTTCGGCGAGGCCTCGCGCCTGGGCCTCACCGCGACTACGTGAGCGAACTTCGGGGCTATAGCCCCAAAGTTCGCTCACATGGAGGCCGGGGTGGATCACAGTCGCTTGGACCCCCGTGCCCCGTTCGTGTAGACCTGCCGCCGTGATCGGGAGGCAGGTGCTGGTGCGTCGGCGTCACGTCGACCTGTGCCGCACCCCGGCGATGGGCTGTCGCCCCGGCCGCTGAGCGTTCCCCGCTCCCGCCCGCCCGTTTCCCGATCCGCCCCGGGCCCCTCGCGGCCCGGTCCTCGCGCACGTCCGCGCGCCCTTCCCGAGAGGTCTCCCGTGCCCCGAGCACTCCGTCCCGTCCTCGTCCTCGTCGCCGCCCTCCTGCTCGCCGTCGGATGCTCCGCGCCCGGCGAGTCGTCCGGGGGCGACGGCCAGACCGTCCGCATCGGCGTCGCCGACGCCGCCGAGAACTACTGGCGCGTCTACGCCGACCGTGCCCGCGCCGAGGGCATCATCGTCGAGTTCGTCAACTTCACCGACTACAACCAGCCCAACCCGGCGCTCGCGCAGGGCCAGCTGGAGCTCAACGAGTTCCAGCACCTGCAGTACCTCGCGAACTACAACGCCAAGAACAACGGCGACCTGGTGCCGATCGGCGCGACCGCTGTCTACCCGCTGCCGCTGTACTCGACGAAGTACCCGACCGTCGACGCCATCCCGGCCGGCGGGCGCATCGCCATCCCGAACGACCCGACCAACCAGGCCCGGGCACTGCTCGTCCTCCAGGCCGCTCGCCTGATCACGCTGCGCGGCGGCGGCAGCGCGAACTCCACGCCCGCCGAGATCGACCAGGCGACCTCGCGCGTCACCGTGGTCCCGATCGACGCGGCGCAGACCGCGGCCAACCTCGCGGGCGTCGACGGCGCCGTGGTCAACAACAACTACGCCACCGCCGCGAACCTGCGCGAGGACCAGGTCCTGTTCAAGGACGACCCGAACAGCCCCTCGTCGCGTCCGTACATCAACGCCTTCGTGGCCCGGGGCGCCGACCGCGACAACCCGACCTACCAGCGCCTGGCCGCGCTGTACCACGACCCGCAGGTCATCGAGGCGGCGCGCGCGGACCTCGGCGCCAGCGGCGTCTTCGTGACGACCCCGGCCGCCGAGCTCCAGGCCGCCGAGCAGCAGCTGCGGCAGGCCGCCACGCAGGCGGGCGGCTGATCCGTGGCGCCGGTGATCAGCTTCCGGGAGGTCGGCAAGACCTTCCCCGGGCCGAAGGGGGCCGGCCCGGTGCGGGCTCTCGACGGGGTCGACCTCGAGATCGAGGAGGGCTCGATCACCGGCGTCATCGGGTGGTCCGGGGCGGGGAAGAGCACGCTCGCGCGGCTCGTCAACGCCCTCGCCCTCCCGACCGAGGGCGAGGTGTGGGTGCGGGGGCACCACACCTCGTCCCTCGGCGAGCGCGGCCTGCGCGAGCTGCGCGGCGAGGTCGGCATGATCTTCCAGCAGTTCGGGCTGCTGTCCTCGCGCACGGTCACGGGCAACGTCGCGTACCCCCTGCGCATCGCGGGGTGGTCCCGCGAGCGCCGCGGCCCGCGGGTCACCGAGCTGCTCGAGTTCGTCGGCCTCGCGGACAAGGCGCGCCAGTACCCGGCGCGCCTGTCGGGCGGGCAGAAGCAGCGGGTCGGGATCGCCCGCGCGCTCGCGACGTCGCCGTCGGTGCTCGTCGCCGACGAGGCCACCAGCGCGCTCGACCCGGAGACGACGCGCGAGGTGCTGGCGCTGCTGCGCCGGGTCAACCGCGAGCTCGGCACGACGATCCTGGTGATCACCCACGAGATGGAGGTCGTCAGCTCGCTGTGCGACCGCGTCGTCGTGATGGCCGACGGCCGGGTCATCGAGGAGGGCACGGTGCACGCGGTGTTCTCCGCGCCGCGCGAGGACGCCACCCGCCGCTTCGTGCAGGGCGCGCTGCGCGACCGCCCCGGGCCGGAGACCGTCGCGCGCCTGCGGCGGCGCTTCCCCGGACGCCTGGTCACCGTCGGCGTCGGCGACGACGGCGAGCAGGAGGCCGTCACCGACGCCCTCGCCGCCCACCGCGACGTGCGGACGGTGATCGTCTACGGCGGGATCTCGGAGCTCGCGGAACGTCCCGTCGGCAGCATCACCTACGCGCTCGAGGGCGACCCGGCCGCCGTCGACGCGCTCGTCGCGGATCTCGCCGCCCACGCCCGCGTGGAGGAACCGGCATGACCGACTGGTCGGTGCTCGGCCCCCAGCTCTGGCTCTCGCTGGCCCAGACCGTCTACATGGTGTTCTGGACGATGGTCATCGCGGGCCTGCTCGGGCTGGCGCTGGGCCTCGGGCTGCACGCCACGCGCCGCGACGGGCTCTTCCCGCAGCCGGTGGTGTTCGGCCTGCTCAACGTGGCCGTCAACATCGTGCGGCCGATCCCCTTCATCATCTTCATCACCGCCGTCGGGCCCCTGACGCTCGCGGTGATGGGGACGACGGTCGGGACGCGCTCGGTGCTCTTCCCGATGGTCGCGATGGCGACCTTCGTCATCGGGCGCATCGTCGAGCAGAACCTGCTCTCGGTGGACCCGGCCGCCGTCGAAGCGGCGCGGGCGAGCGGGGCGGGGCGTCTGCGGATCCTGCTCGGGGTCGTGGTTCCCGAGACGCTGGCGCCCCTGGTGCTCGGCTACACGTTCATCTTCATCGCCGTCGTCGACATGTCGGCGATGGCCGGCTACGTCGGCGGCGGGGGCCTCGGCGACTTCGCGATCAGCTACGGCTACCAGCAGTTCAACTGGCCGGTCACGCTGGTCACCGTCGTGATCATCATCGTGATCGTGCAGGCCGCCCAGGGCGTCGGGAACCTCCTGGCCCGCCGCTTCCTGCGCCGCTGACTCACACAGCCCGTGAGGCCCACGTCGCGAACGGGGTGGTCGGCAGGCCGAGGGCGCGGGCGAACTCGGGGCGCGCGGGCTGCGGGTGCTCGGTGACGAACTGCTGCGAGACCAGGTAGTGCTCCGGCGCGCCCCACTCCCGGGCCTGCTCGACGGACGCGGGCAGGGTGATCTCGCCGCCCCACACCTCGCTCAGGGTGCGCGCCGCCTCCCGGAAGCTCAGCATCTCGCCGGCCAGCTCGAGCTCGACGCGGTCGAACCGCTCGGGCGCGAGCACCGCCGCCGCGCCGGCCGACCCGATGTCCTCGGTCGCGACGAAGGGCTGCGGCGCGTCGGGGTCGGTGACGACGAGCAGGCGGTCGGAGGTGCCGTCGGCGAAGTAGAACGACGGGCGCACGAAGTTCTCCATGAACGTCGCAGGCCGCAGGATCGTCCAGCGTTCGACACCGGCGTCGCGCACGGCCTGCTCGGCGGCGGCCTTGCTGCGCCAGTAGTGGGCCATGTGCGCCCCGAACCGCTCCTCGTCCACCGGCTCGGTGCCCCCGGCGCCCGACACCGAGGTGTGCACGATCTGCCCGACGCCGGCCTTGGCGGCCGCCGCGGCGGTGTTGCGGGCGTGGCGCATCTCGCGGTCGCCCAGCAGGTCCTCGAGGTCGGGCATCTGCACCGAGAAGACGCTTCGCGCACCGTCGAACGCCGCCACCAGCGACTCCGGGTCGTCGAGGTCGCCGCGCACGAGCGTCGCGCCGCGGGCGGCGAGGTCGGCGGCGCGGGGGGCGCCGGGATCGCGGACCAGCGCGTGCACCGGCACTCCGGCGTCGAGCAGGGCCCGCGCGACGGCACCGCCCTGTCGACCCGTCGCTCCCGTGACCAGCACGAACTCGCTCATCAGCACGTCCTCCGTGAAGTGGGGTGGTCCTCCGCTTGGTGTGGCCTACGATATGGGGTGGTACCCCGGTTGTCGAGCAGGGGAGGGTCCGGGACATGCGTGCTGACGGCCGGCGCAACCGCGAGCAGATCCTCGCCGCGGCGCGCCACCTCGTCGGCTGCGACGGCGCCCAGGCCTCGCTCGAGGCGATCGCGCGACGGGCGTGCGTCGGCTCCGCGACGCTGCACCGGCACTTCCCCTCGCGGCGCGCGCTGCTCGACGCGGTGTTCCACGACGGCGTGGTGCGCCTGTGCGAGCGGGCCGAGGCGCTCGACGGGGACCCGGGGGCCGATCTTGAGGCGTGGCTCGAGGAGCTCGCCGCCTACTCGGCGACCACGAAGGGCGTCACGGACGCGCTGCTCGCCGGTCCGGACGGGCACATCGACGAGCGCGACACGTGCCACGGGCTCATCGGGGACGCGGCGGCGCGCCTGGTGGACCGGGCGAAGGACGCGGGCGTCCTGCGCGACGGCGTCGCCACCGACGACGTGCTCGCCCTGGCGTGCTCGCTGTCGACGGTGACCGCCGATCCCGACGCCGCGCGCCGTCTCGTGCGCCTCGCATTCGGGGGTGTGCGGGCTCCGCACCGTGAGTGATCCGGGGCCGTGAGTGATCGCCGTCGCACCGATCGCGCGGCAGCCCTGCTGAGCCCTTGGCCTGCGCCGACGGTTCCGCTAGGAATCTCGGTGTGAGCCGTCGGGGGGTGCTGGTGCGTCGACGTCATGTCGACCTGTGCCGCGTCTCCGTCATGGGCTGTCGCCCCGGGGCCTGAGCCCTCTCCACCCCCGGCGTCAGCGGCAGGCCCTCGCCGCGGCCGGTTCTTCTCGATCACTGATCACACACATCTGGAGTGTCCGATGACCACCCCGACCGTGAACAACAACGTCAACAGCGACGCCCTGCTGCAGGCCCGCGACGCGCTCAAGGAGGCCCCGCAGGCCGCCGAGTTCGTCTGGAAGGTCAGCTCCGAGTGGAAGGACGGCACCTACTCGCAGCAGACCATCGAGCACTTCTCGGGTCTCGGCGCCGACCAGCAGCACAAGCAGGCCTTCGTCCTCGAGGGCGACCACCCGGAGGTCTTCGCCTCCGAGGACCGCGGCCCCACGCCGGTCGAGACCGTGCTCGCCGGCCTCGCCGGCTGCCTCACGGCCGGTGTCGCCGCCGTGGCCCAGAACCGCGGCATCCAGCTGCACTCGGTCAAGGCGACCGTCGAGGGCAACCACAACGTGCTCGGCATCCTCGGCGGCGACCCCGAGGTCCGCAACGGCTTCAACGACGTCAACGTGCACTTCGACATCGACGCCGACGCGAGCCCCGAGGACATCGCCGCGCTCGTCGCCCAGTCGCAGAAGCGCTCCGCGGTGTTCGACGCGCTGGCCAACCCGACGAACGTGAACGTCAGCGTGGGCTGACCGGCTCCGGAGCAGCGTTCCTCGGCGGCGTCGACCGGCCCGCGAGGTGACCGACCAGGTGGTCGGCCAGCTCGGCGGTGTCCTGGCCGGCGCCGCCGATGTACGTCGAGCGCCGGCGACGCAGCAGGCTCGACCCGAGCACGTAGACGCCCGGCGCCCCGGCGACGACGCCGCCGTCGTGCTGCAGGCGGCCTTTGTAGTCGAGCACCGGGAGCGCGAGCCACGAGTGGTCCGGGCGGTAGCCGGTGGCCCAGAGGACGGTCCGGATGCCCTCGCGCGCCAGGTCGATCTCGATCCGGGGGGACGCGTCGACGGTGGTGGGCTCCGGCCGGTGGGGATCGCCGAGGTCGCCGGGCCCTTCTTCGGCGGCCCACGTGTCGTAGCGCTCGAGGAGCCGGTTGAGCTTGAGGTCCGCGAGCCGCACGGTGTTGGCGAGCCCGCCCGAGAACTGGGCGCGACCGTCGCGCAGGCGCCCGAGCTTGCCGACCACCCGCACCCCGCGCTGCTGCAGCGTGGCCAGGTCGATGTCGCCGTGACCCGGGCTGCCCACGAGCTGGGGTGACGGGGTGTGGCGCGCGCGGATGATGTCGTCGACCTCGTCGTAGCGCTCGTCGAGGACCCCGACCCGCTCCATCCACCAGAAGGCGTCGCGGCCGCGGTAGGTGCGCGGCATGCGGACGTGCTCGCCGGTGGCGATCGTGATCGACCGGCCGGAGCGCGCGAGCTCGTCGGCGAGCTGCACGCCGCTGGCCGACGCGCCGACCACCAGGACACCGCCGTCGGGCACGTCGTCGGGGGAGCGGTAGCGGGCGGTGGTGATCGACGTGACGTCGTCGGGCACGCCCTCGGCCGCGGCCGGCAGCGCGGCGACGTTGTTGCTGCCGCTCGCGAGCACGACGGTGTCGCAGGTCCAGGTGCCGCGGTCGGTGGTGACCTCGTAACCGGTGTCGGTCGCTCCCACGCGGGTCACGGTGGTACCGGTGTGCAGGGGCGCCGCGACCGTCGCCGCGTAGCCGTCGAGGTAGGACACGAGCTCGGGGACCGTGAGGAAGCCGTCGGGGTCGGTGTCGGCGGGGCCGTCGTCGCCGGGGAGCCCGAGGTGCCAGGTCGGGGTCAGCAGGCGCAGCGAGTCCCAGCGTTCGGTGCGCCAGGAGTTGGCCACCTCGCCGCGCTCGAGGACGACGTGGTCGATCGACCGGTCGGTGAGCTGGCGGCTCATCGCGAGCCCGGCGTGACCTGCGCCGATGATGACGGTCGTGACGTGCACGGCGTTCAACCTAGCCCGCCCATGTGAGCGAACTTCGGTGCTATAGCACCAAAGTTCGCTCACATGGGACGTGCATCACGCCTCCACGCTCACTGCGGCGACGGTGGTGGGGGAGGGCTGCAGGCCCAGGTGCTCGCGCAGTGTCGTGCCCTCGTACTCGGTGCGGAACGAGCCCTTCTCCTGCAGCAACGGCACCACCTTGTCGGCGAACACGTCCATGCCGCCCGGGGTGATGTGCGGGACGAGCACGAAGCCGTCCGAGGCGTCGGACTGCACGAAGTGGTCGATCGTGTCCGCGACGCGCTGGGGCGTGCCGACGAACGTGTGCCGCCCGTTCTTGGCGATGACGACCTCGCGCAGCGACAGGCCCTCGCGCTCGCCGAGCTCGCGCCACTCGTTCGCCACCGCGACCGGGTCCTTGTACATCCGCACGCTCGCGCGGCCCTTGGAGATGTGCGAGCCCGAGTCGACGTCGTCGTCGGTCTTCGGGTCGAACGACGGCACCGGGCCGTCGGGGTCGACGTCGGAGAGGTCGCGGTTCCAGATCTGCTCGGCGAACGCGATCGCCGTCGCCGGCCCGACCTGCTGGTACTGCACCTGGCGCGCGTTCTCGGCCGCCTCCTCCTCGGTGTCGCCCAGAACGAACGTCGCCGCCGGCAGGATCTTGAGGTCCTCGGGACGTCGGCCGAACTTCGCGAGCCGGCCCTTCACGTCGGCGTAGAACGCCTGGCCGGCCTCGAGCTCGCCGTGGCGGGTGAAGATCGCGTCGGCGCTGGACGCGGCGAACTCGCGGCCCTCCTCGGAGTCGCCGGCCTGGATGATCACCGGCCGGCCCTGGGGGCTGCGCGGCACCGGGAAGCGCCCGGAGATGTCGAACTGGTCGGAGCGGATCGCGAACCGCCCCGCGTCCCCGTGCCGCAGGAACTGCCCGGACCCGGCGTCGGCGACGACCTCGTCGGCGGGCCACGAGTCCCACAGCGCCTGCGCGGTCGAGAGCATCTCCTGGGCGCGCAGATAGCGCTTGTCCTTGGGCAGGTAGCCGCCGCGGCGGAAGTTCTCGCCGGTGAACTCGTCCCAGCTGGTGACGACGTTCCACGCGGCGCGCCCGCCGGAGAGGTGGTCGAGCGTCGCGAGCTTGCGGGCGACGTCGAGCGGCTCGTTGAACGTCGAGTTCACGGTGCCGGCCAGGCCGATCCGGTCGGTGATCGCGGCCAGGGCCTGGAGGATCGCGACGTTGTCGGGGCGGCCCATGACGTCGAGGTCGTAGATGCGCCCGCCCTGCTCGCGCAGGCGCAGCCCCTCGGCGAGGAAGAGGAAGTCGAACTTGGCGCGCTCGGCGGTCTGCGCGAAGTGGCGGAACGACTCGAACTCGATGTGGCTGCCCGACGCCGGGTCGCTCCAGACCGTCGTGTTGTTGACACCGGGGAAGTGGGCGGCGAGGTGGATCTGCTTCTTGGGCACGGTCGCTCCTCAGGCGCGGGCGTAGCGGTCGGCGGGACGCGCGAGGCCGAAGTGGCCCCGCAGCGTGTCGGCGTCGTAGGCGGTGCGGAACAGGCCCCGGCGCTGCAGCTCGGGGACGAGCTCGCGGGTGATGCGGGGCAGGTCGTGCGCGGTGACGGACGGGCGCAGCCGGGCGCCCGCGAGCCCCGTGCCGTGCCAGGACTCGAGGACGTCGGCGACGTCGGTGGCGGTGCCGGTGAGGATGCGCGCGTCGCTGCGCAGCTCGCCGCCGTCGGTCTCGTCGAGGCGGGCCAGGCGCGCGCGGGCGGCGTCGGCGCTGTCGTCGAGCACGACCAGCAGGTCGCCGAGGACGTGCAGCGGGTCCCCGGTGCGGCCGACGGCGGCCTCCTCGTCGCGGACCTGCCGCAGGATCGCCTCCGCGTCGCCGGTCGGCCCGTCGCGGCCCACACCGCCGGGGGTGACGAAGACGAGGTCGGCACCGCGGGCGGCGAGCCGGTAGGCGACGTCGACGTGGGCGAGCGCGGTCACCAGCGGCTGGCCCTGCGGGGGGCGCGGCGTGATCGACGGGCCGCGCACCGAGAACTGCGCACCCTCGAAGTCGATGTAGTGCAGCCTCTCGCGGTCGACGAACCGCCCGGTGGCGGCGTCGCGGATCTCGGCGTCGTCCTCCCACGAGTCCCAGAGCCGGCGCTGCACCTCGATGTGGTCGGCGGCCTCGTCGAACAGGCCCTCGCGGCTCTCGGCGCCGTACTCGCGGCGCCCGAACAGCGCGTACTCGTCCTCGCGCGACGAGACCCGCACCCGCACGCCCGCGCGTCCGGTCGTGACGTAGTCGAGCGTCGCGATCTCGGTGGAGACGTGGAACGGCTCGGTGTGGGTGGTGACGACCGTCGGCACCAGCCCGATGCGGCTCGTCACCGGGCCGACGCGCAGGGCGACGAGCTGGGCGTCGAGGTTGCCCTGGGCGCGGTCGGCGCGGTCGGTGGCCAGGGCGAACGAGTCCTCGAACGTGACGAGGTCGAGCAGGCCCGCCTCGGCCTCGCGGACCTGGTCGACCCAGAAGCCGCCGGTGAACAGCTCGTCGGCGCGCGCGCCGGGCTCGCGCCACGACGCGGGGTGCCAGCCGGTGCCGTCGAGGGCGACGGCGAGGTGCAGTGGTGCCTGCTGGGTCATGGTCCTCCTGTCGTCAGGTCCGCGCGGGGACGTCGCTCGGGACCGTCAGGGCCGTGAAGTCGGGGCGGGCGCGCAGCCGGAAGCCGAGCGTCTCGTAGAGCCGGATCGCGCTGGTGTTGTCGCCTGCGGCGTGCAGGAACGGCACCTCGCCGCGGGCCCGGATGCCGGCGGCGACGGCCAGGACCAGCCGCGTCGCGAGACCCCGACCGCGGTGCGCCTCGTCGGTGCAGACCGCGCTGATCTCGGTGTACCCGGGCGGGTGCAGGCGCTCACCGGCCATGGCGACGAGCACGCCGTCCTCGACCACACCGAGGTAGGTGCCCATCGCGATGGTGCGCGGCAGGAAGGGGCCGGGCTTCGTGCGGGCGACGAGCTCGCTCATCGCGGGGATGTCGTCGGGCCCGAGGCGCACGAGGTCGGGGTCGTCGCGGCCGGTCACGGCGTCGCCGACGAGCTGGACGCCGGCCACGGAGCGGAGGACCTCGAGGCCGACCGGCTCCAGGACGCCGAACGCCGGGACGACGGTCCGGTGGCCGGGCCCGACCAGCGCGGCGGCGTCCTCCCACTCGGCGGCGCCGTGCGGCTCGGCGAGGAACGGGGCGACGTCCGGGTCGTAGCGCACCGCGTCCCCGAGGCCCTGCGCGAGGTGCGCGTGCGCGCCGAGCAGCGACGCGCGGACCGGCTCGTCGAGTGCGGATGCCACCCCTGGCACAACCGCCCCCGCCGCGGGCCCATTCCGCTCACGGCACGCTCACGGCACCCGACGGTGTGACCGACGCGACCCGGGCCGCGGTTCCCGGCCGCGTGAGGCTGCCGTGAAGCGGCGGAGGTGGTCGGGTACCGCCATGACCGCTGCACCGGGTGCGCCGGACGCCTCGGACACCGAGGTCGGCGCCGAGGAGGGCCGGCTCCGGCGCCGGCTGGGCGTCGGCGGGCTCACCGCGATCGGGTTCTCCAACATCGTCGGTTCCGGCTGGCTGTTCGCCGCGCTCTACGCCGCGCAGATCGCGGGACCCGCCGCGATCCTCGCGTGGGTCGCCGCCGGGCTGCTGTGCGCGCTGGTGGCGCTGGTGATGGTCGAGCTCGGTGCGACGCGGCCGGAGGGCGGCGGCACCGTGCGCTGGCCGCTCTACGCCAGCGGACGGCTGACCGGCACCGTCATCGGCGTCTCGGTGCTGCTCGCCGTCGGGGCGACGAGCGCCGAGCTGACCGCGATCGTGCAGTACGCCGGCTACTACCTGCCCTGGCTCTACAGCGATGACGAGCTCACCGGCTGGGGCGTCGTCGCGGCGCTGCTGCTCTCGGTCGTGCTCACCGCGCTGAACTGGTTCGGCGTGCGGCTCTTCGGCACACTCAACACCGCGGTGACGGTCGTGAAGGTCGTCATCCCGGTGCTGACCGTCGTCCTGCTCGTCGCGTCGGGGTTCGACGGCGGACACCTCACCGACCACGGCGGCTTCGCGCCGTACGGCTACGGCGCCGTGCTGACGGCCCTCGCCGGCGGCGGGATCGTCTACTCGGTCAACGGGTTCCAGGCCCCCGTCGACTTCTCCGGCGAGGCCCGCAACCCGCGGCGCACGATCCCGCTCGCCGTCCTCGGCAGCATCGCCGCGGCCGTGCTGCTCTACCTCGGCCTGCAGGTCGCGTTCCTCGGCGCGGTCCCGGACTCGGCGCTGGTGAACGGCTGGTCCGGGGTGAACTTCGAGTCGCCGTTCGGCGAGCTCGCGGTCGCGCTGAACCTCGGCTTCCTCGCCGCGCTGCTCTACGCCGACGCCGTCATCTCGCCCGGGGGTTCGGCCTACGTCGGCGTCGCGGTCAACGCCCGGCACACCTACGCGCTCGCGAAGAACCGGCTGCTGCCGCGCGCGCTCATGCGCGTGCACCCCGGCTCCGGCGTGCCGCGGCGGGCGATGGCGCTGAACCTGGCGGTGATGGTGGTGTTCCTGCTCCCGTTCCGGGGCTGGCAGGACATCGTCTCCGTGATGGGCACGATGTACCTGCTGCTCTACCTCGCCGCCGCCGTGGCCGCCGAGGTGTTCCGGCGCCGCGAGCCCGACCGGCTCTCCGGCTGGGTCCCGGGCCTGCGCTGGATCGCGCCGATCGCGTTCCTGTTCTCCACCGAGTTCATCTACTGGTCGGGGTGGGAGGACCTCCGCCTCGCGCTGCCCCTGGTGCTGCTCGGCGTCCCGCTGTTCGCGCTGCTGTGGCGCACCGACCGCATCGGCTCGCTGACCGGCGAGCTGCGCCGCGGGGCCTGGCTCGTCGCCCACCTGCTGGTGCTGCTCCTGCTGTCCGGGCTCGGCAGCTTCGACGGCGCCGACGTGCTGCCCGCGCCGTGGGACTCCCTGCTCGTCGGGGCCTGGGCGCTCGCGATCTTCCCGATCGCGGTGCGGTCGGGGGTCAGGGAGACATCCCCCGCAGCGTCGTAGCGATCAGGCGGTCCGCGGCCTCCGCGCCCTGCTGCTCACGGGTCCACGCCGCGGCGTTCATCAGCGTGACGACGTCGTCGACGGTGACGTCCGCGCGCAGGTCCGCGGCGCCCACCGTGCGCTCGGTGATCGCCGCCATCCGCGCGCAGTCCGCCGCGAGGCGGTCGCCCGCCTCGTCGGGGGCGTGCAGGTCCGACGCGATCAGCTCGGCGAGCCCCCGGTAGGTCGCGGCGTGCTCGGCGACCCACCGCAGCCAGGTCGCGAGGTCGACACCCTCGGCACGCGCGAACAGGGCGTCGTGCCGCTCGGCCAGCAGCGCGCCGACGAGCGCGCGGCGGGTGGGGAAGTGCTTGTAGAGCGTGCCGATGGCCACGCCGGCCCCGGCGGCGACGGCCGAGAGCGACGCCCCGGCACCGTCGGCCGCGAAGGCGTCGTCGGCCGCGGCCAGCAGCGCGGCGCGGTTGCGGGTGGCGTCCGCGCGGGGCCGCCGCGTGGGTGTCGACAAGGTGAGTACCCCTCATGTTAGTTTCCCGAGGCACTCTCACTTTAAGGGGGATGACATGATCGTGGTGCTCGGCGCCGCGTCGGCGTGGTCCCGCTGCCGCCCGACGAGGTCGTCGCGTTCCTCGTCGACCGGGGACTCTCCGCGACGTTTGCGCAGGACGTCGCCGAGCTCTCCCGCGGCGCGGCGGCCGGCGAGCTCGCCGAGCTCACCGACGCCGTGGAGCGCCTGACGGGCCGCCCACCGCGTGACATCACCGACTTCGTCGCCGAGCACGCCGACGACCTGCGCCGCGTGGTGCCGCAGCCGGTGTGACGCGGTCAGGCTTGCGGCGGCGGCCGCGCCCCGTGCTAACTTCCCCGACCAGGTCACGAGTACCAGCGCCAAGCCCCGGCTCGCTGGTCGGCAACCCTCCTCCGCGGCGGGGTGCTCCGGGTGATGACCAGGCCGACGCGACACCCGCCGTCGGCAAGCGCGGACCCGCCGACCGTCGGGTCCCCGACGGTCCGGAGACCCGTCATGACGGCTGTCCTTACTGCGCCGACTGCAGCCCTGCCCGCCACCGTGGGCGCCGACCTCGAGGTCCCGCTCGTCGACGGGCGCCGCGTGCGCCACGTCGACCTCGACGCCGCCGCCAGCGCCCCGCCGCTGCAGGCCGTCGCCGACCACGTCGTCGAGGTCCTGCCCTACTACGCCAGCGTGCACCGCGGCGCCGGCTACACCTCGCGCGTCTGCACCTCGCTGCTCGAGTCGGCGCGCGAGACGGTGGGGCGCTTTCTCGGCGCCCGCGAGGACGACGTCGTCGTCTTCACCCGCAACACCACCGACGCCCTCGCGCTGCTCGCCCGCGCCGTGCCCGGTCCGGTGCTGACGCTCGACCTCGAGCACCACGCGACGCTGCTGGCCTGGCGCCACACCGAGCACCGGGTGGTCACCGCGGGCGACACGGTCGCGGCGACCCTCGACGCCCTCCGGGAGCACGTCGGTGGGCACGCGCTCGTCGCCGTCACCGGCGCCTCCAACGTCACCGGCGAGACGCTGCCGCTGCGCGAGATCGCCGACCTCGCCCACGCCGCCGGCGCCCGGGTCGCCGTCGACGCCGCGCAGCTCGCCCCGCACCGCCGGGTGGACCTCGCCGCGCTCGGCGTCGACTACGTCGCGCTGTCGGGGCACAAGCTCTACGCCCCGTACGGCGCGGGCGTGCTCGTCGGGCGCCGCGACTGGCTCGACGCCGCGCCGGCGCACCTCGCGGGTGGCGGCGCGGTGCGCGCGGTCTCGGTGACCGGCGACGTCACCGGAACCGACTGGCTCCCCGCACCCCAGCGCCACGAGGGCGGCACCCCGAACATGCTCGGTGCCGCCGCGCTGGCCGCCGCGTGCCGCGCGCTCGAGCCCGTGATCGACACCGTGCTGCCCGAGCACGAACGAGAGCTCGCAGAACGGCTACGCCGAGGTCTCGCCGGCATCCCCGGTGTTCGCACGCTGGACGCCTTCTCCGACGCGCCCGACCGGGTCGCCGTCGTCACCCTCGAGGTCGGCCCCGACGGTGGGGGCCTGCCCGCGGGCCTCGTCGCCGCGGCGCTCTCGGCCGAGCACGGCATCGGCGTGCGCGACGGCCGCTTCTGCGCGCACCCGCTGCTCGCCCGGCTCACCGGCGGCCGCGACGCGGTGCGCGCGAGCCTCGGGCTGGCCACCACCGCCGAGGACGTCGACCGCTTCGTCGCCGCGATCGCGACGATCGTCGCCCACGGCCCGGCGTGGACCTACGCCCTGCGCGACGGGCGCTGGGTGCCGACGCCCGATCCCCGCGACCTCGACCCCTTCCGGCTCGGCGACCACGCCGACCCGGCCGGTTGCGGGCGGTGACACTTCCGCTTGCCGGGGCGGGGGTCGCCCGGTAGGCAGAGGTCGTGACCGCGGTCCCGACATCCTTCGCCGGCACCCACCGCCGTCACGTGGACCTCGTGCGCACGGCGAGCGCGACGTGTCCGGGGACGTTCGACGTCCCCCGACCCGCTCGCTCCGCCGGAGGTCCCCCGTGCACCCGTCCCACGACCTGACCATCCCGCTCTCGGTCCTCGACCTCTCGCCGGTCCCGCCCGGCGGCACCGGGGCCGACGGCCTGCGCGACAGCGTCGCGCTGGCGCAGGCCGCCGAGGCCGCCGGCTACCGGCGCTACTGGGTCGCCGAGCACCACCTGACCCCGGGCGTCGCATCGGCGTCGACGCCGGTGCTCGCCGGGCTCATCGCGGGGGCGACCCGGACGATCCGCGTCGGCTCGGGCGCGGTGCAGATGCCGATGACGCCGCCGCTGCAGGTCGCCGAGCAGTTCGGCACCGTCGCCGCGATCCACCCCGGCCGCGTCGACCTCGGGCTCGGGCGCTTCGACATCCACAAGATCCTGACGATGATCAGCGAGCGGGCGAAGCCGGCGGGGGAGGTGCCGCCCCCGCCGCCGTCGAAGTGGGTCGACGGCCTGCTCCTGCCCAGCCCCGGGCGCGTGCCCGGCGTCGACCTGTCCGGGTTCGCCGTCCTCGGCGAGCGCATGGGCATCAGCGGCGACGACCCTGCGCCCGACCACCGCGCGCAGGTCCGCGAGATCCTCTCCTACCTCGAGGGCACCGCGACCCGCGACGACGGCACCCCGCTGCACGCCCCGGCCGCGGAGGGCGCCGACCTGGAGTTCTGGATGCTCGGCTCCAGCCCGGGCGTGAGCGCGCAGACCGCGGGCGAGCTCGGCCTGCCGTTCGCCGTCAACTACCACACGATCCCCACCACGGTGCTCGACACCGTCGACGCCTACCGCGCCGCCTTCACGCCGTCGGCGCACCGCGACCGCCCGTACGTCATGGTCTCCGCCGACGTCGTGGTCGCGCCCACCGACGAGGCGGCGGACGAGCTCGCCGCGCCCTACGGGCAGTGGGTGCTCGACATCCGCACCGGCCGCGGCGCGCAGCCCTACGTGACGCCGGAGCAGGCGCGGGCGCGGCCGTGGAGCGAGGACGAGCGCGCCGGGGTCGCCGACCGCGTCGACACCCAGTTCGTCGGCGCGCCCGCCACCGTCGTCGCCGGCCTGGAGACGCTGGTGAAGGCCACCGGCGCCGACGAGCTGCTCGTCACGACCATCACCACCGACCACGCCGACCGCGTGCGCAGCCACGAGCTGCTCGCCGAGGCGTGGGCGGCGCGGTGAGTCGCTAGGTGTAGAGGTCGTTGCCGCGGGAGAACTCCACGAACACCGCCGGCTCGTCGCCCACCGACCAGGCGTCGTGCCCGGGCGGCAGGAGCATCACCTGGTGCGGGCCGAACTCGTCCTCGGACCCGTCGTCCATCACCACGTGAAGCCTCCCCGAGAGGACGAGCGCGACGTGGGGGAGCTCGCAGGACGCGGTGCCTGCGTACTCCTTGAGGTCCGTCGACCAGCGGGCGCCGACGCCGAAGGTCACCTCGGTGACGCTGACGCCGTCGAGCTCGACGGTCCTCTTCGAGATCTTGCCGTGGACGTCGGCGGGGGCGGCGGCGAGGTCGCCCTTCTGCATGGCGGTCGTCGAGGTCATGGGTTCCTCTCTCGGAGGCCGGCGGCGCGGCCGGGGTCGTCGGGGCTCCAGAGCGTGGTCGACACCTCGCGGCGCACGAGGGGGACGACCTCCTCGGCGAACCGGGCCAGCACCTCCTGCTGCTGGGGGTAGGGCAGGACGGGGTTGATCGACACCGACTGCAGGTCGTGGCGGTAGCTCTTGTGGTAGTCGAGGATCTTCTCGGCCACGCGCTCCGGGGTCCCGACCAGCGCCGGGCCGTGCGCGACGGCGTCCTCCATGGTCATGAACGACATCGTCTTGCCCTTGCGGGTGTCGCCGGCGTGCTTCGCGGCGAGCTTCGTCGCCATCGCCTCGTAGATCGGCCGGTACTGCGCGATCGCCTCCTCGTCGGAGTCGGCGAGGAACAGGCCGCCGGACCCCGACCCGACGTAGCCCACCGACGGGTCGTGCCCGTGCTCGGCGAGCTTCTCGCGGTAGCGGTCGATGAGCACGAGGTAGGCCTCGCGGGGCTGGAGCGCGTTCGCGGAGAACAGCGGGTCGCCCCAGCGGGCGGCGAGGTCGACGGCGTGGGTCGAGGTCGCCGACCCGTGCCAGATCCGGAACGGCCCGTCGAAGGGGCGCGGGAACGTGGTGACGTCGTGCAGGTCGGCGTGGTGGGTGCCCTGCCAGTCGACGTGCTCGGAGCGCAGCAGCCGGCGCAGCAGCTCGTAGTTCTCGGTGAGGTACTCGTACTGCCGGCCGAGCTCGAGGCCGAACATCCCGAAGTGCCTGTCCTCGTTGCCCTTGCCGATGACGATCTCGAGGCGCCCGCCGGAGAGCTGGTCGACGGTGGCGTAGTCCTCGGCGACGCGCACCGGGTCGAGCAGCGAGAGCACCGTGACGCCGGTGGAGAGCAGGATCCGATCGGTGGCCTGCGCCAGCGCGCCGAGCAGCACCGTCGGCGCCGACGAGACGAACTCGCCGGCGTGGCGCTCGCCGACCGCGTAGGAGTCGAAGCCCAGGCGCTCGGCGCGGACGGCGGTCTCGACCACGCGCTCGAGGCGTTCGTGGACCGAGATCAGCTCACCGGTGACCGGGTGCGGTGCGTGCGGAACGATGTCGAGGACCTGGAACTTCACGGGTGCTCCCGGGGAAGGATCGTCGAGGCGGCGGCGGCCTCAGCGACACCCCTGGGCGGTGACCCGGCGCAGATCCACGTGACGGCGACGCGTCAGGGCGCGGCAGCGGGGCACGGTCCGAGACTCCGCCTGCTCGCGCGGCGGTGTCAACACCGCTTGCGCCACGCCGCCGCCCCGCACGACCATCGGAGCGTGGTCGACCCGCTGCTCCTCCGTCACTCCTGGGAGCGCCTGCACGTCGACCTGTGCCGCACGTGGTCGGCCCGCTGTCGCTGACGGTTCCCCGTCCCGACGCACCTCGTGGAGTTCCCGTGCCGCCGTCCCTGTCCGTCCTCGACCTGTCCCCGATCCCCGCCGGGTCGACGGTCGCGGACGCCCTGCGCAACACCGTCGACCTCGCCCGCGCCGCCGAGCGCTTCGGCTACCGGCGCTACTGGCTCGCCGAGCACCACCTCAACCCCGGCGTCGCCGGCGCGGTGCCGACCCTGCTCATGCAGGCGGTCGCGGCCGCCACCGCGGACATCCGCGTCGGCTCCGGCGCCGTCCAGACCGGGCACCGCACGCCGCTGTCGGTGGTCGAGGAGTTCGGCACCCTCGACGCGCTGTATCCGGGACGGATCGACCTCGGGCTGGGCCGCTCCGGGGGGACCAGGGACCCACGGCGGGAGAACGGGCACGTCGAGGGCCGGGTCGTCGACGGCGTCGTGATCCCGGCACCGTTCACCGCCCGCGCGGCGCTGCGCTCCCAGCGGGTGAAGGCCCAGCGGGAGCTGATCCGCCAGCCCGGCGCGGAGGCGCCCGGCTACACCGCGGTGGTCGACGAGGTCCTCGGCCTGCTCGCCGGCACCCACCGCGCGTCCGCGGGTGTCGCGGTCCACGCGGTGCCGGGGGAGGGCGCCGGCGTCGAGACGTGGGTGCTCGGCAGCAGCGGCGGGGAGAGCGCGGAGGTCGCGGGCGCCCGCGGGCTGCCGTTCGCGGCGAACTACCACGTCAGCCCGGGCACGGTGCTCGACGCCGTCGAGGGCTACCGCGCGGCGTTCCGGCCGTCGGCGACCCTCGACCGCCCGCACGTGATGGTCTCCGCGGATGTCGTGGTCGCCCGCGACGCGGCGCGCGCTCGCGAGCTCGCCGCGGGCTACGCACCCTGGGTGCACAGCATCCGCAGCGGGGCGGGCGCCATCCCGTACCCCGACCCCGCTGCGGCCGCCGAGGCGGAGTGGGACCCGGAGCTCGTCACCGACCGGCTGGAGACGCAGCTCGTCGGCGATCCCGCGGCGGTCGCCGAGCGCCTCGCGGCCCTGGCGCGCCTCACCGGCGCCGACGAGCTGCTCGTCACGACGATCACCCACGACCACGCCGACCGCGTGGAGTCCTACCGGCTGCTGGCCGCGGAGTGGGCGGCGTGACCGAGCTGCGCCAGCACCGGCAGCGTGCGCTCCCGGTCCGCGGCGTCGCCGACGAGGCTGACGTTGACGTCGGTCGCGCCGGCCTCGGCGTAGCGGCGCAGACCCTCGGCGACCGCGTCCTCGTCGCCGGCGACCACGATGTCGCCGGGCGAGCCGAACCCGTCGCGCGCGAGGGTCGCGGCGTAGGACGGGAGCCGCGCGTACGCGGCGTACTCGGCGGCGACCTCGGCGCGCACCCGCGCGGGGTCGTCGGTCACCGCCACGGGCACGCCGACGACGACACGCGGCCGCGGCAACCCGGCACGGGTCAGCCGCGGCACCACCTCGTCGGCGATCGTCCGCGGGCCGGAGAGGAACGTGATCGTCCCCGACGCCCGCTCCCCGGCGAGGCGCAGCATCACCGGCCCGAGCGCCCCGAGCAGGACGGGAACCCGCGGGGCCGCGCCCGGCACCGTCGTCGCGGCGGCGTCGGAGCCCGGCCCCTCGGCGCCCGGTACCGCACGGCCGTCGAGGATCGGGAGCAGCACGTCGAGGTGCGCGCGCAGCGCCGCGACCGGTCGGTCGAACGGGATCCCGTAGACCTCGAGCAGCCCCGGGTGACTCACCCCGAGCCCGAGCGTGAACCGCCCGTGCGAGGCCGCCTGCACGGTCTGGGCCTGCGCGGCGAGCACGCGGGGGTGCCGCGGCTGGACCACGATCACCGACGCGCCGAGCTCCACCCGCGGGACGTCGCGGGCGATCGCCGCGAACGTCGTCAGCGTGTCGACGCCGTAGCCCTGCGGGAGCCACACCGTGTCCACGCCCGCGGCCTCCGCCGTACGCGCGCGGCCCGCCAGCTCGTCGACGACGTTGCCCGGGTCCGCGGGCAGGCCCGCCGCCACGTTCACACCGATACCGATCACGCGACCAGGCTGCGGCGCACCCCGCGGCCGGAACCAGGAGCCCGCTGATGGGGGTAGTGGCACTGACACCTTGCGACCTGCGACGCCAGGAGCTCGGCCGCTGCCTGCGCGCCTACCGCGACCTCGTCGGGCCGCGCCAGGTCGGGCTCCCGGCGGGCAGCAGGCGGCGCGCCCCGGGCCTGCGGCGCGAGGAGGTCGCGGCGCTCGCCGGGGTCGGGGTCACCTGGTACACGTGGCTCGAGCAGGGCCGGGTCACCGCGTCCGACCAGGTGCTCGACGCCGTCGGGCGCGTGCTGGGCATCGACGACGTCGGCCGCGAGCACCTCCGCGCGCTGTCCCGCCCCCACGATCCCCTCGAGATCGACCCGGACGGCCTGCGCCCGCTGCTCGCGAGCTGGCGCGACGACCCGGCGGCGCTGCTCGACGCGCGACTCGACGTGGTCGCGGCCAACGAGGCGTGGACGGCGACCTTCGCGCCCGGGCGCCACGTCCTCGAGCAGCTGCTGGCGAGCACCGAGGACGTCGTTCCGCTCGTCCACGCCCTCGCCCGCCGCCTGCGCATGGCCACCGACCGCGACCCCGGTGACGCCCGCCTGACGCAGGTCCGCGCGCAGCTCCGCGCGGGCGCGCCCGGGCTCGGGGCGCTGTGGGACTGCCGCGGCGTCGGTGCGTTCGGTCGCCCCGCGGTCCGCCTCGGCGACACCCGGCGGACCGCGCATCTGCTGGCCGAGGCGGGCGCGATCGAGCTCACCGGCGCCGTCGTCCTGGTCCTGCTTCCCGACGCTCGTAGCACCAGCGGGTGACCCCGTGGGCGCGGAGCGTCGCCGGTCACGTCCCGACGCGGCGGTGTTGACACCTGGGCGGTGCCGCTCCTTAGAGTCCGGAACGACCCGCCACGAACGAGGGAGGACGCGATGACCGGCACGGTCCGTGTCCTGGAGTCACACCGCGGGTGCTACCGACGCCACGTGGACCTGCAGCGGGTCGCCAGCGCCGTCTGTCCGGGCTGACCGCCCCGGACACGACTCCCACCACGCCGCGGCGTCCACGCCGCAGGAAGCGGTCACGCATGTCCCCGCTGCCCTCGCAGCTGCATCTCGCCGTCGCCCTGGACGGCGCCGGCTGGCATCCCGCTGCCTGGCGAGAGCCCGGCGCCCGCCCCGGCGAGCTGTTCACCGCCCGCTACTGGGCGGACCTCGCGCGCACCGCGGAGCGCGGGCTGCTCGACCTCCTGACCATCGAGGACGCCTTCGGGCTGCAGTCCGGCGACCACCTCGCCGAGCCCGACCGGCGCACCGACCGTGTCCAGGGTCGCCTCGACGCCGAACTGGTCGCTGCGTTCGTCGCGCCGCTGACCGCCCGGATCGGGCTGGTGCCGACGGTGACCACCACGCACACCGAGCCGTTCCACGTCGCGTCGGCGCTGGCCACGCTCGACCACGACTCGCGCGGTCGGGCCGGCTGGCGCGTGCAGACCTCGGTGCGCCCCGACGAGGCCGCGCACTTCGGCCGCCGCACGATCCCCGGACTCCGTCGCGAGGCGCTGGACACCCCGGAGGCCCGCGCGCTCGTCGCGGAGCTCTTCGGCGAGGCCGCCGACGCGATCGAGGTGGTGCGCAGGCTCTGGGACTCGTGGGAGGACGGCACCGAGATCCGCGACGACGCGGCCAACAAGTTCCTCGACCGGGACAAGCTGCACCACATCGACTTCGCCGGTGACCACTTCTCGGTCCGCGGGCCCTCGATCGTCCCACGCCCGCCGCAGGGCCAGCCGCTGGTGGTGTCCCTCGGCCACGGATGGGAGCCGTACCGCCTTGCCGCGCGCGGCGGCGACGTGCTGTTCGTGACGCCGCACGACCGCGACGACGCGGCCGCGATCCTCGAGCAGGTCCGCGCTGCGGAACGGGACGTCGGACGAGACGGTTCCCCGCTGCAGGTGCTCGCCGACCTCGTCGTCCTGCTCGACGACACCGAGGAGGCCGCCCGCGAGCGCCTGGCCCGCCTCGATGCCGTCGACCCGCTGACCAGCGACGCCGCGATCCTCGCGACCACGCCGTCCGCGCTCGCCGACCTGCTCGTCGCGTGGCAGCAGGTCGGCCTCGACGGCTACCGCCTGCGTCCCGCGGTGCTGCCGACCGACCTCGACGCGATCGTCGACGGCCTGGTCCCCGAGCTCCAGCGCCGCGGCGCCTTCCGCACCGGGTACGCCGAACCCACCCTGCGCGGGCGCTTCGGTCTCGCGCGCCCCGCCAGCCGCTACGCGACGGCGGGGGCCTGAGATGAGCCGCAAGCAGATCGTCCTGGGCGCCTACTTCCCCGGCGTCAACCACGACACCGTCTGGAGCGACCCTGCCTCGGGCAGCCACATCGACTTCGCGTCGTACGAGCAGTGGGCGCGGATCGCCGAGCGCGGCAAGCTCGACCTGCTCTTCCTCGCGGAGGGCCTGCGCATCCGCACCCGGGGCGAGGAGTTCTTCGACCAGGACGTCGTGGGCCGGCCGGACACGTTCACGGTGCTCGCCTCGCTCGCGGCCGTGACCCGTGACATCGGGCTGGCGGGCACGATCAACTCGACGTTCAACGAGCCGTTCGAGCTGGCCCGGAAGTTTGCCACCCTCGACGTGCTCTCCGGTGGGCGCGCCGCGTGGAACGTGGTGACGAGCTCGGACGCACCGACCGGCGAGAACTTCCGCCGCGGTGGCTACCTCGGCCACCACCAGCGGTACGAGCGCGCCGGCGAGACGCTCGCCGCGGTCCGCGCGCTGTGGGACTCGTGGGGCTCGGACGCCGTCGTCGCCGACCCGGAGTCGGGACGTTTCCTGCGCGACGGCCACGTCGGCGACTTCGCCGTGCGCGGCCACCAGTTCGACATCCACGGGCGGTTCACCGTCCCGCGCAGCCCGCAGGGCCACCCGGTGATCCTGCAGGCCGGTGAGTCACCGGCCGGGCGCGACTTCGCCGCCGCCGGCGCGGACGCGATCTTCTCCCGCTACCAGCAGTTCGACCAGGCCCGTGCCTTCTACGACGACGTCAAGGCACGCGTCGCGACGGCCGGCCGCGACCCCCGCGAGGTGCGCATCCTCCCCTCCGCCGCCGTCGTGCTCGGTGACACCGACGCCGAGGCCCGCGAGCGCCACGCGCTGATCCACGACCGCCAGGTCGACCCGTGGACCGCGATCGTGCTCGCCGAGATGGTCTGGAACCGCGACCTGTCGGGCGTCGACCCCGACGGCCCGGTGCCCGACGTCGAGCCGACGCCCGAGGCCCCGACCTGGATCCGCGGGCGGGCGCCCCTGACCCAGGACGCGCACGCGACGGCGAAGGCGTGGCGGGACATCGCGGAGGCCGGCGGCCTCTCGCTGCGCGAGACCGTGAAGCAGGTCTTCGACCGCGCCGTGTTCGTCGGGACCCCGGAGCACGTCGCCGACGAGATCGACCGCTACGTGCAGGCCGACGCCTGCGACGGCTTCATCCTCGGCTCGCACGTGAGCCCGTCGGGCCTCGACGAGGTCGTCGACCGCGTCGTCCCGCTGCTCCAGGAGCGCGGCGCGTTCCGGACCGACTACGAAGGGGGCACGTTGCGGGAGAACCTGGGGCTCGCGTCGCCGTCCCGCTTCGGCGAGCCGCGTCACGAGGTGGCCTCGTGAAGCGCACCGGACTCGCGGCCCTGACGGCCGTCGCCGCTCTCGTCCTGGCCGCCTGCGGTGGGGGAGGCGGTGGTGGGCAGGCCGCCGATGCCGGGCCCCCGCGTCCCGGCGGCACGCTGGTGTTCGCCGTGTCCAGCGACGCCGGCTGCGCCGACCCGCAGCAGGTCGGCAGCAACGACTCGATCTACTCGATGCGCCAGGTCGTCGACTCGCTGACCGACCAGGACCCGGCCAGCGGCGACATCCGGCCGTGGCTCGCGACGTCGTGGCAGTCGAACCCGCAGGCCACCGAGTGGACCTTCCAGCTGCGCCCCGGGGTGACCTTCTCCGACGGCACCCCGCTCGACGCGAACGCGGTGAAGACGACCTTCGACCGCGTCCCGTCCCTCGGGGCCCGCGGCACCCTGCCGAAGGGCTACCTGGCCGGCTACCAGGGCACGACGGTGACGGGCCCGACGTCGTTCACCGTGCGCTTCGCACAGCCCAACGTGCAGTTCCTGCAGGGCACGTCGACGCACAGCCTCGGGATCTTCGCGCCGGCCAGCGCGGCGCAGACCGACGACCAGCGCTGCGCCGGCGTCGTCGGGTCCGGGCCCTTCGTGCTGCAGACGTACACGAAGAACCAGGCCACGATCCTGGCGAAGCGGGCCGGTTACTCCTGGGGATCGTCGCTGTTCACCCACCCCGGCGAGGCCTACCTCGACCGCGCCGAGTTCCGGGTGGTCCCCGAGTCCGGGGTGCGCACCGGCAGCCTGCAGTCCGGCGAGGTCGACGCCATCGCGAGCATCGGCCCGCAGGACGAGGCGCCGCTGGCGGGGGCCGGGATCGAGCTGCCGTCGCGGGCGAACCCCGGCACGCCGTTCGGCATCGTCTTCAACCAGTCGACGCCGCTCGGGCAGGACGCCGCGGTCCGCGAGGCGATCTCCGCCGCGATCAACCGGCAGGAGGTCGTCTCCGCGGTCTACACGTCCCAGACGCGGCCGGCGACGTCCGCCCTCGCGTCCACGACGCCGGACTACGCCGACCGGTCGGCGGCGCTGGCCTTCGACCCGGCCCGTGCCGGCGCGGTGCTCGACGCCGCGGGCTGGGCGCCGGGCCCGGACGGCATCCGGGCCAGGGCCGGGCAGCGGCTGACGCTGCCCCTGATCTACGCCCCGGTCATCGCGACGAACCGGCCGGCGCTCGAGCTGGTACAGCAGCAGCTGCGTGCCGTCGGGATCGACCTGCAGCTGCAGGAACGACCGGTGGCGGACACCGCGACGATCCAGCAGAGCGGGCAGTTCACGGCCTTCTGGCTCAACGTCAGCCGGGCCGACCCGGACATCCTGCGCGCGCAGTACGGCACCGCGGGCCCGAACACCTTCCGCTTCCCGGCCGGGACGCCGTTGGACGCCCTGCTCACTGCGCAGGCCGGGACGCTCGACGAAGCGCAGCGCACGCAGCAGGTGGCGCAGGCGCAGGAGCAGCTGGTCGGCCAGCATCTGGTGATCCCGGTCGCGGAGCTCACCACGACGCTCGCGGTCGGCCCGGATGCGCACGACGTCGCGTTCGACGCCTCGTCGCGCATCCAGCTCCACGGCACCTGGAAGTCGACCCCGTGAGTGGGCCGTACCTCCTCCGGCGGCTCGCGGCGGCCGTCGGGGTGCTGTGGGCGGCGTACACCGTCTCGTTCGCCGTGCTCTACCTGCTGGCCGACCCCGTCGCGACGCTCGTCGCGCGGGCGTCGGACGGGACGACGCTGACCACCGCCGAGCTCGACGCGCTGCGGGTGCAGTACGGGCTCGACCAGCCGGTGCCGGTGCAGTACCTGGACCGGCTGTGGGCGGCGCTGCAGGGTGACCTGGGGACGTCCTTCGTCAACGGTCAGCCCGTGACGAGCGCGATCGGCGAGGCCCTGCCGCCGACGCTGCAGATCGCGTCGGCCGGGCTCGTGCTCGCGGTGGTGCTCGGCGCCGGGGTGGCGCTGACGGCCACCTACGCCCGCAGCCGCTGGCTCGCCCAGGCGCTCATGGGGCTGCCGTCGCTGGCGGTGTCGCTGCCGGTGTTCTGGGTCGGTCTCATGCTGGTCCAGCTGTTCTCGTTCCAGCTGGGCTGGCTGCCCGCGGTCGGCGCCCGCGGACCGGAGGCGCTGATCCTGCCCGCCATCACCCTCGCGCTGCCGACGGGAGCGCTGATCGCGCAGGTGCTGGTCAAGAGCATGGGCCAGGCGCTGGCCGAGCCGTACGTGACCACCGCGCGGGCGAAGGGGGTCGGGCCGCTCGCGGTCCACCTCCGCCACGCGCTGGGCAACGCGGCGATCCCCGCCCTGACGGTGCTCGGGTACGTCACGGGCAACCTGCTCGCCGGCACGGTGGTCGTCGAGACCGTCTTCACCCGGCCGGGGCTGGGCCGCATCACCGTCTCCGCGGTCGCGGACCAGGACATCCCGCTGGTCCAGGGCGTCGTGCTCCTCGCCGCGTTCGTGTTCGTCGTGGTCAACCTCGTCGTCGACCTGCTCTACCCCCTGCTCGACCCGCGCGTCTCGCAGGCGGTGCCGGCATGACCGAGCTCCTCGAGCGCGGGCCGGACCGTGCACCCCTTCCGGCCCGACCGGCGGAGCCCGGCCGCGGCCGGCTCCTCCGCTTCCTGCGCCGCCGCCCGGGGCTCGTGATCTCGGTCCTCGTGATCGTGGTCGTGCTGGTCTCGGCGGTGTTCCCGCAGCTGTTCGCCCCCGGCGACCCGAACCTGGCCGTCACCGCCGAGCGTTCGCTGCCGCCCGGTCCGGGGCACTGGTTCGGGACCGACTACCTCGGCCGTGACGTGTGGACCCGCGTGGTGCACGGCACCGCGCTGTCGCTGCAGGCGACCCTCATCGCGGTGGCGGTCGCGCTCGTCGTCGGCGGGCTGATCGGGCTGCTGGCCGGGTTCGTCGGCCGGTGGGTCGACGAGGGGCTGATGCGCCTCGTCGACGTCCTGCTCGCGATCCCGCCGATCCTGCTGGCCCTGGCGCTGATCGCCGCGCTCGGCTTCGGCACGACGAACGTGGCCATCGCCGTGGGCGTCGCGAGCGTCGCCCAGTTCGCCCGCGTGATGCGCGCGGAGACCCTGCGCGTGCGCGGCACCGTCTACGTCGAGGCGGCCCGCGCGGTCGGGACGCGGTGGTGGGTGACGCTCGGGCGCCACGTGCTGCCCAACGCCGCCGGCCCGGTGCTGGTGCTCGCGGTGCTCGAGTTCGGGCTCGCGATCCTCGCGGTCTCCTCGCTGTCGTTCCTGGGGTACGGCGCGCCGCCGCCCGCCCCGGAGTGGGGGTCGCTGGTGGCCGAGGGGCGCAACTACCTGGCGACCGCATGGTGGATGTGCGCGATGCCCGGCCTGACGATCGCGGCGACGGTGCTCGCCGTGAACCGGGTCTCCAAGGCCCTCGACGGCGAGTGGGGGCGGGACCGATGAGCTCGTTGGCGGTGAAGGACCTCCAGGTCGACTACCGGGTGTCCGGGGGGACCGTCGACGCCGTCCGCGGGGTCGACCTGGAGGTGGCGCCGGGCGAGGTCGTGGCGATCGTCGGCGAGTCCGGCTCCGGCAAGTCGACGCTCGCGCAGGCGATCATCGGCCTGCTCCCCGACAACGGGGCGGTGCGGGCGGGGAGCGTGCGCCTCGGCGATGACGAGCTGGTCGGGCGCACCGACCGGCAGTGGCGCTCGGTGCGCGGCGCGCGGATCGGGCTCGTGCCGCAGGACCCCGGGGTGTCGCTGAACCCGGTGCAGAAGGTGGGCGCGCAGGTCGCCGAGGTGCTGCGGACCCACGGGCTCGCGGACCGACGCGCGGCGCCGGCGAAGGCCGTCGCGCTGCTCGAACGGGCCGGGCTCCCGGACGCCGCGGTGCGCGCGGGGCAGTACCCGCACGAGCTCTCCGGCGGCATGCGGCAGCGGGCGCTGATCGCCGTGGCGATCGCCGCCGACCCCGGTCTGCTCGTCGCCGACGAGCCCACCAGCGCGCTGGACGCCACCATCGCGCGCCAGATCCTCGACCACCTCGAGGAGCTGCGGGAGGCGTCGGGCAGCTCCCTGCTGCTCATCACCCACGACCTCGCGGTCGCGGCGGACCGCGCCGACCGGATCGTCGTCATGTCCGGCGGGAGGGTCGTCGAGCAGGGACCGACGGCGGAGATCCTCGCGAGTCCCCGGGAGGCCTACACCCGCGAGCTGCTCGTCGCCGCGCCCGGGCTGGCCGTGACCGCTCCGCCGCCGCCGGCGGCACCGATCGGCGGGGACGCCCCGATCGCCGAGGTCCGGGGGCTGGTGAAGGACTTCCCGCTGCCCCGGGCGTCGGGTAGCTGGCGGCGCGGGTCACTGCGCGCCGTGGACGATGTGTCCTTCGCGATCGCTCGCGGGGAGACGCTCGCGCTGGTCGGGGAGTCCGGGTCCGGGAAGTCGACGACCGCGCGGCTGCTGCTGCGCCTGGCCGACCCGACCGCCGGGCGGGTGCTGCTCGACGGCGAGGACGTCACGGCGGTCCGCGGCGAGGCCTGGCGGCAGCTGCGGCGGCGCGCCCAGCTCGTCTACCAGAACCCGTACGCCTCGCTGGACCCGCGCTTCACCGTCCGCGAGGTGATCACCGAGCCGCTCCGCGCGTTCCGGGTCGGGTCGTCGTCGGAGCAGGCGGCGCGGGCCGCCGAGCTCGTCGACCGGGTCGCGCTGCCCGCCGCGACCCTCGAGCGCAGGCCGGTCGAGCTCTCGGGCGGCCAGCGCCAGCGGGTGGCGATCGCCCGCGCGCTGGCGCTCGCGCCGGACCTCGTCGTGTGCGACGAGCCGGTGTCGGCGCTGGACGTGTCGGTGCAGGCCCAGGTGCTCGAGCTGCTCGCCGAGCTCCAGGAGCGCGACGGGCTGGCGTACCTGTTCATCTCCCACGACCTCGCCGTCGTCCGGCGGGTGGCGCACCGCGTCGGCGTGATGCGCGACGGCCGGCTGCTCGAGCTGCGGCCGACCGCCGAGATCTTCGACGACCCGCAGCACGAGTACACGCGGACGCTGCTCGCGGCGATCGCGGGACGGCGGGTGCCGGCGGGGGAGGTCGGGTGAGTGCCTCAGTCCCGCGCCCGGTTCCCGCCCCAGCGCTCCCAGTGCACGACCTGCTCGACCGGCTGTCGGCGCGGCGTCGACCAGCGCCCGCGCGCCGGGTAGCCGAGCGGCACGAGACCCATGGTCGCGGCGTCGTCGGGCAGCCCGAGCAGTTCGTCGACCTCACGCTCGCCGGTGAGCAGGTGGAGGGAGGTCAGCACGCCGCCGATGCCGTGGGCCCGGGCGCCGAGCAGCAGCTGCTGCACCGCGCCGTAGATCGACGCCCCGAACCGCTTGTCGGTCGAGTCCGCGCCGTTCCGGAGCACCGGCACGACGAACACCGGCGCCTCGGCCAGGTGGTAGGCGAGGTGGTCGGCGGCGCGGAAGGACGCGGGGCTCAGGCCGTCGGCGGCGCCGTCACGGGCCGGGTCGAGCAGCTCCTCGCGACGCACCCCGTAGACCTTCTCCCAGCCCTGCTGGTAGTGCTCGGCGATGCGGGCCTTGACCGTGGGGTCGGTGACGACGACCCAGCCCCAGGTCTGCCGGTTGCCGCCGGACGGGCCGCGCACGGCGGTGTCGAGCAGCTCCCACAGCACGTCGTCGGGGATCGGGGTCTCCGCGAGGTAGCGCCGCGCCGGGGTCGTGCGCAGGCCTTCGAGCAGGTCGACGTGCTCCGCCACGGGTCCTCCTCCGTTGATCGACATGACGTGTCCACCGTAGGCGCGTCCGGAGGCGCTCCGGGAGGACGGCAGTGACGAGGACCACCGGGCTCGCCGTCGGAATCGAGATCGACGGCGACGGCGCCCACCCCGCCGCGTGGCGGTGCGCCGACCACCCGCCCGACACCCTGCTGACCCCGGCGCACCTCGCCGAGATGGGCCGGCGCGCCGAGGACGCCGGGTTCGCGTTCGTCACGCTCGCGGACGCGACGGCCGGCGACCCCGGCGCGGGCGTCGCGGGCCGGTTCGACCCGGTCACCGCGGCGTCCTTCCTGTCCGCGCGGACCGACGCGCTCGGACTGGTGCCGCTGGTCGCCGCCGCGCACGCCGAGCCCTTCCACGTCTCCAACCAGCTCTCGGGTCTCGACCACGCCTCGGTGGGCCGGGCGGGCTGGCTGCTCGGGACGGAGGCGAGCGCGGCCCGGGCCGCCGCGCACGGCGTCCGGCACGAGACCGACGCGGCGGTCCTGGCCGGGGAGGCTGCCGACGTCGTCGACGCCGCCCGGCGGCTCTGGGACTCCTGGCAGGAGGACGCGATCATCGCCGACGAGGCGAGCGGCCGGTTCATCGACGCCGACCGCGTGCACCACGTCGACTTCCGCGGACGGTCGTTCGCGATCCGCGGCCCGGCGCTGGTGCCCCGCCCGCCGCAGGGGCAGGTCCCGGTGCTCGCCCCGGCCGGGACGCTGCCGCCCGATCTCGTCGACGTGGACGTCGTCGCCGCGCCGTCGCTCGACGACCTGTTGGGCGCGCCGACGCGGGCGCCGCGCGCGCTCGCGGAGGTCGAGGTCGTGCTCGACGCGGGCGGTACCCCGGCCGCCGAGCGGCTCGCCGCCCTGAACCGCCACACCCCGTGGCGGCCCGGCCACCGCCTGCGCCACGTCGGCGGCCCGGCGCGGCTGGTCGGCGTGCTGCGCCGTCTCGCCGACCGCTTCGACGCGGTCCGGCTGATCCCCGCGGTGCTCGACGTCGACGGCGCGGTGCTCGCCGACCAGGTCCTGCCGGGCCTCGGCCACCACCTGCGCCGTCCCGTGCCCGGAGACACCCTGCGCGACCAGCTGGGCCTCGAGCGGCCGGCCGGTCGGTACGCGTCCTGAGAGGAGCCCCCGTGGCCGCACCCGAACCCGCCCGGCCGCACGCGCGGCTGCACCTCGCCGGCTTCTTCGGCTTCGGCCCCGCCTACGTCTGGTCGGAGGCGGACCCGCACGTGTACTACGACTTCGCCGCCTGGCGCCGTCTCGCGGCCGCCGCCGAGCGGGGCCTGTTCTCCACTCTCTTCCTCGGCGACAGCCAGCGGCTGCGAGAGCACCTCGGGCGCGTCACCGACCACTCGGTGACAGGCCGTCCCGACCAGCTCGTGCTGTTCGCCCACCTCGCCGCCGTGACCGAGCGGATCGGGCTCGTCGCCACGCTGAACACCACGTTCTCCGATCCGGTCGACCTCGCCCGGCGCCTGTCCACCGTCGACGTCCTGTCCGGCGGGCGCGCGGGCTGGAACGTGGTGACGACCGACAACGACTGGACCGGCGAGAACTTCCGGCGGGGCGGCGACGTGACCCACGACGACCGCTACCGCTATGCCGAGGAGCACCTAGCCACCGTCGAGGCGCTGTGGTCGGCGTGGCCGGACGGCGTCACGGCGGCATCGGCGGACGCCGCGTCGTGGTCGGTGCCCGGCGCGATCGGGGAGGTCGTGCGCGGAGCCCGGCGCGCCCGTCCGTCGCTGCCGCCGAGCCCGCAGGGCCGCCCGGTGCTCTTCCAGGCCGGTGAGTCGCCCGAGGGCCGGGAGTTCGCGGCCCGGCATGCCCAGGGAATCTTCTCCCGCTACCTGCGGTTCGACGAGGCCCTGGACTTCGCCACCGACGTCCGCGCCCGACTGGTCCGCCGCGGACGCCCCGCCGACGACGTGAAGATCTTCCCGGCGACGCGGGTCATCCTCGGCGACACGGACGCCGAAGCCCGGGACAAGGCGCGCTGGTTCCGTGACCGCACCTGGAGCGACCGGCGGGTCCGTGCCGTCGTCGAGGCGGTGTGGGGCCACGACCTGTCCGACCACGACGTCGACGGCCCGCTGCCGGCGCACGACCCCGTCAGCGCCGTCCAGACGATCACCCACGGCGTGGTCAACACCAGCGACCGTCCCCGGCGCACCGCGGCCGCGTGGCGCGACCTCGCCGCGCAGCGCGGCTTCTCGATGCGCGACCTGGTCCTGCACCTCAACGAGTCGATCGAGTTCGTCGGGACCCCGTCCGCGGTCGCCGACGAGCTCGCCCGCTCCGTGCGGGCGGGCGCGATCGACGGCCTCAACCTCCAGCCGAACGCGGTGCCCGACGGGTTCGACGACGTCGTCGCGCGGCTGGTGCCCGCTCTCCAGGACCGGGGTGTCTACCGCACCGCCTACGAGGGCACGACGCTGCGGGAGAACCTCGGGGTGCTCCCCGCCCCGACGCGGCTGGGGGCGACCGCGTGACCCGGCTCCTGCGCCGCCGCCGTCACGTCGACCTGCGGCGGCAGGCGAGCGCGCTGTGTGGGCACCCCGGCGCGCGTCCCGGCTGACGGCCCCCGCGGTCGAGCCCGGTCCGCGCCGTCCCCGCGTCCCACACGCACGACGGCAGGATCACCGTGACCGTTCTCCTCCCCGGCGCCCCGGCCACCACTCAGGCCACCACTCAGGCCACCGCACCGGCGCCCACCGACGTCCCCCGCCGCTCGGCGGCGACCGCGTCCGCGGTGCTCCGCGCCGTCCTGGACCACGGTCCGGTCGCGCGCAGCACGGTCGGCGAGGTCACCGGCCTCAGCCCGGCGGCGGTGAGCAGGCAGCTGAGCACCATGACCGAGCTGGGGCTGGTCCGCGACCACCGGGTCCCGCGCCTGCGCTCGACCGTCGGGCGCCCGCACGTGCCGGTCGACATCGACACCGGCCACCAGGTCATCGCCGGCATCCACGTCGCGGTGCCCCACGCCACGCTCGTGCTCATGGACCTCCGCGGCCGGGTGGTCGCCGAGGAACGCCGCCGGCACGCGCCCGGGCACACGCCCGGCGGCCTGCTCGCGGGCCTCGGTGACGCGATGGCGCACTTTCTCGACCGGCACGCGGGCGGCCGCCGACCCCTCGGCGTCGGCTTCGCGACCGGCGGTCACGTGGACCCCGGTCGGGGGACCGTCGTGACGCACCCGCAGCTCGGGTGGCACGAGCTGGCGGTCGGTGCCGCCCTGGAGGACCGCCTCGGCCTCCCTGTGCGGGTGGAGAGCCACGCCCGGGCGCTCGCCCGCGCCGAACAGCTGATCGGCGCCCACCGCGAGCGCGCCCGGACGAGCCAGGTGGCGCTGTTCGTCGGCAACGTCGTGGACGCCGCGATCGCGACGAACGGGTCGGTGCACCAGGGGCCGGGCGCGGCAGCGGGCGACGTCCGGCACCTGCCCGTCGGATCGGAGACGGGCTGTGCGTGCGGCCGCGCCGGGTGCTTCGAGGCCACGGTCACCGAGCAGGCCGTGGCGGTGCGCGCCGTGGAGTGCGGGCACCTGCCGGTCCCGCGCTTCGCCGACGTGCTGGCCGCGCTCGAGGCCGGCGCCCCGTGGGCCGAGCGGCTGTTCGCCGAGCGCGCGCGGGCGGTCGGGCGGGTCGCGGCGCTGCTCCTCGACCTGATCAACCCGGAGATCGTGGTCGTGACCGAGTCCGGGATCGCGCGACGGCCGGACCTGATCGGCGAGGTGCGCGCCGAGGTGGCCCGGTGCTCCCACGTCGGAGCCGACCCGGCGCGCGCCGTGGTGCCCGGGACGTTCGGTCCCCGCGCGCTCGCGGTCGCCGGCGGGTCGGTCCTGTTGCACGACGTGTACACCGACCCGGGCGATCTACCTGCGCGGACTTCATTTCCGTCCTCGGAAAATTGACTCTCCGCGACCCCCCGCCGACGATGAGTTCCATGAGCGCACCGCTTCTGACCAGGGCATGTCGGCCCTGCTGCGCTCGCTGCTGCTGTCGCTGACGCCGACCGGCACCCGCTTCCGCCACACCCTCACCACGCCCCGGGCGCCGCCCCGCCGGGCTCTTCACGCGTGCCCTCCCGCGCCCACCGCCGCACCTGACGGAGACCACCATGACCCTCACCACCGACCGCGCCACGACCGCCGGCCACGCCGTGCGACCCGTCGCCGGACACATCGGCGCGGACGTCACCGGCGTCGACCTGGCCGCCGACCTCGACGCCGCCACGGTCGGCACGATCACCGCCGCGCTGCACCGGCACAAGGTGCTGTTCTTCCGCGACCAGCAGCTCGACCACGGTGCCCAGGTCCGCTTCGGGCGCCGCTTCGGGGAGCTGACCTACGCCCACCCGCACGACGACACCCCGCCGGAGGGCCACCCGGAGATCTTCACGGTGGACCCGGAGCGCTACCGGCAGCGCTACGGCGGGGAGGAGCCCGCGGTCACCCGGCGGCGGTACAGCTACCTCGCGGGGTGGCACACCGACGTCACGGCGGCGGTCAATCCGCCGTCGGCGTCGATCCTGCGCGCGGAGGTCGTGCCCGACATCGGCGGGGACACGACGTGGACCAACCTGGTCGCCGCCTACGAGGGGCTCTCCGCGCCGGTGCGAGCCTTCGTCGACGGGCTGCGTGCGGAGCACCGCTACGGCGGATCGCGCCGCCCCGGGGGTGACGGCGCCTACGCGCGCCGCGTCAACGACAACCTGCTCGTCTCGGTGCACCCGGTGGTGCGCGTGCACCCGGTGACCGGCGAGCGTGCCCTGTTCGTCAACCCCGGCTTCACCAGCCACATCGTTGACGTCACGCCGCGCGAGAGCGCCGCGATCCTGGACCTGCTCTACGCCGAGATCACGCGGCACGAGTACACGGTGCGCTTCCGGTGGGAGCCGGGCAGCGTCGCCTTCTGGGACAACCGGGCGACGGCGCACCTCGCGCCCGCCGACCTCGACCACCTCGACGTCCGCCGTACGCTGCACCGCGTCACGGTGATCGGTGACCGGCCCGTGGGGCCGGACGGGTTCACCTCGGAGGTCGTCGAGGGTCGCCCGTTCACCGCCGACCACGCCGTCGTGGTCGACTGAGCGGCGCGGGTCACGGAGACCGTCATGACCGCCACCCGATCCCGGCTGCTCGCCGCGGCCCTCGCGATCGCCGCGCTCCTGCTCACCGCGTGCTCCGGTGCGTCGGGCGGCGAGCTCGCCGCCGACGCGCCCCTGCCCGCCGCGGTGCCGCCCGAGACCACGCTGGTGATCGCCGACCAGGCCGAGTACCAGCAGGCGTCGCTGCGCGCGTCGGGCGAGCTCGGCCGGCTGCCGTTCCGGGCCGAGTTCGCGAACTTCGTCGGCGGCCCGCAGATCCTCGAGGCGTTCCGCGCCGGCGCCGCCGACGTCGCCTACGTCGGCGACACCCCGCCGATCCAGGCGCTCGTGGCCGGCGAGGACGTCCCGATCATCGCGTCCCGGCAGGTGGACGTCGGGAACACGGTGCTCGCCGTCGCCCCCGGCGTGCCCGCCCGCCGGCTCGCCGACCTCCGCGGCAAGAAGATCGCGTACGCCGAGGGCACGGCGCAGCAGGTGATCGTGCTGCGGGCGCTGGAGCGGGCCGGTCTCACCACCCGGGACGTGCAGCTCGTCCGCCTGCAGCTCGGCGACTTCAACGACGCCGTGCGCACCGGGCAGGTGGACGTGGCCCCGCTGAACGAGCCGCGGCTGACGCGGTTCCTCACCGAGGCGGCCCCGCGGGGCGGCGGCGTGATCGACCCGGTGGAGACCGCCGGCACGTCGACCGGGCTCAACTACCTGTACGCCCGCCGCGGCGCGCTGGAGGACCCGGGGAAGGCGGCCGCGCTGCGCGCCTACGTCGAGTCGTGGATCCGCGCCAACCAGTGGGTCAACCAGAACCCCGATCCGTGGATCCAGCAGTACTACGTCGAGAACCAGGGAGTGACGGCGCAGGACGGTCGGCGGATCGTCGACTCGCTCGGCACCGCCACCTTCCCGCGCCTGGACGACGCGCTGGTGCGGCGCCAGCAGGACAGCATCGACGTCATCTCCCGGGCCGGTGAGCTGCCCCGCCCGGCGCGGGCGGCGGACGGCTTCGACCGGCGGTTCGACGAGGTCGTCGCCCGCGTCGTGCCCCAGGTCGGCGCCTCGTTCGACCCGGAGGTGACCCCGCGATGACGACGGTCGCCCCTCGCCCCACCGGCGATCCCCGCCTGGTGCCGCGACCCCGGACCCGCCGCGGGCTCGCGCCCGGCCGCACCACGGCGCGCGGTCTCCTGCTCGGTCCGGCGCTGCTCGTGCTGATCTGGGTCCTCGGCTCGGCGACCGGGCTGATCGACCCGGCGACCCTGTCCCCGCCGTGGACCGTGGTCTCGACGTTCGGTGACCTCATCGCGGACGGGAGGCTGCAGTCCAACCTGCTGTCCTCGGTGCAGCGGGCCGCGCTCGGCCTCCTGCTGGGCATCGTCGCCGGGCTCGCGCTCGCCCTACTGGCCGGCCTGAGCCGCGCGGGGGAGGCCGTCGTCGACGGCCCGGTGCAGATCAAGCGCGCCGTGCCGACCCTCGCCCTGATCCCACTCATGATCGTCTGGTTCGGGATCGGCGAGGAGATGAAGGTCGTGGTGATCGCGCTCAGCGTGTTCGTCCCGATCTACATCAACACGCACGCCGCGCTGCGCGGCGTCGACGCGCGATGGGTCGAACTGGCCGAGAGCGTCGAGCTCTCGCGGACGTCGTTCGTCCGCCGGGTCGCGGTGCCCGGGGCGCTGCCGGGGTTCTTCACCGGCCTGCGGCTCGCGGTGACGATCGCCTGGACCGCGCTGGTCGTGGTCGAGCAGGTCAACGCGACGAGCGGGATCGGCTACCTCATGACCCAGGCCCGCAACTACGGGCAGACCGAGATCATCGTCGCCGGCCTGGTCGTCTACGCCGTCCTCGGGCTCGCGGGCGACACGACCGTGCGCGCGATCGAGAGGAGGGCGCTGTCATGGCGGCGGACGCTGGGGAGCTGACCGGCACGAGGACGGGGAGCGCCGTCTCGACCGTCGGGCTGGTGCGGGGGTTCGAGGGGACCGTCGTCCTCGACGGCCTCGACCTGGAGATCGCGCCGGGGGAGTTCGTCGCCCTCCTCGGGCGCAGCGGCTCGGGCAAGTCGACGCTGCTGCGCGCGCTGGCCGATCTCGACGACGGCGTCGCAGGGTCGGGGGAGCTGACGGTGCCCGCCGAGCGCGCCGTCGTGTTCCAGGACTCCCGCCTGCTGCCGTGGGCTCGGGTCCTCGACAACGTCGTGCTCGGCCTGGACGGAGAGGACGCCCGGCGGCTCGGGACGGCGGCGCTGGCCGAGGTCGGTCTGGCCGGCCGGGAGCGCGCGTGGCCCGGGGAGCTCTCGGGCGGGGAGCAGCAGCGGGTCGCCCTGGCCCGCTCGCTGGTCCGCGAGCCGCGGCTGCTGCTCGCGGACGAGCCGTTCGGCGCGCTCGACGCACTGACGCGGCTGCGGATGCAGGACCTGCTGCTCGAGCTCGTCGAGCGGCACAGACCGGCGGTGCTGCTGGTGACCCACGACGTGGAGGAGGCGGTCGTGCTGGCCGACCGGGTGCTGGTGCTGGAGGCGGGCGGCATCGCGTCGGACCGCCGTGTCGACCTGGACCGACCGCGGGATCCCGGCGACCCGCTGGTCGTGGCGCACCGCGCCGAGCTGCGCGCGGCGCTGGGGGTCGAGCAGTGACCGGGCAGCTGTCACTCAACGCGTTCATCTACCCGGCCGGGCACCACGAGGCCGCCTGGCGCCACCCGTCCACCACCCCCGAGCGGATCTACGACGTCGAGTACTACCAGCAGATCGCGCGGACCGCGGAGGCCGGGAAGCTCGACGCGATCTTCTTCGCCGACTCGCCGTCGCTGCGCACCGAGGTGGCCCACAACGCCGCGGGCCGGCTGGAACCGATCACCCTGCTCACCGCGGTCGCCGTCGCCACCGAGCGCATCGGGCTGATCGCCACGGCGTCGACCACCTACTCCGAGCCCTACAACCTGGCCCGGCTGTTCGGCTCGCTCGACCACATCTCCCGCGGGCGGGCCGGGTGGAACATCGTCACCACCGGCGACCCGGGCGCGGCCGCGAACTTCGGGCTGGACGCCCACCCCGTGCACGCGGAGCGCTACGCCCGGGCGAGCGAGTTCGTCGATGCGGCGGTCGCACTGTGGGACAGCTGGGAGGACGACGCGGTGGTGCTCGACCGCGAGGCGGGCGTGTACGCGGACCGGACGCGGATCCACGAGATCGGCCACCACGGGCGGCACCTGCGGGTCCGCGGGCCGTTCAACCAGCCGCGCCCGCCCCAGGGGCACCCCGTCCTCGTGCAGGCCGGGGCGTCCAACGACGGGCGGGCGTTCGCGGCCCGCTACGCCGAGGCGATCTTCACCGCGCACCAGCGGCTGGCGGACGCACAGGCGTTCGCCGCCGACGTCCGGGACCGGGCCGCCCGGCTCGGGCGCCGCCCGGAGCACGTGCGGATCCTGCCCGGGATCAGCCCGTTCATCGCCGGCACCGAGTCCGCGGCCCGCGCGTTGCAGCAGGAGTTCGACGAGCTGACGGTCCCGGCCTACGGGCTCGCCCAGCTGGCCGCCCTGACCGGCACGGAGGTCGGCGAGGTGGAGGACCTCGATCTGGACGGGCCGGTGCCCGCCCGCCTGTTCGCCGACGCCGGGGACGTCACCGACAACGGCCGCAGCCGGCTGCAGGTGGTGGCGGGGATCGTCGAGCGGGAGCGCCCCACCGTGCGCCGCCTGCTGCGCCGCCTGGCCGGGGCCCGGGGTCACCGGGTGGTCGCGGGGACCCCGGAGCAGATCGCCGACACCATCACCGAGTGGTTCACGGCCGGCGCGGCCGACGGCTTCAACGTCATGCCGCCCTGGTACCCCGGCGGCCTCGAGGTGTTCGTGGAGGCGGTGGTCCCGATCCTGCAGCAGCGCGGGCTGTTCCGGACCGAGTACACCGGCACCACCCTGCGCGACCACCTCGGACTACCCCGGCCGGTGAACACCCTCGTCCCGTCGCGTCACCGGACCGGCGCGTAGCGGTTGGCAGGGCGGGGGAGGCCCAGGTTCTCCCGCAGGGTGCTCCCCTCGTACTCCTCCCGGAACAGCCCTCGCTCGCGCAGGATCGGCACGACGGTCTCGACGAACACCTCGAGCCCGCCGGGCAGCCACGGCGGCATGACGTTGAAGCCGTCGGCGCCGCCCTCGACGTACCACTCCTGCATCGTGTCGGCGATCTGTTCGGGGGTGCCGGCGACCACCCGGTGCCCCCGCGCCCCGGCGAGGCGGTGCAGCAGCCCGCGCAGCGTCGGCCGCTCGCGCCGGATGATCCCGGCGACGAGCTGGCGGCGGCTGCGCAGGTTGTCGCCGATCTCGCCGGCGTCGGCGACGAGGTCGAGCGGCACCGGCTCGTCGAGCGGGATCGTCCCGACGTCGATGCCGACGAGGTCGCGCAGCTGGACCAGGCCGTACTCGACGACGGTCAGCTCGTCGAACTCCTGCTGCAGCTTGCGGGCGTCGTGCTCGGTGTCGGCGATGAACGGGCTGAGCCCCGGCAGGATCTTGATGTGCTCGGGGTCCCGGCCCAGGTCGGCCGCGCGCTTGCGGATGTCCTGGGCGAACGTCTGCGCGTCCTCGAGGCGCTGCTGCGCGGTGAAGATCGCCTCGGCGTACTTCGCCGCGAAGCCCCGCCCGTGGTTGGAGGCCCCGGCCTGCACGAGCACCGGGTGGCCCTGCGGCGGCCGCGGGGTGGTCAGCGCGCCCTCGACCCATCCCGTCATCCGCGGCGGGTGGATCTTCTCCGGGTCCGCGTACCGGCCGGCCTCGCGGTCCAGCAGGATCGCGTCGTCCTCCCAGCTGTCGAACAGCTTCAGCACCGCGTCCACGTATTCGTCGGCCCGCTCGTACCGCGACTCCGGGTCGGGGTTGGCGTCGAGACCGAAGTTCCGGGCCGCCGCCGCGGAGTCGGTGGTGACGATGTTCCACGCCGCCCGCCCCCGCGAGAGGTGGTCGAGAGTCGACAGCGAGCGGGCCAGCGACCACGGGTACGAGTACGTCGTCGACGCCGTCCCGATCAGGCCGATGTGCTCGGTCGCCGCCGCGATCGTCGCGAGCACGAGCAGCGGGTCGAGGCGCCCGACGGCGTTGTAGGCGACGTTGTCGTCGAGCTTCGGGATGTCGGCGAGGAACACCGCGTCGAACCGTGCCGCCTCGGCGGTCCGGGCCAGCTCGGTGTAGAACGCCGCGTCGAACATCCGCTCCGGCGCCGAGCCCGGGTAGCGCCAGGCCGCCTCGTGGTGCCCCGAGGAGAGGATGAACGCGTTGAGGTGCATGCCCATTCAGAAGCCGGCGCGGGCGCGGGTGGCGACGACGGCGTCGGCGATCGGCTCCGGCGACTCCTCCTGCACGAAGTGGATGCCGGCGCCGCCGTCCACCACCTCGAGGTTCTTGATCGTCGCCCGGGCCCACTTCAGGACCTTCGGCGTGAGCAGGAAGCCGGGCTCGTAGGTCAGCAGCGTCTTCGGGACGTCGCTGGTGCGCAGGTACTCGGTGAAGGCGTCGAGATACGCGACGGTCGACGCGGGGTCGGCGTCCACCGGGAGCTGCCGCGGGAAGACGATCACCGGCTTGCGCGACTCCGGCGTCGGGAAGGGGCGCAGGTACTCGGCGAGGTCGTCGTCGGCGAGGGGCTGCAGGAAGAAGCCGGGGAACAGCTCGCCGACGAAGCGGTTGTCGTCGAGCACGAACTTCTCGCCGTCCCCGGGCGTCCGCACGAGCGCGCGCGTCGACACGAACGCCTCGGGCAGCGCCTCGGACTCGATGGCCGCGATGACCGGCTCGGCGAGCACGACGGCGCGCACGCGGTCGGGGTGCCTGCTCGCCCAGTGCAGGCCGAACGCGGCGCCGTAGTCCTGGAGCACGAGGGTGACGTCGGTGAGCGCGAGGGCGTCGAACCAGGCGTCGAGGTAGCGCTGGTGGTCCTCCAGCGAGTAGTCGATGTCGGGCTTGCCGGAGTCGCCGAAGCCGATGAGGTCGACGGCCAGCAGCCGGCCCTGGCCCTCCAGGCGCGAGAAGACGTGGCGCCAGAGGAACGAGCTGGTCGGGTTGCCGTGCAGGAAGACGATCGGATCGCGGCTGCCGTCGTCGCCGGCGAGGGACTCGACGTAGTGGATCGTCGAGTCGAGGACCTCGGCGTCCCGGGCGATGGCGGTGACCCCGAATCCCGGGTGGGCCTGGGTGGTGGTGTCGGACATGGTGTTCTCCCGGATCAGAAGTAGGTGTTGTCGGGCAGGTCGGTGCCCAGGACGAGGTGCTCGCCGATGACCCGGCTCTTGAGCGGGTCGGGGTTGTGCGAGGCGAGGGTGCGGACGTTGCGCCAGTGCCGGTCGAGGTTGGCGCCGCGGCGCGTGGCGGAGGCCCCGCCGACGTCGAAGAGCTGCGTCGTGGCCTCGAGGGCGAGCTTGTCGACGACGAGCTTGGCCTGCGCGGCCTCGAGCGCGGCGGCCTCCGCGGACCCGCCCTCGTCGAGCGCCTTGCCGAGCGTGTCGGCGGCGGCGAGCACGACGCTCCTCGCGGCCTCGGCCTTCGCCGCGATCTCGCCGATGACCGCGAGCAGCACCGGGTCCTCGCGCGGCAGGTCGGTGCTGGCGTGGGTGAAGCTGCGCGAGCGGCTGCGGATCAGGGTGATCGCGTCGTCGCGGGCGTCGAGGGCGATGCCGGCGACGATCGCGGTGAGGTAGAGCTGCAGGAACGCGCCGACGGGGGAGCGGGGCGGGGGCGCGTCACCCTCAGGGGCGGCGAACACCTCGGCGGGCTCGGCGCGGACGTCGTCGAACCGGGTCGTGCCGGTGCCGGTCGCGCGCTGGCCGAAGCCGTCCCAGTCGTCGGAGACCGTCACGCCGGCGCGGTCGGTGGGGACGATCGCGTTGATCGGCACGCCGTCGGGCGTCACGCCCCAGACCCACACGCGCGTCGCGTAGAGGGTGCCGGTGGAGTAGGCCTTCTCGCCGGTGATGCGGTAGCCGTCGCCGTCGGGGACGAAGCGGGTGCCGAGGTTGACGAAGTCGCCGGCGTGCGCTCCCGACGCCTCGGTGACGGCGTTGCCGATGATCTCGCCGCCGGTGACGACGGCGAACCACGGCCCCGTCCCGGGGACCAGGCGCAGGGTCTCCACGACGGCGAAGTGCGCGCGGAGGATCTGGGCGACGTCGGAGTCGGCGCGCCCGATCTCGATGAGCTTCTCGACGAAGCTGCGCAGCGTGATCCCGCCGCCGCCGTGCTCGCGCGGGACGCGCAGGGCCGTGACGCCGGCGTCGCGCAAGGCCTCGACCTGCGCGAACGGGCGGATGCCCTCCAGCTCGCGGCGGGCGCGGTCGTCGACGAGACCGGCGATGACGGCGTCGGGGCTGTGGACAGGGGTGTCCTGGGTGAGTGTCATGGTCCGTTTCCGCGCAGGGGGAGGCGCGCGCGAGCGGCGCGCAGGAGCGTGGCGTCCGGTGACGTCCGGCCGGGAGATCAGCTCGGGGAGCTCAGACGCGGCGACAGGCCGCGCTGGTGAGACGCTTGAGGTCGACGTGACGGCGACGGGCCAGCCGGCTTCCGCCCACGCGTCCCACCTCGTCGTCTCGTGCCCGTGGCCGCGGGTCCAGAGCCGCGCGGTCGAGCTGATCCTCGGTGCGCTCGTCGGAGGGGTCAAGCGGGCGCGTGCCCGTTGTGATCGCCCTCTCCGGGCGCTGGTGAGGCGGCCGTGCAAGTTCTGACCGAACGGTCCCTTCGGGCGGCTAGATCGGTGACGGGCACCCTTCGCCAGAACGGTGGACGCGACGCCTCAGCGTCACCGGCACATCCCGCGTGATCATCTCGGGGATCGGGCTGCCGAGAGAGTGCCTCTCGCGCCAGCGCCGGTCGTCTCGGGGCTGCTGAAGACGCTTCGAGAACTGGAGCGTTCTCGTCAGAGAGTTCGGGTCGGCGCGCCGCCCCACGTGCGTGATCTTCTGAGCTCGATCCCTCAGAAGATCACGCACGTGGGTCGGTCAGCGGTGGATCAGACCGCCGTCGACGTGCAGGGTCTGGCCCGTCACGAAGCCGGCGGCGTCCGAGAGCAGGAAGACCACCGGGCCGGTGATGTCCTCGGGGCCCGCGTCGCGGGGCAGCGCCTGCGCCGAGCGCATCGCGGCCTTCTGCTCCGCGGTCACCGTGCCGCGCTCGATCTCGGTGTACACCGGGCCCGGCGACACCGTGTTGACGCGGATGCCCTCGCCGCCCAGCTCATGGGCCATCGAGTGCGTCATCCCGGCGACGCCCGCCTTGCTCACCACGTAGTGCAGGTAGCCGGGCCGCCCGAGCCACACGGCGTCGGAGCCGATGTTGACCACGCTCGCCGACCCCGACGCGCGCAGCCCCGGCAGCAGCGCCGCCGTCACCGCCCACGGCCCACGCACGTTCACCGCGAGCACGTCGTCCCACTCCGTCACCGGGATCTCCCAGAACGGGCGCATGGTGATCGTCGAGAAGAGCGCGGCGTTGTTGACCAGGCCGTCGATGCGCCCGTACGCCTCGATCCACGACGAGGCCACCGCCGCGATCTCGTCGTGAGAGGTGACGTCGACCCGCCGCGCCTCGGCCCGCCCGCCGGCGGCCTCGACCTCCTCGGCCACGGCCTCTCCGCGGGAGGCGTCCCGCTCCGCGATGAGCACGGTGGCGCCGGCTGCAGCGATGGCGAGGGCGTGCGCGCGCCCGATGCCCTGACCCGCGCCGGTGACCACGACGACGCGGTCCTGCAGCGGCCCGCTCATGACGGCAGCGGCTTCCCGCGCGTCTCCGGACCCACGATCAGCGAGAACACCAGCCCGAGCACGTAGATCGAGCCGATGGTCAGCGCGGCGACCGTGATGCCCCCGAGCCCGCCGATGATCGCTCCGGAGAGCAGCGCACCCGCGGCGGCGAGGAAGCGCGAGGCGTTGAAGACGATCGTGATCGCGCTGCCGCGCACCGAGGTCGGGAACAGCTCGCCGGGGTAGGTCGCCATCCAGCCCATCTGCCCGAGGGTGAAGATGCCGTTGACGAACACGGCGGCGATGAGCCAGCCCAGCGACGAGTACGACAGCCCGAACAGCACCCAGGTCATGATCAGCGCGCCGGCGTAGTAGCTCCACAGCGTCCAGCGCCGGCCGATGGCGTCGGCGAGCACTCCCCACGCGAGCCAGCCGAGGACGCCGCCCACGTTGTAGGCGAGCAGGATCAGCGTGACGGTGCTCGGAGCGAGACCGAGCCCGGCGACGATCGTCCGGGCGTACTGCGGGATCCAGCTGGACACCGCCCACCAGCCCACGAGGCTCGCGGTGGAGAGCACCAGCAGCTTGAGCATCCGCGAGCGGTACAGCTTGTCGGCGAAGATCCGGCGGTGGGTGAAGACGGTGAGCTCGCGGTCCGCGGCGTCGACGTCCTCACCGGCCGCGACGCGGGCGACGACGTCGCGGCGGCGCTGGTCGGCCTGCTCCCACAGCGGCGACTCGTGCACCCGGCTGCGCAGGAACAGCAGCAGCAGCGCCGGCACCGCGCCGACCGCGAGCATCCAGCGCCACGTGGTGCCGTCGAGCTGCTCGAGAGCGAAGAACGCGCCGGTGGCGGCGAGGAAGCCGAACCCGAACGCCGACTGAAGCAGCGCCAGGCCCTTGCCGCGCGAGCGGTTCGGCCACGTCTCGGCGACCAGCGCCGAGCCCGGACCCCACTCGGCGCCCATCCCGAACCCGGCGATGATGCGCAGGATCAGGAAGACCGCGAAGTTCGGGGACAGCGCCGACAGTGCCGTCGCCACCGTGTACAGCACGATCGAGTACATGAGCAGCTGTCGGCGCCCGAAGTAGTCGATCAGCACGCCGGAGGCCAGCCCGCCGAGCGCCCAGGCGATCAGCTGGACGGCGACGATCGTCGCGACGTACACGGGCGACGAGTTCGGGCCGATGAGGTCGGCGACGACGAAGCTTGAGACCAGCACGATCGCGTAGGTCTCGAACCCGTCCAGTCCCCACCCGAGCCAGGCCGAGGCGAACGCGCTGCGGCGTTGCCGTCGTGTGGAGGTCGGTGGCGGCGCGGTCGGTGAGGGTGAGCTGGTTGTGGTCATGACGTGGCTCCCTGCGGGCGTTCGATCCAGTCGACGAGGCGGGCGACGGCGTCGGCGCCGGCCTCCGGGGTGGGCTGGGTGTTCCTGTGGGCGCGGCCGAACTCCTTGAGCAGGCGCAGCGCGGAGGGGTCGCGCCCGGCGAGCTCGGCCACGGTGCGGTCGACGACGGCGTCGAGGTCGGGCTCGGCGATGACCCGTGAGACGAGGCCGAGGGTCAGGGCCTCGGCGGCGCCGACGCGGCGGCCGGTGAGCACGAGATCGTCGGCGACCTTCGGCGTCACGTGCCGGTAGAGGTAGGTCAGCACCACGAGCGGCGGCAGGCCGTGGGCGAGCTCGTCGAACCCGAGGACGGCGGTGTCGGCGGCGATCGCGAGTTCGCTGTGCAGGGCCAGGCCGGTGCCGAACCCGAGGGCGCGGCCCCGGATCACGGCGACGCTGACGCCGGGGAACGCGGCGAGTGCGGCGTTGGCGCGCAGGATCAGCGAGAGGTTCTCGGTGCGCGTGACGCCGGGGACGCGCTCGTGCTTCGCGCGCCCGACGGTGAGGTCGGCGCCGGCTCCGCTGATCACGAGCACCGCGGCGCCGGAGTCGCGGGCGCTCTCCAGGGCGTCGACGAACGCGGTCATCGCGGCGTAGGTCAGGGCGTTGCCGTCGTCGGGCCGGTCGATGACGACACGGGCGACGGGGCCGGCGAGCGACGCGCGCACCGGAGACGCGTCGGGGGGTGCGGACATGGGTGTCCTCCAGAAGGGTGCGGGGGAGGGTCAGGCGGGGAGCGGCAGGGCGGGACGGGGCAGGCCGAGGTGCTCGCGCAGGGTCGTGCCGACGTAGTCGGCGGGGAACCGGCCGCGCTTGCGCAGGCGGGGCACGACCTCGTCGACGACGGCGGCGAGGCCGTCGGGCAGGACATCGATCATGAGGTTGAAGCCGTCGGCGGCCCCGGCGTCGAGCCAGGTCTCGACGGTGTCGGCGACTTTGTCGGGGGTGCCGACGACCTGCAGGTGCCCGCCGCCGTTCTCGGCGAGCAGCTCGCGCACGGTCAGGCCGCGGCGCACGGCGAGCTCGACGGCGGCGTCGCGGAACCCGTGCGAGCCGCGGAAGCCCTCGTTCGCGCGGATGCGCTCGACCGGCAGCGGCGCGTCGAGCTCGAGGTCGGCGACCGGCACGCCGACCCGCAGTGCGAGCTTGTCCAGCTCCGGACCGATGCCGCGGGCCCGGTCCAGATGCTCCTTGCGGTCCTGGGCGTCCGCGGTGGTGTCGCCGAGCACCGGCACGAGACCGGGCAGGACGAGCAGGTGGTCGGGGTCGCGGCCCAGCGCGGCCGCCCGCTCCCGGAGATCGGTGCGGAACGCGACCGCCGCCTCGAGGGTGTTCTGCGCGGTGAAGACGACGTCGGCGTGCCGGGCGGCGAGGTCGCGCCCCGGCCCGGACGAGCCGGCCTGGAAGATCACCGGCCGGCCCTGCGGCGAGGGCGGCAGGGTCGCCGGGCCGCGGACGGCGAAGTGCTCGCCGCGATGGTCGAGAGCGTGGACGTGGTCGGTGTCGACGTAGCGGCCGGTGCCCTTGTCGCCGACCAGCGCCGCCGGGTCCCAGCTGCCCCACAGGCCCTTGACCACGTCGAGGAACTCCCCGGCGCGGGCGTAGCGCGCCGCGTGGTCGGGCAGCGGGGCGTCGCCGAACTGCGCGGCGGCGCCGGGCACGAACGTCGTCACCGCGTTCCAGCCGGCCCGCCCGCGGCTCATCGCGTCGAGGCTCGCCATGCGCCGCGCGAGGTTGTACGGCTCGTTGAAGCTGGTCGACGACGTCGCCACCAGCCCGATCCGCTCGGTGGCCGCGGCGAGCGTGGCCAGCACGACGGCCGGGTCGAGCGCGCCGAGCGAGGGCCGGGCGTAGCGCTCCTCGGAGCCGTCGAGGGTGTCGGCGAGGAAGAGCGCGTGGAGCCCGCCGGCCTCGGCGAGGCGCGCGTTCTCGAGGTGGTAGCCGGGTCCCAGGTGGTCGAACGGGTCGCCGTCGCGGAACCGCCACGCGCCCTGGTGCATGCCCAGGCCCATGACGGTCGCGGTCAGGACGGCTTCCGACCTCACGGCCGCAGCCCCTTCTTCTCCAGCAGCGGCAGCACCGTCTCGACGAACTGCTCCAGGTCGGGCTCGTAGTCGTAGAAGCCGAGCTGGACGCCGTCGAAGCCCGCGGCGTGCAGGCGCTCGAGCGACTCGGCGACCTTCTCCGGGCCACCGGTGATCTGCAGGTGGCCGCCGAGGGCGCGGTCGGCGAGCACGTGCTGCGGCCACGCCTGGCTGTCGCCGCCGGTGTGGCGGGCGTGGTAGTTCTCGAGCGAGCCGTGGTCGGCGTGCTCGACGATCGCGTCCCGGTACGCCTGCGCCTCCGCGTCGGTCTCCCGACAGACGATCAGCGGGAAGATGATCACCTTGACCTCGCGGCCCTCGGCGCGGGCGGCGCGCTTGATGGTCGCCACGTGCTCGGGCAGCGCGTCGATGGCGCCGTCGAAATCGGCACCGGCGGGGCTCGACGTGAACACGATGTCGGCGTGGCGCCCGGCGAACGCGTAGCCGGCGGGCGAGCCGCTGGCGGCCACGAGGATCGGGCGCCCGTAGCGCGGCCGCGGCGAGACGTAGGCCTCGTGGAGCCGGTAGAACGCGCCGTCGTAGGTGAGGTTCGACCGGCCCGCCCACAGGTCTTCCATGATCGAGGTGAACTCGTCGGCCTGCTCGTAGCGGCGGTCGTGGTCGACGCGCTCCATCCCGAACATCCGCGGCTCCTTCTCCGCGTAGCCGGTGACGATGTTGAGCCCGTAGCGCCCGCCGGAGATGTGGTCGGCGGTGGCGGCGAAGCGCGCGAGGTGCAGCGGGTGCCAGTTGCCGTAGAGCACGTGGACCGTCGAGAGCGACAGGATCGACGACGTCGTCGCGGCCAGGGCGACCGTCGAGATGAACGGGTCGAGGAAGTTCTCGCGGTAGGCCATCTCCCCGCCGAACCCGCCCTGGCCGACCCACTGCTGCAGGCCGAAGACGAACTCGAAGCCCGCGCTCTCCGCCCGGGCCGTCAGCGCGCGGTTGTACTCGAAGTCCCAGCGGGTGTCGCGCGGCAGCGTCGACTGCGAGAACGCGCCGGTCTGCAGGGGCAGGAAGAGCCCGAGCATCAGCGGCGCCTGCGCGGCCCGCGACAGGGGACTGGTGGGGTCGTCGAGGGGACCGGGAACGCGGTCGAGGGGACGGCTCATGACGGGAGCTCCTCGGCGACGATCCGCGCCGGCCCGGCGTCGCCGCCCCGCACGGCGAGGGGGAACGCGCGCAGCAGGGCGTGGCCACCGGCGAGCGGCACGAGGCCGGTGAGGTTCTCGGCGATCAGCACGTCCGCGCCGAGCAGGGTGCGGTGGACGTCGAAGGCGAAGTCCGGGCCGCGGCGGTGCACCGGCAGGTCGGGGGTGATCATGTCGACGCCGACGAAGGGGATGCCGCGCTCGACGACCCAGCGGGCCAGCTCCACCGACAGGCTCGGGTGGTCGCCGTACTCCTCGGAGGTGAAGCGCTCGCCCCAGCCGGTGTGCAGCACGAGGAAGTCGCCCCGCTGCGGCTCGGGGCCGCCGGCGAGGACGTCGTCGACGGTGATCTCCTCGCCGGGCTTGCGGTCGACCGAGGCGACGACGGCACGGCCGTGGAAGCGCTCGAGGGGGATCTCGTCGATGGAGGCGCCGCCGGGCACCGCGTGCGAGGGCGCGTCGACGTGCGTGCCCACGTGGAGCGCGAGCGTGATCGACGAGATGTCCAGGGGCGCGCCGTCGGCCATCGAGGCGATCTGGTGGCGCTCGACCTCGGGCAGGATCGGAATTTTCGGCATGCCGGCCCAGAGCTGGTGGGAGAGGTCGTGCAGGGTCATCGGGACTCCCGGGTGAAGTGGTCGAGCAGGTCCCACTTGGCGAGGTGGGCGGCGAGGTCGGCGCGGGCGGTCTCGTCGAGGCCGTCCCACGGCCACAGCGGGCGGCCGAGATCGCAGCCCATGAGGGACGCCGCGGCCTTGACGGCGGGCAGGAAGCCGAGCGCATTCCAGCGGCTCGGGAAGTCGGCGAAGAACAGCGCGTCCGCGGCGGCGGCCTCGTGGTCGCCGCGGCGCACCGCGTCCAGCACCCGCGCGGCGATCGGCAGGCCCGGGGTCGGCAGCATGGCGCCGGCGCCGCCGAGCACCAGCGTCGAGAGCAGCATCTCCATGTTGGTGAACACGCGGGCGTGCTCGGCGACGCGGGACACCAGGCCGAGCAGCTTCGCCTCGTCGCGCGAGGTCTCCTTGAGCCCGGCGACCTGGGGGTGGCTGGCGATCCGGGCGATGGTGTCGACGGAGAGGTCCACGCCCAGGCGCGGGTTGTTGTAGAGCATCACCGGGATCGGGCTGGCGTCCGCGAGCAGCGAGAACCAGCGGTGGGCCTCGTCGCCGGTCGGGGCCGCGCCCCACGGCTTGGGTGACGCGACGGCCAGCGCGAGCGAGGCCCCGCGCTTCGCGGCCTCCTTCGTCAGCGCGATCGACTCGGCCAGCGACGGGCTCGAGACGCCGGCGACGACCGGCACGCCCGGCGCCGCGGCGACCACCGTCTCGAGCATCGCCAGCCGGGCCCGGCGCCCGAGGACCTGGAACTCCTGACTCTCCACGCCCGCGACGCTGATCGCCGCCGGCGCGTACGCGGCGATGTGCCCGACCTGCGTGGCGAGGCGGCGCTGGTCGACGCGCACGGAGTCGCCGACGAACGGGGTGAGCGCCGCGACCACCAGGCCGGGCGGGAGAGGGGCGGTGTCGGTCATGGGTGACCTTCCGGGCGTGGGCGCACGGCGGCGGGCGCGGTCACGGGGACCGCGTGCGTTCGTGCACGGGAGACGGGGCGATCCGAGACGGGGGCCACGGCCGGGCGCGCGTCAGCGCGGGGGCCCGTGGGCGTCAGGGGGAGGGGTGCCGCGTCAAAAGCGGCTGTGCACCGAGGTCAGGGACGACAGCTGCGGCAGCCGCGGTCACCGCGGGTGTCGCGAGGGTGCGAGAGGAGGTCGCGCTGACAGTTCATGCCGGGCCCCTCTCTCCTTGTCGGTGCACTCCCGACGGTAGACACCGCGCGAGGCTCTGCGCAACCACGTGGCGACATGCGTCTACGCGCGTCGACACGATCTGCGTCACGCCGGGCCCTCGTCGACGCGTGCTCTAGAGTTCTCCCGATCCGGCCCCGGGGAGGACCCATGACCGCCGCCTCGAGCACGAGTGCGGGCGAGACCGCGCACGATCGGCTGCTCGAGGAGCTGACCGGCGGCGCGCTCGCCCCGGGGTCGCCGGTGCTCGAGACGGCGGTCGCCGCCCGCTTCGGGCTGGGACGCGCGCCGGTGCGCGAGGCGATCGTGCGCCTCGAGGCCGACGGGCTGATCGTGCGGGGTCCGCGCGGGCCGGTGGTGCGGACGCTGACGCCGGGCGAGGTCGTCGACATCTACCAGGCGCGCATCGCGCTGGAGGCCGAGGCGGCGGCGTCGGCGGCGCGGCACCGGTCGAGCCTCGACCTGGCGCGCCTGCAGCACGTCCACGACCAGGCCCGCGACGTCGACGACCCCGAGGAGTCGCGCCGGCTGCACGGGCGCTGGCACGCGGTCCTGCGGCGCTCGTGCCGCAACGACACGATCACCGACATGCTGGAGCGCCTCGCCCGCCAGCTCGCGCTGCACGACACCGGCGACATGACCCGGTCGGCGAACCTCGAGTCCACCGACGACGAGCACCAGGTCGTGCTCGATGCGATCGTGGCGGGTGACGAGGACACGGCGAGAAGGGCCCTGCGCGAGCACCTCGAGCGCACCCGCGACGTGCGCATCGCCGCCCTCGTGCGCGACGAGGGTGCCGACGCCGCCAGCTGAGGCGCACGATGGACTCCTGGACGGACGCCGGCGACCTGCTCGTCGTGCCCGACGCGCGCCACCGCCTCGAGGCCGTGGAGGACGCGGTCGTTCTGCTGACGGTGGCCAAGCTCGCCACCAAGTGACGCTCGCCCACCCCGAGTGATCCGCGGCATGGACCGGGCGGCGGGGCGTCTGCGATGCTCGAGCGCGATGTCCCTCTCGGTCGCGCTCCGCACGCGCCGCCACGTCGACCTCCGTCGGCAGGCGAGCGCGATCTGTGCGTGCGTGCCGCCGCGCCGCTAGCAGCACCTCCGCTCGCGCGGCGTCACCAACCTCGTCCGATTCACCCCGAGGTCAGGGACCACTCGTGCACGCACACCTGTCATGACCGCCGTCCTCCTGCGTCTCGACGGCGACCGCGCCGCCGCCTGGCTCGCCCCCGGCGGTCCCGGGGCCGCCCGACTCGGCCGCGCGCTCGACGACTCCCGCGCCGACGCCGTACTGATCGGCGCCGAGCGGGTCGCCGGCCCCGCCGAGCAGGCCGTGCTCACGGCACCCGGGCTCGACCCGAGCGTCGTCGCGACCTTGCTCGCGCACCACACGCGGCGCATCGGCCTCGTCGTCACCGCCGCGCCGCAGCGCGACCACCCGTTCAACCTCGCCCGCCGCGTGGCCTCCCTCGACCACGTCAGCGACGGACGCGCCGGCTGGCTCGTCGGCGACCGCGACCTGCGCGCGCTCGGCGGCCCGCCCGTCTGGACCGACCACGCGCTGGGCACGGCGACGACCGCCGACGCGGTCACGGTCGTCCGCGAGCTGTGGCGCAGCTGGCCCGCCGACGCCGTCGTCGCCGACCACCGGCGCGGCGTCTTCACCGAGTCGCACCGGATCGCCCACGTCGACCACCGCGGCGCCTTCGACGTCGCCGGCCCGCTGCCGCTGCCCGAGGGCCCGCAGGGCGAGCCGGTGGTGCTGTGGTGGTGGACCGGCGGCGCCGACAGCGGGCCCGCGGACGCCGTCGCCGACGCGCTGGTGGTGCCCGGCCCGGGCGTGGTCCTGGCTCCCGGTCCGCGGTTCGTGCCGGTCTCGGGCCCCGGTGTGTGCCCGCCGGCCGGGGTCGACGGGGTCGTGGTGCGCCTCGACGACCTGCCGCCGGAGGGGCTCGCCGACCGCCTCCGCGACCCCCGCGACGCCCCCGCCGCGCCCTCGACGACGCTGCGCCGGCGCCTGGGCCTGCCCGACCGCGCCCCGACGCCGCCGGGAGCCGGGCGCCCGTTCGCTCCCGTGCCCGCCTCGGCGGCAGGGAGTGGAGCCACCCGATGAGGAACGACCAGCTCACCCTCAACGTCAACGTCCTCGACGTGGGCCTGCACCTCGCCGCGTGGCGGGCGCCGGATCTCCACGGGCGCTCGTTCCTCGACCCGCAGCACTACCGGCGCTGCGCCGAGCTCGCCGAGCGGGGCGCGCTCGACGCGCTGTTCCTCGCCGACGTCCCGGCGATCCGCGACGACCCGCGGATGAAGCCGTCGCGCAATCTCGAGCCGACGGTCGTGCTCGGTACGGTCGCGGCGGCGACGGAGAACCTCGGCCTGATCGTCACCGCGTCGACGACGTTCAACGACCCCGTGGAGCTCGCCGACCGCCTGCTCTCCCTCGACACCGTGTCCGGAGGGCGGCTGGGGTGGAACGCGGTCACCACGTACCACGAGGCGACGGCGGCGAACTTCGGTCTGGACGGGCACCCCGACCGCGCCACCCGCTACGCCCGCGCCGGCGAGTTCGTCGACGTGGTCCGCGCGCTCTGGGACTCGGCGGCCACCGGGCGGGCGGTCCACCACCGCGGCGAGCACCTCGCCCTCGACGGCCTGCTCACCGTGCCGCCCTCGGCCCAGGGGGCGCCGGCGATCGTGCAGGCCGGGGGATCGGCGTGGGGACGCGACCTCGCCGCCCGCTCCGCCGACGCCGTGTTCTCCGCGGAGCTGACCCTCGAGGCCGGACAGCGGCACTACGCCGACGTCAAGGACCGGGCGCGGCGCCTCGGCCGCGATCCCGACGCGATCCGCATCCTGCCGGGACTGGTCACCGTGCTGGGCGGCACCGAGGCCGAGGCCCTGGCGCGCCACGAGTCCTACGAGCGCCACGTCCCCGCCGGCCACGCGCTCGGGCGCCTCGGCGGCGTGCTCGGCGTCGACCTGGCCACCCTCGACCTCGACGCCCCGGTCCCCGACCATCTCCTCGACGACCCGCCGGAGCCGGAGCGCTTCCGCGGCGCGCTCGGCTTCCGGGAGGCCGTCGTGCGGGTGGCCCGCGAGCGCCGTCCCACGCTGCGGGGCCTGCTGCGGGAGTTCGGCGGCTACGGGCACCGGCTGGTCGTCGGCACCCCCGAGCAGGTCGCCGACACCATCGCCGACTGGTTCGAGACGCGGGCCGCCGACGGCTTCAACCTCATGCCCGACGCGCTGCCCTCGGGGCTCGAGGACTTCGTCGAGCACGTCGTCCCGCTCCTGCGGGCGCGCGGCCTGTTCCGCCATGAGTACGCCGGGACGACGCTGCGCGAGCGCTACGGGCTCGCCGGCACCGGTGCGGAGAAGGGGGCCACCGCATGACCGACACGCTCCCCACCGCGGCGGCACCGTCCGGGACCCCGCCCGACGCGTTCGAGCAGGTCCTCGCCGAGATCCACGAGGGGGAGCTCGCCCGGGAGGAGGGGCGAACGCTGCCCTGGGCGCCGGTCGAGCGGCTGCGTGCGCTGGGCTTCGGCGCGCTGCGCGTCCCGCGCGCGTACGGCGGGGGCGAGGCCGCGGTGCCGGAGCTGATCGCGCTGGTCACGCGGCTCGCCGAGGCCGACGCGAACGTCGCCCACCTCCTGCGCGGGCACTTCGGTCACGTCGAGCAGCAGCTGGTGGCGCCGGCGTCGGCCCGGCGGGACCGCTGGCTCGAGGACGCCGTCGCGGGCGGGCTGGTGGGCAACGCCGCCAGCGAGCGCGGCGACGCCCCGTCGTCCGCACCGTCCACCGTCCTGCGGCGTGAGGGCGAGCGCCTGCTGCTGTCGGGGACGAAGTACTACAGCACCGGCACGATCTTCGCGGACTGGATCACCGTCAACGCGCAGCTCGACGGGGACCGGGTCACCGCGACCGTGCCCGCCCAGGCCCCGGGTGTCCGTCGCGACGACGACTGGGACGGGTTCGGGCAGCGGCTCACCGGCAGCGGCACCACCGTGTTCGACGACGTCGACATCGACCCCGACCACGTCGCCGACTACCGCGACCGCGTGCTGACCCACTCCACGGCGTTCTTCCAGCTCTACCTGCTCGCCGTCCTCGCCGGCATCGGCCGGGCCGTCGTGCGCGACACGGTCGGCTTCGTCCGCCCGCGCCGGCGGTCGTTCGTCACGGGCCGCGGCGCGATCCCGCGCGATGACCCACTGGTGCAGGAGATCGTCGGGCGGGTGTCGGCGGCCTCGTTCACCGCGGACGAGCTGGTGGCGAGCGCGGCCCGCGCGGTGCAGGCGGCCGTCGACACCGCCGGGCCCCGCGGGCTCGCGCGAGAGGCGGTCGACGCGGCCGAGCTCGCGGTCTACCGCACCCAGCTCGTCGTCGTGGACACCGTGCTGGGCGCCACGAACGAGCTGTTCGAGGTCGGCGGCGCGTCCGCCACCTCGTCCGGGCGCGGCCTCGACCGGCACTGGCGCAACGCGCGGACGCTGGCGTCGCACAACCCCGCGGTGTTCAAGGCGCGCCTCATCGGCGACCACCTGCTCAACGGCGTCTCGCCGTCGGCGGAGTGGTCGGCGTGGAGCACGCCGACGCCCTGACCGTCAGGGACGGGAGCCGTCGTACTCCGCCCGCGCTGAGGCCACGGCGTCGCGGTGGCGGACCGCCCACCCCGAGAGGTGTGCGACGGTGTCGTGCAGCTCGCGCGCCATGTCGGTGGCGAGGTACTCCACCTGGGGCGGCGTGGTCGGGTGGACCCGGCGCTCGAGCAGCCCGTCGCGCTCGAGCTCGCGCAGGGTCAGCGACAGCATCCGGCGGCTGATCCCGTCGAGCGAGCGCTCCAGCGCCGCGAAGCGCACCGGCGCGTCGCGCGTGCTGGAGATGATCGCCAGCGCCCACTTGCTCCCGACGCGGTCCAGCGTGTCCCGCAGCGCGGCGCAGGTGGCGGGATCACGCGGGGCGGTCACATCCTCATCGTGCCACCGGGGACGCCGTGATCCCACCGCCACGGACCGAGGCGAGCGCCCGCGCCCACGTCTCGACCTGGTCGAGCAGCGTGTGCACCTGCGCGTCGCGGCCGGCGGTCGGCGCGATCTCGGTGTGCGAGGCGAAGTCGGTGGCGCTGACCAGCCCGACCGACGCGGCGACGGGCGCCATGCGCAGCTCGATCGAGTTGAGGCGCAGCTGCTCGACCGCGCGGGCGCCCCCGGCCCCGCCGAAGCCGACGAAGCCGATCGGCTTGTCGTTCCACTCCGCGTAGAGGTAGTCGAGGGCGTTCTTCAGGGCGGCGGGCGGTCCGTGGTTGTACTCGCCGGTGACGACCACGAAGCCGTCGTACGAGGCCACGGCGTCGGCCCAGCGGCGGGTGTGCGCGCCCTCGTAGCTGCCGACCATCGCGGGCCACGGCTCGTCGTAGAGGGGGAGGTCGAAGTCCGCCACGTCCAGCAGCTCGTGGACGGCGCCGGGGCGCGTGGCTGCGACCCCGAGGACCCAGCGGGCCACGGCGGGGGCGAGCCGGTTGGGGCGGGTGCTGCCGACGACGACGGCGATCCTGGTCATGAGGTGATCGTCGGCCGGTCCCGGTGCGTTCGGAAGGAGGCACATCCCCGTCCCGGCGTCACACCGGTGTAGCGGTGCTGGTCAGGCGGCCGGCTGTGGTGCGCGCCTCAGGCGGGGGACGCGCGCCCCGAAGCCGCGCGGAGTGCCGTGCCCCAACGGCACCGTTGCGCGCGACGGGGCCCGGGAGGAACAGCGATCAGTGTGCGGAAGATGGGATCGGCGCCTCTGGCGCGCCGGCGCGTGATCGACCTGTGCCGCCGGGTGACGACGGGCTGTCGGGGCTGAGCCGACCCCGTCCCTGTCGCCATCGTCGAAGGAAGTTCCCGTGTCTCTCGTCGGCGTCGACCCGATCATGGACATGATCCGGACTGCGACCAACGTGGCCGGTCAGATCACCGTGCCCGTCCTCGTCGCCGGCCAGGAGGGGCTGCTCGCCCCCGAGGGTTCCCCGCAGTCCGAGACGCTCACGGAGGCGGAGTCCGCTGACCCGCAGCCGGCCGGTCAGAAGTAGCCGTTGACCGGGAGCGGGTCGCCGGAGATCAGGTGGCGGCCGATGGCGGCGGCCTTGTAGCTCGCCGGGTTGTGCAGCGTCAGCGTGCGGATGTTGCGCCAGTGCCGGTCGAGGTTGCGGGCGCGGCTGGACGCGGACGCGCCGCCGACGTCGAACAGCGCCGTCGCCGCCTCGAGCCCGACCGCGTCGAGGTGCACCTTCACCGACACGTGCGCCAGGGACGCCGCGAGCAGCAGGTCGTCGGTCGGCTCGCCCTTCGCCCAGGCCTGCATCACGGTGTCGATCGTGTCGGCGGCCGTGAGCACCGCCGACTCCGCGATCCACGCCGTCGCCGCCAGCCGGCCGACGGTCTCCTGCAGGATCGGGTCGTCGACGGCCTGCGCGGCGGCGGCATGCTCGAAGGTGCGGCTCCGCGACCGGACCACGCCCGCCGCGTCGGTGGCGACCGAGCGCAGGATGCCCGCCACCAGCGCGTGCAGGTAGAGCTGCAGGAACGCGACGTCCCCGGGCGGGCGCGCCTCCAGCCGCGGTCGTGAGCCCAGGACGTCGCCCGGCTCCACCGTCACGTCCGCGAAGGCCGTCGTCCCCGTGCCCGTGCGGCCCTGGCCCATGCCGTCCCAGTCGTCGATCACTGACACCCCGGGCGCGTCGGCGGGCACCATCACCGTCGCGACCCGGTCGTCGGGCACCCGCGCCGCCACCGCGATCCAGTCCGCGTACAGCGTTCCGGTGCTGTAGTACTTCGTGCCGTTCAGCACCAGGCGTCCGTCGACCTCGTCGAGCCGCGTGTCGAACTGGTGCCCGCCGGCCGCGGACGGCCCGGTCTCGCTGATCGCGTTCCCGAACACCTTGCCCGCGCGGATCTCGTCCACCCAGCGCTCCCGCACGTCGGGGTCGGGGTTGCGCAGGAAGCCCAGCACCTGGCTGTAATGGGTGCGCAGGACGTGGGCGACGATCGGGTCGGCCTCGGCCAGGTCGACGACGAACGCCAGCACCTCGCGCACCGAGGCACCGCGCCCGCCCTCGCCGATGGGCAGCGACAGGGCGCCCAGCCCGGCCCGTGCGACCGCGGCCACCTGCTCGAACGGCGAGACGTCGCACCGCTCCCGCTCCGCGGCGCCCTCGGCGATCTCCGCGAGCAGCGCGGCGACCTCGGGCTCGGCGGCCGTCCGCGATGCCGGGCTCATCGGGCGGCCTTGGCCCGCAGCGCTCCGGCCGGGTGGCTCGCGTCCGCCCGCGGGCCCGTGCCGCCCAGGACCTCCCGCAGCGTCCCGGACGGCGCGACCTCCGGCATCCGCCCGCGCCGGCGCAGCTCGGGGACGACGAGCTCCGCGACCTGCTCGAACGTGCCGGGCGTGACCGCGTAGGCGAGGTTGAAGCCGTCGGCGCCGGTCTCGTCGATCCAGCGCTCCATCTCGTCGGCGACCTCGGCCGGCGAGCCCACCGCGACCGGGCCGCGGCCGCCGACCGCGAGGTGCGCGGCGATCTCGTCGATCGTCCACTCGCGATCCGGGTCGTCGGTGGTGAACGAGGCGAGCGCGGTCTGTCCCGCGTCGGTGTGCACGTGGCGCAGCGGCTCGTCGGGCGGCACGTCGGAGAGGTCGAGCCCGGTCCAGCCGCCGAAGAGCGCCATGGCGCCCTCGCGGGAGGCAGCGGCGAGGTAGGACTCGTAGAGCTCGTGCGCCGCCGCGGACGTCGGCGCCACCACCGGCGCCAGCTGCACGAAGACCGTCACCGACTCCGGGTCGCGCCCGGCCTCGGCGGCCGCCGCGCGGATGCCCGCCACCGACTTCGCGACGACGGCGGTCGAGGGCCCGGACACGAACACCGCCTCCGCGTGCCGGCCGGCGAACGCCTTCCCGCGCGACGACGCGCCCGCCTGGAAGATCGCCGGCGTGCGCTGCGGCGACGGCTCGCAGAGGAACGGCCCCGGCACGTCGAACCACGTACCGTGGTGCGCGACGTCGTGCACCTTCGCCGGGTCGGTGTAGACGCCCCGCTCGGCGTCACGGACCACGGCGTCCTCGTCCCAGGAGGTCTCCCAGAGCTTGTAGCAGACCTCGAGGTACTCCTCGGCCATCGCGTAGCGCTCGTCGTGGGGGAGCTGCTCGCCGAGCCCGAGGTTCGCCGCCGCGCTGGCCAGGTAGCCGGTCACGACGTTCCAGGCGACGCGGCCCTTGGTCAGGTGGTCGAGGGTGGTGAACCGCCGCGCCAGGGCGTACGGGTGCTCGTAGCTCACCGACACCGTCACCCCGAAACCCAGCCGCGACGTGGCCGCCGCGAGCGCCGGGACGAGCAGCATCGGGTCGCCGAGGGGCACCTGCGTACCGGCCCGCAGGGCGGCGTCCCGCGACCCGCCGTGCACGTCGTAGATCCCCAGGACGTCCGCGAGGAACAGCGCGTCGAACCCGGCGTCCTCGAGCGTGCGGGCCAGCGCGATCCAGTGGTCGAGGTCGGTGTACCGGAAGCCCTCGTCGTCAGGGTGGCGCCACAGGCCCGCCGACTGATGGCCGGCGCAGTTCATGGCGAACGCGTTGAGATGGATTCTCCGCTTCTCGGGGGACACGGCGTCCTTTCTCTCAGACCGCGTCGTCGAACGCCGTCTCGCGCGCGAACACCGCGGACAGGATCGTCAGCACCGAGACGCCCGCGAAGATCACCACGACGAGCACGAACGACCCCGTGGCCCCGACGACGGCCGCGGCCACCAGCGGTGCGAAGCCGCCGGCGATCACCGAGCCGATCCCGTAGCCCAGCGAGGCGCCGCTGTAGCGCAGGCGCACGTCGAACAGCTCGGCGAACCACGCCGCCTGCGGTCCGTACATCGCGTCGTGGGTGACGTTGATGGCGAGCACCACGGCCAGCACGACCAGCCACGTCGACCCGGTGCCGACGGCGAGGAAGAACAGCAGCAGGGTCAGCGTGCCGCCGACGGCGCCGAGCAGGTACGGGATCCGCCGCCCGATGCGGTCGGACAGGATCGCCCACAGCGGGGTGGTGGCCAGCCCCAGCGCCGACGAGATCACCACGGCGATCAGGCCGGCGCTGCTGCCGCGGCCGATCTCGCTCGCGATGTAGGTCAGGCCGTAGGTCGTGATGAGCACGAACAGCGCGATCTGCGAGAGCCGCAGCCCGGTGGTCAGCAGGACCTCGCGGGGCGCGGCGCGGAACACCTCGACCACGGGCAGCCGCGAGACCTTGCCCTGTTCGCGCAGGGCGGTGAACTCCGGCGCGTCGGAGATGCGCAGCCGGATCACCAGCCCGACGATCACCAGCACCGCGCTGGCCAGGAACGGCAGCCGCCACCAGAAGTCCACGAACGCCGCGTCGCCGACGGCCGTGCGGACCAGGAAGAACAGCCCGGTGGCGAGCAGCATCCCGGCCGGCGAGCCGAGCTGGGTGAAGCTGCCGAAGAACCCGCGCCGCCGCGGCGGGGCGTGCTCGACGGCCAGGATCGCGGCGCCCGCCCACTCGCCGCCGACGGCGAGGCCCTGGAGGATCCGCAGCACCACGAGCAGCACCGGCGCCGCGACGCCGATCGTCGCGAACGACGGGAGCAGGCCGATCAGCGTCGTCGCCGTGCCCATGAGCACGAGGGCTCCGACCAGGACCGTGCGCCGCCCGAGGCGGTCACCGAGGTGCCCCGCGATCACGGCCCCGATCGGGCGTGCGCCGAAGCCCGCGGCGTAGGTCGCGAACGCGGCGAGCGTGCCGGCGGTGGGGCTGATCGAGGGGAAGAACAGCTGGTTGAACACCAGCGCGGTGGCCGTGGCGTAGAGGTAGAAGTCGTACCACTCGATGGTCGTGCCGATGGCGCTGGCGAGGGCGACACGACGCGGCGTGCGCGCGGGGGCAGCGGTGGGCGTGCTGGTGCTCACGGGGGGTCCTGGGGGTTGTCGAGTCGGCTGACGGGAGTCAGCGACGACAGCCCTGGGCGCCGACGCGACCGAGGTCGACGTGCCGGCGGCGGGTCAGGAACACGGGCAGGGAGTCCACCAGGGTCACCCGCGCGGGTCAACGTGATGTGTCGAGCAGTCCCCGGGGCCCTCAGCAGCGGGGTCACGCCGTCGACGAAGTCCTCCGCGCCGCCGGGGTTGTGCGAGAACTTCACGACGAACCCGTCCGCGGCGCCCGCACCCACCCAGTCCGCCATGATCTCGGCGATCGCCTCCGGGGTGCCGGTGTGCTGGAGGTGCCCACGGCTGCCCGCGACGTGGCGGACGAGCCCGCGCAGGGTGACGTCGGGGCCGAGCTCGCGGGCGACGCCCTCGAGCACCGCCGCGCGGCTGCGGATGCCCTGGAACCCGGCGCCCGTGACGAGTCCGTCGGGCAGCCGGTCGTCGAGCCCGACGCCGGGCAGGTCGAGGCCGAACTGGTCGAGCAGGGTCGCGATCGTGCCCTCGCTGAGCAGGTCGTCGAGCTGCCGGCGGCGCCGGCGCGCCTCCTCGTCGGTGGAGCCCAGGGTGACGAGGAACCCGGGCAGCAGCAGCGGGGCCGGGCGTCCCAGGGCCGCGGCGCGGGCGTGCAGGTCGTCGCGGAACGCGCGGGCGGCCTCGCGGTCGGGGGTCGCGGCGAAGACGGCGTCGGCGTGCCGGGCGGCGAACGTCCGCCCGCGCGGCGACGCCCCGGCCTGCACGAACAGCGGCCGCGTCTCCTCGGTGAACGCCGCGCGCACGTGGTCGACGACGGCGTCCGCGGCGTCGTAGCGCGCGTCGTGGGCGGGCACGGCCTCCCGGCCGAACGCCGCGGCGGCGACCGGGGCGCCGGCGGTGACGATGTTCCAGCCCGCGCGCCCGCCGCTGACGTCCTGCAGCGTGGCGAACGTGTCGACGAGGTCGTCGGGCGAGGCGAAGACCGTCGACCCGGTGGCCACCACCCCGATGTCCGGCACCGTCGCGGCCACCGCGCCGAGCAGCGTCGTCGGCTCGAACGGCCAGCGGACCTGGTGGCGGACCACCGGGTCGTAGCCCACGAAGTCGGCGAAGAAGACGTGCGAGAACCCGCCCTCGGCGGCGATCCGGGCCCGCTCGACGTAGTAGCCGGCGTCGTTCGTGCGGTCGGGGCGCGCGGTGGGCAGGCGCCACGCGCCCTCGTGGTCGCCGCTGTGGTGGAACTCGGCGAAGAGCTTCACGCGACCACCCGGGGGACGACGCCCTGCGGCCCGGCGGGCACGTCGAGGGGCGAGTGCACGCTCCACCAGCGCCCGTCGTGGTGCACCGCGGTGATCCGGTCGGTGTCGACGTGCACGCCGCGCTCCCGGTCGTTCACCGTCGCCCCCGGTCCCCACGACGCCAGCAGCGCCTCCACGAGGTGCACGGCCTCGTCGCGGCGCGCCGGCTCGCTGTCCTCGGGGAGCCACTCCGCGCGCCCCAGCGAGATCTTGTCGAGCGCGGCGAGCTTGCGGGCGGCGACGTAGGGGTGGGTGCGGGCGGTGTCGACGGCGACGCCGATCCGGATCGTCGCCGTGCGCGCCGCCACCGCCGCGGCGAGGACGAACACGTCCCCGTCGCGGATCAGCACCCGGGGCTCTCCGGCCTCCTCGCGGGCGGTGGCGTCGGCGAGGATCTCGGCGAAGCTCACGGCCGGAACTCGCCCAGGTAGCGCCCGCCGTCGACGACGAACTCGGATCCCGTGGAGAACCGCGAGTCCGCGCCGAGCAGGAACAGCACCAGCGCGCTGACGTCGTCGGGCTGCCCGGGCTCGCGGACGACCTGGTTGGGCAGGATGCTCGAGTCCAGGCCGTCGATGAACGGCGTGACGATCCGCCCGGGGTGCACCGAGTTGACCCGGATCCCGTGGTGGCCGAGGTCCAGCGCGGCGGCCTTCGTCAGGCCCCGCACCGCCCACTTGCTCGACACGTACGCCGGGTGGTCCTCGATCCCGATCATGCCGGCGACCGACGAGATGTTGACGATGCTGCCGCGCCGGGCCCGCGTCATCGCGGGCGCGACGGCCTGGATGCCGAGCAGGGTGCCCTCGACGTTGATCCGGTGCACGGCGCGGAAGACCTCGAGGTCGACGGTCTGCGTGTCGCCGTGCCCGAAGATGCCGGCGTTGTTGACCAGGCCGGTGACCGGACCGAAGGCGTCCTCGGCGACGCTCACGGCCGCGGCCCAGTCCGCCGCGCTCGTGACGTCGAGGTCGACGGCCACCGCGGCCCCGCCGATCTCCTTCGCGACGGTCCGGACCCCCGCGCCGTCGATGTCGCCGAGCACCACCCGGGCGCCCGCCTCGGCGGCGCGGCGGGCGTGGTTGGCGCCCATCCCGCGCGCGCCGCCGGAGATCAGGACGACCTCGCCGTCGAGGGACGTCACAGCGTCTCCCGTTCCGGCTCCGCTCCGCTGCGTGTCACACGAGCCCCAGGACCGTCTTGCCGATCAGGTCGCGCACCGTGTCGGAGTTCGGCGGGTGGAAGCTGCCCGCGCGGACGTCGCGGTAGAGCCGCTCGAGCTCGTTGCGGCGGCTGATCGAGGAGGCACCGGCGATCTCCAGGGCGAGGTCGGTGACGCTGCGCGCGACGCGGGTGCCGTTCTCCTTTGCCGCGAAGAGCTTGAGCAGCGTGCGGTCGCCGAGGTCGACGCCCGCGGTCAGGTCGGCGGTGAGGCGGTCGAGCTGCGCGCCGACGCCCTCGAGCAGCAGCTCCGCCTCGGCCGCGTGGTACTGCACGAACGGCTTCTCCGCGACCGGCGCGCCGCCCAGGCTCAGCGCGGTGCGGGAGCGGGCCTGCTCGAGGGCGACGTCCACCGCGCGGCGCCCGGCGCCGTAGTAGACGTTGCCGAGCAGCGGGAGCACCCACGGGAAGACGCCGGCGACGTAGGGGCCCGGGCCGGCGCCGAGGTCGTGCACGTCGACGACGCGCTCGGTCGGGACGAAGACGTCGGTGAGGTGGGTGTCGTGGCTCGCGGTGGCCCGGACACCGAGGGTGTCCCAGGTCTCCTCGGTGCGCACGCCCGCGGCGTCGCGCGCGACGAACGCGTGCACGATGCGCGGGCGGTCCGGGTCGGAGTCGTCGCGGGCGTGGATGCCCAGCCAGTCCCAGACCGGCGCCAGGGACGTGAAGATCTTGTGGCCGGTGATCCGGTAGCCGCCGTCGACCGGGGTCGCCGTGGTGCGGGCGTCGTCGATGGCGGTGTCGTTGCCCGGCTCACCGTGCCCGGCCGCGATCACCTTGCCCGCGACGACGTCGTCCAGCAGCCAGTCGAGCGACGTGTCGCCCGCGCGGTGGCGGTCCGCCGCCGAGCCGACCCAGTACAGGTGCATGGTCGTCGCCAGCGCGGTCGAGGGGGCGTAGTACGCCAGGCGGCGCTGGGCGTGGGCGACCTGGTCGAGGGTCAGGTCGCCGCCGCCGAGCTCGGCGGGGACCGGCGCGCGCAGGTGCCCGGCGTCGCGCAGGTCGTCGAGGTCCTCGTGGAAGAACCGGTTCTCGCGGTCGTAGTCACCGGCGCGGGCGTGCACGCGCGCGAGCAGGTCCTCGGTGAGCAGGGTCGGAGCGGGTGAGGTCGTCGTCACGGGAGCTGCCTTCGCTGGGGTCGTCTGGGGGTCGGTCGAGCACGGCGCGTGCCAGGCTCGGGAGATGCGGGTGGAGCAGGCCGGCGCGGTGCTGGCCATCCTGAGGACGGGGTCGTTCTCGGCGGCCGCCCGCGAGCTGGGCGTGGGGCAGTCGACGCTGTCGGAGGGCGCGCGCTCGCTGGAGCGCGAGCTGGGGGCGGAGCTGCTGCGGCGCAGCCGGCGCGGCGTGACCGCGACGACCGTGGGCCAGGCCGTCCGTCCCGCCCTGGAGCGGATCGTCGCCGCGGCCGAGGAGATCGCCGACGTCGTCGCGGGCGGCGGCGTGCGGCGGCTGCGGATCGGGGCGGTCAGCGCGGCGGTCGGCACGGTGCTGGCCGACGCGACCGCCGACCTGCTCGCCGCCGCCCCGGGCCTCGAGCTGCGGGTCCGCGCCGCGGGCTCGGCCGAGATCGTGGCCGGCGTGAGCAGCGGCGAGCTCGACGCGGGCCTGGTCGTGGTCGGCCCCGAGGCCCAGGACCTCACCCTCGTCCCGCTCCTGACCTGCCGGCTGGGCGTCTGCGTGCCGGTCGGGCACTGGCTGGCCGACCCCGACGAGGTCGACGTGGTGACCTCCGCCGAGCTCGACGGCGAGCGCCTCGTCGCCCACCGCCCCGGCTACCGCGTCGCCGAGCTCGTCGACGCGCTGCTGCCCGGCGCCGACGTCGTGCACCGCGCCGACAACACCGAGACGGCCAAGGCGATGGTCGCCGCGGGCGTCGGCGTCGCCGTGCTGCCCGAGCTCTCGCTGACCGACGCCGACCGGGACGCGCTGGCCTGGCGCCCGCTGCACCCGCCGGAGGCGGTCACGGTCGCCCTGGTGCACTCCGCGGAGGCCGGTGAGGTCGTGCGGGTGTTCCGGGAGATCGTCGTGCGCCGGGCCTCCCGGAGCGCCCACGGCGTCTTCCCGTAGACCCGGCACGACGACTCAGCGGTTCGCGAAGATCTGCTCGTCGGGCAGGACGCCGAGGGCGAGCGTGATCCGGTTGGTCGCGTTGATGATGGAGATGACCTGGACCGCCTCGAAGATGTCCTCGTCGGACAGGCCCACCGCGCGCAGCGCCTCGATGCGGTCGTCGGAGATCTCGCCCGGGGTGTGCGTGAGCGTCAGCGCCAGGTCGGCGAGCAGGCGCTCCCGGTCGCTGAGCTCCGCCACCTCGGCGTGGTGCAGACCGATGCGGTGCGCGAGCCAGTGGTCCTCGAGCACCTTGCCCAGGGTGTCCACGTGCAGCGCGTGGCAGTAGCTGCAGCCGTTGGTGACCGAGACGATCGTCGCGAGGATTTCTCGCTCACGCCCCGTCAGGTCGCCCGGGGAATCGGCGGCGCCCTCGAGGAGCGGGAACAGATAGGCGTTGAGACGATTCGTGTTCTCGCCGCCGAGCGCGAAGGCCTCGATCCAGTTCGGGACGTATCCCTCGGCCTTCTCGGTGGTGTCGGCGAGTCGTCGGGCACTCGGCGTGAGCTCGTCGCGCGCGGGAACACGCAGGCGCGAGAGGCGGGGTCCGGAGAACGTGGCGGTCATGCGTGCTCCTCAGCCGAAGAATGCGTCGTCGGGGGTGACCTGCAGGAAGATGGTGAACCGGTTCGCGGCGGCGAACACCGAGATCACGTGCACGGCCTCGAAGATCTGCTCGTCGTCGAGACCGAGCTCGCGCAGCGTCTCGATGTCGGCGTCGGAGACCTCGCCCGGGTGGTTGGTCAGCTTCGCGGCGAACTCGGCGAGCGTGCGGTGGCGCGGCGAGAGCTCGCGGACCTCCTTGAAGTCGATCGCGACGCGGGTGCCCAGCTTGCTGTCGCCCAGGGCCTCGCCGAGGCTGCCGGCGTGGTTGAGGCGGCAGTACGAGCAGCCGTTCTCCGCCGAGGTGACCGTCGCGAGGATCTCGCGGTCGGCGTAGGGCAGGAGGCCCTGGTTCGGGTCGAGCAGGGGGAGCAGGTACTCGTTGAACCGCGCGGTGTGCGCGCCGCCGAGCGCGATCGCCCGGATCCAGTTCGGCGTGTAGCCGAGCTGCTGGGTGATCGACTCGATCTGGTGCTGCAGCTTCGGCGGCAGCTCCTCGAGGCCGGGGACGCGCAGGCGCGAGATCGTCGCGGTCCTCTCGGGAAGGTCGACGGACATGGGTACCCCTTCGTTCGGCAGGAATCGTCGGGAATCGCAGAAATGGGCGCGCGGGAATGCGCGGCGGGCCGGGATGCGGCACGTCGCGATCAGGGAGAGTGCTCAGGAAAGAAAGGCCGGACCACCGAGCCGGCGTCGCGGGACTAACAGCCCGCGGAGATGACGCGACACAGGTCGACGTGTGCTCGCTGGGTGAGCATCGATCCGCCGGTCACGAGAAGAACGCTAATCAACTCCGGTCGGTGAACGCAACCGCCGACTGTGTCGGCGGGGTCATACGACAATTCGGCGGAGCCGATCGATCGATCGGCTCCGCCGGACGTCCACGGACGCTCAGGGCCGCGGTGCCAGCACCCCGCGGCGCGCGAGCTCGGGCAGGACGCCCTCGCCGACCCGGAACGCCTCCTCGAGGTGCGGGTAGCCGGACATGATGAACTCGTCGATCCCGAGTGCGTGGTACTCCTCGATGCGGTCGGCGATCTCGGTGTGGCTGCCGACGAGCGCCGTCCCGGCCCCGCCGCGCACGAGGCCCACCCCGGCCCAGAGGTTCGGGCTGATCTCCAGGGACTCCACCGAGCCCCCGTGCAGCGCGGACATGCGCCGCTGGCCCACCGACTCGCTGGTCTGCAGCACCGCCTGCGCCTTCTCGATCTCGGCGGGGTCGAGCGCGTCGAGCATCCCCTGCGCCACGGCCCAGGCCTCCGCGGAGGTGTTGCGGGCGATGACGTGCAGGCGGATCCCGAAGCGCGGCTCGCGGTGGTGCTCGGCGGCGAGCTTGCGCACCCGCTCGATCTTCTCGGCGACCTGGGCGGGCGGCTCGCCCCACGTCAGGTAGACGTCGGCGTGCTTCGCCGCGACGGGCAGCGCGGCGTCCGACGAGCCGCCGAAGTAGATCGGCGGGGTCGGGTCGGGCGGGGCGAGCGTCGTCGCGCCCTCGACGCGGTAGTGCTCGCCGGTGAAGTCGATCGGCTCGGCGCCCCAGGACGCGCGCAGCACCGAGAGGAACTCGTCGGTGCGGGCGTAGCGGGTGTCGTGCTCGGCCCAGTCGCCGAAGCGCTTCATCTCGACCGCGTCGCCGCCGGTGACGATGTTGAGCATGAGCCGCCCGCGCGAGAGGCGCTGGAACGTCGCGGCCTGCTGGGCGGCGAGCGTGGGGGAGATCAGCCCGGGCCGGAACGCGACGAGGTACTGCAGGGAGCGGGTCTCCTGCAGCAGCGCCGCCGTGGTGAGCCAGGCGTCCTCGCAGAACGTCCCGGTGGGCGTGAGCACCCCGTGGAAGCCCTGGTGCTCGGCGGCGTGCGCCACCTGCGCGAGGTAGTCGAGGTCCGGCCCGCGCGGGGCGTCACCGGCCTCGCCGCGGTCGGCGTGGCGCCGCGCGACGATGGTGCGCGCGTCACCGGACGTGGGCAGGAACCAGTGCGGAATGATCACGATCGGTCCTCGAAACGGCGGTCGACGAAGTCGGCGAAGCCGACACGGCCGGGGATGACGCCCGCCTCGGTGAACGCGTCGGCGAGGTCCTGCTGGGAGCGCACCAGGCGATCGTCGAGCGGGACCGGCAGGTCGGGTCCCCGGGACGCGGCGAGCCGGGTGACCGGGAGCGGGAGCTTCGTCTCCTGGGCCCACGTCTCGGCGCGCTGGTCGCGGTGGGTGTCCGAGTAGCGCATCGCCTCCCGCAGCCGCTGGGTGAAGTCCGCCAGCGCCGCCTGGTGCGCGGGGTCGGCCAGGGCGGCGTTGCTCGCGACGAGGAACGAGTACCCGTTGGCCGTGCCCTCGCCGTCGGCGAGCACCCGCGCGCCCGTCTCGAGCTGGGCCTGCGCGGTGTACGGATCCCAGGTCGCCCAGGCGTCGACCTGCCCCTGCCTGAACGCGGCGTAGGCGTCCGACGGCTGGAGGTAGGTGAGGTCGACGTCGTCGAGCGTCAGCCCGGCCGCGCGCAGGGTGTAGAGCAGCTGGCCGTGCGCCGAGGTGCCCTTGCCGACCGCGATGCGCTTGCCGCGCAGGCCCGCGACGTCGCGGATCGGGGCGTCGGGGGCGACGAGGATGGCGTCGCTGGTGACGTTGCCCTGCGACGCCGAGATCAGCTGCACCCGCGCCCGAGCGGCCGCGGCGAAGATCGCGGGCGTGTTGCCCGTCTGGCCGACGTCGATCGCGCCGGCGCGGGCGGCCTCGATCAGCGGGGGCCCGGCGGTGAACGTCGACCACTGCAGCCGGTACGGGGTGTCGAGCAGCCCGGCCGCGCGCAGCAGCGACTGCGAGCCGCCCTTCTGGTCGCCGACGCGCAGGGTGACCCCCGCGAGTGCCGCCGGGTCGGCGGGCGGCTGCACCGGCGGGCGCTCGCGCGGCACCGACGAGCAGCCGGTGAGGACGAGGAGCATCCCGAGCAGCAGCAGCGCGCTACGCCGCATCGTCGGTCACCCCCAGCTCGCCGAGGACGCGGTGGCGCAGGGCGCCGACGTCCTCGCGCGGCCGCGGCCCCGGGGCGTGGTCGGCGACGATCCGCCCCCCGTCGAGCACGAGCACGCGGTCGGCGAGCACCAGTGCCTCGTCGACGTCGTGGGTGACGAGCAGGATGCCCATGCCGTGGCGCTCCCACAGGTCGAGCACCAGGCGGTGCATGGCGATCCGGGTCAGCGCGTCGAGGGCGCCGAACGGCTCGTCGAGCAGCAGCAGGCTCGGTTCGCGGACCAGGGCCCGCGCGAGGGAGGCGCGCTGGGCCTCGCCTCCGGACAGCGTCAGCGGCCAGGCGTCGGCGCGCTCGCGCAGCCCGACCTCGTCGAGCGTCGCCAGCGCGATCTCGCGGGCGTCGGGCCGGTGCAGTCCGAGCGCGACGTTGTCGGTGACGCTGCGCCAGGGCAGCAGGCGCGGCTCCTGGAACGCGACGGCCACCGAGCCGGGGACGTCGACCTCGCCGCCGACGCCCTCGCTGCCGGTGTCGTCGAGCCCGGCGAGCACGCGCAGCAGCGTGCTCTTGCCCGAGCCGCTGCGCCCGAGCAGCGCGACGAACTCGCCCTCGCCGACGGTGACGTCGAGGCCGTCGAGCACGCGGCGGTCGCCGAAGTCGCGGGTCAGGCCGCGGACCTGTGCGGCGGTCACGGCTCGACGCTCCCCACGCGCCACGCCAGCGCCCGGCGCTCGAGCCGGCGCACCAGGGCGTCGGTGCCGAGCCCGAGCAGGGCGTAGACGACGAGGCCGACGACGATGACGTCGGTGCGCAGGAACTCCCGCGCGTTCATGATCATGTAGCCGAGGCCGGAGTCGGCGGAGACCGTCTCGGCGACGACGATCGAGAGCCACGCGATGCCCATCGCCAGGCGCAGCCCCGTCAGCGCGCTGGGCAGGGCGCCGGGCAGCACGACGTGGCGGAGCTGCTCGCCGCGCGTGAACCCGGAGACGCGGGCGGCCTCGAGGAGCTTGGGGTCGACGCCGCGGACGCCGGCGTGGACGTTGAGGTAGACCGGGAAGAGCGCGCCGAGGGCGACGAGCAGGATCTTCGGGGTCTCGTCGACGCCGAACCACAGGATGAACAGCGGCACGAGCGCGAGGTGCGGCAGCGTCCGCAGCATCTGCACCGGCGGGTCGACGAGCACCCCGCCCCAGCGCGACAGGCCCGAGAGCAGGCCGAGCGCCGCGCCGGCGGAGACGCCCAGGGCGAGCCCGACGACGACGCGGACCAGCGAGATCAGCAGGCCCTCGGGCAGCTCGCCGCTGGCGGTGACGTCGACGGCGGCGGTGACCACACGCCACGGGGAGGCGAGCTCGTCCTCGGCGAGCAGGCCGGTGCTCGAGGCGAGCTGCCAGATCAGGACGATCGCGACGGGGCTGATCCAGCGGTACCAGGTGGCGGACCGGGCCGGGCGGCGCTTCGTCGTCGCGGCGGGGGGTGCGGTGGCCGGGCGCGCGGGCGCACCGGTGGATTCGAGCGTGGACACACGGGTCTCCCGGGAGGGGACGGCGGGACGGCGGCGTGTGTCAGCGACAGGTGCCGTGCGCGGTGCGCATGAGGTCGACGTGGCGACGCCGCGTCAGATCGGTCCCCTGGCCCATGACCCGATCGTGGGTGACCCTCCGCGACAGCGCAACCGCGCTGTGTCCCCGGCCATGGGTCTCAGGCGCTGCGGGAGCGGGCGGGATCGGTGCACAGTGCGGCCAGATCGTCGAGGGGGAGCCCGAGCTCGGCGCAGAGCGCGGTGACGGTGAAGAAGGCCGGCGTCGGCACTCGGCCCGTCTCGATCTTGCGCAGCGTCTCCGGCGACATGCCGACCGCGGCCGCCACCGACGTCATGCTCCGCGGGCCCCGGGCGGCCCGGAGGACCTCGCCGAGACGCTGCCCACGCTCGTGCTCCTCCGCCGTCAACGGCACGCGCACCATGACCGTGATACTAATACCGGGATAGTTATCCCGCGAAGAGAGTGATCGATGATCGAGCTGAAGACCCCCGCCGAGATCGAGCGGATGCACGAGGCCGGCCGCTTCGTCGCGCACGTGCTGACCGAGCTGGGGGCGCGGGCCGCGGTCGGGGTCAACCTGCTCGACCTCGAGCAGCACGCGCGCGAGCTGATCCGCGAGCGGGGCGCCGAGTCCTGCTACTGGGACTACGCGCCGTCGTTCGGGCGCGGCCCGTTCCGCAACGTCGTGTGCCTGTCGGTCAACGACGCGGTGCTGCACGGCCTGCCGCACGACGACGTGCTGCGCGACGGCGACGTCCTGAAAATGGACCTCGCGGTCATGGTCGACGGGTGGGCGGCCGACTCCGCGCGCACCGTCATCGTCGGCACGCCCCGCGAGGACGACCAGCGCCTCGTCCGCGCCGGCGAGGAGGCCCTCGAGGCCGCGATCGACGCGGCGCAGCCGGGCGGCAAGCTCGGCGACATCTCCGCCGCCATCGGCGCGGTCGCGGCGCGCCACGGCTACCCGGTCAACCTCGAGTTCGGCGGGCACGGCATCGGGCGCACGATGCACGAGGACCTCCACGTCCCCAACGACGGGCGCGCCGGGCGCGGGATGCGCCTCAAGCCCGGGCTGACGCTCGCCCTCGAGCCGTGGTTCGCCCGCACCACCGACAAGATCGTCTTCGACCCCGACGGCTGGACCATCCGCTCCGCCGACGGCTCGCGGACCACCCACAGCGAGCACACGGTCGCGGTCACCGACGACGGCCCGCGCGTCCTCACCCGCCGGGCCGACGAGAAGCCCATGTGAGCGATCTTCGGTGCCATAGCACCGAAGATCGCTCACATGGGCCGGGTGCGCGCCCTCGTTGCGGCCGGACGGATGCCTGCGGTGAGATGTGCGCATGAGTCGCCGCGCCCTCGAGCCGTTCTGGCCGAGCCGGCGCGTGCAGGAATTCGACCAGTGGTGTCGCCGGGCCGCGTGAGCGTCCCGGGTCGAGAGCACGGCCTGATCCGCCCACGCGGCCGGATCGTCGTGCCCCGATCGTCCCGACACCCCCTGGAGGCTCCCGCGTGTCCGTCACCGACGAGTACCTGAAGAACAACGAGACCTACGTCGCCGGCTTCCCGGGCGAGCTGCCCCTGCCGCCGGCGCGCAAGACCGCCGTCGTCGCCTGCATGGACGCCCGCGTCAACCCCTACGGCGCGCTCGGCCTGAAGGAAGGCGACTCGCACGTCATCCGCAACGCCGGCGGCGTCGTCACCGACGACACGATCCGCTCGCTCGCGATCAGCCAGCACCTCCTCGGCACCGAGGAGATCGTGCTGATCCACCACACCGACTGCGGCATGGTGACGTTCACCGACGAGCAGTTCGCCGACATCCTCGAGAAGGAGGCCGGCGAGCGCCCGTCGTGGTCGGCCAACGCCTTCCCCGACCTCGAGGGCGACGTCCGCGACTCGATCAAGCGCATCACCGACAGCCCGTTCGTCAAGAACAAGGGCTCGGTGCGCGGGTTCGTGCTCGACGTCGCCACCGGGAAGCTGAACGAGGTCGAGTAGCCGTACGTGAGCACTTTCCTGCCCCGGAGGGCGGGAAAGTGCTCACGTCCGCCAGTCCGCGAGGTCCCAGCCGGTGTGCGCCTCCACGCGCGGCACGTCGTCGGCGAACGCCGGCACCAGGGCCGCCCGCTCCGCGTCGGTGGGGCCCTCGGACCGCCCCGAGACGTCGGGACGCACGTGGTGGCGCGGGACGGCGTCGACGACCCCGGTCGCGACGCCGAGGAACGCGCAGACCCGGTCGGCGACGGCCACGGGCTCCTCGCGCAGGTCGCGGTAGCGCAGCAGCAGGATCCGCCCGGGGTCGACCAGCCCGGTGAGGTGGTCGAGCTGCTCGCCGTAGCGCCCCTGAGCCACGTAGTGCCAGAAGTGCGCCCACCCGGCGTCGATACGGTCCGCTTCGGCGCGGCAGGCGGCCAGGAAGTCGGCCTCGGGCTCGAGCCCCGCCCCCCGCAGGTGCGCCCAGTTGGAGTGAGCCCGCTCCACCGGGTCGCGCAGCACCGCGATCAGGCGCACCGCGGGCAGCAGGTCGGCGATCCGCTTCTGGGCGTCGGTGTCGTAGAGGTAGAACACCGTGCCCTCGCCGCGGCGCGTGCCCGCCGGCGCCGGGGCGAACAGCGCCTCGTAGTCGTCGCGGCGCCAGACGTGCTCGCCCCAGGTCGCGACGTCACCCGGCCCGCCGCCGGCGCTCGGGGGCGGCCCGTCGGTGAGGAAGTACTTCGGTTCCTTCACCGACGGCAGGAAGATCTCCGGGTGCTGGGCGAGGGCGCGGTGCAGGGCCGACGTGCCCGTCTTGGGCGCGCCGACGATGAGGAAGTCGGGCAGGCTCACGCCGCGTCCGGGAGTCCGGCGGCGACGAGCAGCTCGGAGCGCAGCTCGTGGGCGCCGTCCGCGCGCGTCGCCTCCCAGTAGAGACGCCGGGTGCCCCGCACGTCCGCGACGGCGACGTAGCGCAGCCCGTGCCCGGCGTGGGGCGACTGCGCGGCCGGGGAGTCGCCGTCGGCGACGAAGCGCCCGCCGCCGGTCCCGCGCGCGAGGCCGGTGCGCTCCTCCCAGTTCTCGGCCGCCGTCGCGCGGCCGTCGTAGGTCGCGACGACCTCGTCGCCGACGGGGACGACCGCGCTGATGCGCACCCCGCGCGCGTCCCACGCCCCGGCCCGCGGGGCCAGCGCGGTGCCCTGCCACGTCCAGTCGAGCCCGTCCGGGCTGGTGGCGTACTCGGTGGTCATGCGGTCGGTGGCCTCGGGGTCGTCGAGGGGGTGCACCGACGCCCAGAGGTGCCAGGACCCGGCGTCGCGCAGCACCACGGGGTCCTTGACGGCGTGCAGGTCGTCCCCGGGCAGCACCGTGCGGCGCGGGGCGAGCGCGAGCCCGTCGGGGGTGTCGGCCTCGATCACGTCGACCCACCAGTGCTTGGAGCCGGGGGTCGCGCAGCTGACGTAGAGCCGCCAGCGGCCCTCGTCGGAGAGGGCCAGCGCCGGGCGCTCCAGCGACTCCGCCCCGAACGCCTCCTTCTCCACCACGGCCAGCGTCTCGAAGGCCACACCGTCCCGCGAGCGCGCCACGACGTTGGCGTAGCCCCGCCCGACGCCCTCGGGCTGGCGCAGCCGGTAGGACAGGTACACCACGTCGTCGACGACGAGCACGCTCGGCGCCCCCGCCCAGTAACCGGGCTCGTCGACCGGCGGCGGGACGACGACGGTGCCCTCGCCCTGCGGGACCGGGATGGGCGTGGCGCTCATGGTGTCGTCCTCGCCGTCGCTGTCGGGGCCTGCGCGGTCAGACCGCGCCGGTACAGATGGTCCACGAGCAGGTCCACGGACTCGTCGACGGTCTGCTCGTGGCTCGGGATCTCGAGGTCCGGCGACGCCGGGACCTCGTAGGGATCGTCGACACCGGTCAGGCCCTGCACCTCACCGGCCCTCTGGCGGGCGTAGAGGCCCTTGACGTCCCGCTCACCCGCCACCTCGACGGGGGTGGAGACGTAGACCTCGACGTAGGTGGTGCCGGCGGCCGTGTGGGTGGACCGCACCTGCTCGCGCACGTCGGCGTGCGGCGCGATGGCGGCGACCAGCACGATCACGCCGTTGCGGGCGAGCATCTCGGCGACGAAACCGATGCGGTGGATGTTGATCGCCCGGTCCTCGCGCGAGTAGCCGAGGCCGCGGGACAGGTGGGTGCGGATGGCGTCGCCGTCGAGCACCTCGACCCCACAGCGCTCGACGCGCAGCCGGGCGGCGACGGCGTTCGCGATCGTCGACTTGCCGGCGCTGGGCAGCCCGGTCAGCCAGACCGTGGCGCCGCCGGCGCAGGGGCTGTCGTGGGGTGGCTGGAGGTGGTGGGACGGAAGAGGACGGGACGGGTCGTCCGGCATGGCGGGTCGCTCCGGGGCGGCTCGGGGTCGGGCGGCGTGGTCAGCAGCACGCCCGACAGCCCGTCGCCGCGGTCCGGAGCAGATCGACGTGACGGCGCCGGGTCAGGCGCCACCCCGTCGGCCCGCTCACACGCTCTCCGTCTCCAGGTCCTCCAGCGGCCGGGCGACCAGCGGCCGCCCCACGAGCCCTGCGGCGAGCGTGTCGCCGGCCTGCGGGTCGATCAGCAGGAACGAGCCCGTGGCGGCGACGTCGTCGTACTGGTCCAGCGGCAGGGCCTCCGACACCGTCAATGACACCTGGCCCATGTCGTTGATGCCCAGTTCGCCGGGGTCCTCGACCACCGAGAGGTTCTCGGTGTCGAGCCGGTGGGTCACCGCGCCGACGATCGCCTGCACGGTGCGGGTGCCGTGCTTGAGCAGCAGCCGCGCGCCGGGGCGCAGGGGCTTCTCGTGCAGCCAGGCGAGCGTCGCGTCGAACTCGGTGACGGGCTCGGGCCCGCCCGGCGCGGCGAGGACGGCGCCGCGGGCGATCCCGAGGTCGTCGGCGAGGCGCACGACCACGCTCTGCCCGTCGTGCGCGGCCTCGAGCTCCCCGTCGGCGGTGTCGATGCCCTCGACGCGGGTGCGCTGGCCGTCGGGCAGGACCGCCACCTCGTCGCCGACGCGGAGGGTGCCCGCCGCGACCCGCCCGGCGTAGCCGCGGTAGTCGGGGTGCGACTCGGTGCGCGGGCGCACGACGTACTGCACCGGGAACCGGAACGGCGCGGTGTGGTCGGCGCCCTCGACCGGGACCGACTCGAGGTGCTCGAGCAGCGTCGGCCCCTCGTACCAGGGCGTGTTCCCGGAGGGCAGGACGACGTTGTCGCCCTTCTTGGCCGACAGGGGGATCGCGACGACGTCGGACTCGGCGTAGCCGAGGGCGTCGGTGAGCCCGGTGAATTCCTTGGCGATGCGCCAGAAGGTATTCTCGTCGTGGTCGACCAGGTCCATCTTGTTCACCGCGAGCACGAGCCGCGGCACGCGCAGCAGGCCCATGACGGCGACGTGGCGCCGCGTCTGCTCGACGGCGCCGTTGCGGGCGTCGACCAGCAGGATCGCCAGCTGCGCGGTCGACGCGCCGGTGACCGTGTTGCGGGTGTACTGGACGTGGCCCGGGGTGTCGGCGAGCACGAACGACCGGTGCGGCGTCGCGAAGTACCGGTACGCGACGTCGATCGTGATGCCCTGCTCACGCTCGGAGCGCAGACCGTCGACCAGCAGCGACAGATCGGGGTCACCCCCGCCCTGCGTCGCCCGCTCCACGGCCTCCATCTGGTCGGCGAGCACCGACTTCGTGTCGTAGAGCAGCCGCCCGACCAGCGTCGACTTGCCGTCGTCGACGGACCCGGCCGTGGCGAGACGCAGGAGATCGCTCATGATCAGAAGTAACCCTCTCGCTTGCGGTCCTCCATGGCGGCCTCCGAGAGACGGTCGTCGGCGCGCGTCGCCCCACGCTCGGTGAGGCGGCTCTCGCGCACCTCGGCCAGTACCTCGTCGAGCGTCGCCGCGGTGGACTCCACGGCGCCCGTGCACGAGCCGTCGCCGACGGTGCGGTACCGCACGGTCTTGGTGACGACGTCCTCGCCGTCCCGGGCCCCGCCCCACGGCCCGCTGGTCAGCCACATGCCGTCGCGGGAGAACACGTCGCGGGTGTGCGCGTAGTAGATCGACGGCAGCTCGACGCCCTCGCGGGCGATGTAGCGCCAGACGTCGAGCTCGGTGAAGTTCGACAGCGGGAACACGCGCACGTGCTCGCCTGGCTTGTGGCGCCCGTTGTAGAGGTTCCACAGCTCGGGGCGCTGCCGGCTCGGCTCCCACTGGCCGAACGCCGTGCGCAGGCTGAACACCCGCTCCTTGGCCCGCGCGCGCTCCTCGTCCCGGCGCCCGCCGCCGAAGACCGCGTCGTGGCGGTGCTCGGCGATGGCGTCGAGCAGCGGGGTGGTCTGCAGGGGGTTGCGGGTGCCGTCGGCCCGCTCGGAGAGACGCCCGTCGTCGATGTAGTCCTGCACCTTCGCGACCTCGAGCTCGAGGCCGTAGCGCTCGACCACGCGGTCGCGGAAGTCGATGACCTCGTCGAAGTTGTGCCCGGTGTCGACGTGCAGCACCGGGAACGGGATCGGCGCGGGCCAGAACGCCTTCGCGGCGAGGTGCACCAGCAGCATGGAGTCCTTGCCGCCGGAGAAGAGGATCACGGGGCGGTCGAACTCGCCGGCGACCTCGCGCATGACGTGGATGGCCTCGGACTCGAGGGCGTCGAGCTGATCCATCTGCGTCGTCTCCACCGCGGTCATCCGTGCAGCCCGCACTCGGTCTTGGAGAAGCCCGCCCAGCGCCCGCTGCGCGGGTCTGCGCCCGGGGCCGGCTTGGCGGTACAGGGCGCGCAGCCGATCGACGGGTAGCCGGCGTCGACCAGGGGGTTGACCAGCACCGCGTGCTCGCGGATGTAAGTGTCCATCTGCTCGTCGGACCAGTGGGCGATCGGGTTGATCTTGACGAGGCCGTGGCGCTCGTCCCAGGTGACCAGCGGCGTCGTCGCGCGGGTCGGGGCCTCGACGCGGCGCACGCCGGTGACCCACGCGTCGTAGCGCGCGAGGGTCTTCTTCAGCGGCTCGACCTTGCGCATGGCGCAGCACGCGCCGGGGTCGCTCGCGAAGAGGTCCTTGCCGTACGCCGCGTCCTGCTCGGCGACGGTCAGCTCCGGCTCGGCCTGGACGATGGACACGCCGTAGACCTGGGCGACGGCGTCGCGGGTGCCCAGGGTCTCGGCGAAGTGGTAGCCGGTCTCGAGGAACAGCACGTCGACGCCCGGACGCGCCGCGGCGCCGAGCTCGACGAGCACGGCGTCCTGCATGTTCGAGGCGACGATGAGGTCCTCGCCGAACGTCTCGGCCGCCCAGGCGAGGATCTCGCGGGTCAGCTCCTCGTGGCCCACGGTGCCCTCACGGGCGGCGAAGCGCTCACCGGCGGCGAGCGCCTCGGTACGCAGGTCCTCGCGGGTCTCCGTGGTGGTCATGCGGTTCCTCTCGCCGGTGCGGGCACCGGAGTGACGACGAAGGTACTGCGGCAGTCGGCGCACTCCCACGCGCCCTCCGGTTCCTCCCGGGGACGCAGGTCCTGCTCGCCGCAGTACGGGCAGTACTGGAGGACCAACCTCATGAGAGCTGCGCTTCTTCCGCCCGGACCACCCACTGGGCGAACCGCTCGCCGTCCTGCTTGTGCTCGGCGTAGGCACGCACCAGCCGCTCGACGTAGTCGCCGAGCTCGGCCGAGAGCACCTTGTGCCCGCGCAGCTTGCGCCCGAAGCCGGCGTCGAGCCCGAGACCGCCGCCGAGGTGCACCTGGAAGCCCGCCGCCGGGTTGCCCTCGGCGTCGTTGATGATCTGGCCCTTGAGGCCGATGTCGGCGACCTGGACCCGCGCGCAGGAGTTCGGGCAGCCGTTGAGGTGGATCGACACCGGGTGCTCGAGGCTGTCCTGCACGTCGGCGAGGCGCCGGTCGAGCTCCTCGACCAGCTCGCCCGCCCGGTTCTTGGTGTCGACGAACGCGAGCTTGCAGAACTCGAGGCCCGTGCAGGCCATCGTCGCGCGGCGCCACGGGGTGGGCAGGGCGGGCAGGCCGAGGTGGTCGAGCGCGGTGGTCAGCCCGTCGAGCCTCGCCGGGGGCACGTCCAGCACCACGATCTTCTGGTAGGGCGTGAGGCGCACGCGGCCCGAGCCGGCCTCCTCGGCGGCCTTGGCGACGCCGACGAGCGTCGAGCCGCTGGTGCGCCCGGCGGGCGGGGCGACGCCGACGTAGAGGTTGCCGTCGACCTGCTCGTGGATGCCGACGTGGTCGATGGTGCCGGCGATCTCCTCGGGCGGCGGCCCGTCGACCAGCTTGCGCTCCAGGTACTCGTCCTCGAGGACCTGGCGGAACTTCTCGGGGCCCCAGTCGGCCAGCAGGAACTTCAGGCGCGCGCGGGTGCGCAGGCGCCGGTAGCCGTAGTCGCGGAAGACCTTGGTGACGCCGTGCCAGACGTCGGGGACCTCGTCGAGCGGCACCCAGGCGCCGAGGCGCACCGCGAGCTTCGGGTTGGTCGAGAGCCCGCCGCCGACGTGGAGGTCGAAGCCCGGCCCGTGCTCGGGGTGGACGACGCCCACGAAGCTGATGTCGTTGACCTCGTGGGCGATGTCCTGCTGCCCGGAGATCGCGGTCTTGTACTTGCGGGGCAGGTTGGACAGCGACCGGTCACCGATGAACCGCTCGACGATCTCCTCGATGGCCGGGGTGCCGTCGATGACCTCGTCCTTGCTGATGCCTGCCACCGGGGAGCCGAGCACGACGCGCGGGCAGTCGCCGCAGGCCTCGGTGGTGGAGAGGTTCACGGCCTCGAGGCGGCGCCAGATCTCGGGGACGTCCTCGACGCGGATCCAGTGCAGCTGGATGTTCTCGCGGTCGGTGACGTCGGCGGTGTCGCGGGCGAACGTCTGGGAGATCTCGCCGATGACCCGCAGCTGCTCGGTGGTGAGGCCGCCGCCGTCGACGCGCACCCGCATCATGAAGTGCGGGGCGTCGAGGAGCTCCTCGTCGACGTGGCCGGTGTCGGTGCCCGGGAAGCCCTCGGCGCGCTGGGTGTAGAGCCCCATCCAGCGGAAGCGCCCGCGCAGGTCGGCCGGGTCGATCGAGTCGAAGCCGCGGTGGGCGTAGATGTTCTCGATCCGCGCCCGCACGTTGAGCGGGTTGTCGTCCTTCTTCGACTGCTCGTTCTTGTTCAGCGGCTCCCGGTAGCCCAGCGCCCACTGGCCCTCGGCCTTGCCCTTGCGGGCCCGCTTGGGCTTCGGCGGTGCGTCCTCGGTGGCCCCGGGGTGACGCAGCGGGGTGGTCTCCGCGTACGACTCCTCCGAGGTCGCGGCCTTCTCGGACGACGGGGCGCCGGAACTAGCGGCCATGGTTCGGGGTTCCTCCGGGGGTGGTGCACGGACGCACGCGGGCACGACGAGGAGGGCCTCGCGTGGTGCGCGGAGTCCGCTCGGGCGTGGTGGCGGGATCGCGCTCAGCAGGCGCGGCAGAGTGCGCTGGCCTGGCGCTCGAGGTCGACGTGACGTCGACTCACGAGGAGGTCGCCGGGCGCAGACATGCCCACAACCCTGCCACGAGCAGCGCGTGTGCGCGAAGCGCATGTGAGCACTTCGACGTGCTCCAGCACGCAGAAGTGCTCACATGGCCGAAGGCCACCTACTGCGCGAAGGGGATCGCGGCCGGGCCGGTGTCGACGGCACCCGCGGGGTGACTCCACAGGCCGCGGCGGCCCAGCTCGGGCAGCACGCCCTCGCCGACCCAGTAGGCCTCCTCGAGGTGCGGGTGGCCCGAGAGGACGAACTCGGTGATCCCGAGGTCGTGGTACTCCTGGATCAGGTCGGCGACCTCGGTGTGGCTGCCGACGAGCGCGGTGCCCGCCCCGCCGCGGACCAGCCCGACGCCGGCCCACAGGCCCGGCGAGACCTCGAGGTCGGCCGCGGTCTTCGTCCCGCCCGAGTGCAGGGCCCGCATCCGCTGCTGGCCCACCGACTCGCTCTTCGACAGGCCCGCCTGGACCTCGGAGATCATCTCGTCGGGGATGCCCGCGAGGTACTTCTCGGCCTGGGCCCACGCCGCCTCGGAGGTGTCGCGGGTGATGACGTGCAGGCGGATGCCGAAGCGGACCTCGCGGCCCTGCGCGGCGGCGAGCCCACGGATCCACTCGACCTTCTCGCGCACCTGCGCGGGCGGCTCACCCCACGTCAGGTACACGTCGACGTGCTGCGCGGCGACCTCGCCGGCCCTGGGGGACGAGCCCCCGAAGTAGACCGGCGGCACCGGGTCCGGCACGCGGGTCAGGGCGGCCTCCTCGACGTGGACCTGCTCGCCGTGCAGCGTCACGCTCTCGCCCGCCCACAGCCGGCGCACGACATCGAGGAACTCACCGGTGCGCACGTAGCGGTCGTCCTTGCCGAGGAAGTCGCCGTAGGCGCGTTGCTCGGTGGGCTCGCCGCCGGTGACGACGTTGAGCAGCAGCCGCCCCTGCGAGTGCCGCTGGAACGTCGCGGCCTGCTGGGCGGCGAGGGTGGGGGAGAGGACCCCGGGGCGGAAGGCGACGAGGAACTTCAGCCGCTCGGACTCCGCCACCAGCATCGCGGTGGTCAGCCAGGCGTCCTCGCACCAGGCGCCGGTCGGCGTCAGGGCGCCCTCGAAGCCGACGGTCTCGGCGGCGCGGGCGATCTGGGCGAGGTAGCCGATCTCGGCGGGACGGACGGCGTCGGCGGCCGTGGTGGCGACGCCGTGCCCACCGCCGACGAGGCCGCGGGAGTCGCCGTAGGTGGGCAGGAACCAGTGGGCGGTGAGGCTCATGGGTCTCGGTGTCTCCTAGAGCGTCTCGAGGGGCTGCGCCCGCAGGGCCGCGACGGCGCTGACGACCCCGGCGAGGGCGAGGTACCCCGCCGCGAGCCAGGGCGTGCCGCCGCCCGCGGCGAGCAGCGAGGTCAGGATCAGCGGCGTGAGCCCGGAGGCGTAGATGCCGCCGCCCTGGAAGGCGAGCGACATCCCGGTGTAACGGGTGCGCGTGGGGAAGACCTCGGCGAACAGGGTCGACTCCGACCCGCTCGCGAGCCCGTACGACAGGCCCAGCATGACGAGCAGGGCGACGGTCAGCAGGGCGACCGACCCGGTGCCGATCAGCGCGAACGCGGGGAAGACGCCGACGACGAGCACGGCGCAGCCGATCGCGAACACCCTGCCGCGCCCGATCCGGTCGCCCCACGCCCCGGCGATCGGGACCACGATGGCGCTCACGAGCGCGGCGACGGTGACCGCGACGAGCACGGGGGTCCGCGGCATGCCGAGGGTCGCCACCGCGTAGGTCAGGACGAACACGCCCCAGGTGTTGAACGAGGCCCCCTCGGCCCAGCGCGCGAGCAGCGTCCAGCCGAGGTTGCGCCGCGACGGGGCGTCCCGCACGACGTCGACGGCCGGCACCCGCGAGACCTCGGCGGCGGCCTGCATCCGGCGGAAGGCCGGGGTCTCCATCACCGCGAGCCGCACGACGAGCCCGACGCCGACGAGCACGAGGCTCGCGATGAACGCCACGCGCCAGCCCCAGGAGAGGAACGTAGCGTCGTCCATGACGAGCCCGAGCAGGGCGAACACGCCGGTGCCGAGCGCGAGGCCCAGGCCCAGCCCGATCTGCGGGGTGGCGCCGTAGAGCCCGCGCTTGCCGTCCGGGGCGTACTCGACGGCCATGAGCACCGCGCCGCCCCACTCGCCGCCGATCGCGATGCCCTGCACGATCCGCAGCAGCACGAGCAGCAGCGGGGCGGCGACGCCGATGGCGGCGTAGGTCGGCAGGAAGCCGATCGCCGCCGTGGCGATCCCGGTCAGCGCCATGGTCACGATCAGCGTCTCGCGCCGGCCGACCCGGTCGCCGATGTGACCGAAGATCAGCCCACCGATCGGCCGGGCGACGAAGCCGACCGCGAACGTCGCGAAGGACAGCAGGGTGGCGACGGTCGGGTCGCCACTGCCGTAGAACAGCTGCGGGAAGACGATCCCCGCGGCCGTCGCGAACAGGAAGAAGTCGTACCACTCGATGGTCGTGCCGATGAGGCTCGCGATCAGCACCGTGCGGGGGCTGGTGGCGTCCTGCTGCTCGACCGCGGGGGTGGCGGTGGTCATGGAGATCCTCTGGGGCGGCGTGCGGACGGGGGTCAGCACGCCGGACAGAGGGTGCTCGCCAGCCGACCGAGATCCACGTGACGCCGGGCCACGAGGAGCAGTCGGTGAGCGCGCACGCACCGACCGTGCCATCCCCGTCCGGGCCCTTCCAGCCGGAACGGAGTCTCGGTGACCTTCGCCGCATCGGGGTGTACGAGGTGTCAGCGGCGTGGCGTCGCTGTCATCCAGTGTCCGTAACGCCACGCGCTCAGTTGCGTGCGCACTCGTAGGTCACCGGCACCTCGGGGCCGTGGTCGATCACCTCGAACGCGTCGACGGGCAGGCCGGCGAACGACTGCGCGTCGATCCCCAGCTCGCTCCACTTCGCCGTGCTCGACCGGTCGTCGGCGAACGTCAGCGCGATCTCGCCGCCGTCGGAGAGGTACATCCCGTAGGTCTGCAGCGCCGTGATCACCACGCGCTGCTGCTCCGAGTACGCCGACGTGTCGACGTCCGCGCGCAGGCGCAGGTGCACGCCGTAGGGCGGGGCGTCGGGAGCGGCGCTCTCCGGACCGCCCGCGTGAGTCGCGGGCGGCACGTAGACACCGGCCTTCATCCGGTCGTTGGGCAGGATGAAGCGCAGGGCGTGCTCGATGCGGCCGGACGCCACCTCGTCGGCGGTGGGCGTGAGCGCGGCGATCGGGAAGCCGGCGGCGTCGGCGCTGGTGCACTGCGGGCCGCGCAGCTCGTCGGTGTAGGCCCGGTCGAGGTCCCAGACGACGTAGGCGCCGGCGGTGAGCCCGTCCCCGTCCTGCGTCCCCTGGTAGATCTCGTGAAGGCGCCGGTTCGCGGGGTCGGCGATCAGCAGGTGGCAGTCCTCGGCGGCGGCGTCGCAGGTCAGGTCCTGCGAGCCCTCCATCACCGCGCCGTCGGGCACCGGCATCTCCGCGGGCAGCGGGTCGCAGTCCGGCCCGCCGCCGCAGTACTCCGGGGTCGGGGTGACGGCCATCCGCGGCGCGTCCGCCGGCGCGGTCCACACCGGCATCGCGAAGTCGACCTGGAAGACGCCGCCATTGCCCCACCCGCCGGCGTCGGCCAGTGCCGCGATGATCGCCGGGCTGCGCTCCGACGCCGCCGACCCCGAGACGTCCGCGGTCCAGGGCTGGGGGCCGGAGAAGAGCGCGCCCCCCGCGGTGGTCGAGGGTGACGACGGCGTCGACCCCGGCGCCTGCGAGGACGGCGCGGTGCCGCAGGCGGCCAGCGCGACGACCGCAACGGTGCAGGTCAGCGCCGTGCGCACCCCCCGGTTCATGGTCGACGACGCTAGTCTCTTGATCGTTCGAGGACCGCTACCGAACGAGGGCGCCGGGGCTACTGAACGGCCGGGCGCAGAATGGACCCGTGCCTTCCGTCCCCCCGTCCGGCGAGCCCGCGCCCGCCGACGGCGCGCTCCCGCCGCCGTCGCTGGCCGGGCTCGGCACCCGACCGTTCGGGATCTACGTGCACGTGCCGTTCTGCGCGACGCGCTGCGGGTACTGCGACTTCAACACCTACACGGCCACCGACCTCGGCCTGACCAGCAGTGACGACCCCGCCTCCCCGGCCTCCTGGCTCGAGGGCCTGCGCCGCGAGCTCGACCTCGCCGCCTCCGTGCTCGGCACCCCTCCGCAGGCCGACACCGTCTTCCTCGGCGGCGGCACCCCCTCGCTGCTCGGCGCCGAGGGCCTCGTCGCGGTGCTCGACGCCGTCCGCTCGTCGTTCGGCCTGCGCCCCGGCGCGGAGGTGACCACCGAGGCCAACCCCGAGTCGACGACCCCCGAGCTGCTCGCCGCGATCGCCGACGCCGGCTACACCCGCCTCTCGCTGGGCATGCAGTCCGACGTCGACCACGTCCTCGCCGTCCTCGACCGCCGGCACACGCCGGGCGCGGCGGTCCGGGTGACGGACCAGGCGCTGGCCGCCGGTCTCGCGCACGTCAACCTCGACCTCATCTACGGCACCCCGACCGAGACCGACGACGACCTGCGCCGCTCGCTCGACGCCGTCCTCGCCTCGGGCGCCGACCACGTCTCGGCGTACGGGCTGATCGTCGAGGACGGCACCGCGCTGGCCCGCCGCATCGCTCGCGGCGAGATCCCCATGCCCGACGACGACGTGCTCGCCGACCGCTACGAGATCGTCGACGACGTGCTCACCGCGGCGGGCTTCGGCTGGTACGAGGTGTCGAACTGGGCGCGCTCGGACGCCGCGCGCTGCCGCCACAACCTGGGCTACTGGGGCGGCGGCGACTGGTGGGGCGCCGGGCCGGGCGCGCACTCGCACGTCGGCGGCACCCGGTGGTGGAACGTCCGCCACCCGGCCCGCTACTCGGCGGCCCTCGCGGCGGGGCGCTCGCCCGCCGAGGCCCGCGAGCGGGTGACGCCCGACGAGGCGCACCTCGAGCAGGTGCTCCTCGAACTGCGGACCTCCGACGGGCTGGCCGCGTCGGCGCTGGAACCCGTCGGGCGCGACGCCGGCGACGAGGCCGCCCGCAACGGCCTGCTCGACCGGGGGGCCTGGGCCGGCGGTCGGGCGGTGCTCACCCGCCGCGGGCGCCTGCTCGCCGACGGCGTGGCCCTGGCGCTCGCCGAGCGCTGAAGGGCCCGGTCGCCCGGCAACCCGGCGAAGCCTCAACGGCGATCGACCGGATAGCACCGGTAGAACCGACCGATGGCGTCATCGACGCGGATCCCATGAGGGGACGGCTCCCAGTCCGGGCCCGAGACCTCCCTGCTGAATTCCTCGGCGAGGACGGCAGCGGTGCGGTCACGGAGATCGTTCGAGGGATCGTCGGTCTCCTCCAGAGCGCGCAGGACGTCGGGCGCCCGTCGGCCGAGGACGAGCCGTACGGTCTCCGCCGTCTCTCCGTCGAGGCCGTGCAGTGCGCTCACGGGTTCCTCCAGCCACGTGATGATTTCGCCCAGACGGTCACGACCCGACCTTCCTCGCTGAGGACGACCCCGGCGCGTCGTCGCCCAGCTGTGCGGCGCCTCGACGCAGAAACTCGGGACGGACCTCGACTCCCTCCGGCATGCCGAGATGGTCACAGCCCGAGGCCCGGCCGAGGGGCCGTTCCGGGAATCAGCGACCCAGCGCCGCTCGCAGGTCGCCGAAGAGCTCGCTGCGGCTCGCCGAGCCGAGTCGGTGCCGCAGGCGGGCGACGTGGTGCTCGACGGTCTTGGCCGAGAGGAACAGCCGCGCCCCGATCTCGCGGTAGGTCAGGCCCTGGACGACGAGCGCCGCGACCTCGCGCTCCCGCTCGCTGAGCACCACCCCCGAGGTCCGGGGTGTCGGGACGGCCTCCTCCTGGGGCGGGTGCAGGTCCCGCGCGCAGGCCAGGAGGGCGGAGATCGCGCGCCGGTCGGTGGTGCGCAGCGCGGCCTCGCCGGCGAGGCGGGAGCCGTCCCACCCGAGCCCCGCGGCCCGCAGCCCCGTGGCCGCGGCGGTGACCTCGTCGGGGTCGACGTCCCCGGCCAGCACCCGCAGCCACGCCGCGGCCGCGCGGGCCGGCGCGACGGCGGGGTGGGTGACCCGTGCGGCCGCCGCCAGCCCCTCGGCGTGGGAGGCGGCCGCCGAGGTCTGCTCCGTCGCGATCGCGTACTGCAGGCCGTACCAGTGCCACGGCGTGCTCCACAGCGGCGGCTGCCCGAGGGCGTCGAGCAGCGCGGCGCCCTCCTCGAGGTGCGGCGCCACCCAGCCCTGCTCGCCGAGCCGCGCCGCGGCCAGCGCGAGCTCGCCGACGGGCAGCAGCACGTAGAGGTCGACGGGGTGGCGCACCAGCGCCTCGCGCGCCCGCGCCCAGAGGTCGAGCAGCGCGCGCACGTCCCCGGCGCGTCGCGCGAGCGCCACGTCGAGGGCCACCGCGACCAGCTCGTCCCGCGGCTCGACCACGTCCGGCCCTGCCTCGCCGGCGCGGGCCCGCAGCGACCGCGCCTCCGCGCCGTCCCCCGCCGCGAGCGCGCACCACGCCCGCAGGAGCAGGTGACGGCGACGGTGGGCCGGGCCCCCGAGGTCGAGGGCGAGCGCCCGGTCGAGCAACGGCCCGCCGAGCTCGGGCTCCCCGCGGTGCAGGGCGACGAGCGCGCCGAGCGCGGCGGGGGTGTCCCCGCGGACCGCGGGCCGGTCGCACACGGCCAGCGCCGTGGCGGCACGGGTGAGCAGCGACAGGGCCGCCGACGAGTCGCCGGTGACCGAGGCCAGCACGCCGCGGGCGGTGAGCACGTCGGCGGCGTCGGCCAGGCCGGGGGCGAGGCCGGCGGCAGGGCCGGCGACCTTCTCCGCCGACGTCACGGCGGTGGTGGCCTCGTCGAGCGCCCCCGTCCCGAGCAGCGCGACGACGGCGTCCGGCGCGCTCCGGCCGTGACGGCGGGCGAGCCAGCGGTGCAGGTCGGCGCTGCGGGCGAGCAGCCCGCGGTGGGGGAGGACCGCGGCGAGGACCGCGGCCGCGCGCCCCTGCCCGTCGGGGTCCGACCGGTCGCGCAGGGCGGCGTCGGCGGTGCGCAGCGCCGTGTCGAGATCACCCGCGTAGGCAGCGTCGGCCGGGTCGTCCGGCCGCTCCGGCGAGGAGGGCGGGGCGGTGTGGACGGCGGTCACGTCGTCTCCTCGGGGGCAGGGGACGAGGCGGGGGACGAGGACGAGGGAGACGCCGTGGACGTCTCGGCCGGCTCCTCCACGCTGCGCGTCTCCTCGACGGGCGGGTCGGGCTCGCCCGTCGGCTCCGGCTCGTCGGCGGCGGGCGTCTCCGCCGGTGCCTCCTCGGCCGGCGACGACGGCGGGTCCGGCTCGGTCACCGCGGCCGGGGTGGCCTCGACCGTGACCGGACGCTCCGGCGCGGCAGCGGTCCGGGCGACCGCGGGCTCCGCGACCGTCGCAGGGGCCGCCGCGGGGGCGACCGCCGGCGCCCCGACCGGCCCGGTGCCGGGGGGCGGCACCGGGCCGGGGCCCGACACGGGACCACCGCCGGGCAGAGCGGGGTCCGTGGGGCCGAGGGGCGTCACCTCACCCAGCGGGCGGGCGACGACGGTGGCGGCCGGGGCCGGCGGCGCGGTCAGGGCCGCCGGTGGGGTCCCGAACGCGTCGTGCAGGGCGCCCCGGACCGAGTCGCCGACGGCGTCGTCGAGCGGGAGGGGCACGGTGACCGCGACGGCCACCACCGCCGCGAGCACCCCCGACGCGACGAGGAGCCGCCGCCCCCGACGCGGCGGCTCGTCCTCCTCGGGCTCGTCGGCGTCGAACAGGCCGGTGATCGTCGACGCCGGACGCTCGGGTCCCCGGACGACCGTCGGGACGGCCTCGTCGTCGACTCCGTGGGCCGCGACGGCCGCGCCGAGGGCGACGACGGTGAGCGGGTCCGCGTCGGCGGCGACAGGGCGGCCGAGGGCCTCGGTGAGCAGGCGCGCGACCAGCGGGATCGTCGACGACCCGCCGGCCAGCAGGACGTGGTCGACCTCCGACGGCGTGACCCCCGCGTCCGCCAGCGCCGCGAGGAACTCCTCCACGGTCGCCGCGACCGTGCCGTGGATCCGCGCCTCGAAGTCGGCGCGGCCCAGGCGCACGGTGCGGTGGCCCGACGGGAGCACGACGGGGACGACGACCTCCGTGTCGGCCGAGAGCCCCTCCTTCGCCTCCACACAGTCGCGGCGCAGCCGGTGCAGCGCCTGCCAGCTCTCCGGGGCGTCCGGGTCGAGATCGGCGAGCGCCTCGGCGACCTCGTCCCGCACGTGGGCGAGGACCGCCTCGTCGAAGTCGATGCCCCCGACCCGGTCGAGGCCTCGGGGCGTGCCGAGCAGGGTCACGGTGCCGTCCGGCGCGCGGCGGGCGACGGCGGCGTCGAACGTGCCGCCGCCGAGGTCGTAGACGGCCGTCGTGACCTCGGCCCCGGACGGTCCGCCGACCGTGGCCGGTCGCCGCAGCGCCGCGTGCCCGAGGACGGCGGCGTGCGGCTCGGCGAGGAGCTCGACGTCGGCGAGGCCGGCGGCGCCCAGGGCCGTCCGGAGGCGGGTGCGGCGGAAGTCGCCCCAGGTGGCGGGATGGGTGACGACGATCCGGCGCGCCGGCCCGCCCTCGCGCTCGGCGACCCGCCCGAGCACCCAGGTCACGATCGCGGCCGCGACGTCCTCGGCCGGCCAGGGCTCGCCGCCCACCACGGGCGGGACGTCGTCGCCGAGGCGGCGCTTGACCTCGCGCACGACCCGGTCGGGCTCGTCGCCGGCGCGGCGCTCGGCGCTCTCGCCGACGAGCACCGTCCCGTCCGGACCCCGGTAGACGACGGACGGGACCACCGCCAGGCGGCTCCCCAGCGTCACCGTCTCCGGGTGCGCGCCGCCGTCGCGCAGGACCGCGGCGGCCGTGTAGGTCGTCCCGAGATCGATGCCGAGGTCGTACGTCATGGCTGCCCCCCACCCAGTCACCGAGGATCGGTCACTCAGCGCTCGGTACCCATGTACCGAACGTGCACAGCAGCGAGAGTAAGCGGCATTCGGACTAACACCTAGTCCACTTAGCCCACACGGGGGGTGGACATCGGGGTCGCACGTCCGGACCCCCCGGACCCCGACCGGCCCAGCGGGGGCCGGCCCCCGGGGTCCCGGTCGCGGATGCGGGTCGATCCCCGCTGTCCCGGGGCCCGGATCTTCCTAGCTTTCGTCCTCACCGGACGACCGGTCCGGACGACCACGGAGGTGCCCGATGCCCGCGACCGAAGCGAAGACGCTCCTGCAGTTCCTCCTCGACCTCTTCCGCGACCCCGTGGCACGTGCCGAGTTCCTCGCCGACCCGTCCTGCTCGCTGCAGGCCGCGGGCCTCGACGACCTCACGCTCGACGACCTGCGCGACGCGGTGCCGCTGGTGATGGACCACGCCCCGGCCGCCGTCGCCGCCCGCTACGACGAGGACGTCCGCGACGGGGTGCTCGACGGTCCCGGTGGGGGTGCCGGCGGGGGCGATGGCGGCGGCTCCCGGCTCGCGGCCCTCGACGACGACTGGTCCGGCCCCGGCTGGCACGGCGGCGGGCACAGTGGCGGGCACGGTGGCTGGCACGGCGGGGGTGGCGGGAGCGGCCCCGGGCCGGCGGTCCCGGGTGTCACGGAGATCGACCGCGTCATCGCCCACCTGTCCGTCGCGACGACGACCTACCACTTCGACAGCCACGACACGGTGCTCAACCAGATCATCGACCAGGACATCTGGGCCGGCGGCGACGTGGTCCAGGACTTCGACCTGAGTCCGACGGTGGCCTCGGGCGCCGGGGCGGTCGCGGTCGGGGACGACCTCGACGGCACGGTCGTCACCGGGGCGGGCGCGATCGTCGGCGACGGGAACCAGGTCGTCGACGACGGCACGGCGGTCCTCGGCGACGGCACCGCGGTGGGTGGCGGTCTCGCCGCCGGCGCCGGCGGGGCGGTGGCGGTCGGCGGCGACGCGACGGGCGGCACGGTGGCCACCGCCGGCGAGGGCGACGTCCTCGTCGAGGGCGGCGCCGGCGACCTGACCAGCGACGACGACGTCACGATCACCGACTCCGGCAACACGACCGAGGACAACGACGTCACGATCTCCGACTCGGGCAACGTCACCGAGGACAACGACGTGACCGAGGACAACGACGTCACGGAGGACAACGACGTCACGGAGGACAACGACGTCGACAACAGCGTCACCGAGGACAACGACGTGACGGAGGACAACGACGTCACGGAGGACAACGACGTCACAGAGGACAACGACGTCACGGAGGACAACGACGACGTCTCGACCGGCGACATCACCGACGTCGACGGCGACCTCACCGACGTCGACATCGAGGTCGACGACGTCGACGTGGACCTCGTCCCCTGATCGGGTCCGGTCACACGCAGTAGCATCTGCTGGCTGTTCGGTGACGGGCGGTGCTCGGCGATGGCCGGGCGCCGCCCGTCGACCACGGGGGGTCCCTGATGACGACGACACTGCCCGCGACGACCGCGCCGACCTCACGGCGCGAGGCCGCCGCGGTCCTCGACGAGGCGGTGGCCCTCGCCCGCGATCTCGGCCGCGACGACGTCGCCGCGTCGCTCGCCCGTGACGGGAGCCGCCTGCTCGACCCGGGGGCCCGGGTGCTCGTCGTCGGTGACCACAAGCAGGGCAAGAGCAGCCTCGTCGACGCGCTCGTCGGCACCGACCTCTGCCCCGCCCACGCCGACGTCGCGACCGCGCTGCCCACCGTCGTGGCGTACTCCGAGGAGCCGTACACGGTGCTGGTGGGTCCGCACGGACGGGAGGACGTGACGGCCGCGCGTCTCGCCGGCGCGGTGACGGGACGCGACGACCGGGCGTGGGTGCAGGCCGAGATCGGCCGGGACGTCCCGGTGCTCGCGGCGGGGCTGACGCTGATCGACACGCCGGGCGCCGGCGGGCCCGGGGGAGCCCCGGGCGTCGCGGTGCTCGGCGAGCTGCCCGCGGCGGACGCGGTCCTGCTGGTCAGCGACGCCTCGCGGGAGCTCACGGCCGGCGAGGTCGAGCTGCTCGCGGCGGCCGCGGGCCACGTCGCGACGGTCGTCGTCGCCCTCACCCGCACCGACCTGCACCCGGCGTGGCGGGAGGTGCGCGACCTCGACGCGGCGCTGCTCGCCGCGCGGGGTCTGGTGGTCGACGTGGTCGGGGTGTCGGCGGAGCTCGCCCGCCACGCCCGCACCCGGGACGGCACCGACCTCGGTCGCGAGCTCGCGGCCGCGTCCGGCGTCCCGGCCCTGGCCGAGCTCCTGCGCCGCCGCGTCGTCGAGCCCCGCGGGTGCCGGACCGAGCGCGCGCTGCAGCGGCACGTCGCCGAGGTGCTGCGCGACGTCCGGGCGGTGCCGGTCGTCGAGCTCGCCGCGCTGGAGGGCCCGGCCCGGGCCCGCGAGCTCGACGAGGCCCTGGCCGCGGCGACGGCCCGCGCGGCGGCGACGAAGGAACGGTCGGCGCGCTGGCAGCAGACGCTCGCCGACGGCGTCGCCGACCTCGGCGCGGACGTCGACTGGGATCTCCGCGACCGCGTCCGGCAGGTCCTGCGGACCGCGGAGGAGACGCTCGAGACCGTCGACCCCGCCCAGGTGTGGGACCAGTTCGAGCCCTGGCTCGCCGAGGAGATCGGCCGGGCCGTCGCGACCACCTACCTGTGGGCGGGGGAACGGACGTGGTGGCTCGCGGAGCGGGTCGCCGCGCACTTCGCCGACCCGGGCGCCGAGCCCGGCGTCGAGGGCACGGAGCCCGTGGCGGACGGGGCCCCCGTGCCGGCCGGCCGCTTCACCGCCGAGCTGTCCGCCCTGCCCGAGCTCGGGACGCCCGACCTGGACCGCATGGCGTTCACCCAGGGACTCCTCGTCGGCCTGCGCGGCTCGTACGGCGGCGTGCTCATGGTCGGGCTGGTGACGACCCTGTCGGGCATGGCGCTGATCAACCCATTCTCGGTGGGCGCCGGCGTGCTGCTCGGCGGGCGCACGTTGCGCGACGAGCGGCGCCGCGCCCTGCGCCGGCGGCGGCTCGACGCCCGCCGCGTGGTGCGCCAGCACGCGGACGAGGTGCAGTTCGTCGTCGGCAAGCACACCAAGGACATGCTGCGCGAGGTCCAGCGCACGCTGCGCGACCACTTCACCGCGCGGGCCGAGGAGGTCGCCACGGGCGCCGCGGCGGCCGTCGTGGCCGCCACCGGCGCCCGGGACCTCGACGCGGAACGCCGCCGGCGCCGCACCGCGGAGGTCCGCGCGGAGCTGGCGCGCCTCGACGACGTGCTCGCGCGGTGCGCCACGTGAGCGCCCTCGCCGACCGCACCCGCGCCGTCCTCGACCGCGCCCTCGCCGTCTACGCCGGCCGCCCGGCGCCCGCGGCGCTGCTGCGCGCCCATCGTGACCGGCTCGACGGGCCGCTGCGCGTCGCCCTGGCCGGCACGCTCAAGGCGGGGAAGTCGACGCTGCTCAACGCCCTGGTCGGCGAGCAGATCGCGCCCACCGGGACCGCCGAGTGCACCCGCGTCGTCACCACCTACCGGGACGCGCCGAGCGCGCGGATCGTGGCGCACCACCGCGACGGCACGCCCCCCGACGAGCTGCCCGTGGTGCACCGGCGCGGTGCACTCGTGATCGACCTCGCGGGCCGGACCGGCGTGGACGAGCTCTGCGTCGACTGGCCGTCGGCGAGCCTGCGCGAGGTCACGCTCATCGACACGCCGGGTGCGGACTCGACCCGCCCCGGGGTCGCCGGCCGGGCCCGCGCGTTCCTGTCCGCGGAGGAGGCCGAGGACGCGGGGACCCCCGGTGACGGGGCCGACGTCGTGCTCCATCTCGTGCGCCACCTCCACGACGCCGACGTCGCCTTCGCCGAGACGGTGGGCGAGGGCGCCGCCCGCGGGATCGGGCCGGCCGGCACGGTGGCCGTCCTGTCCCGCGCCGACGAGATCGGCGGCGGGCGCCTCGACGCGCTGATGACCGCCGCGCAGGTCGCCCGCCGGTACCGGGCCGACCCGGGCCTGCGCCGGCACTGCCGCACGGTGGTGCCGGTCTCGGGGCTGCTCGTCGAGACCGCGCGCACCCTGCGGGCCGCCGAGTTCGTCGCGGTCCGCGACCTCGCCGCGCTCGCCCGCGAGGACGTCGAGGACCTGCTGCTCTCGGCGGACCGCTTCGTCGACGGCGCCCCGGTACCGGCCGACCACCGCGCCCGCCGGGCGCTGCTCGACCGGTTCGGGGTCCACGGGCTGCGGCTGGCGACGACGCTGGTGCGGCGCGGCGCCGCGGGGACGGCCGACTCCGCCGGCCTGGCCGCCGAGCTCGTCCGGCGCAGCGGGCTCGACGAGCTGCGGTCGGTCGTCGGCTCCCAGCTCGTCGCCCACGCCGACGTCTTCCGGGCCCGCGCGGCACTCGGTGCCCTCGAGCGCGTCCTGCACGAGGTCCCCTGCGGTGACGCGGAGGGCCTGGCCGCCGCGGTCGAGCGCGTGCGCACCGGCGCGCACGAGTTCGTCGAGCAGGACGCCCTGGTGGCGCTGCACGCCCGGGGCGGTGCCGACGAGGAGGCCCGCCGCCTGCTCGGCGGTGACGGTCCGGCCGCGACCGCACGGCTGGGTGTCCCGCCGGACGCGCCGGACACCGACGTGCGGGGTCTCGCCCTCGACGCCCTGGCCCGCTGGCGCCGTGCCGGCGAGGACCCGCGGGCCGAGCGCGCCCGGACCGACGTCGCGCGCGTCGTCGTCCGCAGCGTCGAGGGGATCCTCGCGGGCCGGACCTGACGTCGCGGCGTCCGGCGGACGTCGGGCCGGGGCTCACCTACCATGGACGGTCGGGCCCGACGGACCGACGAGACCCACGGGCGAGCATCCGGGAGGTGGGCGCGGTGAACGCCGACGAGCGCCGCGTCGCCGTCCTGCGCGCGATCGTCGCGGACTTCGTGGCCACCAACGAGCCGGTGGGCTCGAAGGCGATCGTCGAGCGCCACAACCTGGGCGTCTCCAGCGCGACCGTGCGCAACGACATGGCAGCGCTGGAGGAGGACGGCTACATCGCCCAGCCGCACACCAGCGCCGGGCGCATCCCCACCGACAAGGGCTACCGCCTCTTCGTCGACCGGCTGCACCAGGTCAAGCCGCTCTCCACCGCCGAGCGCAGGGCGATCACCACGTTCCTCGAGGGCGCCGTCGACCTCGACGACGTCCTCAAGCGCAGCGTGCGCCTGCTCGCCCAGCTCACGCGCCAGGTGGCCGTCATCCAGTACCCGACGCTGACGCGCTCGACGGTGCGCCACCTCGAGGTCGTGCGGCTCACACCGGCGCGGCTGATGCTCGTGCTGATCACCGACACCGGCCGGGTCGACCAGCGCGTCGTCGACCTCGGCGACGTCCTCGACGAGGACGACGTGTCCCGCCTGCGTGCGCTGCTCAACAACGCCCTGGTCGGCCAGCCCCTGGCGACGGCCTCGGCGCGCATGTCGGAGCTGCCCGACGACGCCCCCGCCGGGCTGCGCTCGCCGCTGCTCAGCGTGGCGGCGGTGCTGCTCGAGGCGCTGCTCGAGCGGCCCGAGGAGCGTCTCGTGCTCGGCGGCACGGCCAACCTGACCCGGGCGGGCACCGACGCCTCGGCGCTGCGCGGCATGCTGGAGGCGCTGGAGGAGCAGGTCGTCGTGCTGCGGCTGCTGACGTCGGCCAGCGACCCGGAGACGGTCACGGTGCGCATCGGTGAGGAGAACGAGTCCGAGGACCTGTGGACGGCGTCCACGGTGTCGATCGGGTACGGAGCGGGAACGACCGCTCTGGGCGGCATGGGCGTCGTGGGACCGACGCGGATGGACTACCCCAGCGCGATCGCGGCGGTGCGTGCGGTGGCGCGCTACGTCGGTGAGATCGTCGGGGGACGCTGAGCGCCCACCGGAGGGCACGGCGCCGGCACGGATGAACAGGACGGACGAGGACCAGCGTGGCGAAGGACTACTACGGAATCCTGGGCGTGTCCCGGGAGGCGGACGACGGCGAGATCAAGCGGGCCTACCGCAAGCTCGCCCGTGAGCTGCACCCCGACGTCAACCCGGACGCCGAGACCCAGGCGCGGTTCCAGGACGTCAAGAGCGCCTACGAGGTCCTGACCGACCCGCAGAAGCGCCGCATCGTCGACCTCGGCGGCGACCCGCTGGAGACCCGCGGCGGCGGTGGCGGCGGGGCCGGGGGCTTCTCCGCGGCCGGCTTCGGCGGCCTCGGCGACATCATGGACGCCTTCTTCGGCGCCGCGGGGGCCACCGGAGGGCGCGGTCCGCGCAGCCGGGTCCAGCCCGGCGAGGACGCGTTGATCCGCATCGACCTCACGCTCGAGGAGTGCGCGACGGGCGTCGCCCGCGACCTGACCGTCGACACGGCGGTCCTGTGCGAGAAGTGCCACGGCGGCGGCGCCGAGCCCGGCACGCGCACCGAGACCTGCGACACCTGCGACGGCCGCGGCGAGATCCAGAACGTCCAGCGCTCGTTCATCGGCCAGGTCGTCACGGCCCGCGCGTGCCCCGTGTGCCGCGGCACCGGCGAGATCATCCCCAGCCCCTGCACCCAGTGCTCGGGCGACGGGCGCGTGCGCTCGCGGCGCACGGTCACCGTGCAGGTGCCCGCCGGCGTCGGCGACGGCATGCGCATCCGGATGGCCAGCCAGGGCGAGGTCGGCCCCGGGGGCGGCCCCGCCGGCGACCTCTACATCGAGGTCTCCGAGGAGCGTCACGAGTACTTCACCCGCGACGGCGTCGATCTGCACTGCCACGTCAGCCTGCCGATGACCGCGGCCGCGCTGGGCACCACGCTGCCGCAGCGCACGCTCGAGGGCGACGAGGAGCTGACGATCGAACCGGGCACGCAGCCCAACACCACGCACACCCTGCGCGGTCGCGGCATGCCCCGCCTGCGCTCGACCGGCCGCACCGACGGCCGCGGCGACCTGCTCGTCCACCTCGACGTGCAGGTGCCCGACCGGCTCGACGCGCGCCAGACCGAGCTGCTGCGCGAGCTGGCCGAGCTGCGCGGCGAGGAGCGGCCCGATCTCGCGGCCCACCGCAACGGCCTGTTCGGACGCCGGCGTCAGGGCGGCCGCGCGCGGTGACACCTGCGGTCTCCGAGGCCTGGTCCCGGCCGGCGCTGTTCTGGGTCGACGCGGTCCCCGAGGTCGGCGCGGTCGTCCTCGAGGGCGCGGAGGGGCGCCACGCCGCCGACGTGCGCCGGGTGCGTCCGGGCGAGGTCGTGCTGATCGGCGACGGCGCGGGCACCCGGGCCCGGGCCCGCGTCACCGACGTCGGCAGGAGCACGGTGACGACGACGGTGCTCGAGCGGCGCAGCGAGGACGAGCCGCGGCTGCGCATCACGCTCGCGCAGGCCCTCGTCAAGGGCGACCGCGCCGAGCTGGCCGTCGAGCTCGCGACCGAGGCGGGCGTCGACGCGATCCTGCCGTGGCGCGCCGAGCGGTGCGTGGCGCGGTGGGACGACGGTGTCCGGGGGGAGAAGGCCCTCGCCCGCTGGCGCACGACGGTGCGCGAGGCCGCCAAGCAGGCGCGACGGGCGCGGGTCCCGGACGTCGCCCCGCCCGCCACCACCCGCGACCTCGCGGCCCGTGACGCCGACGCGGTGCTCGTGCTGGAGGCCACCGCGGACACCTCGCTCGCCGAGGTCACGCTGCCCGACCGGGGCGAGCTGGTGCTCGTCGTCGGCCCCGAGGGCGGGGTGACCGACGACGAGCGCGCCCTGCTCGTCGGCGCCGGGGCGTGCGAGGTCCGCATGGGCCCGGGCGTGCTGCGGACCTCGACCGCCGCCGCCGTCGCCCTGGGCGCGCTGGGCGCGCGGACCGGGCGATGGAGGTGACGGTGGCGCGCCGATCGCTGCTCGGGGGGCTCGCCGGACTGGCCGGCCTGGCCGCCTGCGCCCGGGTGCCGACGCCCGCGGGCGGGGTCACGGTGCCGCCCACCCAGCCGGGCACGCCGACCCCGCGCTCGCTGCCCTACGGCACCGATCCCGCGCAGTTCGGGGTGCTGCACCTCCCGCCGGGCGGCGAGAAGGTCCCGGTGGTGGTCGTGGTGCACGGCGGCTACTGGCGCGCGGCCTACGGGCTCGAGCTGGGCACGCCGCTGGCCGTCGACCTCACCAACCGCGGCATCGCGGCCTGGAACCTCGAGTACCGCCGCGTCGGCGCCGGTGGGGGCTGGCCCGCGACGTTCGCCGACGTCGCGGCGGGCGTCGACCAGCTGCCGGGTGCGGTGCAGAAGGCCGCGAACGGGCGCCTCGACCTCGACCGCGTGGTGTTCCTCGGGCACTCGGCGGGCGGGCAGCTCGTCGGCTGGGCCGCGAGCCGCGAGCGTCTCGACGCCGGGGCACCGGGCGCCGACCCCCAGGTGCGCCCGGTCGGCACCGTGAGCCAGGCCGGGGTGCTCGACCTCGTGGCCGGCGCGGCCGCGAACCTGGGCGGCGGCGCCGTCGTCGACCTGCTCGGCGGGCCGCCCGCCACCGTCGCCGACCGCTACGCGCTGGCGTCGCCCACGGCGCTGGTCCCGGCGTCGGCGCCGGTCGTGTGCGTCCACGGCGACGCGGACACCGTCGTGCCGCTCGACCAGTCGCAGCGCTACGTGGCGGCGGCGACCGCTGCGCGGGGCGACGCCCGCCTGCGCGTGCTGCCCGGCGCCGACCACTTCGCGGTGATCGACCCGTCGCTGCCGGCCTGGGCCGCGGTGCGGGACGAGGTCGAGGGGCTGCTGTGAGAGCGCTAGGATCGATGTGACGGATCGACGGCGAGCAGGAAGCAGGACAGTTCAGCACGTGACCGGTGACGGAACCTCCCGGATCGTGGTGCCCGAGGCGGCGCTGCTGGCGCTCCTGGGCAAGCGCGACGAGAACCTGCGCGAGGCCGAGAGCCTGCTGGCGGCCGACGTCCACGTCCGCGGCAACGAGCTCACCCTCTCCGGCGAGCCCGCCGACGTGGCGTTCGCCGAGCGGGTGTTCGCCGAGCTGGTGGTGCTCGCCAGCCGCGGCCAGCAGATCGATCCCGACGTCGTGCGGCGCTCGGTGCGGATGCTGCAGGACGACGACGAGGGCCCGGAGGGCGGACCGTCGCCCGCCGAGGTGCTCAGCCTCGACATCGTCTCGCGGCGCGGGCGCACCGTCCGGCCCAAGACGCTCAACCAGAAGCGCTACGTCGACGCGATCGACGTCAACACCATCGTCTTCGGCATCGGCCCCGCGGGCACCGGCAAGACCTACCTGGCGATGGCCAAGGCCGTGCAGGCGCTGCAGGCCAAGCAGGTCAACCGGATCATCCTGACCCGCCCGGCGGTCGAGGCGGGGGAGCGGCTCGGGTTCCTGCCCGGCACGCTCTCGGAGAAGATCGACCCGTACCTGCGGCCGCTCTACGACGCGCTGCACGACATGCTCGACACCGACGCGGTGCCGAAGCTGATGGCCGCAGGGACCATCGAGATCGCTCCTCTGGCCTACATGCGGGGGCGTGCGCAGCCGGTGGACACGCCGGTCCTCACCCCGGACGGCTTCCGTCCGATCGGCGAGCTCCGGGTCGGCGACCTCGTCACCGGACGCGACGGCAGGCCGACCGCGGTCCTGGGAGTCCACCCGCAGGGCCGCAAGCAGGTCTATCGGGTGTGGACGCAGGACGGTGTCTCGACGCGCGCCTGCGCCGAGCACCTGTGGTTCGTCACCACGCCGGACGACCGTCGCCACGGCAAGGCGGGCCGCGTCCTCCAGACGCAGCAGATGCAGGACAACCTGTGGTGGTCCCACGCGCACCGGTACGAGCTGCCGCTCGTGTCGCCGGTGTCGTTCCCGGAGCAGCCGGTGCCGATGGATCCGTACGCGCTCGGGCTCCTGCTCGGCGACGGCTGCGCCGACCGGACCACGCCGAGCTTCTGCACCAAGGATCCGGAGCTGGCCGAGGCCCTGGACGCGGCGCTCCCGGACGCCGAGGTGACCCACGAGTCCGGCCTGGACTACGTCCTGCGGAGGGTCGGCGGCGGAGGTCGCGGTGGCGTCATCACCGCCAACCCCGTGACGGCGGTGCTGCGACAGCTGGGCCTCGCGGGCACCGACTCGTCGACGAAGTTCGTGCCGGAGTCCTACCTGCACAACAGCGTCGAGGTCCGCGCGGCGCTCCTGCAGGGCCTCCTCGACACCGACGGCGGTCCGGTGCGTCAGGGCGGGCGGACGTGCCGTGTCCAGTACACGACGTGCTCACCCCGCCTCCGGGACGACGTCGTCCGCCTGGTCCGGTCGCTCGGCGGTGTCGCCTATGTCAAGACGCGGTACGCCGCCGGCCGCACCCCCGGCCGCGCCGGTGGGCGCCCGGTTCCCTACCGCTCCGACGCCCACGTCCTGGACATCCGCCTCCCGGCGGAGATCGCCCCGTTCCGGTTGACGCGGAAGCGGGAGGTCTACGACGCGACCGGCGGCGGACGGCCTCGTCGCTACGTCGACAGCATCCTTCCCGACGGCGAGGCCGACTGCGTCTGCATCTCGGTCGCCGCCGAGGACTCCCTGTACGTCACCGAGAACTACATCGTCACGCACAACACGCTGAACGACGCCTTCATCATCCTCGACGAGGCCCAGAACACGACGCCGGAACAGATGAAGATGTTCCTCACGCGTCTGGGCTTCAACTCGAAGATGGTCGTCACCGGTGACGTCACCCAGGTGGACCTCCCGGGTGGTTCGACGTCGGGGTTGCGCATCGTGCGTGACATCCTCGACGGGGTCGACGACGTGGTCTTCTCCGAGCTGACCTCCAACGACGTCGTCCGTCACCGGTTGGTGGCCGACATCGTCGACGCCTACGGCCGCTACGACGCCGCCCAGCAGCGTCGCCCGCAGGCCGTCTCGAGCGCCCCGCGCACCGGGCCGCCGGTGGGGCCGCGCAACCGCGAGCGACGAGGTCGATGAGTTCCCCAGACGCTGACGAGGTCCCCATGAGCATCGAGATCGCCAACGAGTCGGGCGTCGAGGTGGCCGAGGGCCCGATCGTCGAGGTGGCGCGCTACGCCCTCGACCGCATGGGAGTCAGCCCGCTCGCCGAGCTCTCGATCATGCTCATCGAGCTCGAGCCGATGGCCGAGCTGCACGAGCGCTGGCTCGACGAGCCCGGGCCCACCGACGTCATGTCGTTCCCGATGGACGAGTACGACTCGGCGCGCCGGCCGGACGCGCCGTCGTCCGGGCCCGCGCTGCTCGGCGACATCGTCCTGTGCCCCGCGTTTGCGGCCGACCAGGCGGCCGCCGCCGGGCACGGCCTCGCCGACGAGCTGCACCTGCTGACCGTCCACGGCGTGCTGCACCTGCTCGGCTACGACCACGCCGAGCCCGACGAGGAGCGCCAGATGTTCGGGCTGCAGGCCGAGCTGCTCGCCGACTGGCGCGCCCAGCGCGCCGCCGCGGCCCGCAGCGCCCGCGAGCGCGCCGCCGACGACCGCCTGCTCGGCACCGTCGGGCTGGGCGAGAAAGAACAGTGACGTCCGGGCTGGTCGGCCAGCTCGTCGCGGCGATCCTGCTGGTGCCGCTGGCCGGGGTGTTCGCGGCGGCCGACGCCGCGATCTCCACGGTGTCGCGGGCCCGGGTCGACGGGCTGGTGCGCGAGGGCGCCACCGGCGCGAAGGCCCTCGCGGCCGTCGTCGCCGACCGACCGCGCCACCTCAACCTGCTCATGCTGCTGCGGCTGGCGTGCGAGGCCGCCGCGACGGTGCTCGGCGCGTTCGTCGCCCTGCAGCTCATCGGGCCGGACTGGCTCGCGCTGCTCGTCGCGGGACTCGTCGTGGTGCTCGTGTCGTACGTGCTCATCGGCGTCGGGCCCCGCACGCTCGGCCGCCAGCACCCCTACGGCCTCGCGCTCGCGGTCGCCGGCCCGGTGCGGATCCTCGCGCGGCTGCTGGGCCCGCTCGCCTCGCTGCTGATCGTCGTCGGCAACGCGATCACCCCCGGCGTCGGGTTCCGCGAGGGCCCGTTCTCCTCGGAGGTCGAGCTGCGCGAGCTGGTCGACATGGCCGAGCGCGGCGGGCTCGTCGACGACGACGAGCGGGCCATGATCCAGTCGGTGTTCGACCTCGGCGACACCCGCGTCCTCGAGGTCATGGTGCCGCGCACCGAGATGGTGTGGATCGAGCGCGAGAAGACCGTCCGCCAGGCCCTGGCCCTCGCGCTGCGCAGCGGCTACTCGCGCATCCCGGTGATCGGCGAGAACGTCGACGACACCGTGGGCGTCGTCTACCTCAAGGACCTCGTGCGCCGGACCGTCGACGACGGCTCGCCACCGGACCGGGCCGGCGCGGTCGGCGAGCTGATGCGCCCGGCGAAGTTCGTGCCCGACTCGAAGCGGGCGGACGCCCTGCTGCGTGACATGCAGCGCGACCGCAACCACATGGCGCTCGTCGTCGACGAGTACGGCGGCACCGCGGGCCTGGTGACCATCGAGGACCTGCTCGAGGAGATCGTCGGCGAGATCACCGACGAGTACGACGCCGCCGAGCACCGCCCGCTCGAGCACCTCGACCCCTCCACCTGGCGGGTCGCCGCGCGCCTGCCGGTCGAGGACCTCGAGGAGGCCACGGGCGTCGAGTTCGACGTCGAGGACGTCGACACCGTCGGCGGCCTGCTGGCCCAGCGGCTCGGGCGGGTACCGCTGCCCGGCGCCGAGGCCGAGATCTCCGGGCTGCGCCTGCGCGCCGAGGGTGGCGAGGACGCCCGCGGGCGCATGCGCATCCGCAGCCTGCTCGTGTGGCGCCAGGAGGAGGAGTCCGACTCCTCCGACTCCTCCGACTCGTCCGACTCGTCCGGCTCCTCCTCCGACGGCGTCCCCGCCGACGAGGGGACCGCGGCGACCGGCGACGATGAGCGGCACGCCGAGGGCGACCTCGCCCAGACCGGCGCCCGTGAGGGAAAGGACGACCGTGGCTGACGGTGTCACCGCCGGTGGGGCCACCCCCGTTGCTGCCGGCCCCGTTGCTGCCGGGCCCGTTGCTGCCAGCCCCCGCCACGACGTCGTCGTCGTGGGCGGCGGGATCGTCGGGTTCGCGGTGCTCCACGAGCTGCTCGCCGCGGGGCACACCTCGGTGGCCCTCGTCGAGCGCGAGGCGACCGCCGGCACCCACCAGACCGGGCGCAACTCCAACGTCATCCACTCCGGGCTGTACTACGCGCCCGGCTCGCTGAAGGCCCGCCTCGCCGTCGCCGGCTGCGCCGAGACGAAGGCGTTCTGCGCGGAGCACGACCTGCCGTTCGAGGAGTGCGGCAAGATCGTCGCCGCCACCGGCGCCGACGAGCTGCCGCGCATGGCGGAGCTGGTCCGGCGCGGGCGCGCCAACGGCGTCGAGGTGCACGAGCTCGACGAGGCCGGGGTGCGCGAGCGCGAGCCGGCCGTCGCGGCGATCGCCGGCCTGTGGGTGCCGTCGACGGGCATCTGCGACTACGGCGCGATCACGCGGAAGCTGGCGGAGCTCGCCGTCGGGCGGGGCGCGGTGCTGCACACCGGCCGCGCGGTGCGGTCGGTGACGCGCCGGCGCCGCGACGTCGTCGTGCACACCGACGGCGGCGACCTGCTCGCCGGTCAGGTCGTGGTGTGCGCGGGTCTGCGCTCCGACGAGATCGCCCGGGCGTCGGGCTTCGATCCCGGCGTGCGGATCGTGCCCTTCCGCGGGGAGTACTCCGACCTCGTCGGGCCGATCGGCGAGGCCGTCCGCGGGCTCGTCTACCCGGTACCCGACCCGGCGTTCCCGTTCCTCGGCGTGCACGCGACGCGCGGGGTCGACGGGTCGGTGCACGTCGGCCCGAACGCCGTGCTCGCCCTGGCCCGCGAGGGCTACGACTGGCGCACGTTGCGGATGCGCGAGCTCGCCGGGACGCTCACCGACCCCGGGTTCCTCACCCTCGCCGGGCGCCAGTGGCGCTACGGGCTGGGGGAGATGCACCGGTCGCTGTCGCGGGCGGCGATGGCCGCGGCGGTGGCGCGGATGCTGCCCGGGGTGACGGCGGACGACCTGCGCACGCCGCACGACGTCCCCCGCCGGGCCGGCGTGCGGGCCCAGGCCGTCCGGCCGGACGGCTCGCTCGTCGACGACTTCCTGTTCGTGCAGGACGGGTCGGCCGAGGACGGGCCGAGCGTGCTGCACGTGCTCAACGCGCCCTCGCCCGCGGCGACCGCGGCGCTGCCCATCGGGCGGGAGATCGTGGCGCGGCTGGAGGGGAAGGCGGCGTGACCTCGCCCGACGAGACCTTCCGCTCCGGCTTCGCCTGCTTCGTCGGCCGGCCCAACGTGGGCAAGTCGACGCTGACCAACGCGCTGGTGGGGTCGAAGGTCGCGATCACGTCGTCGCGGCCGCAGACGACCCGGCACGCGATCCGCGGGGTGGTGCACCGTGAGGACGGCCAGCTGGTCCTCGTCGACACCCCGGGCCTGCACCGCCCGCGCACGCTGCTGGGCGAGCGGCTCAACGACGTCGTGCACACGACCTGGGCCGAGGTCGACGTGATCGGCTTCTGCGTGCCGGCCGACCAGCAGATCGGGCCGGGCGACCGGTTCATCGCCGCCGAGCTGGCGAAGGTCACCGCGAAGACCCCGTTGATCGGGATCCTCACGAAGACCGACCTGGTGCGCCCCGAGGTGATCGCGGAGCGGCTGCTGGCGCTCCACGAGCTGGCGGAGTTCGCCGAGATCGTCCCGGTGTCCGCGTCGCAGGGGCACCAGGTCTCGCTGCTCGCCGACCTCCTGCTCGCGCGCATGCCTCCCGGCCCGCCGCTCTACCCGGACGGCGAGCTCTCCGACGAGCCGGAGACGACCCTGATCGCCGAGTTCGTCCGCGAGGCCGCCCTCGAGGGCGTGCGCGACGAGCTCCCGCACTCGCTGGCCGTCGTGGTCGAGGAGATGACGCCGGGCAAGGTGCTCACCGTCCGCGCCGAGATCTTCGTGGAGCGCGACAGCCAGAAGTCGATCGTGATCGGCAAGGGCGGCTCGCGGCTCAAGCACGTCGGCACCGAGGCCCGCCGCCAGATCGAGGCCCTCCTCGGCGAGAAGGTCCACCTCGACCTGTTCGTCAAGGTCGCCAAGGACTGGCAGCGCGATCCGCGCCAGCTCCGCCGCCTCGGCTTCTAGACGTGTCAGCGGAGTGGCTCCGCAGACGTTCAGTGCCCGCAACTCTCCGTCGCATCGGCGTCAGGCCAGCAGCGCGAACAGCCCCGCCAGCTGACCCGTGTCGACGTACTCCTCGATCCGGGTGACGAGCCCGTCCTCGACGTGCACCACCAGCGCCGCCGGGGCCCGCAGCGCCGAGCCGTCCGGCAGGGTCCCGACGATCACGTATTGCGCGAACCCGTCGCCCGCACGCACGTCGGTCATCGTGAAGTCGGGGACCTTCTCCCGGATCGCGCGCAGGGTCGCGAACGTGTCCGGCACCGTCGGGGCCTCGACCTCGTCGAACGAGTGCCAGGTGATCGCGCCGGGGGCGAAGAGGCCCTCGGGCGGCTCGGACGCGGGGTGGGCCAGGGCATCGACGACGCCGACGACCTGCGCAGCGATTCCGCTCATGGCCCGATCGTCCTACGTTCGGGCCATGAAGCGATACCGGGACAAGGTCGCCCTGGTGACCGGCGGCGCCTCCGGCATCGGTGCCGCGATCGGGGCGCGGCTGGTCGCCGAGGGCGCCTCGGTGGTGCTCGTCGACATCGACGAGGTCGGCCTCGGCCGGCAGCAGGGCGCGGAGACGGTCGTCGCCGACGTCACCGACTCCGCGCAGGTCCAGGGCGCGGTCGCGCGGACCGTGGAGCGGTTCGGGCGGCTCGACGCGGCGTTCAACGTCGCCGGCTCGGCCCGGTTCGGCACCGTCGTCGACGGCGACGAGGAGGACTGGCGCTGGACGGTCGACCTCGTGCTGCGCGGCGTCTACCTCAGCACCCGCCACGAGGCGCGGGCCATGGCGCCGGGCAGCGCGATCGTCAACATCTCCTCGCTCAACGCCCACGTCCCGCTCTACGGCGCGAGCTCGTACGCCGCGGCGAAGGCGGGCGTGGAGATGTTCACGAAGAACGCCGCGCTGGAGCTCGGCGACCGCGGCATCCGCGTCAACGCGATCCTCCCGGGCCTGATCCGCACGCCGCTGACGGCCGGGTTCCTGGACGGCGGGCCGATCGAGAAGGACTTCGTGACGAGGATCGTCGCGGCCCGCGCCGGGGATCCCGACGAGATCGCCGGGCCCGCGCTCTTCCTGGCCGGCGACGACGCGTCCTACGTCAACGGCACCAGCCTCGTCGTCGACGGCGGCTGGGAGATCACGAACTACCCCGATCTGCGGCCACTGCTGCACCCTCCGTCGCCCTAGGGGTGGGACGATGGCGCCGTGGGCTTCTATCGCGACACCGGGGTGGTGCTGCGGCTGCAGAAGCTCGGTGAGGCCGACCGGATCGTCACGCTCCTGACCCACCGGCACGGCAAGGTCCGCGCGGTCGCCAAGGGCGTGCGGCGCACGAGCTCGCGGTTCGGGGCGCGGCTGGAGCCGTTCGGCCACGTGGACCTCCAGCTGCACACCGGCCGCAGCCTGGACATCGTCACCCAGGTCCAGACCCTCGACGCGTTCGGCGGCGAGCTGACCGGCGACTACCCGCGGTACACGGCGGGGTGCGCGCTGCTCGAGACGGCCGACCGGCTGACCTCCGAGGAGGGCGAGCCGGCGCGTGACCTGTTCCTGCTGCTCGTGGGCGCGCTGCGTGGGCTGGCCGGCGGCGTGCGCGACCCCTATCTCGTCCTCGACGCCTACCTCCTGCGCGCCATGGTCATCGCGGGCTGGGCCCCGGCGATCACCGAGTGTGCGCGCTGCGGGGTCGAGGGCGCGCCGTACCACCGGCGTTTCTCGGTGCCCGCGGGCGGCGCGGTGTGCGAGCACTGCCGGCTCTCCGGGGCCGTCGTGCCGTCCGAGGAGACCTGGCGCCTGCTCGAGGCGCTGCGCAGCGGCGACTGGGCCACCGCCGAGGGCACCGACGCCGCCGCCCGTCGCGACACCGCCGGGCTGGTCGCGGCCCACCTGCAGTGGCACCTCGAGCGCACCCTGCGCTCGCTGCCGCTGGTCGACCGCCGCGGCGGGGTCCCGCGCGTCGACCTCACGGGGACGCCGCTCGCGATCGGGATCGACGACGAGCACGACGCCGAGACGAGCGAAGGGCACCTTCGCCCCGAAGAGCCGAGCGAAGGTGCCCTTCGCTCGGGACCGGGAGTCCCTCTGTGAGCCCCCGCCTGCGTCCCACCCGCGGCCGGAGCGCCGACCGGCTCCGGGGACGTGACGACCCGACGGTGATGGCGCCGACGCCGCACCCCAGCGGCGCGACCGCGCCGGCGATCCCGTCCGAGCTCGTGCCGAACCACGTCGCGCTCGTGATGGACGGCAACGGGCGGTGGGCCAACCAGCGGGGCCTGCCGCGGATCGAGGGGCACCGCCAGGGCGAGGGCCAGCTCCTCGACGTCGTCCGCGGGTGCATCGACCTCGGCGTCAAGTGGATCTCGGCCTACGCCTTCTCCACCGAGAACTGGCGGCGCAGCCCCGACGAGGTGCGCTTCCTGCTGGGCTTCAACCGTGACGTCATCCGCCGCCGGCGCGACGAGATGCACGCGATGGGCGTGCGGGTGCGCTGGTCGGGGCAGCGGCCGCGGCTGTGGCGGTCGGTGATCAAGGAGCTGGAGATCGCCGAGGAGCTGACGAGGGACAACGACGTCGTCACGCTGACCATGTGCGTCAACTACGGCGGGCGCGCGGAGATCGTCGGCGCCGCCCGCGAGCTCGCCCGCCGGGCTGCCCGCGGGGAGATCGACCCCGAGCGCATCGACGAGAAGGCGCTCGCGCGCCACCTCGACGAGCCCGACATGCCCGACGTCGACCTGTTCCTGCGCAGCTCGGGGGAGCAGCGGACGTCGAACTTCCTGCTCTGGCAGTCCGCGTACGCCGAGATGGTCTTCCTCGACACGCTCTTCCCCGATTTCGACCGTCGCCACCTCTGGGAGGCGTGCGAGATCTACGCGCGGCGTGACCGCCGGTACGGCGGTGCCGTCGACGGAGCCGAAGGGACCGGTGCCCCGTGAGCCGTGAGGCCGCCACCACCGCGGGCCTGCTGATCATCGCCCGCGAGGCGATGGAGCAGTTCGTCGACGTGCACGTGGACGACGACGGCGCGCTGTCGTTCCGCCACGCCGGCGTGCCGTGCGCGATCCAGGGCGTCGAGCTGGTCGAGGGCCTCGCCGTGCTGAGTCTCACGTGCGTCGTCGCCTGGGACCTCGCGGACGCGGACACGCCGCGCCTGGTCGCCGAACGCGCCGGACAGGGCCTGTTCGGCACGCTCGGCGCGGTCGCGACCGACCAGGGCTGGGACGTCACCCTGCGGTACGCCTTCCCCGCCGAGGGCCTCACGGTCGGCCCGCTCGGCACCCTGCTCATGCTCGTCGTCTCCACGGCGGCCCAGGTCCGGGAGGACCTGCTCGGCGAGGCCTGAGGGCGCCGCCGCTGCGCCGGGCGGCGGGCGCGTCGGGAGGCGCTGCTCCCGTCGCCGTCCCCATGCTCCGTTCGCCTCCACAGGGTCCGCGACGGGTCCTCGGCGTCCGCGCGGCCGGCTGGGAGCATCACGATCCGTGAGCTCCCCGCCGCCGCGCACCACGCCCCGGCCGGCGTCCCGGACCCGCCACGGGTCGGTGTCGCTGGTCGTGCTGTGCGGGGCGCTGCTGGTGGCGACGGCGCTGCAGGGGCCGCTGGTGCGCCTGCTCGACGTCGGCGTCGTCCGGACGGCGGCGACGGTGTTCGTCGCGGTGTGCGTGCAGGCGCTGCCGTTCCTCGTCCTGGGAACGGTGCTCTCGGGGGCGATCGCGGCGTGGGTCTCGCCCGCGGTGCTGCGCCGCGTCCTGCCGGCCCGGCCCGCCCTCGCGGTGCCGGTCGCCGGTGCCGCGGGGATGGTGCTGCCGGGCTGCGAGTGCGCGTCGGTGCCCGTGGCCCGGCGGCTGACGGCGCAGGGTGTCCCCGAGGCCGCGGCACTCGCGTTCCTGCTCGCCGCGCCGGCGATCAACCCGGTGGTGCTCGTGGCCACGGCCGTCGCCTTCCCGGACCACCCGGAGATGGTCGGCGCCCGGTTCCTCGGCTCGGCGGCCACCGCGCTCGGCGTCGGCTGGTTGTGGGTCCGGTACGGGCGCGCGGAGTGGATCGCGGCGCGCGTGCGCCGACCGCCACCGGACGACGGCACGCCGCGGTGGGCGGTGTTCGCCGAGACGGCGCGCCACGACGTGGTCGAGGCCGGGGGCTTCCTCGTGCTCGGCGCGCTCGCGGCCTCCGTGGTGACCGTCGTGGTGCCGTCGGCGTGGCTCGACGGGCTGGCGGGCCGGGTCGTCCTCGCCTGCGCGGTGATGGCGGTGCTCGCGGTGGTGCTCGCCCTGTGCAGCGAGGCCGACGCCTTCGTCGCCGCGTCGCTCTCGGCGCTGCCGTTGCTGCCGCGCCTGGTGTTCCTGGTGGTCGGGCCGGCGGTCGACGTCAAGCTCGTCGCGCTGCAGGCCGGTGCGTTCGGGCGCGCGTTCGCGGTGCGCTTCGCCCCGCTGACCTTCGTGGTCGCGGTGACGTGCGCGGTCGCGGCCGGGCTGCTGGTGTTCGGGGGCCCGCGATGAGCCGCGACACCCAGCACGTCCTGCTCGTCCTCGTCGGCGGGGTGCTCGTCAAGATCGTCGTCGACGGGTCCTACCTGCGCTACGTGAAGCCCTGGTCGGCGACGCCCGTGCTCCTCGCCGGCGTCGTGCTCGTCACGGTGGCGGTGGTGGGGATGGTGCGTGACCTGCGGGGGCGGGCGCCCGCCGGCGCGGGGCACGACCACCTCGACCACGGGGCCGGGCCGTCCGCGTGGATGCTCGTGCTGCCGGTGCTCGCGCTGCTGCTCGTGGTGCCCCCGGCGTTGGGATCGGCGGCCGTGGACGGGGTCGGCGCCCGCGCGGCCCCGGTGAGCGCGGTTGCCGACGACCCGCTGCCCGCCGGGGACGCGCCGGCGCTGGGGCTGCTCGACGTCGTCTCCCGCACCGCCGCCGACCCGTCCGGTCCGCTCACGACCCGCGACGTCACCGTCACGGGCTTCCTCGTGCCGGCGCGTGGCGCACCCACGGGGGCCGGCGCCGTCGACCTGGCGCGGCTCGTGATCACGTGCTGCGCGGCCGACGCCTCGACCGTGCGGGTCCATCTCGCCGACCCCCGCGGGGCGCTCGGCGAGGCGGCCACCGGCGGGTCCGGCGACGACCGCTGGGTGGCGGTGCGTGGACGGGTCGTGGCCGGGACGGGCACCCCGGACGACGGTCATGTCCCGACACTGTCGGTCACATCATGGTCGCCGGTTGCCACACCCGACCCGGTGTACGAATACTGACCCGAACACGGCGATGCGACAGCAAAGGTCCGAAAGCGGGATGAACTCGCTGCAACCAGACGTACACTCGGCGTCCGCTGACGACCCGGAGAGGAGGGGCGTCTCTCGAGAGCCTGGGAGGCGCGACTCGCCATGACACAAGATCTCTCATCACCGCCGGGCCAACCGGCCGGATCGTCGGGGGGCGAGCCGGACGTACCGGCGACGAGCGCGGCCGATCGGAAGCAGGGCACCGACTGGGTGGTCTTCGGGATCGGTGCGGCGCTCGCCGTGCTCTTCCTGCTCTGGGGCATCATCGGCACCGACAGCCTGAGCTCCGCGTCGAGCGCCATGCTCAGCGGCCTGATCCGCGGTGGCGGCTGGGGCTTCATCCTCGCCGCGACGGGCTTCGTGGTCTTCGCGCTGTGGCTCGCGTTCAGCCGCTTCGGGAAGATCCGTCTGGGCCGCGACGACGAGCAGCCCGAGTTCAAGACGGTCTCGTGGATCGCCATGATGTTCAGCGCCGGCATGGGCATCGGGCTGATGTTCTACGGCGTCGCCGAGCCGCTGTCGTTCTTCACCGAGCCGCCGCCCGGCTCCGCGCCCCCGGGTGACCAGGTGGAGGCGCTGCGCACGGCGATGGCCACCTCGCTCTTCCACTGGACGCTGCACCCCTGGGCGATCTACGCCGTGGTCGGCCTGGCCATCGCGTACTCGACCTTCCGCAAGGGCCGTCGTCAGCTGATCAGCTCCGCGTTCATCCCGCTCATCGGGGAGCGCGCGGCCAACGGCACCATCGGCCGGATCATCGACATCATCGCGATCTTCGCGACGATCTTCGGCTCCGCGGCCTCGCTGGGCCTCGGGGCCCTGCAGATCGGCGGCGGCCTCGACGCCACCGGCTTCCTGCCCGGCGCGGGCAACGAGGTCCTGGTCCCGCTGATCATCGTGCTCACCGCGGCGTTCGTGCTCTCGGCCGTCTCCGGCGTCGCCAAGGGCATCCAGTGGCTGTCGAACATCAACATGGTGCTCGCCGGCGTGCTGGCGTTCTTCCTGTTCGTCGTCGGCCCGACGGTGATCATCCTCGACCTCCTGCCCACCGCCCTCGGCGCGTACTTCGGCGACTTCGCCGAGATGGTCGGACGCACCGAGGCCACCGGCGGCGAGGCGATGCTGACCTGGCTGAGCTCGTGGACGGTCTTCTACTGGGCGTGGTGGATCTCCTGGACGCCGTTCGTCGGCATGTTCCTGGCGAAGATCAGCCGGGGGCGCACGATCCGCCAGTTCGTCGGCGGCGTCATCCTCGTGCCGAGCCTCGTGAGCCTCGTCTGGTTCTCGATCTTCGGCGGCACGGCGATCAGTCAGCAGCAGGCGGGGCTCAACCCGGCGGCGGCGGACACCGAGACGCAGCTGTTCGCCGTGCTCCAGGCCTACCCCTGGGCGACCTTCACCGGGCTGCTCGTCATGGTCCTGGTCGCGATCTTCTTCGTGTCCGGCGCCGACGCCGCGTCGATCGTCACCGGCACGCTCTCGCAGCGCGGCACCGACGAGCCGTCCCGGTGGGTCGTGATCTTCTGGGGCTCCACCATGGGCGCCGTCGCGATCATCATGCTGCTCGTCGGCGGCGAGGACGCGCTGTCCGGTCTGCAGAGCCTCACGATCCTGGTCGCGGCCCCGTTCGTCGTGATCATGGTGTTCCTCTGCGTCGCCTTCATGCGCGACCTCAACCACGACCCCGTGATCCTGCGCGAGCGCAAGAGCCTCGAGGTCATGGAGCAGGCGATCGACCACGGCACCGACAAGCACGGCGAGGACTTCTACCTGCGCGTGCAGGCGTTCCCGACCACGAGCCCCCGGCAGCGGACGGGGGATGCGACGGGCCCGACGTACGCCGAGGTCTACGGCGTGCAGGACCCGTTCTCGACGGGGGAGACCCCGGTCGTGCCGTCGGACCCGGAGGAGGCACGGGCTCAGGCACGGGCGGTGCCGAAGGACGACGACCCGGGCGGCACGGAGGTCGTCGACACCGGCCCTGGCGCGAGGGCCGAGGCCGCCGGGCGGCCGTCGGCGGACCGCGAGTAGTCAGCACCACCGAGCCGCGAGCCGGGTCCCCGCGCGGGGGCCCGGCTCGTGGCGTGTCGGGGCCCGGCTCGTGGTGTGTCGCTGCGCGGCACGGGGTGTGGAGCGAGGGACTCCCGGAGTGCTCCGGACGCAGCGAGGGACGCCCTCGCTCCGGACGGGGCGCGCTCAGCCGGCGGCGCGGCAGGCGGCGCAGACGCCGAGGATCTCCACGGTGTGGGAGATCTCGGCGAAGCCGTGCTGGGCGGCGACGCGGTCGGCCCAGTGCTCGACGGCGGGGCCCTCGACCTCGACGGTCTTCCCGCAGACACGGCAGACCAGGTGGTGATGGTGGTGCTCCGAGCAGCGCCGGTACGAGGCCTCGCCGGTGCCGGTGCGCAGCACGTCGATCTCGTCCGCGTCGGCGAGCGCCTGCAGCGTCCGGTACACGGTGGTCAGCCCGATGCCCTCGCCGCGGCGTCGCAGCTCCTCGTGGATCTCCTGGGCGGAGCGGAAGTCGGAGAGCTCGTCGAGGAGTCCGGCGATCGCGGCCCGCTGCTTGGTCGCGCGCAGCCCGGGCACCGAGGGCGTCCGCGAGCCGGATGCCGTCACGACTCCTCCTCCACGTGCGCGACCGCGTCGACGACGATGTGCGCGAGGTGATCGTCCACCAGGCGGTAGACGACCTCGCGACCCCGTCGGTCACCGCGCACCACCCCGGCGGCCTTGAGGACGCGCAGGTGCTGGCTGATCAGCGGCTGGGTGACCTCGAGGGCGTCGACGAGCTCGTGGACGCAGCGCGGCGAGCTGCGCAGCTGCAGCACGATCGCGATCCGCACCGGCGCGGCGAGCGCGCGCAGCAGGTCGCCCGCCGCGACCAGCGACGCAGAGCCGGGCGTCTCGGGACCGGGGACGGGGAGCCCGGTCGGGGCGCCGGCGTGGAGGTGCTCGGGGCCCGCGATCGTGGTCCTCCCGACCTGCGGCGCGCTCATCGCAGGACCAGCCCGACGGCGATGGCGACGAGCACCACGAGGACGAGCACGCGCAGCATCCGCTCGCCGGTGCCCAGGCGCGGCCACGTCGCGGCGAGCAGCCCGGCCACCCCGACGGCGAGCAGGCCGAGCAGGACGGCGCCGACCGGACCGCCGACGATCACCCCGGCGGCGAAGACCACGACCACCACGGCGAACACCGCCACCGCCGGGACGCGCGCCAGCGGCCCGTCGCCGGGCACCGCCCGGCCGCGCCGTCCTGGGAACGGTGTCCGCGCCCGCCCCGGTCCGCCACCGTTCACGGCTGCCTCCCGGCCGTCGGCTCCCCGTCGCACCGGGCTGCGGCCCGGGACGACATCTCCCGATAATGGTATCCGTTGTCGATGCACGGGGGAGGACGCCCGGATGCTGCTCGTCTGTCGATTCGCGCCGGCCCCGGCGGACGCCGAGCGCTTCCTGGAGCGCGCGCGGCGCGCGGTCGGGCTACTGGCCGCCCAGCCGGGCTGCGAGGGCGTCGACCTCGGCCGCGCGATCGAGGAACCGGGACGCTGGGTGCTCGTCGCCCGCTTCGCCACCGTGACCGCCTACCGCCGGGCGCTGCAGCCCTTCGACGTGCGCGAGCACGTGGTGCCGCTGCTCTCCGAGGCCCTCACCGACGAGCCCGCCGCCCACGAGCGCGCCCTCGTCGCCGGACCCGACGGCGTCACCGAGCACCCGAGCCTGCTCACCGACCGCTGACCAGAACCTCCGGTCGCCGGGCGCCGCGGGCCCGCTCGCTACGCTGGGTGCACCCGCACGACGCGCGATCCCCTGCGATTTCCCGGAGTACCACCGTGCCCACCCCCACCGGCAGCGCCCGTATCGAGACCGTGGTCAACCTGTGCAAGCGCCGCGGCTTCGTCTTCCCGTCCGGTGAGATCTACGGCGGTACCCGCTCGGCCTGGGACTACGGCCCCCTCGGCGTCGAGCTCAAGGACAACATCAAGCGGCAGTGGTGGAAGTCGATGGTCACCGGCCGCGAGGACGTCGTCGGCCTCGACTCCAGCGTCATCCTGCCCCGCCAGGTGTGGGTCGCGTCGGGCCACGTCGACGTGTTCACCGACCCGCTGGTGGAGTGCACCAACTGCCACCGCCGCTTCCGCGCCGACCAGCTCGCGGAGGACTTCTCGGAGCGCACCGGCGGCCCGTCGCTCGAGACCGTCGACGCCGAGGGCAAGGTCGGCTACGAGCTCGCGACGGTGCCGTGCCCGAACTGCGGCGTGCGCGGCGAGTACACCGCGCCGCGCGAGTTCAACATGATGCTGAAGACCTACCTCGGCCCGGTCGAGTCCGAGGAAGGGCTGCACTACCTGCGCCCCGAGACCGCGCAGGGCATCTTCGTGAACTTCGCCAACGTCATGTCCGCGGCGCGCAAGAAGCCGCCGTTCGGCATCGGCCAGATCGGCAAGAGCTTCCGCAACGAGATCACCCCGGGCAACTTCATCTTCCGCACGCGCGAGTTCGAGCAGATGGAGATGGAGTTCTTCGTCGAGCCGGGCTCCGACGAGCAGTGGCACCAGTACTGGATCGACGAGCGCACCCGCTGGTACACCGACCTCGGCATCGACCCGGAGAACCTGCGGCACTACGAGCACCCCAAGGAGAAGCTCTCCCACTACTCCAAGCGCACGGTGGACGTGGAGTACAAGTTCCAGTTCAACGCCGGCCAGGAGTGGGGCGAGCTCGAGGGCATCGCGAACCGCACCGACTTCGACCTCACGACGCACACGAACCACAGCGGCGTCGACCTGTCCTACTACGACCAGGGCACCGACTCCCGCTACCGGCCCTACGTCATCGAGCCCGCTGCGGGCGTCGGCCGCCCGATGATGGCGTTCCTGCTCGAGGCCTACACCGAGGACGAGGCCCCCAACGCCAAGGGCGGCGTCGACAAGCGCACCGTGCTGCGCCTCGACCCGCGCCTGGCGCCGGTGAAGGCGGCGGTGCTCCCGCTCTCGCGCAACGCCGACCTGTCCCCGGTCGCCCGCGACGTCGCGGCCACGCTGCGCAAGCACTGGAACGTCGAGTTCGACGACGCCGGCGCGATCGGCCGCCGCTACCGCCGACAGGACGAGATCGGCACCCCGTTCTGCGTGACCGTCGACTTCGACTCGCTGAACGACCAGGCGGTCACCGTCCGGCACCGCGACGCCATGACCCAGGAGCGCGTGGCCCTCGACCAGCTCGAGTCCTACCTCGCCGGCCGCCTGATCGGCTGCTGAGCTCGCCTGCCTGTTCCGCAACGAACGGGTATCTCGCTGCTTCTAGGCGCGCAAAGTCCGCGTTCGCGAACGCCGAGCACTGCGGAGCCGTTCGCGAACGCGGACTTCCGGCGCCTAGTAGCAGCGAACAGCGCGTTCGCTGCCAACCCGGCGCGCAACCCGGCGCGCACCACGGCCTGCCCGGGCCCGGCGAGCAGGGCGGGTCGGGGGGCTCGCCTACCCTGGTGGGCGTGAGCGACCTGACGGACGTGGCGGCGGTCCTGGCGCGCGGGGACGGGGCGCGGGTCGTGGTACGGGTGCTCGACCGGCACGGGTTCGGCACCGTCGAGCCCGGGCAGCTCCTCGTCGCCGGCGCCGACGGGACTCTCGGGGGCGACCTGCTCCGCGGCGCGCTCGACGACCGCGCGACGGCGCTGGCGAAGGACGCGCGCGACCACCCCGCGACCGTGGACGCCCACGTCGCCGAGGACGCCGCGGTCGCCGCCGGGCTCGCCTGCGCGGGCGGGGCGACGCTGCTGGGCCACCCCCTCGACGCCGCGCCGGCACGGGCGCTCGGCGAGGCGTTCGCCGCCGGCACGCCGGCGGCGTTGATCTCCCGCGCCGACGGGTCGGCGTCGCTCGCGGTCACGGGCGGCGAGCTCGACGCCCCGGTGGGCACGCTGGGTGACGCGACGCTCGACGAGGCCGGGCTCGCGCACGTCCGGAGCTTGCTGCGCCGGGGCGCGACGGCCACCGACCGCACGACGCTCGAGGGCGCGGACCTGCTGGTCGACCTCTGGGTCCCGGTGCCGACGATCACGGTGGTCGGCGGCGGGGCGATCGCCGACGCGCTGGCCGCGCAGGCCGGGGTGCTGGGCTGGGCGTCCCGCCGCGCCGACACGGTCGCCGAGGCCGACGCCGCCGTCGCCGCGTTCACCGACGCCGACGTCCTCGTGCTGCTCGACCACGACCCCGCGTTCGACGCGATCCTCCGGACCGGGCTGGAGGGCCGCGGCTTCCTCGGGGCCCTCGGCTCGCGCCGCACCCAGGCCGCCCGCCGCGAGCGCCTGCTCGCCGCCGGCGTCACCGAGCACCAGCTGGCGCGCATCCACGGCCCGGTGGGCCTCGATCTCGGGGCCCGCACGCCCGCGGAGACGGCCGTGTCGATCGTCGGCGAGGTCCTCGCCGTCCGCAGCGGGCGCGACCCCTCGGCCCTGGGCCGCGCGGCGGGACCGATCGGCGCATGAGCCGGACGCGGGAAGCGACGCCGGCCACCGGAGGAGGCACCGCCCGCGCGGCGCTGGCGTGGGCGCCGCGGGTCGTGGTCGGCGCGATCGTCGTCGCGCTCCTGCTCGTCGGCGGCACGGCGATCCGGGTGTGGCAGCTGGGTCGGGTCGACGAGCGCCAGCCGGTCGACATGATCGTCGTGCTGGGCGCCGCCCAGTACGACGGTGAGCCCTCGCCGGTGTTCCGCGCGCGCCTGCAGCATGCCCTCGAGCTCTACGAGGAGGGCGTCGCCCCGCGCATCGTGACGGTCGGCGGGGCCGCGGACGGCGACGCGTTCACCGAGGCCCAGGCCGGCGAGCAGTGGCTCGTCGAGAACGGTGTCCCCGGTCAGGCGCTGCTGCCGGTCGACGAGGGACGCGACACCTACGAGAGCTTCGAGGCCGTCGCGGCGGTCGCCGAGCAGCGCGGGTGGTCCTCGGCGGTGCTGGTCAGCGACCCGTGGCACTCGCTGCGCTCCCGCACGATGGCCGACGACGTCGGCCTCGACGCGACGACGTCGCCGACCAAGCGCGGCCCGGTGGTGCAGACCCGCGAGACCCAGTTCCGCTACATCGTCCGCGAGACCGGCGCGCTGATCTATTACCACCTCACCCACGGCTCGGCGGACTTCTCCGACCCCGGGCTCGGCTGAGGCCCCGGTGAGCACGGACGGCCACCGCGCCGCGCGGCTGTTCGACGAGGCCCCCAAGCCGGGCCGCGACCTGCGCTCGCCGTTCGCCCGCGACCGCGGCCGGGTGCTGCACTCCGCGGCCCTGCGCCGCCTCGCCGGGAAGACCCAGGTCGTCGGCCCCGACGAGGACGCCGCGGTCACCGGCGTGCCGCGGACGCGCCTGACCCACTCGCTCGAGGTCGCGCAGATCGGCCGCGGCATGGCCGAGGACCTCGGCGCCGATCCCGACGTCGTCGACACCGCGGGGCTGGCCCACGACATCGGCCACCCCCCGTTCGGCCACAACGGCGAGCGGGCCCTGCACGCGGTGGCGGGCGACTGCGGCGGTTTCGAGGGCAACGCCCAGACCCTGCGGATCCTCACGCGGCTCGAGCCCAAGGTGCTCGACGACGAGCGCTGCCGCGGGCTCAACCTGACGCGCGCGGTCCTCGACGCCTGCCTGAAGTACCCGTGGGAGCACCGCCCGGGGGTGCGCAAGTTCGGCGTCTACGCCGACGACCTCCCGGTGTTCCGTTGGGTCCGCGAGGGCGCGCCCGCCGACCGGCGCTGCGTCGAGGCGCAGATCATGGACTGGGCCGACGACGTCGCGTACTCCGTGCACGACCTCGAGGACGGCATCCTCGCCGGGCGCATCGTGCTGGCCTGGCTCGGCCGGCCCACCGAGCGCGCCGCCCTCGCCGAGCTCGCGGCCGACGCCTTCTCCGCCGCCCCGCGCGCCGAGCTCGAGGCCGCGGCCGGGGTGCTCGCCGAGCTGCCGGCGGTCCGCGCGGCCGCCGCCCACGGACCCCACGACGGCTCGCTCGCCGCGACCGCCGCCCTCAAGCGGCTGACCAGCGAGCTCGTCGGACGCTTCGTCACCAGCACCGTCGAGGCCACCCGGGCGGCGCTCGGCGACGCCGTCGTCCCCGCCGGCCACGGCGCCGACCTCGTCGTGCCCGCGGGCGTGGGGGCCGAGGTGGCCGTGCTGAAGGCCGCCGCGCTGCGCTGGGTCATGAGCGACCCGGCGCGGCTCGCCGTGCAGGCCCACCAGCGCGACCTGGTCACCGAGCTCGTCGGGCGCCTCGCCGCGGCCGCGCCGGCCGCCCTCGACCCCGCGTTCGTCCCCGCCTGGGAGGAGGCCGCCGACGACGCGGGCCGCCTCCGGGTGGTCGTCGACCAGGTCGCGGTGCTCACCGACGCCGGCGCCGAGCGGTGGTGTGCCCGCCTGCGCGCGCAGGCGAGCCCCGCACGATCATGAGACGTCCCGACCGAGAGGAGCCACCCGTGCAGCTGATCACCGTCGACGGCCACACGCCGGAGATCGCCGAGGGCGCATGGGTCGCGCCGGGCGCCGTCGTCGCGGGCCGCGTGACGATCGGGGACGGCACGGGTGTCTGGTACACGGCGGTCGTGCGTGCCGACACGGCGAGCGTGACGGTGGGGGAGGGGACGAGCATCCAGGACGGCACGGTCGTCCACGCCGACCCCGGCTTCCCGGCCTCGATCGGCAACAACGTCACCGTCGGCCACCGCGCGGTGGTGCACGGCTGCACCGTCGAGGACGACTGCCTCGTCGGGATGGGCTCGGTGATCATGAACGGGGCGACGATCGGGCGCGGGTCGGTGGTCGCCGCGGGCGCGGTGGTCTCCCAGGGCGTGACGGTCCCGGCCGGGTCGCTGGTCGCGGGCGTGCCGGGCAAGGTCCGCCGCGAGGTCACCGACGACGAGCAGAACATGATCGCGCTGAGCGCCGCGACCTACCGCCACCTGCTCGAGGTCCACCGCGCCGCCACGAGCTGACGGCGCCGCCCCGCCACCCCGGCCGGGTGAGCCGGGGTCTACGCGTCGGCGGCCTGCGCGTCGTCGCTGCCCATCGCGTCGAGGATGAGCTGCTCGCCGTGCGCCGCGTGGCGGCGGGCGAGCTCCTCGGCGTGGGCGGCGTCGCCGCGGACGATGGCGTCGAGGATCGCGGCGTGGTCCTCCCACACCCAGGCCGGCGAGCCGCCCTGGAGCAGGACCTCGCCCATGACGCGCTGGACGTTGCGCCACATCACCGCGGTGCTCTCGACGAGCAGCGGGTTGCCCGAGGCCTCGACGACGCCGCGGTGGAACTCGACGTCCGCCGAGATCATCCGGGCGAACGCGCGGTCGGCGAACGCCTGCTCACCCAGCCGCACCACCTCGGAGATCTCCTCGAGCCAGGCCTCCGTGCGGCGCTCGGCGGCGAGCCGGGCGGCGTAGCCGTCGAGCAGCTCGCGCAGGTCGTAGAGGTGGCTGACGAACTCCCGGTCGAGCGGGGCCACCTCGAGGCCGCGCCGGCCGAACTCGCGCACGAGGCCCTGGTTGCGCAGCAGCAGCAGCGCCTGCTGCACGGGCTGGCGGGACACGTTGAAGCGTTCGGCCAGGTGCTCCTGGCGCAGTGGGGTGCCCGGCGTCAGCCGGCCGGTGCAGATGTCGTCGACGATCGCGTCGAACACCTGCTCCGTGCGGGACGGAGGGGTCGGCAGCGCGGTCACGGCCGGCACTCCCGGAGCGGCTCCGCGAGCGGCACGGAGGGCCTCCTCGGAGATCCGGCGGCAGGGGCGTCGACCGCCCAGCCTAGCGCCTGTCGGGGAGCGACTTCCGAGCCAACTCTTGACTTCTGAATTCAGAATGCGTCACGGTGGGCGTGGGCCGGATCACGTGGCGTGCATCACCGGAGGCAATCGAGGAGTGCCCCCGGTCCTCGGTTTCACACGACCGGTCCGTACCCGGATCACTCGAGGAGGAGAGGGACGGATGGCGGAGGGTGGAACGAGGGGTCCGGTCGTCGTCGCCGACCTGGTCGCGCGGTTCTTCCGCGACCACGGCGTGCGCCGGGTGTTCGGTCTGCAGGGCGGGCACATCCAGCCGGTCTGGGACCAGCTGGCCCGGCTCGGGGTCGCGATCGTCGACGTCCGCGACGAGGGCTCGGCCGTGCACATGGCCCACGCCCACTCCGAGCTCACCGGCGAGACCGCGGTCGCGCTCGTGACCGCGGGCCCCGGCGTCACCAACACCGTCACCGCCGTCGCCAACGCCTCCATCAGCCGCGTCCCGCTGCTGGTGTTCGGCGGCTGCCCGCCCCGGCCACAGGCGAACATGGGCCCGCTCCAGGACATCCCGCACACCGAGATCCTCGCGCCCGTCACGCGGCTGTCCCGCACGCTGCGCCAGCACGACCAGGTGCTGCGCGAGCTCGACGAGGCCTGGGCCCGGGCGTCCGGCGATCGCGGCGAGCCGGGCCCCGTCTACGTCGAGATCCCCACCGACGTGCTGCGCCAGGAGGTCCCGCCCGCGCTCGTCACCGACGAGCACCTGCGCGCCAAGCCCCGCCGCCGCCCGCAACCACACCCCGACGACGTCGCGGCGGTCGCCGAGCTCGTCCGGAACGCGCAGAAGCCGGCGGTCATCTCCGGTCGCGGCGCCCGCGTCACGGACGGCCGCGAGCTGGTGCGCTTCCTCGACGCCAGCGGCGCGGCGTACCTCGACACCCAGGAGTCGCGCGGCCTCGTGCCTGCCGAGCACCCCGCGGGGGTCGGCTCGGCGCGCTCGGCCGTCATGCGCGACTGCGACCTGCTGATCACCGTCGGGCGTCAGCTCGACTACCAGCTGGGCTTCGGATCGCCCGCGGTCTTCCGCAACGCGACCGTGGTGCGGATCGCCGACACCGCGAGCGAGCTGATCGACAACCGGCGCGGCGAGGTCGAGATCCTCGCGGATCCGGCAGGCGCCCTGGCGGCGCTCGCCACCGCCCTCGACGGACACGCCCCGGACACGTCCTGGCGTGACGAGCTGCGCGCCAAGCACGAGAAGCGCAGCTCGGAGTACAGGACGGCGATGGCCGAGGCGCCCGCGGGCTCCGACGGGCTCATGCACCCCAACCGCATCTTCGCCGCGCTCGACGCGCTCGACGGCACGGACAGCCTCGACCTCGGCGAGACGATCATGGTGGCCGACGGTGGCGACCTGCTCTCGTTCGCCCGCCTCGGCATCACCCGCTGCGCGCGCTACCTCGACCCGGGGGCCTTCGGCTGCCTCGGCGTCGGCACCCCGTTCGCGATCGCCGCGGCCCTGGCCCACCCGGAGCGCCCGGTCGTCACGGTCACCGGTGACGGCGCCTTCGGCATCTCGGCGACCGACATCGACACCGCGGTGCGGCACGGCGCGAAGGTCGTCGTGATCGTCTCGAACAACGCCGCCTGGAACATCGAGCGCTACGACCAGCAGGAGAACTACGGGCTGGTCGTCGGCACGGAGCTGGCGTTCTCCGATTACGCGGCGCTGGGACGCAGCCTCGGTGCGCACGGCGAGCGGGTCACCGATCCCGCCGACCTGCCGGACGCGATCCGGCGCGCCCTCGAGAACGCGCCGGCCGTCGTCGACGTCGTCACCAGCCGCGACGCGCCGTCCCCCGACGCCGACAAGGGCCTGGGCTTCGTGCCCGACTACCAGGCCCTCACGCCCTGGAACGACGCGGAGATCGAGCGGAGGAAGGTCTGATGGCGCAGATGGAGGAGTGGGCGTTCCCGACCCGCTACGACCAGAGCTACCTGCCGGATCCGGGGTCGCCGTACTGGTTCCCGCACCGGGAGACCATGGATCCCGAGGAACGCAACGCCGCCGTTCTCCCGCGCCTGCGCGAGGTGATGGAGTACGCGTACGCGAACTCGTCGTTCTACAGGAACAAGTGGGACGCGGTGGACTGCAAGCCCGCCGACATCACGTCGTGGGAGGCGTTCGAGCAGGTCCCGGTGGTGACCAAGGCCGAGATGCGCCAGGCGCAGGCCGATCACCCACCGTTCGGCGACTACCTCTGCATCGAGCCGACCGACGTGCACCACATCCACGGCACCTCGGGCACCACCGGCCAGCCCACCGCGTTCGGCATCGGTCGGCGCGACTGGGAGGTCATCGCCGACAACCACGCCCGCATCCTCTGGGGGATGGGTGTGCGCCCCGGCGACACCGTGTTCGTCGCGGCCCTGTTCTCGCTCTACCTCGGCTCGTGGGGCGCGATGGCCGGGGCGGAGCGGCTGCACTGCCGGGTGCTCCCGTTCGGGGCCGGCGCGCAGGGCATGACCTCCCGCGCCGTGAACTGGCTGGCCCGCCTCAAGCCGACGGCCTTCTACGCGACGCCGTCCTACGCGCTGCGCCTGGCCGAGGTCGCCGAGCAGGAGGGGATCGACCCGAAGGAGTTCGGCCTGAAGGTCATGTTCTTCTCGGGCGAGCCCGGCGCGTCGGTGCCCAAGGTGCGCTCGGCGATCGAGGAGGCGTTCGGCGCCACGGTGATCGACTGCGGGACGATGGCCGAGATGACGCCGTTCATGTCGGCGTCGGCGACGGCGGGCACGCCCGACGGCATGCTGCTCTGGCAGGACATCGTCTGGCACGAGGTCTGCGACCCGGACACGTTCCGGACCGTGCCGTACGGCTCCGAGGGCACGCCGGTCTACACGCACCTCGAGCGCACGTCGCAGCCGATGATCCGGCTGGCGTCCAACGACCTGACCCGCTGGGTCATGGAGGACAACCCCTGCGGGCGCACGTACCCGAAGCTGCCGCAGGGTGTCTACGGGCGGATCGACGACATGATCCACATCCGGGGCGAGAACGTGTACCCCACCGAGGTGGACAACTACCTGCGCGGCGTCGACGGGTACGGCGGCGAGCACCAGATCATCGTGCGTCGCACCGGCGTCATGGACGAGATGATCGTCCGCGCCGAGACGACCCACCCCGAGGGCCAGCGCGAGGACTTCGAGCAGCGCACCGGCTCGGGCCTGCAGTCCTTCCTGGGCGTCCGCGTGACCTTCGAGTCCGTCGACGCCCACACCCTCGAGCGCGCGGAGCACAAGTCGCGCCGCGTCGTCGACGAGCGCGAGCACACGAAGCGCTGAGCCCATGTGAGCGAAATTCGGGGCTATAGCCCCGAATTTCGCTCACGTCACCCACACGGACCCACCTTCAAGGAAGAGGGGAGTACCTCGTGAACGACAGTCAGGCGCTGGGAGAGAAGCCCGCACCGTTCGGCGCCCCGGAGACGACGGCGACACCGGGGGAGGCCGGAGGCTTCTTCGAGTCCGGTCGTCCGCGCCTCGGCGGCCTACAGGACCCCGTGCGCTTCAGCGACGCGCAGGCGGCGGTGATCAACGCCGCGGCCGACACGATCATCCCGCCGCACCCGGACTGGCCGACGGCGAGCGAGCAGGACCTCGTGACGTTCGCGGGCCGCTACATCACCCCGAGCGGCTACCGGAACAAGCACTTCCCGTTCGCCACCGAGGACGAGTTCAAGGCCGGTCTCGACCGGCTGGGTCAGGGGTTCGTGGACGGCTCGGCGGCGGACAGGACGAGCGCGATCGCCGCCCTCGAGAACGCCGAGGACCCGCTGTTCGAGCAGCTGCGCGCGCTCGTCTACTACGGCTACTACTCGCGCCCGACCGTGACGCTCGCGATCAACCGCAACCTCCCCGCCGGACGCGACTACCACGGCCCGCCGCTGCCCTACGGCTACCTGCAGACCACCGAGCCGTGGGACGAGGAGCTGCTGACGCAGGCGCAGGAGAACGGCTCCTATCTCGAGACCGACGAGGTCGTGCGCGTCGACCTCTCCCAGCTGTCCTGGACGAAGTGAGGCGATCATGGCCGCATACGAGGAGACCGACGTCCTGGTCATCGGCGCGGGGCCCGGTGGCGCCGGGATCGCGCTGAAGCTCGCCAAGCAGGGCGTCAAGGTGACCTGTCTGGAGCAGGGGCCCTGGGTCAAGCCGACCGACCACCCGCACTACCACGACGAGTGGGAGCTCGAGAAGCAGCGTGGGTGGGCCTACGACCCGAACGTCCGCCAGCTGCCCGAGGACTATCCGGTCACCGGCACCACGACGCCGTACATGATGAACAACGTGGGCGGCTCGACCGTGCACTACGCGGGCCACTGGCCGCGCTACAAGCCGGTCGACTTCCGCAAGGGCACCGAGCACGGCCTCGAGGGGACGATCGACTGGCCGATCTCCTACGAGGACCTCGCGCCCTTCTACGACGAGAACGACGAGATCTACGGCATCTCCGGGCGCATCGGCGACCCGTCCTACCCGGATCGCAAGCAGGCCGTCCGTGACCCCGAGGTGCTGCCCGGCAAGCTGGGCCTGAAGTACGCGAAGGCGTCGCGTGACCTGGGCTGGCACTGGTGGCCGTCGGACAACGCGGTGATCACCGTCCCGCGGGAGAACCGCGAGGCCGACCAGGCGATGGGCAACGAGCTCTCGGGCAGCCCGACGGGCTCGCTCTCGACGCCGGCGAACGCGCACTGGCCCTACGCGATCCGGGCCGGCGCCGACCTGCGCACCAACGCCCGCGTCGAGACGATCAACGCCGACGGCGGCAAGGCCACCGGCGCCACCTACCTCGACCGCGTCACGGGGGAACGGCACGAGATCCGCGCCAAGATCGTCGTGCTGGCGGCCAACGGCATCGGGTCGCCGCGCCTGCTGCTGCAGAGCGCGCAGAAGGGCCACCCGGACGGGCTGGCCAATTCCAACGGCATCGTCGGCAAGTACCTGATGCACCACGTCTTCGCGTTCTGCGACTCGTGGTTCGACGAGCCCATCGAGGGCTTCAAGGGCTCGTTCGGCGCGCCCCTCTATTCGCACGAGTTCTACCACACCGACGTCAGCCGGGGATTCGTCAACGGTTTCGGCATGCAGGTCGCGCGCAGTTTCGGGCCCGCCTACGCCGCCATGGGGACGCACACCGGCTACACGGCGCCGTGGGGCGAGAAGCACCGCGAGTTCTTCGACGGCCACTTCGCCAACCACCTCATGGTCTTCATGTTCGGCGAGGACCTGCCGGTGGAGTCGAACCGCGTCACGCTCGACCCGCACGTCACGGACTCCTCGGGGCTGCCGGCCGCGCACGTCGAGTACGCGCTGCACGACAACGACGTCGCGCTCGCGCACTACGGCATCGAGAAGATCTTCGAGGCCACGCGGGCCGTCGGGGCGACCGAGACCAACGACACCGGTGTCCTCTACCCGCCGCCGGGCTGGCACCTCATGGGCACCTGCCGCATGGGCAACAACCCCGGCGACTCGGTGCTCAACAAGTGGTGCCAGACCTGGGACGTGCCGAACCTGTTCGTCGTCGACGGCAGCACGCTCACCACGGGCGCCGCGGTCAACCCGACCTCGACGATCGGTGCGCTCTCGCAGCGCACCGGTGAGTACATCCTGCGCAACTTCGACCACATCACCGCGCAGAGGACGACGCCCAGCAACGCCGACGCCCCGACGATCTGATCCGTCTCCGGGGGGAGTCACAGGAGTTCACGAGATGACATCGACTTCCCCCGGAGCGGGGGTCGACCGCGTCTACCAGAAGATCACGCGACGGCTCGTCCCGTTCCTGTTCGTCTGCTACGCCGCGGCCTACCTGGACCGCGTGAACGTCGGGTTCGCGAAACTGCAGCTGCAGGACGACCTCGCGTTCTCCGACACCGTCTACGGCATCGGCGCCGGCATCTTCTTCGTCGGCTACATCGTGTTCGAGGTGCCGAGCAACCTGCTGCTGCACAAGGTCGGGGCGAAATGGTGGATCGCCCGGATCATGGTGACGTGGGCGCTGATCTCGGGCGCCATGGCGTTCACCAGTTCGGCGACGATGTTCTACGTCCTGCGGTTCCTGCTCGGCGTCGCCGAGGCCGGCTTCATCCCCGGCATCCTGCTCTACCTGACCTACTGGTTCCCCGCCCACCGCCGCGGCCGGGTGACTGCGATCTTCCTCGCCGCCATCCCCGCCGCCACGATCGTCGGCGGCCCGCTCTCGGGCTGGATCCTCTCGGCGCTCGACGAGGTCGGCGGCCTCGGCGGCTGGCAGTGGATGTTCCTGATCGAGGCCGTCCCGTCGCTGGTGCTCGGCCTGCTGGTGCTGCGCTACCTCGACAACACGGTCGACGACGCCCGGTGGCTCACGGCGGAGGAGAAGGCCGTGGTCCACCGGGACCTCGCCGCGGAGGAGGCCACCCGCGAGGGCGGTCACGGCAGCGTCCGCGCCGCGATGCTCAGCGGCCGGGTGTGGCTGCTCTGCGGCATCTACTTCACGATCGCGCTGGGCATCTACCTCGTCAGCTTCTGGCTGCCGACGATCATCAAGAACTCCGGCGTCGACGACACCCTGACGATCGGGCTGCTCACGGCCGTGCCCTACGTCGTCGCGGTGGTGGCCATGGTCGCGTGGTCGGCGCACGGCGACCGCACGGGCGAGCGGCGCTGGCACACGGTGATCCCGTGTCTCGTCACCGCCCTCGGACTCGTGCTGACGGCGGTCTTCCTGCAGAACACGGCTCTGGCGGTCGGCGCCATGGTGCTGGTGGCGGCGGGCGTGTCCACGGCCCAGGCGGCGTTCTGGAGCATCCCCTCCGCGCTGCTCTCCGGCGCCGGGGCCGCCGCCGGCATCGCGCTGGTCAACTCGATCGGCAACATCGGCGGCGCCGTCGCGACCTCGCTCGTCGGCTGGCTCTCCGACCTCACCGGCTCGGCCGCGTCGAGCCTCTACCCCTTCGGCGCGGTGCTGCTCGTCGGCGGGCTGCTCGTGCTGCTGGTCCCGCGATCCGTCGACGACCGCGTCGGCACCGCGCGCACCCCCGGACAGGACCTACCATCGCCGCGATGAGGTACGAGGTCACCGACGACGACACCGCGAGCGCCCTGGGCAGCGGCGACGTCCCCGTGCTGGGCACGCCCCGGCTGATCGCCTGGCTCGAGGCGGCCACGGTGGTGGAGGCCGCGCCCCGTCTCGCCGACGGGCAGACGACGGTCGGTGCCGCGATCCGGGTCCGGCACCGCCGGCCCACGCCGGTCGGCGGCACGATCGACGTCTACGCGACGCTGACCACCGAGGGCGACCGGCTCACCTTCGACGTCAGCGCGATCGACGGCGACGGCCACTACGTCGCCGACGGCGAGATCGACCGGGTCGTGGTGGAGCGCGCCGCGTTCGGCTAAGGGACGATCGAGTCGACGTACCCGCCGTCGACGCGCACGGCCGCGCCGGTGGTCGCCGAGGCCAGCGGCGAGGCGAGGTAGGTCACGAGGTGGGCGATCTCCTCGGGCTCGATGAGGCGCTGCAGCAGCGACTGCGGCCGATAGGAGATCATGAACTTGCGCTGGGCCTCGTCCCAGGGCAGGTCGTCGCCGACGAGCTCGCGGACGAACCCTTCGACGCCGCCGGTGTGCGTGGGGCCGGCGATCACGGAGTTGACCGTGACGCCGGTGCCCGCGGCCTCCTTGGCGAACCCGCGGGACACGGCGAGCAGGGCCGTCTTCGACATCCCGTAGTGGATCATCTCGGCCGGGATGACGACGGCGGAGTCGCTGGCGATGTCGAGCACCCGGCCCCAGCCGCGGGCGGTCATGCCCGGCAGGTAGGTGCGGATCAGGCGCGTCGCGGCGAGGACGTTGACCTCGAAGTACCGCCGCCAGTCGTCGTCGGAGATCTCCAGGGCGGGCTGCGGGCCGAAGATGCCCAGGTTGTTGACCAGCACGTCGACGTGCGGCTCCCGCGCGGCGACCTCCCCGGCCCCCTCGGCCGTGGCCACGTCCGCGACCACCCCGACGACCTCGCCGCCGGTCTCGTCGCGCAGCTCCGTCACCGCGGTGTCCACCCGCGGCGCCGTCCGCCCGTTGACCACCACGCGCGCGCCGGCACGGGCGAGGTCGGCGGCGATGGCTCGCCCGATGCCCCCGGTCGAGCCGGTGACCAGCGCGGTCCGTCCGGACAGGTCGAGCTGCATGGCGCACTCCTCGGAGATCGCGGACGTTCCGGGTGGGGGAACCGCCCGATGGCGACGAAGCTTCCCGGGTCGGGTCCTACACTCGGTGCCATGGCGGGGCGCATCCGGGACGCGGACATCGCGGAGGTCCGCGACCGCAACCGGGTCGACGAGCTCGTCAGCGAGTACGTCGCCCTGCGGCGCGCCGGCGGCGGCTCGGTGAAGGGCCTCTGCCCGTTCCACGACGAGAAGTCGCCGTCGTTCACCATCCGGCCCAGCCACGGGACGTTCCACTGCTTCGGCTGCGGCGAGCACGGCAACGTCATCGACTTCATCATGAAGATCGAGCAGCTCGGCTTCGTCGAGGCCGTCGAGAAGCTCGCCGACCGCATCGGCTATCGGCTGACCTACGAGGGCGGCGGGTCGAGCGTCCAGAAGGACCGCGGCACCCGCGCCCGCCTGCTGGCGGCCAACAAGCTCGCCGCCGAGTTCTACGCCGAGCAGCTGCGCGCGCCGGGGGAGGCCCAGCGGGCCCGCGAGTTCCTCCAGGAGCGCGGCTTCGACCAGGCGGCCGCCGAGGAGTTCGGCTGCGGGTTCGCGCCCTCGGGGTGGGACAAGCTGACCAAGCACCTGCTCGCCCAGGGCTACACGCTCGACGAGCTCGAGAAGGCCGGCCTGTCGCGCCCCGGGCAGCGCGGCCACATGGACCGCTTCCACCGCCGCCTGCTGTGGCCGATCCGCGACCTCGGCGGCGACGTCGTCGGCTTCGGGGCGCGGCGGCTGTTCGACGACGACCGCATCGAGGCGAAGTACCTCAACACCCCCGAGACGCCCGTCTACCACAAGTCGAAGGTGCTCTTCGGGCTCGACAAGGCCAAGCGGGAGATCGCGAAGACCCGTCAGGCGGTGATCGTCGAGGGCTACACCGACGTCATGGCCATGCACCTCGCGGGGGTGACCACCGCGGTGGCGAGCTGCGGCACGGCGTTCGGGGACGAGCACGTCGCGGTGCTGCGCCGCCTGCTGATGGACGACTCGTTCGACCGCGGCGAGGTCATCTACGTCTTCGACGGCGACGCCGCCGGGCAGGCCGCGGCGCGCAAGGCCTTCGAGGGCGACCAGCAGTTCGCCACCCAGACCTACATCGCCGTCGCGCCCGAGTCGATGGACCCGTGCGACCTGCGCCAGGCCCGCGGTGAGGTGGCGCTGCGCGACCTGGTGGCCCAGCGCGCCCCGCTCTACTCGTTCATCATCCGCGGCATCCTCGACGAGCACGACCTCGCCACGGTCGAGGGCCAGGTGGCCGCCCTGCAGCGCGCGGTGCCCGAGGTGGCCCGCATCCGCCGCGAGGACCTGCGCGACGGCTACGCCCGCCGGCTCGCGGGCTGGGTCGGCTGGACCGACGAGGCGCAGGTGGTGCGCCGGGTGCGCGAGACCGCGGGCGCGCCCGCCGACGCCCCCGCCCGCCGCGCCCCGGCCCGGCGGGCCGCCGGCCGCGGCTCCGGGGGCAACGGCTCGGGGACCGGCACCGACGGCCCGCCGCTGCCCGCGCGCGACGACCCGCGCCTGCGCGTGCAGCGTGAGGTGCTCAAGGCGGCGCTGCAGTCGCCGGCGCTGGCCGGGCCCGTGTACGACTCCCTGCCCGAGGACGCGTTCAGCAACGACGCCTACCTCGCGGTGCACCGCGCGGTGCTCGCCGCCGGGGGCACCTCGGTGGGCTGGTCGGGCTCGGCGTGGATCGCCGCCGTCGGGCAGGAGGTCCCCAGCGGCTACCGCTCGCTGGTCCACGAGCTCGCCGTCGAGCCGCTGCAGACCCGCGAGACCGACGAGCACCGCTACATCACCTCGATGATGAGCGCGCTGCAGGGCACGCTGGTCGAGCGCCAGGTGTCGGAGATCAAGTCACGGCTGCAGCGCCTGTCGCCGCTCAACGACGCCGACGAGTACCACGAGCTCTACGGCGACCTCGTCGCGCTCGAGCAGTACAAGAAGGCGCTGCGGTCGCAGGCCGCGGGCGCGGTCTCGCTGTGAGCGGCCTGCTCGACCGCCTCGGCGCCCTGCTCACCGGGCGCGAGCCGGTCCCGGAGGGCTTCGCCGGCACGCTCGACGAGGGCGAGCGGGTGATCGCCGACGGTCGCGGGCCGCGCGGGTCGATCGTGCTGGCCACCGACCGCGGGCTCTGGCTCCCGCCGGCGGGGTCCGGCGAGGGGGCGCACCGCGTGCCGTGGCACCTCGTCACCAAGGCCACCTGGGCCTCGGGTGCGCTCGAGGTGATCGAGGCCGACGAGGTCGAGGAGCTCGCCGGCGGCGTCGTCGTGCTCGCCGACCGTGCGCCCCGCCGGGTGCCGCTGACGACGCCGGGCCGCCTGCCCGAGACCGTGCACCGCCGGGTCACCGCGGCGGTGAAGGACAGCCAGCACCACGATCTCGGTGACGGCGAGAGCGAGGGGGGCGCCTGGTTCGTGCAGCGCCGCGTCCCCGGGGCCGGGATCGTCCTGCACGTGCGCCCCGACCCCGGCACCGATCCGGAGGTCGTGCGCACGGTCGCGGCCGGGGTGGGGGAGAAGCTGCGGGACGCCCGCCCGTGACCCTCACCTGGGACCCGGAGCTCTACCGCCGTCACGACGACCACCGTGCGCGCCCGTTCCTCGACCTCGTCGCCCGGATCGGGGCGACGGCGCCACGGGAGGTCGTCGACCTGGGGTGCGGGCCGGGGCACCTCACCGGTGTCCTCGCCCGGCGGTGGCCGCACGCGCGGGTGCGGGCGTCGGATGCGTCGCCCGACATGGTCGCGGCGGCCCGGGAGCACGGCGTCGAGGCCGAGCTCGCGGACGTCCGGGACTTCGTCCCCGGCCCCGAGGCCGACGTCGTCGTCAGCAACGCGGTGCTGCACTGGGTGCCCGAGCACCGCGAGCTCCTCGCCCGCTGGGCCGGCGACCTGCCCGCGGGCGGCTGGCTCGCGGTGCAGATGCCGGGCAACGAGCGGTCTCCGTCCCACGTGATCGCGCGCGACCTCCTGGCCGGCCCGGACTGGGCCGACCGCGTCCCCGCCGGCCTGCCCGCCTACGGCGTCGGCCCGCCCGAGGAGTACGCCCGGCTGCTCGCGGCCGCCCGTCCCGGAGGTGTCGTCGACTGCTGGGAGACGACCTACCTGCACCCTCTGACGGGGGACGACCCCGTCGGCGACTGGATCGCGGGCACCACCCTGCGTCCCGTGCGCGACGCGCTCGACGACGACGGGTGGGAGCGCCTGCGCGCGGAGCTCGCACCCCGCCTGCGTGACGCCTACCCGCCCGGCGACGCCGGCGTCACCTGGTTCGGCTTCCGCCGGGTGTTCGCCGTACTGGGGGCCTGACTCAGCGCCCCGAACCGTTGGCGGCGGCACGGCCCGGCGCGGACGGCTCGGCGCCGCCCGCCGTCTCGGCACCACCCGACGGCGCGACCTTCTCCTTCGCGAGCGCGACGCCCGTCTGGACGGCCTCGCCGGCCTTCGCCCGGGCGACGCCGGCGGCGCCCTGCACGCTCGGGTGGTCGGCCACCTGGCGGTACGCGCGCGCGATCTGCTCGTAGCGCTCCCGGCCCGCGCGCGTCCCCAGGACGTACCCCACGCCGGCACCCAGCAGGAACGGAATGATCTTCATGCGTTCTCCTCCCCGACGTCTCGTGGCGCCCATCCTGCCCCACCCCGCACGGAAAGGCGGTGGGGCCCGTGGGGTAGCGTGTAGGAGTCCGCAAGGACACCACGGTCCTCCGTAGCTCAATCGGCAGAGCATTCGACTGTTAATCGAAGGGTTACTGGTTCGAGTCCAGTCGGAGGAGCCGAAACCCCAGGTCAGCGCGCTGGCCTGGGGTTTTTCTGTTGATCGGGCCCGCCGGCCCGGGTGGCGGTCCTGAGTGATCGACACCTTCGCGTGCCCGAGCTCCGTGGCCGAGTAGTGAGCTCGGATCAGCCGTCGATCCGTTCGGAGAGGGTGGCGACCCCGGGGCCGGACAGTTCGGCGGTGATGCCGCGACGCCCGGCGATCGCCATCAACAGGGCCTCGCCGCTGCCGGTGATCTCGGGCCCGTCGCCGGTGCTCCAGTCGATGTCGGTGGCGGTGAGCGTGAGGCGGTTGATCCGCTTGGCCGCGCCGATCGTGGGCGCGGTCTTCGCTGTGTCGAGAGCGGCGATCAGTCGATCGGCCGGTATCTCACGCGGGAGCCCGAAGGGCCGCCGGATGTCCTGGTGGTGGATCATGCCGTCGGTCAGGGCGATCTTGCCTCCCATCATCGCGGTCAGCCCCGCCGGTTCGGCCATGTCGGTGCGCTCGTCGCCGGCCAGCCCCATCGTGTCGACCGCCGCGGTCACTGCTGGCCCTCGACCATCTGCGAGTAGGCCGCGAGCAGTGCGACCCAGCCACCACCGCCGTGCTCGATGGCGCCGTAGACGCCCTCGCCGCCGACCAGGCGCTCGAAGTGACGGTGCTCGACCTCGACGGTGGTCTGCTCGGGACCGTCGGCGTGGAAGCGGACCTCGATCTCGCTGGCGTGGGACGGGTCGGGGTCGAACTGCCAGTCCCCGCCGATCTGCCAAGTGAACACCACCCGCTCCGGGGGCTCCCAGCTCAGCACCCGACCCCAGTCGCACTCGCTGCCGTCGGCGCCGCGCTCGAACCAGCGCCCGCCCTCCTGCGGTTCGAGGACCACGTCGGCGACCTCGGCACTGCCGATGTGGTACTGGCGCGGCCACCACGCACCGAAGTGGCCGGTGAACAGCTCGAAGGCGCGGTCACGGCTGACGTTGACGGTGGTCTTGCCCTCGATCGCCGGGATCGGCGCGGTCATGGCATCCCCTTGGTGGAGCGGTTCGGGTGGTCGATGTCGGGGTGGTCGGTGCCGGCGGTCTCGTCGGCGACGGTCTGCTCGGCGAACTTGTGGAAATCGGCCAGGGCGTGCTCCCACACGCCGTCGAGCCACGAGCGCAGCGCGGCGACGCCCTGGGGGTTGAGCCGGTAGATGCGCCGAGTGCCCTCGGCGTGCGCGACGACCAGCCCACCGTCCTTGAGCGCCTTCAGATGCTGCGACACCGCCGGGCGAGAGATCGGCAGTTGCTCGGCGAGTTCACCCACCGAGCTGGGCCGCTGCGCCAGCGTCTCGAAGATCGCGCGGCGCATCGGGTCGCCCAGCAACCCCAGTCCGGCATCTCGGTAAGCTGACACGAACGGTAAGCCTAGAACGACGGAGAGCGTCGCGGAAGTGGTGGGACCCGGCCGACGCGCACGAGCGTCCGGAGGTCGTCCGAGCCCTGAGGGTTCCCCAGGTCGAGTGAACCCGTGCCCGTGTCGAGTGAACCTCGGCGTGGACACCTGGTGCGGCCGGTCGGGGGCCGGGCACTCTCTGTTCCGAGCCGGTGAGCAGTCCCGGTGTACCGGTGCCCGGGGGCACCGACGGCGAAGTGGTGGGCCGGACCAGGCAGCTGGGGAGCGGGCCCCCGGCCCACCACTCTCGCGGTCCCTAGCGCGGAGTCGTCGTCGGCGTCGTGCTGCTCGAGGACGGCTCGGGGGTCGTCGTCGGCGGGGTCGTCGTCGGCGCCGGGGTTGTCGTGTTCGCGCGCGGGGCGGTCAGCGCGGTGGGGCAGTTGACCGGCTTGGACACCCCCGCGCTGGGGACGCTGGTCCAGGTGCCGGCGGTGGCCGAGACCGTGACGGTGATCCCGACGCCCAGGGTGGTCGTGGTCGTGAGGGTCGTCGACGTGGTGGTCACCGTCTTGGAGGGGGGCACCCCGAGGTTCAGCGTCCGGGTCGAGTCGACGGTGTACTGCCCGGCCCCGCTCACCGCGTTCCAGCTCACCGGGATCGTGGCGGTGGTGACGAGGCCGCTGGTGGCGCACGTGATGGTGCCGATCGTGACCCCCGTCGGAGCGCTGATGCTCCCGGCCCTGGCCGTGGCCGTCCCGGCGTTGCGGGAGAGCCACGCCGCGGCCGCCACGCCGCTCCCCGCGAGCAGCAGCGTGACGACCACGGCGGCGACGGCCGCCGTGGACCACCGTCGCGGGCGCGTCAGGCGCTGGTGATCGCGACGGTCACGGGGATGGTGAAGGTCGCGTTCTGGCATCCGTTCTCCGAGGCGCTGGTCATCGACGCCGCACCGGTGAGGGTCAGCGTCGCCGAGGAGTTCGCGGGGATCGCGGTGCCCGGCGTCGCGCCGGTCAGGCTGACGCCGGTCGTCGCACACGTCCCCGTCCCCCCGGACGCCGTCGGCGCGCCGTTGGCGCTCACCGAGGTGACGGTGACCGGGTAGACGTTCGGGTTGTTGACGGTCAGCTTCACGTCGCCGCTGGTCCCGGGGTAGAGCAGGTTGGTGGTGATCGCCGTGCCGGCGACGGCGGTCGTCGTCGGTGGGACGGCCTGCCCTCCCCGGGCCGTGCCGGTGCCGCCGCCGCTCGAGAGCCAGGCCGCCGAGGCGAGCCCGGCGCCCAGCAGGACGGCGACGGCGACACCGGTTACGCCGACGGCCGGGAGGCGGCGGAGGAACCACCGCCACGACCGCCGCCGCTGCGACGACCACCGGGCGCGTCGCGGTGACATCGGGCTACTGGGCCGCGGAGGCCAGGCTCGCGGTGAGCGGCAGCACGAAGGTCTGGTTCTGGCAGGCGTTGTCGGGGTTGCCGATCATCTTCGCCGTCAGCGTGTAGGTGCCGGTGGCCCCCGGGGCGATCGTCCCGGACGGGTTGGTCAGCCCGGCGGTGGTGACGGTGCCGGCCGGGCAGCTGCCGGCGGTGGCGTTGGAGCTGCCCGGCGAGACCGAGGCCACGATCACCGGGTAGGCGTTGGGGTTGTTGATCGTGACCGTCGCGGTCGTGGTGGCCCCGGGGTACAGCCCGGCCGCCCCGGTCGCGGGCGTGATCGTCGAGTTGACGGCCTGGGTCGAGCTGCCCTCGGCCGTACCGGCGCCGCTAGAGAGCCATGCGGCGAGCGCGACGCCCGCGACGCAGGCCAGGGCGATGCCGCCGGCGACGGCGCCGAGGCGCCTCTTGTTCTTGGTCTCCACGTCGAACACTCCTCTCGGACGTCGGCCCTTCTCCGACGTTCGCCCGAGGAATAGTCCAGATGGAGCAGTGTCCATTCGCCGAGGGCGCTAGTTCACCGCATCGATGGGCGCGCCGTTGCCGGAAGCCCCGGTCGGACGACGCTGGACCCGGTACAGGCGTTGCGCTCCCCGGACACCCTTGAACTTGCGCGGGGCCGCCGCGCGGAAGCGGAACGGCGGGTCGTCCCCGCCCGCGGCCAGGACGGCGTCGTGGACCGCGGCCGTCACCGTCACCTGGTCCGGGCGCGCCGACTCGGTGACGCGGCTGGCGAGGTTGACCGGCGGGCCGAACCAGTCGCCCGCGTGCGGGACGCCGACGCCGTTGGCGACGCCGACGCGCAGCGCGGGACGCCCGTCCTGCGGGCCCGCCCAGGTGTCGACGAGGTCGAGGGCGGCGCTCACGAGCAGCGTCGGGTCGGGGGACACGAGCATCACCGCGTCGCCGATCGTCTTGGCCAGGCGCACCGGCCGCACCGACACCTCGGTGGCGCAGGCCGAGAGCATCTCGGCCACCTCGCTGAGCTCGACCGCCGAGACCGTCTCGCCGAGGTCGGTGAAGCCCACCAGGTCGGCGAAGCACACCGTGACCTCCTGGGCGCCCTGCAGCCGTCCCGCACTCGACTCCTCGACGGCGAGCGCGTGCGAGCGGATGCGGTCGGCCAGCGCGGCGGCCACGAGGTGGACCAGGTGCAGCGAGTCGTCCTCGACGATGCGGCGCGCCTCGGTGGCGTAGCGCAGCGCCATCTCGGGCTCCGGCTCGCCGGGCCGCAGCAGCGCCTCGCCGAGCAGCCCGCCGAGGGCGTCGGCGATGTTGAGCACGCCCCGGCCGATGGCCCGGACGACCGGCATCAACTCCTCGTCGGAGAAGCCCAGGCTGCGGTAGCGGTGGATCCGCTGCGCGATCTCGACGTCCTCGTCGGTGTAGATCGGCTCGTCGGGATCGGCGGCGAGCGGCCGGCCGAGGGCCTGGAACCAGCGCCGCACGACGTCGGCGTCGATGTCGGCGATGCGGCACACGTCGGTCAGCGAGTGGCCGTCCTCGGGCCGCAGCGTGCGCTCGAGCAGCAGCAGCCCGAGGCGGTCGCGCGCGATCGCGTCGCGCATGGCGTCGATGGCCACGCCGTCGGCGGCGAGCGACTCGAGGACCGAGACGCGGGTGCGCCGCGCGTCGCCGGCGAGACCCTCGAGCAGCCCCGCCCGCTCGTAGTCGCCCTCCGCCCAGACCGACCGGATCCGCGCCGGGATGGGCAGCGACGGGCGGTGGCGCGGCGGCACCTGCTCATGGTGCCAGGGGCCCCGGACACCGACATCTCGTGCGGGAGGTCCGTACCGTGGCGGGCGGGAGACAGGGAGGACCCATGACCGGCGGCCCCACGATCAGTCGGCCCCGCCTGCTGGCCACGAGCGACCTGCACGCCAACCGCTCGGACAACGAGGACATCGTCCGCGAGCTGCACCCGACCCACCCCGGTGACTGGCTGATCGTCGCGGGCGACGTGGGCGACCGCGTGGACACCGTCGCGTGGGCCCTGGAGATCCTCGCCGGGCGCTTCGCGAAGGTCATCTGGGTGCCGGGCAACCACGAGCTGTGGACCCCGCCGGGCGACGAGGTCGACCTCGTCGGCCCCGCCCGCTACGACCACCTCGTCGACGTCGCGCGCGGGCTCGGCGTGCTCACCCCCGAGGACCCGTGGCCCGTGTGGGAGGGCGACGGCGGCCCGGCGCTCGTGTGCCCGATGTTCCTGCTCTACGACTACAGCGTTCGGCCGCCCTCGATCCCCGACGAGTGGTCGAACGCGGCGGCGCTCGAGGTCGCCCGCGAGGCCGGGGTGGTGTGCACCGACGAGGTCCTCATGTCGTGCGACCCGTTCCCCGACGCCGCCGCCTGGTGCGCCGACCGTCTCGGGCGCACCGAGGCCCGGCTCGCCGAGCGCCCGGCCGGGATGCCGACGGTCCTGGTCAACCACTGGCCGCTGACGCCGCACCCGACCCGCATCCTGCGCCACCCCGAGTTCGCGCTCTGGTGCGGCACGACGGCCACCGCCGACTGGCACCGGCGCCACGACGCGACGGTGCTCGTGTACGGCCACCTGCACATCCCCCGCACCACCGTCGAGGACGGCGTGCGCTGCGAGGAGGTCTCGGTGGGCTACCCGCGCGAGTGGCAGCGCCACGGCCTCGTCCGCGGCGCGCTGCGCGAGATCCTGCCCGGCGCGCCCGGTGCCGGGCCGGACCCGTTCACCGCCTGGGCGGCCGAGCAGAGCGCGCGCTGGGCCCGGACGTGACCACCACCGTCGCGGCCCTCGACACCGTCCTGCCCGGCGCGGTCGTCGCCGCGGTGCGGACCGACGACGACCCGCGGGCCGTGCTCCCGCCCGAGGAGGAGGCGGCCGTCGCGAAGGCGGTGACCTCGCGCCGCGCGGAGTTCACGACGGCGCGCGGGTGCGCGCGTGACGCGCTGGCCCGTCTCGGGGCGCCGGCCGCGGCGATCCCGGTGGGGGAGAAGCGCGCCCCGGTGTGGCCCGACGGCGTCGTCGGCGCGATCACCCACTGCGCCGGCTTCCGCGCCGCGGCGGTGGCCTGGCGCGAGGCCGTCCGCACGGTCGGCCTCGACGCCGAGCCCCACGTGGCCCTGCCCGCCGGCGTGCTCGAGGCGGTGTCGGACCCCGGCGAGCGGGCGGTGCTCGCGTCGCTGGCGACGTCGGCGCCCGAGGTGCGGTGGGACAAGGTCCTGTTCAGCGCCAAGGAGAGCGTCTACAAGGCGTGGTTCCCGCTCACCGGCACGTGGCTGGGTTTCGAGGACGCCGAGCTCGTGCCCGCCCGCGACGGGACGTTCCGCGCGACCTTGCGCGTGCCCGGGCCCGTCGTCGACGGTGGCGAGGTGACCGGGTTCGAGGGGCGCTGGGTCGTCCACGACGGCCTCGTGATCACGGCGATCGCCCTGCCGGCGCGCCCGCCTGCTGCCGCAACGAACGTGCTGTTCGCTGCTTCTAGGCGTCCGAACGACGCGTTCGCGGGCGAGCGCTGATGCGGGGCGAGGCGTTCTGGGAGGGCTACGAGTCGGTCGTCGAGCAGCGGATCCGCGACGCGCAGGACGAGGGCAAGTTCGACGGGCTGCGCGGCGCCGGCGAGCCGTTGCGCGGGCTGAACCGGCCGGACGACGAGAACTGGGGGCTGCGCTCCTACCTCGACCGCGAGGGCATCCCGAACGACGTCCTGCTGCCCACGCCGCTGCGCCTGCGTCGCGAGGTCGACCGGCTGCCCGAGACGGTGCGGGACATGGCGACCGAGCGGGAGGTCCGGGACGCCGTGGCCGCCGTGGCCGCCCGTGTCGCGCAGTGGCTGCGCTTCCCCGACGGGCCCCAGGTCGCGGTGCCGATGCCGCGGGTCGACGAGATCGTCGCGGGGTGGCGCGCGCAGAGCAGCGCGGCGTCGGCGTCCGTCCCCGCGCTGCCGGTGGAGCCTCCCGCACGACGGTCGCGGCTGCGCCGGCTGCTGCGCCGACGCCGTCGCCCGTGATCGTCTAGCCGGCGCGTGGGGCCCGGGGGAGGTCGACGACCGTGCCCGGTGTCCGGGCGGGGGTGTCCTCGACGACGGCCGCCGGCGCCTCGCGCTCGCGCGCGTGCTCACCGGGACGACGGGACGGGGCCAGCGGGACGACCGTGGCGGCCCCGATGCCGTGGTAGCGCTCGGGGGTGCAGGTCAGCACGATCACCTGCGCGGCGCCGTCGGCGGCCGTGGCCGCGGTGAAGACCGCGCCGAGGCGCGCGAGGCGCTCCGGATCGGTGTGGCCGAGCGCGTCGTCGATCACCACCGGGACGCCGTCGGCCGGGTCGACCAGGGCGGCGCACGCGAGCCGCGCGCACAGCCCGAGCTGCTCCTGGGCGCCGCTGGACAGCGCGCCGAACGCCACCGTCGTGCCGTCGAGCGTGCGGTGGGTGATGCGCAGGTCCTCGTCGATCTCCAGGGACAGCGAGGAGCCGAACACGATGCGCGCGAGCCGCTCGACCTGCGCGCGGAACGGCGCGACGTAGGACCGGCGCACCCGCTCGCGGTGGCGCGCGAGGGTGTCGTGCAGGCGCTGCGCGGCGGCGGAGCGCCGGGCGACCGCGTCGTGCTCACGCACGGCGACCTCGAGCTCGGCGGCCGCGGCGGCCTCCTGGTCGTGCCAGCCCTCCAGCCCGGCGGCCTGCAGGCGGCCGGTCGTCTCGGCGTGCTCGCGCTCCAGGCGCACCGCCTCGCCGCCGAGGCGCTCGTCGACGGCGCGGGCGTTGACCACGCGGGCCTCGACGGTGTCCGGGTCGTCGTCGGCGAGCGCGGCGGCCAGCGCCTCGTGCTCGCGCTCGGCGTCACGGGCCCGGGCGAGCCGCTCGCCCTCGGCGTCGGCGAGGTCGGCGTCGGCCTCGGCCGCGCGGGCGGCGCGCAGCTCCTCGGCGCGACGGGCGTGGGCGTGGCGGGCGTCGGCGGCGCGCTCGGCCAGCACCGCGGCCCGGGTGTCGGCGTCGCGCACCGCGTCCTCGGCGGCCCGGCACGCCGCGGCGGCCTCGTCGGCGGCCCGCGCGGCCTGGTCGGCGGCGTCGCGGGCGGCGTCGGCGGCGGTGCGGAGTGCGGGGACGTCGGCGTCGCCCTCCGGGATGTCCTCGCCCAGACGGTCCCGGATCGCGTCGTGGGCGGCGCGCAGGGCAGTCGCGTCGCCGTGACCGGCGAGCTCGCGGGCGAGGGCGGCGCGGTGCTCCTCGGCGCGGCGCTCGGCGTCGTCGGCCTCGCGCCGGGCGACCCGGGCGTCCTCCACGCCGGCGACCCCGAGCTCCTCGCAGCGTTCCGCGAGTGCCTGCTGCCGCTCGCGCACCGCGTCGTCACGGCCGGCCTCGTCGAGGCCAGGGCGGACCCGCACGTCGAGCACGCCCGGCACGGAGAGCGCGCGCGAGCCCGCCACCGGCAGGGTGCGGGTCTCGCCCGCCCCGAGGGTGACCTCCGTGCCGTCGACCAGCACGGTCAGCCCGGCGGGCGCCGTCAGCTCGAGACGTGCGGCGGCGGCGTCGCGGGCGGCCTCGGCGCGCACCAGGTCGCGCGCGAGGTCCTCGAGCCCGGCGAGGTCGTCGGCGTCGAGGGCGGTGGCCGCGAGGACACGTCCGGCCGCCGCCAGGCCGGTCCGTGCCACCTCGGCGCGCTGCAGCCGGTCGGCGAGGTCGGCGAGCTCGGCACGGTCCCGGGCTGCGGACACGGCGCGGGCGGCGTCGTCGGCGCGCCGCCGCGCGGCGCCGGCCTCGTTGCGGGCGGCGGTGTCGGCGGCGCGGCGCGCGTCGCGCTCGTCGCGGGCCGCGGCGTGCTCGCCCTCGTGGGCGGCGAGCGCCTCGGCCGCCCGCGTGACGACGTCGGCGTCCGCCCCGAGCGCGGCCACCAGGGCGTCGCGCGACGCGCGGCGCTCGCGGGCGGAGTCCGCGCGCTCGCGGGCGAGCACGGCGCGGGAGCGGGCGGTCTCGACCTCACGCAGCCGGGACTGCAGGCCCGACCAGCGGTCCTCGAGCTCGGCCACCTCGGCGGCGTGGGCCCGGCGCCGCGCCCGGACCGTCGCCACGTCGGCGTCGAGCCGGTCGCGCACGGCGACGTCCCGCTCGACGGCCTCCAGCGCGGTGCGGCAGCGCTCGTGCTCGGCCTCCGCCGCGCTGCGACGGACCTCGGCGAGGCGCAGCTCGCCCGTCGCGCGGCCCCCGGGGGTGCGGTAGCGCCGCAGCTCCTCGACGGCCCGCTCGACGAGGCCGTCGTCGACACTCGGATCCGGGCGCGGTGAGCTCGCGGCACCGACGGCCCCGGACGCCGCCCGGTCGAGCGCGCGGGTCAGCGCGTCCTGGCCGCCGAGGTCGGCCTGCCCCACGGCGGTGTGCTGCTCGACCCGCAGGCCGCGCCAGAGCACGCGGTCCATGGTCTCGTCGAGGATCGCCGACACCCGCGCGTGCGCCTCGGCGCCCGTGAGCTGCTCGGACGACGGGGCGAGGACGGTCAGCTCGGTGCGCGGGCGGCGCAGCCAGCGCTTGCGGTAGACGAAGCGGTAGGGGCCGGTGGAGACCTCGGCCTCGACCTCGGGGCCGGCGTCGACACCCGAGGGCTGGGCGGCGCGGATCTCGGCACGACGCGAGGAGTCGGCGGCATCGAAGAGCAGGTCGAGTGCGGCGACCGTGGAGGTCTTGCCGACCTCGTTGTCGCCCTGCAGGACCGTGACCCCGCGCTCGGCGAGCGTGACCTCGCGGTCGTGCACGCCGCGGAAGTCGCGCAGGCGGATGCGGTGCAGCCTCACCGGTCGCTCCCCACGAGGCGGTGCAGCAGGCGCAACGCGTCGCGGGCCTCGGTGTCCGCGCCTCCGTCGGACCCGCCCGCCGCCGCGAACAGCTCGGTGGCGGCGTCGGCGGCGAAGCCGTGCAGGTCGAGATCGGCGAGGTCGGCGTCGTCGGGCACGGTCGCGAGGTCCGAGTGCTGGGGGAGCACCTCCACCGCGGCGAAGGCGTGGCCGTGCGCGGCGAGGAGGTCGTCGAGGTGGCTGCGCTGGCGCAGCGACAGCGTGCCGACCAGCGCGAGCCGCACGGCGGCGCGCTCCTTGTCGGGACGCGCGGCGAGCCAGGCGTCGAGCCGCTCGAGGTCGTCGTCGGTGTCGAGGCGCGTGTCGTGACGCACGAACGACCAGCACCCGACCCGCTCGGTGGCGACGGCCGCGGCGTGCTCGTCGAGGTCGACGACGAGGACGTTGCCCGGGTCGACCTCGTCGAAGTCGGTGACCTCCGGCGTGCCCGGGTGGCGGATGCGGTCGTCGGCGGCGTCCACCCACGTCGAGTGCCGGTCGCCCAGCGCCGCGTAGTGGATGCGGCCGTCGCCGAGGGCGGCGAGCACCCCGTCGCGGCGGATGCGCGCGGGCTCGTCGTCGTCGGGGTCCAGGACGTCGAGCTCGCCGTGGCCGGCCAGCACCCGCAGCGTTCCTGGCGGGGCGGGCCCGAGGTCGGCGAGCTGCTCGCCGACGAGGTCGGTGAGCGGGTGCTTGGAGCGCCACGGCGCGGCGACGACCTCGATGCCCGGCGCCACCTCGTGCACCCCCGGCGAGTCCAGCACCGTGACGTGCGCGGGGCGGCGGCGCGCGAAGTCCGGCCGGCGGAGCACGCACGCGGCGTCGGCGGGGTCGTGGTTGCCGGGCAGCAGCAGCACCGGCGTGCGGAACGACGCGAGCGCCTCGCAGGCGCGGGCGACGACGTCGGGACCCACGAGGTTGGACTCGAACACGTCACCGCACACGAGGACGAACGCGGCGTCGCGCTGGTCGGCGAGGCGCCCGAGGGCGGCGACGGCGTCGAGCCGGGCCTGCGCGTAGCGGGCCTGGGCCTCCCCGGTGACCCCCGCGGCGGCCTCCTTGGGCGGCCGGGCCCCCAGGACCCGCCGCCTCATGCCGAGCTGCCAGTCGGCGGTGTGCACGAACCGCACGCCGGTGCTCCCTCCGCTGCTCGACTCTCGACCGTAGAACGGCCCCGCCGCCCGGGCGGGCAGCGACACGGACGGAGCCCACAGGTTCCGTCTGTGGGGTTCGACGCAGCCGGTGCTCCGACGGTTCCCCCGGATCGCGGGTCCGATCGAGCGGGTGGCTTTTCTGACGTCGGGTGTCAGCGTGGCCGCCAGGCTGACACGCCCACCACGATCACCACGCCCACCACGCTCACCACGGCCACCACGCTCAGGTCAGGGGGAGCTCCGCGACCGCCTCGAGACCACCGCGGGCACCGGAGCGCTCCACGCGCAGGCGCGCGTCGCGTCCGGAGGTCTCCAGCGTCGACACCGCGTTGCCGAACCACGGCCCGCCGATCGTCGTCCAGTCCAGCGGCAGCTCGCCGATCCCGGCGGCCCGCGACACCCGCGAGAGCGCGCCGGTCAGGCCCCGCCACCACCCGAGCGCGAACACGTACTCCATGAACCAGGGGACGCCGTTGCGCACCGGCGAGCACGTCAGCTGGTAGACCCGCGACCGCGTCGGCGACGACCAGCGGGCCTCCGCCGCGTAGCTGTGGTGGACGTCGCCGGAGAGCACGGAGATCGTCGCGGGGGCGGCCGGACCCGAGGCGACGCCCCGGATGAGGTCGGCGAGCCGGTCGAACGAGGCGCGGAACGCCGGCCAGTGCTCGAGGTCGACGGCCTGGCGCACGGTCTCCGCGAGCTTGCTGCCCCGGGCCGCGGCCCACTCGTCGAGCGACTGGACGTGGCTGACCGCGGGCGGCATCAGCCAGGGGATCGAGGAACCGATCAGCAGGTGGTCGACCTCGCCGTCGGACGCGCTCTCCTCGATCCAGGCGAACGAGTGGTCGTTGATCATCAGGCGGTCCTGCGCGTTGAGCACCCGGGCGCACCGCGTGTCGACCATGAGCAGTCGTGTGCGCCCGAGGTCCCAGCGGTAGCTCCAGCGCACGCCGGTCGGCTGTCCCACCTCGGCGTCGGCGCGGGCGGCGAAGTCGGCGAGCAGGTCGTAGACGTCGCCGTCGGCCTCGAGGACCTTCCGGTAGAGCGGGTCGGCGTCGCGCGTGGCCGGGTCGAGGTTGCCCAGGTGCTGGTAGACCCAGTACGACGCGAGCCCCGCCCGGATCCGCTGGGGCCACCACGGCTTGCCCGCCATCTCGTCGCGCCAGGCCTGGGAGGTGTTCCAGTCGTCGCGGATGTCGTGGTCGTCGAAGATCATCGCGGTCGGCACCGTCGAGAGCAGCCACCGCAGCTCCCGGTCGCTCCACGACTCGCTGTAGAGGTGGGAGTACTCGCCGAAGTCCGCGATCTCGAGTCCCGGCCCGTCCGGGTCGTCGGGGTCGCGGTTCTCGCGGATCCACCGCTCGGTGCGGGGGGTGATCTCGTCGGCGTAGACCTGGTCGCCCAGCAGGCACAGGGCGTCGGGCAGCACGCTCGCCGCGTCGTCCGCGGCCGCGACCTCGTCCATCAGGCGTGTCGCGAAGGCGTCGAGCGCGTCGATGCCGAGCGACGCCTCGAGCTCCGGGTCGTCGGTCGGGGGGTAGCGGCACGACCCGTAGACGAACCGCAGGCGCCCGGTGTGGTCGGCCTCGGCGCGGGTGCGCAGGTAGCTCGGCGGCGTCCCCGTGCCCTCGAGCGGCCAGACGAGCTCGCCGTCGAGCCGCACCTCGTAGGGCAGGCACGACGCCGGCTCGAGCCCCTCGACGACGACGAGCGCGTAGTGCTGCCCGCACACCTCGAACGTCGGCGCGCTGGTGCCGAGCACCTCGACGACGCAGCGCGCGCTCGTCTCCACCCAGATCGTCGCCGTCGTCGTCCCGACGTGGCGCAGCACGGGACCGAGCTCGAGGGAGGTCACGTCTCCTCCCTACCCGAACGGCGCCGGTCACCCACGCGGAGGGGTGCTCGTCAGTCCGAGCGGTGCGTCAGCTGCTCCAGACGGCTCTGGACCTGGTCGAGCCGCGCCTGCAGCAGGGCCACCTCCGCGCTCAGCAGCGGCACCAGCGTCGCCTCGTCGACCTCCGCGCCGACCACCCCGAGGGGGGCGCCGGCGTCCTCCGGCTCCTCGGCGCGCACCGGCACGTTCCCGCAGAGCACCCCGAACGCCTCCGGGGTGACGACGGGACGCGGCCCCGCACACAGCCCGCACACCGGGTGCAGCCGCCGCCAGCCCACGACGCCCGGCCCGCCGTCGGCGAGCGCCGCCGCCGCCCGCCCACAGCCACAACGCCCCAGCCGCACCGAGCGGACGGTCTGGCGCGCGTAGCGCAGGCCCAGCTCGTAGCGCACGAACCGCCCGGACGCGGCGATCTCGAGCAGCACGCAGTGCTGGTACTGCGGGTCGCACGCGAGGTCGCGCGCGTCGTCGAGGGCGTGGAAGCAGTAGAACCCGCAGTCGCACCACGAGGAGGGGCAGCGGTGGCGCGGGCTCTGGATGCACACCGCGTCGGCGACCGCGCCGTAGACCTGCGAGCGGCCCAGGGCGACGCCGTTGAACCCCCCGCGGCGCGTGTCCGCGGAGATCATCGGGTAGGCGATCTTGTACCCGGTGAGCGGCCCGTCCGGCCGCGGGCGGTGTCTACCGATCGACCAGCTGCTCGGCCGGCTCACGGTGCTCCGTGGTGAGGTGCTCGACGGTCTCGCCGACCTCCGGGGTGACCTCCGGGGTGTCCGGTGGCGCGGGCGGGTCCTCGGCGATGCCGGCGGAGAGTCGACGTCCCAGGCGCATGGCGGCCTCCGAGATGATCGGGGTGACGTGGCACCAGCGTCGTCGGCGAACCGCCCGCTGTCCAGGGGGCAGGGGGATGCTTCGGACGCACGGAGGGCCCGGGTCGGCGTCGACCCGGGCCCTCGCGGCAGTCGCTGTCGTGCCTGGTGCTGCGACCTACTCCGCGGCCTCGAGGCCCAGGTCGTCGAGGACGGCACCGACCTCGGCCTCGGTGGCCGCGACGTCCTTGTCGAGCTGGTGCGCGTACGGGGCCAGCTCGACCGCGTTGGCCGCCGGCGCGGCGAAGCCGGTGACGGCCGCGGGGACGGCGACGGCGGCGAACGCGAGGCGCATCGTGCTCTTCTTCATGGGGGTCCTTCCCGATCAGGACTGGGGAGCTGTCTAGGCCAGGCTTGACCCGGACGGCGGAACCATCGCCGCCCTTCGCCTGCCGATTCAACTCAGAACGGCCCAATTCGGGACTCGGTAACGAGATCATCACGAAGCGTCGGCGCCGCTCGTCGCGACCCGCCGTCGAACGCGCACGTCGAGGGCCTGTCGGGCGACGTCGCTGCGGATCTCGGTGACGTCACGGCGTCGTAACGGGCGGTCACGCCGTGGTCACTGGCCGCGGCCGTTCACGAGCAAGATCCGAGTTCCCGGAGCGGATGTCCCGCTCAGCGGAGCGTTCGCTCCACAGACACAGATCTTGCTCGTCCAGGCGTCCGAGGGGTCCGGTCCGGTGTCGTATTGTTCGCCCGGTCGTGGACGCCCCGCGTGTGCACGGCACCGGGGGGCAGTAGCTCAGCTGGTCAGAGCAGCGGACTCATAATCCGTCAGGTCGTCGGTTCGAGCCCGACCTGCCCCACCATCTCCGCAGGGCAGCGGCGTGCCGAGGATCACGACCAAGATCGCGCAGGCACTTTATCGTCACTTTTCCTCCTCGTCGTCCGAACCCAGAGCGGCGTCGAGGGCGTCGGCGGCCTCGCGTCCAGCGGCTCGCTTGTCCATGTAGACGTCCTGCGTGATCGACGGCCGGGCGTGCCCGATGTGGCCGGCGATGGCTCGCGCGGAGAGGCCGGCCTGGTCGAGGATCGTGGCGGCGGTCTTGCGGAAGACGTGGCTGGTGACCCATCCGTACCCGGCGCGGTCGAGAGCGGTCCGGAGTCGGTGGCCGGTGTTGTGGGGGTCGCGCCAGGACCCGCGGCCGAGGGCGTGACCGCGGGTGTTCGGGAAGACCATCGAGCCTGGCGTCACGTCGTCGGGACGGCGCTCCTTGAGCGTCGCGAGCAGGAAGCCCGGCAGGGGCAGCACCCGCTGGGCCGAGAACGTCTTGCCCTCGTGGCGAACCAGGCCGACCTGCTTGACGCGCACGATGTTGGCCCGGACCGCGACGGTCTGTGCGTGCCAGTCGAACGCGTCGTCCTGTACGGCGATCACTTCGCCGATGCGGCAGCCGGTCGCGAGCATGAAGCGCACGAGGTCCGGGACGTCGAACCGGAACGCCTCCTCGTCGTCGTCGAGCCGAGCGAGCAGGTCGACGCGCTCCGACCGAGTCAGCGCACGGGCGTCCGACTTGGTGCCCTCGATGCGGCCGACGTCGCGGACCGGGTTGGTGGGGATCGCGCCGAGTCGGGCGGCGTGGGACATGGCGCCGGAGACGACCGTTCGGACGCTGCGGACCGTGTTCGCGGACAGTCGTTTCTCGCACGTGCGGAAGAAGGCGTCGAGGCGGGCGACCGTGGCCTCGCGGACGCGAAGCTGGCCGAGCGCGGGGACGACGCTGTTGCGCGCGTGGAAGGCGTACGTGTCGTACGTCGTCCCTCGGCGCCGGCGCTTGGTCTCCGCCAGGAACACGTCGACCAGGACCGCGACCTTCGTGTCGCCGGTGATCGACGAACCGGTCTGCGGCTGGCGCTCCTGCAACGCCTTCTTGAGGTTCCGCTCGGCCGCCGCCCGTGACTTCCCGGTCCGGTCGACCTTGCGCACCACGCCGTCGAGGTCCCGGAACTTCGTCGAGGCCAGGAAGCCCGACCCGTAGGGGTAGAGGCGCACCTTGCCGTGCGACCCGATGGGCATCGGCGGCCGGCCCATTGCTAAGCCACCTCGTCCGTCAGGCTGTCGAACCAGGCTTCGACGTCGGCCTGGTCGTAGCGGACGTAGCGGCCGACCTTCTTGCCCCGGGGCCCGTAGCCGGCCGATCGCCACGAGTAGATCGTCTTCACCGGGACGTCGAGGAAGTCGGCGAGGTCCTGGACGGTCCAGAGCTTCGCCAGTCGTGGGTTCATCGGTCAGTCCTCCGTGATGCGCCGGCCGAGATGGCCGAGGTGGTTGTGGGCGTGGTCGAGATGGCCGGCGAGCGTCCTGGCGGCCGCGTCGGCGGCCCGGAGGTCGTCTTGGGCGGCGAGCAGGGCACCGATCGGGTCGTGGCCGCGGTCGTCGTAGTGATCGGCGGGGTCGGCGCACCCCAGGCCGCGGGCGAGGTAGTCGAGGAGTTGCGAGAGCCGGTGGACGAGCTCGGCCAGCGAGCCGACGACGGCGTAGGCGTCGGGCCTGGTGACCGGCTCGCGGCTGGCGTGGTTGGCCTGGCGGATGTTCTCCGCGGCGGCATCGAGGTGCTGGGCGATGGTGGTCATCGGGTGTTCTCCGGGACGTCGGCGGCGCGGTCGGTGGCGGCGCCGAGCTGACGGGCGAACTCGCCGGCGCTGCTCGACACGGCGGGCCCAAGCGTCGGGAAGGCGGCGAAGAGCAGGACGAGGGTGATGACTCCGGACACGAGCGCGGGCGCGGCGCGGTGGCTCTTGACGAGCAGAGCCGTGACTAGGCCGGCGATGATGACGATCGCGATCAGGTTCACGACTCGGCCCGCCGTCCGAAGCGCTGAACGCGGTCGACGTACTCGCCGTACTCACCGAGGTAGGGCACCCGGATGCGTTCGCAGTCGCGCCCGAGCCCGGACAGGTAGGCCACGCCCGGCGCAGCGTTGGCGTGCTCCTGCCCAAGCGGGCGGGCGTCCGCCCCGTGGAGCATCTCCAGCGAGTCGGCCGGCACCCGGAACGAGAGCCGCAGGGCGAACTGGTCGCGGGCGTAGCCGCCGCCGACGGCGGTCGCCTCGAACCGCTGGGCGAGCATCAAGACCCGGAACGCCGCCTTGCGACCCTCGGAGAGCAGCCGCAGCACGGCGGTGCGGATGCGGTCGCCGACCGGGATGCCCTCACCGCGTTTGGGCTTCGGGAGCGCATCCGCGGCGCGGAGCAGGCCGGGGAACTCCTCCAGGACTACGAGCACGATCGGCGTGGCCGGCGAGGGCCGGATCGTGTCCCGGCGGGGCGGGATGGTCTCCAGCCGGCGGTCCATCTCGGCCACGAGGTCTTCAAGCAGGACCGCGTGGGCGGCGATGTCCTGGGTACCGACGACCTGATGTGCTCGGTGGGCGGTGCCGTCCCAGGCCCGGCCGAGCAGCAGACCGGTGATGTCCGAGCCGGTCACGAGGACATCGGGGGCGGCGGCGAGCTGGGCGAGCAGCCCGTAGCAGAACGCGGACTTGCCCGACCCGTTCTGGCCCTGCACCCCGAGGTGGGCGGGGTCGGCGATGGCGTGGCCGAGAGTGGTGGCGTCCTCGGTACGCCCGAGGATCACCGACTCGGCACCAGTGGCGACCGCGAGGGAGGGCAGCCCGAACCCGTCGCGCAGCGGGTCGGCGTCGAGCAGGTGGATACGCACCCATCGGCCGGCGACCGGTTCGACCCGCAGCCCGTGGGCACCGAGGGTGTGGGCTAGCCGGGGCCCGCGGTCCTTGGAGGTGAAGTCGGCCGGTTCCTGGCCGGCCATCAGCTCGACGGTGAACGAGGTGGGCGGGCCGAGCCGTACTTCTGCGACTCGTGGCGTCCTGACGGTGATCCCGGCGGCGACCGAGACGTACTGGCACAGGCCGATCCCGGCGCAGGCGTCCCGGAACATCCCGCGCAGAGCATTGGCGAAGCAGATCACCGATGCCTCGTGCTCGCGCTGGGCGCGGCGCCGGCGCAGCCGGCCGAGGAACCCGTGCGCGCCGGGAACGTTAGTACGCCCCGACCGGTGCTCGAGGGGCTGGACGTGCTCGAGGGCGGGCATCAGGCGCTCCTCTCGATGCAGGCGGCGCAGAGCGCGCCATCCACGGAGGGCATGGGGAACAGCAGCGCGCAGCCCGAGCACATGGGCTCGGCGTCGGCCACGGGGTCGGGGACGCCGGCCAGGCGGGCGCGGCGGATGGCGCGCCGGTCCGTGGGTGTGGTGGCGGCCCACAGGCCGTGGTCCTGGCCGGTGTCGAGCGCCCAGCGCAGGCACTCGGTCGCGACTGGGCAGCGCCCGCAGATCGGGGCGATGGCGATGCGCGCCCGGGCGACGATCGTGCTGGTGTCGTCCTCGGACGGCGGGAAGAACAGCTCGGGGTCGGTGTCGCGGCACGCCGCGTGCGTCTGCCAGCCCACGACCTACGCCGCCTCGGAGGTGTCGGCGGAGCGGCGACGGGTGGCGGGTGCAGCGTCGGCGGCCGGGCGGATGGCTTCGGCGGAGAAGCTGACCTCGACGCCCTTACCGCCGTTGCGGGCGGGCTTGACGCGGACCCAGAGCCCGACCAGCTCGACGGGGGAGTAGGGCGCGAGCTCGGGTGCCTCGTGGGACACGACGCGGATGCCGTGCAGTTCGTGGCGCCCGTCGCGGCCGGTCGGCAGCATCACGTCGTAGATACGGACCGGGGCGCCGGTGGCCTCGTCGATCAGCGGCTGGCCCGAGGACCGGCGGCCGGTCGGGGTGTCCTCCCAGCGCTCCATGGTCGCGCCGTGGCCGGTGGCAATGGCGTTGAGCCGGCTGGTGTCGATCGGGGCGGAGATGTCGTAAGGCATGTCGTTGGCTCCTGGTGATGGGCGGCGTGGCCGCTCGTGCTGTGCATCACCAGGAGACGGCGAACGCGGGGGACACCAGCACCACCAAGAAGGGACGTGACGGGACGTCCTCAGCGAGATAAAGTGTCCCTAAGAGTAATCGAACGTCCCTTGGGGTCCCCATGTCGACGAACCAGCGCCTCCGCGGCTCGATCGTGTCTGCGGGCATGCGTACGGCCGACCTGGCCGAGCACGTGGGCGTGGACGCCAAGACCGTCGAACGATGGATCACCAAGGGCCGGCTACCGCACCGCACGCACCGGGTCGCGGTCGCAGGCGCACTGGGCGTGGACGAGGCATACATCTGGCCCGAGGTCCTGGACTCGCCGGCCACCCAATCCGCGAGCGTCGCCGAGCTGCTGGAGATGCACCCGACCCGAGCCTCGATCCCGCACGACACTTGGACCCAGCTCATCACCAGCGCCCGCGAAGCCATCGACATCCTCGTCTACGCCGGTTCGTTTCTCTTCGAGCAGTACGACTTCACCGCCGTCATCCGCGAGAAGGCCGCTGCCGGCGTCCGAGTGCGCATTCTGCTCGGAGACGAGACCTCGCCGGCCGTCGCGCTCCGAGCCGAGGAGGAAGGCACCACCGGCGGTTTACAGGGCCGCATCCAGCTTCATCGCCGCTACCTGCGGGACATCGAAGATGTCCGCGGCGTCGAGGTCCGCACCCACGACACCACTCTCTACAACTCGCTGTTCCGCTTCGACCAAGACCTACTCGTCAACGGCCATGCGTGGGGCGCACCAGCCGGCCAGTCGCCGGTTCTGCATCTTCGGCGGGTGCCTGGCGGGCGAACGTGGGACCACTATATGCGATCTTTCGAGGAAGTATGGAACCTTGCGGCGACCGGCCACTCGCGGTAGACACGCGGACCTACCGGCCTGCAATCGCCCCAATACTTGCATGAGATACGATCTTCAAGAGGGCCGAGACGAGGATTCAATTTCCTCGGGGGGATGATTCTTCTGGTGGACAGATTTCGGATGGCGAGGATCGTAGCCTGGGTTCTGGTAGCCGCAGCCCTCTTGACTCCCGCTCTCATCCTTCCGTACCTCGCATGGCGCGACAGAGAACTAACTGAAGCGTTCAATGGCTATGTCGGCTGGGCGAATATTCTTGCTTTTACGGCGGGTGCCGTCGGCATCATCATTCTAGTTGCGGACAGGATCGCCTCACTCCGAGCGCCAACTGAAGAGCAGCTGGAACGAGGCGTCGACTCCATAGCTCACGTAGCAGCGCGACAAGACCAAGAACTTCTAGCGCAGCTACTCCGGACAGACATACCAGAAATTCGCTCGGCCAACTTCCGGTTTATGAGTAGAGAAAAACGATCGAAGAAGGAGAAGCGCGCTAGACGCAAAGAAAATAGCTTCTCTGACATCGAGTCGTATTTCACTAGTCAAACTTCTCGACGACTCGTGATCTTAGGCGCGGCAGGCAGTGGCAAGACTATCTTGGCGCTCACCCTCTCGACTCGACTACTTGAACGTCTCCGTGCGAGTGGCGGGGTCATCGGCAGCGTGAAGACACCGGTCCCGATCTTCGTGAGTGCGGAATCGTGGAGCTTAGCGACGAATGATCTAGACGAATGGTTCGCAGAGCAGGTGGCCCAACGCTTCCGGCTGGCGAACAAGTTTGCCCAGCGCGTAGTCGAATCTCGGCGGGTCTTCCCTGTGATCGACGGCCTGGACGAGATGGACGATCAAAAAGACTTGTCGAACCCTCGTGCGCAGGCAGCCATCGATCGAATCAACACGTACATCGCGCTAACGCCAGGAAGTCATGTTGTAATAGCATCTCGTCCTATCGCAGGGAAGCTCGATTTGACATCGCGTCAAATTCGCAATGCCGACGTGGTTAGTATTGAATCGATCACTCCCGCTGGATCGTCGAGTACATAGAGGAACAATTTCGCACCACCGATCAAAAAGACCTCTGGCGCCCAGTCCTATCGGAAGTCAGGACGTCGAATAGCAAGATCGCTCGGTCACTGAGTACGCCGTGGCGGCTAAATGCAACTTCATATTTTCTTCACGAAGGCGGCGACCCGCTATCGCTATTGCCAAAGTCAACGGAGAAAAATCTCCGCTGGGAGGAGTACGACTTACGAGTTCGCGATGTCCTCATGAAGAGCCTGGTAGCCTCAAGAATCGTTCTAGGCCCAGCTTTACGCATGCAAACCTCTCGCGCGGTCGCTTGTCTGTCTGCGTTGGCGCTGATCATGTCGAGCAACAAGAGCGAAAGCCGAGCATCGGGACAGATAGCTACAGATCAGTGGTGGCTGTTCTTCAACGAACGATCTGTACGGGCTCGGCATGCTCTAGCCGCGTGGGCGGTCATGCATGTGCCTTTCGCCGTCATTGGCAACCTTCCCTTTGCTAGACCAGAGCCAGGTTTCACGACTTTCACATATTTCGCAGTCATGACCAATTACGCCACAATAATGTTGATCTGTACGATGTATGCAGCTCGCCGAAAGCGAACCTACACTTTCAGATTTGAGATGTTCCGCCGCCCACTCCCCGCGATAGGAGTTACGGCGCTTGCTGTCATCGGCGGCGCAATTGTTGGCGTCCCTTCCGCTTTGCTCAACGGACTCTTCTTCGGTGCCACCTTCGGCCTCTCTGCCATTGTCTTCGTTGTGCTCCGATTTGCAGCTGCTCCGGCCAACACTGCAGCTTCTCTAGGGCCCAACACCTACTTGCGTGACGACACCAGGGTGTCGCTGGCGCTCGGAATCGTGGTGGGCTCTTACTTCGCGCTCTACTACTATCCAATATATGGACTCTATATCGCATCCGTCTTCGGGACGATGATTTTGCTCGCCGTTCCTATGACTTCGATGTACGTAAGGTATCTTGCAGCGGTACACCTCGGCGCAAAGAAATTCGGCTTACCCTTACGCTTCACGCTCTTCCTTAACGACTGCGCCAGAGCCGGCTTCCTCCGGGTGAGTGGCGGGGCTTTCGAATTTAAACACCGCGAAGTCCAAGACTATCTTGCGTCACGTGCAGAGGCAGACTCAATCGCGACCCGAGGGCGAGCTATCAAGGAGGAAGACCTTCAAATCACTGCGTGATTCTCTCGATACTGAGGGTTGAACTCTTCCCACCGTGCAGCTCGACCGCAATCTAGCTGACCTCCGGGAACCACAAGACGGCAACCGAGGCATGATGTGAAGATGGCGCGTACTGACTACTACGACGACCCAACGGCGCCTGCGGCAAACAGCGTCGTGCCCTCGGTTACTGCGGCAGTCCGTGATGGGGGCGGGCGCCTCCTACTCATCCACAAGATCGACAACGACTACTGGGCCCTCCCGGGCGGTGCCATGGACCTCGGGGAGTCGATCCGAGATGCGGCAGTCCGGGAGGTAGAGGAAGAGACCGGAGTGCACGTGGAGGTGACCGGGCTCGTCGGCATCTACACCGACCCGGGGCACGTGATGGTCTACGACGACGGCGAGGTCCGGCAGGAGTTTTCAGTGTGCTTCCACGCTCGGTACGTCTCGGGCGAGCCGCGGGAGGACGGCACGGAGACCAAGGCCGCCCGGTGGGTCGAACCCAACGAGGTGCCCGAGCTGTCGATCCATCCGACGATGCGCCGCCGGATCGAGGCGGCACTGAGCGGGGCGACGAGCCCGGAGATCGTCTAAGCGACGGCTGCGAGGCGCTGGTCGGTGCGCTCGATGGCGGCTGCGATGTCGGGTTGGGCACGGCTCATGGCACGGCCGACGATGGAGTCGGCTTCGTAGCGGGCAAGGATTTCGGCCAGGCGCTCGGTGTAGTCGAAGCGTTGCCCGCGAGGGCCTGTGGTCATATCCGCGGCCCAGAGCGCGTCCGCGACGGCCCCTTCTTCGCGGGGCCAGTCGGCCAGCTCCTCGGTGAGCCCGCGCTCCTCGGCCTCATACGTGGCAGCCGAGTGGTGGGCGACGAGAGCGCAGAGCCGGGGGGAGTGGCCCTGACTGGCGAGGTAACGCGCGCCGTCGATCGGGTGGAAGCCGGTCTGGACCAGCTCCGGGGCGTATCCGAGGTCGTGCCACCAGGCAGCGACGACGAGGAGGTCTCGCTCGTCTTCCGGCACTGATGGGGCCAGCTCGGCGGCACGTCGGGCGACCTGCTGGGTGTGCTCCCAGCGCGCGCCGAGAGGCGCGAGCAAACGGCGCGCGAGGTCCGCGGCGACGGTCGGGCCGGGACGCTCCTGCATGCCGACGACTCTAGGAGCGGGCGCGAGGGAGGACAGCGCGGGCATCAGTGCGCCAGCCGTAGGGCTGGATGATCTCGGGTGGTGGTCCTGGTGACGGTGTCGCTTCGGTCCAGGTGAGGCCGTGGCGATGGAGCCAGTGTCGGGCGCCGTCGAGCCCGTAGCGCTCGGCGACGGTCAGAAGCTCGGGTTCGCGCTGGGTGCGGCGTAGCCAGTCCCAGCCGTCGGCGGTCAGCCCGAGGCGGACGTCGGCCTCCTGGTCCTCTTCGGCGATCTCCTCGTCCGTGGCTTCCTTGCCGAGCCCGGCGAAGGCGCGCAGGTCGCGGCGGCCGGTGGACCACGTGAGCTGGCGCCGGCCCTCGGAGGATCGTTCCCATTCCCACCAGCGCGCGAGCGCGTTGACCTCGTAGGTGTCGACGGCCTCGCCGAGCAGCTGCATCGGGGTCCAGCCCCCGCGGGCCCGCTTGCTCTCCTTGCGGTGCCCGCTGGTGACCTCGTGGGCCATCTTCACGAAGTAGTCGGCGAGGTCGCCGTCGCCCAGCTGGGCGCGGCGCAGGTCCCAGCCGTGCTCTTCGGAGGCGGAGTAGCCCTTGCGTTCCAGGGCGCGGCGCCACCGGCCGAACATCCGTGCGCCGATCGAGGCGGCGACGAGGTCGGCGGAGACCTGCTCGGCGAAGCAGAGCAGGACGTGGATGTGCAGGTGCCAGCCGTTGTGCTCCGACCAGGTGGCCTCGACGGCGCGGGCCCAGCCGAGCAGCCCGCCGAAGCTCTCAGCGTCCTTGGTCCACACCGACCCGGAGGTGACCGCGGACCAGGCGTAGCCGAGCACGTCCCACACGCCCTCGCGGGTGCGGATGTCGGCGAGTTCGATCTCTTCGGCTTCGGCGGCGCGTTCGTCGACGTCCCAGCCGTTGGCCTCGGCGACGTCACGCATCGCGGCGCGGTCCTCGAGCTCGGCGCGTCGGGAACGGTCCTCGCGGGAGAGCCCGAGACGGTCGCCGCGGTCGTGGCGCATGGTCAGGGTGAGCATGAACGCCGACCCAGCGGCGTCGTCCACCGCACGCATCACCGTGGCGAGATCGTCGGCGCGGCGGGTGGCGATCTTCCCGGCGCACACAGGGCACACCCACACCGACCCGCAGGTCGTGAGCCCGCCGTAGGCCGCGGAGCGGGAGCCGTCCGGATTGGTGATCACCCCGAGCGTCGGACCCGACTCCGCCGTGGTCGTGGAGTGGCCGCAGTTGTGGCAGCGCCGCAGCTTGGTGATCCGGCGGAGCTGACGCCGACGCGTCCACCGCTGATCCCGACCGGCGCGAGCCGCTGCGATCTTCTCGGAGGGGCGTGGACCGATGCCTTCCCGGCGCCGTCGGTCCCGGCGAAGACCTATTGCCCCTTTACCGAGAACCCGCCCGCTCACCGGACACCACCCGCCAGGTGCGGGGCCGGCGCTGGCGCGCCGGCGCGGCCCGGCTGCGCCGGTCCGCGCCCTTCCGCACTCCTGTCTTCGACCCGTGCGTCGGGCGCTCCCCGGCTACCGGGCCGCAGACGGTGCGAAGCGGCGGCCACGACCAGGGCGACGGTGACCAGCAGCGGTAGGGGTGTCGGCCTCCGGCGGCCAGGCGCTCCGCCCTGGACCCGGGCACCAACCAAGAGAGAGCCCCCCACGAGCTCCACCAGACGAAGACCACCGGCGGGGCGGGTGGGGTGGTGGTCAGGACGGGGTCTCACCCACGACGACGCGCCCGACGGGTGCCAGACTCGGGGCGGCCCCGCAACCCCGTTCCCGGCATGACCAGAGGTGCCGCTCTTTGCCGCTGGAGGGGTTGCGGGGCCACCCCGAGCCCGGCAGGGCAGGGCCCGCGCCGCCGAGGGAGAGACCCCGAACTCGGCCCATGTCGCCGAGCGACGCCTGCGCTGATTCGGTTGCGGGCCAACGGGTACTCTCCGCGGACAACGGTTGACCACTCCTGCCGTTGACCGTGGCGCGAAGTGCTCGCCTTGGTGGGTGAGCGCTCTACAGGTTCGATCCTCATGTGCATCCCCGGGGAGAGTTTCTCGCCGACCGGTAGAGCGCAGCGCATGTCGCTCTCGGCTCTGCCCAGCCCACCCCGAGTGGGGGTCTGGCGCGTCGTGTGCACCAAGCTTCGAACAGGTGGCCTTCCCTTGGAGCCCCAGAGGGATCAGTTGCTGCTGGACGCCCTGCGATCCGCAGCCCACGATCTGATCGACCGCCGCAACTTCCGCGACCTTGACCTGCTGCTGAGCAGAATCGTGCTCACCGCGGTGGAGACCGTGCCCGGCGCCGACGCCGGCGGCATCTCCACCACCACCGACGGGCTGCTGGGCTCGCAGAACCCGACCTCGGGAGTGATCAGCAAGCTCGACCAGCTCCAGAGCGAGCTGCGCGAAGGCCCCTGTATCAGCGCCATCGACCAGCTCCCCTCCGATGGTCTGGTGATCGTCGACGACCTCGCCGGGGACGACGCGGCGCGCTGGCCTCGGTTCGCCCCGCAAGCCGTCGAGCAGGGCTACCGCTCGATGGTGTCGGTGCAGCTGACCCGCGAGCCGAATCTGCGGGCCGCGCTGAACCTCTATGCCGCCGAACCCGAAGCCTTCGACGCCGACGCCCGGCTGACCGCGGCGCTGTTCGGGCTGCAGGCCGCAGCGCTGCTCTTCGGCGCCGATACCGCCCGCCACCTGCAACATGCCGTTGACAGCCGTGACGTCATCGGGCAGGCCAAGGGCATCCTGATGGAACGCTTCACGGTCACCGGCGACCAGGCGTTCCAGATGATGGTCACCTCCTCCCAAGAGACCAACATCAAGCTCGTCGAGGTCGCGAGCTGGCTGGTCGGCGAAGCCGACCAGCGCCAACCACCGCGCGGCCACCACCACGGGCTCTAGGCGTGAGCGAGCCACCCCCGCCGGCCCGCGTGCGCCCCTGCGCGCCGAGCCCGCACGCGATATTGCAATTGATGTTGTTCGAGGAGCTGTGCCATGACCGACCCGGGCGAGCCATTCGGCCTGCGTGAGTCCCTGCGACTCATGCAGGCCCACCACAACCATCCCGACCACGCCGGGTACGACCCGCTCGACGCCCTGCTCAGCGTCTGCGTCGACACCATCCCCGCCGCCGACGCCGCCGCCATCTCCCACGCCCAGCACAATTCGGTCCGCTCGACCCATCTCACCGACCCCGCCATCAGCGAGATCGACCGCTGGCAGGAAGTGTTCGCGCAGGGCCCGCTGCTCGACCAGGCCCTCGCGTCCCAGCCCTACCGGTCGGTGCTGATCGTCGACGAGCTGGTGCTGGACGCCGTGATCGAGGGCGCGATCGTCGAGGCCGTGCCGCCGTTCCGGTCGCTGCACTCCACCACCCTGCGCAGCGAGCGCGGGCACCGCACCGCACTCGACCTCTACGCCCGCAACCCGAACGCGTTCGGCGCCGACACCAGCGTGCTCGCCGACATGTTCGCCATCCGCGCGGCCCACCTGCTCTACGGCCACGACGACACCCGCGCCGATCTCGAGCACATCCTCACAACCACCGCGCGCCGCCTGGGCCTGTCTCGCGCGACACTCCAAGCGCTCCTGGAAGAACACCTCGGGCGAGACTCCCGGTCGCTCGACGCCGACCAGCGCAACGAAGGCCGCCAACAGCCACCGGACGTCCCGCCCATGTAGCCAGCAAGGTGAAGGGCACTCGTCTGGAACCAGGTCACGCCGGCCAACGCAGAGACAGCGAGACTCCGTCGACAGGGACGCGGCCTCGGCCTGTTGGCGGTCGCTTGCGGCTGATCCTGAACCCGCCCAAGGAAGATGATCGTTTAGGCACTTTACCGGCACAGAACGACCGGCGAGCGGCCCTCGCACGAGGTTACGACCGGCAGCGCCGTCCACGCGTTCACGCGGCTCACGAG